>CAVSNJ010000025.1:0-638978 GCA_963729295.1 uncultured Alphaproteobacteria bacterium
CGCAAAAGGGCCCGCATCGGCGGGCCTTTTTCGTTTGGGGCCGCGCGTCGCTGTCCCCCCTCACCCTGCCCTCTCCCCGAGGGGAGAGGGTTGTCCGGCGCGCGCTTTGCGCTCCTCGCAATGACAGCGTTGATCAGGCTGCGCGCGCGATCGCGGTCCCACTCGAACGGCCGGAGCCGCTGCGCCAAATAGGCCCGGCACTGAGTAGTTTCCGACTCTGACCGCCGCCGCGTCTTCCACCCATCTATGCAGTGCGAACGAGAGGCTGCACGCTGGCGCAGCGGCATCAGGCCCCGATCCAGTCCGACCCCATGCGAAGTGCAGATGATCCTCGTTGAAGGACACTGACATGACTGCCTTGAAAATGGCTCTTGCCGTGACCGCCGTGCTGGCCCTGTGCGGCTGCGTCGTCGATCCTTATGGCGCTCCCGCCTATTACGGCGGCTCCGCCTATTACGACGCTCCCGGCTATTACGGCAATTCCGGATACTATGGCGGCCCGGGCTTCGGCGTGGTTATCGGCGAGTCCGATGCGCACCCGGCCGGCGACCGCGGCGGCTACGACGGCGGCGAACGGCGCTGACGGCCCAGCGCCGGCGGCACCGCGGAGTCCCCCCAATGATGACCATCAACATGCTGATCGTGCAGCCGCTCATCGCCCTCGTCGCCGGCATCCTGATCCTCATCATGCCGCGGCTGCTGAGCTATATCGTCGCCATCTATCTCATCATCATCGGCGGGTCGGGGTTGCTGCCCCATTTGACACGATAGGACCCGGTCCGGCCGCGGCGGAGCGGCATCGCACCGGCACGGCGCGCGACCCTTGAGTACATTCCGATCCTGCTGACGCGGCCGCCTTCGCGCCATGTTCAGGGAACGAGCAAAATTCGATGGAGGTTGGTCATGGGTTTAATTCTTCTCATCGTCGTCCTGGTCGTGCTGTTCGGCGGCGGCGGCGGCTATTACGCGCACAGCTACTATGGCGGGGCGGGCCTCGGCGGCGTGCTCGGCGTGGTCGTTCGTCGTGCTCGTCGTGCTGTGGCTGTTTGGCGGCATCGGCATGCACAGGCTCTAGCCGTCCGGCGGCGCGCGCAGCCGCCGGCGCGAGGCGCCTCGTACGCTTTTTCCGTTGACTTGTCGGACCAAATGTGATAGGACTCGGCACGCTTGCCAAAGGGCCCGCATCCGCGGGCCTTTTTCTTTTGCCGCACCCGGACCAGCGACGAAACGGAAAAGCCATGCCGCACCAGCGCACCCGCGCGCTCACCGTGATGCAGCGCAGCTTCGTCACCGAGTACATGAAGGATTTCGACGGCACGGCGGCGCTCGCCCGCGCGGGCTATCGCACGCGCTGGCCGGTGCAGGCGGCCTGGCACCTGCTGCGCCATCCCGCCATCGACGCCGCGATCGAGGCCGAAGCCGCGCGCGCGGAGAGCCGCATCCTGCTCGATGCCGACCGCGTCGTGCGCGAGCTCGAAGCGCTCGCCTTCAGCGACATCAGGACATATCTCACCGAGCGCCCGGACGGATCGCTCGCGCTGAAGCCGCGCAGCGAGCTCTCCGAGCGCGACACGGCGGCGATCCTCCGGCTCTCGATGGGCGGGCGCCACCGGCCGGCCTCGATCCGGCTCCACGGCAAGGTCGCGGCCTTGAAGATCCTGGCGCGCCATCTCGGCCTGCACGAGCAGCGCCACTTCGTCGATCCCCAGGAGCAGAACCGCAAGGCCATGGCGGTGTTCCGGCGGCTCTTCCGCGAGGCCGGGATCGCGCCGCCGCCGGGGTTCGAGGAGCCCGGCCCATGAGGATGCGCGAGCGCCGCTTCGTCGCCGAGCTCGTGCGCTGCGGCGATCCGGCCGAAGCGGCGGTGAGCGCCGGCTATGCGCCAGCGGGCGCGGCCGACAACGCCCGCCGGCTCTTGGCGAAGCCGGTCGTGCGCTACGCGCTCGAGCGGGCCCGCGCCGCGCGCGAGCGCCGCACCGGCGTCACCAGGGAGCGCGTGCTCGAAGAGCTGGCGCGGGTCGCGTTCGCCAATCTGGGCAAGGTCGGCGACTGGGACGGCGAGGTGCTGACGCTTGCTTCGCCGGGCCAGCTCGGCGACGCGGAAGCCGCTTCGGTCGCGGCGCTCACGCTCTACCGCGCCAAGCGCATGCAAGCCGCCACCATCCGCCTCCACACCAAGACCGAGGCGATCGCGGCGCTGGCGCGCTATTTCGGCCTGTTCGACGAGCCGAAAGCGCCGCGCCAGAGCGGGCGCGAGCGGCTGATGGCGCGCATCAAGCCCTATCTCGATGCCGCCGAAGGAGAGAAATGACGGCGGCGCGCCCGCGCCCTAAACTGCCGCCGCGCAGCGGAGGGTCGGGCGAATGAAGAGCGGATTCCGCGTCTGGGACGTCGACACCCACATCAATCCCGGCGCCGAGGTGCTCGACAAATATGTCGATCCCGGCTTCCGGCCGCGCCTTCCCGAGCTGGCACCCTACCGGGCCACGACGCGCGGGCGCGACGCGGCGGCGAGCGAGCGCTCGATCTATCGCTTCGACCACAAGCCCTATGAGCGCACGCTCGGCGAGGCGGCGAACCGGCCGGGCTCGCGCGACGGCCGCACCTGGCGCGGACGCTTGCGCCCGAGCGAGGGCGTCGAGGACGACCGCGCCGACAACCGCCTCCACGACATGGACATCGAAGGCGCCGACCGGCATTTTCTCGTGCCCTCCGCCTGGACCGCCGTGGTCGGCCATCCCGACGCCTCGATCGAGGTGGCGCTCATCCGCGCCTATCACCGCCACATGCAGGATTTCTGCGGCACGGCGCCCGAGCGCTTGAAAGGCCCGATCGTCGCCTCCGCCCGCGCGGTCGGCGAGGCGGTGCGCGAGATCCGCGAATGGGGCAAGTCGAAATGGGCGGTCGCGGTGCAGCCGCTGCTCGACAACGAGCGCCCGGTCGACCACCCCGATCTCGAGCCGATCTGGCAGGCGGCCGAAGAGCACGACCTCGCCATCGTCAATCACAGCTTCTTCGCGAGCCCGCCCTATTTCCCGGGCTATCGCGACATGTGGGACAACGCGTTCCTGGCGCGGCTCTGCTCGCACCCGTGGGGGGCGATGCGCTTCATGGCCGGGTTCCTGGCGGGCGGCGTGCTCGACCGCCATCCGGGCCTGCGCCTCGCCGTGCTCGAATGCGGCTTCGGCTGGCTCCCGTTCTGGGTGCGGCGCATGGACGAGCAGGTGGCCTATATGGGCCGCACCGCGCCCTTGAAGCTCCTGCCGAGCGAGCACTTCGCCGCCGGCCGCGTCTTCTGCAACATCGAGGCGCACGAGCACGAGCCGATGTACCAGATGGTGACGCAGGCCTTGGGCGAGGGCGTGCTGATGTACGCCTCCGACTATCCGCATTACGAGAGCTGGTTCCCCGAATCGATCGACAAGATCCTGGCGTGGTCGTCGATCGGCCCGGCCGCGCGGCAAAAACTTTTCTGGGACAACGCCTCGCGCTGCTTCAAGGCGACATGAGCGGGCGGGGCGACACGAGGGAGGCAGCATGAAGCTCGGCTTCTTCACCATGCCGGTCCATCCGAAGGACCGCAATTACGTCGAGACGCTGAGCGAGGATCGCGCGGCGTTCATCCTCGCCGACCGGCTCGGCTATAGCGAAGCGATGATGGGCGAGCACCTCACCGATTTGTGCGAGAACGTGCCGAACTCCCTCATGTTCTGCGCGAGCCTCAAGGACGCGACCAAGCAGATCAAGCTCGGCACCGCGGTCGCCAACCTGCCGTTCAGCCATCCGGCCGTGACCGCGTCCAACGCGGCGATGCTCGACACTCTGCTCGAAGGGCGGCTCATCCTCGGTTTCGGCGCCGGCATCCTGCGCTCGGACGCGGAGGCGCTCGAGTTGCTCGACGAGGACCGCGGCGCCATGTTCGCGGAAGCGCTGGAGCACGTCATCGCGCTTTGGACGCGCGACCCGCCTTATGACCTGAAAGGCAAGTACTGGAACATCTCGACCGCCAAGACGCAGTGGGCCGAGCTCGGCGTCGGCGCGATGGTGAAGCCCTTTCAGAAGCCGCACCCGCCGATCATGGGCACCGTCACCGACAAGAACTCGCGCGGCATGGTGATCCTGGGCAAGCGTGGCTTCATCCCGGCGACCGCTCCATACCTCCACGCAAACCACGTGAAGCATCACTGGGAGCTTTACGCGAAGGGCGCGGCGGAGGCGGGGCGCACGGCCGATCGCAGCATCTGGCGCGTCGCGCGCTCGATCTTCTGCGCCGACGACGACAAGGTCGCGGAACGCTATGGCCGGCGCGACGAGGCGAGCCCCTATCGCTTCTACATGCGGCAGCTGTCGCAAAAGCTCGCGCGCGCCAAGAAGCTCGAAGCGTTCAAGTCGGACGAGACGCTCCCTGACGAGAGCGTGACGCTCGACCGCATCATGGACGAGATCGTGATCGCGGGCTCGCCCGCGCGCGTGACCGACGCGATCCTGAAGCTCCACGAGGATGCCGGCGGGTTCGGCACGCTGCTCTATTGCGGCAAGAACTGGACCGATCCGGCCTTGGGCCGCCGCTCGATGGAGCTGATGGCGGAAAAGGTCATGCCCGCCGTCAACGCCGCCCTCGGCCGAGAAGCGGCGGAATAGGGTCTGATCCGTTCAAACGAAACCGCGGAGCGTCCTTCGACTGCGCGGCTCCGCGCTCCGCTGAGGATGAGGGGCTTCGGGTGAAGCTCGAAGAAAAGTCCGCTATTCGGGCGCAAATGGGACCGACCGATTCGCCCGGTCAATTGAACGTATGAAAGCCGTGTGATCTGATGCGAACGCATGGGGGTTACGCCATTTGAACTATTTCGGTGGGGAGACGCGCAGGGCGCCGCGTTAGACTATGTCCGCGACGTGGTCGACATCGACACTTTCACTAAAAACAGCGTCCCGATGGTTCGCGCAAATAACAAAGGGGCTTCCACGTTCAGCCAGAAGGGCCGACTCCCGAGCAGCAAACTTCGATGGTGGACATTGCCAAAGGGTATTGATTTTCCGCCGGAATTAGAACTGTTTAACGATCATAGGAACCACTGGATGTTTGTTCCTGTTCGCGAGATGCCCCGCGCCGACTTCGTGAAGGCTCTTGCGGCAGTCAACGGAAAATTCATGTAGCCTCAACCAAAGCCATGGTAAGGTGACATTCCATGCGGAATTTCTCTCCGATGGCTCGCCACTTCATCGAAGCTGGGCTCGACCAGCTTGGGGTTCCAGAAGCGCGCAAAGCCTGGGACAGATGGGCGACAGATAACCCGTATCAGGTCGCTGAAGGTGCGCTGAACCAAGCGCAGGTGCCGCTGCCCAAAGGAGTTGCGAGAGCGGTACTTGCGGCCTTACAGAAATTGGAAAAGCAGATACGCCATAACTTGGCGGAGCAAAAGCTTGAGCGTGAAGCCGTCATTGCGCTGCATAACGATTTGAGCTTCATCAAGGATGTTGAATCCGAAGTCTACGACGATCAGCGCGAGTTGGCCTAACGACCCTCACCGCCTAATCTCCCGCAACATGAACATTCCCGGTCCCTGCCACGACCGCACAATCTCGTTGTCGCGCTGACGGCGCTCCGCAGCCAGCGGATTTTCGGCAGCGACGTAAGCAAAGATCGATTCGATTTCGACAAGGGCCGTTTCGGTGAAACGAACCTTCATGCGCCGCAGTGGCGGGCGAAGACCTCCGCGACAAGATGGTCGGGCGCGATCTTGCCCGCGCGAATCTCGGCCAGGCCGCGGCGAACGGCGCTCCGCTCCTCGTCGCTGAGCCGGTAGGTGCCCTTATGCCGTGCCTCGATCTCGATCATGGCTTCGGGCGAGTTCCGCCTGGGCTTCCTCGGGCCAGACGGCGGCGCGCTCCATCAGCGTTTCGAGCAGATTTCTCATCGCGCCAGCATAACGCGCCGCAGCGGCTGCACGAAATCGCGACCCCGGCCTGCGCCGTTCAGCGGTGGAAGTGGCGGAAGCGGAAGCCGCGGCCGACGAAGCCGAAATTCACGCCGAGGAACGCGGGGCCCCAAGTGTAGGGATAGTACGGATAAGGGGAATAGGCCGGCGCGTAGGGATAATACGGGTAGCCGGGATATGCGGCGGTCACGGCCGGCACGCTCTCGCCCTTGGCCGCCATGCACTGCGCATAGCCCATGTCGTAGCGGTATTGCATCGAGGTGCCGGACGCTTGCGCCGCGCCGATCCCGGTGGCGCCGCCGAGGAAGAGCCCGCTTCCCGCGCCGATGGCGGCGCCCGCGGCCGGGTTGCCGGCCGCGGCGCCGATGGCGGCGCCCGCCGCCGCGCCCAGCACGGTGCCCAAGACGGCGCTGTTGACCGCGCTCTGGTTGGCCGCAGCCGCCGGCGAGAGGTTGCCGATCTGCGCCGAGGCGTAGTACCGGCACGCGGCATCGTCGGCCTGGAACGAAGCGAAATCCTTGTCCTTCCCGGGCATCGCCGCGACGGTCGGCCCGGTCGGCGGCGCCACCGCGCAGCCGCCGAGAGAAATCGCACCGGCGATCGCGGCGACGCAGGTTGCTCGACGCATCGGAATGCTCCTCACGGGAAGGGGCGCACGATCACGACCGGCGGCGCGCCAAACACCGGCGGCGCCACGACGAGGCGCGGCACGGCGAAGAACCGAGGCACGAGAAAGATCCGCTGCTGCGGGAAGAAGACCTGCTGCGGAAAGAAGACCCGCTGCGGGAGGACGACGCGCGACGGAAAGAAGACCCGCGGCGGAAGGGCGCGCCGCGCGACGAACATGGATCGCGGCTGCGCCAGGAATGGAGTTGCGCGAAAAGCGAACGGGCGTGCGGCGACTGCGCCGCCCGATCTTCCCGCCACGGCGTCAGGCCCCGCGACGCACGCCGCCGCCAGAAAAAGTGCGACGAGACTGGCCCTGAGCGTCATGGGCGATCTCCTCGCGAGAGGGGACTTTATCTTCGCACTGGTGAACGCCCGATCCCACTCACAATCCCGTCATTCTTCGCGCGCGCGGCGCCATCGCGCAGCGGTTGCGTCCGGCCGCGGAACGGCGCAGACTCACGTTTCGTTAGCGTCGCCGGAGTAGGATGGCGGGCCATGCGAGAATTCACGGTTCATGCCGCTTACGATGCCGAAGCCCGGATGTGGTGGGCTTCGAATGACGATCTGCCCCTCACGACCGAGGCGCCGAGCTTCGACGAACTGATGACGCGCGTCATGGCGATCGCGCCGGAGATCGCGGAATTGAACGGGCACGCCAAGCGTGGCGAACGCGTCAGGATCCGTTTCACCACGGAACAGGATGCCGCCGTCGGCGCCTGATGGCCGATTTCGACCAGGCGTTGATCCGCCTCTTGGAGGAGGCCGGTTGCCGCTTCGTGCGAACAGGCAAGGGCAGTCATCAAATCTGGTATAGCCCGATCACACGGCGGAATTTTGCCGTTCCCAGCGGCATCAAGAGTCGTCACACCGCGAACGCCGTGCTGAAGGACGCCGGGCTGCGCAAGAGTTTCTGAACCGTGCTCGCCGCCGCAAGCCCTCACCGCGCCGCGAGCGCGGAGAGCTCGAGCGCGCGCTCCTTGCCGCGCAGCGCAACGGGTCCGAGCGCGCGTTTCTCGATCCCCGGCGGAAGCGATCCTGCGAGCGCCAAGAGCGCATCCGACGCGATGACGCGGTTGCCGGTCTCGCGGCAGAGCTCGTGGATGCGCGCCGCCGTGTTCATCGTGTCGCCCAGAAACGCGATCTCCATCCGGCTGTAGCCCAATTCGCCCAGCACCACGGGGCCAGCGTGAATCCCGGCGCGGAAATTGGCGGCGGCTCCGAATTCGGCCTCGTAGAGAGGCTGGCGGCGCGCGAGCGTTGCCATCGCCGCGAAGCAGGCGCGCACGGCTGAGGCCGCCGCGCCGTCGCCGGCCGGCCACTCGGCGATCACCTCGTCGCCCACGTATTTGTGGATCGCGCCGCCCTCGGCCACGATCGCGTCGGTCACGTCGCCGATGAAGCGATTGAGGAAATCGAGAAAGCGCAATTCGCCCAGGCGCTCGGCGATCTGGGTCGAGGATTCGAGATCGACGAAGAGGAGCACGCGCTCCTCGACGCGCGGGCGGTGATAGCGGCCGGAGACGAACTGCACCAGCACGCGCAATCCCAGAAGCTGATTGATGCCGCCGAGAACGTTGAAGAGCAGGCTGAGCGCCACCGCGAACAGCACCGAGTGAAACGGGATTCCGCTCGCGCCGCCCGGCACGATCACCGGCCCCAGCGCGAGCCCGACGACGATGAGCGCGGCATAGAGGCAGGTGCGCAGCACAAAATTGAGGGCGAGCGGTATGCGCCGAACCTGGTCGCGGAAGAGGCCGTCGAGCACCAAAAGGTTGACGGCGCCCAAGGGCACGGAGATCAAAATCCCGATCACGGCGCCGCGGAGGAGTCCGGTCGCGCCGCTGCCCCCGCGCGAGAGCGCATCGAAATAGCCGTAGGGCGCGCTCGCCGCCGCGCTCATCAGCACGACCGAGCGGTAGAATTTGAGCTGCGACCGGCTTGGCCTCGTCATCCCGAGCGGCCCGGGCCGTGCAGCGGCTCCTTCGGATGCGGCAGCGGCAGATATTCGACGCCGCTGCCCGAGCGCCGCACCGGCTGCGGATAGAGCGCCATCAGCTCGAGCACGTCTTCGGGCATGTCGGTGCTGACGGGCAAGCCCAGTTGCTTCGCCGTCGCGGCCGAGATCGGATAATCATGCGTCCAGCGCCCCTGCGACAGCGTGTCGGCGAGCGTTTCCGCCGCCTCGGGTGAAAGGCGGCGATCCAGCAACTCCTTCGCCGCCTCCTTCACCTGCGCGATCGCCTTCCGCCCCACATCCGCCAGGATGAGCGTGGTGTCGTCGATCTCGGCGATGGGCTTCTGCTCGATCACCTTCAAGAGCGAGGCGGCCGGCGTCTGGCCCAGTTGCGGATCGATCGGGCCCAGCACCGAATGGGCGCACATCACGATCTCGTCGGCGGCGAGCGCGATCAAGGTCCCGCCCGACATGGCGTAATGCGGCACGAACACCGTGACCTTGCCCTTGTGGTCGCGGATCGCGCGCGCGATCTGGACCGCCGCGAGCACGAGACCGCCCGGCGTGTGCAGCACGAGATCGAGCGGCACTTCGGGATCGGTCAGATGAACCGCGCGCAGCACCTCCTCGCTGTCGTGCACGTCGATATAGCGCATCACCGGGAAGCCCAGGAAACTCATGGTCTCCTGGCGATGCACCAGGAGGATCACGCGCGAGCCGCGCTTCTTCTCGAACTGCGCCATTTTGCGCGTGCGCAGCGTCTCGACCAATTTCTTGCGGAAGAGCGGCTGCAACGCCGTGAAGAGAAAGAAGATCCAGATCAGGTCGGTGAAGGACATGGGGGCCTCCTCGTCTTCAGCCGAGCGCGGCTTCGAAGGACGATGCGATCGCGTCCTTGCTCTTGCCGGGCTTGGCCGCGTCGCCGATCGCCACGACCTCCTGGCCGGGGCGAGCAAGCGCGCGAAAGCGTAGGGCCGTGGCCGCACGCGCGCGGTAGTAGAACCAGTCGCGAAATTTTTGCGACGCGAAGACCGAGGCGAACGGTTTTCGCCGCGCCAATCCTGTCGTGAGCATCGCGCGGGCGAGCGGCCCGAGGCCGAAGCGATAGCGCGCGCCCGCGGCGATGACGATGCGCTCGAAGGGCGCGAGAACCTCCGGCGCTCGGAGCACGTCGGTCGCATAGCGGAAGAGGACGCCTTTTTCCGCGCAGGATTGCGCGAGCGAGTCGGTCGTGCGGGCGAAGGCGTCCGGGTTCGCCTCGACCTCCTGGAAGAGCGGCGCCAATCCGGCGAGGCGGAAGCTTCCGCCGGGCCGCGAGTCCCGCTCGAAGATCGTGACGGAATTGCCCGCGGCCGCGAGCGCGGCATAGGTGAGCCCGGCGGGCCCGGCGCCGATCACCGCGATGCGCAAGCCCTGCGCCGGCGCGCGGCCCGCGAACTCGCGCTCGCGCCCGGCCATGGCGTTGACGACGCAGCCGATCCTGGCGCCGCCGCGCATCTCGTTGATGCAGGTGTTGCAGGCGAGGCAGCGGCGCGGCGTCTCGCCGCGTGCGATCTTCGCGACCCACTCGGGCTCGGCGACGCTGGTGCGGCCGAGTGCGACGAAATCGCATTTGCCGCCCGCGACCGCCGCGCGCGCGACTTCGGGATCGCCCAAACGCCCGACCGCGATCACCGGCACGCGCACGTCCTTCTTGATCGCGGCGGCATAATCGAGCCAGATGCCGTCAGGCCACGCCATCGGCGGCAGCTGCATCGCGCCCGACGGCAGCGAGCGATAGTGCCCGGCGGCGATGTGAAGCGCATCAGCGCCACTTTCGGCCGCCCAGAGCGCGATCTGCCGCCCCTCGGCGAAACTCATGCCGCCCGGGAAATAATCCTCGACCGAGAGCCGGTAGACGACCGGCATGTCGCCCGAAGATTTCTTCACTGCACGCAAGACCTCGAGCCCGAAGCGGGCGCGGTTCTCGAGGCTGCCGCCATATTCGTCGGTGCGGCGGTTCTCATAGGGCGTGTGGAATTGCGAGATGAGATAGCCGTGCGCGGCGTGAATCTCGACGCAATCGAAGCCGGCATTTTTGGCGCGCGATGCCGCGGCGGCAAAGGCCGCGACCGTTTCGGCGATGCGGGCGCGCGTCATTTCCTGCGGCAGGGTCACGGCGTCGGTGATCTCGTAGACGGGATGCGGGATGGACGAGGGCGCGATCGGATCCTCGCCGCAAATGTCGCGCCGCGTGTGGCCGCCGGCATGGCCGAGCTGGATCGAGGCTTTGGCGCCGGCCTCGCGGATCGCGGCGGAGAGGCGCGCGAGGCCGGGCAGAAAGCGGTCGTCGTAAATGCCGAGCTCGTGGAAACGGTGACGGCCGCAGCGCTCGGGCGCCGCCATCTCGCAGGTGATGAGCCCGATGCCGCCCTTGGCGCGCGCGACGTAATAGGCCACCTGCTCGTCGGTGACGAAGCCCTCCGCGTCGGCAAGCCGCGTCGTCATCGGCGGCATGACGATGCGGTTCCCGATCTCGACGCCGCCGATCTTTTGGGGCGTGAGGAGGATGTTCACGCGCGCTTCGCGTCGCTGATGAGCCGCCACACGCGCGCCGGCGAGAGCGGCAGCGCGTTGGGCACGACGGCATAGGCGCGCAAGGCCGAGGCGACGGCGTTGGCGATGACGCCGCCCACGGGCACGATGCCGCCTTCGCCCGCGCCCTTGGCGCCCAGGGGATTGGTCGGCGAAGGATGGTTCTCGAGCGTCTCGGCGCGGATCGGCGGCACGCGATCGACCGTCGGCAAAAGATAATCGGCGAGGGTCGAGGCGAGAAGCTGACCCTCCTCGTCATAAACCAAGTCTTCGAGGAGCGCGCCGCCCAGGCCTTGCACGATCGCGCCCACCGCCTGACCATGAAGCGTGAGCGGATTGATGATGCGGCCGACATCCTCGACCGCGGCATAATCGAGCACGGCGACGTCGCCGGTCGCGGGATCGACCGCGACATGCGCCGCGTGCGCGCCATAGGCATAGGTCCTGCGGTTGTTGCGGAACGTCGCCTCGGCGCTGATCCCAGCAAGCGCGGCGAAGGGCAGCGATTTCCCCTGCCCTTCGATCCGTCCGTCGGCGAGCGCGAGCGATGCGGGCGGCACGCCGAGCCGGCGCGCCGCTTCGGCCAGGAGCTTTTCCTTGAACGCGGCCGCGGCCATGACGATCGCCGAGCCGCCCATCACGGTCGAGCGCGAGGCGTGCGAGCCGATGCCCTCGGTGACGAGCGCGGTGGTGCCGTGGCGCACCTCCGTGACGCGGCTCATCGGCAGCTCGAGCGCGTCGGCCGCGATCTGGGCGAAGATCGTCTCGATCCCCTGCCCGACCGAGCTCGATCCCACCTGGACGACGACATGGCCGTCCTCTTCCATGGCGATGCGCGCGTTCTCGAACGGGCCGGAGGCGCCGCCCTCGATATAGCAGCCGATGGCGATGCCATGATGGCGGCCGTCGATCGTCGTGCCGTCGAGCGCGCGTTTTTCCTCCCAGCCGAAGAGATCGAGGCAGCGCGCGAGCGTTTCGGAATAATCGCCGCTGTCGTATTCGCCGCCGCCATAGGGCGCCATCTCGGCATGCGCCCACGGCATCGCGGCCGCCGGCACGAGATTGCGGCGCCGCATCTCGACGCGGTCGAGGCCGAGATCGGCCGCCGCCAGATCGATGAGGCGCTCGCGGAAGAAATCGCCCTCGAAGCGCCCGGGCCCGCGATATGTGCCGATCGGCGTCGTGTTGGTCGCGATCAGGATCGATTCGATGTCGATGTTGGCGATGCGATAGGGCCCGGCGCCGACCTGCGCCGCGTTCCGAGGCGCCGTTGCGCCGTTGGTGCGGATATAGGCCCCCTGGTCGGCAAAGATGATCCCGCGCAGCGCGAGGATCGTGCCGTCCTTCTCGCACGCGATCTCGAGCTCGGCGGCAAGGCCGCGCGCGTGGTTCGAAGCGACGAAATGCTCGCGCCGGTCCTCGATCCATTTGACCGGGCGCTTCAGGCGGCGCGCGGCGAACGGGATGAGGAAATCCTCGGGATAGAATTCGCCGCGCACGCCGAAGCCGCCGCCGACATCGTTCTCGACCATCAGGATTTTTTGCGCCGCGAGGCCCATCTGCCGCGCCAGATTCTCGCGGTTCAGGAACGGCGTCTTGCACGCGCCGGAAATTTTCAGCGTGCCATCACCATCGTTCCATTCCGCCAAAAGCCCGCGCGGCTCGAGCATGACGGCGCTGTGGCGCTGCACCTGGAATTTTTCCTTGCGCCGGTAGGGCGCGGTGGCGAAGGCCGCGGCGGCATCGCCCATCACGGCGCGCAGGCGCCCCATCATGTTGCTCCCGGCGCCATCGACGACGAAAGGCGGCCCCAAAAGCGCCTTGTAGCGGTCGATCACCGGCGGAAGATGCTCGATGTCGAGCACCACTTTCTGGGCGCCGTCCTCGGCCAAGGCGGCGCTTTCCGCGAGCACGACGGCGACCGGCTCGCCCATATAGCGCACCTCGTCCTTGGCGATGACGGGCTGCAGGAAATTGAGGAAGCCTTCGACCTTCAGGTGCTCGCCGCGAATGGCGATGACGGGAATCTCGCCGACATCGGCGGCGGTGAGGACGGCGACGATTCCGGGGAGCGCCAGCGCCTCGCCCACATCTATGCGGTTGATGCGGCCGCGCGCCAAGGGGCTGCGCACGATCACCGCGTGCAAGGCGCCGGGCGCCGCCACGTCGTCGACATAGGTCCCGCGCCCGGTCAGGAAGCGGAAATCCTCGCGCCGCGGAATGGCGCTGCCGACGAACGTGTTGCCGCGCCCTTTTCGTTCGCTCGCATGTGCCATCGCGGCGCCATGCTACGCCAGCGCGCGCCGCAGAGTCAGCACCATTGCCCTACGACGCGTTGGCGGATTGACATTCGATTTACCGGTTGCCAACTTGCGTGAATGGTTAGCCGAAACAAAGAGCGTTTATATGTGGAGCGGCGCCCGCAGGGTGACTATGCCGTTAGAAAAGGCAATTCTGAAAGGGCGAGTGCCGTCGAACCGACGCAAGCGAAAGCGATCAAGCGGGCAAGAGAACTTAACCCCGACATTCCGCCTGTTGTCGAGCGCGTCCGGCATACGACCGATGGTAACCCGGACAAGTGGCGAAGTGACACGGGCGTAGGTCGCGGTGGGCCGGATAACTGGCGAAGCGACGTTAGCCCGGCCTCCCAAGCTGTAATCAAAAATACGTCAACAAAGCTGAGGAAGGCGCTCAAGCGTCTTGCCGACCGATAGGCAGGCACTACCGCGTCACGCTGGAGGAGGCTCTTCTCGCCCACGACTTTGCCCTCATGTTTGGCGGTCGAGCCGGCGTCCGGGACATTGGCTTGATTGAGGCCGCGCTCGCCCGACCATACTCCGGCTATCATAAATTCATCGCCCAAAAAGCCGCAGCGCTGCTGCATTCGCTCGCGACCAATCATGGCTTTATAGACGGCAACAAGAGAACGGCGCTGCTTATGACGGCCGTGCTGCTTGGTCGAAGCGGCTATAAATTACGCGACGAAGACGAAAGCTTGCTGAATCGCGAAGTGGAAGCGACCGTGCTCGCCGTCGTGGAACACCGCATGACATTCGATGAACTCGTCATCTGGTTCAATGACCACATCGTCAAATTGTAGTCGCCGACCCTGCTATCGGAGCGCGGGGTCGTCCGGCACGCCGTAGCTTTTGAGAAGATCGTCGGCGTAGGCGTGGAAGTCGTCCCACGGCGCTTCGCGGTAATTGTGGTTGCGCACGATGAAGGACGCGCCGGCATAGAATTTCTCGTATTGCTGTTGCCGGCCGGCGAATTCCGAGCCGACCAGGTCCCAGACGAGCTTGAAGAGCTTCAGCCGGTCGAGCGCCGAGCCTTGCGGCGTCTGCCAATAGGTCTCGAACAGGCGCTTCAAGTCGGGATCGTGCATCACGCCGACGCTCGCCGGCATCTGGAACACGCCGCCGCCCGAGAGATCGCGCAGGATATCGACGAGCGGCCCGTACATCTCGGTACACCAGTTGAGCGCCGCATACATCATGCGCCGGTTGAAGCACATGAAGCCGTCGGGCCAGGGCTCGGCCGCCTCGATCTGGCCATGGATCATGCCGGCCAAGCGTCGCCTCGAGCGCGGCGAGCCGCCCCAGCACTTCGCGCACCGCCGGGATCTGGTCGGCGCCGCTCGCCTGCGCGAGCCGGCTCGCGAGCCCGACGATGAGGCGGAGCTTCGACCAGAAGCGCACGTTCGACTGATGATTGCCGAAGCAGTGGCCGGGCGTCTTGATGTAGATCTCGCGCGCGCGCACCGCGTCGTCCATGACAAAGACGCGCTCCCACGGCACATGCACGTTCTCGGCGAGCACCATGCAGTCGCTTTCGTCGAACCGCCAGGCGAGCGGGCTGTCGAATTCGTTTTTCGGGAAGAACGGCTGGCGCGACCAGAGACTGAGCCCCGGCGCGTTGACCGGCACGGCACACGTCACCGCCTGCTTCAGCTGGTCGGGCGCCAAGGGGATGAGGTTGCCGATCCAGATCTCGTCGGAAAACGCGGCCGCGGTCGCGAGCATCTTCATGCCGGAGATGAATATCCCGGCATCGTCCTCGCGCACGACCTGCAAGGTCGGCACCGGCAGATTGCGCTTCTCGTAGAATTCGGGATTGCGCGCGGCCTGCGGCGGCACCACGGCATAGCTCGCATAGATGTCGTTCTTGCGCATGTGGCGATAGTACGCCGCGATATTCTCCTCGTAAGGCCGCCCGCCGGCGCCGAAGGCGGACGGATTGGCCGCCATGCCGGCAACGAAGCTCGCGACATGATCGGGCGAGCGGCCGAACAGCCCATAGGTCAGATCGGCGATCGCCTTGTGCCCCTTCATGCGGCGGCGCAGATCGCCCGCCGTGCGCGGCAGGAGATAATAGATGCTGCACGGCTCGCCCTCGGCGTCATAGGAGAGCGTGTCGCGGAATTTGGGATCGCGCTTCAGGTCGTAGATCGAGGCGACCGTGCGCGCGGCGTTGCGGAAATAGGGGTGCGTCGTCACGTCGTCGATGCGCTCGCTGCCGACATAGACGGCGCGGCCGTCCTTCAAACGCTCGAGATGCTCCGCCCCCGATCTCAGCATGATCTAGTCATCGTAGCGCGTCTCGTAGGCGCCCGGCACGTGGAACTCGAGGAAGCTCAAAGTCCTGCCGTCGGCGCTCTTCAACCCGTGCGGATTGTTGGCCGGGAAGAACGCGGCCTCGCCGCGCGCGAGCACGCGAGCTGCGCCATCGACGGTGAACGCGACGCGCCCGTCGAGCACGACGAAGAGACTTTCGGCATTCGGGTGATGATGGCGCCGCGTCAGCGTCTCGCCGGTATAGCGCACGACCATGGCATGCGCGCGCTCCGAGCCGGTGGCGCGGTTGCAGAGATAGATGCGGCGCTTCTTTTCTTCCGGCAGGTCGATCTCGGGCTCGTCGGCGACGCGCATCACTTTGAGGCCGCCGGCAAAGCCCGGCCGCTCCGTCCCCGCGCCGGGCGGCGGCGCCTGGACGCTCAGCACCCAGCCCGGTCCTTCGAGCACGAAGTCCCGCGCTTCCGACACGAGCGCCCATGTGTCGCGCGCGAGCGCAGCGCCGTCGAGGCACGGGCTGCCGTCGAGCACGAAGAGATACTGGTCGGAGCCTTTCGGCACTTTCGCCCGATGGCGCGCGCCGGGGCCGAGCTTCAGCACGGAGGCCGCCATCTCGGTGCCGTCGAACCAATCGACGACCGGCACGATCGCGACGCCCGGCGCCGCTTCGCGCGCCTCGGCCGAGCGGTAATCGACGATTTTGCCCATGTCCCCTCCTAGGCGAGCTGCGCGATCATCATGGCGACGCGCGCGCCCGCGAGCGCCGAGGCTGCAGGATCGTAAGTCGGGCGCACGGGATTGAAGAAGGAATGGCCGGCGCCGGGATAGAGATATGTCTCGATGCGCGGATGGTTTTGCAGCGCCGCCGCGACCGCGTCGATTTCCGCGCGCGGCACCGAGGCGTCGTCGAGCCCGTAATGAAGCTGCAGCTGGCAAGCGATGCGCGCGGCTTCGCTCGTGTAGCGCGAAATGCCGAGCGCGTAGAACGATGCGGCCGCATCGATTTCGGTGCGCGCAGCGGCGAGATAGGAGACGACGCCGCTGAAGCAGAACCCGACCGCCGCGACTTTTCGGCCGCCGGAGGTCGTGCGCAGGGCCGCGAGAGCGAGGCGCACATCGTCGATCGCGCGGTCGAAGTCGAAAGTCTCGAGCCGCTTCCAGCCGCGCTCGTGCCCGCCGTCATAGGGCAGCACGCCGTCGGGCTCGGAGCGCCAGAACAGGTTGGGCGCGAGCACGCGATGCCCGTCGGCGGCGTAGCGCGCGGCGAGATCGCGGAACGGCGCGCCGATGCCGAACATATCGTGGAAGAGGAGGATCGCGGCGCCGGCGCGCGCGCCTGGCTCAGGCTTCGCCTCGTAGGCGGCAAAGCGCCGCGTCCCGTCTTCGGCGAGCGTCAACCATCCCGCATCGGCCATCGGCAAAGCATAGCGATGGCGGCGCGAGCGGCATAGACGGAGCCAGTTCGGGTCGGGCTCTACGCGTCCGGAGCAAACGTCTCGACCGAGAGGATGGGCGGCAGGTGGCGCGCGATCATGGCCCAGCTATCGCCCTCGTCGGCGCTCGCGAACAGCTCGCCCGTATTGGTGCCGAAATAGATCCCGGCCGGCGCGAGCCGATCGGTCGCCATCGCCTGGCGCAGCACGCAGAGATAGGCCTTGTCCTGCGGCAAGCCCCGGCGCAGATCGTGCCAGGTCTTGCCGCCGTCGCGCGTGCGCCACACCGCGGCCGCGGCATCGGGCATGAAGCGGCCGGCCTGATCGCCGTTCAGCGGCACGAGATAAGCCGTGTCGGGATCGCGCGGATGGACGATCGCGGGAAAGCCGAAGCTCGTCGGCAGGCCCGCCTCGATCGAGTCCCACGAGCGGCCGCCATCATCGCTCCGGTACATGCCGCAATGGTTCTGCTGATAGAGCCGCAGCTTCGCGCCCGGCGCCAGCGCCAGCGCATGGACGCATTGGCCCCATTCGCCATAGCGCTGCTCGGGCGGCGCGTAATCGTTGCGCGTGCCGCGGTTGCGCGGCTCCCAGCTTTCACCGCCGTCCGACGTGTGGAACACGCCGGCCGAGGAGATCGCGACCCAGACCTGCGCGCGGTCGTCGGGATGCGGCACGATGTGGTGCAGGATGAGGCCCGCGCCGCCCGGCGGCCAGTTGGGCCGCGTCGGATGGGCGCGCAGGCCCGCGACATGGGCGAAGCTTTGGCCGCCATCGTCGCTGCGGAAGAGCCCGGCGGGCTCGACGCCGGCATAGAGCGCGCCGCCGGCGGCGGCGAGGCTCCACACCGATTTCACCGGCTCCTCGCCCGCGCCATAGGAGAACGCGGCGCTCGACTGCGTCCAGGTGGCGCCGAGATCGGTGGATTTCCACACCGCCGGCCCGAGCCAGGCATTGCCGCCGCCGGCATAGATCGCGCCGCTCGCCGGATCGGCGACGACGTGGTTCAGGGAGAGCGAATTGCAGAACGGGCCGTCGATCGCCCAGCTCTTGCGGCCCGCATCGGCCGTCGCCAGAAACGCGCCTTTGCGCGTGCCGAGCAGAAGCATCAGTTTCCGCGCCATGGAAAGCTCCCTCAATCGTCGAGCGCCTGATAGGCGGAGGTCCAGAAATCGCGCCACACCGGGTTGAACAGCGGGAACTCGGCGCGCTGCGTCATCAGCAGGCCGATCATGTCCTCGCCCGGATCGCAATACCACGACGTGCCGTAGCCGCCGTCCCAGCCGAAGCGGCCGGGCGCGGCCCAGATCTCGTCGCGCCCGGTGAAGACGAGGACGCCCATGCCCCAGCCGCGATTCCGCCACATGTCGGGGAACCAGGCGGAGCGCGCCTTTTGCGCCTCGCTCAGCTGGTCCGCCAGCATCAGCTCGACCGCGGGGCGCGACAGGATGCGCGCGGCCCCGGACCGGCCCTTGCCGAGCATCATGCGCGCGAAGGCGAGATAATCGTCCGCGGTCGAGACGAGCCCGGCGCCGCCATCGGCAAAGGCCGGCGTACCGATCCATTTGCTGTCGGCGATGCCGTCGTTCAAATCGAGCGCGCCGGTTTTCTGGTTCGCCCAATAGCTCGCGGCGAGCCGGCCGAGTTTTTGGCGCGGCACGGAGAAGCCGGTGTCCTGCATGCCGAGCGGCGCAAAAATGCGCTCGCGCAGGAACTCCTCGAGCGGCCGGCCGGTCGCGCGCGCGATGAGAATGCCGAGCACCATGGCGCCAATGTTATACATCCAGCTTTCGCCCGGCTGGTGCATCAGCGGGAGCGTCGCGAGCCGGCGCAGCCATTCGTCGGGCCCGTGCGGCATCGCCTGGTCGGGCGGACCGAACCCGACGATGCCGAGCTCGGCGATCGCCGTCTGGATCGGATAGAGATCGGGCGGCCCGAAGATCATGCCGGTGCCGAGGCGGAAGGTGAGGAGATCGCGCAAGGTGATGGCGCGCGCGGCCGGCACCGTGTCGCTGAGCGGCGCGTCGATCCGCGTCAGCACTCTGGGATTGGCGAGCTCCGGCAGGAGGGTTGCGACCGGATCGTCGAGCCGGAGTCGGCACTCCTCGACGAGGATCATCGCCGCGACGGCAACGATCGGCTTCGTCATCGAGGTGATGCGGAAGATGGTATCGCGCCGCATCGGGCCGCCGCCGAATTCGCGCGCTCCCGCCGCATCGACCACGCTCTCGCCGCGCCGCCACAACAGCGTGACATAGCCCGGCACCAAGCCCTTGGCGACGTGGCCGGCCATGACGGCGCGCATCTTTTCGAGGCGGTCGGGCGAGAACGCGGCCATCGTCACGTTCCGACGTGGACCATCCACGACACGCCGAACTTGTCCGCAACCATACCGAAGCGCGGCGAGAAGAAGGTCTTGGCGAGCGGCATCTGAACCTTGCCGCCATCGGCAAGCGCGCCGAACAGGCGCTCGGCCTCATCGACGCTCTCGGCCATGAGCGAGAGGGCGAAGCCCTCGAAATGCCCCGTGCCCTCGCAGCGGCCGTCGGAGACGAAGAGCTCGTGGCCGCCGACCCGGACGCTGCCATGCATGATCTTGTCGGCGTTGCCGGGCGCGACCATCGCCGGATCGGGCGCCTCCTTGAAGCGCATGAGCGATGTCACCTCCGCGCCCACCGCGCGGCGGTAGAAGTCGAGCGCTTCCTCGCACGCCCCGCCGAAGAAGATATAAGGATTGAATTTCATGCTCGCCTCCGCGCCGCCTCGTTTGCGGCATTGACTTGGCGCCGCGTCCGCGGCATTGACTTATTAAGTTGATATCAACATAATCCGGTCGCCGATGTCAATGCCAACGCAAATCCCCTTTCGAGTGACGCTCGATGTGCGCGAAACGTGCCTTTGCCTCCATCTGCAGCGCGCGGCGCGCGCGGTCGCGCGGCGCTTCGATGAGGCGCTCAGGCAAGCGGGCCTGACGAGCGGCCAGTTCTCGCTCATGATGGCGCTGAACCGCGCCGAGCCGCCGACCATGAGCCAGGTCTCGGCCGGGCTTGCCATGGACCGCACGACGCTCACCGCGAATCTGAAGCCGCTCGCGCGCGAGGGATTGGTCAAGATCGCGGTCGGCCGCGAGGATCGCCGCAGCCGCGTCCTCACCCTGACGGCAAAAGGCCGCGCGGCGCTTGCCGCGGCCGTGCCGGCGTGGCGCAAGACGCAAGCCGAGATGGACCGGACCGTCGCCAAGACGAGCCCGGATCGCCTGCGCGCGGCGCTGCGCGCGCTGTCGTAAGCCGGCACGTATGGTTTGACATCGATAGGTGCCTCCGGTATCGGGCGCGGACGATGGAGGACCCTAAATCCGCCGCCGAAACCGTGCCGCTCGAGGCGCTTGCGGCGGCGATCGCGCCGGCGCGCGATGACGCGGAGTGGCAGGACGGGCTCGATCTTCTGGCGCTGGCGGCGGGGCTGAAGCCGGTCGCGATGTTCGGCCGCGGCGCCGGCGCGATCGAGTCTTGGGATGCGCTGGCCCGGCGCTTCGATCTGCCGACGATCGAAGCGGCGCCCTGGGACGCGGCGCCGCCCAAGAATTTCTTTCCGCGCTGGTATCTCGATGCCACATCCGCGCGCCGCGCACGGCAAAAAATTCTGCTGGTCGCGCGCGAGGACGCGCTCCTTCAGCGCGCGCGGGCGCTGGCCGCGAAAGGCCGCGTCTCGGTTGCGGAGGAGGCGGAGATTCTGGGTTATCCGCCGTGCTGCGTCGCCGAGCATCATGCCGCCGCGCTCGCGCACGAGCGGCAGACGGCATATCTCGTCGGCCACGCCAATCCCGATGACGAGGCGCTGCGGATGCGCCTCGTCGCGAGCGGCGCCACGCCCTATCTCGCGCCGCCCGTCCTCGCGCCGTCGCGCTGGACATCCGTCAATCTGTGCCGCGTTTGCGCCGCCGGCACTGACGGCCCGGCGCGGGGCCTGGAGCGCGCCTACGCGGCGCTTGCGGCGCGGCTTGCCTATCCGGCGCGCGCCTAGCCATGCCGGACCAGTCGCTCCGCACTCATCTCGCCAATCTCGAGCAGCAGGGCGAGCTCATCCGCTTCAGCGCCGAGATCGATCCCGACGCGAACATGGCGGCAGTGGCGCACCGCACCTTCGCCGAGCTCGGCAAGGCGTGCTTCTTCGATCACGTGAAGGGCCATCCCGATTGGCGCGTCGCGGCGCAACTGGTCGCCGACCGGCGCAAATGGGCGGTGGCGCTGGGCGTCGGCGAGTCCGAAGTGGTCGCGACCCTGATCGAGCGGATCGGGGCCCGCGTGCCGACCGTCGCGGTCGCCAAGGGCGATGCGCCGGTGAAGGACGTCGTCCTGCTCGGCGACGAAGTCGACCTGACCAAGCTGCCGGCGATGTGGACGTCGGAGAAGGATCCGGGCCGCTACATCGCCGCCGGCATGTGCTTCATCAAGGATCCGGAGACCGGCATCCGCAACGTCTCATTCCATCGCGCGCAGATCGTCGGGCCCGACCGCACCGGCTTCCTCATCTGCCCGCGCCAGGCGCTCAAGATCTTCGAGATGTACGGGGCGCAGAACCGGCCGATGGAAGTGGCGATGGTGGTGGGCGCGCATCCGCTCATCGGCTTCGCCGCGGGGTTCGTCGCCGATTATGGCACCGACGAGATGACGATCGCGGGCGCGCTCCTCGGCGAAGGGGTGCGCATGGTGAAATGCGAGACGATCGACATGGAGGTGCCGGCCGAGGCCGAGCTCGTGATCGAGGGCGAGATTTTCCCGGGCGAGCGCACGCCGGAAGGCCCGTTCGGCGAAGTCACCGGAACCTATGCGCAGGAAGGCTCGACCCCGCTCTTTCGCGTCAAGGCGATCACGCACCGCCGCGACCCGATCTTCCACGCCATGCAATGCGGGCTCGCGCCGAGCGAGGCGCATGCGCTGATCGGCACCACGGTCGAGATGAAATTGTGGGAGCATTTGCGCGGCATCGATGCCGGCGAATTGCATCTGCTCGACGTGCGCTGCATCGGCGGCATGTCGCCGCTTTTCGTCGTGCTGCAACTGCGCCAGGACGTGCCCGGCCAAGGCAAGCATGCCGCGCTCGCGGCGCTGTCGAGCCCCTATCTCCATCCGAAATTCGCGGTCGCGGTCGATGACGACATCGATCCCGCCGATGTGAACGATGTGATGTGGGCCTTGGCGACGCGGCTCGACGCCGGCAGCGACCTCGCGCGCGTCAATGCCGCGCGCGTCTTCACGCTCGACAACGCCTCGCCGATCGAGCCCGGCATGAGCCCGATGTACCGCGTCGGCACCAAGATGATTCTGGACGCGACGCGCCCGCCCGGAGATGCGCGGTTTCGCCGCGCCGAAGGCTGGCATCCCGCGCCATCAGCCGGGGAGACGCGCGCGGCCTGGGCGAGGAACCTCGGCGCCGGCGAAGGCGACGTGCTGGCATGGGTCGCGCGCACGCTCGCTCTGCCCGCGGCAAAGGCGGAGGCGACGGCAAAGGTCGCGCGGCAAAAACTCTCGCCGGAGATGGTGCCGGCCGACGAATTCGCCGCGGTCGCGGTGGCGCGCGACGAAGCGGGGCGCGCGATCTTGGGCTTGGCGCGGCTCGTGCCGGCCGGCGACGGGCGCTGCGCGATCGTGGAGCTTGCGCCGGCGCTCGAGCGCGCGCGGCGCGGCACGGGCGAGCTGGCGCTCGCGCTCATTCTCGACGCGGCCGCGCCCATCGTGCTGGCGGCGGCAATGGGCGCGTGGCGCACGAGCGATTTCGCGCTCGCCGCCACTCTCGCCGGGCGAGCGCTCGATCTCGCGCGCGACGACGCATCGGGGCTGGTCGTGCCGGCGGGCGCCGGGATCATCTTCGGCGCGGTCCTGCCGGGGGCGGGCCTCCCCGTGCGCGATGCGGCAACGCCGTTCGGCACGCGGACGGGCGAGCTTCCGTGCCCGGTATTCGAGCCGCGCGCGAGCGGCGGCGGCGCGGCGGACCTGCGCAGGGATTATCGCGGCGCGATGGCGCTCGCGGCCGAGGCGCTCGTGCTGCGCCACATCGGCAACATCGAGGGCGGGCTCGAATTGCTCGACGTGCGCTGCCCTATCGCCGGCGGCTGCCAAGTCGTGGTGGTGAAGATGCGGGCGCGCGTCGAGGGCCAGGGGAAGACGGCGCTGATGGGCGCGCTGTCCGGGCCGGTCAATGGCGTGAAGCTCGCGGTCGCGGTCGACGAGGATGTCGACGCGGGCGATCTGCGCGACGTGTTCTGGTCGATCGCGAGCCGCACGCACGCCGAAAAGGATGTCGCCGTGATCCCCGGCATGCGCGCCCATCCGCTCGATTTCGTCTCGGCCGCGCGCGGATGTTCGCGCTGGCTCATCGATGCGACGATGCCGCCGCTCTCGCAAGGGAAGCGGCGCGAGGATTTCGCGCGCGCCATCCCGAAAAACCTCGTCATCACCGATTTGGCGCGCTTCCTGCCGCCGGTCTAGGGACCGCTTCCGGAGCGGCCCCTGGTGCTCTATAAACGCTGCAGGATTTGAGCGGTCGCTGACCGATAAGCCGACCCGTTCGTCCGCCAAAGCCCCGCCCGGTCACCTGGGCGGGGCTTTTTCATGGCATGAGGGCCCGCTAGTGTCGCCCTCGCCCAGCGATCCGGAGGGGTGGCCGAGTGGTCTAAGGCGCACGCCTGGAGAGCGTGTATGGGGGCAACTCCATCGTGGGTTCGAATCCCACTCCCTCCGCCAAAGCCCCAATCGTGCGCAAAGTGGAACATCATGCGGCGCTGCCTTATACCAAGATAGCAGACTTCATGGCTGCACTCCGGGAGCAGAAGGGGATATACACCCGCGCAGGTGGCGATGGCCGTGTGGCATACCGAGTCATCAGCTGTCGCGGCAGAATTCACGTGGCGCGGTTCCGACGAGCTTAAAGCGCTCGGGGTTGCAGGCGACCTCTGCCGCACCGGAGTGGCGCTACCAGCAATCAATGATCTGATGGAACTCAGTTCGACGGAATATGTCGACCCTCGATGGTATTCGCTGCCAGATGCTAACGCGATTGCCGAGTTTATTAGACGACCTGTTTGCCTAGTGGCCGACCCCAAAAATACGTCGTGGTGCCTGTAGGTAGAGTCCGATATTGAACTGAAAGCGGCCGTCGCGCGCTTCGGTCGGGACTTCGGGAAAGTGCCAGCAGCGGACTCGACGAGTTCCGCGCTCGTGCAAACGATCCCTAGTCGTCGCGATTGATTGGCACGAGTCTCCCATGCAACTGAAGGCTGCTTTTTCAGGTCGCGGACGGATTGCCGCGTTCGATCGCGGCCGGGGCGCTGGTGCTCGCCGAACGAAACGGGTCACGTGCACCTTGACCTCCGCAGAGTGAAATCTGCTGCTCGATGAAGCCGGCGAAGGCACGGGCTTTGGCGCTCGCCTGCCGTCCCGTCGGGAACACCGCCCAGAGATCGATCGGCGGCAACAGCCAGTTGTCGAGCACGGTTTTGACGGCGCCCGACTTCAGTTCCGGCGCGAACATCCACTCGGAGGCGACCGCGAGGCCGAGGCCCGCGAGCACGCCTTCCCGAACGCCCTCTGCGGCGCTGACGCGAACACGGCCGTCGATCGTCACGGCGGTTTCGGTACTGCCGCGCCGGAACGTCCAGTCCGTTCCGCCCGAGGGTTGCTCATAGACGACCGCCTGATGCGTTGCGAGGTCAGCCGGCGTCTCCGGAACGCCCATTGCGGCAAAATAGGTCGGCAGGCCGATGACGCGCCGCGCGCATTGTCCAATCTTGCGCGCCGTGAGCGCGGAATCGGTCAGCTGACCCATTCGCAATGCAACGTCTATGGCCGCCTCAATGAGATCGATGGGTCGATCGTCGAGAACGACATCGACAGAGAGCGCAGGGTGCTGCGCCAAGAAAACGGGAAGACGTGGCATAATGTGAAGCCGGGCAAAGGTTACGCTCGCGCAAATTCGCAGGCGTCCCGAATACGTCGCCACTGCGCCGCGCGCCGCGGTCTCGGCCTCCTCAGCTTCCTCAATCGACCGTTTGGCACGTTCGTAGAAATGCCGGCCCGCTTCGGTTGGCGTCAGACCGTGCGTCGAACGCAGCAACAGCCGCACGCCAAGCCGTTCCTCGATCTGCGCGACCGTCTTGGAGACGGAGGGCTGGCCGAGGCGAAGCTGCTTCGCCGCGCCGGAGAACGAGCCAACCTCGACGACGCGGACGAATGCCTCCATCGCAGCCAGGCGATCCATCTCCATTCCCTCTCGGGTTGAGGCCTATTGCTCTGTCGAGGATACCGCCAACGATCGTTTGGCGCATGTACCGATGTGGCGGCCGTTGTCGCGCAGGCTCAACGCACGCGCATTGGTGCTCTGGCCGTCCATCGCCTATTCCCTCACGGAATAATCGATAATCCGACGTGACGACTACCCCGACCTCGGCTTAACATTTAGCTTTCCCGTCCACGCAAGAACCTCCACCTCGACGATCTTTTGGAACCTGCGCCGCTGCGGCTGCGGCAGTTGCGCCAGCAGTCGGCGAACCTTGGCGCCGACGCGCTTCAGCGCCCGCAATGAACGGAGAACGCTCATGTCTCGACCGGAAGAGTTCGACGTTCTCATCTTGGGCAGTGGAGAGTCCGGCAAGCTACTCTCCTGGCACTTGGCGCGCGCGGGGCAGCGGAACGTGCCGGCGCGATCGGGCGCCTGACTGCCTCAGAGCCTTGTTTTGTCCCGCCTGCGATAAGGAGGAGTCGATGAGTCGCTTTGACGTCTATCGCCACAGTTTCCCCAATGCCCGCCTCACGCGGTCGAAATCCGGCGTGCTCGAAGTGGCGCTTCATTCAGATGGCGGCACGCTGGTCTTCAACGGGCACACGCACGAGCAGTTCGTCGACCTGTTTCATGCGATCGGCTCCGATCGCGACAACCGCGTCGTCATCCTGACTGGCAGCGGCGATGCGTTCATGGAGCGGATCACGCTCGACGGCTTCGACTTCTTCACGCCGCAGGGCTACGACAAGATCTATCGCGAGGGCAAAAAAGTCCTCATGAACATCCTCGACATCGAGGTGCCGCTGATCGCCGCGGTGAATGGTCCCGTGCGGCTGCACTCGGAATACATCCTGCTCGCCGACATCGTGCTCGCCACGCCGGCCACGGTTTTTCAGGACAAGCCGCATTTCGAGTTCGGCATCGTTTCGGGCGACGGAGTCCACCTTCTATGGCAGGAAGCGATCGGCACGATCCGCGGCCGGTATTTCATCCTGACGCGGCAGGAGCTCGACGCCGAGACCGCGAAGCAGTGGGGCGCGGTCAACGAGATCCTCGCGGCCGACAAGCTCCTCCCGCGCGCCCGCGAGATCGCCGAAGGATTGGCCAAACTGCCGCCGCTGGCCACGAGCTACACCCGCGTCGCGATGACGCAAAAGCTCCGCCGCATCATTGACGAAGGCGTCGGATACGGGCTCGCCTTGGAAGGCATCAGTGCCGCCGATGTCGCGCGGGCGAGCACGCAGTGAGCGAGGCGCGGAGAGGCGAGTTCGGCGACGAGCTGGTGTCCGTGAAGGTCACCGTCAACGGACGGGCCTGCAGCTTGACGGTCGAGCCGCGCACGACGCTGCTCGACGCCTTGCGCGAGCAACTCGCGCTGACCGGGACAAAGAAGGCGTGCGATCGCGGCGAATGCGGCGCATGCACGGTTCACGTCGAAGGCCGCCGCATTCTCTCCTGCATGACACTAGCGGCGATGCAGGACGGCAATCCGAGACCGACCCGGCGCCGGACCGGTTCCTTCATCGGAATTATTCCGGCTATCTCGTGCCGACCAATGCCGACATCCCCGAGCTCCTTTGGCTTAGGCGCCGATCCAAGAAGTTGTGCAGGCTCAACGGTGAGGTTGGTCACGCGCCACAACACGTACGAATCATCGCCAGGCGGATGCCGGTCCAAAAGTAAAAGGGCAATTTCCGAGAGCGCCTCGGGGAATGTCCGCACTCGCGTTCACGCCCGCGAAGATCGACCGCTGTGCCGAAAGAAGTTGAAACCTTCGACCCATTGCCAGATGAGTAGGCCCGGCACGCCCAACGCAATCTCTCGTACCCTCTTCGAGAGGGAAATCGTGAGGGCCGTATCCGCGGATAATCCGAACAGTGCGCAGAATGCAATGTAGCTGCCTTCGAGCACGCCCAACGCACCCGGCACCATGAACGCGGCGGCGCGTACGCCGGCGCCAAGGCTTTCGAGGATGAAAGCGTCGATCCCGTCGATCGGCCGGCCCAGGAACCGTGCGACGAGCCAGATCTCGCCTGTGCCTGCGGCCCAGCCAACGAGACGGAGCGTACTGGCTCGGCAAAGGGCAGAACGGTCGCGATAGATCGACACGACGGCATCGTCGATCGCCGAAGCGCCGCCGGCGGCACCTGAGATGCGGTCATTGCGAAACAAGGCGCCCGCCAATCGAGCGGAGACGGCGAACATGCCGCGATGCTGAAGCCGCAGGAAGATCGCGATGGCGACGACGAACAGACCAAGGCCGATCAACACGAGCTGCGCCACCGCGGCCACGGTGGGTCCGGAGGATCGAGTCAGCAGCAACAAAGCCACACCGATGGCGACGAACAGCAGCTGCGTAGCCACGCCGACGGTAACGTCGACGACAGTGCTCGCTGCCGCTTGCGGGGCCGGAACTCCGCGCATATAGGCGAGGCGCGCGCCCACGAGATCGCCGCCGACGCCCGCCACCGGCAACAACGACGTGACCAATTCGCGGATCCAGCGGATCCAAGTCACCGTGCCGAAACCGAGACGGCTCGAACGAGGCAGGAGGCCTCGCCACGAGAGCGCGCTGAAAGACATCGGAACGACGTGAAACAGGCTGATCGGAATCAAACCCCACCCGACCAGCAGCATGGCGTGAGCGACATCTCTCGCGCCGCTGTGGATGATCAGGTAGACGATCAGCGCCAAACCGAGCACCGCAGCGACGACCATCCCCAGGCGCATCATGCGAACCCTTGCAAGCGTCGATTTTTCGTCGGAATCCGCCGGCAGCGCGCGGGGGACCGAAGCATCGGGTTCCAATGATACTTGTTCGCCACGCCGATTGCAGATAAACCGAAACAGTGTCGAGCGCGCCGATCCTCATCCTCGTGCAACCATCCTTTGCTGGGCCGTCAACTTCGTGGGCTCCCGCGCCCGAAGGTGAGGATCCGACCATCCTCGGGCTCGGCCTTGTGCGGCGCGCGCTCCTTGCATCGCGCCGCGCCGGCTACGGTCAGCCATTCTATCTGGCGCCGCAGCGGCTTGCGTTGCCTGCAATCGCCACGGTCGCGGACTGGAAAAGTCTCGGCGCCGCACTCGGTGCAGATGGCACGGCGCCGCTCGTCATCGCTCCTGCGACGGTCTTGGCGGAGACCGGCTGGCTCGAGCGTCTGGCGCGAACACGGCTCGCGCACATGCGCTGGGCAGCAATACCGGATCGGGTCGTGATGCTTTCCCCCGCGGCCGCGTGCGAGGCGCTTGCGGCGCTCGGGGCCGAGGATGGCGCCCGCGACTTCGCCGC
This sequence comes from uncultured Alphaproteobacteria bacterium, assembly GCA_963729295.1. GTDB lineage: Bacteria > Pseudomonadota > Alphaproteobacteria > ATCC43930 > CGMCC-115725 > DATJLY01. The sequence goes on from CAVSNJ010000025.1 coordinate 28,704, forward strand.
CATCCAGGAACGGCTGGTGAGCGTCCTTGGCGCTCCCGCCGATTTGCCTCGCGAAATCGATCCGCTCATCGTGACCACGCCGGCCGACATCCGCGCGGCGGAGCGACAGCTCCTGCGCGCCCTGGTCAAGGACACCGACGGCTTCATGGCGAGACACGTCGAACGGCCGATGTCGCTCGCGATCTCGCGGCTGCTGGCGTCGACCGAGGTCACCCCGAACCAAATGACGGTGATCTCGGTTGCCGTCGGGCTCACCAGCGCGCCCTTCTTCCTATCGGCTGCAGCGCCGTTTCAGACGGTCGGCGCCATGCTGCTGCTCTTTCATTCGATTCTCGATGGCTGCGACGGGGAACTGGCGCGGCTGAAATTCCAGGAATCGCGCTGGGGAGGCATTCTCGATTTCTGGGGCGATAATGTCGTCCACAGCGTCACCTTTGCCGCCATGGCCGCGGGATGGGTTCGCGCCGGTGGCGGGGTGCCGGCCGTGCTGTTTGGCGCCGCTGCGGTGGTCGGCACTCTGGCCTCGGCCGGGTTCGTCTATTGGCGGGTAATGCGCCACGAGGACGATGGCGGCCCGCTCTATACCTCCGTTTCGATCCGGCCCGGAGCCCGCCTGACACGATTGCTGGACGCCCTGTCGCGCCGGGATTTCATCTATCTGGTGGTCGCCCTTGCACTCTTCGGCAAGGCGAGCTGGTTCCTGGTGTTGACCGCTTTGGGTGCGCCTATTTTCTTTTTCCTGCTGATCATCGTTGCCGCACGGGAGCGGAGCGCAAAGCTCCCGGCGCCATCCCGCGTCTAGGCATCGAGTGTGAGCCGCACGCCCCCCGCTTCGCTCGAACGCTGCGCGAGGTCGACGAGCCGTGCGCATAGTATCGCTTCGGCCAGGTTGGATGAGGCGCCGCCGACGAGCGCCAAGCGAAATTCCTCGGCCACCCCAGCGAACCAGTCGGGATGATGCGATCCCTCGGACAGGGCGGGTGGACAATGCCAACGTTGCCGTCCGGGCGGCCCTTCGGCAACGACGAACTCGCCATCGACGTGGATACGGCCGCGCTCGCCCGTAACCACGATATGATTGGCACGCCGGTCGGCGGCCCAGGAGAGGAAGATGTGGGCCGCCCCGGCGCCAAGAGCCAGGTCGAGGGTCACCGTATCCTCGATCGGCCACTCGTGAAAGCGACGCGTTTCGAGCATCGCGGTCACAGTGCTCGGCGCGCCGCCAACCCAGCGAAGAACGCAATAGAGCGCATGCCAGCCGTGATCAAACAGGATGCCGCCGCCGGCCATTGCCGGATCGACGCGCCAATTGCGGCCGCCGGCCGGGACGACCGCGACCGCGGGCTGGGTCCGCAAGGTCTGCCAATCGACCGATTGCACGGCGCCGATCGCACCTTCGGCGACGAGCGCCGAGATTTTGCGGCAGACCGGCGCCTTGAGCCAATTGTGAACCGTGTGAACGACGCGGCCGGCGCGGGTCGCGGATGCGGCCACCGCGAGCGCGCCTGGGCCCCGCGTGACCAAGGGCTTTTCGCACAGCACGTGGAAGCCGGCGGCAAGCGCCTGCTGGATGAGTGCAGCGTGGCTGCCGGGCGGCGCGCAAATGTCGACGAAGTCGAGCGCCTCGCCCGCCAGGAGCCGGTCGACGCTGTCATACCAGCGGCCGCCGGGGCACGCCGCGCTGAATGCATCCCGCCGCGCGGAGGCGACATCGGTCGCGGCCACAATCGCGACATCCTTACGCAGCCGCCAGCCGGGGAGGTGGCCCTCTGCGGCAACGTTGCCGAAGCCGACGAACGCGCCGCGCAGCACGCCGTGCGGCATCAGGCAAGTCCGAAGCGGCGCTCGATGGCGGCGAACGACTGGTCCAGAATATCGACCCCGCGCAAGGCCTCGTCCTCGGTGATAACGAGGGGCGGGTTGATGCGGATGACATGTGAATAGGACATGGTGACGAGACCGCGTTCCAGCGCTTCATGGAACAGGGCGCGGGTGATGGTCCTGTCGAGCGGCACCTTGGTCTTGCGGTCGGCCACCATCTCGACGCCGATCATCAGGCCCCGGCCCCGCACGTCGCCGATGAAGCGGTACTTCTCCTGCAGCCGCTTCAGCGCGTCGAGCATGAGCGCGCCGACGCGGGCGGAATTCGCCACGAGATTCTCGTCGCGGTAGACCTCCATCGACGCGAGACCCGCGGCTGCGGCGAGCGGATTTCCGCCGTAGCTCGACGAGCTTCCGCTCGGCTCCCCGAACGGCGCCGCCGACATCCGCTCCAGCGAGGAGGCGACGCCGCTCAGCGGGAAGCCGCCGCCCATGCCCTTGCCGATCGTCATGATGTCGGGCTTGAGATCGAATTGCTCGCACGCCCACATGGTTCCGGTGCGGCCGAATCCGGTCAGGATCTCGTCGGCGATCAGCAGCGCGCCGCATTCGTCGGCGATGTCGCGCACCGCATGAATGAAATCGTCCGGCGGAATGACGTTGCCCGCAGTCCCCTGCATGGGCTCGATGACGATTGCGGCGACCTCGTCCTGCGTCTCGTTCTTGATGACGTTGCGCAGATGCTCGGCGCAGGCGAGGCCGCAGGACGGAAATTCGAGATTCCATGGGCAGCGATAGCAGTAGGCGTAAGGACTCAAATGAGTGCCGGTCGGGAACGGCCCCTGGTGGTTGCGGTAGCCACCGCCGAGGAGGCCGATCACGCCCGCGGTCTTGCCGTGATAGCCGCCCCAGAAACCGACGAACTCGAATTTCTTGGTGACCGACTTGGCGAGACGGAAGGCGGCCTCGACCGCTTCCGCGCCGCCGGAGAAGAGCTGGACGTGGGTAAGGCCCTCAGGCAACGCCGCGCCGAGCAGTTCGAGAAATCGCGCACGCGTCTCGGTGGTGAAGCTGCCGAACGTCACGCGATCGAGCTGTTCCTTGAGGCGCTTGACGTAATGGGGATGGCAATGCCCCAAACTGCCGACCGCGATGCCGGCAATGAAGTCGAGATATTCGTTTCCGTCGACATCGGTGATCGTGCAGCCGTCCGCGCGGTCCACCGCGATCTGCGAATAGAGCGCGATCGATTGAAGTCCGGGCGCCATGGTTCGGGCCTCACGCTCGAACACCGCCTTCGATCTCGGGCCGGGTACCGCGCGACGTGCGTTGTCGCCCTTTGCGTGCGGCACGTCCCGCGGCCCAGGGGTGTCGTTCATGGGGTCAACTCCCTATCCCGTGAGGACGCGCGGCCGGCGCCGAAAGCGGTTGACGAGGCAATCGGCGATCGCCTCCGCGGCGCGATCGCGGTAGAGCGCATAGCTGGGCCAGGCATTGAGGTCGATCACCACGGGTTCTCCGTCGGGACGGATGATAGCGTCGCCGCCGAAAATATCGACGCCCAGCGCCGCCGCGGCGCCGTGCGCGATCTCGCGGAGTCGCGCCGCGTCGAATGCGTATCCGATCATACCCTTGTCGCGGTGATAGAACCATTCGAACCAAGCGGAGGACGACGCTTCGCCCGATCCATTTGCCACGCCGTAGAATTTGACCAGATCGCCGCGCACGTGCTCCTGCACGACGACGAACGGGATGCCCCGGGCGGCGAAGCGGTCCAATGCTTCGCGCCAGCCCTCCTCCGACGCCGCATACATGACGTCGTCCGATTGCGTCGAGTGGAAATCGTAGCGCTTGACCCAAACGCACGAGCGGGGCGGCGGATTTCGCGCGTTGGGGGCGACGATTTGGCTCGCCGGCGACGGTACGTGGTGCCGGGCGAACAGCTCGACCATGCGATAGCGATAGGTGTTTCGGATCGCATTCGGACTGTTGACGACGATCGCCCCGGCCTGACAAGCAGTTGCCAGCTGATCAAGGATCTCGGCGCGCTCGCACATCGCGAAGATGTTGGCGCCCGGGGTGGCGATCGCAGGATCGAAGGCTGCCGCGTCGAGAAGCTGGACCGCGAGGCCCCGCGCCGCGATCGCCTCGCCGACGCGGTCCATGATGGCTGCGTCATCGCCCACGCGCCCGGGCGAGTGCGCCGCTTCGCGGTAGATGCCCCAGCATCTCCCGCGCGTCCTCATGCGCCATGCCCCATGCTCTCGCCGCGCGACACGCGCTCCGCGGCCTCGATATCGTGCGCCCGATCGATGTCGAAGACGCGGGGCAGAACGATGCCATACACCGGGTCGCCGCTTGCGACCATCCAGCCGAGATAATCGCGCAGGCGCCCGAAGCGCGCGGCGGGTTCCCGCGGCCGCTGCGCAGGCAGCACATAGAGGCCGGCCGTGACGTGGCTGCCGCTCTCTGCCCCCAATTGTCGGATGCGCCCGTCCGCGGTATCGAGGGTTGCCCAGAACGGCGATTCGTCATCGACGAAATCGGTCAGTCCGAGAACCATCGCGTTCGCCGGAAATCCGGCGGCGGCCGACATGAAGGCACGAAAATCGGCGATCGGCATGAGCCCGTCGACCGTCGTGATCACGGCCGGCGCGCCGACTAGCCTGGACGCGACGAGCTGAAAACTCTCATAAGACGAAGCCGTCGTGCGCACGATCAGGTCGAGATCGAAATCGCCGGCATTCTCGGCGAGCCATTGCTGACAATCTTCGCTGGCGTCATTGATGATGATCGTGAGCCGCCGGATCCCGACAGCGACCAGGCGACGGACGGCGTGCTCGATGAGCGGCCGGCCGCAGACCCGAACCATCGGCTTGCTGCCGCGATTTCCATCGCGACGCAGGCGGCTGCCCTCGCCGGCGGCGATGATGCCGCCCCGCAGAATGGAGCGATCGACGATCGCAGTCACATCAGTATCTCCGCGAGGTGGGTGAGGCGCGTGATTGCGGGATAGTCGAGCGAATCCTCTCCCGTCGCCCGAGCCGCCTCTTGCACCTCGCGGGGAGCGAGCCAGACGAAGCGCATGCCCGCGCGGCGTGCGCCCTCCCGATCGCGATGCAATAAATCGCCGACGAGCAGCGTCGTCTCGGGCGCCGCTCCGAGCGCTTCGAACGCGACGCGAAAAATCGCCGGATCGGGTTTCGCCGCGCCGACCCTATGGCTGTCGACGATGACGAGGAACAACCGGGCGAGCTCGGCGGCTCGACACACCGCCTCGAGGTTGCCATAAAAATTTGAGACAATGCCCAGCCGATAGCGCGCGCTCAGCGCCTCGAGCAATGGTCGGTTGCGGGCGAAAGCGGCAGCGGACTCGCCAAGGAAGCGCGCCGCGACGCGGCGAGTCCGATCGCGATTGGGTCCGCCCTTGACGCCATGGACGTTGCCGCAAGTCAATCGGGACTCGAGATTGTCGGCGAGACGATGCACGGTACCGGCGAGATCGGCGTCAAGTGGCAAGCAACCGGCCAAGGCGTTATCCGCGGCATAAAAGGCCGACGCAAAAGTCTCCGGGGTCACCTCGAACCCCTCGGCCCGATAACGATCATGGAAGCGTTGCTTCCACGCTACCCCATCGGCGTCGAGCGTGCCGCCGAAGTCGAAGAGTACGGTCTCGATCGGCGGCTTCATTGGCAATCCGCTCGCAGGATACGCCGGCGCTCGGTCAGCCCACCGCGTCCGAGCACGACATCGGCTCCTCCGGCAGCTCCAAAACGCGGCCTTCGATGAACGCGTCGCAAGCTTCGCGCGCGACGCTGTCACGAAACTGGCGCGGCGGGCTCTTCATGTAATAGGCCGACGGTCCCAGCAACGGGCCCGCTTCGCCCCGATCCAACGCGACCTTGGCGCAGCGGATCGCGTCGATGACGACGCCGGCGCTGTTCGGCGAATCCTGTACCGAGAGCCGCAGTTCCAACTCGACCGGCGTGTCGCCGAATCCGCGGCCCTCCATCCGGATGAAGCTCACCTTGTTGTCGCGCTGCCACGGCACATAATCGGATGGACCGACGTGAATGTCCTGAGCGTCGAGCCGGGTGTCCAATTGCGACTGGACGGATTCGGTCTTGGAGATCTTCTTCGACTTCAAACGTTCGCGGTCGAGCATGTTGAGGAAGTCGGTATTGCCGCCCGTGTTGAGCTGATAGGTTCGTTCGAGAACGACGCCGCGGTCGGCGAAAAGCCGCACTAAGGCTCTGTGGACGATGGTCGAGCCGACCTGACTCTTTATGTCGTCGCCGATGATTGGAAGGCCGGCGTCGCAGAATTTGCGCGCCCATTCCGGGTCCGAGGCGAGAAACACCGGAATGCAATTGACCATGGCGACGCGGGCGCCGAGACACGCCTGGGCGTAAAACCTAGCCGCCTGCTCGGAGCCGACCGGCAGGTAGCACAGCAGAACTTCCGTGCCCGATTTGCGCAATTCCGTGGCGATGTTGGCGGGCTCGAGGTCGGCTGGACGAAAGGCGTCGTCATCGGGATAATCAGCCATGTGCGCTGCGATGCCATCGAGCACCGGACCGGCCTGAACGATGACGTTCGATACCGGCAGGGCGCTCTGAAAGACACGCGTACAGTTGGGCTTGGCGAAGATCGCCTCCTCCAGCGGGCGGCCGATCTTGCGCCGGTCAACATCGAAAGCCGCGACGAATTCAACGTCGGTGCAGCCATAGCCGTCGATGGACTGGTGCATGATGCCATCGAGTGCCGCACCTTGCCGATTCCGGTAGTATTCCACCCCCTGCACAAGGGAGCTGGCGCAGTTGCCGACGCCGACAATAGCGACTTTGATTTTTTTTCGCATACCGCTCGCCTTTCCTTCGCATTCTGCGATCGCCGTTGGTCGAATGTGTTGTCGCAGAGCGGCATGCGACAAAGTATCAAGCGAGGATCGAGTTCTGTCTCTGCCGAAACCTCGATGTGTCGTGATTGGTTCGAGAAACCAACCTGAGGTCATAATGCGTTCGGCGCGGACGAGGCGCAAGACTGCCGACATTGGCTAAGAAACCTGCATCGCGCTATCGGGTCGGTACTGTATTCGTTAGGCGAATCGCGGGGCCGTCGCGCACCCAATCGGCGTACAGCCCTGTGTTCCGGATCGCAAAATTCCTCGGTTCAGGAGCGGCTGACCCAACGGAGAACAGCTCCCGGCCGGAGCCAGAATGCAAAGGATGGCGATCATCCCGCCGGGTCGCCGTACCCACGGCACAACACCGCGCGATAACCCCGTGGCGTCAATTCTGCGCACATGGCCTGCGCGTGAAGGACGAGGACCGTTATGGGTCAACAGCACCAGTCCTACGATGTCCGCGTTATGTCCGCTCATGCTCCGATAGCGGCGGTAAAAACAACCACCACCAAGCCAATGAACGCGGGCCAGCCAAGAACGGGCAACGGCGCTCCCGATGAGAGATTATCCATGATCATGCGCTTCAACTGTATCTGAATCCAAAGCGCGGAAAGCCGAGAAGACCGGCGGCTATTTCTTCGCCGAGCGCGCGCCGGCGCCGGCAATGTCGAGACCGACGAGCGTGAATGCGCTCAGCGTGGCGGCAGCGCACGTCGCCGCCCCGGCGATCATCGCGGCATGGAAGGCGATGACGAGCTGGTTGCCCGCCGCGGTCAGCACGGAGCCGAGCAGCGCTGTCGCCACGAGCCCGCCGGTACGAGCCACCGCACTGTTGAGGCCCGATGCCGCCCCGGTGTGGCGGTCGTCGACCGAGCTCAACACGGCGGTCGTGAGCGGGGCGACAGCGCCGCTTAAGCCGAGCGCGATCAGGAAGAGCGCCGGTAGGACCTCGGTCACATAGCTCGGTGCAGCGCCGATCCGCATTCCGAGCACGAACCCGATCGCGACGACAAGCGACCCGATCGCGATCGGTGGCCGAGGCCCGATCCGGCCGGCAATCCCGCCCGTGAGCGGCGACGCCGCCGAGAGCACAAGGGGCAGCGGCAGCAGCGCCGCGCCCGCCGCGGTGGCAGAGTAGCCGCCAATCTGGATAAGCACGAAGGGGACAAGCACGAAGAGTGCGCCGAGCGCGCCATAGAGGAGGAACGTCACAAGCGTCAGCCCGATGAAGCTCTTCGAGACGAAAAGGGCGAGAGGCATCATCGCACTGTCGCCGCGTCTTCTCTCGATGATGAGGAAGAGCACCAGCAGTCCGCACGCGGTGACGCCCGCGGCGATCGCGTCCTCGGTCCAGCCGCTCTCGCCCGAGCCTTTAGTCAGCGCCCAGGTGAGCGCGCCGAGCCCGACCGTTGCGAGCAGTCCGCCCGGCAAATCGAGTGTCTGATCGCTGCCGTCGCGATCGCGCGGGACATAGCGCCAGGCCATCGGGATGGCGCCGGCGGCGAGCGGCAGATTGAGCATGAAAATAAGCCGCCAGCTCCCGAGATCGATCAGCCAGCCGCCGAGTACCGGTCCGATCGCGCCCGCGACCGCGCCGGCGGCGGCCCAGACGCCAATGGCACGCCCTTTCGCCTTGCCGGCGAAGGTCGCGCCGAGGATGGCGAGGCTGTTCGGCACGAGCATCGCCGCGCCAACGCCCTGGAGCAGTCGCCCCACGAGCAGCGTCGTGACGCCGGGCGCGTTGGCACAGGCGAGAGAAGCGACGGCGAAGAGCGTGGTCCCGGCGATTAGGAGGCGTCGGCGACCGAAGCGATCGCCAGCGGCTCCGCCGAGCAGCAGAAGCGCGCTAAGCGGAAGGAGATAGGCATTGATGATCCACTGCAGCGCGCTTGCATCGGCCGCGAGACTTCGCTCGATCGCCGGCAGACCGACGTTGACCACCGAACTGTCGACGAACGCCAGGCTCGATGCAAGGATGGTGGTCGCGAGCACGAGCCTCGGATGCGCGCACCGCCCCTCGAGCTTCGTGCAGCGCCCCATGGCGGCATCGCAGAAGGCGTAAAGGGCGCTCATCGAACCTTGCTCGCGGCGGCTAACGAAATGTTCCGCAGCAAAAATATCCGCACTCGGCAAGCGTGAACCACAACGGAAATGCTTGTTCATACCGTTAGCGCTCAGTTAGCGCCTCAGGCACCGTCGATCCTAACGTTGGCATTGCAGCTTGGGTAAAGACGGGGGTACAGCAGAGCGCGCACTCGTAAACCACTGATAATTAGAAGATAACAGCGATTTCGAGTCGGACACTCCCTCCGCCAGAGCCCCGTTCGGCACGCCGGCGCTCAGGCGATGACGGCCGCCGCTTCAGTAAAAATATCCGCCGGTGAGATAGCCGGCCTGGAAGGGCCACTGGGTATAGGAATAGAAGGGGATGAAATGCGTGGGCACGTCCTCGCCCTTGGCGGCCATGCATTGGACGTAGCCGATATCGTAGCGGAGCTGAAGCGGGCCGCTCGAGGCTTGATTGGCGGCGATCCCGGCCTCGCCGCCGAGCAGGAACCCGCTGGCCGCACCGATCGCGGCGCCGGCAGCGGGGTTGCCGACGGCGGCACCGATCGCGGCGCCCTCCGCGGTCGCGAGGACGGCGCCGATCACGGCGGTTCCAACCGCGGTTTCGGTTGATCGTATTCGTCTGCGACGCATCGCCGATCTGAGCCGATGCGAATTGCTTGCAGACGGCATCGTCCGCTTGAAACGCCTCGAAGCTCCGGCCCTTGCTGGGCATCACCACGACCGACGGCCCGGCCGGCGGCGGGGCGACGCATCCGGCAAGCGCAAGCGCCGCGCAGAGTGCGGCGATCCCTGGTCCGCGTGGCATCGGTGATGTCCTTTCCAATCGAATCCCCCGAACGAAGCGGCGGCGATCGGGCGAAACGCGTTCGCACCGCGCGCGGCGTTCCTTGATTTCATACAATAAACCGGGCGCGAGGGATAGAACCGGCGGCTTGGCCCTGCCGCCGTCTCAGCGCGGCGCGATCGGGGTCGACTGCCACACGATCTGCTGCCAGCCCTTGCTCGTGCGTTCCCACACGTTGGCGAAGCGCAGATTGAGGTTCAGCACCCTGCCGCCGGTCTCGACATCGATTTCGACCGCGCCGGTGAGGAAGGCGAAGCCCTCGCGCACGCACGCCGCGACATCCTTGCGCACGACGCGGCGATATTTGACCGTCCCGCTCGCGATCGAGGCGATGAAGCTCTTCTTCGTGTCGAGCCGCCCCGAGGAATGGGTGTAGACGATATCGTCCGACATCAGCCGCTCGAGCGTGGCCGTGTCGGCCGTCGTCATCGCGCGCACGCGCTCGTCGTCGAGCCGCACAAGTTCCGCTTCCGTCGCATTCGCCATCCCTGCCTCCTCGCTCCGCCCCTGACTTTATCACACGCGCGCGGATCGGTTGCCTTTCGTGGGCGCCCCGATCCGCGCTATTGTTGCGCCGTCAAATCGGGCCGGGAGGACGGGATGAAGACCTTGGGCGCGGCAGCGCTGATCGCCGCGGCGATGCTCGCACGGCCCGCTTCCGCCGAGGCGATCAAGATCGGCATCGGCCCCGTCACCGGATCGGGACCGATCTTCATCGCCCAGGACAAGGGCTATTTCGCCGCCGAGGGCCTCACGGCCGAGGCCATCAGCCTCGATGCCGCGCAATCGGTGGCGCAAGGCGTCGTCGCGGGCGACCTCGAGTTCGGCGCGACCGCGGCGACGGCGGCCGCCTACAATCTCGCCTACAAGGGCGGGCTCAAGATCATCGGCGGCGAGGGACGCGAGGTGCCGGGCTTTCACGGCTCGGCCATGCTCGCCTCCGACAAGGCCTGGGACGGCGGGCTCAGATCGCTCAAGGATCTCGGCAACCACACGATCGGCATCGTCCAGATCGGCGGCCCGGTGCATTACGAGACCGTGCTCGCGGCCGAGAAATACCATGTCGACGTGAAGACGATGCGGCTCGTGCCGCTTCAGGGCCTCAGCGTTCTTGCCTCGGCGATTGCCGGCGGGCAGGTCGATGGCGGGATCGAGGTGAACACCATCGCGCTGAAGCTCGCCGACACGGGCAAGGCCCATCTCCTCGCCTGGGTCGGCGATGAGACGCCGTGGCAGAACACGCTGCTGCTGACCGCGACCCCGACCGCGAACGGGAAGCAGGCTCTGGTCGAGCGCTTCCTGCGCGCCTACCGCAAGGGCGCGCGCGACTATTACAACGCCTTCACCGGCCCTGACGGCAAGCGCAAGGACGGCCCGACCGCGGACGCGACCTTGGCGCTCATCGCCAAGAATTTGAACCAGCCGGCCGCGTTGCTGAAAGACGGCATCTCCTACGACGATCCCGACGCGCGGCTCGACGTGCAGGACGTGCTGCGCCAGATCGCGTGGTTCAAGGAGCAGAACATGCTGCCGCAGGACGCGGACGGCCGGAAGATGATCGACATGCGCTACACAGAGCCGCTCGTCACGCAATGAGCGGCGGGAGGGTTCGGTGCTGACCAAGGCCGAGAACGAGCTCCTGACGCGGGTCGGCCCCGGCACGCCGATGGGCGAGATGCTGCGCGAGTTCTGGACGCCGGCGCTGCGCGCGGCGGCGCTCGAGGCGGACGGCGCGCCGAAGCGCGTGCGGCTTTTGGGCCAGAATTTCGTCGCGTTCCGCGCGACCGACGGCCGCGTCGGCTTCCTCGACGAGGCCTGCCCGCACCGCTGCGCCTCGCTCACTCTGGCGCGGAACGAGGAGAATGGCCTGCGCTGCATCTTCCATGGCTGGAAGATCGACGTCTCGGGCAAGGTCGTCGATTGCCCGTCCGAGCCGCCCGAGCGCCGCGCCGAGTTCGCGGCGCGCGTGCCGGTCCATCATTATCCCGTGCGCGAGGCGGGCGGATTGGTGTGGGTCTATCTCGGACGGCGCCAGACCCCGCCGCGCTTTTTCGATTTCGAGTTCCACGCGCCGCCGGCCCAATCGATCGTGCGCCGCGCCGTCATTCACGGCAACTGGCTCCAGGGTTTCGAGGGACAGCTCGATTCCGCGCATCTGGGCATGCTGCACAAAAGCTCGATCTCGCCGGGTGCTGCGCGGCGCGGCGACAACGCGCTCGTGCGCTTCTCGCAAATGAACACGAGCCCGCGCTTCGAATTCCTCGAGACGCCCTATGGCTTCCGCGAGGCGGCGCTCAGGGAGCTCGACGACGGCACCGTCTATGCGCGCATCCGCGAGGTCGTGTTCCCTTATTATTCCTTCATCCCGGGCGAGCATGGCGAGCCGCGCCTCGTCGTCGTCGTGGTGCCGATCGACGACGAGTGGAGCGCGCACTGGTACTACTACATGAATCCGTTCGGCCCCGTGCCGGAAACCTATCAGGAGCAGATGCTGTGGCGCACCGGCGCCGATTCCGACGATTACGCCGCCGACCGCGGCAGCGCCGCCAATGTCTGGCACCAGGACCGCAGCGCCATGAAGGACGGGCATTGGAGCGGCCTCACGCGCAATTTCACCTATGAGGACTTCATCATCGAGGAATCGATGGGGCCAGTCGCCGACCGCACGCGCGAGTATCTCGGTACGAGCGATGCCGTGATCGTGCGCGCGCGGCGCATGCTGTTCGAGGCGTTGCGCCAGCACGAAGACGGCAAGCTGCCGTTCGGGCTCGACGGCGCCGCGCAGTACAGCCGCATCCGCGCGCTCGCCACCCGCTTTCCGCACGGCACCAACTGGCTCGAGATCGATCCGTTCGATCCGCCGAGATTCAGCGAAGGGCGCGCCTCATGATCAAGCCGTGGATCTTCGAGCTGTTCAGCACGCCGGGCGGGCGCGGCGGCCCGCCGGTCGAGCCGCGCGTCGCGTCGGAACATTACGCTTGGCACCTCGATCTGTGGCGCCGCGCCGAGACATGGGGTTATGAAGGCATCTTCTTCAGCGAGCACCATTTCGGCCTCGGCTATAGCCCGTCGCCCAACCTGCTGATCGCGGCCATGGCGCGGCAGACGAAGACGCTGCGGCTCGGCGTCATGGGCGTGGTGCTGCCCTACTATCAGCCGTGGCGCGTCGTCGAGGAGATCGGCATGCTCGATCACCTGACCGGCGGGCGGCTCGAGATCGGCACCGCGAGCGGCATTCCGCAGGAGATGGAGCGGATCGGGCTTTCGGTCGAGGAGGCGAACGCGAGGAACGCCGAGGCGCAGGAAATTCTCGACCAGGCGCTCGCGAACGCCACGATCTCGCATCACGGCAAATTCTGGAATTTCGACAATTTGCGCATCGAGCCGCGTTGCTTGCAGCAGCCCTCGCCGCCGAAATGGACGACGGTCGTCAGCATCGAGTCGGCACGGAAGGCGGCGCGGCGCGGCTCGAAACTCTGCACCGGGTTCCATCCGACCGAGCGCATCCGCGAAATCTTCGACGCCTATCGCGACGAGGCGGCGCGCGTCGGGCGCAAGGTCGGGCCCGACGACCTCGCCATCCGCCGCAACATCTCGCTTGCCAGCGACCAGCGCGAGGCCGAGGAAGCCTCGCGCATCCAGCTGCGGAATTACCGCGAGGCCTTGAAGCACGATCCGCGCGTCACCGATTCGCCCGTGCCGGACGCACCGGGCGTGTCGCACAATTTCTCCGTCGGCGACGACGAGTTCATCGCCGGCACCGGCGAGCGCGCCGCCGAGGAGATCATCCGGCAATGCCGCATGGTCGGCGCGGGGCACTTCCTCAGCAACGTCGATCGCTCGGCGCCCAAGGAACAGCGCATGACAACCTTCGAGCTCTACGCGCGCCACGTCATCCCGGCGCTGCGGCGCGCGTCGGTCTGAGCGATGCCGACCGTCACGGCAGAGCAACTGAAGCGCACCGGCGAAGCGATCCTGCTCGCCGCGGGCGCGCGCCCCGAAGAGGCGGAAACGGTGGCGCGGCGCTGCGCCGCCGCCAATCTCGCCGGGCACGATTCGCACGGCGTGCTGCAAATCCCGGGCTACATCGATCGCATGAAGCGCGGCGAGATCGTGCCCGGCGCGCCCTTCACGATCGTGCGGGAGTCGGCGACGACGACCGTCATCGACGGCAATTGGGGCTTCGGCTATGTCGTGACCGAGCGCGCGATGCGCATGACCATCGCCAAGGCCGAGACGGCCAACGTCGCCGCCGCGACCGTGTTCCGGCAAAGCCATATCGGCCGGCTCGCGGTCTATCCGCTGATGGCGGCCGAGGCCGGCATGATCGGATTGCTGACCGCGGATTCCGGCCGCTCGCCGAAAGCGGTGGCGCCGTTCGGCGGGCGCGAGGCGAGGCTCGGCACCAATCCCATCTGCATCGCCGTGCCGTCCGATCTCGCAGCGCCGCTCTATCTCGACATGGCGACGTCGGCCGTGGCGCTTTCGAAGGTGACGCTCGCGGCGGCGCGCGGTGCCTCGATCCCCGAGGGCTGGATCATCGACAAGGACGGCAAGCCGACGACCGACCCGAAGGAGTTTCGCAAAGGCGGCGTGCTTCTGCCGCTGGGCGGAAGCGAGGGCTACAAGGGCAGCGGCCTCGGCGCGATGGTCGAGATTCTGTGCGGGCTTTTGACCGGGCTGGGCTTCGGCATCGAGCCGACCGGGCGGCACAATGACGGCTGCTTCCTCGCCGTCTTCAAGGTCGAGGCGTTCCGGCCCTTGGCCGAGTTCAAGAAGGAAGTGGCCGAGTTCGCGCGCTATCTCAAGGCGACGCCGGCCGCCGAAGGCAGCGCCGGCGTGTTCTATCCGGGCGAGATCGAATACGCGCGCGAGCAGGAGCGGAGCCAAAAGGGCGTCGAGATCGACGACGCCACCTGGGGTCAGCTTCGCCGCCATGCCGAGTCCTTCGGGCTCGCGGCGCAACTGGGATTTACCTGATGCCGCCGCGCCAGATGGTCCTGGTCGGGTTCCTGCAGGCGCAGAACTGCACCAACCTGCCGGCCTCGTGGCGCCATCCGGACTCGCGCACCGATTTCTGCGCCCCCGACTATTACCAGGAGATCGGCCGCGTCCTGGAGCGCGGCAAGTTTCATCTGGCATTCTTCGACGATCGCCTCGCCATGCCGGACCGCTATGGCAACGACCACGGGGCCGCGGTCGAGCACGGCATACGCTGCGTCAAGATGGACCCGATCCCGGTGATGATGGCGATGGGAGCGGCGACCGACGCGGCTCGGCCTCGGCTCGACATACTCGACCACGTATTACGAGCCGTTCCACGTGGCGCGGCTCTTCGCCACCATCGACCTGATGACGAACGGGCGCGCGGCGTGGAACGTGGTCACCTCGTTCAACGACGGCGAAGCCATGAACATGGGACGCGGCGCGGTGATGGAGCACGATCTGCGCTACGACCGCGCCGACGAGTTCATGGAAGTGGTCCTCGGCCACTGGGATTCGTGGGACGACGGTGCCATCGAAGTGGACAAGAAAAGCGGCCGCTTCGCCGATCCGCAAAAAGTGCGACGGCTCGACCACGAGGGCGCGTATTTCCGCTCGCGCGGCCCCTTCACCGTGCCGCGCACGCCGCAGGGCCATCCCGTCATCATCCAGGCGGGACAAAGCGGCCGCGGCCGCCGCTTTGCCGGGCGCTGGGGCGAGGTGATCTTCGCCACCGCCGCGAACCTGGCGCACGGCCGGGAATCCTATGCCGCCTTGAAAGGCGAGGCCGAGCGCGCCGGCCGCGATCCCGACGCCATGTCGATCTGCCTTTCCCTCACCTGCGTCGCGGCCGAGACGAAGGCGGCGGCCGAGGACAAGATGGCGCTCTTGGAAACCCTGCCGCTCGAGATCGACGCGCTCGCGCTGCTCTCCGAAGGGCTCAATTTCGACTTCGCCGAAAAAGGCATGGACGAGCCGCTGTCGGACCGGGAGCTTGCGGGATTTTCCGGCCTGCTGTCGATCCGCGACGGCGTCGTCAGGACGAGCGGCAAGAAGAACCCGACGGTGCGCGATTTCATCCGCTTCAACAATCGCGGGCGCGTCGCGGGCGCGATCGTCGGCGGCCCGCGCGAGATCGCCGACCGGCTCGAGGAATTGTTCGTCGGGCCGCGCCTGCGACGGGTTCGTGGTGGGCGCGACGCACGTGCCCGGGGCCTACGACGATTTCGTGCGCTTCGTCGTGCCGGAATTGCAGCGCCGCGGCCTCTATCACGAGGACTATGAGGGTGCGACCCTGCGCGAGAATTTGCGCCTGGCGCGGCCCGCCATCGGCGCGTGGAAGAGCGAGGGCCGGAGCGATGGCTGAGACGGCGCGGCGCGTCGGCGACGAGGAGATGGCGCTCCGGCGCAAGCTCGCCCTGATGTGCCGGATGATCGGCCTGCAGGGATCGATCGGGCTTTACGGCCACGTCTCGATCCGCGTCCCCGACAGCGACATCGTTCTCATCACGCCCGGCGCCGGATCGCGCAAGACGCGGGTTCGCACCGACCAGATCTTCGCCTTCGATCTCGCCGGCAAGATCCATTTCCATCCCGGCGGCGACCGGCCGATGCAGATTCCGATCGAGTGGCGCATCCACACGCAAATCCACCGCGACCGCCCGGAGATCCTCTCGGTCGCGCATCTTCATGCGCGCGCCTCGACGCTCCTGGGGATCGCGGGCCGCGAGATCGTGCCGGTGTTCTCGCAGGGCGCCGTCGCCGCGGGCGGCATTCCGACCTGGGACGACCCGCGCCTCGTGATGAGCGATGAGTCCGCATCCGCGCTCTCGCGCGCGCTCGGCCAAAGCATCGCCTGCCAGATGCGCGGCCACGGCTCCGTCGTCGTCGGCGAAACGCCGGAGCTTTGCCTCCAGGCCTGCACCTTCATCGAGGAGAACGCGCAGCACCAGATCGACGCCGAAGCCTTGGGCGGCGCGAAGCCGTTTCCGCGCGAGATCTGGGACGCGCTGGCGGCGCAGCGCCGCGGCACGACCGGCGCCCAGCTTTTGTGGAACTACTGGGAGCAGATCGTCGACGAGCAGGGCATTCCGCTTTGAGGATCGCTCTGCGCGCGCTTCTGCTGCTGCTTTGTCTTTCCGCCGCGGCGCAGGCCGAGCCGCTCAAAATCCGCGTCGCCTGGGTGGTCGTGCCGTTCGAGGTCATTCCCGTGCTGTTCACGAAAGCGGACGTGCTGCGGCACGAGGGCAGCTCATATACGTTCGAGCCCGTCCATTATCAGTCCGCCGCGACGGCCATCGTGGCGCTCGCGAGCGGCGATCTCGACATCGCGGGATTGACGCCGCTTGCCGTCGCGACCGCGATCGAGAACGCGAAGCTCGACGATCTCCGCGCCATCGCCGACGAATATCAGGATGGCGTCGCGGGCTATTACTCCAATGGATTTCGCGCGCGGAACGACGGACCGGTCAGGGACATCGAGGATCTGCGCGGCAAGGCCGTGGTGACGCTCGGCATCGGCAGCTCGGCCGATTTTGCGATCCGCGCCATGCTGCTGCGGCACGGGCTCGCGAGCCCGCGCGACTACACCGATCTCGAGGCGGCGCCGCAGAACATGAAGGCGATGCTCGATGACGGCAAGGTCGCGCTCATCGCGACCGCGGGGCTGACGGCGCACGATCCCGCGCTCCTCGCCGAGACGCACGTGCTGTTCAGCCGGCGCGACGTGTTCCAAGGCCCGTCGCAGGAGGCGACGTTCTTCGCGCGCGCCCCGTGGATCGCGCAGAACCGTCCGGCGCTCGTCGATTTTCTCGAGGATTACCTCCGCGCGCTGCGCTGGTTCGGCGACCCCGCAAACCACGCCGACGCGGTACGCCTCGTCGCGGCCTTCACCAAGACGCCGCCCGAACGGTTCGCGGGCTGGATCTTCACCAACGACGACGAATATCGCGACCCGAACGGCATGCCCAATCTCGCCTCCCTCCAGCGCGCGCTCGATCTTCTGAAGGAGCTGGGCATGGTCGCAACCGTGCCGAAGGTCGCCTCTTACACGGATCTGAGCCTGGTGCAGGAGGCCGCCGCCCGCCTCACGCCGGGGCGATGAGCCATCATCCGCCCTTGTCGTAGTCCGCCAGGATCTGGCGCAGCGCCTGATATTTCGCCTTGCCATCGGGCGTCGCCGCGATCCATTCGTCGAGCAGGGGGCGGAATTTCTGCCCGAGCGCGCGCGCCTCGTCCGCGCTCGGATCGATGATGGCCTGGCCGAGCTTCTGCGATGCCGCGCGCTCGTCCGCGCCCAGCTGGTCCGAAAGTTTGCCCAGCGTGACGGAAAGCGTGTAGCCGCTGTTGGCGTCGATCGCGCGTTGTCCCGCTTGCGGCAGCTTGTCATAGGCCGCCTTGCTGATGCCGAGGAAGAAGATGCGCACGCCCAAGGGCGCCTCGACATGGCTCTTCAGCACCGGCGTCATGCGATAGGCGTGATTGCCGCCCCAGCCGTTCAGCGTGCCCTGATACGTGCCGACCGTGAGCGCCTCGGCCGCCTGCATGATGTTCATGCCGACCGGCACGGCGCCGAACGCCTCGACGATCTTTCCTTCCGCCGGCCCCGACACCCGGATCTTCAAGCCCTTCAACTCGTCCAACGATGTGATCCGCTTCGCCAGGTGGATGCCGGCGATATCGTTCGAATAAATCGCCGCGACATGGACCTTGTCGAGCCCGCGGATCATGCCGCGCTCGTACATGCGCCAGCCCGCGACCGCGGCCTCTTCGGCGCTGTCGACGACGAACGGCACGGCGAATACGGAGAAATCGGGGAAGAGCGACTGCACGAACGGCGTCACGACGATGGTCGCGTCCGCGACGCCGTTCACCATCGCGTCGTATTCCTTCGCCGGATTGCCGATGAGCTGCCCGTCCCAGTATTGCTGCCAGACGAGCGTGCCGCCGCTTTGCTCTTGCGTTCGCGCGAGCCACGCTGCCACTTCGCGCGTGCCGCCGTCGATGAGCGGCAATGTGGAGGAAAAGCGCAAGGTCACCGGATCGGCCTGCGCGCCGAGCGCGATGACGGCGGCGGCGAGAAGGACCGCGACGGCCGGAAAAATCCTCGTCATATCGCTCTCCCCATCGGCGCTTGCCGCCATGATAAGATAAGGTCCGCGGGAAAAGGAGTGGCCCATGCTCACGCGCGAGGAGAACGAGCTGCTGACGCGGACCGGCGCCGGCACGCCGATGGGCGAGCTGATGCGGCGCTATTGGATCCCGGCTCTGTTCTCGAGCGCGCTGCCGCTCCCCGATTGCGCGCCCGTGCGCGTCAAGCTTCTGGGCGAGCGGCTCGTCGCGTTCCGCGACACGAATGGCCGCGTCGGACTCCTCGACGAGTTCTGCCCGCACCGCACGGCATCGCTCTTCTTCGGCCGCAACGAGGACTGTGGCTTGCGCTGCGTCTATCACGGCTGGAAGTTCGACGTGGACGGCGCCTGCGTCGATCAGCCGAGCGAGCCGGCCGAGAGCAATTTCAAGCACAAGGTGAAGCAGCGCGCCTACCCCTGCCTCGAGCGCGGCGGCGTGGTGTGGACCTATATGGGCCCGGCGCAGCAGAAGCCGGACTTCCCCGCGCTCGAATGGACCGAGGTGCCGGACAGCCACCGCCATGTCACGCGGCATCTGCAGGAGTGCAACTGGCTCCAGGCGCTCGAGGGCGGATTCGATTCGGCGCACCTGAATTTTCTCCATCGCGGCACCGCCGACGTGCTGCACAACCGGCCGTTCCCGGTGCCGTCGCGCTACGAGGTCGTGCCGGCCGATTTCGGCCTCGTCGTCATCAGCGGGCGCGACACGCCGCACGGCATCACGGGGGCGGCCAACGTCATGCTGATGCCGTTCCACAAGCTCATCTCGGTGGCGCCCTTGGGCGCGCATGCCTGGGTCCCGGTCGATGACGAGCGCACGATGAATTACAGCGTCGAGTATTGGCCCGACCATGCGCTCACCGAGGAGGAGCTCGCGGTCTCGAAGAGCGGCGAGTTCATCCATCCCGAGCTCATTCCCGGCACCGACCGCAAGGTGCAGAACCGCGATAACGACTACCTGATCGATCGCGCCTTGCAGAAGAGCGGCCATTACACCGGCATCCGCGGCCTCGGCGTGCAGGATTGCGGCATCCAGGAAAGCATGGGCCCGATCGCCGACCGCACGCGCGAGCATCTCGGCGTGGGCGATACCGCGATCGCCAAGATCCGCCGCCTGCTCCTGCAAACGGTGCGCGAGTTCGCCGACGGCGCGCCGCCGCCCGGCATGAACGCCGCGAGCTATCGCGTGCGCTCCGGCTTCTACACGCTGCCGAAGGGCGCGCGCCTCATCGATGCGCTCGACAAGGTGGTGAAGGTGCCGGGCGCGCAGGCTCCGGCCTTGGCGAAGTAGAGCGATGCTGCCGCACGCCGAAAACCGCCGTCTGACCGAGACGGGACCGGGGACGAAGATGGGCGCGCTGATGCGGCGCTATTGGGTCCCGGCGCTGTTCGCGGGCGCGCTGCCGGAGCCCGATTGCCCGCCGGTGCGCGTCAAGATCCTGGGCGAGCGGCTCGTCGCGTTTCGCGATACGAAGGGCCGCATCGGGCTCCTCGACGAGTTCTGCCCGCATCGCACGGCGTCGCTCTTCTTCGGCCGCAACGAGGAATGTGGGCTCCGCTGCGTCTATCACGGCTGGAAGTTCGACATCGACGGCGCGTGCGTCGATCAGCCGAGCGAGCCGGCCGAGAGCAATTTCAAGCACAAGATCAAGCAGACCGCGTATCCGTGCCTCGAGCGCGGCGGCATCGTTTGGACCTATATGGGGCCGCGCGCGGACATGCCGGAATTTCCCGACCTCGAATGGACCAAGGTGCCGGAATCGCACCGCTTTCTCACGCGCCATGTCCAGGAGTGCAACTGGCTTCAGGCGTTCGAGGGCGGATTCGACACGAGCCATCTTTCTTTCCTCCACCGCGGCACGGCCGACGCGCCGGGCGGACGGATGCAGCGCCTGCCGTCGCGCTACGAGGTGATCCCGACCGATTTCGGCTTCATCGCCGGCACCGGGCGCGAGGTCGAGGACGGCATGAACTGGACCGCCAACGTCATGCTGATCCCGTTCCACAAGATCATCGCCACGAACCCGATCGGCGCCCATGTCTGGGTCCCGATCGACGACGAGACGACGATGAATTATTGCGTCGATTATCTCCCGAACCGCCCCTTGAGCGCGGCGGAGCGCGCGCGGCTGCAATCGTGGGAGCATATCCATGCCGAGCTCATCCCCGGCACCGACCGCGCCGTCCTCAATGCCGATAACGATTACCTGATCGACCGCGCGTTGCAGCGGAGCGGCCGCTCCTATACCGGCATCAAGGGCATCGGCATGCAGGATTGCAGCATCCAGGAAAGCATGGGGAGGATTGCGCGGCGCCCGATCGAGCATCTGGGCGTGAGCGATACGATCGTCATCAAGCTGCGCCGGTTCCTCGCCGACACGCTCGACGATTTCGAGGCGGGCAAGACGCTGCCAGGGCTCGACCCCAAGAGCTACCGCGTCCGCTCGTCGCGATTTACCGTGCCGCGGGAGCAGAATTTCGCCGAAGCAGCCCAGAAATTCGTGCGCATCGATGAGCCCCTCGCGGCGGAATAGGCGCCTTGCGGTTCCGGCCGCCCTTCTCCTCGCGGCTGCGATTCTGGCGCGCCCCGCCGCGGCCGAGACCATCACGCTCAAATTCGGCTCGGCCATGCCGCCCTTCGCGCCGATCGCGAGCAAGGTGGTGATCCCGTGGCTCAAGGAATTGGAAAGCGCGAGCGGCGGCACGATCAAGTTCCAGCAGTTCTGGGGCAGCCAGCTCGTGCAGAACCCGACCATGGAATATGAGGCGCTCGAGAACGGCGTCGTCGATGTCGACATGCTCGTGCCCGCCTTTTTCCAGCAGGTCATGCCGGATTCGGCGATCTTCGCGCTGCCGGGCGTGGTGAAAAGCGCCGAGGAGGCGGCCTATGGCGGCTGGAAGATGCAGGAGGCGGGGTTGTTGCGCGGCATGGACAAGCTCTATGTCGCCGGCACGTTTTCCAACGACCCCGGCGGCCTCCATTTCGCGAAGATCGTGCCGTCGCTCGACGCCATGAAGGGCCTCAAGATCCGCGTCTCGGGCCCGGCCGAGGCGCAGATCGTGACGGCGCTGGGCGCGGCGCCCGTCGGCATGGGCGTGACCGACATGGCCGAATCGCTGTCGCGCGGCGTCTATGACGGGACGTTGAACGGCTGGTCGGCCAATCACCTTTATCGCGTGACGCCGGTGCTGAAATCGCATTTCGACCTGTCGCTCGGCGTGCGGCAGATGCTTCTGGTGATGAACCGCTCGGTCTACGAGAAATTGCCGGCCGCGGCGCGCGATGCCATCGATCGGGCCAGCGGGCTCGACTTGAGCCTCGCTCTCGCGCACGCGATGGAAGAGGACGGCGAGCGCGAACGCGCCGACGCGCGCGCCAAGGGTACGATCGTGGCGCTGAGTTCCGCCGACGAGGCGCGCCTTGCCGCGGCGGAACGGCCGCTCATCGACAAATACCTCGCCGGCGCGCCGGACGGAGCCAAGAAATACGCGTTCCTCGAGCGCGCGCTCGAGGATTTCCGCGCCGGGCATCCGGCCAATTGAGCAAGCGCGCGCCCATAACGGCGATCGACCGCGCGGCGCGCGCGGTGGCATTTCTCGGCGCGGTGGCCGTCATCCTCATCTCGTGCACGGTGCTGGCCGATGTGCTGATGCGCTGGCTTTTGAATTCGCCGGTGCTTGCGGTCGATGACCTGACCGGGCTCAACATGGCGGTGGCGGTGGTGCTGTGCCTGCCGGCCGGCATGATCGGCAAGCATTTCGTCACCATCCGGTTTTTGGGCCACGCGCTCGGAGCGAAGCCCACGCGCTGGCTCGAATTGTTCGGCGACGCGGTGACGCTCGTCTTCTTCGTCGCCCTCGCCTGGCAATTCGCCGTCTTCTCGCGCGACGTGCAGCAATCGGGCCTGGGCTCGATGGTGCTGCAAGTGCCGCAGGCGCCGTGGTGGTGGGGCGTGAGCCTGGTCCTCATCCTCGCCGTTCCGTTCCAGTTCGTCGTCGTCGTGCGCGCCTGGCGCCGGATGCGCGCGGGCGCCTAGCGATGGACCCGCTCTTTCTCGGCGCTTGCGGATTCGTCGCGATGTTCGTGCTGATCGTGCTGCACGTGCCGATCGGCGTCGCGATGGGTGTTACGGGCGTTGCCGGCATCTGGATTCTGCTCGGGCCCGGCCCCGCGCTCCACATGCTCGCCGCGGTGCCGTCGGACGCGCTCACCAATCCCAATCTCGCGGCGATCCCGATGCTGCTCTTGATGGGAAGCTTCGCCGCCATCGCCGGATTGGGCGGCGATCTCTACCGCCTGTTCCACGGCTTCGTCGGGCACCATCGCGGCGGGCTGGCGGCGGCAACCATCGCCGGATGCGGCGCGTTCGGCTCGGTCTGCCACAGCTCGATCGCGACCGCGGCGACCTTCACGCGCATCGCGCTCCCCGAGATGCGCGAGCGCGGCTACACGCCGTCCTTCGCCATGGGCTCGATCGCCGCGGGCGGCACGCTCGGCATCCTGATCCCGCCGTCGAGCCTGATGCTGCTCTATTGCGTGCTGACGCAGCAATTCGTGGTGACGCTTTTCGTCGCCGCGATCTTTCCGGCGCTGCTCGCCATCTTCATCTACATCGTCGTCGTCGCGCTCTATGTGCGCGTGCGGCCGGGCTCGGGGCCGGCGGGGCCGCGCATCTCGTGGCGCGAGCGCATGCGGCTTCTGGTCACGTGCTGGCGCGCGATCCTTCTGGCGCTGCTCGTCACCGGCGGCATCTATGGCGGCGTCTTCACCGTGATCGAGGCGGCCGGCGTGGGCTGCGTTCTCGCCTGCCTCTTCGCCGTCGCCGGCGGCTATGTCACGCGCGCGAACGCCCTCGAGGTGTTGACTCCGCCGGCGCAGACGACGGCGCTCATCTTCGTCATCGTGTTCGGCGCCAACATCTTCAATTCCTTCATCACGCTGACGAAGCTGCCGGACTTCCTCGTCGGCGCGATCGAGGCGGCGCATTTGCCGCCGTGGCTCGTGATCGTGCTGCTGCTCGCGATGTATCTCATCTCGGGCTGCGTCTTCGAATCGGTCGCGGCGATGATCATCACGCTGCCGGTCGTCTTTCCGCTCGTCGTCGGCTTGGGCTTCGATCCGATCTGGTGGGGCGTCATCAACATCATGGTGATCGAGCACGGACAATTGACGCCGCCCATCGGCATCATTCCCTATATCCTGCACGGCATCGCGCCGGACATTCCCTTGAAGACGATCTTCGCCGGGATCGCGCCGTTCTTCCTGTCGGATTTCGTGAAGCTCGCGATCCTCGCGCTCTTTCCGATCGTGTCGCTCGGCCTGCCGCGGGCGCTCGGCATGCCGATGTGAGCTAGTGCGCCACGATCTTGCGCGCGGCCGCGACGACATCCTGCGGCGCGGCATAAAGCTCGGCCACGATTTTTGCCGCCTCCTCGCCCGTCCGCGGCTGCACCGGCAGGCGGAGCTTTTCCGCCTCGGCGAGAAAATCCTTGTCCTTCACCGCCGCGTCGAACGCCTTGCGCAGGATTTCGATGCGGTCCTTCGGTACGGCGCGCGAGACGATATAGGGCCGGCCCACCTCGCTGTCGGCGAGCAGCAGGCGCACGACCTTGCGCGCCGCAGCATCGGGTGCGATATCGACCGTGTAGGGGACGCTCGCCGGCATGTCTGGCGGCGGCGTCCGGCCCGAGCGCGACACGGGATGGAATTTCGGGCTCTTCGTCCACTCGTCGGGAATGCTGCTCCACGCGCCGCAATCGCCGTCGAGCTCGCCGCGCTCGATCGCGACGCGGATTTCGGCGCTGCCGGGATAGCCCGCGACCTGGTCGATGTTGACGCCGAAAATGTTCTTGAGGATCTTGGTGTTGAGGTCCTCCGACGTGCCGATGCCGGCGAGGCCGAAATAGTAATGCCCGGCCGCCTTCATCTCGGCGATCGTCTTCGGCCCCTTGTCGCGCCAGAGATAGCAGGTGGTGAGGTCTTCGCTGATGCTGCCGATCCAGGCGTAGGTGCGGAAATCGATCTTGGTCTGGTCCGGCTGCAACAGCGAATCGCCGATGCGCCCGAAATTGAAGGTGTCGATGACGGTGCCGTCCTTCGGCAGATCGGCGTCGAGGCGGACGACCGCGGTGATCGAGCCCGCGCCCGGCAGGTTCTGGACGATGACGTCGGGATTGCCGGGGATGTAGCGGCCGATATGGCGCGCGAGGAGGCGCGCATTGATGTCGAAGCCGCCGCCCGGCGAGAATCCGACGATGATCGTGAGCGTCTTGCCCTTGTAGAAGTCGTCCGCGTGCGCGGCGAGCGCGCCGGCGAGCGACGCAAACACGGCCAGCGCGAGGCGCGCCCAAACTCTCATACCGCCCTCCCCTTCGCTCGCGGCGCTTAGAGTCCGCGCCGCAATTCTTGTGCCGCGTCCACCATGACCTTGATCTTGGCGCGCGCGAGCCCTCGTCCGATCGTCATGAGGCCGCAATCGGGCGTGAGCAGCACGCGCCGCGGGTCGATCGCCACGCGATCCAGCAGCTCCGCAACGCGGCGCTTCACCTGATCGACGCTCGGCGCGGGCGCCGCGCCCGGATCGACGCAGCCATAGAGGATGAGCCGGTCGCGGCACGGCGCCAGCACCGCGGGATCGAACGTGCTGCGGCCGAATTCGACCGAGACGCCGCTAATGCGCGTTGCCATGAGCGCGTCGAGGAGGCGCGGATAGGTTATGTGATGCTGAAGATCGGGGCCGCCCGGATAGCCGTAGCAGAGATGGACGATCGTCGGGACAGTGATGCCGTCGAGGCAGCGGTCGAGGGCGCGCGCGGCGAAA
Source organism: uncultured Alphaproteobacteria bacterium (assembly GCA_963729295.1). GTDB lineage: Bacteria > Pseudomonadota > Alphaproteobacteria > ATCC43930 > CGMCC-115725 > DATJLY01. The sequence continues at coordinate 54,279 of CAVSNJ010000025.1, forward strand.
TCCTGAACCTTGTCGTGGTAGCGCGTCATCGCCGGCTCGTCGATTTGCAGCATGTCGCAGCCGGCGGATTGAAGGTCCTTGAGCTCGGCGTTCAATGCGACGGCCGCGTCCATCGCGAGCGCTTCTTCGTCGCCATAGAATTCATCGGCGGTGCTGTCGGCGATGGTGAGCGGCCCCGGCACCGCGAGCTTCAGGGGCTTCGTCGTGTGCGCCTTGGCGAAGGTCACGTCCGCAACGCAGGCCGGCGCGCGGCGGCGCAACGGCCCGACGATGCGCGGGACGATTTGCGGATAGTTGGTGCGGCCGCGAAACGCCGTCTTGGTCGCCCGGTTGACGAAATCGACGCCGTCCCAGCTCTGCATCGCATGATAGATGAAGCGTTCGCGGCGCTGCTCGCCGTCGCTCACGATGTCGAGGCCCAGGTCCTCCTGCTCGCGCAAGCTCAGAAGCGTGGCGTCGTCCTTCGCCTCGGCGAGCGCCGGTCCTTCGAGCCGGAACTGGGCGTGGCCCCGGTCGGTCGCGGCGAGCCACAGCGGCCGCGGGAAGCTGCCGATGCTCGTCGTCGCGAGCGGCCGCAGACCCTCCGGCATGTCAGGCGCCCGCGGAAATATCGTAGGGGATTTGCGTCGGGCCCCAGCGCTCGCTCACCGTCTTGGCGGCGGGATCGTAAGCGTGCTGCAGCACCGTGCCCTCGCCGAGACGCTCGCTCCTGAGGATGATCGCGACCGAGCGGCCAGGCCCGCCCTGCTCGGCATGAATCGCGAAAGGCGGCACGAGATCGACTTTGCCGCGCGTGCCGGTCGTGACCGAGGCAAGGCGCAGCTCGGCAAAGCCCGGGCGCGTGCCGTCGTCGAGCCGGTCGTAGCGCTCGAGGCTCTCGCTGCCGTCGAGGAGGCCGTAGAGCACCCAGGCATGGGCGTGATCGTGCACGCCGCCGACCCGGCCCGGCTCACGCACCACGGCGTTGACGGCGAAGCCGTGCGCGTCATCGACATGGAGCAGCAGGTTCTTGCGCCCCTCGGTCGAAGGCCATCGCGCGGACAGCGAGTTCAGCTCGGGATCGAGGACGAGGCGTTGCACCAGCGGCCGCGCCAGCTCCATGCGGCGGCCCATATCGGGCTCGCGCGACCAGATCGCGCGCAGCTCGGAAAGGAAATGCTCGAACGCCGCGATCATTCCGACATCGGCCCGCCCGCGACGGTGCAGCGGCGCAAGCAGGCGATTTTCCTCGGGCGGGAACCAGGTGCGCGCGTGGATGGTGCAGCGATTGTCCCACATCACCACGTCGCCCAAGCGCCAGACATGCTCGTAGATGAAGTCGGGAGTCTCGCCGAGCGCGTAAAGCTGCTCGAGGATCGCCGCGCTTTCGGCCGGGCTCACGCCCTCGATCCGCGCCGTCATCAGCCGGTCGACGAAGAGCGTCTTGCGCCGCGTTTCGGGATGGGTGGTGAAGACCGGGTGGAAATAATGGAGCGACTGCGACAGGTCGGCGGGCACGTCGACCTTGGCGGTGCGCTTGTATTCGTGGATGTGGAGCGCCTTCAGGCCCTCGAGCCTCGCCTTCAATTCCGCCGGCACCGCGTCATAGGCCTTGTACATGTTGGCAAAGCGCGTGTTGCCGCCGGTGGACGGCAGCTCCTGGGCATAGAGGAACGTGTATTTATAGGGCCGCGCGGAATATCCCGAATCGATGTGGAACCACATCTCGCCATCGCCGAAGGCGCCGACCGGATTGCCGTCGATCTTGATGTTGGAGACCAGCATGACGCGGTTGTCGTCCTGCAAGACGCCTTGCGCGCGCGAGCGCAGCTCCTCGCGCGCCTGCCCGACCTTGCGCTCGCCAAGCTCGCCGAAGCGCGCGGCAAAGCGGAGCTGCTGCTCCTGCGTGATGGTCTGGCCGCGGAAGACGAGGACGAGGTGCTTCGCCCAGGCGTCCTTGATGAGCGCGATCGTCGCGTCGGGCAGATCCTCGGCAAGATCGACGCCCTCGATCATGGCGCCGCAGGCCGGCGAGAGCGGCGTGACTTTGACGGCAAGCGTGGTTTCCATGGCGCGCCCGTGCGGTCGTGGCATGCAAAGCATATGTGATCGAGCATGAGGCCGGAAGTCCCTCTCCGCCCCAGGGGGGGCAGAGAGGGGGCGATTGCATTGTCCGCCCTGCGCCCCCGGCATAGCATCCCGCCATGGACATGACGGTTCTGGGCGCGGCCGGACATGCGCTCCTCATCCTCATGGACCCGCATCGGCTGCTTTATCTCTTCGCCGGCGTGTGCATGGGGCTGGGGCTCGGCATATTGCCGGGGATCGGCGGCGTCGCCGGGACGGCGATGCTCCTGCCGTTCACCTACAGCCTCGATCCGCCGACCGCGTTCGCGCTGCTCCTGGGGCTTGGCGCCACGACCACGACCGCCGACCCGATCACCGCGATCCTGTTCGGCGTGCCGGGCCATGCGGCCTCGGCGGCGACGACGCTCGACGGCTATCCGCTGACGCAGCAGGGAATGGCCGGGCGCGCGCTCGGCGCCTCCTACATGGCGGCGCTCATCGGCGGCCTGTTCGGCGCGGCGCTGTTGGGCTTCACCCTGCCGGTGCTGCGGCCGATCATGCTGCGCATCGGCTCGCCCGAGCTTCTGGCGCTCGCCGTCTTCGGCATGTCGATGGTGGCGGTGCTGTCGGGCAATACGCCGCTGCGCGGCCTCACCGGCGCGTGTTTCGGCGTGATGCTGTCGATGATCGGCACCGATCCGCAGACCGGCACGCCGCGCTGGACCCTCGACAGCCTCTATCTCTACGACGCGCTGCCGCTCGTGCCGCTGACGCTCGGCATCTTCGCGCTGCCGGAATTGTGCGACCTCGCCATCTCGCGCACGCCAGTCGTGTCGGGGACGGCGCGGCTCGACACCAAGACCGGCATGCTGATGGGCGTCAATGATTGCTTCCGCAACTGGTTCCTGATCCTGCGCTGCTCGTGGCTCGGCGCCGCGGTCGGCGCCATTCCCGGCATCGGCGCGTCGGTGATCGACTGGCTCTCCTACGGCCACGCGCTCAAGACCGAGAAGGGCGCGCGCGAGACGTTCGGCAAGGGCGACATCAGGGGCGTCATCGCCGCCGAAAGCGCCACCAACGCGCGCGAGGGCGGCGCGCTCGTGCCGACCGTCGCGTTCGGCGTGCCGGCGAGCGCCGGCATGGCGATCCTCCTCGGCGCCTTCCTCATGCACGGGCTCGTGCCCGGGCCCGACATGCTCGGCAAGCATCTCGACGTGACCTATTCGATGGTGTGGTCGATCGCGCTCGCCAACATCCTGGGCTCGGGCCTGTGCTTCCTCTTCAGCGGCCAGCTCGCGCGGCTCGCGACGCTGCGCCACACGCTCATCCTGCCGGTCGTGCTGAGCCTCATCTATATCGGCGCGTTCGAGGGCACGCGGCAATGGGGCGATCTCTATTCGCTCCTGTTCTTCGGGCTTTTGGGCTGGGGCATGAAGCATCTGCGCTGGCCGCGCCCGCCGCTCGTCCTGGGTTTCATCCTCGGCAAGATGCTGGAGCGCTATCTCTTCATCTCGATCGCGCGCTATGGCACGCACTGGATGCTGCGCCCGGCGGTCATCGCCCTCTTTGCCCTGACGCTCGCGAGCCTGCTGCGCCCGATGGTCCAGGATATGCGACGGCGCGGCTTCGGCCAGACCCTGCGCAACCTGGCCACGCCGCGCTTCACACCGCGCGCGCTCTTTCCGGCCGGTCTCGTCGTACTGTTCGCGGCGATGCTGGCCGAAACGGCGTCGTGGCCAGGGGAAGCGAAGATCGTGCCGGTGATCGTGGGCGGGCTCGCCGTGGTGTTCGGCGCGCTGGCGGCGTGCTCGGAATTCTTCCAGCGCGCCGGGGCCGCGCCCCAAGCGGCGATGGCGGCGGGCGGGCCGATCCACATGGACATCGCCTCGCGCGTCGCCGATCTGCCGACCGCCCTGAAATTCGCGCGCGGCGGCATGTTCTTTGCCTGGATCGCGGCATTTCTCGGGTCGATGGCGATGCTCGGATTGATCCCGACCGTGCCGATTTTCATCATCGCCTACATGCGGCTCGAGGGGCGCGAGCGCTGGTCGCTGACGGTGCCGATGGCGGCGGTGATGACGCTGTTCATCTATGCGCTCTTCGACCGGCTGCTCGCGATCCCGTGGCCGCCGAGCCTCATCGGCGATTTGCTGCCGGCGTTGAAGGCGATCCCGAGCGTGTGAGAGCCGCGTGCTATGGTGGCGGCCGGGACAAGGGGAGGTTTCGATGCCCGTCTTCGACATGGATTCGCACCTGCGCGAGGAATATTTCCTCGACGAGGTCTATAAGCTCGAAGGCGCGTTCGCCGCGGAGACGCCGGTCCGCCTCGACAGCGACAGGAACGTGCGCACGAAGTTCCGGCACAATTTCCATCCCTGGCCGCGCGCGGCGAGCGAGCATTTCGACCACAGCGTCGTCTATGACGTCACCGCAAACTGGAACGGCGGCGAAGTGGCACGGCGCCAGGTCGGCGGCTGGGACATGAAGCGGCGCCTTGCCGACAACGACGCCGAGGGCATCGACTACCAGTTCCTGTTCCCGACCCAGCTCAGCATCCCGACCTATACGGAAGGGCCGCTCGGCACCGCTTTGTGCCGCGCCTATAACGACTGGGTGAAGCGGCTCGTCATGGGGCACGAGGACCGGCTCTGGCCGGTCGGCATCGTGCCGTGGGGCGATCCCGCCGGCATGGTCGGCGAGCTCAGGCATTGCGTCCAGGATCTCGGCTACAAGGCGATCCACTGCACGCCCTATTCGCATCGCCATACGATCGACAACGAGGTGTTCCACCCGTTCTATGCCGAGGCGGAGAAGCTCGGCGTGCCGCTGATGCTGCATCCGGCGAGCTTCGGCGAGCTCATCAACCGCTTCGACAATTTCTTCGCGATGCATGTGCTGGGGCGCCCGTTCAACTGCACGGCCGGCCTCATCGCGCTGGTGACGGGCGGCATCTTCGAGCGCTTCCCGGGCCTGCGCGTCGCCTTCTTCGAATGCAGCGCCGAGTGGATCCTCTATTGGATGCACCGCATGGACGACGACTGGAAGCGCCTGGTGCACGGCTTCGCGCCCAAGGTGAGCCGGCTTCCGTCCGACTATGTGAAGCGCAACTGCTATGTGACCTGCGAGGCGGACGAGCGCGAGCTCGCCCATTCGCTCGCCGGGTTCAGCGAGGACCGCGTGCTGCTCGCGTCGGATTATCCGCATTTCGATTCGGAATATCCCGGCACGGTGCGCGAGCTGAAGGAACGCTCCGACATCACCCAAAAGCAGAAGGACAAGATCCTCCACGCCAACGCGCGCGAATTCTTGCGCATGTAGTTAATGGCTGGCCGCGACGCCCTTGCCGTTTCACGCGATCGGCCTAAAATATAGGCCCATGATCACACGCGAAGAGAACGAACGACTCGTCCGGGTGGGCCGCGGCACGCCGGCGGGCGAGCTTTTGCGCCGCTATTGGCAGCCGGCCTGCCTCGCGAGCGAATTGCCCGAGACGGATGGCGCGCCCATCCGCGTCAAGCTCTTGGGCGAGGACCTGGTCGCCTTCCGCGACACCGGCGGAAAGATCGGCCTCGTCGCCGCATTCTGCCCGCATCGCCGCGCGCCCTTGTTCTTCGCGCGCAACGAAGAGCATGGGCTGCGCTGCGTCTATCACGGCTGGAAGTTCAACGTCACGGGCCAGTGCGTCGACATGCCCTCGGAGCCGGGCGACAGCCCGATGAAGGCGGACGCGCGCGTGGCCGCATATCCGACCTACGAGAAGGGCGGCGTCGTGTGGGCCTATCTCGGCCCCAAGGACGAGATGCCGGCTCCGCCCGATTACGAATGGATGCGCGCGCCCGAGACGCACCGCTATCTCTCGAAGACCTATGAGGCGTGCAACTACCTCCAGGCGCTCGAGGGCGGGCTCGACACGGCGCATTCGTCGTACCTCCACAACATGTCGCTCGGCAACACGACGCAGTTCCGCCTGCGCGACCGCGCGCCGCGCCTCGACGTGGTGCGCACCGATTATGGCTATTACTACGTCTCGACGCGCAAGGCGGGCGAGGACGGGCACTATGTCCGGCTCTACCACTATGTCCTGCCGTATCAGCAGATGCGCGGCGGCCTCAATGGCATCGGCCGCGGCAACGACGTGCCGAAGCTCGACGGACATTTGTGGGTCCCGATCGACGACGTCCACACCAACGTTTACAACTGGGGCTACAGCGCCGACCCCGCCGTGCCGGTCAGCGAGGAGATGCAGGAGGCGTTCGAGCACAATTCCGGCCGCGGCAAGGACGACCTCATCCCCGGCACGTTCAAATTGAAGCGCAACCTCGCGAACGACTACCTGATCGACCGGCAGGTGCAAAAGACGCAGACCTTCACCGGCATCGAGGGCATCAACACGCAGGATTTCGCGCTCCAGGAAGGGATGGGGCCGATCGTCGACCGGAGCCAGGAATATTTGGGCTCGAGCGACCGCGCCATCGTCACGCTCAGGAACGTGCTGCTCGAGGCGATCGCTGCGGTCGAGCGCGGCGAGCCCGCACCCGGCGTAAATCCCGCCACCCATCGCGACATCAGGCCGTATGACGGGCTCGTGCCGCCCGGCGCCACCTGGCGCGAGACGTTCGCCGAGGGCCTCGTCTGCAAGTGGTAGCCTAGAGCTTCGCCACGACCCGCTTGTCAGGCGGGCCGCAGCGTGGAATTCTTCCCTCCCTAAAACGTTTCCGGCAGCTAACGACCGGAAAAAATGGGAGGAGAAACCATGGCGACGCTTGACGCCACCATTCCGCTGAGCCCCAGCGACCATACCCGCGAGCTGCGCCGCGCGGTCTTGGCGGCCACGGTCGGCACCACCATCGAGTGGTACGATTTCCTGCTCTACAGCACCATGGCCGGACTGGTGTTCGGCAAGCTGTTCTTCCCGTACATGACCCCGCTGGCGGCGACCTTGAACGCCTTCGGCATCTATTTCGTGGGCTTCCTCGCGCGGCCGGTCGGCGCCTTCATCTTCGGCCATTACGGTGACCGGCTGGGACGCAAATCGACGCTCATCGCCACGCTGCTGCTGATGGGCGTCTCGACCTTCCTGGTGGCGTTCCTGCCCGGCTACAACTCGATCGGGATGTGGGGCGCGGTCCTGCTCACCGTCCTGCGCGCGCTCCAGGGCATCGGCGTCGGCGGCGAATGGGGCGGCTCGGTTCTGCTCTCGATGGAATGGGCGCGGCGCAACAACGAGCGCGGCTTCCTCACGTCGTGGCCGCAATTCGGCGGTCCGGCCGGATTGTTCCTCGCCAACCTCGCGGTCCTCGCCTTCAGCCAGATGTCGGGCGACGCGTTCTTGACCTGGGGCTGGCGCATCCCGTTCGCGCTCAGCATCGTCCTGGTCGGCATCGGGCTCTGGATCAGGCTCCGCATCCTCGAGACACCGGTGTTCCGGAAGCTCGTCGCCGAGCGGAAGATCGAGAAGGCGCCGATCATCGAGGTGTGCAAGAAGCAGTGGGGCACGATCATCCTCGGCGCCTTGGCGCGCACCTCGGAGCAAGGCCCCTTCTATATCTTCACCGCCTTCATCTTCGCCTATGGCACGACGACCTTGCACGCGCCGCGCGACCTGCTATTGACCGGCGTCTTGTGCGCGACCTTGCTGTCGGCCTTCACGATCCCGTTCTCCGGACACATCTCCGACAAGATCGGGCGCAAGAAGATGTACATCATCGGTTGCGCCACAATGGGCGTGTTCGGCTTCATCTATTTCGGCCTTGTCGACACGGCCTCCTCGGTGCTGATCTTCATTGCCATCTTCCTGTCGCTCATCCCGCACGACATGCAGTATGGGCCGCAGGCGGCCTTGATCGCCGAGAGCTTTACGCCGCGCTTACGCTATAGCGGCGCGTCGATCACCTATCAGCTCGCCTCGATCACGGCGGGAGGGCCGGCGCCGCTCATCGCGACCGCGCTCTTCGCGACCTACCATTCCGGCACGCCGATCGCGATCTACATCCTCATCACGGCCATCATCTCGATCATCGCGACCGCGTTCCTGAAGGACTACACCGGCAAGGACATCTCGGCCGAATACGACAGCTAAGCCCTATCGTCACGCCGCGGCGCTGGCGCGCGCCGTGGCGCGCACGAAGGCGGCCCCCTTTTCGGCGATCATGAAGGTCGGCGCGTTGGTGTTGGTCGAGGTCACGGTCGGCATGACCGAGGCATCGATCACGCGCAGCCGGTCGAGCCCGCGTACGCGAAGCTGATCGTCCACCACCGCCATCGCGTCGCTCCCCATCTTGCAAGTGCAGGTCGCGTGATAGACGGTCGAGCCGTTCCTGCGCGCGTAATCGACGAGCTCGTCATCGCTCGTGATGCCGCGGCCCGGCAGAATTTCCGCGCCCAGATGCTGCTTGATCGCCGGCGCGTTGAACAGGCGGCGCAGGAAATTGAGCCCGCCCGCGACGGCGCGGCAATCGGTCGGGTGGCTCAAGTAGCGCGGATTGATCGCCGGCGCATCGGCCGGGTTCCTCGATTTCGCGAGCACGTAGCCGCGCGACAGAGGCCGCATCTGCCACATGCCGCCGGTGACGCCGGGCTCGTCCTCGAAGGCGCCCAGTTGCGCCTCCTTGAAGCTTCCCGGCGCGAACGAGCACTGCACGTCCGGCGTCGCCGATTCCTCCAGCACCTTGACGGACGCCGCGACGAGCGAGGCGCTGTAGGTCAGCATGCCGTCGCCCTTGACGATATAGCGCAGCACCTCGCCGGCGAGCGGCAGGCCGCGCGAGCGCTCGTTGACGGTCGGCAGCCCGGTGACGCGGTGCGTCATGCGCGTGATGAAATGGTCCTGCAGATTCTGGCCGACGCCGGGCAGCGCATGGCGCACCGGCACGCCGATCTTTTGCAGATGCTCGGGATCGCCGACGCCCGAAAGCTGAAGGATGTGCGGCGTGCCGATGGCGCCCGCGGCCAGGATCACCTCGCGATCGGCCTCGACGCGCTCGACCTGCCCGCCCTTCTCGTATTCGAGGCCGGTCGCGCGCTTGCCGTCGAACAGCACGCCGCGCACGAGCCCATGCAGCACGATTGTGAGGTTCGGGCGCTTCATCGCCGGACGGAGATAGGCCCGCGCCGCGCTTGCCCGCCGCCGGCCGCCGCGCGTCTGCTGGCAATAACCGATGCCGCCATGCGGCAGCGCATTCACGTCCGCGCGGAACGGCAGCCCCACCTCCTGCCCCGCCGCGACCACGGCTTTGCACAGCGGCGGCATGTCGGCCATGTGCGACGTCGCGAGCATGCCGCCCTTGCCGCGCCACTCGTTGCCCTCGCCCGACCAGTTCTCGGTGCGCTTGAAATACGGGAGCACGTCGTCCCACGACCAGCCGCGATTGCCGAGCTGCGCCCAGTGGTCATAGTCCTCGGGCTGGCCGCGCACGTAGATGAGGCCGTTGATCGAGCTCGAGCCGCCCAAACCGCGTCCGCGCGGATAGACAATGGCGCGGCCGTTGGTGCCGGGATCGGGCTCGGCGCGGAAACGCCAGCTCGCGGTCGGATGGTCGAGGAGCTTCGTAAAGCCCGCCGGAATATGAATGAGCGGGTTCCAGTCGCGCCCGCCCGCCTCGATCAGCAGCACCCTCGTGCCCGGATCCTCGGTGAGGCGGTTCGCAAGAACGCAGCCGGCCGTGCCCGCGCCGACGATGACGTAATCGACCCTCATTCTTTCCTCCCGGCCCCGGCGGACGCTCGACCCGCGCCTCGCGCAGCCATTTCTTACGTCATTGTTTGGCCGGGCAAGTGTGCGGGTCAAGCCACAAGGATCGAGGAAGGTAGCGCTACGAGAGTTGTTGGGCCCGGCGGATGGCGGCGCGGCAGATCTGCTCGCTGTTGATGGTAAGCGTGCCGGCGGCGATCTCGCGGTCGAGGCACTGATGGACCGCCGCGTCCTCGGCCGTCCGCGCGCCGCGCGCATAGGAATAGCCCACGTAGCAGGCGATGCATGTCGTCACGAACACCAGGAACGTCTTGAAGCCTTGAGTCATCGCGCGGCCTTCGCCTTCTGCCGGTCTTCGACATAAGGACGGCGCGAGGCGGCTTCAAACGGTATCGATTCGGGTTTAAGATAAATGCCGTTTATCGGCCAAGAAGAACCTGCCCGAGCGCCCGGCGATTCCGCCGGACCGCGCGGGATCGCGCCAACGCACAACGAGGGAGAGGCTCATGCCGACATTCATCGTATTCCTCAACTGGACCGACCAGGGGGCGAAGAACCTCAAGGACGGCCCGAAGCGGTCCGATGCGGTCAAAGGATTGATCGAGAAGAACGGCGGCAAGCTGTTGTCAGCCTATGTCACGACCGGCCAATACGATGTCGCCCTGACCTGCGACATGCCGAGCGGCGAGGCCATGACCAAGGTCACGATCGCGATCGCCGCGCAGGGCAGCGCCCGGACGACGACGGTGCGCGCCTACAAGATCGAGGAGTTCGCGAAGCTCCTGGGCGAAGCGCTCTAGCCGCGCAGCTTGCCGCCGGTCGCCTTCTCGACCGCCGCGACGAGGCGTTTTGAGAAACCTTCGAGGAGCGCGTCGGTCAAGGTCGCGTCCTCGGGCTGGAGCACGATCGTGATGGCGAGCGACTTCGAGCCCGGATCGACGCCGGGGCCGGTATAGACGTCGAAGAGCCGCACGTCGCTGACGAGTTTTTTGTCGACGCCGCGCGCGGTGCGCAGCAGCGTCTCGGCCGGAAGATCCGCCGGCACGAGAAAGGCGAAATCGCGCTCGACCGGCTGAAACGGCGAGAGCTTCAAGAGCGGGCGCGCGCGGCCGCGGGCGCGCGGCAGCGGTACGTCGTCGAGGAAGACCTCGAATCCCGCGGCCGCGCCCTTCAGGTCGTAATGCGCCACGATCGCCGGGTGGATCTCGCCGAACGCCCCCAAGACCTTCGGCCCGAGCCGCAAGATGCCGCCGCGTCCGGGATGATACCAGGGCGGCGGCTCGGCGCCCGCTTGCAGCGAGTCCGCCGCAACGCCGCACGAAGCGAGCGCGGCGACGGCATCGGCCTTGGCGAGATAGGCGTCGGCCGCGCGGCCCGGATCGTCCCAGCGCTTCGGCCCGGTCGCGCCCGCGCGCACGCCCGTCGCCATCTGGATTTGTCCTTCGGGCGTGTCGTCCCGGTATTGCGCGCCAACCTCGAAGAGCGCGCAATCGGCAAAGCCGCGATCGGCATTTCTCCGCGCGGCGGCGAGGAGATTGGGGAGCAATGACGGCCGCATCTGATCGAGTTCGGCGCTGATCGGATTGGCAAGACGCAACGCATCGCCGCCGCCGCCGAAGAGCCGCGCCTCGCTTGCGGAGAGGAACGAGAAGGTCGCGGCCTCGACGAGCCCGCGCGCGGCGAGCGTGCGGCGCACGAATTCGGCGCGGCGCGCGCCCGCATCGAGCGCAGGCTTCGGCAACGGCGTCTCGCGCGCGAGCGGCACGGCGGGAATGTGCTCGAAGCCGGTGATGCGCAGCACTTCCTCGACGAGATCGGCCTCGCCCTCGATATCCGGACGCCATGACGGCGGCACGACGGTCCAGGGCGCGCCGTCCCCGACCGTACAGCCGAGCGATTGGAGGATTGCGTGCGCGCGCGAAGCTTCGAGCGCGAGGCCGCCCAGCGTTTGCACGCGTTCGGGCCGAAACCGCAGCTCGCGCCGCCAGCGCGGAAGATCGCCCGATTGGCGGATCTCGCTCGCTTCGCCGCCGCAGAGGTCGAGGATGAGGCGCGTCGCGATTTCGAGGCCGGGCCGCACGAATTCGGGATCGACGCCGCGCTCGAAGCGATAGCGCGCGTCGGTCTGGAGATTGAGCGACCTGCCGGTGGCGGCGGTGCGCACGGGATCGAACAGCGCCGCCTCGAGAAACACGTCATTCGTCGCCTCGGTGCAGCCCGTGCTCTCGCCGCCGATGACGCCGCCGAGGCTCAACGGCCCGGAATTGTCGGCGATCACCGTCATGGCGGGATCGAGCGCATAGGTCTTGCCGTTGAGCGCAGCCAACTCTTCTCCGGCCCGCGCGCCGCGCACGGCGAGATCGCCGTCGAGCTTCCTGGCATCGAAGGCGTGGAGCGGCCGGCCGAGATCGTAGGTGATGAAATTGGTGATATCGACGAGCGTCGAGATCGGGCGCAAGCCAATCGCCTCGAGCCGCGCCTTGAGCCAGGCGGGGCTCGGCCCATTCTTCACGCCGCGCACGAGGCGGCCGAGGAAGAGCGGGCACGCCTTCTCGTCCGGCCCGGCGAGATGGACGGCGACGGGGCAGGGAAAGCGGCCCGGCACGGGCTCGACGGCGAGCGGCTTCAGCGTGCCGAGCCCGGCGGCCGCGAGATCGCGCGCGATGCCGTAGACGCCGAGGCAGTCGCCGCGGTTCGCCGTCACCTTGATGTCGATGACGGGATCGTCCAATCCCATGGCCGCGGCGAAAGAGCTTCCGACTTTGAGATTTTCCGGCAGTTCGATGATGCCTTCGTGATCTTCGGAGAGGCCAAGCTCCCAGCCCGAGCACAGCATGCCGTTCGATGCGACGCCGCGAATGGTGCTGGCCTTCAAGGCCTGACCGCTGCGCGGGATGACGGTGCCGGGCGCCGCGAAAACGCCGAGCATGCCCGCATGCGCGTTGGGCGCGCCGCACACGACCTGCACCTCGCCGGATCCGGCATCGACGACGCAGAGTTTCAGCTTGTCGGCATTGGGATGGGGCTCGGCCTTCTTGACGCGCGCGACGCGGAAGGCGGCGAGATGGCGCGCCGGATTCTCGATGCTCTCGACCTCGAAGCCGCGCATCGCGAGGAGCGCCGCGATCTCGTCGATCGGCGTTGCCGTTTCGAGATGCGTCTTGAGCCAGGCGAGCGTCGTCTTCATCGCGCCGGGCCCATCACGAGCGAGGGCAGATCGAGCGGCAGGAAGCCGTAGTGCCGGAGCCAGCGCAGGTCGCTGTCATAGAAGGTGCGGAGATCGGGAATGCCGTATTTCAGCATGGCGATGCGCTCGATCCCCATGCCGAAGGCGAAGCCCTGAAACTCGGCCGGATCGACGCCGCAATTGGCCAGCACTTTCGGGTGCACCATGCCGCAGCCCAGAATCTCGAGCCAATCGGCGCCGGCGCCGATCTTCAAGCCGCCGCCTTCGCGCGAGCAGCCGATATCGACCTCGGCCGACGGCTCGGTGAACGGGAAATAGCTCGGCCGGAAGCGTACCGGCAGCTCGCCGATGTCGAAGAAGGCGCGGCAGAATTCGATGAGGCAGCCCTTCAAATGCCCCATGTGCGAAGCGCGATCGACGACGAGCCCTTCGACCTGGTGGAACATCGGCGAGTGCGTCGCGTCGTGGTCGCAGCGAAAGGTGCGGCCGGGCACGATGATGCGGAGCGGCGGCTTCGTCTTCTGCAGCGTGCGGATCTGCACCGGCGAGGTATGCGTGCGCAGCACTTTGCGCGCGCCGCCGGCATCCGTGGCGGCGAGGTAGAACGTGTCGTGCTCCTGCCGCGCCGGATGCTCGGGCGGGATGTTGAGCGCGGTGAAATTGTGGAAATCGTCCTCGATATGCGGGCCTTCGGCGACCGAGAACCCCATCTCGCCGAAGATCGCCACGACCTCATCGATCGTCTGGCTGATCGGATGGATGCGGCCGTCGGGCTCGCCCTTGACCGGCAGACTGACGTCGATGCGCTCGGTCTTGAGGCGCTCGGCCAGCGCCGCGCCTTCGAGGCGCTTGGCGGCGTCGGCGATCGCCGCTTCGATCTCGCCTTTCAAGCGATTGAGCGCGGCGCCGCGCTCCCGCCGCTCGTCGGCGGGGAGTTGGCCGATCTCCTTCATCAAGGCGGTGACATTGCCGTTGCGGCCGAGGGCGGCGACGCGCACGTCCTCGAGCGCCTCGCGGCCGTTGGCGCTCGCCACGCCGCGCAAAATCTCGTCGCGGATTTCCTCGACCGTCATGCTGCCCTCGCCGCCGGCTCGCGGAGGGCGCCCGTCACGCCTTGAGCGCGGCCTGCGCCTCGGCGACGACCGCGCGGAAAGCCTCGGGCTCGCTCATGGCGAGATCGGCCAGCACCTTGCGGTCGAGCGCGATGCCGGCGCGCTTCAGGCCGTTCATGAACTGAGAATAGGTCAGGCCCTGGTCGCGCGCCCCGGCATTGATGCGCTGGATCCACAGTGCGCGGAAATTGCGTTTCTTGGCGCGGCGGTCGCGGTAGGCGTATTGCAGGCCCTTCTCGACCTTCTCGATCGCGATGCGGAAGTTCGAATGCGAGCGGCCGCGATAGCCCGCGGCGAGGCCCAGGACCTTCTTGTGCCGCGCGTGTGCGGTGACGCCCCGTTTGACGCGCGCCATGTCAGCCCCTCATGTACGGCATGTAGGAGAGCACGAGATTGGCGTCGCCCTTCTGGAGGGTGACGGTGCCCTTGGCGTTGCGTTTCGAGCGCTTCGACTTGTTGGTGAGGAGATGGCGCTTATAGGCGTTCGCGACCTTCACCTTGCCGGACGCGGTGCGCCCGAAGCGCTTCTTCGCGCCGCTCTTGGTCTTGAGCTTGGGCATTTCCATCCTCTCGCAGGGAATTTTGGGCGGGAAGGCATGCCCTTCGCCTTAACTGCCCTTAGGCCGCGGGTTATAGCGGGCCCGCGGCCCGATGTGCAAGCTCAGAGGGCGGCCGCCTTCTCGAGCCGCGAGCGGTCCAAAAGCTCGCGCTCGGGCGCGCCGGCGCGGAGCTTCTTCGCCATCGCGTCGGGATCGAACTCGACGCCGCGCGAATTGCGGGCGAAATCGGGCCCGCGCATATAGGCCGTGCATTCCGCCAGCGTGGCGAAATTCTCGACCTCGAGCTCGACGCCGTTGCCGTCGGGATCGTGATAGTAGATCGAGGTGGTAGGGCCGTGATTGACGCACCAGTGCGGCACGATCCCGCGCGCCTTCAGGCGCTCGTAGGCGCCGAGGAGATCGTCGAGTCGATCGAAGCCGAAGGCGACGTGGTTCAAGCCGACGTGGCGGTCGGTGCGCTCCTCGAGCGGCCCGTAATTGAGGAAGGCGATGCGGTGATGCTCGTCGTCATAAGCGAGGAAGCAGAGATTGTCGTTCTGGTGCACCACCTCGCCGCCCAATACGGCGAGGTACCAGTCGCGCATCGCCGCGATGCGGTTCGTCTGCAACACGTAATGCGACATCTTTACAGGCGACATCATGCAGTCCTCCTCAAAAGACGAGCGCGCCGTGCTCGCTCTGCCCCTCGGTGAAGCCCCACGACTTCATCCATTCGTAGGTGCGCTGGAACAGCTCGGGCTCGTAGATGTCGACATGCTTGTAGCGCACGAAGGCGCGCAGCAGCTCGCGTGGCGCGAGCGCGCCCTTGGCATGCGCCGCGACGTGATGGGCATAGCGGTAGAAATCGGCGTTGATGCGATCTACCGCCTCGTTCTCGGCGCCGTAATAGGCGTCGCGCTGCTCCGGGCTCAGATGCGGCGCAATCACCTCGCCGCCGCGATAGAACTCGGCCGCGACGATGTGCGCGCCCTCCTTCAAAGCGAGGCTGATAAACGGCTCCATCACCGTGACAGCACGATAATGCCCGTCTTTCAGGCCCTTCCAGCGCAGTTGCGGCAAGCTGCCCTTGGCGATCCGCACATGCTCGCGGCCGAGCGCGCCCTCGAGCATTTGCAGGGTGGTGAAATGCGAGCCGGTATGCTCCTGCACCGCGACGGGCACGTCGGCGAGATCGCGCGGCACCTGGAGCGCCGCGTCGAAGGTCACGATCGCCTGCGCCGCCACCGCCGCGCGCAGCGCCGCGAGCTTGCCGCCGCGCGAGCCGCGCTCGACCCGGTCGATCGAGGCCCATTCGCAAACATTGTAGCTGTCGGCCGAGCCGCGCTCGAACATGCCTTCCTTGAGGCGCTCGAAAATCTTGCTCTCGGCCGTGTCGCGCTCGCGATCCTCGTAGGTCGCCGACATCGCCACGTCGAGCCCGGCCTTCTGGAACAGCCCCTCCTCGATGCCGACCAGCACCGGGAGGTCGAACACCGGGTTGTTGGGGGCGATCCGGACGACGGCGTTGGCCATGACGCTTCTCCTCGGGAGAGCATCTTGGCATGAGGGCGGCGCATGTAAAGGGGCGCGCCCGGGCGCTGCGTCCGAAGGCGCGCCCCGGAGGCTCAGCCGTGCTGCGTCACCTGGCCGGTGTCGGGATTGGCGATCACGGTCAGGCGCTGGCCGTGCCGATCGACCTGCGCCGCGAAATTCTTGCCGACGGCGTGGAAGTCAGTGTAGTCGCCATAGCCCTTCGCTTCGATCAGGTTGAGCGCCTTGGTTTCGCGCCGCGCCGTCGGCGTCGTGTCGCTGCGGGCGTGCGCCGCGGTGGCCGTGGCGGCGGCGGGCGGCGTTGCGGCAAAGGCGGGGGCTTGAATGAGGGCGGCGCCCGCGAGCGCGAAGAACGGCACTGCGGCCAGAGCAAGACGGGTCATGGGAAACCTCCAGTGAAGTTCTCCCCGATTATCGCCCTCGCCCATGAAAAGCGCCTGTCGGGGCGATGAAATCTCGTTAATCGAAACCGAGCCCCTCACGCCCCGTCATTGGGCGGCGCCGCGCCGGCATCCACATAGCTGCGCTGGCCCGTGTCGGGCCGGAAATGGACCTCGACGAGCCGCCCGGTCGCGGGATCGACGAAGCGCTCGCCGGTCGCGATCCAGCCGCGACCCGGCGCGGTCGGCGCGATCTTCTTGTAGATGACGCGCTCGAACAGCGCGCCCACCGTCAGCACCAGCCCAAGGCCGAGAAGCCACAAGGTCAGCACGACCGGCACGCCATGCAGAACCGTCAGCGCGGCCGTGACGAGCGCCACGATCCCGAGCGCGCCGACGATGATCCGCACCACGGGCATAGGAGCGTCAGGCTTTGACCGGCTCGATCACGACCGCAGTGCCGTAGGCGACGATCTCGCTCATCGTCTGGCCCATCTCCGAGGAATCGAAGCGCATCATCACCACCGCGTTCGCACCCATCGCCGTCGCGCTCTCAACCATGCGGTCGATCGCGTGGCGGCGCGCCTCCTCGATCAGAACGGTATATTCCTTGATCTCGCCACCGACGATCGAGCGCAGCCCGGCCATGATGTTGCCGCCGAGCCCGCGGCTGCGCACGACGACGCCGAAGCACTGGCCCTTGGTCTCGACGGTCCGGTGACCCGCCACGTTCTCGGTCGTCGCTACCAGCATGGCCCACCCCTGTCCGTGGAATGTCCTGAAGCGAGCGGCGCCGCCTATTTCGGCGACAGCACCATGGTCATCTGGCGGCCTTCCATGCGCGGGTGCTGCTCGATCTTGGCGAGCTTGTCGAGGTCGTCGCGCACGCGCATCAGCACGTTCATGCCGATCTCCTGGTGCGCCAATTCGCGGCCGCGAAAGCGCATGGTCACCTTGACCTTGTCGCCCTCCTCGATGAATTTCAGCATGCTGCGCATCTTGACGTCGTAGTCGTGGTCGTCGATGCCGGGGCGCAGCTTGATCTCCTTGACCTCGATGATCTTCTGCTTCTTACGCGCCTCGTTCTTCTTCTTCTGTTCTTCGTATTTGTATTTGCCGAAGTCGAGGATCTTGACGACCGGCGGGTCCGCCGCGGCGGCCACCTCGACGAGATCGAGCCCGGCCTCGCCGGCCTTGACGAGGGCGTCGTTCCGGCTGACGACCCCGATCATCTCTCCGCGCTCGTCGATGAGCCGCACCTTGAGCGCATTGATGTCCTGATTGACGCGCGGCCCGTCCCGGGACGGCGTCGCCGGCTGCATGGTTCTGGCGATATGGCACCTCCTTCACTGTTAACGCTGACGCCCCGCCTTAGCCGGCCGGGATCGCAGCCTCCGCGTTCAATTTAGCGATGGCGTCTTCGAGCGCAATGGTTTCTTGCGCAGCCCCGCCAAGCCGGCGGAGCGCCACCGTCCGCGTCTCGGCCTCGCGGCGGCCGACGACGACGAGCACGGGTATCTTGGCGAGCGAGTGCTCGCGGACCTTGTAATTGATCTTCTCGTTCGAGAGGTCGGCCTCGGCGCGCAAGCCCGCCGCGGCCAGCGCCGCCATCACCTCCCCGGCATAGGCGTCGGCGTCGGACGTGATGGTCAGCACCTTCGCCTGCACCGGCGCGAGCCAGAGCGGGAAGCGCCCGGCATGATGCTCGATCAGGATGGCGATGAAGCGCTCGAACGAGCCCAGGATCGCGCGGTGCAGCATGACCGGGCGGTGGCGCTGCCCGTCCTCGCCGATATAGGTGGCGTCGAGCCGCTCGGGCAGCACGAAATCGACCTGGAGTGTGCCGCACTGCCAGTCGCGGCCAAGCGCGTCGCGCAGCACGAACTCGAGCTTCGGACCATAGAAAGCGCCTTCGCCCGGATTGAGCGTGTAGGCGAGATTGGCGGCATCGCAGGCCGCTTTGAGCGCGTCCTCGGCGCGATCCCACACGTCATCTGCGCCGGCGCGCACCGCTGGCCGGTCGGAGAATTTGACCGTCACGTCGGTGAAGCCGAAATCGCGATAGACGCTGCGCAGCAGGTCGCAGAAGGCGATGCTTTCCGACGTGATCTGGTCCTCGGTGCAGAAGATGTGCGCATCGTCCTGGGTAAACGCCCGGACGCGCATGATGCCGTGCAGCGCGCCCGACGGCTCGTTGCGGTGGCAGGCGCCGAACTCGGCCATCCGGAGCGGCAACTCGCGATAGGAGTGGAGGTCCTGGCGGAAAATCATCACATGGCACGGGCAGCTCATGGGCTTCACGGCGAGAACGCGCCCGCCGTCCTCGTCGGCGACCGTGAACATGTGCTGGCGGAATTTCTCCCAATGGCCCGAGGCTTCCCACAGCGAGCGGTCGACGAGCTGCGGCGTGTGCACCTCGACATAGCCCGCGCGCTCGAGCCGGCCGCGGATGTAATTCTCGATCGTGCGATAGAGCGTCCAGCCTTTTGGGTGCCAGAACACGCTGCCGGCCGCCTCTTCCTGCAAATGGAAGAGACCGAGTTCGCGGCCCAAGCGGCGGTGGTCGCGCTTTTCCGCCTCCTCGATCTGGAAGAGATATTGCTTCAGGTCCTTTTCGCTCGCCCACGCGGTGCCATAGACGCGCTGGAGCTGTGCGTTTCTCGCATCGCCGCGCCAATAGGCGCCCGCCACCTTGGTGAGCTTGAAGGCATGGCCGAGCTTGCCCGTGCTCGGCAGATGGGGGCCTGCGCAGAGATCGACGAACCCGCCCTGGCGATAGAGGCTGATCGCCTCGTCCTTGGGGATTTCGTGGATCCACTCGGCCTTGTATTTCTCGCCGAGCCCGGTGAAGAAATTGACGGCCGCGTCGCGCTCCCATTCCTCGCGCGTGATCGTCTCGTCGCGATCGACGATCTCGTGCATGCGCGCCTCGATCTTCCCGAGATCCTCGGGCGTGAACGGCGTGTCGCGCGCGAAGTCGTAGTAGAAGCCCGTGTCGGTCGCGGGCCCGAACGTGACCTGGGTTTCGGGATAAAGCTCTTTCACGGCCTCGGCCATGACATGCGCGGCATCGTGGCGGATGATCTCGAGCGCCGCCGGCTGGTCGCGCGTCAGGATCGCGATCTTGGCGTCGTGCTCGATCGCGGCCGAGAGGTCCTTGAGCTCGCCGTCGATCCGGATCGCCACCGCCGCCTTGGCGAGGCCGGGCCCGATCGCCTTGGCGATTGCGGCGCCGGTGACGCCGCGGTCGAATTCGCGCGGCGTGCCGTCCGGCAGCGTGACCTTGATTTGCGGAATGGCCATCGGCGGCGATTTACCCGAAGGGCAGCGTCGCGGCAACCTCCTCCACGCCGAGCGCGGCAAGGCTCTGCCGGCGCAGGATGGTGACGCGAGGTCCGCGCGGAGCGGTCAAGGCGGGGTCCGACTCGGCGGAATAGAGCACCGTCGCCGAAGCTCCGCCCGCGACGACGAGATGCATCGGGCCGGTATCGTTGCCGACGGCGTGGAGCGCGCGGCCGCCGAGCCCGACGATGTCGCCGAAACTGGTCCTGCCGGTGAGGTCGAGCGCGCCCGGCGCGCCGGCCGAAATTTCCGCGCCGAGCGGGGCCTCGGCTGCGCCGCCGATGACGACGGGCGTCACACCGCGCGCGGCGATGAGGCGCGCGAACGCCACGTAATTCGCCGCGGGCCAGCGCTTCCTCGGCCGGTGCAGGGCACCGCCGGGCACCAGCAGGACGAAGCGGTCCGGCAGGCGAAAGCGCGTGATGTCGGAAGCGGCCCAGGCGAGCGAGGGCGGCGGCACATCGAGGATGCCGGCGTCGCGCAGCTGCTCCGTCTGGCGCTCGATCGTGTGCATGACGTCGCGCGCGCGATTGGCATGCGGGTGCGATGCGCCCTTGGCGATCCCCGACCATTCCGGCGCGGCGGGGCGCATGAGCTGAAAATAAAAGCTCGAGCGGTCGGACGTTTGCAGGTCGTAGACCCGCGCGAATTTTTCCCGCCGCAGCTTGTCGCGAAGACGCCAGAGCGCGAGCGGATGAAGGAAGGACGGCCGCTCGTCGATCCAGACGCGGTCGAAATAAGGCGCGGCCCCGGCAAGGCCCGCGAATGGCGCCGATGTGAGCAGCGTGATCTCGGCGCCCATGTGATGCGCGCGGATCGCCGCGGCCGGCCCCATCGCCTGCACGAAATCGCCGAGAGCGCCAAGCTTGATGACGAGAATCCGCGCGGCGTTCGTCATCGACGTTGGCTATGCCCCGTCACGTCATGCGCGGGATTGTCCCGCGCATCCACGTGTTGCCGCCTCTCGAAACCACCCGTGGATGGCCGGGACAAGTCAGGAAATGCCCGGCCATGACGGTGTTCTGTGGCGTTGGAATTAGTGCTCGCCGGGCTGCTCAAAACATTTGCCCCTGGGAGGCACCGCCACGATCGTGTCGAGCTGGTAGGAGACCATTGCATAATAGGGCGATTGCAAAAGGGTCTTCATGGCTGCGTCTTTGTCGTTGTCGAAATAGCGAAGGCCAGAACCTGTTTTGATTTCCCACCCTCCGTCCACCATCACGACATGTTCGGAGCGAACAATCTGGTCACCCTTCAAATCGAAGTAGCGCCCGACGTAGCTTCCCGGTTCGCGGGAGAGCTGAAAGACCATTACACCTCGATTCCCGTTTGCCATACCGCAACTGGCCGCGAAAACGAGCGAAGGTCCTTCTCTTTGTAAGCCTTGTAGATAAGCACTGTACGAAGACGGACCATCGGCTCGCGCGATACCCGCGAAGCAAGCGCTATCGAGCAACAATGCGGCGGCGCCCAAATGGAGTAATTGCCTCATTTCATCGCCATATTTTTTTGCGACTCACGCCGCCACGCGGGCATCGATGCCGAGCAGCTCCTCGTAGATCGCGATCGTCTGCCCGGTCATGCGCGCGACCGTGAAGTTCTGCCGGACATGCTCGTAAGCCCGCTCGGCCAAGGCGAAACGATCGTCGGGCGAGAGATCGAGCGCCGCGGCGATGGCGCCGGCGAGCGCCGCCGGATCGGCGGGCGGCACGAGCCAGCCGGTTTCGCCCGGCCGCACCGTCTCGAGCGCGCCGCCATGCGCCGTCGCTATCACCGGCCGCCCCATCGCCTGCGCCTCGACCACGACGCGGCCGAAGCCCTCGGGCTCGGTCGATGCCGAGACGACCACGTCGGCCAGCATGTAGGCCGCCGCCATGTCGCGGCAATCGTCGACGAAGCCCACGCCGCAGGGCGGCGGATTGCGCCGCAGCGCCGCTTCGAGCGCGGCGCGGTAGCGGGCGCTGCCGCCGCCGACGATGAGGCAGCGCAGCTCGCGCCGCCCGAGCCGGCGCAGCGCCGCGATCAGCACCTCGTGCCCCTTCCAGCGCGTCAGGCGCCCCGGCAGCATCACCACGGGGAGCCCGTCGGGCAAGCCCCATTGGCGCGCGAGCGCGATCATGCGCTCGGGCGAGACGCGCTCGGGATCGAAGCGCTCGGTGTCGATGCCGCGGTGCACGACGCGGACGCGCGCGGGATCGAGGTGATAGGTCTCGATCGCGTGCTGGGCCACGAATTCCGAGATCGCGATGACGCGTTCGCCCGCGCCCATCACCGCATTGTAGCGCCGCTTCAGCGCCGAGCTGGCGCCGTAGGCGTTGTGAAAAGTGGTGATGAAGTGCGCGCCCGTACGTTTCGCCGCGGCGCGCGCGCTCCACGCCGGCGCGCGGCTCCGCGCGTGCACGATGTCGATGCCGTGGGCGGCGATCGCCTTGGCGAGGCGCGCGACGTTGGCGCGCATGACGAAGGGATTCTTCGACGCCAGCGGCAGCTCGATGTGGTGCGCTCCGGCGCGCTCGGCCTCGCGCTCCATCCCGCCGCCCGAGGACGCGATGAACGAGCCCCAACCGTCGGCTGCGAGCGCCGCGGCGAGATCGACCGCGCCGCGCTCGACCCCGCCGGTGACGAGCGCCGGCAGCACCTGAAGCACGCGGGGCGGGCGGCGTTCCGCCTCGGCCGAAGCGGTGATAGTCTCGGCGTCGTTCATGTGCGACGAGAGGAGCGCGAAGTGAGTCTCATTGAGGAAGCGCCCTCCATCTTAACACGCGAGGACGGCGCGACAATCGCCTACCGGCGGAGCGCCGGAAAAGCGCCGTGTGTCGTGTTCCTCGGCGGCTTCATGTCGGACATGAGCGGGACGAAGGCGACGCGACTCCACGAATTCTGCGCGACTCGCGGCCAAGCCTTCGTGCGCTTCGACTATTTCGCGCACGGCCTCTCGTCGGGCGATTTCATGGACGCCACGGTCGGGCGCTGGAAGGCCGACACGCTCGCCGTCATCGATC
This sequence comes from uncultured Alphaproteobacteria bacterium, assembly GCA_963729295.1. Taxonomy (GTDB): domain Bacteria; phylum Pseudomonadota; class Alphaproteobacteria; order ATCC43930; family CGMCC-115725; genus DATJLY01. The sequence continues at coordinate 77,128 of CAVSNJ010000025.1, forward strand.
AGCTCACCGAGGGGCCGATCGTGCTGGTCGGATCGAGCATCGGCGGTTGGCTCATGTGCCTGGCGGCGCTGGCGCGGCCCCAGCGAATCGCGGCGCTGGTCGGCATCGCGTCGGCGCCCGACGCGACCGAGGCCCTGATGTGGCCGCGCTTCCCCCAGTGGGTGCGCGACGCGATCCTGCGCGAGGGCGCGGCGCGCGTGCCGTCGGCCTATGCGAGCGAGGGCTATCTCATCACGCGCGCCCTCATCGAGGACGGGAGGAAGCAGCTTTTGCCGGCCGATCCGCGCATCACCTGTCCCGTGCGGCTGTTGCACGGGATCGAGGATGAGGACGTGCCGTTTCGCACGAGCCTCGACCTCGCGGCGAAGATCGCGGCGCGGGATGTGCAGGTGATCTTGGTCAAGGACGGCGACCACCGGCTGTCGCGCGAGCAGGACCTCGGTCTGCTGCTGCGCACGCTCGCGCCGCTGCTGGCGCCGCGTCAGGAGCCGGACGCCGCGGCGAGGATGGCGGCAAGCCCCTCGCGATAGGTCGGATAGCGCAGGCGCACGCCGAGCTCGTCCTTGATGCGGCGGTTCGCGACGCGCTTGTTGTCGTCGTAGAAGCTGCGCGCCAGCGGCGAGAGCCCGGCCTCGGCAAGCGGCACCGCGCGCGGCACGGCGCGATGCAAAAGCCGGCACGCGAAGGCCACGACATCGGCCTGCGGGGCGGGCTCGTCGTCGGCGACGGTGTAGATCGCGCCGGGATTGGGCGTTGCGAGCGAGGCCCGCAGCACCGCGGCCAAGTCGGCGACATGAATGCGCGAAAAGACGTGGCCGGGAAGATCGATGCGTTGCGCGCGCCCTTCGCGCACGGCGTCGAGCGCGCTGCGGCCCGGCCCATAGATGCCGGCGAGCCGGAAGATGTGCAGCGGCAGCGCGCTGCGGCGCGCGAGGGTCTGCCACCCCGCCTCGGCGGCAAGGCGGCGACGGCCGCGCTCGTTCGCGGGCGCCGGCGGCGTCGCCTCATCGACCGCAGCGCCGCCGCGATCGCCATAGATTGCGGTCGTCGAGAGATAGCCCAGCCAGCGCAGCTCCGGCAGCGCCGCGAGATCCGCGCCGTGCAGGTCGAGCACCGGATCGCCCCCCTCGTCCGGCGGCACGGAGACGAGGACGTGCGTCGCTCCGGCGAGATCGCTTCGGTCCAAGGGCTCGACGCGACGAAAGAGGTGCATGTCGTAGCCGAGCGCCGCGAGCGCGGCGCAGTCCGCTTCCTCGCGCGCGGTGCCGGCGATGCGCCAGCCGTGCGGGACGAGCGTTTCGGCGAGCGCTTTGGCGCTGTAGCCGAGGCCGAAGCAGAACAGCCGGCTCATTCGGCGAGCGAGCCCGCGGCACCCGGCTCGAGCGCGCTCTCGATCTGGCCGAGCCGGAGCCGCGCCCAGGCCCACGCGCCGATGCAGGCGAGCGCGCCCACGATCACCGGCAGGTGAAAACCGAAGCGCGTCGCAAAGAACCCCGCGAGCAGCGCGCCCAAGGCGGGCCCGGCGCGGAACACCATGCCATAGAACGCCATGACGCGGCCGCGCAGCGCCGGATCGACCGCCGTCTGCACCAAGGTTTGCGCGCTGATGCCGCTCGTCGTCATGGCGAAGCCCGAGAGGAACACGGTGGCGAGCGCCATGTCATAGGAGCTGACGACGCCGAACGCCAAAACGCATAGCGACATGACGAGCGTGTGGTTGATCGCGAGCGCGGTCAATCCTTCGATGCGCGAGCGGCGGATCATGTTGAGTCCGCCGACGATCGCGCCCAAGCCCATCGTCGCGGTGAGCCACGCGAGACCTTGCGCGCCCTTGTGGAACACGACGTCAACGAAGCCGGGGAACAGCTCGTTGTAGCCGCGGATGCCGACCGTCGTGACGGCGAACAGCACCATCATCTGGCCGATGCCGGGATGGCGCACGGCATAGATGTAGCCCTCGAACGACTGGCGCAGGAAATGACGCTGCGGCGCCAGCCGCTCGGGCGGCACATCGACGCGCGCGAGCGCGATGCTGAAGGCGACATAGGAGATCGCGTTCAGGACGAACGCGAGCGCGACGCTGCCTCCGGCGATGACGATTCCGGCAATGGCCGGGCCGATGAAGCGCGCGATGTTGAACATGAGCGAATTGATGGCGACGGCCGAGGGCAGCGTCGCGGCATCGACGAGGCTTGGAATGAGCGCCAATCGCGCCGGCTGGTTGAAAGCGTTGAAGCAGCCGAGGCCGAAGATCAGCAGGAACAGCTCTTCGATCGTGATGGTGCTGGTAAAGCTCAAGATCGCCAGCGTCCAGGCCTGGATGATGGCGACGATCTGGGTCAGCCGGATGACGCGGACGCGGTCGAAGCGGTCGGCTACCGCACCTGCGAAGGGGCTGATCACGACATTGGGAATGAGATCGGCGGCGGCGACGAGCCCGAGCCAAGTGCCGGAATGCGTGAGCTGCCAGGCGAGCCAGCCCTGCGCCACGCGCTGAATCCAGTAACCGATCTGGGAAATGAAGTTACCAGTGGCGAACAAGCGGTAGTTGCGAATGCGAAATGCCCGCACGACATTGTGAAAGCCCGCCCGCGACCCCGGATCCGCCACAGATTTGCTTGCCCCTTCCCCAATTGCGTATCAAAGCCGCCGCCGCGTCGATGTACAAGGCGGGAGAAGGCAGCTATAACCGGCGCGCTTCGCCGGCGGAGATGGGCGCCGGAGCGTGGCCTTATTGTAAAGCCAGGGCGGATGGTGTCCTATGGGCGCCGTCGCGGACGGGCGCGGGACGGAGACGGATCTTTCATGAAGCGGGTTTGGTGGGCAGCGGCATTTCTGATCCTGGCCGGGGCCGGCGGCGTGCTTTATCAGTCGTGGATCGCGCCCGCGCGCTCGCAAGGGGCGCCGCCAGCGCAGCGCCAGGGCGCGAGCGTGCCGGTCATCGTCGTCGCCGCCGAACAGCGCGCCATGCCGGTCAGGATCGACACGATCGGCTCGGTGCAGACGATCGCCATGGTGTCGATCAAGGGGCGCATCGACGGCTATATCGACACCGTGCTCATCCATGACGGGCAGTACGTCAAAAAAGGCGACGTGATGTTCCAGCTCGACGCGCGCGCGGCCGCGGCGCAAGTGCTGCTAGCCGAGGCACAGCTCGCGCGCGACAAGGCGCAGCTCGAGAACGCCAAGCGCAATGTCGGCCGCGACACGCCGCTCGTCGGCAAGGACTTCATGTCGAAGCAGCAGTTCGACACCGACCAGACGACGGCGCAGGCGCTCGACGCCACGGTCGCGGCCGACCAGGCGATGATCGAGAACAACAAGGCGCTCTTGAGCTACGACACCATCACGGCGCCCATCGACGGGCGCGTCGGCGCGATCGCGATCAAGGCCGGCAACAGCATCAAGTCGAACGACGTGCCGCTCGCCACGATCAACCAGGTGAAGCCGATCTACGTCGAATTCAACCTGCCCCAGGGCGAGCTGCCGGCGCTGCGCGCGGCGATGACGAGCGGCAAGGTCGTCGTCAGCGCCAAGCCTGCGGGCGATCCCGGCGCGCCGATTTCGGGCGATGTGGAATTCTTCGACAACGCGGTCGACACGACATCCGGCACGATCGGTGTGCGCGCTACCTTCGCCAACGACGACGAACGGCTGTGGCCGGGGCAGTTCGTCAACGTTTCCGTGACGACGCGCACCGATCCCAACGCCATCGTCGTGCCGCCGGCGGCCGTGCAGATCGGCCAGGACGGCGACTATGTCTTCGTCGTCAAGCCCGACAACACCGCCGAGATCCGTCCCGTCACGGTGAGCCGCACGGTCGACGGTCAGGCCGTCGTCGCGAAAGGCCTGGCACCCGGCGACCGCGTCGTGGTGGACGGGCAGATGCGGCTCTCGAACGGCTCGCACGTCGACATCCGTTCCACCGCGACACCGAAAGCAGCCGAGCCGTCATGACCCTCCCGGAGCTATGTATCCGTCGTCCGGTGATGACGACGCTCTTAATGCTGGCCTTCGTCGTCTTCGGAATGTTCAGCTACCGGCTGCTGCCGGTGGCCGCGATCCCGCGCGTCGATTTCCCGACCATCGTCGTCTCGGCGGCGTTTCCCGGCGCGAGCCCCGAGACGATGGCCTCTTCAGTGGCGCTTCCGCTCGAGAAGCAATTTTCGACGATCGCCGGCCTCAATTCGATGATCTCGTCGAGCGGCGAGGGCGTCAGCAGCATCACGATGCAGTTCGACCTCGACCGCAACATCGACGGCGCCGCGCTCGACGTGCAGTCGGCGATGACGACGGCGGCGCGGCACCTACCGGTGCAGATGACGACGCCGCCGTTCTTCATCAAGGTCAATCCGGCCGACTTCCCGGTCCTGTTCATCAACCTGCAATCGGAGACGGTGCCGCTTTCGCAGGTCGACGAATTCGCCGAGACGATGATGGCGCAGCGCATCTCGACGATCAGCGGCGTGGCGCAGGTGCTGATCTTCGGGCAGCAGCATTTCGCGGTGCGCGTGCAGGCGAACCCCGAGGCGCTCGCGGCCAAGGGCTTGACGCTCGATGATGTCAGCAGCGCCGTGGTCGCCGCCAACTCGTCGACGCCGGTGGGCGTGCTCCAGGGCCCCGAGAAATCCTTCACCATGCAGGCGAACGGCCAGCTCGAGCATGGCAGCGAGTATGGGCCGCTCATCATCGCCTACAAGAACGGCGCGCCGGTGCGGTTGAAGGACGTCGCGACAACGGTCGACAGCGTCGAGAACGACCAGGTCGCGAGCTGGCTCGACGGCAAGCCCGCGATCATGCTCGCGATCCAGCGCCAGCCGGACGCCAACACCGTCGAGGTGGTCGACGCGGTCAAGGCGCTCGTGCCGATCTTCGAGGCGCAGCTTCCCGCCTCGGTGCAGATGCACGTCATGCTCGACCGCTCGGTCTCGATCCGAAATTCGGTCGACGACGTGCAGTTCACGCTGGGATTGACGGCGTGCCTCGTCGTGCTCGTCATCTTCATCTTCTTGCGCAACGTCACCGCGACCATCATCCCGGCCCTGGCGCTACCCGTCTCCATCATCGGCACCTTCGCCGGCATGGAGCTGATGGGCTACACAATCGACAATCTGTCGCTGATGGCGCTGACCTTGTCGGTCGGGTTCGTCGTCGACGACGCCATCGTCATGCTCGAAAACATCGTGCGGCACATCGAGCAGGGCGAGCGCGTGATGGACGCCGCCTTCCGCGGCTCGCGCGAAATCGCCTTCACCATCCTGTCGATCACGCTGTCGCTCGTCGCGGTGTTCATCCCGGTTCTGTTCATGGGCGGCGTCGTCGGCCGCGTGTTCCGCGAGTTCGCCGTCACGATCAGCATGACGATCCTGATCTCGGGCTTCGTCTCGCTGACGCTGACGCCGATGCTGTGTTCGCGGCTTCTGAAGCCGCATCACGAGGGCGAGCACCACAACATCTTCTATCGCGCGGCCGAGGGCGGCTTCAACGCGCTCTTCGGCGGCTATCGCGCCGGGCTTTCGTTCGTGCTGCGCTGGCGGCGCGCCATCCTCTTCCTCACGATCCTGTCGATCGCCGCGTCGGGATATCTTTTCGTCGTCGTGCCCAAGGGCTTCTTCCCGAGCGAGGACACGGGCGCGATCGTCGGCTTCACCGAGGCGGCGGAGGACATCTCCGTCAAGGCGATGTCCGAGCACCAGCTCGCCGTCTCGAAGCTCCTCCTCGCCGACCCCAACATCGCCGACGTCAACGCTGCGATCGGCGCCGTCAATTCGAGCCCGTCTCTCAATATCGGCCGGCTCTTCATCCAGCTTAAGCCACGCGACCAGCGCCAGCTCTCGGCCGACCAGATCATCCAGGAGCTGCGCCCCAAGCTCGCCCGCATTCCCGGCATCGCCACATATCTGCAAAGCCTGCAAAACATCAATCTCGGCGGGCGGCTCGCCAAGAGCGCTTATCAGTACACGCTCCAGGACAGCGATACCGACGAGCTCTACAAATATGCCGGGATCATGCAGGAGCGGATCGGGAAGCTGCCGGGCGTGCTCGACGTCAATTCCGACCTTCAGCTCCACAACCGGCTCGCCATCGTCGATATCGACCGCGACAAGGCGGCGCAGCTCGGCATCACGATGGAGCAGATCAAGACGACGTTCTACGACGCGTTCGGCGCGCGCGAGATCTCGACCATCTACGAACCGTCCGACAGCTTCTATGTCATCCTCGAGATCGAGAAGAAGTACCAGACCTCGCCGACCGATCTTTCGACGCTCTATCTGAAGAGCTCGACCGGCGCGTCGGTGCCCTTGGGCTCGGTCGCGCACATCACCTCGGGCGTGGGCCCGGTGAGCGTCAATCACCAGGGCCAGCTCCCCTCGGTGACGATCGCGTTCAACCTGTCGCCCGAAACCTCGCTCGGCGCGGCCGTCGCCAAGATCGCGCAGACCGAGCGCGACGTGAACCTGCCGATCACCGTCACCACTGGCTATCAGGGCAACGCGCAGATCTTCCAGCAGGCGCTCCAGGGCCAGGGCCTGCTTCTCACGGCGGCGGTGCTCGTCATCTATCTCGTGTTGGGCATCCTCTACGAGAGCTTCATCCACCCGATTACGATCCTGTCGGGCCTGCCGGCGGCGGCGCTGGGCGCGCTCGCGACGCTCCTCCTCTTCCACAAGGACATGAGCGTCATCGCCATCATCGGCATCGTCATGCTGATCGGCATCGTCAAGAAGAACGCGATCATGATGATCGACTTCGCGCTCGAGCGGCAGCGCCGTGGCATGCCGGCCGAGGAGGCGATCTTCGAGGCGTGCCTCCTGCGCTTCCGCCCGATCATGATGACGACGATGGCGGCCATCATGGGCGGCCTGCCGATCGCGGTGGCGTGGGGCGCGGGCTCCGAGCTACGCCAGCCCCTGGGCCTCGTCGTCGTCGGCGGCCTCGTCGTGTCGCAATCGCTCACGCTCTTCATCACGCCCGTCATCTACCTCTACATGGAGCATGCGCGCACCGCCGTCGGCCGTCTCCTGCGCAGCCCGCGCGAGGAAGCGGTCGAAGGGACACGCGTGGCGCACGAAGCGGGCGAATAGGTTGCGCTTCGCCGTCGCCGCGGCGCTTTTGCTCATCTCGATCGCCGGTGCCCGCGCGGCCGATCTTCCGCCGCCGCGGAGCGATGAGGACAGCGCGCACTACCAGCGCTGCCTCGATGATGCGCGCAGCGCGCCGCAAAAAGGGCTCGACGAGGCGCGCGACTGGCGCAACGGCGGCGGCGGCTTCCCCGCCGACCATTGCGCCGCGGTCGCCTTGTTCGCGCTCGGCCGCTATGCCGAGGCGGCGCAGGCGTTCGAGGCATTGGGCGGCGCGATGATGGACCAGAGGCGCGAGCTGCGCGCCAGCGCCATGGCGCAAGCGGGCCAATCCTGGCTCCTGGCGGGCGAGGCCAAGAAAGCCAAGACCGCGTTCGACGCGGCGCTCCATTTCACGCCGAACGACCCCGATCTTTACATCGACCGCGCGCGCGCCGACGCCGACGCAAAGGACTTGCCCGGCGCCGTCGCCGATCTCGACGAGGCGCTCGACTTGGCGCCGGACCGCGCCGAAGCGTTGGTCTATCGCGCCTCGGCCTATCGCCAGCTCGGCGATCTGACGCATGCGCGCGCCGACGTCGATGCGGCGCTGAAAGAGGTTCCGGACGATGCCGCGGGCATTCTCGAGCGCGGCAACATCCGCCGGCTCCAGGATGATCCCACCGGCGCGCGCGCGGATTGGGAGGCAGTCGAAAAGCTCGCGCCCAACTCGCCCGCCGCGGCCGCCGCCAAGGACAACATCGCGCGCCTCGCGTCGGGGAAGTGAGCGGCTCAAAAATCCAGATCGGCGTAGTGCTTGGGCGGCGGCGTGCCGGGCAGGTGATCGGCCAGGAGCGGGCGGAACGAGGGGCGCGACTTGATGCGCGCGTACCAGTCTTTCGCCGGCTCGTGTTCGTCCCACGGCACGTCGCCGAGATAATCGAGCGTCGAGAGATGCGCCGCGGCGCTGATGTCGGCGACCGAGAAATGATCGCCGGCGAGCCAGCGCCGCCGCTCGGCAAGATAGGTGATGTAGTCGAGATGCGTCGTCAGGTTCGCCTTGGCCGCGCGCAGCGCCGTCGAATCGGGCTCGCCAGTGCCGAGGAGCCGCTTCATCAGGCGCTCGAACAGAATGGGCTCCGTCACCTCGCGGTTCATCTTGCCGTCGAACCAGCCGACGAGGCGGCGCGTCTCGGCGCGGTCCATCGGGTTGAGGCCGAGCAGAAGCTTCTCGCGATAGGTCTCGTCGAGGAACTCGGTGATGGCGGCGGCGTCGGCGAGGACGGTGCCGTCGGGCTCGATCAGCACCGGCACCTCGCCCGTGGGATTGAGCGCCAGGAATTCCGCGCGGCGCTCCCACCATTTCTCGACCTTCAACGTGCAGTCGAGCGATTTCTCATGGAGGACGACACGCAACTTGCGCGAGAGCGGCGACAGCCAGAAATGATAAAGAATCCGCATCCGCCCCGATCATAACAAAGCCGCACTGCCGCCATGAAGCCCCGTCGCGCGCCGAGGGAACCCGTGCCGCGGTGCGCTTGTTGCCGACTCGGGCCGCGTAAAATGGCATTGGACAGCAGCAATGAAGCCCGACGACTCGGGCGGCGCACGTTCCTCGGCGCGCTTGGCGCCGCGGCCATGCTCGCGGTGCTGCCGGGCATCGCCCGCGCCGCGCGCGGCGAGCGCAGCATCCGGCTCCTTTGCCCCGAGACGGGCGAGCGCTTCGAGGGCGTCTATTGGTCGCACGGGCTCTATGTTCCCGAGGCGTTGTCCCGCATCGACTGGCTGATGCGCGATTTCCACCGCGACCGCGTCGCGGCGATCGATCCGGGCCTCGTCGATCTGATGCACAGCATCTCGCGCGGCCTCGAGACCCAGCAACCGATCAGCGTTTTTTCCGGCTTCCGCACACGCGAGACGAACACGGCGCTCCGGCACGAAGGCATGCCGGCGGCATCGAACAGCGAGCACCTCGTCGCGCGCGCCGCCGATATCGCCATCGAGGGCGTGAGCGTCGCGCGCCTGCATCGCCTGGCGGCCCATTTGCGCGCGGGCGGCGTCGGCGCCTACGACCACTATGTCCATGTCGATACCGGCCCGGTGCGCGACTGGTCCTACCATCCCCACTCGCATCATCATCCCGCGTGATCGGCGCCGGTGCGTGCGGCATACTGCGGCGATGGCGGAGCCGCAGGACATTCTCGATTTCTGGTTCGGCGCACCCGGCACGGCGGAGTGCGCCGGCCCGCGCGAGATCTGGTTCAAGTCGACGCCCGCGTTCGACGCGGCCTGCCGCGACAATTTCTCGGAGCTTGTCACGCGCGCGCGGGAGGGCGCGCTCGGTCGCTGGTGCGAGACGCGCGAGGGCGCGTTGGCGCTCGTGCTGCTGCTCGACCAGATGCCGCGCAACATCGAGCGCGACGGTCCCCTTGCGTTTGCCGCCGATGCGAAGGCGCGCGCGGTGGCGCGCCAGGCGATCGCACGCGGCTACGACCGCGACCTGCCGCCGCACCGGCGCCCGTTCCTCTATCTGCCGTTCGAGCACAGCGAGGATCTGGCCGACCAGGAGGAAGCGTTGCGGCTTTTCGCGAGATTGCCGGAGGGCGAATATCGCGAGCGCCAGCTAGACCACGCGCGCCGCCACCATGCCGTGATCGCGCGCTTCGGCCGCTTCCCGCACAGGAACGCGGCGCTTGGAAGGATATCGACGGCGGAAGAGGAAGCGTTCCTGGCGAGCCCGGACGCACCCTTCTGATTACGCCGGCCGCGCGCGCAAGCTCCGGCCGCCGCGGCGGAAGCGGTCGAGATATGTCGGAAGCACGAGCTCGAGCGCGGTCGATGCTATGCCGAGCTCGGCGAGACCCGGCAGGTTTCCCGCCGGCACGCTGCCGTGCTCCAAGAGGCGCACCTGATCGCGCGTCAGAGGCGGCTTCGGCAGCAATTCGAGGAACACGGCCTCGAACTCGGCAAGGCCGTAGGGAATGCTGACGAGCCAGCGCTTCCTCCCGGTCTCGCGCAGAATGAGCTCCATCAGCTCCTTGAAGCTGTAGAGCTTCGGCCCGACCAGCTCGAAAGTCCGGCCCTGCGCGCTCTCGCGCGTCAATGCCGCGACGGTGGCCTGGCCGATATCGCCGACGAAGACCGGCTGGAACGGCGACGTGCCGCCGCCGATCAACGGCAGCGCCGGAGCAAAGCGTGCATAGGCGGCGAAGCGGTTGAAGAAATCGTCCTCCGGCCCGAACACCAAAGAGGGACGGAACACGATCGCCGATGGGAAGGCCGCACGCAGCTCGGCCTCGCCCTCGGCCTTGGTGCGCGCATAATGGGACCGCGATTGCGCGTCGGCGGCCACCGCCGAGACATGCAGGATCTGCTTTGCGCCGGCGCGCTGCGCCGCGGCCGCGACCCGCACCGGGAGCCGCGCGTGGAGGGCGTTGAATTTTTGCCGGCCGCGCTCGTAGAGGATACCGACCGCGTTGACGACGATCTCCGCGCCGTGGACGACGGCCTCGAGCGCGCGGTCGTCGAGCACATCGGCATCGACCGCGGCGACCTGGCCGACATCGCCCATCGGCCGCAAATAGCCCGCGCCCGACGCATGGCGGCACACGGCGCAGATGACCGCACCCGCTTCTGCCAGGTGCTTCACCATGTAGCGCCCCAGAAAGCCCGAGGCACCGAGAACCGTGACCCGCCGGTTGCGCATCCGGCGATTCTAGGCTCCGGACGGCGCCTCTGCTAGCCTCGGAACCGCGAGCGCGAAGGAGCCCCGTCATGCTGCGTCCCGAGGAGAACGAGCGCCTGGTTCGGGTCGGGCCCGGCACTCCGGCCGGCGAGCTGTTCCGCCGCTATTGGCAGCCGGCGGCACTGTCCACCGAGCTGCCGGAGCGCGACGGCGCGCCCATCCGCGTGCGGCTTCTGGGCGAGGACCTCATCGCCTTCCGCGACAGCACCGGCAGGGTCGGATTGCTCGACGCCTTTTGCCGCCACCGCCGCGCGCCCTTGTTCTTCGCCCGGAACGAGGACTGCGGCCTGCGCTGCGTCTATCACGGCTGGAAGTTCGACGCGGACGGCAGGTGCGTCGACATGCCGAGCGAGCCCGCGGACTCGCCCTTGAAGGAAGCGGCGTCGATCAAATCCTATCCGACGATCGAGCAAGGCGGCATCGTGTGGGCCTATTTGGGGCCGCCGGACAAGCGCCCATCCGGACCCGACTTCGAGTGGACGCGCGCGCCGGAGACGCACCGCACCGTGTCGAAGAGCCTGCAGACGAGCAATTACCTCCAGGGGCTCGAGGGCGGGCTCGATACGGCGCACGTCTCGTTCCTCCACAACAACCGCCTCGGCGACCGCAGCAACTATTTCGTGCGCGATGGCGCGCCCAAGATCGAGGTGTACGAGACGCCCTATGGTTACAACTACGTCTCGCACCGCAAGTTCGACGGCGAGAAGAATTTCGTGCGGCTCTATCAGTACGTCATGCCGTGCCAGCAGATGCGGCCCAACATCGTCTTCAGCAACGTCGCCAACAATTCGCGCGTGCCGCGCTATGACGGGCACATCTGGGTCCCGGTCGATGACGAGCACACGCTTGTCTACAACTTCATGTGCGGCGCCGACGAGAATTGCGCGCTCGATCCCGACTATGTCGAGACGATCGAGGCGGGCTATGGCCGCGGCAAGGACGACTACATTCCCGGCACGTTCAGCCTCAAGGCCAATCTCGCCAACGACTATTTCATCGACCGCCAAGCGCAGAAGAAGGAATACCTTCACCGGCATCCGCGGCATCAACACGCAGGACATCGCGCTGCAAGAAGGGATGGGCGCGATCGTCGACCGCAGCAAGGAGTTTCTCGGCACGTCCGACCGCGCCATCGTCGTGATGCGGAAGCTGCTCTTGGACGCAACGCACGCGGTCGAGCGCGGCGAGGCGCCGCGCGGGGCCGACGCCGCGAGCTTCCGCGACGTGCGCCCCTATGACGCGGTGATCCCGGCAAATTCGGACTGGCGCCGGTATTTCGCCGACAACGCCCGCGCGCACTGGTGAACGACATGGCCGATTTCGCGCCCACCCACCGCATCACGCACGAAGCCTGCCGCAAGATGATCGCCGCGGGCGTCGCCAAGGCCGATGAGCTCGGCTGCAAGGTGAGCCTCGCCGTGGTCGATGACGGCGGCACGCTCATCGCCTTCCTGCGCATGGACGGCGCGCGCTTCTTCTCGGGCCGCGCCACGATCAAGAAGGCGATCACGTCGGCCTCGCAGCGCCTGCCGTCGGGATATTTCCCGAAGGAGGGCGAGGTCAGCATGCAGATCCGCATGGACGGCGACTTCACCAACATCGCCGGCGGCTTCCCGATCACGGTCGCGGGCGAGGTGGTGGGCGCGGTCGCCGCCGGCGGCGCCAAGGTCGAGCAGGATGTCGAAGTGGCGAAGGCGGCGCTGGCGGCGCTCGGCCTTCCCTAACTGCGCTTTTGCGCGCCGGCCTCGTCCATGAGCTGCACCAGCACCTCGTAGGGCTGCGCGCCGACGGCGCCGTAGCCGCTCGCGACGAAGGTCGGGACGCCGGTCACACCCAGTTCGTGCGAGCGCGCCCAATCGGCATCGACCGCATCCTTGAAGCGGCGCTCGGCAAGGACCGCGCGCGCGTCCTCGACCGGGAGCCCGACCGCCTGAACGATGTCGAGCAGCACGGCGGGATCGCCGATGTTCCTGGCATCGACGAAATATGCCCGGTAGAGCGCGTCGTGGAGCGCGCTGCCGGGATGCTGCGCCTCGGCCCACGCGCCGAGCTCCTGCGCAAGGCGGCTGTTGTAAGTGTGGGTGCGCCGGCCATAGGGCAGGCCTTCCTGGTCCATCAGCGCCTTCATGCGCTGATACATCGCCTCGGGATCGACATTGCGCCCGGCATAGAGCGCCGCCATCGATTGGCCTTCGGCGGGCGTCTCGGGGTGCAGCGGAAAATGCACGAGACGCACCGCGATCTCGTATTCCCGCTTCAGCTTTTCAGTACGCACGGTACTGAGATAGCACCAGGGTCAGACGTAGTCGGAAAAGATCTCCAGCACCACGGGCTCGGCCATGACGACGCTCCCAAGCAAAGCGACGCGTCATTCTAGACGACGCTTGGTCGCTGTCCATAGCCATCCGATGCGCCATCTCTCCCCGCGCAAATCACTCAGGCAATTAGGTACACTGTTACTGTAATTCGAGCTCGTCGCGCCGGAGATCGTAGACCTGCGTCATGCGCGAGGGCGTTACGCCGAACCCTGTGCAGCTTTGGTACCAGGGCTCGAGCCTTTCGCGAACATTAAGTAAAGCACGTAAAACAGCCGCACAAACGGCACGCCGACGAGAATAGCTTTTTGCTTCTTGGTTTCGCCCATGTCGCGGAGCCGATCTACCGCCGAATAGGCGATAAGCGCCGGTGCTACCAAGACCTGCAAGGTTAGCAGGGCATAAAACGCGGGGCTGTTGGGGTCCGTTATGCTGCCGGTTATACCGAAGTAGACGACCGCGTAAACGACACCAACGCCCACTACCCAACAGGAAAAATTCATTCGACTGAGCGTGCCATTTCGCGTGTTAAATCTTTCGGCTAGCCAAGCCACCAGTATTGGACCAAGCACCACCGCCCAATGCCATAAACTGAGTGAGCCCATCTTTCCCTCCCCCTTGATGAGGTCATGAATCGCGAAATACGCGAACTCTACCGCCCCGAGCAGTACAATCGCCGCGAAAAATAATAATACTAAAAAGACGAAACAGCGGATCTGGCTATCAAATAAATGCCAGACCGTGAACTCCTCGGATTTAATTTTTACTTTACTGCCGCAGTTTGGGCAGATGTCTCCTCTACTTATGAATGCCCGCGCATCATCAGTGTGTCCGCAGTTGCTACATCGAACGTTTGCCCATCTTTTGCATAAAGGGCACTGGCCGGGAGTGATAAAATGGCGGAAGGTGCCGTTGCAGTTGCCGCACTTATACACGTGCGCCCCCTCCCCACACGACTACCACACACGCTCAAATCGCGGGAAACCTACGGGCACTGAAAGAGCCGATGCTCGTAGCAGTTCTCCTTCCCCACCCTCATTCCGCACGGTACTGAGATAGCACCAGGGTCAAACGTAGTCGGAGAAGATCTCCAGCAGGAACGCCATGCGATGGTCCTCGGGATTGCGGCCTGCCGCCTATTCTAAGGCACTGGCCCGGTTTGGCAACTAGACGCCTTGGAGGCGCCGTGCCGCACGCCGCGTCAGCCATTCCGCGGCGATTATGTTCGTTCCTGGCCCGTGCAGTTCTAATTCTGGCGGATCAGGTGGTCGCCGATCTTCGCGTTCCCATCCTCAGCGCGGAGGTCTCCGCCTACCGGTAGAGAGAAGGCGTCTATGGTCTGCGTTGACCTCCCGGGAAAATACCCGTATCGGTGTCGGGCGCAAAAGGGGGAGAGACCACACGTGAATTTTCTCAAACGCCTTTTCCGCTTGCAGCCGCCGGTCGGTGATATCGAACGCAGCCCCGAAAAAAGTAACGAACCGCATGCAGACCTTCCAAATCGTGACGCGCCTTCTGGAGGGGCTACTGTTACGCCAAAAGTAGATCATCTATCGGAGTACTGGAAATGTCCAAAATGCGGCGCGGCGCATAAGAAGAGCATCGGTATTGGCACCGTAATGGCTGAATTAGGAGCCAGGGTCATCGGGAGTGTGACGTGTGGCAATTGCGGGGGGATATACTCCCAGAGTGAAGTGGCGAGCGGCAAATACGACACAGAGCACCAGGACCGGGTTTACCACCTTCGCAGGGTCAATGAGAAACTGAATTTCTACGTAGGAGATCGGGCAGCACAGTGGGGTAGCGGGCATTCAGTTGCCTTCAACGATGAGTGGAGCCCTGTTCAGTTGTCTTGGATACTCGATGGCAACATTTTCCCGGTCGAGCGCAGTTTTGCTTTTTCTAATCTTCAGGCCATTATGGATGGATACCGTCCCCACGCTGAGCGCGCCCTCCAAAGGGCAGGCAAGTATGATCCCGATGATGCGATCAATATGGTCATTCACAAGTTTTTTCTGAGCTACGCTGTCGGACACGGCGTATCCATCCGAGAGGCGCAGGATGCTTATACTAGGGTCATGAATTCACGCTAGAATGCCGCTTACGTTCGGAAATGAGGAACTGCGCCGATCTAGCCTGTTCTGGTAATGGTTGTTGCTGTATTGCGTCATGCGGCCCTGCCCGTGGTTCACCACACACGCCTACCACACACGCTCGAATCGCGGAACGCCTACGGGCGTCGAAAGAGCAGACGCTGGTAGAGCTTTTCTTTGCGCACTCACCGTCCGCACGGTACTGAGATAGCACCAGGGTCAGACGTAGTCGGAAAAGATCTCCAGCACCACAGGCTCGGCCATCGCTGCCTCCTCGCGCGACGGCGAGTGTAGCCCGCGCCATTGACGCCGCGCCACAGATTCCGCTAATCAGCCGCCGGGCCCTGGTGGCGGAATTGGTAGACGCGCTAGATTCAGGTTCTAGTGGTCGAAAGGCCGTGGAAGTTCGAGTCTTCTCCAGGGCACCATTTCCTGCCGCTCATGTCCCGGGAGACTGCCGCTGACCGTCACGCTACATCACGGCGACCTGCCGGCCGGATTGACGCTCGGCCCCGCCGTCGCGATCGACACCGAGACGATGGGCCTCAATCCGGCGCGCGACCGGCTCTGCCTGATGCAGCTCTCGAGCGGCGACGGCAACGCGCATCTCGTGCAGTTCGACGGCAATTACGAGGCGCCCAACGTCAAGGCGCTGCTCGCCAACACCACCGCGCTGAAACTTTTCCATTTCGGCCGCTTCGACATCGCCGTGCTGCGCCAGCATCTGGGCGTGCTGTCCTCGCCGGTCTATTGCACCAAGATCGCGTCGAAGATCGCGCGCACCTTCACCGACCGGCACGGGCTCAAGGATCTGTGCAAGGAGCTCTTGAACGTCGATCTCTCGAAGCAGCAGCAAAGTTCGGACTGGGGCGCCGCCACTTTGACCCAGGAGCAGTTGGCCTATGCCGCGTCCGACGTCCTTTATCTCCACGCGCTGCGTCAGCGGCTCGACGCGATGCTGGCGCGCGAGGGGCGGCTGGAGCTCGCGCTCGCCTGCTTCGCCTTCCTGCCGATCCGCGCCCAGCTCGACCTCGCCGGTTTCGCCGAGGTGGAGATCTTCGAACATTAGTTCCGGTCCCGTTCCGTTTGACCCGGAAGGGATGGATCGCCATAGTCTGACCCTAGAACGGGCAGGTTCGCGCCCGCGGGGGACATGCGTAAGAACGGAACAGTTTTGCGCCGTTTGAACGAGGCCAAGGACATCGCCGTCGCCCGGCGCGTGCTCGAAACCGAAATCTCCGGTTTGAAGGCGCTCGCAGCCGGTCTCGATGAGGCATTCACGAAGGCCGTCGACCTCCTGGCGACGGTGGCGGGCCGCGTCGTCGTTACCGGCATGGGCAAGAGCGGCCATGTCGCGCGCAAGATCGCCGCGACCTTCGCCTCGACCGGCACGCCGGCGCAGTTCGTCCATCCCGCCGAGGCGAGCCACGGCGATCTCGGCAATATCGGCCGACGGGACGCGATCCTCGCGCTCTCGAACTCGGGCGAGACCGCAGAATTGAGCGACGTGCTCGCGCACAGCCGCCGCTTCCGCATCCCGCTCGTGGCGATGACGCGGAACGAAGGCAGCGGCCTCGCCGAGGCCGCCGACGTGATGCTGCACCTCCCCGCGACGGTCGAGGCGTGCCCGATGGGTTTGGCGCCCACGACATCGACGACGATGATGATGGCGCTCGGCGATGCGCTGGCGCTGGCGCTTCTGGAGCGCCGCGACTTCTCGGAAAGCGATTTCCAGCGTCTTCATCCCGGCGGACATCTGGGCCGCCTGCTGCTGGCCGTCGCCGACATCATGCATGACGGCGACGCCATGCCGCTCGTGCCGCGCGGCACCGAGATGGCCGAGGCGATCCTCGTCATGACGCAAAAAAGCTTCGGCTGCGTCGGCATCCTCGATGCCGAAGGGCGGCTCGACGGCATCGTCACCGACGGCGATTTGCGCCGTCACATGGGCGACGCGCTGCTGCGCGCCAAGGTCGAGGACGTGATGAGCCGCCGGCCGAAGACGATCCGCGCCAAGGCGCTCGCGGCCGAGGCGCTTGGGCCAGATGAACGCGCAGTCGATCACCAGCCTCTTCGTGCTCGACGCAGCGCGCAAGCCGGTCGGCATCCTGCACATTCACGATTGCCTCCGCGCGGGTGTGGCGTGAAGACGCGTGCCGAGACCTTTGCGCCGAGGGCGGTGCGCCCGCGCATCGATCTTGCGGCGCGGCGCTACAGCCGCTTCGTCCAACTGGCCAAGCGCGCCTTGCCGGCGCTGGCCTTGGGGCTGCTGCTGCTGGTGGCGGCGTGGCCGCGCGTCGAAGGCGTGTTCGAGAGCGTGCGCCTCCACGTGCCGCGCATCGACCTGTCGGACGCGAGCGACCTGCACATGGTGAAGGCGCGCTACACCGGCATCGACCGCGAGAACCGGCCGTTCGTCATCACCGCCGACATCGCGCGCCAGAAACCCAATCTCGACGACCTCATCACGCTCGAGCGCCCGAAGGGCGACCTCACGACCCAGGGCGGCGGCTGGCTCGAGCTGTCGGGCGATACCGGCTTCTATCAGCCGCAGCCGCAACTCCTCGATCTGTTCGGCAACGTCGCGCTGTTCCAGGACAAGGGCAACGAATTCCACTCGACGAGCGCGCATCTCGACATGAACGCCGGGCACCGCCGAGAGCGACGATCCGGTCACCGGCCAGGGCCCGTTCGGCAACATCACGGCGCAGGGTTTTCGCATCCTCGATCGCGGCGCCACGATCATTTTCACCGGCCACGCGCGGCTCGACATGGCGGCGCGGTCGGGGCCGGCGCGGTGAGGCTCAAGATCTTGGCCGCGGCGCTCCTTGCGACGTGTGCCGGCGCCGCGCAGGCCCAGACGCCCGGCACCGCGCCCGCTCATCCTCCGACCAAGCCCGCCCATGCTCCGGCGCATCCCGCGAAAGCGCCGGCGCACCCCGCGAAAGCGGCGGCGAGCCACGCACAGGCGCCCGCCGCAAGCGCCGCCCATGTTCAGCTGCCCGGCCTTGCCGACCGCAACAACGGCAAACCCATCGCGATCGAGGCCGATAACGGCATCGAGTGGCAGCAGAACAATCACGTCTATATCGCCCGCGGCAACGCCATGGCGACGCGCGGCGACGACACCGTCAAGGCCGATACGCTCTCGGCCTTCTACCGCCCGGTGGCGGGTGCGCCGCCGCCGCCGGCCGGCAAGAACGAGAGCGATCCCCTCAATGGCGGCTCGACCGAGATCTACCGGCTCGATGCCGACGGCCATGTCGTGTTCCGGACGCCGACCGACACGATGTTCGGCGATCACGCCGTCTATGACGTCGACAAGACCGTGCTCGTCGTCACCGGCAAGGCGCTGAAGATCGTGACGCCGACACGACATCATCACGGCGCGCGACAGCCTCGAATGGTACGACCAGCAGCAGCTCGGCGTGGCGCGCGGCAACGCCGTCGCGATCCGCGCCGACCGCATCGTACGCGGCGACGTGTTGACCGCGCGGGTGGGGAAGCCGGTGAACGGCGCCTCGCATATCAGCCGGGTCGACGCGCACGGCAACGTCGTCGTGTCCTCGCCCGGCCAGATCGCGCGCGGCGATGCCGGGGTCTATAATCTCGACACCGGGATCGTCACGCTCACCGGCCGGGTCCGGCTGACGCGCGGCGAGAACGAGCTGAAGGGGCGCTACGCCGTGGTCGATCTCAACACCAACGTGAGCCAGCTGCTGCCCGGGCCGCCCGGCGCAAAGCTCGCGTCCGGAACCGGCCGGGTCCAGGGCCTGATCGTGCCGCGCCAGAAGCCGGGCAGTCCCTGATGGCGGCGCGCCCGTCAAAACGCCGGCCGCCGGCACAGCCGCCGCTGCCCGTGCCCCTACCTACCGCCGTCGCACCCCCGCCGCCGCCCGCGCCCGCCGCGGGCCCGGGGCCGGCCCCGGTGCCGCGCGCCGAGGCACACCAGCCGCGCCTCGTCGCCGACAATGCCGGGCTCGTCGGCCTCAATCTCGGCAAAAGCTTTCGCCGCCGCCCGGTGCTGCGCAACGTCAACATCGCCTTGCAGCGCGGCGAGGCGGTCGGGCTCTTGGGTCCCAACGGCGCCGGCAAGACGACCTGCTTCTATATCATCACCGGACTGATCAAGCCCGACTTCGGCACCGTCGCGCTCGATGGCGAGGACATCACCGATCTGCCGATGTACCGCCGCGCGCGGCTCGGCATCGGCTACTTGCCGCAGGAGGCCTCGATCTTCCGCGGCCTCACGGTCGAGCAGAATCTGCGCGCCGTGCTCGAAGTGGCGGAGAAGGAGCCGGAGGTGCGCGAGACGACGATCGACTCGCTCCTCGCCGAATTCTCGATCAGCCATTTGCGCCGCGCGCCGGCGCTGGCGCTGTCGGGCGGCGAGCGGCGGCGGGTCGAGATCGCGCGCGCGCTCGCGACGCGGCCCCATTTCATCCTGCTCGACGAGCCCTTGGCGGCGATCGATCCGATCGCCGTCGCCGACATCCGCGATCTCGTGGCGCATCTGAAGGATCGCGGCATCGGCGTGATGCTGACCGACCACAACGTGCGCGAGGCGCTCCAGATCGTCGACCGCGCCTATATCCTGCACGAGGGCAGCGTCCTCATGGAGGGCGCGCCGGACGAGATCGTCAACGATGCCGACGTCCGCCGCGTCTATCTCGGCGAGCGCTTCAGCCGCTAGCACGGATTTCTTAACCATCCCTTCAGCAGATTTGTGACAACCTCGTGACCGAGGGCTTCGTCGGCGCGGACGGTTTCGCATGGCCGAGGCAAAGCACCGGGCAAGGCGGCGCTCCGAGACGCCGGGTTCGCCGGCGCCGGGCGACGGCTTCGCCATGCTGTTCGAGCGCAACCCTGTGCCGCTCTTCGTCTATGACCGCGCGAGTCTGCGCGTCATCGCCGTGAACGGCGCGGCGCTCGCGCTCTACGGCTACGACCGCGAAGACTTCCTCGAGAAGTCGATCGTCGACATCCTGCCGCCGGAAGAACGGCCGCAGCTCCGCGGGCGCATGCCGCGCGCCGAGGACGGCATGGCCAAGGTCGGCGTGCGCCGTCACGTGTGTGCCGACGGGCGCATCGTGCATGTCGATCTCCTGCGCCAGGAATTCGAGTTCAATGGCCGCGACGCGGCGCTCATGTCGGTGATCGACATGACCGGCAAGATGCGCGGCGAGGACGCGCTGCGGCAGAGCCATGAGCAGCTCGCCCGCGCGCAGCGCGTATCGCACACCGGCAGCTTCGTGCGCGACCTGCGCACCGACATCGTCACCTGGTCCGAGGAGGCGTTGCGGATCCTCGGTCTGTCGAGCGACTGGGCGCCGGTGGACGGACGGCCGAGCAACCGCAAGGCGCTCCTGGAGCGGCTGCATCCCGACGACCGCGACCGTTACGCCGCCGCGTCAGACGCGGCGGCGGCGGGCCGCACGAGCCCGCCGCTCGAATGCCGCATCCTCCGGCCCGACGGAACGATGCGCTGGATCTTCCATGAATCCGAGGTGATCCTCGACGAGGACGGGCGGCCGCTGCTCCGCGTCGGGACCTATCGCGACGTGACCGAGGCGCACGAGGCGGCCGAGGAACAGGCGCGCCTGCGCGAGGCGCTCAGCGCCGCCCATCGCGAGCTGCGCGCCGCCAACGAGGAGCTCGAGCGCCGCGTCGAACAGCGCACCGAAGAGCTGCGCGCGGCGCAGGCGGAGCTGCTCACGAAGGAACGTCTCTCGATCCTGGGACAGCTCACGGCGACGGTGGCGCACGAACTGCGCAACCCGATGAGTTCCATCCGCAACACGCTCTACTCCGTACGCCAAATGACCGTCACGCCGGGCTCGCCGCTCGAGCGGATGGTCGCGCGCATCGAGCGCAGCGTCTCGCGCTGCGATGCGATCATCGCCGACCTGCTCGACTTCACGCGCGCGCGGCCGCTGAAGCAGAGCCGCGCCAGGCTCGACGATTGGCTCGCCGAGGTTCTGGCCGAGCAGAAGCTGCCCGACGGCGTCGTGCTGGAGCAGCAGTTTGCCGCCGCCGATGCGGCCGTGACGATCGACAGCGAGCGTTTCCGGCGCGTCATCATCAATCTCGTCGAGAACGCCGCCCAGGCGATGGAGGCCGACTGCCGCGAGCGCCGCATCACCGTTGCCACCTCGGTCGCGGAGATGGCGGTCATCGAGGTGGCCGACACCGGCGCCGGCATCGCGCCCGACATCCTGCCCAAGGTGTTCGAGCCGCTGTTCAGCACCAAGCGCTACGGCACCGGGCTGGGGCTGCCGACGGTGAAGCAGATCGTCGAGCAACATGGCGGGCTGATTGCCATTTCGAGCGCGCCGGGCGACGGCACGAGGGTGCGCATCGGCCTGCCGCTGGCCGCTGCCGCGCTGGCCGCCTGAGGCGGACGGAACCCGAGATTTACCAAGCGTTAAGGGTACGTTGGTACGAAGTTTGCATGTCGTATGCGCTCCGTCCTAAAGTCGGCCCATGGCGCTGACCCAGAGGCTCGATCTCCGCCAGACCCAGGCACTGGTGATGACGCCGCAATTGCAGCAGGCGATCAAGCTGCTGCAATTGTCGAATCTGGAACTCGCGACCTACATCGAGGGCGAGCTGGCGGAAAATCCGCTGCTCGAGCGCGACGACCGGGTAGCCGAATCGGCGCCGGCGCCGGCCGCGCCCGAGGAAAAGCCCGAGGACAGCGAAAAGTGGCACGAGGAGGCCGGCAGCGAGGGCGACGGCAAGCTCGATCTCGCCGGCGATCCGGAAGCGTGGCGCTCGCGCACCGGCCCGGCCAACGGCGGCGACCTTCCCGGACTCGACCAGACGCTGGTGCGCCCCGAGACGCTGCGCGACCATCTCTTGGCGCAGCTTTCGGTCGAGCTGCACGAGCCCGCCGACCGCCTCATCGGCGCGCACCTGATCGAGCTCGTCGACGAATCGGGCTATCTCACGAGCGAGCTCGAGGGCGTCGCGCACATCCTCAATTGCGCGCCCTCGCGCATCGAGCAGACACTGAAGCGCCTGCAACGCTTCGACCCGCCCGGCGTTTTCGCGCGCAATCTCGCCGAGTGCCTCTCGATCCAGCTCATCGAGCGCAACCGCTATGACCCGGCGATGCAGCGGCTGGTCGAGAACCTGCCGCTCCTTGCGAACCGCGACGCGCCGCAACTGATGCGCATCTGCGGCATCGATGCCGAAGACCTGTCGCTCATGATCGCCGAGCTGAAGGCGCTCGACCCCAAGCCTGGCCTCATCTTCGACCAGACCGAGGCGCAGCCGCTCGTGCCCGACATTTTCCTCCAGCCGCATCCGAGCGGCGGCTGGGCGGTCGAGCTCAACTCCGACACGCTGCCGCGCGTCCTCGTCAACAACCGCTATTACGCCGAGGTGAAGCGCGGCGCGCGCAACAAGGACGAGCGCGATTATCTAGCCGAGCGCTATCAGTCCGCGAACTGGCTCGTCAAGGCGCTGCACCAGCGCGCGACGACGATTCTGAAGGTCGCGCGCGAGATCGTGCGCCAGCAGGACGGTTTCCTGCGCCACGGCATCCAGCATCTGCGGCCGCTCGTGCTGCGCGATATTGCGCAGGAAATCAGCATGCACGAGAGCACCGTGAGCCGCGTCACCTCGAACAAATACATGATGACGCCGCGCGGCATCTTCGAATTGAAATATTTCTTCACCTCGGCGATCTCGGGATCGGCCGGCAACGGCGATGCGTTCTCGGCCGAGGCGGTACGCTTCCGCATCAAGGCGCTCATCGACGGCGAGGCGAGCGATGTGCTTTCCGACGACAAGATCGTCGCGATTCTGGTCGACGACGGGATCGACATCGCGCGCCGCACAGTCGCGAAATATCGCGAGGCGATGCACATTCCCTCCTCGGTCCAGCGCCGCCGCGAGCGCGCGATGAAGGCCGGGCTCTCTTGACTTCGCGCCATACTCTGCATATCGTCTCGGCCGCGCGTGAAGCTGCCGCGAGAATGTTAATTTCGACGGCGGCGGGGAAGGCGAGCCCATGCAAATCTTGGTCAGGGGCAAGCGTTTCGACGTGGGCCAATCGCTCATCGCAACAGCCGCAGTGATCGTCGAACGTTTTTCCGATCTCGCCGCCAAGGACGCGCGCTCAGCGAAGGCGCAATGATGGACATCGCCGATCTCATACTCCCGGACCGCGTCGTGGCGAGCCTTACCGTCGCCACCAAGAAGCAGCTCCTGCAAGAGCTCGCAAAGCGCGCGGCGCCGCTCACCGGATTGCACGAAAAAGCGATCTTCGACGCGCTCTTGGAACGCGAGCGGCTCGGCAGCACCGGCATCGGCGGCGGCACTGCCGTGCCGCACGGGCGCTTTGCCGGCCTGCCGCGCATCTTCGCCCTCTTCGCGCGGCTCGAAAAGCCGATCCCGTTCGATTCGGTCGATGACCGGCCGGTCGATCTCGTGTTCCTGCTGCTGACGCCCGACGCCGCCGGAGCCGATCATTTGAAGGCGCTGGCGCGCGTGTCGCGCCTCCTGCGCGACCGCGCCGTATGCGCGAAGCTGCGCGGCACCGACCGCGCCGACGCGCTCTACGCGCTCCTCACCGACCGCACCGCAAGCCACGCGGCCTGAAGGGACTCACGGCTCTTCCGTCTTGCCGTTGCCTGGACGGCCCTTGCCGATCGACACCTTGCGGACCGTCGTGTCAGGCGAGCGGCGCGCGAGCTCGATGTTGAGGAGCCCGTTCTCGACCCAGGCGGACGAGACCTCGATCCCGTCGGCCAGCATGAACGAACGCTGGAACTGGCGCGCGGCGATGCCGCGGTGGAGATAGACCTTGTCCTTCTCCTCGGCCTGGCGGCCGCGCACGACGAGCTGGTTGCCCTCGAGCTGGATCGCGAGATCGTCCATGGTGAAGCCGGCGACGGCGAGCGTGATGCGGAGCGCGTTGTCGCCGAGCTGCTCGACGTTATAAGGCGGGTAGCCTTCGGATGTTCCTCTGCTCACCTGGTCGAGCGCGCGCTCGAGCTGGTCGAAGCCCAAAAGCAGCGGCGAATTGAAGAGCGAGAGACGTGGCATCGGACCTCCTCTGGCGAGCGAGGCGGCTCTTGCCGGGCCCGATCGGGCACCCGGCGCACCGCGGGCGATCCCATGGCACCGCCCGCGATTAATCTGGGATTGCGTGCGCGCCCGATCAAGAGTCCAATTCGGCGACGTATCGGCTAACCTTGCGCCATGAGCATTCGCGGCAAGGCCTATATCGCCGGGATCTTCGAGCATCCGACGCGCGAGGCGAAGGACAAATCCGTCTCCGAGCTCCATGCCGAATCGGCGGCAGGCGCGCTCAAGGACGCAGGCCTCGCGCTCTCCGATATCGACGGCTATTTCTATGCCGGCGACGGGCCGGGCGCGCTGTCGCTGGCGAACCATATGGGTCTGAGGCTCCGCCATCTCGACACGACCGATTGCGGCGGCTCGTCCTACATCCTCCATGTCGGCCACGCCGCCGAGGCCATCGCCGCCGGAAAATGCCGCGTCGCGCTCATCACGCTCGCCGGGCGCCCGCGCACCGATCCGGGCTTCGGCGCGACCATGCGCGCGCAGAACGCGGCCGCATCCGAATTCGCGTTCGAGAACCCTTTCGGCCCGGCCACCGCCAACATGTACGCGATGGCGGCGAGCCGCCACATGCACGAGTTCGGCACCACCTCGGAGCAGCTCGCCTGGGTCAAGGTCGCGGCATCGCACCACGCGCAATGGAACCAGAACGCGATGCTGAAGGAGGTGGTGAGCGTCGCCGACGTGCTTGCCTCGCCCGTCATCGCCTCGCCGCTGCATCGGCTCGACTGCTGCGTCATCAGCGACGGCGGCGGCGCCATCATCGTCACGGCGCCCGAGATCGCGCGCAGCCTGACGCATCCGCGCGTCGCCATTCGCGGCGCGGGCGAGGCGTCGAAGCACCAGTCGGGCGGGCGCATCGATCTGACCTTCAGCGCGGCGCGCTGGTCGGGCCCCGCCGCCTTCGCCGAGGCCGGCGTCACTCCCGCCGACGTGAAATACGCCTCGATCTACGACAGCTTCACCATCACCGTGGTGATGCAGCTCGAGGATCTGGGATTTTGCGCGAAGGGCGCGGGCGGGCGCTTCGTCGCCGACGGCAACCTCATCTCTGGACAAGGCCGCCTGCCGTTCAACACCGATGGCGGCGGCTTGTGCAACAACCATCCCTCGAACCGCGGCGGCCTGACCAAAGTGATCGGGCGGTGCGGCAGCTGCGCGGCGAGGCGCATCCCGAAGTGCAGGTGGCGATGCGATCTCGCGGTCGCGAGCGGCATCGGCGGATCGCTTGCCACGCGCCACACCAGCGCCACCGTCATCCCTGGAGCGCGAGTGAGCCATGGCCGAACGATCCATTCCGGCGCCAAAGCCCGATCCCGAGACGCCAATTCTTCTGGGCTCGGCGCGCGGCGAGCTCATGCTGAAGCGCTGCGTCATGCGGCGAGGCGCATTACTACCCGCGCGCGCTCTGTCCCTTCTGCCTCGGCACGACCGAATGGATCGAAGCGCGCGGCACCGGCGAGATCTATTCCTTCAGCTTCATGCGGCGCGCGCCGGTGCCCTACGCGATCGCCTATGTCACGCTCGACGAGGGCGTTACGATGATGACGAACATGGTCGATTGCGATTTCGATGCGCTTGCCGTGGGCCAGCGCGTGACGCTCGTATGGAAGCCGAGCGAGGGCGGGCCGCCCGTGCCGATGTTCACCCCGGCGCGGAGCGCGAGCTAGGCCCAAAAAAAATCAAAGCCGCCGCCCTCGCGCAGAAGGGCGGCGCGCCCTGATCCATCACCGAGAAAGAACGAGCGCGTCTTAGAGCGCGCTGGCAACGCTGTTGAACGTCGAGGTCAGATTGCTGCCGACAAGCGTGACGGCAGAGATGATGGCAACCGAGATCAGCGCCGCGATCAAGCCGTACTCGATCGCCGTCGCGCCACTCTCGTCCCGCAGCAGATAACGAATGAAACGAGTCATGAAGTGCTCCATGAGTTGGTCGGACCGCGGGAATAGATAGCCCTGCGCAAGTGAAGTGCCTGTTAAGGATTGCTCGCGTTTGAGTATTTCAAATTTGCGCGAAATCCGACCGATCGGCCGCGCAGCCGCCGCTCATTCGCCGCGAAAATTGGGCTTCCGTTTTTCCTGGAACGCGGCGACGCCTTCCCTGAAATCGGCGGACGATCTGAGGCGGCCGTAAGCTTGGCCTTCGAGCTCGATCGCGCTCGCCAACGGCATGTTCTGCCCCTCGTTGAGGACGCGCTTCAGCGTCCGTTGCGCAAGCGGCGAGAAGCCGCACAGCTCCGCCACGAGGCCAGCGACCGCCTGATCGAGCGCATCGTCGGCAACGCAGGCGGTGATGACACCCCATTCGAGCGCCTGGGATGCTGCGATGCGGCGGCCCAGCATCGCGATCTCCTTGGTGCGCGCGATGCCGATCATGTTGAGAAGCCGCGCCGACCCGCCCGATCCCGGAATCATGCCGAGCCGCATCTCGGGCAGCGCGAACTCCGCGCTTGCCGATGCAATGCGGAAATCGCAGGCGAGCGCCAGCTCGAACCCAACGCCGAAACAATAGCCGCGAATGGCCGCGATCACCGGCTTGCCGCAGCGCTCGGGTGCGGCGACGTTGTCGGCGAGATGCGAGACGGCTTCGGGCGATGCCTCGAGGAAGCCCGCGATATTGCCGCCGCTCGAAAAATTCCTGCCCTCGCCGCGCAGCACGATGATGCGCACGCGCGCATCGCGGTCGAGTACCGCGAAGGCCGCCGCAAGCTGCGAGCGCTCCGGCATCGAGACGACGTTCAGCGGCGGCCGGTCGAGCACGATGTCGGCGCGCGCCTCGGTCTCGTCCCAGAGCACGCGGAACCCGTCGGGCGATGCCAGCGCGTCGGAATTTGCGACGAAATAAGGAATCATGGCGGAGCCTCGCGTTCGCGCTCGAAGGCGCCCGACACAAGCAGGCGGCGCAGGATCTTGCCGACGGGCGATTTCGGAATCTCGGCGACGAAGACGTAGGCGCGCGGACGCTTGAAATCGGCGAGCGAGGATCGGCGGCAATGCGCGTCGAGATCCGTCTCGCCGACCGGTCCGCGGCGCTTGACGAAAGCGGTCACCTTCTGGCCGAGCCGCTCGTCGGCGAGCCCTGCGACCGCGACCTCGGCGACGCAAGCGTGCAGCGACAGCACGCTTTCGATCTCGCCGGGCGAGACGTTCTCGCCGCCGGTGATGATCATGTCGTCGACGCGGCCGGTGACGAAGAGATCGCCGTCGCGATCGAAATAGCCGGTGTCGCCGGTGAAATACCAGCCGTGCCGCAGCGCGCGCGCATCGGCGTCGGGCCGGCGCCAATAGCCTTCGAACGCCTCGTCGCTCGCAAGCTCGCAGACGATCTGTCCTTCCTCGCCCGGCGCGCAGCGCCGCTCCGGACCGTCGGCGTCGAGCCGCACCACGCGGATGCGCTCGTTGAGGCCGGCCCTACCCGCCGAGCCCGGTTTTTGCGCGGCGTTCTGCTCGATCGTGAAGGTATAGATCTCGGACGAGCCGTAATGGTTGACGAAGAGCTCGGGCCGAAACCCGTCGACGACGCGCTTCAAGAGCCCGTCCGGCATGGCGGCGCCGGCAAAGCCCAGTTTGCGGCACCGGGAAAGATCGGCGCGCGCGAACCCGTCCGTCGCCAGCAGATCGTGGTAGAGCGTCGGCACGAGATAGAGCGTGCTCACGCGCTCGCGCTCGATGAGGCGCAGCGCTTCGGCCGGCTCGAAGCGGCGCTCGGCGATGAAGCAGCCATCGACGAGCGCCATCGCGAGGAGCGAGCGCACGCCCATGGTGTGATAGAGCGGCATGACGCCGAGCGTGCGCTCCCCGCGTGCGTAGAGGTTCTGCGCGACATGCGCCATGGCCGCCGCGCGCTCGGCGCGGTGGCGGCGCGGCACGCCCTTGGGCCGCCCGGTCGTGCCGGACGTGTAGAGCATGAGCGAGAAATCTTCGGGACCAGCGGCGGGCGCCGGATCGGCGGCATCGGCCAGAAGCTCCTCGAACGCGGTCGTGCCGATCGCGCCGCCGACACCGATCCGCGGCAGTTTGGCGGACGCGCGCGCGCCCTCGACAGAATCGGCCGAGACGGGCTCGAACACGACCGCCTTCGCCTCGGCGTCGGCGAGGCAGAAATCGACCTCATCCGCCTTGGCGCGCCAGTTGAGCGGCGTCGCGACGATCCCCGCCATCTGGCAGGCCCAATGGAGATGCGCCATCTCGATCCGGTTTTGCAGCACGATGACGAGCCGGTCGCCGCGCACGAGCCCGAGCCGCACGAGCCCGCGTGCGAGCGCGCCGACCTCGCACGCCCACGCGCGATAATCGAGGCGGCGCGCGCCATCGACGATCGCTTCGGCGCCGGGACTGCGCTCGGCGCTAGCGAGGAATGTCCGGCCGAGATCGAGCAAGCGCAGCTAGCCGACGACGGCGATGCCCTGGATCTCGATCAGGAGCTCGGGCCGGGCGAGCCCGGTCACGGTGATGAGGGCGCTCGCCGCGAAATTGTCGCCGAAAATCTCACGCCTGATTTCTGTGAGGCGCGTGCCGTAGCGCGCGTCGGTGATGAACACGGTCATCGTGACCATGTCCTTCAACGTGCCGCCCGCTTCCTCGAGCACCTTGCCAAGGCGGCGAAACGTCTCGCGCGACTGGCCATCGAAATCGCCGTTGAGCGAACGGCCGTTCGCATCCTCGCCGCCGGTCTGCCCGGCGAGCCATATGACGCGGCCGCCCTCGGTGATGACGGCCGGCGAATAGGCCCGCGTCTGGGCCTGGTCGCGTTTCACGAAGCTGCGTTTGTGCGCCATGTCTCCTCCCGAACGAAACGAGCCCGAAGCATGTCGCGTTCGGGCCCGGTTTGTCCATGGCGGCGGCGGATCAGCCCTCGCGCCGCGCCGGATGGAAGGGCGGCAGCGACACGACATGCGCGAAAAGCCGCTGCCACGGCTGCACGCGGTAGAGCGCCTCGGCATCGTAGCCGCGCGTCTCGGCCTCGAGGTTGTAGCAGATGCGATGCAGCACCAAGAGCCGCTCCTCGCAATCGGCGCGGATCAGAAGCCGGCGCTTTTCCCAGAGCCGCAGCAGGTCGGAATCGACCGATCTCGCCTCGGCGATGGCGCCCGCGAGATCGGTATAGCGGCGATAGAGCGAATCGGCGCTGCGTCCGCGCTCGGCAAAGCCGAAGGCCAATTCGCACGCCGCCGCGATCGCGACCGCGGTGACGAGCCCTTCGGCAGCGCCGATCAGCCCGCCATAGAGCGCCGCCACCGCCGCGCTCGAGCCCAAGGCCGCGATCACCATGGCGACGCGATGCAGCCAATCGAACCAGGCGCGGCGCTTGGCGTGATAGCGCATGCCGACATGGACCGCGAAATCGAGCGCCACGAGCGGCTCGAGCACGTCGCGGACCGCTTCCTTGCCGTTCGGTTCGGGCTCGGGCGTATCGGGCATGGCGAGGCCTTCATCTGCGCGCGCGGCGCCGTTGCCAGGCCCGCGCATCGGCGCTTGTTCCGTATCCATGCCCAACCTCCCGGCACATCTCGAGCGGAGAACACCGCCTACCGCGCGAGCGCCCCGGGGCCACAAAGAAGTCACGGACGCACAAGCTCGATTGCACGCGAACGCGGCGATCCCGCGAGAGAACGCTGCGCCGAGTTGGGCTCTCATGATGAGCGCCGCCCTTTTGCTCGCTTGCCGGGTCTTCTACCCGCGCGATAGAAGGGGCCGGAGCATGCGCCGTTCGGCCGAACCCAGTCTTCCCGAAACTCGGTCGCGCTCCTCCGGCCGCGCGGCGCGGCTTCTACGCGTCACGGTTGCGGCGGCCGCGCTCGGCCTCGTCGTCATCGGCGTGTTGGGATATCCGCTGGTGCCGGCGCTCCTTGCGGCCGCTTTGCTGCTCTATGGCGTGGCGCTGTGGCGCCATCCGCAGGTGTGGCTCGTCGTCCTGCCGGCGGCGCTGCCGTCGTTCGATCTCGCGCCGTGGACCGGCTGGACCGCGATCGAGGAGCCGGATTTTGTGGCGCTCGTCACGATCGCCGTGCTCGCGCTGCGCGCGCCGCCGCGCCGTGCGGATTTCGCGCTCCGCGGCACGATGGGTGCTGCGGTGGCGCTCGCCGTTCTCGCCGCCGTCGTCGGCGCAGTCCGCGGGCTCCTGGTGCCGGGCGTGCCGGGCGGCTCCGACGTGCTCGAGCTCGAGCCACAAAACGCGCTCCACATCGCCAAGGGGTTGGCGTTGGCGCTTCTGCTGCTGCCGTTTCTGCGGCGCGCCATGGCGGAACGCGCCGACGCGCCGCGCCTTTTCGCGACCGGCATGACGGCCGGGCTCGCGCTCGTCGGGATTGCGGCGGTCGCCGAGCGCGCGGTCTTCACCGGCATCCTCAATTTCGACGATGCCTATCGCATCGTCGCGAGCTTCTCGAGCATGCATCTGGGCGGCGGCTATGTCGGCGCCTACGTGGCGATGGCGCTGCCGTTCGCGTTTGCGATCGCGACGCGCCGCGGCTCGGCCCGTATCGCCGCGACCGGGATTGCCGTCGTCGGGATCTATGCGCTCGTCGTGACCTTCGCGCGCGCCGCTTATGGCAGCGCGGTCGTCGCCAGCGCGGTGCTGGCGCTCGGCTGGCTCGCGCTCAGCCGCAAGGGCGCGCCGTCATTGACCTTGGCGCTGCCGTCCGCGCTGCTCGCCGTGGGCCTCGGCGTCATAGTGCTCGCCGCGGCCGATACGCGCGCCATGGAGGAACGCTTGGCGCAGCTCGTGCCCGATCTGGCGTGGCGCGAGACTTTGTGGGGCAGGGGTCTCGCCGCGCGCCGCCCCGGCATCGCGGCGGCGCTCTTGGGCAGCGGCAGCGGCACCTATGCGCGGCTCCTGCGCGCGACAGAACCGCCCGACCAGCGCGCCGGGAATTTCGCGCTGCGCGACGACGGCGCGCGGCGCGTGCTCGCGATGGAGGCGGGCCTGCCGCTCTATCTCGGCCAGAAAGTCTCGCTCGCGCCCGACCGCATCTACCGCATCGCGTTTTCGCTGCGCTCGCCCGACGGCGGCACGATCGAGGCGGAGTTATGCGAGAAGCTGCTGCTTTATTCGTCGAACTGCGTCGACATCGATGTCGAGGCTCCCGCGGACGGCACGTGGCGGCATTTCGAGGGCACGATCCCGACGATGGGCATGCTGCATATCCTGCGGCTTGGCGTACTGCACCGGCCGCTCGAGCTTTCCTTCAACCTGCTCGATCCGGGGACGCACGCCGCGCTCGCCGATATCTCGCTCAGCGATCGCGACGGGCGCGCGTATGTGGTCAACGGCAATTTTGCGGAAGGTCTTGCGCGCTGGTTCGTTACCGACGACTACCACACGGTCTGGCGCATCGAGAACCAGTACCTCATGACGTTTTTCGAGGGCGGCGTGCTCGGCATGGCAGCGCTGCTGCTCGTCGCGGTCGCGGGCCTTGATGGCGCGGGACGCGGCATCCGCGCCGGCGAGGCGATGGCGCCCGCCTTCGCCGCCGCGCTCGCCGCGGCGCTCGCGAGCGCCCTCTTCGATTGCCAGCTCGACGTGCCGCGGCTCGGCGCGCTCTTCTATCTCGTTTCGTTCATGGCCATGGCCATGGGGCAAAGGCGCGCGTGAGGCACGCGCGTCAGCCGCGTCCCCAGTCCGCCGCCGGCCGGTCGAGCGCGGCGCGATCCCATGTGCCGAGATCGGCGGCTGCTTCATATGTCGATTGCAGGAACGCAAGCACGTCCTCTTCGGGTGTGGGCGATCGCCGAACCGCCGCGTAAGGCAGGATGAATTCGCGCGCCGCCGCGTCATAGCGCGCCGCGGCCGGGCGCACCGCGCGCTCGGCATAGCCGGCCGGCTCAGGATAGGCATAGGCGTAGAAAGCGGGCTCGGTGATCGGACCGCCGCCCGGCCAAAAGCCGCAACTGCTGCACTCGTGCGAGTAGGCTTCGACCATCACGGCGTCGGGCGTGTTGGGCGCGCCGCCGGGATGGCGCGGCGCGCGGCGCCCGGAAAAGCGCGTCGTCGCCAGATCGAAGCTGCCCCAGAAGAAATGGACCGGGCTCGCTTTGCCGAGGAAGCGGCCGCGAAACCGCTTCAGCACGCGGTCCGCCCGCGACAGGATGCGCCAGTACCGACGCACGGCGTCGGCGTCGTAGGATCGGTGCGCGCGATCCTCGGCAAAGGGAATGGACGTCTCGACCTCGACCGGGCGCGGCACGATCGCGAGCTCGATGCCGAGCGCGCCGAGCGCGCTCCGATACTCGGCATAGAAATCGGCGACCGTTTTGGGCGCCAAGGGAATGGTGCGCGATACTCCGTCGCTCGTTTCGATCGCAAGCCGGTGGGCGACGAAATCGAACGCGACCGCGAACGTGCCGCCGCGATGCGGCATTGCCCCGGTCGTGAGGCCGCACGGCGTCACGTAGAGCGTCACCTGCCACCAATGGTTCTCGATCGGCGCCGCGGCGAGGCGCGTCTTGCCGACGATCTGCGTCCACATGTGTAGGGTCGCATAAGTCTCGCGCCAGTCTTCGAGCGGCAGGCTCGGCCAGGCCTCTTCGTCCACCATCCCATCCTCGCGAAAAAGCAAGGGGCCCGACCGCTGTCCGGTCAGGCCCCCGGTCGATTGGTGGAGCCACGGGGAGTCGAACCCCGGACCTCTACAATGCCATTGTAGCGCTCTCCCAACTGAGCTATGACCCCAGAGAGCGCCGCCCGCGGGCGGCGCCGTCATTTTAGCGCGGACGCCGCGCCGTGCGAAAGCCTCAGCGCTCTTCCTCGTCCTCGACGTTCTCGATCACTTCGGCCATGTCGTCCTGATCCTCGCCGAGCTCGGACGCGTCCTCGATCACCTCTTCTTCCTCTTCTTCTTCCTCCTCCTCGCCCTCGGCCGGCGTGCCTTCGGTTTCTTCTTCTCCCTCGCCCGGCTCGGGCGTCTCGGCTTCGATCTCGGTCTCGATCTCCTCTTCGGCGACCGGCTCGGCGACTTCCTCGACCGGGGCCGGAACGCGCGTGCGCCGCGTCTTCAACAGCGCCTCGGGATCGAAGGCGCTGCCGCATTTGGGACAGACAATCGGGTCGTGATTGAGATCGTAGTAGCGCGCGCCGCAATTCGGGCACGTGCGCTTGGTTCCCCAGTCCGACTTCACCATGTCCGCCTCCACGGGAGCAGGCAGCGGGCCGTTTGCCACGGAAGCCCTGCCCTGTCAAAAGCTAATTCAGCGAAGGCGCCACGACTTTTGCGGGCCTCCCTCGCGTGCTAGAAGTGGCGCTCGCATGGCCCATTCCAAAGCGACGCCGCTCATCTCCACCGCCGCGCGCGCGCTCGCGGGGCGCTGCCGCGTGCCCGGCGACAAGTCGATCTCGCACCGCGCCCTCATCCTGGGCGCGCTTGCGGTCGGGCGTACGCGTGTCACGGGGCTCCTCGAAGGCGACGACGTGCTGCGCACGGCCGCGGCATTGGCCGCGATGGGCGCCGGGGTCGAACGCGATGGCGACGGCGTTTGGACCGTCAAGGGAGTGGGCGTCGGCGGCCTGTCGGAGCCCGACGACGTGCTCGATCTCGGCAATTCCGGCACCGGTGCGCGGCTTCTGATGGGGGCCGTGGCGACCCACCCCTTCACCAGCGTCTTCACCGGCGACGCGAGCCTCCGAAAGCGGCCGATGGGCCGGATCGCCGAGCCCATGGCGGAGTTCGGCGCGCGCTTCGTCGGGCGCGACGGCGGCCGCTTGCCCTTGGCCGTGGTCGGCGCGCAGCAGCCGATGCCGGTGAGCTATCGCACCCCGGTTCCGTCGGCCCAGGTCAAATCCGCGGTGCTGCTCGCCGGGCTCAACGCGCCGGGCGAGACGGTCGTCGAGGAGACGGCTGCCAACGCGCGATCACAGCGAGCGCCTCTTGCGCCACTTCGGCGCGAGCGTGCTGGTCGAGCCATTGAACGATGGTGGCCGGCGCATCCGCCTTACCGGGCAGCCCGAGCTTTCGGGCGCCGATCTCGTCGTGCCGGGCGATCCCTCGGCGGCGGCGTTCCTGACGGTTGCGGCGCTCATCGTCGGCGGATCGGAGATCACCATCGAAGGGGTGGGCCTCAATCCGCTGCGCGCCGGGCTCTACACGACCTTGCGCGAGATGGGCGCCGACATCGCCTGTGCCGACGAGCGCGTCGCAGGCGGCGAGCCGATCGCAGATCTCGTCGTCCGCGCGAGCCGCCTCAAGGGCGTGGTCGTGCCGGCGGAGCGGGCGCCCTCGATGATCGACGAATACCCGATCCTCGCCGTCGCGGCCGCCTTTGCCGAAGGGCAGACGGTGATGCACGGGCTCGCCGAGCTGCGCGTCAAGGAAAGCGATCGCCTCGCCGCCATCGCCCAGGGGCTCGCCGCGTGCGGCGCGTCCGTGACGGTCGCGGGCGACACGCTGGCGGTCATGGGCAAGGGTCCGCCCGCCGGCGGCGGCGCGATCGCGACCCGGCTCGACCACCGCATCGCCATGGCTTTTCTGGTCCTCGGCATGGCCGTGGCAAAACCCGTGCGGATCGATGACGGCGCGACCATTGCCACGAGCTTCCCGGGCTTTGCCGATCTCATGAACGGGCTCGGCGCCGCGATCGCCGAGGAGCGGGCTTGATCATCGCCGTCGATGGGCCGGCGGCGGCGGGCAAGGGCACGCTCGCCAAACGCCTGGCGCAGCATTACGGCTTGGCATATCTCGACACCGGGTCGCTCTATCGCGCCACGGCCTTGCGGGCCTTGCGGCACGGCAACCCGAGCGATCCCGGGGTCGCGGAAGCGGCCGCGCGCGCGGTGCGGCTCGAGGACGTGAACGACCCGCGGCTGCGCGAGGAGGCGGTCGGCGAGGCGGCCTCGGTCGTGGCGGCGATCCCGGCGGTGCGGGCGGTGCTTCTGGAGCTTCAGCGCGACTTCGCCCGGCGCCCGCCCGACGGCGCCAAGGGCGCCGTGCTCGACGGCCGCGACATCGGCACGGTGGTCTGCCCCGAGGCCGACGCCAAGCTCTTCGTGACCGCCTCGCTCGAGGCAAGGGCCGCGCGCCGATCGAGGGAGTTGCAGGGCGGCGACTCGGGGACTATATACGGCCGCGTCTTGCAGGACATGAAATTACGCGACGCGCGCGACAGCGGGCGCGCGACGGCGCCCCTGGAACGGGCCGCCGACGCTCTCGCCCTCGACACGACCGCGCTCGACGCCGACGCCGCGTTCACGGCGGCAGTCGAGTTCATCGCGCAGAAGCTCGGCGCCCGCTAGGGCCGCCAAGCGCCGCCTGCCGGACGAAAGGGTCTCCGCCGCCCGCGCCCTTCTTCTGCGGCGGCCGTTCGCTGCCGCTTGTCCCCGGCGGCGCGACGAGAAACGAGGGGAGTGGAGTATTGATGGCCGTCGCAACCGAAACCGCCACCGCGCCCGGCAAGGAGAGCTTCGCCGCGCTGCTCGATGAATCCTTGGGCGCCAGTGCCGGCCTCGAAGGCACCGTGATCAAGGGCACCGTGATCGCAATCGAGAACGACATGGTGCTGATCGATGTCGGACTGAAATCCGAGGGCCGCGTGCCCTTGAAGGAATTCTCGCCCCCCGGCAAGGCGACCGAGATCAAGGCCGGCGATGTGGTCGAGGTCTATCTCGAGCGCATGGAGGACAAGAACGGCGAGGCGCAGATCTCGCGCGAGAAGGCGCGGCGCGAGGAAGCCTGGGCGCAGCTCGAAAAGAATTTCCAGTCGAACGAGCGCGTCACCGGCACGATCTTCGGCCGGGTCAAAGGCGGCTTCACCGTCGATTTGAGCGGTGCCGTGGCGTTCCTGCCGGGCAGCCAGGTGGATATCCGGCCGGTGCGCGACATCACGCCGCTTCTCGGATCTCCGCAACCGTTCCAGATCCTCAAGATGGACCGCTCGCGCGGCAACATCGTCGTCTCGCGCCGCGCCGTCCTCGAAGAGAGCCGCGCCGAGGCGCGCTCGGAGCTGGTCGCCTCGCTGAAGGAAGGGCAGATCCTCTCGGGCGTCGTCAAGAACATCACCGATTACGGCGCGTTCGTCGATTTGGGCGGCGTCGACGGACTCCTGCACGTCACCGATATCGCCTGGCGCCGCATCAACCATCCGTCCGAAGCGCTTCATATCGGCCAGACCGTCAAGGTCCAGGTGATCCGCTTCAATCCCGAGACGCAGCGCATCTCGCTCGGCATGAAACAGCTCGAGGCCGATCCGTGGGAAGGCGTCGAGCTCAAATATCCGGCGGCCGCGCGCTTCAAGGGCCGTGTCACCAACATCACCGACTATGGCGCCTTCGTCGAGCTCGAGCCCGGCGTCGAGGGCCTCGTGCACGTGTCCGAGATGAGCTGGACCAAGAAGAACGTGCACCCCGGCAAGATCGTCTCGACGAGCCAGGAGGTCGAGGTGATGGTGCTCGACGTCGATCCGACGAAGCGCCGCATCAGCCTCGGCCTGAAGCAGACGATGCAAAACCCGTGGGAGGCGTTCGCCGAGAAATGCCCGATCGGCACCGAGCTCGAGGGCGAGGTGCGCAACATCACCGAGTTCGGCCTGTTCATCGGGCTCCCGGGCGACATCGACGGGATGGTGCATCTCTCCGACATCGACTGGCAGCAGCCGGGCGAGCAGGCGATGCAGAAATACAAGAAGGGCGACATGACGCGCGTGCGCGTGCTCGACATCGACATCGAGAAGGAGCGCATCAGCCTCGGCATCAAGCAGCTCGAATCCGATCCGCTCGAGTCGAGCCTCGCCGCCGTCAAGAAGGGCGACGTCGTCACCTGCACCGTGTCGGCGATCACCGAGGGCGGCGTCGAGGTGACGCTGTCGAGCGGCTTGCCCGGTTTCATCCGCAAGACCGAGCTGTCGCGCGACCGCGGCGAGCAGCGCCCCGACCGCTTCGCCGTGGGCGAGAAGGTCGACGCCAAGATCACGCAGCTCGACCGCGCCACGCGGCGCGCCTCGCTCTCGATCAAGGCGCGCGAGCTCGACGAGGAAAAGCGCGCCATGGCCGAGTTCGGCTCGCAGGATTCGGGCGCGAGCCTGGGCGACATACTGGGCGCTGCGATCCGCGCTCGCACCGACAAGCCGGAACGCCCGGAAAAGGACGAAAAATAGTCGCCGGAACAAGCTGTTGACGCGCGTTGCGGGGTTTGGCAGGCTGCCCCTGCCGAAGCCCGGAAGAGGCGTCGCATGACCAAGTCCGAGCTTATTCAGCGCCTGGCCGAACGTAACCCGCATCTTTATCAGCGCGACGTCGAGCGCATCGTCAGCACCGTCTTCGACGAGATCACGGCGGCGCTGTCGCGCGGCGACAGGGTTGAATTGCGCGGCTTCGGCGCCTTCTCGGTGAAGCGGCGCGAGGCGCGCCAGGGCCGCAATCCGCGCACCGGCGACACGGTCAGCGTCGGCGAGAAGCACATTCCCTTCTTCAAGACCGGCAAGCAGCTCCGCGAGCGGCTCAACGAGGAAGCGTGAGTTCGTTGGAGGCGCGGTGAGGCCCGTCCACTGGATCGTCACGGCGCCGGCGGCGCTCGTCGCCGCGCTCTTCGCCGTCTCGAACCGCGAGCACGTGTCGGTGGCGCTGTGGCCGCTGCCGGACGCGCTGGACGCGCCGCTCTATCTCGTCGTGCTGCTGGCCATCGCCGTGGGGTTCCTCTTCGGCGAGCTGGTGGCGTGGCTCACCGCCGGGCGCACGCGGCGCCTGGCGCGCGAGCGCATGCGGCGCATCGCCGCCTTGGAGCGCGAGCTGGCCGCGACCCAGGCGAACCTCGCACCGCCGCAGCCGCAGCGCCCCGCCTCCGCCAGCCTCGTGCGCACCGATGAGCGGCGCTGAGCGATGAGCGCGCGCAATCCCCTGCTCGTCGCAATCGATACGCCCGACATGGGCGCGGCGCGCGCGCTTGCCGCCGCGGTGGCGGGCGTTGCGGGCGGCATCAAGCTCGGCCTCGAATTCTTTGCCGCGAACGGGCCGAGGGCGGTGCAGGAGATTTCGTCCGGCACGCCGCTCTTCCTCGACCTGAAGCTGCACGACATTCCAAACACGGTGGCAAGCGCGGTGCGCGCGGCGGCCGGCCTCGAGCCGCTCCTGCTGACGGTGCACGCGGGCGGAGGAGCAGCGATGATGCGCGCCGCGGCCACGGCCGCGAACGAGGCGGCGGCCGGGCGGCGCCGGGCGAAAGTCCTGGGCGTCACCGTGCTGACGAGCCTCGATGAGGCCGATCTTGCGCGCGTGGGCCAGATCGGCCCCGTCGCCGACCAGGCGTTGCGCCTGGCGCTTCTGGCGCGCGACAGCGGTCTCGACGGGGTCGTGTGCTCGCCGCACGAGGTTTCATCCTTGCGCGCGGCGTGCGGCGAGGATTTCCTGCTCGTCGTGCCGGGAATTCGCCCGGCGGGCACCGCCGCCGGCGACCAGAAGCGCGTGATGACGCCGCGCGAGGCGCTCGAAGCGGGGGCCGACTATCTCGTCATCGGCCGGCCGATCACCGGAGCCTCCGATCCCGCCGCCGCCGCGCGCGCGATCGCCGCTGATCTGCGATGAGCGTCGAGGTGAAAATCTGCGGCCTCAGCGAGCCGCAATCGCTCGCCGCCGCCATCGCCGGCGGCGCAAGCTTCGTGGGCTTCGTGTTCTATCCGCCGAGCCCGCGCAATCTTACGATCGAGCGCGCGGCCGAATTGGCGCGGAGCGTTCCCGCCGGGATCGTGCGGGTCGCCGTCACGGTCGACGCCAGCGACGATTTCCTCGCGCGCCTGCTCGACAAGGCGCCGCTCGAGATGCTGCAACTGCACGGCAAGGAGACGCCGGAGCGCGTCCAGGCGATCAGGGACCGCTTTCGCGTGCGCGTCATGAAGGCGATTCCGGTCGCGAGCGACAGCGATCCCGACGCGGCCAAGCGCTATCTCGGAATCGTCGATTGGCTCATGTTCGACGCGAAGCCGCCGAAGGATGACGGCGCGCTTCCGGGCGGCAATGCGCGGTCCTTCGACTGGCGCATCCTCAGCGGACGGCGCTGGCCCGTACCGTGGATGCTGTCGGGCGGGCTCGACCCCGACAATCTCGCCGAGGCCGCGAGCGTGACGCGCGCGCCGGCGCTCGATGTGTCATCCGGCGTCGAATCCGCGCCGGGCGTCAAGGACCCGGCGAAGATCCGCCTCTTCCTCGCCCGCGCCAAATCGCTCTGAGGGAGACCATGCAATTCGGCCTCAATTTCTTTCCCTGCGTCAGCCCGGAGCAGAAACCGGCCACGCAGTATTTTCGCGAGGCGATGCATCTCATCTCGCTGGCCGACGAGCTCGGCTACACGCATATCCGCCAGGTCGAGCATTACTTCACGCCCTATGGCGGCTATAGCCCCAATCCCATCGTGTTTCTGGCCGCAGCGGCGCAGCACACGAAGCGCGCGCGGCTCGTCACCGGCGCGGTGCTGCCGGCATTCAACAATCCGCTGAAGCTCGCGGGCGAGCTCGCGATGCTCGACGGACTTTCGGGCGGGCGGCTCGATGCCGGCTTCGCGCGCGCGTTCCTGCCGCACGAATTCGAGCGCTTCGGCATCAGCCTCGATGAAAGCCGGCGGCGCTTCGATGAAGGGCTGGCGCAGGTGAGGCTCTTGCTGGCCGAGGAAAACGTCACGGCAAGGGGTGAATTTCATTCCTTCCGCGATCTCACCTCCTATCCGCGCCCGACCCAGAAGCCGCATCCGCCGATCTGGGTTGCGGCGACCGGCACGCCCGAGACCTTTGCCGCGTCGGGCCGCGCCGGCTACAGCATCATGACCATTCCGCTCGAACCCAAACGCATGCGCGAGCTGATCGGGATCTATCGCGATGCCTGGCGCGCCGGCGGCCACAAGGGCCGCGGCACCGTCATGAGCAATTTCATCATGTGCTGCCTGCCGTCGCGCGCGGAGGCGTACGAGGTCGCGCGCGAGCCGACGAACGGCCACCTCCAAGGCCTTGCCGCCGCGGCCATCGGCTGGGCGCAAGGTGCCAGCACCAAGGATTATCCCGGCTACGACCGCATGATCGCGCAGGTGAGCCAGGAAACGTTCGAGGACCAGATCGCGAAAGGCGTGGGCCTCGTCGGCACGGCCAAGGACGTGATCAACATGGCGCGCGCCTATGCAAACGACGTGGGCGGGCTCGAAAGCGCGTCGCTTCATATCGTGCCCTCGACCATGCCGGTCGATGTGGCCGAGCGCGCCATGCGCCACTTCGCTGCCGAGGCGATGCCGCACCTAGCTGCGCTTTGAGCCGCACGCGCGGGTGCGCTAGAACACCGGCGATGGCGACACCCAACACCTTTCGCCGCGGCCCCGACGAGCGCGGCATGTTCGGCGCCTTCGGCGGCCGCTTCGTCGCCGAGACGCTGATGCCGCTCGTGCTGGCGGTCGAGCGCGCCTATGACGAGGCGCGGCGCGATCCCGAATTCGCGCGCGAGATGGGGCGCTATCTCGAACATTATGTCGGCCGGCCGAGCCCGCTCTATTTCGCCGAGCGCCTCACGCGCACATGCGGCGGCGCGAAGATTTATCTGAAGCGCGAGGATCTGAACCACACCGGCGCGCACAAGGTGAACAACACGGTGGGCCAGATTCTGCTCGCGCGCCGCATGGGCAAGCGCCGCATTATCGCCGAGACCGGCGCCGGCATGCACGGCGTCGCCACCGCAACCGTGTGCGCGCTCTTCGACTTGCCGTGCGTCGTCTACATGGGTGCCACCGACATCGAACGCCAGAAACCCAACGTCTTCCGCATGAAGATGCTCGGCGCCGAGGTCCGTCCGGTCACGTCGGGCACCGCGACGCTCAAAGACGCGATGAACGAGGCGCTGCGCGATTGGGTCGGCAATGTCGAGGACACGTACTACCTCATCGGCACGGTCGCGGGCCCGCATCCCTATCCGGCAATGGTGCGCGATTTTCAATGCGTCATCGGCGAGGAGGTGCGCGCGCAGATGCAGAAGCAGGAAGGGCGCTTGCCGGATTCGCTCGTCGCCTGCGTCGGTGGCGGCTCGAACGCGATCGGGCTCTTCCATCCCTTCCTCGACGATGCGGGCGTCGCCATGATCGGCGCCGAGGCCGCGGGCCACGGCATCGCGACCGGCAAGCACGCGGCGTCCTTGAATGGCGGCGAGCCGGGCGTGCTGCACGGCAACCGCACCTATCTCCTCCAGACCGAGGACGGACAGATCGCCGATGCGCATTCGATCTCGGCCGGGCTCGATTATCCCGGCATCGGCCCGGAGCATGCGTGGCTCCACGATCTGAAGCGGGTCGAATATGTCGCCATCACCGACGACGAGGCGCTCGACGCGTTCGAGCGGCTGACGAAACTCGAAGGCATCATTCCCGCGCTCGAATCCGCGCATGCGGTGGCAGCCGCCATGGTGCGCGCGCCGAAACTGCCGCACGACCATCTCATGGTCATCAATCTTTCCGGCCGCGGCGACAAGGATCTGGAGACGGTGGCGCGCGCCCGGGGGACATCGGCATGAGCGCGACGCGCATCGCCATGCGCTTTGCCGATCTCGCGCGCGCGGGCCGCGCCGGCCTCGTCACGTATCTGGCCTGTGGCGATCCCGATGCCGAGACTTTTGCGCGCATCCTGGCGGCGCTTCCCGGCGCGGGCGCCGACCTCATCGAGGTCGGCATGC
The DNA here is from genome assembly GCA_963729295.1 of uncultured Alphaproteobacteria bacterium. Lineage (GTDB taxonomy): Bacteria > Pseudomonadota > Alphaproteobacteria > ATCC43930 > CGMCC-115725 > DATJLY01. The sequence continues at coordinate 119,048 of CAVSNJ010000025.1, forward strand.
CGTTCTCCGACCCGATGGCGGACGGGCCGGCGATCCAGGCGGCGAGCCTGCGCGCGCTGCGCGCCGGCATGACGCTTGCGAAGACGCTCGCCATCGTTCGCGCGTTTCGCGCCAAGGACGACACCACGCCGATCGTGCTCATGGGCTATTACAACCCGATCTACCGCTATGGCGTGCCGCGATTCTTGGTTGACGCCAAGGCGGCCGGCGTCGACGGACTCATCGTCGTCGATCTGCCGCCCGAGCATGACGACGAGCTGTGCCTTCCCGCGCTTGCAGGCGGGCTCGACTTCATCCGCCTCGCCACGCCGACGACCGACGACGCGCGCCTGCCCGCGGTGCTGAAGCATACGGCGGGCTTCATCTACTATGTCTCGATCACCGGCATCACCGGCACGAAATCGGCGGCGATCGCAAGCGTCGCCACCGCGGTCGCGCGGTTGAAGCGCCATTCGAAGCTGCCCGTCGCCGTGGGCTTCGGCATCAAGAACGCGGCGCAGGCGGCCGATGTCGCGCGCGTCGCCGACGCCGCGGTGGTGGGCTCGGCGCTGGTCGAGACGGTGGCGGCCACGCTCGGCCGGGGCGACGTCGTCGCGCGCGTCGCCGAAGACGTGCGCAGCCTGAGCGACGGCGTGCGCGGAGCCCGAGCGCGCGCATGAATTGGCTCACGAATTTCGTCCTGCCGAAAATCCGCGCCGTCGTGGCAAAGCGCGAGGTGCCCGAGAATCTGTGGCACAAATGCCCGGGTTGCGGCCAGATGCTGTTCCATCGCGAGCTCGAGGCGGCGCTCCACGTGTGCAGCAGTTGCGGTCATCATCTGCGCCTGCCGCCGGTGGAGCGCCTGGCGCTTCTCTTCGATGGCGGCGTCCATGCCGATATCGCGCTGCCGAAGGCGGTGCAAGACCCGCTCAAATTCCGCGACCGGAAACGCTATTCCGATCGGCTCAAGGAGGCGCAGGCGAAAAGCCGCGGGCGCGATGCGGCAATCGTGGCCGAGGGAACGATCGGCGGCATAGTTTCCGTCGTCGCGGTGTTCGATTTCGAGTTTCTGGGCGGCTCGATGGGGGTCGCGGTCGGCGAGGCGATCGTCACGGCGGCGCGCCGCGCGGTCGAGCGCGATGCCGCGCTCGTCATCGTGCCGAGCTCGGGCGGTGCCCGCATGCAGGAGGGGATTCTCTCGCTCATGCAGATGCCGCGCACGACGCTCGCGGTCGAGATGGTGAGGGAGCGCGGGCTTCCCTACATCGTCATCCTCGCCGATCCGACGACGGGCGGCGTGTCGGCGTCGTTCGCCATGTTGGGCGACGTGACCTTGGCCGAGCCGGGCGCGGTCGTGGGCTTTGCCGGCGCGCGCGTCATCGAGGAGACGATCCGCGAAAAGCTGCCGGAAGGATTTCAGCGCGCCGAGTATCTCCTCGAACACGGCATGGTCGATCTCGTCGTGCCCCGGAAGGATTTGGCGGCAACGCTCGCGCGCATCCTCGGTCTTCTGACGCGGCGCGAGGCGGCAGCGACGGCGGAGACGTGACGAGCGATCTCGTTCTCGAGCGGCTTAAATCGCTGCATGTGCGGTTGATCGACCTCTCGCTCGACCGCGTGCTGCGGCTGCTCCATGCGCTCGGCGATCCGCAGGACCATCTTCCGCCGGTCGTGCATGTCGCCGGCACAAACGGCAAGGGCTCGACCTTGGCGTTCCTGCGCGCGTTTCTCGAGGCGGCAGGATATCGCGTTCATGTCTATACCTCGCCGCACCTCGTCCGCTTCAACGAACGCATCCGGGTGGCCGGGAAGCCTGATCGGCGAGGAAGCGCTGCTGTCGCTGCTCGAGGAATGCGAGCGCGTCAATGCCGGCGCGCCCATCACCTTCTTCGAGATCACGACGGCCGTCGCCTTCCTCGCCTTCGCGCGCACGAAGGCCGACGTGGCGCTGCTCGAAACCGGATTGGGCGGCAGGTTCGATGCGACCAACGTCATCGCGCATCCGGCGGTGACGGCGATCACGCCGATCTCGCTCGACCACCAGCATTTCCTCGGCGACACGATCGCCAAGATCGCGTTCGAGAAGGCCGGCATCCTGAAGCCGCGCATCCCCGCCGTGCTGGCGGCGCAAGTTCCGGCAGCCGCAGAGGTGCTCGAAGCGCGGGCGCAGGAGGTCCGCGCACCGCTCGCGCGCAGCGGCCGGGAATGGATCGCGCGCGCGACGAAGGACGGGCTTTCCTATCGCGGGCGGCGCGAACTGTTGCTGCCACCGCCGGGCCTCTTGGGGCCGCACCAGTACCAGAACGCGGGCACCGCAATCGCCTGCCTCGACCAGCTCGGCGGCTTTGCCGTGCCGGAAGCGGCGCTGGCGCGCGGCATGCGCGATGTCGAATGGCCCGCGCGCCTGCAGCACCTGACGCGCGGGCCGCTTGCCGCCCTCATGCCGCGCGATGCGGAACTTTGGCTCGACGGCGCGCACAATCCGGCAGGCGGCGCGGCACTCGCGCAAGTTGCCGAAAACTGGCGCGAGCGGCCCTTGAGCCTCGTCTTCGGCATGCTGAATACGCACGATCCCGCGGGGTTCCTGGAACCGCTCGCCCCCTTCGTCGCGCGGCTTGCCGCGGTCGCAATTCCGGGCGAGCCCAACGCGCGCTCGGCCGAGGAACTTGCCGATGCGGCACGGCGCCTCGGCGTCGAGGCTTCCTCCGCGCCCGACCTCGCGGGCGCCGTCGCACTCGCCGCAGCGCCGGGCGGACGCGCGCTCATCTGCGGCTCGCTCTACCTCGCGGGCCGGGTATTGGCGGAGAATTGTTAGCTCAGAGGACCGATTCGACCCACTCGACGAGCTTGCTCTTCGGCATCGCGCCGATCTTGGTGGCGGCGACCTGGCCGTTCTTGAACAGCATCAAGGTCGGGATGCCGTGCACATTGTATTTCATCGGTGTCTGCGGGTTTTCGTCGATGTTGAGCTTCGCCACCGTTACGCGGCCGGCATGGCTCGTGGCGATGTCTTCGAGGAACGGCGCCACCATCTTGCAAGGCCCGCACCACTCGGCCCAGAAATCGACCAGCACCGGCCCCTCCGCCTTCAGAACGGCGGTCTCGAAGGATTGATCGGTGACCTTTGTGCTGCTCATGGACGTCTCCAAAATGTCGGGAACAGAATCTAGGAAGCGCGCGCGAAAGCGTCAATGGACGCGCACCTCCGTGAGCGTCGGCCCATCGGTCCACAGCAGCGCGCAACGGATGGCGCGGCCGGGATAGACCTCCGCCACCGCGGCGCGATATGCCTTGAGCTGTTCGACATAGAGCGGCGGGATCTCGGCCTCGCTCGGCGGCACCGGGCGGAGCGTCTTGTAATCGACGATCAGCACTTCATCGTCGCGCACGACGAGCCGGTCGATCCGCCCTGCCACCACGCGCCCGCCGACGAGCGCCGTCACCGGCACCTCGGAGAGCGCATCGGGCGCGAAGAGCGTCGCGAAATCCGGATGCTCGAGAACAGCGAGCGTCTCCGCCAGAAGCGCCTGCTGCTCGGCCGCGGCGAGGCCATGGACGGGCCGCGCGAGGAAGCGGCGCGCGGCAGCCTCGCGCGCGGGGCGCTCGACGAGCGGCAGCGTCTGCAACAGGCGGTGCAGCAGGAGGCCGCGCCGAAACGAGGCGCCGCGATCGGCCCCGAGCGGCGAGCGCGGCGCGGGCTCGGCACCCTCGGGCCGCGACGGCGCCAGCGGGCGCGGCGGAACGGGTTCGGGCGCCGGCAGCGTCCTCGCCCAATCCGGCAGCGTCACGATCTGCGCCGCTTGCGCCTTCGTACCGTCATCCTCGGGCTTCGCCTCTTGCGGATTGGTGAGGCGCAAACCTTCGCCCTCCCAGCCATCGTCGATGGGTGCCGCGAAACGGAAGCGCTCGACGCCCGGCATACCCTCGAGCGCGGACTTCACCAGCGCGTGCCAATTGCCCTCGGGCGGTTCGTTCTTGGTCTCCCAGCCGCACACATAGAGGCGGTCCGCGGCGCGCGTCATCGCGACATAGAGGAGGCGGCGATATTCCTCGGCGCGCAGGCGCTGCGCCGCCGCCTTCGCCGCGTCATGAGCGGGCGCCGCGCACTCGTCATCCGCGGCCCAGAGCGGCAGCCCCTCGGCGCTCCACAATACGCGCGGCAGCTTTGCCGGCATCTGCAGCGTGTCGGGCAGGAAGACGATCGGCGCCTCGAGCCCCTTCGCCCCATGCACGGTGAGGACGCGCACTTCCTCGCGCCCGCGCTGGTCGAGATCGCGCTTCACATCGATGTCGCCGGCCTCGAGCCATTGCAGGAACCCCTGGAGCGAGGGCCCATGCCGCCGCTCATAGGCGAGCGCCGTAGCCAGCAATTCGTCGAGCGGATCGGCCGCATCGGGCCCAAGCCGCGCGAGAAATTTGCGCCGTCCGCCGCGCGCGCCCAGGATTTCGGCCATGAGCTCGTAAGGCGGCGCGAAATCGGCACGGCCGAGGAGATCGCCCAGGAGCGCGTGGGCGCGCGCAAAAATCTCGTTCTCGCCGGCGCGCCGGCGCAGCTCCGGCCACAGCCTGACGTCCACGCCGCGCGCTCCCGCGAGCGCGTAGAGTTGATCCTCGTCGAACCCGCCGAGCGGCCCCTTCAACACCGTCGCGAGCGTGAGATCGTCCTCCGGCAGAAGCAGAAAGCGCAACAGCGCCATCATGTCCTCGACCGCGAGCTGCTCGACGAGGCGCATGCGGTCGGCGCCGGCGACGGCGATGCCGCAATCCTTGAGCGCGCGCACCAGCGCCGGAACGAAGCGCGTGCGCCGCCGCACCAGCACCATCACGTCGCCGGGGGAGATCCGGCGGTCGCGCGACGGCAAAGTTTCGCTCCGCGCGATCCAGCCGTGGATCGTGGCGGCGATCGCTTGCGCCAGGCGCAGCTCGGCGACATGCGCGCGGTGCTGCTGCGTGGGCGGCTCCCACGGCGCGCCGGGCGGCGGCTCGAGCGGTGCGACCGGCGGCCACAACTCGACCAATCCGGCCGCGCCCGTACGGTGCGCGCGGTGCCGGATCGGCTCCGACGACACGCCCTCGCGGATCTCGGGCGGCGCGAACACGGCATCGACCGTGGCGAGCACCGCTTCGGTCGAACGGAACGACACGTCGAGCGCGACGGGCTCGAATTTTTCCTGCGCCTCGCGCGCGCGCATCTCGAAATGATCGTGCATGCGCGCGAAGGCCGAGGGATCGGCGCGCTGGAAGCTGAAGATCGACTGCTTCGGGTCGCCGACCGCGAAGACGGTGCGCTTCGCCTCGCGCGCCGATCCGGCGACGAAGAATTCGTCGGCGAGTTTCTCCACCACCTCCCATTGCTCGGGATTGGTGTCCTGCGCCTCGTCGATGAGGATGTGGTCGAGGCCGCCATCGAGCTTGAACAGCACCCAGGGCGGCACGCCCGGCCCACACAGAAGATCGCGCGCCTTCAAGACCAGATCGTCATAGTCGAGCAGCGCGCGCGCTTCCTTGTAGCGGCGATAGAGCGCGAGCATGCGGTCGCCAAGCGTGGCCAGGGCCTGCGTCGCCACCAGAAGACCGGCCGCGCCGCGGCGCTCGAGCACAGCGGCGATGCGGCAGCCTTCCGCTTCGAGCGTGGCGAGCACATGCGGCGCGGTATCGGCGACGGCCTTGGTCGCGAGCCTTTTTTTCGGTTGGCCCTTCTGCGTGAAGAATACCCCCACATAGTCATCGAAGCGTCTGGTCCGGTCGGCCGCCGCCAGCCACGCAGCGATCGCGGCGCCGGCGCGCGTGTCGGTAATGTTTTTGCTCGCGCCGAGCGTCTCGGCCGCCGCGCGCAACGCCGGCCCATCGAAGGCACCGTCGGCGCACGCGGCAGCGACAATGCCGGAGGGCGTCTCGCCGGGCGCGAGGCCGAGGAGATGCGCAAGTGCAACGCGGAAGGATTCAAGCCGTTGCCCCAGCGCGCGTTGCAAGCGCGCGCGCTCGTCGACGAGCGTCTTCATCAGCTCGTCGAATGCGTCTTCGCGCGCCACCTCTGTCACTGTCCTGAGTGCATCGGTCAGATCCCGGTCGGCGCCGAGCCGCGCCTCGACCAGCATCCGGTTGCGCGCATCCAACAGCGCCTCGGCGGCGTCGCGCTCGCCCATCACCTCGAAATGCGGCGCGATCCCGGCCTCGAGCGGAAAGCGCCGCAAGAGCGATTGGCAGAAGGCGTGGATCGTCTCGATCTTCATCCCACCCGGCGCATCGAGCACGCGGGCAAAGAGCGCGCGCGCGCGAGCCAGCAATCGCGCGTCGGGCGCTTGCGGCACGAGCATTTGCAGGTCTTGCGCGAGTTCGCCGTCCGGCAGCGTCGCCCAGGCGCTGAGGCGCTCGTTGAGGCGATTCGCCATCTCGGCGGCGGCGGCGCGCGTGAAGGTGAGGCAGAGAATGCGCGATGCCTCGCCGCCGCCCAAAAGCAGGCTCAGCACGCGATCGGTCAGAACCTTGGTCTTGCCGCTCCCGGCCGAGGCCGCGACCCAGACCGACGTGTCGCGCGCACTCGCGCGGCGTTGCGCCTCGTCCGAGCGGGAGATGCTCATTTCCCGCCTCCGCCGAGCGACCATTCCTTGACCCGCGCAAGGTGTGTGTAGTCGCTGTAGCGTGGCGCGCGTTCCGGGCGCGGTTGCGAGCGATAGGGATTGCGATCGTCATCGTACCAGGCGACGAGGCGGTTGAGCCCGTCGATTGCCTCGTCGATGCGCCCGCGCAAATCGGCGACGGGCGTGATCTTTCCCGCGGGATCGCCGCCGGAGAGCTGCCAGAACGCAAGCTCCGCGACCTCGGCCGGCGGCACGTTCTCAAACCCGCCCGCTTCGGCGATCGCCGCCTCGAGCGGAAGCTGCGGCGCGAAGCCCTCGGCGATATCGAGGCCGCGCGGGAGTCCGCCGGTCTTGAAGTCGATGATCGCAAGGGCGCCGTCCATCAGGCGATCGATCCGGTCGGCCCGCGCGGTGAGCTCGAACGGCGCGCGCTTGGCGGGGAGCACGAGGCGGCCCTTGCATTCGGCGACGCTCGCGGCGATGCGGCCACGGCGCGCGCGTTCCTCCTCGACGAACCATTCGGCGATCTTCTCGAAGCGCGGCCACCAGAAGGCGCGCACGAACGGACGGTCGAGCATTGCGCCGAAGGCCTCGCGCCCGAACGCGATGAGGCGGTCCTTCGCGTCCGCCGGCAAGACCGCCGGAAAGGCGTGCAGGAAACTGTCGAGCGCCTTGTGGATATAAATGCCGCGCTCGGCGGGACCCGGATCGGCGTCGAGCGGATCGAGTGCCCTGAGCCTCAGCACATGCTTCGCATAGATCGCATAAGGATCGCGCATCCAGGTTTCGATCTCGGTGACCGAAAGCCGGCGTGGCCGGACGCTTGCCGGCGGGCGCGGCGCGGGCGCGGGCACGGCGATGCGAGCGGCCTCGTCGATGCGCTCGGCCCAGGCGCGCGCCGCGTAGGACGATCTCAGATGCTGATCGAGTGCGCCTTCGTGCAGCACCGCATCGAGCCGCAGGAGCCAGCGCGACGGCACGGTCGGCGTGCCCTCGCCGCGCGCCGCGCGCGTCAGGAACACCTCGCGCGCGCCCGCGGCTTGCGCGAAATCGTGCGCGGCGATGCCGATGCGGCGCTCCGGCGGCGGCAGACCAAAGCTTTGCCGCATCGGGCGCGACAACCACGGATCGGACTGCGCCTCGCGCGGCCAGGTGCCCTCGTTGAGGCCGCCGAGCACGAGCCGGTCGGCGTGCTGAAGCCGCGCTTCCAAAAGGCCCCAGATGAAGAGCCGCGGATGGCCATAAGGCGGCCGCACGACCGGACCCGTGAGCAACGATTCGAAAAGCGCCGGATAATCGCGCCCGTCGAGCGCCTCGAAAGACGCGGCGGCGTCCAGAAGCTCGTTCACCATTTGCGCCGCGGCCTCGCCCGCGGGCTCGCGCCAGAGCCGCTCGGCGCCTGCCTCGCGATCGGAGCGCGCGAGCGCCTCGGCCGCAGCGACATGCGCGGCGACGAGCGCCGCAAGCCCCGCGTCCTGCGCCGCCAATGCCTCGACGAGCGGCGCGAGCGCGGCCTCGAGCGACGAAACGAACGCAAACAGATCGCGCGCGGCGTCCTTCGCGCCCAACGCCGCGCGAAGGCCGGAAAATCCCTCCGCCGGGCGCGGCCCGCGCAGCGCCGCGAGCTCGAGGCGCCGCGCCAGCGCGCGGCATTCCTCGGGCGCGAGGCCGCACGCGGCGAGCGGATGTTTCAGAAGCGCGAGCAGCGGCACGGGCGCGAACTCGCCGGCGACGGCATCGAGCAGCAGGCGCAGGAACACGCCGGGCGGCGTATGATGGAGCGGCACGCCGGCCGAATCGTCGATCTCGATCTCCCAGCGCCGCAATTCCGCCGCGACGCGGCGCGCGAGATCGCGGTCCGGCGTGACGAGCGCCGCCGTCTTGCCTTCGACCTCAGCCGCCTCGCGCAGCAGGAGTGCGATGACGAGCGCCTCTTCCTGCGCGCCGGCGCAGTCGATGCGATGGAACCCCGCGAGCGCCGAGCGGGGGAACGGCGGAAGCTCGCGCCAGGCGTGGCTCGAATTGGCGGGGCGCATCGCCTCGAACAGCAATTTTGCGCGCTCCGGCGGCGCGCCCGATGGCAGCGCCGCAGGCCAGGCAGAGATCTCGGCGGGATCGAGTTCGAGCCGGCGCAGGAGATGCGCCAGCAAATGCTGCGGATGCGCCGGATCGGCGGCGATCTCGCCCCACTCCTCGGTGCCGCAATGCTGCGCGAGGCCGGGCAGCACGACGCGTCCCTGCGGCAGCGCGGCCACGGCGGCGGCGAGCTCGACCACCGACGGCACGCCACCGGTGATGCCGGCCGCGACCACGGGATAGGGCGGCGGAGCGCGGCGCCAGCGCGCGATCTGCGCCGCGAGCACGCGGTTGCGCCGCTCGGCGGGGTCGATGCAGCCGATCTCGGCGAGCGTGTCAGGCCAATGCCGGCGCAGGATTTCCAGGAACTTGATGACGCTCTGCCAATGCGTTGCGTGCTCGTCGGGCACGAGGTTTTCGAGCTCGTCGAGATTGCCGCCCGAGATCTGCACCTCGTCGAGAAAGCGCGCGAGCGAAGCGGCCAGCGGCGCCGCCTGGCCCGGCGTCAACGGCCCCACCTCCTCGCGCCGCCCCCAGCGCAGCACGAGCCGCGTCAGCATCAGGATGCGGCGCAGCTCCGGCACGGCGGGCGCGATGTCGATGTCGGCTTCCTCGCCCTCGTCGCCCAGGAGCGAAAGCTCGTCGGGGTCGAGATCGCCAACCGGCATGAGACGCGGCAGAAGCAGCGCCCGCCCCTCGCTCGCGCGCAGGAATGCCTCGCCCATCGCGCGCACCGCGCGCCGCGTCGGCAGCAGGATGGTGGCGCGCGCGAGCGTCGTCGGATCGCCGCCGCTCTCGTGCAGCAGGCCCGTGGCGAGCGCGTCGAGGAACGGCTGATCGGGCGGGATCGTGTAAACCCGCGCCATGTCTCAGCGCTCGATCCGCCGCGTCTCGAGCCGCGCCTCGGTCGCGGCGAGACCCGACCTGGTGCCGACATGGAACCATTCGCCGTCATGGACGAGCGCCTTGATGCGGCCGGCGGCGATCGCCGTGTCCCACAGGCGATTGAGCGAGAACGCGCCCTCGGGCACCCGATCGAAGAGGCGCCGATGCAGGATCTGGATGCCGGCGAAGAGATAGGGCGCGATCTCGCGCTCGGACCGGCGGCGCAGAAATCCTGCCGGATCGAGCATGAAATCGCCCTGTCCGTCGTAGCCGAGCGCGCTCGTCGTGCGCTGCAACAGGAGTTGCGCGTCGCGTTTTTCCGGATTGAACGCGCGCGTCAAACGCATGAGCGCCGCGGTCCTGCCGTTGAGCCAGATCACGTCGCTGTTGACGACGAAGAACATCTCGTCGAGCAGCGGCAGCGCTTTTTTGACGCCGCCGCCGGTGTCCAAGAGCTTTTCTTCGCGCGAGAATTCAATCGCGATGTCGCGACGGCCGCCGAGATGCCGCTCGATCATCTCGGCCTTGTAATGGAGATTGACGACGGCGCGGCGTACGCCCACGTCGACCAGCCGGTCGAGCACGTGATCGATGAGCGCCCTGCCGGCGACCGGCACGAGCGGTTTCGGCCGCTCGTCGGTGAGGGGCCGCATGCGCAGGCCGAGCCCCGCGGCGAGCACCATCGCCGATTGAGGCGGCGCTTTCATGCCGCGCTCATGGAGGCGGGGATGCGCCGCGAAGCGGGTGGAAAATGCCGGTCGAGCCAGCGCGCCATCGGCGCAAGCGCGGGATGGCGCAGATCGTGCTCGAGAAGCCGCCACACGCGCGGAATATGCGCGAGATAACTGCGCTTGCCGTCGCGCACGCACAGCCGCGTGAAGATGCCGATGATTTTCGCATTGCGCTGCGCGCCGAGGAGAGCGTAGGAGCGACCGAACGCGACGCGATCGAGGGACGGGAAAGCGGCGCAAAAGCGTTTCAGCATCGCCTCGGCGAGCGCCGGCGGCACGTCGCGCCGCGCATCCTCCAAAAGCGAGACGAGGTCGTAACTCATCGGTCCAACGACCGCATCCTGGAAATCGAGGAGGCCGCATTGGGCGATGCCGTCGCGGCCCTCGAGCCGCATCAGATTGTCGACGTGGTAGTCGCGCAGAACCAGCGTTTCGGGCACATCGCGCGCGAGCGGCAGAAGGCTCCGCCACAGCTCGAGATATTCTTCACGGAGCGCTGCGTCTGTTGCGCGGCCCGTGATCGCCGGCAGATACCAATCGACGAGCAGGCCGGCTTCTGTGAGAAGCCGCGTGTCGTCGTAAGGCGGAAGATTGTCCGCGCGCGCCGGCGCGAAGCGCTGGTTGAGCGCGACGAGGCAATCGACCGCGAGCGCGTAGAGCGCCTCCTCGTCGGCGCCCGCGGCGAGGAGGCGCGTAAACGTGTCGTCGCCGAAATCTTCGATCACCAAAAGACCCTGGTCCCAATCCTCGGCGAGGATGCGCGGCGCGGAGAGGCCCTGCGCGGCGAGAAGACGCGCCACGGCGCAATAGGGCCGCACGTCCTCCTTGGGGGGCGGTGCGTCCATCAGCATCGCGGAGGCAGCACCGCGCCCGAGCCGGACATAGCGGCGGAACGACGCGTCGCCCGCGAGCGGCGCGAGGCTCGCATCGCCCCACCCGGCGCGCGCCAGGAACCGGGCGATCGCATCCGGCGCGCTCAGACACCGAATTCGCCCAAGCGTCCGGTCCAGCCCGACGACGGCGCGAGGATCGCCGTGCGCGCATCGGCGTCGGCGCCGAAGGCGAATTCGATGTCGAGCCGCTCGCGCGGCAAAAGGTCGCCGATGCGCTCCGGCCATTCGATGAGGCTGATGCCGTCGGCGAGCGCGTCCTCGATGCCGAGCTCCCACACTTCCGCAGGTCGCGCGAGGCGGAAGAGATCGAAATGCCAGACGAGCGGCGGCGACGGCCCATAGATCTCGACGAGGGTGAAGGTCGGGCTCGGCACCTCCTCGCGCGTGCCGAAGCGCGCGCGGATGAAGGCGCGCGCGAACGAGGTCTTGCCGCTGCCCAAGGGGCCGCGGAGCGCAATCACGTCGGCGCGCCGCGCGAGCCCGGCGATGCGCCCGGCAAGCGCCGCCGTCGCGCCTTCGCCGGGAAGCTCGATCGCCAGGGCAGAGGGCATTCTCACGCCGAAGTTTCTAGGACGGAGCGCAGCGCTTCTGCAACGACGATCGCTCCGTTGCCTCGGCCTCGGCGAGCCGTCATTGTGCGGCCATGGCCGAGACGAGCGAACGCACCGACGTGGCGATCATCGGCGCCGGGCCCGTCGGGCTTTTCGCGGTGTTCGAGTGCGGCATGCTCGGCATGCGCTGCGCCGTCCTCGACGCGCTCGACCGGCCGGGCGGGCAATGCGCCGCGCTCTATCCGGAAAAGCCGATCTACGACATTCCCGGATACCCCGAGATCGCCGCCGCCGACCTCATCGACCGGCTTGCCGAGCAGGCGGCGCCGTTCCGGCCGAGCTTCCATCTCGGCGCGGCGGTGGAGCGGCTCGAGGAGATTCCGGGCGGCGGGTTCCGGCTTACGACGCGCGCCGCCGCGATCGAAGCGCGCGCCATCGTCATCGCCGCCGGCGTGGGCGCCTTCGGTCCCAGCCGCCCCCCAATCGCCGACATCGAGGCCTTCGAGGGCAGAAGCGTCTTCTACCTCGTGACGCGGCGCGAGGAATTGCGCGGCAAGCGCGTCGTCATCGCCGGCGGCGGCGATTCGGCGGTCGACTGGGCGCTCGCGCTCGCCGGCGTCGCGGCACGCATCATGGTGGTGCACCGGCGGAAAAAATTCCGCGCCGCGCCCGAATCGGCGCGCCGGCTCGAAGCGCTTGCGAAGGAGGGCCGCGTCGAGCTCGTCATCCCCTATCAGCTCCATGCGCTCGAAGGCGCGCGCGGGAACCTGTCGGCCGTGGTGGCGGCAGACCTCGACGGCAAGACGCGAAGGCTCGAGGCCGACGTGCTGCTGCCGTTCTTCGGCCTGTCGCAAAATCTTGGGCCGATCGCGCAATGGGGCCTGGCGCTCGAGCGCAATCACATCGCGGTCGAGCCCTCGACCTCGATGACCTCCGTGCGGGGCATATTCGCGATCGGCGACATCGCGACATATCCGGGCAAATTGAAGCTCATCCTGTCCGGCTTCGCCGAGGCCGCGCTCGCGGCGCATGCGATCCATCCGCTCCTCCATCCCGGCGAGGCGCTGCATTTCGAGTATTCGACGATGAAGGGCGTGCCGGGACGAGGCTGAGCTATTCCCCGGCCGAGCGCAGGACCTGAACCTCGACGCGGTCATTGAGCCAGCACGTGACGGTGGTGCCGCTGCCGGGATGCGATTGTAGCTCGACCTCGCCGCCATGCAGCTCGATGAAGCTCTTGACGAGCGAAAGGCCGAGGCCCGGTCCCGACTGGCGCGCCTGCGGATTGCCGCGCTCGAATTTCTCGAAGATGCGCGCCTGATCCTCGCGCGGCACGCCGACGCCGGTATCGGCGACGACGAGCGCCACGCGCTCGCGCGCGCGATATGCGGCAAGCGTCACGGTGCCGCCCGAAGGCGTGAATTTGAGCGCGTTCGAGACGAGGTTGAAGAGCGCCTGCTTCAAGCGTCGCTCGTCGGCCGAGATCGCGCCGATCGCAGGCGGGCAATCGAACTGGAGCTTCAAGCCCTGGTTGCGCGCGCGCTCGCGCGTGAAGGTGAGGACGCTCGACATCAGCGCGTGGATGTCGACCTCGTGCGTTTCGAGCTGCATGTAGCCGGCCTCGATCGTGGCGAGATCGAGGATGTCGTTGATGAGCGAGAGGAGCCGGTTCGAGCTGTCGAGGATGCCGCGGCTGTAGTCGAGCTGGCGCGGGTTCAACTCGCCGAAATACTGGTTCGTCAGGATCTCGGCGAAGCCGATGATGGCATTGAGCGGCGTGCGCAGCTCGTAGGAGACGTTGGCGATGAACTCGCTCTTGAGGCGGCCCGCGGTCTCGAGCGCCTCGTTGCGTTCGCGCAAGGCCTCCTCGACGCGGGTCGAATCGGTGACGTCGAGATAAGAGAGGAAGATGTTGCCGTCGGGCAGCGGCACGGTCACCGCCTTCAGGATCGAACCGTCGCGCCGCTCGAGCCGCGCGTTCGTCTCGTCGTGCGCCGAGATGCGGGCGATGATGCGGCGCTTGCGATCGGCCCAGTCGCGGCCGTCGTCATAGAAGCGGCGCGTCTTCTCGATCACGTCGGCGATGTGCGGCTCGCCGGCAAGGTCCTCGGCCTCGAGCCGCCACATCTGCGCGTAGGCCGGGTTCCAGAGCTTCAGGCGCCCGTCGCTGCCGAAGACCGCGATCGCCTCGTAAAGATTGTCCAGCGTTTCGCGCTGAACCTCGATGAGGGTGTTGTAGGAGCGCTCGAGCGCGAGCCGGTCGGTCACGTCCTCATAGGCGAAGATGAGGCCGCCGAACGGGTGCGGGCTGACGACGAGGCGCAGCGTGCGTTCGTCCGGAAGATGAAGCAGCTCCTCCTGCGACACGAGGAGCGAGGTGAACATGGCGCGCTGGTCTTTCTTGAACGAACGGAAATCGGCGTGCTCGGGAAGCCGCCGCCGCTCGCGCAGGCGTTCCAGAATCTCATCGAGCGAAGGCTCGGTCGCGAGCCAGTCTTCCTCGAGGTTCCACAGGCGCGCGAACGCGGCGTTGAAGAAAGTCAGGCGCGTGTCGGCGCCGTAGATCGCGATCGCGACGGCGATGTTCTCGAGCACCTCGGCATGCGCCGCGATGTAGCGCTGGAGCTCCGCCTCCTTGTTCTCGAGATCGGTGAGGTCGCGCGCATAGCCGACGATGCCGCCGTCCGGGCCCGACGGCGTCTCGCGGATCTCGATGAGACGGCGCGAGCCCGCGATCACGATGTGATATGTCCCGGACGCCGCCGCGCCGGTCTGCTGCGCCTTCACCGCAAGCTCGCGCCCACCCTGCGGCACGACGCCGACGCCCAATTCGCGGCCCTCGGCAAGCGCCACCGCGACCGTCGCATCGACCGCCTCGGCATAAGCGCGGTTGCAGTCGGCGAGCGTGAGATCGGCGCGGCGGCGCCACACCGGGCGCGGCACCTGGTCGAGAAACTCCCGGAGGCTGTCGCGGGCGCTTTCGGCGGCGGCCGCGCGCGCCGCGTCGGCGACGGCCACGAGCGCGGAAAACCCGCCCGCGCCGTGGATCGGCTGGCCTGAGACGGCGACGGCGGCGCTGCCAGCGGCGAGTCGGGCGGGAAGCGAGAATGCGGCGCCGTCCTGGCGCAGCCGCGCGAGCGCCGGTGCGAGCGCAGCCCGCGATGGCGGATCGAGGCCAGCGACGAGATCGCTGACCCGGCCGCCGGCCGGCGCGACCGCCGGCGGCCCAGCGGTCAGGCGGCTGCCGTCTTCGCCCTGAAGCCGGTAGAGCGCCAGGGGCACGGCGGCGAGGATCGCCTCACGCTCGGCCAGCGACTCGGCCAGGCGGCGCCGTTCCGCTTCCTGCGCGGCGATCCGGCGCTTCTTACGGGAGCGAAGCGCCAGCCCCACCGCCACCACGGCCAGCAGCACCACGTCCGCGGCGCCGGCGAGCATACCTGGCGCGACAGCGTCGGCGGCAAAGGCCGGCAACGGGGCGAACGCCGCCGCCCCGGCCAAGCCAAGCCACGTCCACCGATGCACGCGCCGCCCCTCCTTGCAATCCAAGCTTGCAGACGGGCGATTATGGCGGGCCGTTGCCTTCGGTGCAGGCAAAAAATGCGGCGGAGCCGTTCAACCGGCGGTTAGGCGAGCGCGTTGTAGTCGTCGAGGAGGGCGGCGATGCGGCCGTCGTCGAGCTGGTCCATGATCGCGCGCGCCCGGTGCCCAGCCGAGACCAGGTCGAGTCGGCGGATGCGCTCCTTGACCCGCGGGATGTTCGAGGGCGCCATCGACAGGTCGCGGATGCCGAGGCCCAAGAGGAGCGCGGTGAAGCGCGGATCGCCCGCCATCTCGCCGCACAGGCTCACGCCCTTGCGCGCGCGCAGCGCCGCCTCGACCGCGAACTGGATGAGGCGCAAAACCGCCGGGTGAAGCGGGTTGTAGAGATGCGCAACCTGCTCGTCGCCGCGGTCGATCGCGAGCGTGTATTGGATCAGGTCGTTGGTGCCGATGGCGAAGAAATCGGCCGCGCCGGCAAGCGCGTCGGCGGCAAGAGCGGCGCCCGGGATTTCGATCATCACGCCCAAGGGCGGCAGCGGCACGGGCAGGCGCACACCGCGTCGGCGCAGCCGCCGCACCGTCTGCGCCATCGCCTCGCGCACGCGCTGGACTTCGCCCACGCTCGAGATCATCGGCAGCAGGATCCGCACCGGCCCCAGTGCGGCCGCGCGCAGCATCGCCGCAAGCTGCGCATCGAGAAGCCGCCGCTCCTTCAAGGATAGCCGGATGGCGCGCAGCCCCAGCGCCGGGTTGTTGCCCGCGCTCTCCATCACCGAGCTGAGCGGCGCCGCCAACTTGTCGCCGCCGATGTCGAGCGTGCGGATGGTCACGGGCTTGCCCTCCATGCCGCGCACGAGATCGGCATAGGCCTTGTACTGCTCCTCCTCGTCGGGCAGGTCCTCGCGGTTCATGTAGAGGAACTCGGTGCGCACGAGGCCAAGCCCCTGCGCGCCCGCGGCCAAGGCCTGATCGAGCTCGCGCGGCAGCTCGAGATTGGCCTGGAGCGTGATCTCGACGCTGTCGCGCGTCACGGCCGGGAGCCGGCGCAGGCGCTGCAGGCGGCGATGCTCGCGCTCGAGCGCGTCGCGCTCGCGGGTGTAGCGCTCGACCGTGCCATGCGCGGGGTTGACGATGACGAGGCCCGCGCCGCCGTCGATCAGCACGGGATCGCCCGGCTCGACGCCCGCAAGCAACTCGGCGACGCCGAGCACGGCCGGCAGGTTCAAGGCGCGCGCCATGATCGCGGTGTGGCTTTCGGCGCCGCCCAGCACGGTCGCAAATCCGGCGATACGGCGCGGATCGAGAAGGGCGGTATCGGCGGGCGTCAGCTCCTCGGCGAGGACGACGGTGCCCGCGGGCAAATTCTGGAACGCGACATAGGGCGTCTTGGTGAGATTGCGCAGCAGGCGCGATCCGACGATGCGCACGTCTTCGACGCGCCCCGCGAGATAGGCGTCGCCCATCGCCGTGAAACCTTCGCCGATCTCGCCGATCTCGGACTGGACCGCGCGCTCGGCATTGATGCGGTCGTCCTCGATGCGGCGCTCGACGCCGCGCACGAGGCGCGAGTTGAACAGCATGGCGAGGTGGGCATCGAGCAGATAGCCCATCTCCTCGGCCGCGGCGCCATGGACAGCCGCCGACTTCGTCTTGAGTTTCTTGAGCTGCTTCAGCGCGAGCTGCACCGCGCCGCGAAAGCGCGCGAGCTCGGCCTCGACCCCATCCGCCTCGATGCGGTATTCGGGCACGACGATATGCGTGTCTTCGGTGACGAAGGCGGGTCCGATGGCGATCCCCGGCGAGATCGCCAACCCCTGCAGGACCCGTTCTTCCTTGGCCGTTGCCCCCTCACTTCTCATCGAAGCCGCCCGAGATGAGCGAAGCGAGCGCCGCCACCGCGCGCTCGGCGTCGGGGCCCGTCGCACGCAGCTCTATCTCGGTGCCGGGGCCGGCGGCAAGCATCATCAGGCCCATGATCGAGCGGCCGGACACTGAGGTGCCGTTCTTTGCCACCGTGACCTCGGCCGCAAACTCGAAGGCGAGCTTCACGAAGCGCGCGGCGGCGCGCGCGTGCAGCCCTCGTTGGTTGCAGATCGTGACTTTCCGCTGGGCGCTCGCGCCCCCCGGGGCGGGCGGCTCGTCCATCAACGCACGTCGGCGAGGAGCTGCGATGCGACGTTGATGTATTTGCGCCCCGCCTCCTGCGCGCCGCGCACGGCGTTCGCCAAGGTCTCGTTCTGGCGCAGGCTGGCGAGCTTGATCAGCATCGGCAGGTTGATGCCGGCGATCACTTCGATCTTGGCCTTGTCCATGATCGAGATCGCGAGATTGGACGGCGTGCCGCCGAACATGTCGGTGAGCAGCACGACGCCGCTGCCGTCATCGACCTCGCCGACCGAGCGCAGGATGTCTTGGCGGCGCTTTTCCATGTCGTCGTCGGGGCCGATGCAGACGGCGAGGATGTTGCGCTGCGGCCCGACGACGTGCTCGAGCGCGGCGATGAATTCCGCGGCGAGCCGGCCGTGCGTGACGAGAACCATTCCTATCATGCGATGTCCTTCACGGGCTGGGCCGGCGTCTGTGCGAGTTCCGCAGCGATGTCCGAAGCGCGGTCGACGTCGCGATGCGCGACCTCGACGCGCCGGCCCTTGCGTCTCAACCAGGCCGCGAGCCGCTCGGCCGAGAAGACCGAGCGATGGCGGCCGCCGGTGCAGCCGATGGCGATGGTTAGGTAGCTCCGTCCGTCGCGCTCGTAGCACGGGAGCACGTCCTCGACCCAGCCGCACAGCCGATCGAAGAGACGGTGGAAATTCCCGTCCTGCTCGATATAGGCGCCGACATCCGCATCGCGCCCGTCGCGCGCGCGCAGCGCATCGACATAATGCGGATTGCGCAGGAAGCGCACGTCGAACACAAGATCGGCGTCGCGCGGAAGCCCATGGCGATAGGCGAACGAGGTGACGAAGATGGCGATGCCGGGCGCGGCGTCGAGCGCGAAGTGGCCGTGCAGCACGCGGCGCAGGTCGGACGGCGTGAGCGCCGAGCTGTCGATGATGAGATCGGCGCGGCCGCGCAGCGGCCAGATGCGCTGGCGCTCGAGGCGGATACCGTCCGCCACCGGGCGCTCGAGCGCCAGCGGATGGCGGCGGCGCGTCTCGGTATAGCGCCGCTCGAGCAGCTCGTCGCTGCAATCGAAGAAGATCACCTTGAGATCGACGTCGTCGCCGGCCAATCGATCGAGCGCCTCGGCGAGCGCCGAGACGGCGAAGTCGCGCGTGCGCACATCGACGCCGATCGCGAGCGGCGCGCGAGCGGCCTGCGCGTTGACGAGGCTCGGCAGCAGCGACAGCGGCAGATTGTCCACCGCCTCGTAGCCCATGTCCTCGAGCGCTTTGAGCGCCGTCGAACGTCCCGCCCCCGACATGCCGGTGACGACCAGCACGCGATGCCGGGCGGAGCGGCGCTCTGCGGTCATGGCAGGGCGAGCGCTCCCGCGAGCGGCGGCGCCGCAAGCGCCTTCATGGCGAGGCGGAGCTTTGCCGGCGCCGATGCCGCCTGCGGATCGAGTGCGATGACCGGCACGGCAACACCCTCGATCGTGCGAACGCGCGCTTCTGGCAGGCGCTCGATCGCGGCCTCGGCCGCGAGCTCGACGATGAGCCGCAGCGGCGCCTCGGCAACATGCGGCACGCGCATGAGGCCGAGCCCGCGCGCCTCGATAAGGCCCGCGAGCGCCGCCGGCGCGCGCAGCGCCAGATCGTTTCCGCTGCGCTCAACTTCGGTCTGGTCGTCGGCCACGAGGCGGGCGCCTTCGTCGATCAGTCGCAAGGCCAAGTCGGATTTTCCGCTGCCCGACGGCCCCTGCAACAGGACGCCTGCGCCCCCGATTGCAACCGAAGTGCCATAAAGGCAGGTCATAGGGCGCTTTAGGTGCGCCGCCTCACGGTTAAAGTCAATGGTCTCGCGGCG
Source organism: uncultured Alphaproteobacteria bacterium (assembly GCA_963729295.1). Taxonomy (GTDB): domain Bacteria; phylum Pseudomonadota; class Alphaproteobacteria; order ATCC43930; family CGMCC-115725; genus DATJLY01. The sequence goes on from CAVSNJ010000025.1 coordinate 138,253, forward strand.
CACCGTACGGTTGTGGACAGTTTTGCTCAACTGGTAGTTGATTGCACCCCACCAACCCCCATCGCTGGGTCAGGCGGCCTCTTTCATATTGCGTCATATTGCTATGCAGCGGAGGCACAGCCTCACGCCATCGGCAGGCGGACGATGAAGCGCGCGCCAAGAATTGCGCCATCGGGAGCAAGACGATTTTCCGCGCTGATCGTACCGCGATGCGCCTCGACGACCTGCTTCGAGATCGACAAGCCCAGCCCCGAGTGGGTCCCGAATTTCTCGCCCACGGGGCGCTCGCTGTAAAAGCGCTCGAAGATCGCTTCGAGCTTGCCCTCGGGGAGACCGGGACCCTCGTCCTCGACCACGACCTCGATGCGCTCGTCGCGCCGCGCGGCGGCAATGCGGATGATGCCGCCCGGCGGGCTGAACGAGACCGCGTTGGCGATGAGATTGCGGAACACCTGGACGAGCCGGCTGTCGATGCCGAGCACGGCGAGCTCGGTGCTGTGGCCAGCGGTCTCGGGCAGCGACAGGACGAGCTGCGGCGCGCCCTCGGGCGCGATCTCGCGGTGCACCTCGACGAGCGTTTCGAGCAGGCGGTCGATCGCGACCGGCTCGGTCTCGCCGCGCGACAGCTCGGCGTCGAGGCGCGAGGCGTCGGAGATATCGGTGATGAGCCGGTCGAGCCGCTCCACGTCCTCCTGCACCAAGGCCATGAGCTTCCGCTGTTTCACCGGATCCTCGACCCGCGCGGCGGTCTCGACCGCGCTCTTGAGCGAGGTGAGCGGATTCTTGATCTCGTGCGCGACATCGGCGGCGAAGCGCTCGATCGCATCCATGCGCTGCCACAACGCCGCCGTCATGTCGCGGAGCGCCGCGGACAGATCGCCAATCTCGTCGCGCCGCGCGGAGAGGTCCGGGATCGTCACGTGGCGGCCCGGCAGGCGGCGCACGCGCTCGGCCGCGGCGGCGAGCCGCCGCACCGGCTGCGCGATCGTGCCGGCGAGATAGATCGACAACAGCACCGTCACGCCGAGCGCGATGACGAAGACCTTCAGAATCTCGAAACGCACGGCGCGCACCGCCTCTTCGATCTCGGCGCTGCCCTTCGACAGCAGCACCGCGCCCAGCACCTGCTTGTAGCGCTGCACCGGAACCGCGACGGTCAGCAGGAGGCCGCCTGTTCCGCGGTCTTCGCGCACCTCGGCCGAGATGTCGCCGGCGAGCGCGCGGCCAACCTCGGGATAGTCCGCGGCGCTTTCCTCCGGGCGTTCGCGATAGGGCCGGTAGCTCGAATGCCACGGCAGCGTGCCGCTCAGGAAGCGCGAGACGATCGCGTCGATGCGATCCATCACACCCATCGAGCCGGGCGCCGGCAATTCCTGCACCTGCACCGTGCCGCCCGGACCGCGCAGCACGCGCGTGTCGCCAACGAGCGCGCCCTGGTCGTCGAAGAGGCGCGCCCGCGTGTGCGTCGGCTCGACGAGGCGCCGCATCATGTCGCGGCCCAATTCCGGCACGAGCGCCTCGCCCTCGCCGGCGACGTCGATGACCGCGCCCTCACCCAAGGCAGCGGCGAAGATCTGGCCCTCGGTGCGCAAGGATTCGAGCTCGGCCGCGACGAGGCTCTGCTGGTATTCGCCGAGATAGAGGAGGCCCAGGCCCAGAAGCGCGATCGCCAGCACGTTGACGGCGAGAATGCGCCGCGTCAGCGGCGAGAGGCGCCGTCGCCGCCGGCGCCGTTGCGCGGCAGGCGATTCCGCCGGTTGCGCCGCCGGCTTCTTGACGGACTCCGGCTCAGCGGTCGCGGTAGCGATAACCGACGCCATAGAGGGTTTCGATCTGCCCGAACTCGGTATCGACGGACTTGAATTTCTTGCGGAGGCGCTTGATGTGGCTGTCGATGGTGCGGTCGTCGACATAGATGTGCTCGCCATAAGCGCCATCCATGAGCTGGTCGCGGCTCTTCACGTGGCCGGGCCGGAGCGCCAAGGATTTCAAGATCAGGAACTCGGTCACGGTGAGATCGACGTTCTCGCCCTTCCAGGCGCATTGATGCCGGCCCGGATCGAGCATGAGCTCGCCGCGCTGGATCACCGGCTCGGCCTCGCCCGTGCCGGCGTCGCGCATCAGCTCGCCGCGGCGCAGCAGCGCACGGATCCGCTCGACCAGAAGCCGTTGCGAGAACGGCTTCTTAATGTAGTCGTCCGCGCCCATCCGCAGGCCCAGCACCTCGTCGACCTCGTCGTCCTTCGAGGTGAGGAAGATGACCGGCATCGCGCTGTCCTTGCGCAGCTGGGCCAACAGCTCCATGCCGTCGAGCCGCGGCATCTTGATGTCGAGAATGGCGAGATCGACCGGATGCTGCGCCAAGCCCTTCAGCGCCTCGGCGCCGTCGCTGTAGCAGCGCACGGCGAAGCCCTCGGCCTCGAGCGCCATCGAGACGGACGTGAGAATGTTTCGATCGTCGTCGACGAGAGCAATCGTGCTGGCCACGGTCCACCTCATGCCGCCCACGCGCAGGTTGCGCAGTCTCGCCGCGCACTGTGGCGCTTTCGCGGCGCGAATTTGGCCGCGCCGGGGAGGCCTCCCCATTATACAGGCCGGAGCGGCGAAGCGTGCCTCTTAGCGCACGCGATTGCGAACCGGGGCGGCGAGGCGGTAAGGGTGGGCGATGGCGCAGGATGACAGCGAAAGCCCAGGCCGGACCGCGCGCCGCCTGATGCGGGCCGCCGACCGCGCGAGCCTTGCCACGCTCTTCGACGGCGGCGCCTCCGCCGCCTGGCCCTATGCCTCGTTGGTGCTGGTTGCGCTCGACACCGACGCATCGCCCCTTTTGCTCATTTCCGATATCGCCGTGCACACCAAGAACCTGACGCGCCATCCGCGCGCCTCGTTGCTGTTCGACGCGACGACGGGGCTCGCCGAGCCGCTGGCCGGGGCGCGCGTCACCGTGCTCGGCGCGATCGCGCGCGTCGCCGGCGACGACCGGCCCCGGCTGCTCGCGCGCTTTCTGGCGCGCCACCCGTCCGCCGCGGGCTATGCCGGCTTCGCCGATTTCGGCCTGTGGCGGCTCACGCCCGAGCGCGCCCACCTGGTGGCGGGCTTCGGCCACATCCATTGGATCGAGGCGGCGACGCTGCTGCCGTCCGCGGCGGCGGCCCAGGCGCTTGCCGAGTCGGAGCCCGGCATCTTGCAGCACATGAACCGCGATCACGCGGTCACCATCGATCTCTATGCCGAGCGGCTCCTCGGCCTTTCGGGTCAAGGCTGGCAGCTCAGCGGCGTCGATCCGGACGGGGCCGACCTGCGACGAGACGCCGCAGCGGCGCGACTCGAATTTGCTGCACCTGCGTTGGACGCCGCCGGGGTGCGGCGCGAATTCGTGCGGCTCGCAGAGGCGGCGCGGCAGGGTGCCGCGGGCACGTAATGGTTAAATACGATACCGCACCGCACCCTTGGAATTTGATGTCGCTGTTGCCCGAGCGCCTTTGGCGTTCGTACAATAGCCGTGGGAAAGCGCCTTAACGCCTCGCTGCACCGGCCGCGGCCGCAAGCAGCGGACGAGATCACGTATCGGACCGATCCGTCGCGTCGCGCGATGGAAGAAGGCGCCGCATTCCCAGGCCGGATCAGTCGCGTGGCCCCGCTGGGCCGCTACGCGGAGGTAAGAGGAATGGGCATGAGCAACACCGCCCGCACGCGCAACCGCAAGCTCCTCGGCTGGGTCGAAGAGACGGCGCGCAAATGCAAGCCGGACCGGGTGCATTGGTGCGATGGCTCGAAGGAAGAGTACGACCGGCTCTGCGCCGAGATGGTGGCGCAAGGGACGCTCATTCCCTTGAACCCGAAGAAGCGCCCCAACTGCTTCCTCGCGCGCTCGGTCGCAAGCGACGTGGCGCGCGTCGAGAACCGCACCTTCATCTGCTCCGCCCGCGAAGAGGATGCCGGACCCACCAACAACTGGGTCGCGCCCACCGAGATGCACAAGACGCTCGATGGGCTGTTCGAGGGCGCGATGCGCGGGCGCACGATGTACGTGATCCCGTTCAGCATGGGGCCGTTGGGCTCGCCCATCTCGCATATCGGCGTGCAGCTTACGGACTCGCCTTATGTCGTCGCCTCGATGCGGATCATGACGCGCATGGGGCAGGCGGTGCTCGACCAGCTCGGCGACGGCGATTACGTGCCGTGCCTCCATTCGATCGGCGCACCGCTGCAAGAGGGCGAGAAGGACGTTGCCTGGCCGTGCAATTCGCAGCACAAATACATCGTGCAGTTCCCCGAGGAGCACGCGATCGTCTCGTTCGGCTCGGGCTATGGCGGCAATGCGCTCCTCGGCAAGAAATGCTTCTCGCTGCGCATCGCCTCGATCCTCGGGCGCGAGCAGGGATGGCTCGCCGAGCACATGCTGATCCTGGGCGTGGAGAGCCCGAAGGGCGACAAGACCTATGTCGCGGCGGCATTCCCGTCGGCGTGCGGCAAGACCAACCTCGCCATGCTTGTGCCGCCCGAGGGATTTGCCGGCTGGAAGGTGCGCACGATCGGCGATGACATCGCCTGGATCAAGCCGCAGCCGGACGGCACGTTGCGCGCCATCAATCCCGAGGCCGGGTTCTTCGGCGTGGCACCGGGCACGAACGTGAAATCCAATCCGAACGCGATCGCGACGCTCGGCCACGACGTGATCTTCACCAACTGCGCCTTGACCGATGACGGCGACGTGTGGTGGGAGGGCATGACGGCCGAGCAGCCGGCGCACCTCATCGACTGGAAGGGCCAGGACTGGACGCCGGGCTGCGGCCGATCGGCGGCGCACCCGAACGCGCGCTTCACGGTCAGCGCGGCGCAATGCCCGAGCATCGATCCGGCGTGGGAGGATCCCGCCGGCGTGCCGATCTCGGCCTTCATCTTCGGCGGGCGGCTTTCGCGCATCTTCCCGCTCGTGTTCGAATCGTTCGACTGGCGCCACGGCGTCTATCTCGCCGCGACCATGGGGTCCGAAGCGACGGCCGCGGCCGACAACCAGGCGGCGATCCGGCGCGATCCCTTCGCGATGCTGCCGTTCTGCGGCTACAACATGGCCGATCACTGGAACCACTGGCTGTCGCTCGAGAAGCGGGTGAAGCGCCTGCCGCGCATCTTCCGCGTCAACTGGTTCCGCAAGGACGAGAGCGGCAAGTTCGCTTGGCCCGGCTTCGGCGAGAACATGCGCGTGCTGCAATGGATCGTCGATCGCATAGAGGGCCGCGCGCCAAAGCCGGTCGAAAGCCCGTTCGGCCTCATGCCGCATTACCAGGACCTCAACTGGCAGGGCCTCGCCTATCCCGAGGAGAAATTCGCCAAGCTCATGGCGATCGATCCGCAGGAGGCGAAGCTCGAGGCCGAGGACCAGGAAGAGCTGTTCGACAAGTTCGGCACGCGCCTTCCGCCCGAGCTCGAGCAGCAGCGCCAGAACCTGTTGCGCCGCATCGGCACGCACGCGCGCGGCGCGGCGGCGGAATAACCCCCGACCTAGCGCTCGGGCTTCCAGCCGCTTGCGGCGAATTCCGCCTCGACCTCGCGCAAGGGGCCGTAGTCGTAGACGCGCTCGACCGGCGGGATGTTCTCGGGCGGAATGTTGAGAATCGCGGCGCGCACCGCGAAATCCTTCTTGATCAGCGCGTCGGACGCGGTGCCGTCGGGCGTGAGCGCCGGAATGAGATCGTCCCAGTCGGCGGCGAACTCGGCCACGTCGCCGGTCGGCTCCGCCTTCTTCAGGATCGCCACCGTTCCGTCCTTGTAGGCGCGCATGTAGAGCACGCCGCGCAGCATACCGCGCAGAAAGCGCTTCACGAGCTCGCGGTTCGTGGCGATGAGCCGCTCCGACGTGGCGATGCCGGTGTAGGGCATGCGGATCGCCTTCTCCATGTCGACGATCTCGTGCGCCTTGGCGAAGGCGGGGGTCCCGCGCAGCGGCAGCACGTCGGCGGAGGACAGGATGACCGCCGGCAGCGCGCCCGAGGCGAGCGCCGCCTGGCGCGGGCCCGTGCCGGCGCCAAGCGCGGTATAGCCCACGAAATCCTGCGGCAATCCTGCGTCGCGCAAGGTCATGCGCATCGCGATCTCGAACGTGTCGCCGCGGCTGATGATGGCGACCTGCTTGCCCTTCAGGTCGGCGAGCGTCTTGATCGCCGGATCGGTAGTCCAGAGCTGATAGGCCGGCCGGTCGGCCATGGTGTAGATGACGCGAAGCTCGGCGCCGCGCATCGAAGCGCCGACCGACACCGCCGCCGACATGCTGAAATCGACCGAGCCCGAGATGAGCGCCGGAATGGCGACGCCGCCGCCGGCATTGACGATCTCGACGTCGAGCCCCTCGTGCGCGAAATAGCCCTTATCGATGGCGATGAAATAGGGCGCCGAGGTGGCCGCCACCGCGGTGATCGAGAGCTTGACCTTTTGCGCCTCGGCCTGAGCGGCTCCCGCCGCCGCGCAGAGGAGCGCCACTGCGAGCGCGAGCGGGCGCGCCACCATCGGTCTAGCCCCACACCTCGCGCGCCACCTCGGTGACGAGGCGGAGCTTCGCAATCTCGTCCTGGAGCGTGATCTTGTTGCCCTCGACCGTGCTCGAGAAGCCGCATTGCGGGGAGAGCGCGAGCTGGTCGAGCGGCGCATACTTCGCCGCCTCCTCGATGCGGCGCTTGACGGCGTCCTTCGTCTCGAGCGTCGCGAGCTTCGTCGTGACGATGCCGAGGACGACGGTCTTGCCCTTGGGCAGGAACCGCAGCGGCTGGAAATCGCCCGAGCGCGGATCGTCGTATTCGAGGAAATAGGCATCGACGCCGACTTCGTTGAAGAGCACGTCGGCCACCGGCTCGTAGCCGCCCTCGGCAACCCACGCGCTCTGGAAATTGCCGCGGCAGAGATGCATCGAGACGACCATGTCCTTGGGCTTCGTCTTGATCGAATCGTTGAGGAGCTTTGCGTAGGTGTGCGGCAAGGTCGCCGGGTCCTCGCCGATGTTCTTCACCTGCTCCCTGAGCTTCGGATCGCACAGATAGGCGAAGTTCACCTCGTCGATCTGGAGATAGCGGCATCCGGCCGCGCCCAGTTCCTTCACCTCCTCGCTGAAGACGCGGGCGAGATCGGCATAGAACTCGGCCATGTCGGGATAGGCCTTCTGGTCGATCGCAGCGCGCCCGCCGCGGAAATGCATGTTGCTGGGCGAAGGGATCGTCTGCTTCGCCGTCTTCTTCGTGGCATTCTTCACGAACTTGAAATGATCGACGAAGATCGGATGCGTGCGCGCGAGCTTGCCGTCGATGCGGATTCCGGGCGGCGCGAACTCGATGTCGCCCTCGTGCGTGTGGAAGCGCGCCTTGATGCGCGGCGGCGTCACCGTGACATTCTGGAACTGCTCGAGGAAATCCAAGTGCCAGAAGGTGCGGCGGAACTCACCGTCGGTGATGGCTTCGAGCCCGACCTCTTCCTGGAGCTTCACCGCCTCGCGGATCGCATCGTCCTCGACGCGCGTGAGATCGGCGGCGGAGATCTCGTTGCGCTTTTTCTTGTCGCGCGCATCCAAGAGCCGCTGCGGACGCAACAGGCTGCCGACGTGATCGGCGCGGAAGGGCGGCGTCGTGCGTTGCGCCATGGGGCGTCCTCCTCGTTCAAATTTTGGCCCGCATCGTGGCAAGCGCTGCGACCCGTGGCAAGTGGTCCGATCCCTGGCGGGCCTGTGCGCGAGGCGCTATATGGGATGCGGGAGAGATGACGATGGACGCCAATTACATCCCCTTCCACCCCACTCCATCGAAGCCCCGTTTCGCGCCGCCCGCCGGCGCGGTCGATGCGCATTGCCACGTGTTCGGGCCGGAAGCGAGCTTCCCTTATGCGCCCGAGCGCAAATACACGCCGTGCGACGCGCCCAAGGAAAAGCTTTTCGCGTTGCGCGATTTCCTCGGCTTCGCGCGGAACGTGGTGGTGCAGGCGACGTGCCACGGCAGCGACAACCGCGCCCTCGTCGATGCTCTGGAAAAATCCGGCGGCACGGCGCGCGGCGTGGCGGTGGTGAGCCTCAAGGCGGGCGACCAGGAACTTCAGGCGCTCGACCGCGCCGGCGTGCGCGGCATCCGCTTCAATTTCCTCCCCCGGCTTGTCGACGCGACGCCGAAGGAGGCATTCCTGGGCTTGGCCGAGCGCGTGAAGCCGTTGGGCTGGCACACCGTCGTCTATTTCGAGATGCCCATGCTCGAGGCGATGACGCCCTTCCTCGAGGCGTTGCCGACGACGATCGTGCTCGACCACATGTCGGTACCGGATGCGAAGAAGGGCGCCGACGATGCGGCTTTCCGAAAATATCTCGATCTCGTCGCGAAGCATCCGAAGATCTGGGTCAAGGTGACGTGCCCCGAGCGCATCTCGGCCAAGGGTCCGCCTTACGACGACGTGGTGCCGTTCGCGCGCGCGCTGGTCGAACGCATTCCCGACCGCGTGCTGTGGGGCACCGACTGGCCGCACCCGAACATGACGACGCACATGCCGGACGACGGCGCGCTCGTCGACATGATCCCGCGCTTTGCGCCCGACGCGGCGCAGAGAAAGGCGCTGCTCGTCGACAACCCGATGCGGCTCTATTGGGCGAAGTGAGGCAGGATGGAAGCGAACGAGCCCGAATACGAGGACATTCCCGGCACCACCGTGTTCGACGCGAAGCGCTCGCGCCAGGGCTATCACCTCAACATGTTCTGCATGTCGCTGATGAAGGCGGAAAATCGCGAGGCCTTCAAGCGCGACGAGACGGCCTATCTCGCGCACTGGCCGATGACGGAGGAGCAGAAGCAGGCGATCCTCAAGCGCGACTGGAACGGAATGCTGCGGCTTGGCGGCAACATCTACTACACCTCGAAGCTCGCCGCGACCGACGGGCTCACCTTCCAGAACATCGCCGCGATCATGACCGGCTCGACCCAAGAGCAGTACGCCAAGATGATGCTCGACGGCGGCCGCAACCCCGCCGGCAACCGCAGCAAGAAGGACGCAAAACGTGGCTAGGATCGTGGGCGGCGTCAGCACCTCGCACGTGCCGGCGATCGGCGCCGCGATCGACCGCGGCCGCATGGAGGACCCGTACTGGCAGCCGCTCTTCAAGGGCTATGAGCGCTCGAAGGAATGGCTGAAGCAGGCGAAGCCCGACGTCATCCTGCTCGTCTACAACGATCACGCCTCGGCCTTCTCGCTCGAAGTGATCCCGACCTTCGCGCTCGGCTGCGCCGAGGAATTCCCAATCGCCGACGAAGGCTGGGGCCCGCGTCCGGTGCCGGTGGTGAAGGGTCATCCCGATCTTGCCTGGCACATCGCGCAGTCGGTCATCCTCGACGAGTTCGATCTCACCATCGTCAACAAGATGGAAGTGGATCACGGCCTCACCGTGCCGCTGTCGCTGCTCTGCGGGCAGCCCAAGGAATGGCCGTGCCCGGTCATCCCGCTGTGCGTCAACGTGATCCAGTATCCGCCGCCGACCGGCCACCGCTGCTACATGCTCGGCAAGGCGATCCGCCGCGCGATCGATTCCTTCGCGCCGGATCTGCGCGTCGTCGTGTTCGGCACCGGCGGCATGTCGCATCAGCTCCAGGGTCCGCGCGCGGGCCTCATCAACAAGGAGTTCGACGCGCGCTTCCTCGACAAATTTTCGAAAGACCCCGAGGCCTTGACCCGGATCGGCCATGTCGAATATGTGCGCGAGGCGGGCTCGGAAGGGATCGAGCTCGTGATGTGGCTCATCATGCGCGGCGCGCTCGATGCCGACGCCAAGGAAATCTACCGCTTCTATCATGTGCCGGCTTCGAACACCGCGGTCGGCCACATGATCCTCGAGAACCGATGAGGGGCTAAGACATGAAGATCGCTCTCGCCGGCCAAGGCGCCTTCGGCACGCGCCACATGGAGGCGCTCGCCAACATTCCCGGCATCGAGGTCGTGAGCCTCACCGGCGGGCGGCGCGAATCGACCGAGGCCTTCGCCAAGAAATGGAAGATCCCGCACTGGACGAACGACATCCGCGAGAGCGTGAAGCAGCCGGGCGTCGAGGCCGTCATCATCACGAGCCCGACCCAGGTCCACGCCGAGCAGGGCGAGATCTGCATGCGCGCGGGCAAGCACCTCCTCATCGAGATCCCGATGGCCGATACGCTCGCCGACAGCGAGCGGCTCCTCAGCATCGCCAAGGAGACGGGCGTCATCGCCATGGCCGGCCACGTGCGCCGCTTCAATCCGAGCCACCAGTACGTCCACAAGAAGATCAAGGCGGGCGAACTCAAGATCCAGCAGATGGACGTGCAGACCTATTTCTTCCGCCGCACCAACATGAACGCGGCCGGCCAGCCGCGGAGCTGGACCGACCATCTCCTCTGGCATCATGCCTGCCACACGGTCGATCTGTTCCAGTACCAGACCGGCGAGCTGCCGACGATCGCGCACGCGATCGAGGGGCCGCATCATCCCGAGCTCAAGATCGCGATGGACATGGGGATTCTGCTGAAGGCGAAATCGGGGGCGATCCTGACGCTGTCGCTCAGCTTCAACAACAAGGGGCCGTTCGGCAGCTTCTTCCGCTACATCTGCGACAACGGCACCTATCTCGCCTATTACGACGACCTTTCCGACGGCGACAACAAGAAGATCGATCTCTCCCAGGTCGACGTGTCGATGAACGGCATCGAGCTCGAGGACCGCGAGTTCTTCGCCGCCATCAAGGAAAAACGCGAGCCCAATTCCTCGCTCGCCCAGACCGTTCCCGCGATGGCCACGCTCGACCGGCTCGAGCGCGAGCTGAAGGCGGCGAAATAGCCGAGAGCGCGATCCGTTCGGACAGAAGCATCCTCGCTTCGGTCCGACCGGTGAATCGCGCTCTCATCATTGAATGAGAGCCGGATTCACGCCTGATGGAATCGCCAGAGCGATTCCATCAAGGGCGATCCGGCTCTAGTCGATCACCGCCACGGCGTTGATCTCGACGAGGCAGCGCGGGTCGGTGGCAAGGCGCACGACCTGAACCGTGGTGGTGGCGGGCTTCGCTGCGCCAAAAAATTCGGCCCAGACGCGGTTCAAGGCGTCCTGATCGGTGAGATCGGTGACGAAGCGGTCGGCCGTGACGATGTCGGCGAAGGTCGCTCCGACCGAGTCGAGGCCGCGCTTCAGGTTCAAAAGCGCGGCGCGCGCCTGGCCTTCCATGTCGCGCGGCATCTTATCGAACTCTTCCGGCCGGTGCGGATGGTGGTGATAGACCGGCGCCGCGTTGACGCCGGCGAGATAGACGGTGGTACCGCCCCTCACCTTGATCGCCGGCGCATAGGGCATCCACATTTTCGGTGCATCGGGCCAGTGCACGTGCTCGACGGTTTTGGACATCGTCATTCCTCCGGCAACCCCAGCTCCGCGATCGCGCGGTAAAATTGTTCGTCGCGCTCGAGAATCTTGGGATCGACACTCTTGGGCAGCATGGCGCGCAGGGCTGCGACGCTGGTGAGCCACGGGAAGCCCTGCTGCGCCTTCGCAAGTTCCGTCCGCCCCGGGCCGAGCTTACCCTGGACCCCATAGATGCCGGCGAGCACTATCGCCACGGTCGCGAGCTGCGGATTGCTGGCCCGCGCCCGAAGCAGCCAAGACACGGCCTTTTCGTCGTCGCCCAGGTAGATGTGCGCAAGCCCGATGTCGAACTGCCAATTTGCGAGCTGCGGATCGCGTGGCGAAAGCCGCATCGCTTGTTCGTTGAGGCGAATCGTTTCCGTGGGCCGGCCAAGTATGGTTTCGAGGTCGCCGAGCGAGCCGTAAGCGGGCGCGAAATTGCGGTCGAGCGCGATTGCCTTCTCGAACGCGGCGGCGGCCTCCTCGTACCGTTTCGGACGCCGCAGCAGCAGACCCTGCACCCAATGCACTTGCGCCCGCTCGGGCGCGAGGACCATTGCCCGCGCGACCAGCTCGCTTCCCTTCGCCAGATCATCGTCCGGACTCATGCTGAAGGCGGAATTGATCCCGCGGGCGTAGACATAGGCGAGGCCGATCATGGCATCGACCGCCGCGGCATCAAGCGCCAGAGCACGCTCAAAATGGCCACGCGCCTCGGCCAACGATTCACGCGAAGGCGGGCGATGCAATGCCGACCAGCCGCGCATCGTCAGATCGACGGCATCGGGATCGGTCGGCCGCTCCTTCAGCGAGCGGCGGCTTTCGGCGTCGATGAGCTGTGATCCGACCGCTCCGGCAATCCGGGCGGTGATTTCGTCCTGCACCTCCATGAGGTCGGCGCGGTCGCAATCGAAGCGCTCGGCGAAAAGATGCGCGCCGGTTTCGGCGTCGATGAGCTGCACATTGGCGCGCACCCGATTGCCGCCGCGCCGCACACTGCCTTCGAGCACGTAACGCACGCCGAGCTCGCGGCCCACGTCGCGCGCATTGACCGGCTTGCCCTTGTAGGTGAAGGCGGTGTTGCGGGCGATGACGAAGCTTTCGGGGATGCGCGAGAGATCGGTGGTGATGTCCTCGGTGATGCCGTCGGCGAAGTATTCGTCGGCGGCGTCGCCCGAGAGATTGCCGAGCGGCAGCACGACGATCGAGAGGCGCGGCGCGGCCTTTGTCGCGGGCGCGCGCGGTGCGGACGCCACGCTCACCCGATAGGCGCGGACCGGCCGCGCGATGTTCTTGAGGTTTTGCTCGCCCACGTCCTCGAAGCCGAAATCGAGCTTGTCCTGCACCTGCTCCATGGCCGAATGCGACAGGCAGATGCCGCCCGGCTCGGCAATTCCCTCGAGCCGCGCGGCGACGTTGACGCCGTCGCCCAACAGATCCTCGCCGTCGACCACAACGTCGCCGAGATTGATGCCGATCCGGAACTCGATGCGGCGCTCGGGCGGACGGCCCGCATTCCACGCGTCCATGCCGCGCTGCACCTCGACGGCGCAGCGCACGGCATCGACCACGCTCGCGAACTCGATGAGGACGCCGTCGCCCATGGTCTTGAAGATGCGGCCGCGGTTCTTGGCGATCGCTGGACGAATGAGCTCGGCGCGCAAGGCGTCGAGGCGCGCCAACGTGCCTTCCTCGTCGGCGCCGACGAGGCGGCTATAGCCCACGACATCGGCCGCGAGGATCGCCGCGATCTTGCGGATGGCGTTGTCGGCCAAACCCGCCTCCCCTTTGCCGGCCAGTGTAGCAAGGGGCGCGGACTTACGCCCTGACTTCCTGGCGCTGGAAGACGACGTAGGCGATGACGAAGAGGATGATCGCGCCGGCGACGAGCCCGGTCACTTCCGGCCAGACGAGGAGAAGGCTTTGCGTCAAGGGCAACGGTGTCCCCATCACCGCGCCTTCGAGCTGCGACATGAACACCAATCCCAGGGCGCGGGTCGCCGGATGGAGAATGCCGAGCACGGATTCGCCGAAGAGCGTGCTCGGCGACAGCCGCGAGAGGGTCTGCTGGAGCTGGAGCTGATCGGGGTTGGGCTGGCCGAACACCATCTGCATGACGGTCGGCGGATAGACCTCGGTGCTGACGAATTGCACCACCTGCGGCCACAGCACGCTGACGAGGAGCCAGATGCCGAGCGCGGTCAGGGCCGAGGTCGCGGGCGAGCGGAACAGGACCGAGCACAACATGGCGACGGCGAGCCAGACGCCGCCATAGGCGATGGCGACGACGAGGAAAGCCAGGCCGCGCAGCACCTCCTCGCCCGAGGGCGGCACGCCCAGTGTCACGAGCCCGAGCCCCATGATGAGGAGCCAGAGCGTGAAGAGCGCGACCGCGATGGCGGCGAGCCCGGAAAGGAATTTGCCGAGCAGCAGCGCGTCGCGATAGATCGGCTGCGCCAGGATGCGCGACAGCGTGCGGCGGTTGAACTCGCCGTTGACGCTGTCGAACGCGAGCGCAATCGCGATGAGCGGCACGAGAAAATCCAGGACCAGCACGAAGGACGGCAGGGGCTCACGCGCCTCGGTGAAGAGGCGCAGGAATAGGAACGGGTCCTGCCCCGTCGTCGTCTTCAGGTCCTGGATCGCGGTATAGACGGCGCCGGCGCCGGTGAGGATGACGAGCCACTCGAGCACGTGGACGCGCGCGCCGCCGAGGTGGTCGGCGAATTCCTTGAGGAAGACCGTGCCCGTGCCCTTGAAGGCCGAGCCGCTACGCCGTGCCATGGGCGCGTCCCTCGAAATAATGGCGATAGACCGTGTCGAGGCTCGGCTCCAGATCGGCGAGGCGCAGCAGCGCCGCGCCCGAGGCTACGACGGCGCGGGCCAGATCGGCGCGGATGTCGCGCTCGGCAAGGACGCGGAAGGCGCGGCCCTCGCGCGTCACTTTCTGCGCCCCCGGCACCGCGGCAAGCACGCGTTCGATCTCGCCCTGGGCCTCGACCTCGTAGATGTAGCCGCCGCCGAGGACGCGCTGCGCCAGCTCCGGCACCGTGCCTTCGAGCACGATATGGCCTTCATTGAAGAGCGCAACGCGGTCGCACACCGCCTGCACGCGGTCGAGGAGATGCGAGGAGATGAGAACGGCGGTGCCGTCCTTCTTCATGCCGCGGATCATGTCCAGGAGCTCGAACGTCGCCTCGGGATCGAGACCCGAGGTGGGCTCGTCGAGGATGGCCACCTCGGCGCCCTTCATCAGCACCTCGGCAAGCCCGAGGCGCTGTTTCATGCCGCGCGAGTATGTGGCGACGCGGTGATCGGCGACCGCGGCGAGCCCGACGCGCTCCAACGACGTGGCGATGCGGCGGCCGGATTCGGCGCGCGAGAAGCCGGCAAGCCGCGCGGTATAACTGAGGTTCTGCCGCGCGCTCAGGTTGTCGTAGAAGCCGACGCTGTCCGGCAGGTAGCCGACGCGGCGCTTCACCTCCAGCGGATCGCGCATCGGATTGAAGCCGCCGACGTCGATCGTGCCCTCGCTCACTTCGGTCAGGCCCAAGAGCATCAGGATCGTCGTCGTCTTGCCGGCGCCGTTGGGGCCGAGCAGGCCGAAGATCTCGCCGCGCCGGATCGAAAGCTCAATGCCGTCGACGGCGGCGACCGTGCCGTAGCGCTTTCTCAGGCCCGACGCGCGGATGACGATGTCGTTCATCGCCGCCCGAAGCGCGCCACCGCGCCGATCAGCACGAGGAACGCGATGGCGATGATGCCGACACCGACGATCCCCCACATGCTCGAGGTCGCGACCGTGATGCGGAAGTCGGACGAGCTCGAATCGCCGTTGCCGTTGGCGCGGAACGTCGTCATGTAGTCGCCGGCGATCGCCTTCGCCGACGGCGTCAGCAGCGCCTGCACGTCCTGCTTCTGGTTGGGGGCGAGCGTCTCGATCTTGTCGGGCTGGAACGTGACCTTCCAATCGGACGGCGGCGAGGCGGTGAGCGACACGTCGTTGGCGGGCGCGCTGCCAGTATTTTCGACGGTGAGCTTGATCGGCGTCGCCGTGCCCGCCTCGGCCTCGGCGTTGAGACGGTCGTCCTCGCCCGACAGCTTGAGCTTCGGCTGGCCGGTGATGTCCATCTGCATCTGCGTCGCGGCCGAGGCGCCTTCGGACGAGGCCTGGACCGCAATCGGATAGTTCCCGGCGGTGACGTTCGACGGCGGCGTCACCTTGACCTTGAGGTCCTTGTCCTTCCCCGCCTCGATCGGGATCGAGCTCAGCTCCTGCGTGCCGTAGGCTTCCATGAACGAGGTCTGGAATCCTTGCGGCGCCTGCGCGACAAGCTTGACCAGAAGGTCCTTGTCGCTCTGGTTCGTGACGGTGAACTGATACTCGAAGCTCGTGGTCGGCGTGCCGTTGAGCGAGGGGAGCTTAGCCTTGATGGCGAGCTGCGCCGGCAAATCCTCGCCGGTGGTGATGTCGATCGGCAGATCGGCACCGGCGCCGGCGCCCTTGGCATGGACGACGAGATGCTGCGTCCCGGCGGGCGCGTTGGCCGGCACGTCGACGCGCAGATTGACGGCGACGTTCTCGTTGGTGGCCGGCATCGCTGCGGTCACGGGCGTGCTGCCGCCGAGCAGAACCACGTTCCAGCCTTTGGGCGCACCATCGACGCTCAAGACAACCCGCTGCGGCGGCAGATCGTAGTTCTGCAGCTTCATCTTGATGGTGGTGGTCTCGCCGACGCGGGCCGCGACCGAGGGATAGTCGGTCGTGAGGAAGAGGCCCTTGACGTGCGCCGATGCTCCGGGCGGCTCGTCGGCGGCAAACGTTGCGGGCGCCGCAAGGAGCGCGAACAGAGCGGCAATCCAGAATGCGCGATGCATCGTGGCGATTCTCCCTCATGCTTCCCGGGGACAGTTGGCACGTTCTCGTGCAGCCGCGATTTTTGGCCCGAGTTCGGCGGCGCGATACGTTAGCGCAGGGTTAGCGCCCCGCAACAGTTAAAAACCTGTAAGACTTTAGCCCGGGACTTCAGAGCGGGAAATCGGGCGCGAGGCCAAGCGCCACACGGCCATAGATGCCGCCGTTCAGATCCCAGCTCACGCCGATATGGCCGTTCGCGGCATGAACATCGCGCAGCGCGCGCTGCAAGGGATGGGTCTCGTGGATGGCGCTGCCGCCCGCGCCGGCGAACACGATGTCGACGGCCCGCGCGGCAAGCTGCGCCGCATAGGCGCCGTCGCGGCGCCAGCGCGCCCGGTCGATGAGCGGCGGCGCAAGCCCCTGCTCGGCAAGCGCCATCGCCTCGTCGCAATCCTTGAGCGCCACCGTCATTGCCGCATCGACCAAAGTCGCGGCTTCCGCCAATCGCATCTGCAAGGTCGCAAGCTCGGCCAGCGCCTTGCCGGAATACGTGGCGGCGCGCGCCCGCACGGACTGGGCAAAGTCGCGCACCGCGCCTTCGGCGATGCCGAGCGGCGTCCCCGCGTTGACGAAGGAGAAGATCGAATACCAGGCGAGGCGATAGAGCGGCCCCGGATTGACGGCGCTGCCGGGATGCGGGGCCCCGTTCCCGATGGCGACCGGAACGGCGCGGTGCGCCGGCACGAAGGCGCCCGCGACCGTCACGTCCTTGCTGCCGGTGCCGGCGAGGCCCATCGCCTGCCACGTGTCGATGACGCCGTAATCGGCGAGCGGCACGAGAAAGAGATGCGGCTCGGGCGCCGCGCCCTCCTGCGCCGCGACGCGGCCGCCGAGCATGACCCAGCTCACCGGATCGATGCCGCTCGAGAACGGCCAGCGGCCCTTGATGCGCCAGCCGCCCTCGACCCGCGTCACCTCGCCCTCGGCCATCACGAGGCCCGAACCGATCAGCGCTTCGGGATCGGCGCCCCAGATCTCGTCTTGCGCCGCGGGCGGCCAGTAGCCGAGCATCCAATTGTGGCTGACGAGGTTGTTGTAGACCCACGAGGTCGAAGCGCAACCGCTCGCCAGGATCGCGCCGAGCTCGACATAGCCCCGCGCCGGAATCTCGCCGCCGCCATAGCGTGCCGGGCGAAAGGCCGCCCACAGGCCGGCAGCGCGCAGATCGGCGATCGTCTCGTCGGGAATGCGGCGCAAGGCTTCGGCGCGCTGCGCGCGCTCGCGCAACACCGGCACGAGCGCCCGCGCCCGCGCCACCATCTCCTCGTACCGGGGCGCCGCCATGCCTCCCTATCGCTTGCCGGGGAAGCGCCTGTCAACCGGGCGTCGTTAACTCAATCTTTACCATGACGGCCATTTCATGGTGCGAGCACCTTTCCCCGACCCGCAGCACCTTTTCATTCGTTCGATCGCTCGGGGATTCAAATGAACCATTGGCTATTGGCAATCGCCTGGGGCACCGCGCTCGCGAGCCTCTATCTCGTCGCCGACATGATCATGACGGACTTCGTCTGCCGCAGGGCCGAACGGGTCGCACTGCGCCGCCCCGTCGGCGCGGACGCAAGGTTCAGGCGGCGCTGAGCACCGTATCGATCTTCTTGCGCAGCGTCTCGGCCGTGAACGGCTTGACGATGTAGAAATTGACGCCCGCCGCTTTGGCGGCGATCACGTCCTTCGTCTCGTTGGCGGCCGTGACCATGATGAACGGCATGTCGTGGAATTGCGCGTCGGCGCGTAGTTCGCGCAACAGGTCGAGGCCCGACATCGGATTCATGTTCCAATCGGAGATGACGAGATCGAAGCTCTTCTCGTGCAGCTTCTTCAACGCACTCTCGCCGTCTTCGGCCTCTTCGATGTTCTTGAAGCCGATCTGGCCGAGCAGATTGCGCATGATGCGCCGCATCGTGCTGTAATCGTCGACGATCAGAACGGTTCGCTCGTCCTGCCGCATCTCACTCGCCTCCCGAACTGGTCAAGGCTGAGCGAGCCTAGCAGGCGCCTGTTGCGCGGACGTTAACGGGCGATTTACCGGGTCTTCATCGTCGCTTTACCGGGCCTTCACCATGGCACCGGCCAGGACAGCACCAGCAGAAGCTGCTCGGTGCCGGGATTGAGCTTGGTGAGGCCGGCATTCGAGATATGGTCGAAAGCGATGCCGAGCCGCGCGGCGTTGTCGAAGCGGTAGGCGAGCTCGAGCCCGGTCTTGAATTCGATCGGCGAGCCGAGCGCCTTGCCGTTGCCGCGGTCGTACCAGCCGACCGCCGCGTTGGGCGTCACCGCATAATGGTCGAGGAAGACGAAATCGAGGCGGAAGCCGCCATAGACGTAGACTTGGCTCCGGCTCGTGCCGAACGCGCCGATCATCGGCTTCACGAAATAATATCCCTCGGCAAAGCGGTATTCGCCGCGGAACTCGGCGGCCGGCTCCTTGTGGTCGAAATCGACGTCGCCAACGCCGAGCGCGATGAGCGAGGGATCGCTGGCGGGGCTCGTGAGGTCGGCCATGTCGGCGCGCGCGGCGGGTACGGCAAGAAGCGCACCCGCAGCCGCGAGAACCGCGCCAAGGTACTTCGCGCAGACCATACCCATTCCCCCTCGCACGCCCCACTTTTCAACATCTTGAAGGCGGCCGGCGTTTCTGGCAAGCGCTCAGCCGATTCGGGGCCCCTCAGAACTTCTTCTTGAGGCGCTCGGTCGCGGCGACGAGCTGGCTGCGGATGCCGGGCTCCATCGCCGAATGGCCGGCGTCCGGGACGACGATGTACTCGGCCTCGGGCCAGGCGCGCGCCAGCTCGTCGGCGGTCACGATCGGGCACACCATGTCGTAGCGGCCCTGCACGATCGCCCCGGGCAGATGGCGGATGCGGCCGACCCGGGCGACCAGATCGGCGTCGGGGCCGATCACCTCGGCGCGGAAATAATGCGCCTCGATCCGGGCGAGGCCCAAAGCCATGCGGTCCTCGCCGAACGCCGCGACCGTGTCGGGGCTCGGCAGCAGGGTCGAGCACGCGCCCTCGTAGGTGCTCCAGGCGCGCGCCGCCGGCATGTGCGCGGCGGGCGCGGGATCGACGAGGCGGCGGTGATAGGCGGCGAGGAGGTCGCCGCGCTCCCCCTCCGGCACGAAGCCGGAAAACGCCCGCCAGGCCTCGGGAAAGACCGTGCGGATGCCATAGAGGAACCAGTCGATCTCGGCCCTGCGGCAGAGAAAAATGCCGCGCAGCACGAGGCCGCGGCAGGCGTCCGGATGGGCCTCGGCATAGGCCAGCGCGAGCGTCGAGCCCCACGAGCCGCCGAACACGGCCCAGCGCTCGATGCCGAGATGGCGGCGCAAGGTCTCGATATCGGCGATCAGGTGCGCGGTCGTGTTGTCCTTGAGCGAGCCCAACGGCTGCGAGCGGCCGGCGCCGCGCTGGTCGCAGATCACGATGCGATAGTGCGAGGGATCGAAGAAGCGGCGATGCGTCGGCGTCGCGCCCGCGCCGGGGCCGCCGTGCAGGAACAGGATCGGCACGCCCTGCGGGTTGCCGCATTGCTCCCAATACATCGTGTGATGGGAATCGAGCGCCAACATGCCGGTCGTATAGGGCTCGAGCGGCGGATAGAGGTCCTGACGATACATGCGCGCAGTCTAATAAGGAGAAGCGAACGACGGCAACAAGCGGCACGTTCTTTGCCGTGGCATCTCGCTCGGCTATGGTAGGCAGAGAAACGGAAACAGGGAGGCTCGCATGACCAGACAAATCGATCGGCGCCGCTTCGGCATGGGCGCCGTTGCCACCGGCGCGATCCTTGCTGCGCCCGCCATCGTGCGCGCGCAAGGCGGACGCTTGCGCATCGGCAACCTCCTGCCGACCTCCGGCTTCGAGGCCCTGACCGGCCAGTTCTGCCAAGGCGGCATCGACCTCGCCAAGACCATGGTGAAGGATCTGGGCTACGACTTCGAGGTCGTCGACGCCGACACCGAATCGAA
Source organism: uncultured Alphaproteobacteria bacterium (assembly GCA_963729295.1). GTDB lineage: Bacteria > Pseudomonadota > Alphaproteobacteria > ATCC43930 > CGMCC-115725 > DATJLY01. Next base: position 158,520 of record CAVSNJ010000025.1, read on the forward strand.
GCCCGAGACCGCCCGCACCCAGGCCGAGAAGCTCATTCGCGACGGCTGCCACGTCCTGCTCGGCGCCTTCAATTCCGGCCAGACCCTCGCCATCGCCCAGGTGTGCGAGCAGAACGGCATCCCCTTCGTCGCCGACATCGCCGCCGATCCTGCCATCACCAACCAGGGCTTCAAGTTCGTCTTCCGCAATTTCCCGACCGCGATCATGCTCGGCAACAACGGTCTCGCGCTCTTCGCCGAGCTCTTCAAGGTCACGCACACTGCGCCCAAGACGGCCGTGCTGATGCATGTCAACGACACGTTCGGCGAGGCGATGGTGAAGGGCATCGACGGCTACGACCAGAGGGTCGGGCTGCCCTTCAAGATCGTCGAGAACATCGGCTACTCGCCGCAGACCAACGACCTCTCGGCCGAAGTCGCGAAAGCGAAGGCGGCCAATGCCGATCTCCTCGTCGTCGTGCACCGCCTCAACGACATCATCCTGATGATCCGCGAAATGGTGAAGCAGCGCTATCAGCCGATGGGCATCATCAGCCCCGGCAGTCCCGGCATGCAGTTCAAGCAGTTCTTCACCTCGCTCGGCAAATACGCCAATTACTGCATCACCAATCAGCCCTGGATGGACCCGAAGCAGCCCTTGGCGGGGCGCGTCCAGGCGGCCTACGAGAAGGCGCATCCCGACCAGAACATGACGCTCGAGATCGGCTTCACCTTCGAGGGCGTGCTGATCTGCGCCGATGCGGCCAAGCGCGCGGGCTCGACCAACCCGCAGGCATTGGTCGAGGCATTGAAGGCGACGCACATCACCGATCGCGTCATGCTCGGCGGCGCCATCACGTTCGACGAGCACGGCCAGAACGTCAATCTGCCGTCGGCCACGACGGAGAACCTCAACGGCAAGCCGATGGTGGTGCTGCCGGAGGCGAACGCCAACGCCAAGCCGGTCTTCCCCATGCCAGGCTGGTCCGAGCGCGGATAGACGCCGCGGCGGCCGATGCCCGGCTGGGTCAATTTCGTCGTCGCGGGGCTCTTGACCGGCGCGGTCTACGGGCTGATGGCGCTCGGCCTCTCCGTCATCTTCGGCGTCGTGCGCGTCGTCAATTTCGCGCATGGCGAGATGATGATGCTGGCGATGTACGGCGTGATCCTGCTGCAGCACTGGCTCGGATTCGATCCGTTCGTGGCGCTGCCGGTGGTGGCGGCGGCGCTCTTCGCCCTCGGCTATGCGCTGCAGCGGGGCCTGCTCAACCGCTTCATCGCACGGCCCGAGCATGAGCAGTTCATTCTCATGCTCGGCGTCGCGGGGCTCCTCACGAGCTCGATGCTGATGGTGTTCGGGCCGGACGCGAGGAGCGCCGAGACCTCCTATTCGCTCGATTCCTACGAGGTGGGCACCCTCATCCTCGACAAGGTGCGGGTCTTCGCGGCGTCGGGCGCGGTGCTGTGCATGGCGCTCCTCTGGGCCTTCTTCCAGCTGAGCCGCACCGGCAAGGCGATCCGCGCCTGCGCCGACAATCCGGTGGGCGCGGCGGTCGCGGGGCTCGACGTGCGCCGCTTCTATGCGACCGCGTTCGGCATCGGCGCGGCCTGCGTCGCCGCAGCCGGCACGTTCCTCTTGCTGCTCGTCGACGTGCAGCCTTATCTCGGCGCCGACTACACGCTCCTGTCCTTCATCATCGTCATCATCGGCGGCTTGGGCAGCATGCCGGGAGCGCTGCTGGGCGGCGTGCTCGTCGGCGTGTCCGAAGGGCTCGCCGCCTACTTCGTCGCGCCTTCGCTCAAGAGCCTCTTCAGTTACGGTCTGCTCATCCTCGTGCTGCTGGTCCGGCCGCAAGGGCTCATGGGTCGAAGGGCATGAACGGACGCCAGGGGCTGGCGCTTACGCTCACCGGCGCGCTGCTGGTGGCGGCGCCGCTCTTCGTCGGCCCCTACCTGCTCTCGGTCCTCATCGTGTTCCTGGTCGCCGCATATCTCGGGCAATGCTGGAACATCATGATGGGCTTTGCCGGCCAGCTCTCGATCGGGCACGCGCTCTACTATGGCCTCGGCGCCTATACGGCGGCGGCGCTGTTCTCGCATTTCGGCACGCTCCCCTGGTTCGGCGTGCTGGCCGGCATGGCGATCGCCGCGCTGGCCGCGGCGGCGATCGGCGCGCTGTCCTTCCGCTTTGCCGTCACCGGCGTCTATTTCGCACTTCTCACCATCGCGTTCGACGAGTTCACACGCATCCTGTTCGAGCATTTCGACTGGGTCGGCGGCACGGCCGGCCTCTTCCTCCACGTGGCGCAGATCAACGCCACCGACCTCCTTCATCTGCGCGGAACGCCCGGCATGTTCTATTACCTGATGCTGGCGCTGTCGGCGGGCGCGCTGTGGCTCTCGCGCACGCTTCTGCGCCGCCGCATTGGCTTCTACTGGCTCGCGATCCGCGAGGACGAGCCGGCAGCGGCGGCGCTCGGCATCGATACGTTCTGGATGAAGCTCGCGGCGGTGACGCTGTCGGGCGCGCTCACCGCCTTGGGCGGCGGCATCATCGCGTTCTACGACAACAACCTCTATCCCGACACGATCTTCTCGACCGCGCGCTCGGTCGAGATCATCACGGCGCCGATCATCGGCGGCATGGGCACGCTGTTCGGCCCGATCGTCGGCGCGTTCCTGCTGACGACGATGGGCGAGGCGATGACCGATTTCGGCGCCGAGATCGGCGTGCCGGGCCTGAAGCAATGGCTTTACGGCGGCGCGCTCGTCGCCATCGTGCTGCTTCAGCCGGCAGGCGTCTGGCCGTGGCTCAGGGACCAGCTCGGACTTGGCGGGAACAGGCGATGAGCGCGCTCCTCGAGCTCGCCGAGGTGAGCAAGCGCTTCCGCGGCCTTCTCGCCGTCGACGGCGTGAGCTTCGCCGTGCCGCAAGGCGCGATCGTCGGATTGATCGGCCCCAACGGCGCCGGCAAGACGACGATCTTCAATCTCATCGCCGGCGTCTTTCGCCCCGACCGCGGCCGCATCCTGTTCGAAGGACGCGACATCGCCGGCTTGAAGCCGCATGTGCTGTGCCACACCGGCATCGCGCGCACGTTCCAAATCGCGCGCCCGTTCGGCGCGCTGAGCGTGCTCGAAAACACGATGGTGGGCGCCTTCCGCACGAGCGCCGACCCGGCGGCGGCCGAAGCGCGCTCGCGCAGCGTGCTGGAGCGGCTCGGCCTCGCCGAGAAGGCGAATACGCCGGCGCACGGACTGACGCTGCCCGAGCGGCGGCGGCTCGAAGTGGCGAAGGCGCTCGCGACCGAGCCGAAGCTGCTCCTTCTCGACGAGGCGATGGCGGGATTGCGGCCCATCGAGGTCGATGCGATGGTCGGCACGCTTGCCGAGCTCGTGCGCGAGAGCGGCATCACCATCCTTCTCACCGAGCACGTCATGCGTGCGGTGATGGCGCTCTCGCACCACATCGTCGTCGTCCATCACGGCCAGAAGATCTGCGAGGGCACGCCCGAGCACGTCGCCGCCGATCAGCGCGTCATCGAGTGCTATCTCGGCGGGGGCGCGCACTGATGCTCGAGGTGGCGAACCTCTCGCTCTTCTACGGCGACGCCCAGGCACTCGACGACGTATCGATCGCGGTCGCCGAGGGCGAGATCGTCGCCATCATCGGCTCGAACGGCGCCGGCAAGACCTCGCTCATCCGCGCCATCTTCGGCATGGCGCGGGCGAAAAGCGGCTCGATCCGCTTCCGCGACACCGAGATTTCGCGCAGCCCGCCCCATCGCATCTGCGACATGGGGCTGGGCCAGGTCGCCGAGGGACGGCAGATCTTCCCCAACATGACGGTGCTCGAGAATCTCGAGATGGGCGCCGTGGTGCGGCACGCGCGGGCCGAGAAGGCCGGAAGCCTCGAGCGCATGTTCGCGATGTTCCCGGTTCTGGCCGAGCGGCGGCGCCAGTTCGCCGGGACCCTCTCGGGTGGCGAGCAGCAGATGGTGGCGATCGCACGCTGCCTCATGGGGCGGCCGAGCCTCATCATGTTCGACGAGCCGTCCTTGGGTCTTGCGCCGGTCGTGGTCGCGGACGTGTTCGCCACGATCCGCCGCCTCAACCTCGAGGACCGGCTCACCGTTCTCCTGGTCGAGCAGAACGTGGCGCAATCGCTGGCGCTGGCGCATCGGGGATATGTGCTCGAGACCGGACGCATCGTGATGAGCGGCAGCGGCGCCGAGCTTCTGGCGGACGACCGCGTCCGCCGCGCCTATATCGGACTCTGAGCTATGACCGGCGCGACGAGAGGGACGACCATGCCCGAAAGCGAGCGCCGCCTGCCGCGCTTCGCGCCGGCCGAGGTCGAGCGCGAGGAGTTGCCGGGGGGCGGCATGATCCTGCGTTCGCCGCACCCGCTGGGTCCCGTCGCCCGCGCGGTCGGCGACAAGCTTGCCGGCTGGGCCTCGTGGATGCCGCACCGCGTGTTCCTGGCCGAGCGCGAGGGCGCGGGCTGGCGGCGCGTCACCTATCACGAGGCGCACGAGGCCGCGCGCGCGATCGGCCAGTCGCTTCTGAACCGCCGCCTCGGGCCCGAGCGGCCGGTGATGATCCTCAGCGACAACTCGATCGATCACGCGCTTCTGGCCTTGGGCGCGCTCTATGTCGGCGTGCCGGTGGCGCCGGTGTCAGTGGCCTATTCGCTGATGTCGCGCGATTTAGCCAAGCTCCGCGCGGTCGCGGCGCAGCTCACCCCTGGCCTCATCTATGCCGATGACGGCGCGCGCTATGCCGCGGCGATCGACGTCCTCAAGAGTTCGGGTGCCGCAATCGCCGTCTCGCGCAATCCGCCGTCCGGCGTGGAGGCGATCTCGATCGGCGTGCTGCGCGCGACCCATCCGCGCCAGGCGCTCGAGGACGCGTTTCACCGCGTCGGGCCCGATACGGTCGCGAAAATCCTGTTCACTTCGGGCTCGACCGGCGATCCCAAGGGCGTCGTCAACACGCAGCGCATGATCTGCGCGAACCAGGCGCAATATCTCCAGGCATGGCCATTCCTCGCCGACCGGCCGCCCGTCGTCATGGACTGGCTGCCGTGGAGCCACACGTTCGGCGGCAACAGCACGTTTCACATGATCCTGTTCAACGGCGGCACGCTGTGGATCGACGATGGGAAACCGACGCCCGCGCTCATCGAGCGAAGCGTCGCCAACATGCGCGCCGTGTCGCCCACCCTCTATTTCAACGTGCCGCGCGGCTATGGCCTTGTGCTCGACCACCTCGAGCACGACGCGGAGCTGGCGCGCCTCTTCTTCGCCGAGCTCGATCTCCTCTGCTATGCCGGTGCCGCGTTGCCGCAAAGCCTGTGGGAGCGGTTCGAGGCGCTGGCCGTGGCGCAGACCGGGCGGAAGCCGCCTTTCGTCTCGGCCTGGGGCACGACCGAGACGGCGCCGTGCGCGACCATCGTGCATTACGCGATCGAGCGCGCCGGGAATGTCGGCCTGCCGGTGCCTGGCACCGACATCAAGCTCGTGCCCGAAGGCGACAAGCTCGAGCTGCGCGTCAAAGGCCCGAACGTCACGCCGGGCTACTGGCGCAGGCCCGATCTGACCGAGGCCGCGTTCGACGAGGACGGCTTCTATCGCCCGGGCGATGCGGCGCGGCTCGATGACCCCGAGGATCCGGCGCGCGGCTTGGTGTTCGACGGCCGCATCGGCGAGAATTTCAAGCTCACCTCCGGTACCTGGGTGACGGTCGGCGCGCTCCGCGTCGCCGTCATCGCCGCGGCCGCGCCGGTGATCGACGATGCCGTGATCGCCGGGCACGACCGCGACACGGTCGGGCTCCTCGTCTTTCCGAGCCTTGCCGGCTGCCGCGCGCTGTGTCCCGAGCTCGGGCCTGAAGCGACGCTCGCCGCGCTCGTCGCCGCGCCGAAGGTGAGGAACGCCTTGCAGGCGGGGCTCGTGCGGCACAACGAGGCGGCCGGCGGCTCATCGCACCGCGTCGCGCGCGCCATCTTCCTCGCCGAGCCGCCGTCGATCGACAAGGGCGAGATCACCGACAAGGGATATATCAACCAGCGCGCCGTGCTGAAGGAGCGTGCGGCGCGCGTCGCCGAACTCTACGCGGAGCCGCCGGGACCCGACGTGATCGCGGTCTAGAGCTGGCGGAAGCAGCGCATGGCGACGGCCCAGATGGCGAACAGCACGTTCTTCCTCGACCGTGCATAGATCCGCCGCGCGCCGTCATCGCTGGCAATGAGGTCGGCCACCATGTTCAACACTCCGGGGCAATAGCCCCGGACGAAGCATCTGCGCCGCGCCTTACCCAAATCTAAAGAACGCCGTCCCCGCAGCGGGAATTGCCGGCAATTTGAGAGTAATGCCGCCTTATCGCCGCGCTTGCGGCCGGTTCCACCGCTCGTAGCTGAGCGCGTCGATATCGACCGCCGTGCCGTGCCCGCGCGCCGGGCCCTGCGGCAGCGTGTCGGCGCCGGCGAAGCCTTCCTCGCAATAGAGCTCGATCACGTTGCCGGAGGGATCGCGGAAGAACATCAGCGCCTCGATGCCGCGCCGCGTCCACAGGTTCGAGGTCGGCACGCCGCACACCGCGAGCCATTGGCGCATATGCGCGAGCTCGGCCGGGCCGACGAAGAAGGCGAAGTGCGGGTATTCGGCGCTCTTCGTGATGTAGGAGCAGCCGTCGGTGCCGATGCCGACATCGACACCGCCCAAACGGAACGAAGCGAAGGTCGGCGTATCGACATGCATCTCGCCGCCGAGCACGTCGCGGTAGAACGCCTTGCCCTCTTCGAGATCGCGGCACGGCACGCTGACATGGGCGAAGGATTTGAGCTTCGCGGGCCCGTGCACGTCCGCCTTGGTCTTGGCTCCGTCCATCTCATCCTCCTCGTCAGGTTTGCCGCAGCTTGAAGCGCTGGATCTTGCCGGTCGCCGTCTTCGGCAGATCGGGCACGAACTCGATCCAGCGCGGATATTTATAGGGCGCGAGGCGCGATTTCACATGCTGCTGCAACTCGGCGGCGAGATCGGGCGCGGCGCCGATGCCTTGGCGCAGCACGACGAAGGCGCGCGGCTTGACGAGCCGGTTCTCGTCCTCATGCCCCACCACCGCCGCCTCGAGCACCTTGTCGTGCGTCATCAGCGCCGCCTCGACCTCGAACGGCGAGACATAGATGCCGCCGACCTTCAGCATGTCGTCGGTGCGGCCGCAGTAAGTGTAATAGCCGTCCTTGTCGCGCACATACTTATCGCCGCTCTTCGTCCACGGCCCGAGGAACGTACTGCGCGAGCGCTCGCGGTTGTTCCAGTAGTAGGCGGCACTGGTCGGCCCCGCGACGTGCAGCTCGCCGATCTCGCCGTCCGCGACCGGCTTGCCGTCTTCATCGAGGAGCCTGATCTCGTAGCCCGGCACCGGCACGCCGCTGGTGCCGTAGCGCACCGCGCCCGGGCGGTTCGAGAGAAAGATGTGCAGCATCTCGGTCGAGCCGAGCCCGTCGAGCACCTCGAGGCCGAAGCGCTCGCTCCAGCGCCGGCCGATATCCTCGGGCAGCGCCTCGCCCGCCGAGATGCAGCGCCTGAGCGCGACATCGCCGCGCGCCGGCAGATCGGGGCTCGCCAGCATCGCCGCGTAGAGCGTCGGCACGCCCCAGAAGAAGGTCGGCCGCTGCTCGCGGAGGATGCGCGCGACCACGCCCGGCGTCGGGCGCTCGGCGCGGAGCAGCGTCGTCGCGCCCACCGCCATCGGGAAGGTCAGCGAATTGCCGAGCCCATAGGCGAAGAACAGCTTTGCCGCGGAATAGACGAGATCGCTTTCGGCGATGCCGAGGACGGGCTGCGCGTAAAGCTCGGCGGTGAGCGCCAGGTGCGACTGGAGATGGACCGCGCCCTTGGGCGTCCCGGTCGAGCCCGAGGAATAGAGCCAGAAGCAGGGATCGTCGCGCGACGTGTCGGCCGCCTTGGCGCGCGGCTCGGCCTCGGCGAGGAGAGCGGCGAAGGAACGCCGGCCGCTCACCCCCTCGCCGCCCGAGACGATGACATGGCGCAACGCCGGCAGGCGCGGCAGCACCGGCGCCAGGCGATCGTAGAGCGCGTCCGAGACGATGAGCGCGCGGGCGCGGCTGTCGGCGAGCATGAATTCGTAGTCGGACGCGGTCAGCATCGTGTTGACCGGGATGGGCACGATCCCGGCCTTGATCGCGCCCAGGAACGCGACCGGGAAATCGACCGTGTCGAGGAGGCAGAGGAGGATGCGGTTTTCCGGCTCGAGCCCGAGCCGGCGCAGCGCAGTGGCGCAGCGGTCGACCCGCTCGGCGAGCTCGCCATAGGTGAGCGTCGTGCGATCGTCGATGAAGGCGGCTTTGCCGGCACGGCCGGCCGCGAGGTTGCGCCCGATCAGATCGACGGCGGCGTTGTAGGTGCGCGACAACGCCTGGTCCTGGCGTCCTTCCGCTGCCCCGTCCGCCATCCGCGTTCTCCCGCCCCGGCCTTGTGCTACCGGGTGCCGGAATTTGTCGCGCCCGCGCCGCGCTCCGTCAAGCGCCGGACCCGGCGCTGGGCGCTCGCCACGGGGCGGCGCGCGGCCGGACGCGGCTTGAGGCGCAGCGCCGGCGCCTCGACGAGGCGCCAGGAAACGAACGCCGCCGCGGCGCTCAGCGGCAGCGCGAGCGCGAACACCTGCCACCACGGTGCCGCACCGCCCAAGGCGCGCGCCGCGAGCTGCTCGACCGGCCAGCCATAGATGTAGATGCCATAGGACAGATCGCCGAACCGCGCGGCCCGGAAACTCCGCCGCCCGGCGAAGGCGAGATAGATCACGAGATAGCTGCCGCACGCCGCGAACACGGGGATGAAGCCGCCGAAGCGCGCGGCGAGCGCAAGGGCACCGAGCGCCGCCGCGGCATAGGGGAGCCGCAGCAGCGGCAGCGCGCGGAAGCGGTAAAGCGCCATGCCGGCGGCGAAGAACGGCAGCAGCCACGCGGCGCTGCCGACGAGGAGATCGCTCGACGCCGTATCGAGCGCAACAGCCGCAATGCCCGCCGCGAACAGCGCCGCGAGCACGGGCCCGCGCAAAAGTCCCGCGGCGCCGAGCCCCGCGACCATCAGGTACATCAGCACTTCGCACGGCAGGCTCCAGAGCGGCCCGTCCACCACCCAGCCATTGCCGAGGCCGGTGAAGTTCACGCCGGGAAGGCCGGGCAGGCCGGAAAACAGGCTCAGGTTTTGGACGACGAAGCGATAACTCCCGGTCTCGGCGAAGTAGGCGCCGAGCGGCAGGCTCGACACGACGGGTCCGACCGCGAACGCCAGTACGAGCAGGCAGGCGGCGAGGCCGGGATAGATTCTGAGCGCGCGCTTCGCCAAGAACGGCGCGACCCGCCCGGTCGTCTCGAAACTCTGCGTCACTAGGAAGCCGCTGATGGTGAAGAACACGAACACGCCGGCGACGCCCAGGGAGCATTGTCCGCCGGTGAGCTGCATCAGCGGGTCCGGGCCGAGCCGGTCCTCGCCCAGGAGGAAAGCGTGCGTCAAGACGACCGAGACCGCGGCCGCAAGCCTTAACGCATCGAAATTGTTGTCCCGTCCCCCCATCGCTGGGACAGCATGTCGCGGATCGGCCGCGAAAGACAGGGCGGCCCGCTACGGGGCCGCCGCCCATGGGTTGACACCGGGCGCGCCAAGCCCAAGCTATGGGTCGGCACTGGGAGGCAGAATATGTTCATCGAGACCGAGCAGACGCCCAATCCCGCGAGCCTGAAATTCCTGCCGGGGCGGCCGGTGATGGCGGTCGGGACCGCGCATTATCCGGACGCGGCGTCCTGCCAGACATCGCCGCTCGCCGAGCGGCTGTTCGGCATTTCGGGCGTCAAGGGCGTGTTCCTCGGCGCCGATTTCGTCTCGGTCACGAAGGACGACGAGATCGATTGGTACCGGCTGAAGCCGGCCGTGCTCGGCGCCCTCATGGAGCATTTCACCGCCGGCGCCCCCGTCTTCGTCGGCGAGGCTGCGCCGGACGAGGAAGACGAGGACGACGAGATCGTCTCGCAGATCAAGGAGCTCCTCGAGACGCGCGTGCGCCCCGCGGTGGCGCAAGACGGCGGCGACATCATCTTCCACCGCTTCGAGGACGGCATCGTCTATCTGCACATGCAGGGCTCGTGCTCGGGCTGCCCGAGCTCGACCGCGACCTTGAAGGCCGGCATCGAGAACATGCTGCGGCACTACGTTCCCGAAGTGCAGTCGGTCGAGGCCGTCTAGCTCACGCCATCATCGGCCGCGGAAGGTCGGCGTCCGCGAGCAACGGATAGCGCCGCGCGTCGAAGAGCTGATAATGCCACCATTCGTTGCGGTAGAAGTCCCAGCCGGCCGAAGACATGAGGCCGAGCAGCAGGAAGCGATTCCTCTGCGCCTCGACCGGGATCGCAGTGTTGGCGTGATGCGACAGCGGCGTGAAGGCGTCGAACTCCGTTCCCATGTCGAGCGCCCGGCCGCTGCCGTCGATGAGCGTCAGGTCGATTGCGGCGCCCCGCGAATGCGGCGAGCCGCGCCGCGGATCGGCCAGGAAATCGGGATCGGGCTTGGCGTTCCACAGGATCCATTGCGCCTCGCTGGGCCGCAGCGCGTCGAAGATCTTGAGGCGAAGCCCAAGCGGCTCGGCCAACGCGACCGCGCGCGCGAGGAGACCGGCCGCCTCTTCGTTGAGATAGCAGATGGCAGTGCGATAGACCGGCGCGCCCGTGAGGTTTCGCGCGGTCGCATAGGCGAGCTCGATGACGACCCGGTGCTGCGTTTCGGTGATCTCGACGAGCGGCATGGAATTTCCGGTGTTGGCCCCGCGATAGTAGCATCGCCGTCGCCATGGTGAACGTGCTCGCCTTCGATTGCGCCGGAAGCGGCGCCGCGGTCGCGGTGACGGTCGCCGGCCGCGTCGCCGCGCGCGCGGCCGATCCGGCGCCGATCGGTCAGGCGGAATATCTGCTGCCGATGATCGAGGGCGTCTGCCGGGAGGCGGATTTACGCCTCGCCGATCTCGACCTCATCGCCGTCACGGTCGGGCCGGGCTCTTTCACCGGCATCCGCATCGGGCTTGCGGCGGCGCGCGGGCTTGCGCTCGCGACCGGGCTGCCGTGCATCGGCGTCACGAGCTTTGCCGCCGTCGCGGCATCGGCAGCGGCGGAGCTCCGGCCACTCGCCGTGGCGCTCGACAGCCGGCGCGACGATATTTTCGTGCAGTGCTTTCCCGCCGCTGGCGAGGCGGACGCGGCGATGATGGTGCGCCCGGAAGACGCGGCCAAGGCTCTGCCGCACCGCGCGCTATGGCTCGCCGGCGACGCGGCCGGGCTTTTGGCGCCGTGGCTCGGCCCGGGCGTACGCATCGTGCCGGGCGCCGCCCGGCCCGATCCGGGCGCGATCGCAACGCTTGCCGCTTCGCTGTGGCGTCCGGGCGAGCGCCCGCCCTTGCCGCGGCCGCTTTATCTGCGCGCGCCCGACACCACCCTGCCGAAAAGCGCGGGACGGCCATGAGCGTCGTCCTTCGCCCGGTCGCGCGGCACGATCTCGAAAAGCTCGCGCGCATCCATGCGCAATGTTTCCCGGAGGATGCGTGGGACCCGGCCGCGCTCGAGAGCGTGCTCGCCATGCCCGGTGCCGAATCGCTCCTGGCCGAGGAGGGCGGCGATGTGATCGGGCTGCTGTTCGCGACGGTCGTGCGCGAGGAAGCGGAAATCCTCACCTTCGGCGTGGCGCCGCGCCGGCGCCGGAGCGGCGTCGCGCGGGCGCTGCTCGGGGGCTTCTATGCCCGGGCCCGGGCCTTGGGCGCGACCCGCGTCGTGCTCGAAGTGGCGGCCGACAACGCCGCCGCCTTGGCGCTCTACGAGGCCGAAGGGTTCCGCACCGTGGGAATGCGCCATGCCTATTACCAGCGCGGGCGGGGTCCGGCGGTCGATGCCTGGCTACTGCGGCGTGTCTTGGATTGAACTCATCTAGTCTCGCAGTCGATTGGCCCTAACCCGGTCGGGCCAAGTCGGGGCGCAATAGCGCCGGTCCTTACACCCCGGTTTGTCCAGTTTCGGCGCCCGTTTCAAAAAAGTCATCTATCCCGCCACTTGCACATTGCTTCCGCTCGAAAAATAACTAATATACGAATTCGAGACGCATGGAGGAATGTACAAACAATGACTGAACAGTCTCACTCCAACGACATTCTCGCCTTGACGACCGAAATCGTCGCCGCCCATGTGTCAAACAATACCGTGTCCGTGAGCGATCTTCCGACCCTCATCAACCAAGTTTATCAGTCGCTCGCCTCGATCGGGCAAGGTCCTGTCGTGTCGTCCGAACGGCCGCAGCCCGCGGTCAGCGTCAAGCGCTCGGTGCATCCGGACTACATCATCTGCCTCGAGGACGGCAAAAAGCTCAAGATGCTGAAGCGCCATCTCAAGACGGCGTACAACATGACGCCCGAGGAATATCGCGACCGCTGGCAGTTGCAGCCGGACTATCCGATGGTGGCGCCGAACTACGCGCGCCAGCGCTCGCGGCTCGCCAAGGAGATCGGGCTCGGCACGCGCGGGCGGCGCACCGTCACCGCGTGAGACGCAAGGCCGGGCGCCGGCCAGGCGGCACTCTCTAGCGCCGTCCGTCGTTTGCGCTATACTCTTCTCGCGAAACCGCTGACCGTTTCAAGGAATGCCGTCGCGCCTCGAACAGCTTTGCATCGACAAGGGTCTCAAGATGACCGAGCAGAGGCGCGTGATCGCCCGCGTGCTCTCGGAATCGGCCGATCACCCGGATGTCGAGAGCGTTTATCGCCGCGCGACCGAGATCGATCCCAAGATCAGCATCGCCACCGTCTATCGCACCGTGCGCCTCTTTGAAGAGGCGAACATTCTCGCGCGCCATCATTTCGGGCAGGGCCCCGCCCGATATGAGGAGATGCCGCTCGACCATCACGATCATCTCATCGACATGAAAAGCGGCCGCGTGGTCGAGTTCCGCAACGAGGAGATCGAGAAACTGCAGCGCGAAGTGGCGGCCAGGCTCGGCTATAATCTTGTCGATCACCGGCTCGAACTCTACGCCGTTCCGATCGAGGGCCGCGAAGGCGGCAAGAAATGAAGGACCGCCGCAAGACCCCGTGAGCACCGCCGAGTCCCATGTCGCGTCCGTGCGCGCCGCGGAACCGAGGGTCGAAGTGTGGTCGGGCGCGCTCGAGGCCCGGCTCGCCGAAACTGCGGCCGATCTCGATGCGGCGCAGGCGCTGCGCTACCGCGTCTTCTACGACGAGATGGGTGCTGAGCCCTCGGGCGCGATGGCGCGCGCGCGGCGCGACTTCGATGATGTCGATGCCTATTGCGACCATCTTCTCGTCATCGATCACGCCCGCGGGGAGAAAGTCATCGGCACGTACCGGCTGCTGCGCCGCAGCGTCGCGCGCCGGCATGGCGGCTTCTATTCGGCGGCCGAGTACGATCTCGGCGCGCTCGAGCGCCATCCCGGCGAGGTCATGGAGCTGGGGCGCTCGTGTGTCGATGCCGATGCCCGCAACCGGCCGACCATGCAGCTGCTCTGGCGCGCGATCGCGGCCTATGTGTTCGGCCATCGCGTGCCGTTGATGTTCGGCTGCGCGAGCCTGCCCGGGACCGAGCTCGACACGCTGGCCGTGCCGCTCTCCTATCTCCATCACCATCACCTGGCGCCGCCCGATCTGCGCCCGCGCGCGCTGCCCGGCCGCTTCATCGACATGCGGCGCCTCGAGCCCGGCGAATTCGATGCCGCCCGGGCGCGCGCCGAATTGCCACCGCTCCTCAAGGGCTATCTGCGATTGGGCGGCGTCGTCGGCGACGGCGCCGTGATCGATCGCCCGTTCAACACGACCGACGTGTGCGTCCTGGTGCAGACCGACCTCGTGACCGAGAAATACTATCGCCACTACGAGCGCCAGGTGCGCGCGGACGCGACGAGCCAATGACCGAGGGCGGATTCCTGCTGCGCCTGTGGCGCTCGATCCTCTACGTGCTGGTGACGATCCCGACAGGGCCGATCCAGGCGACGCTGCTTCTCCTGAAGAGCCCGCTGTCGCGCCGTTTCCCGACCTTCTATCACCGCGTCTGCACCCGCATCCTGGGCTTCCGCATCGAGCCGAGCGGCGTGCCTTCGACCGCCCATCCGACCCTCTATGTCGCGAACCACGCCTCATATCTCGACATTCCGGTGCTCGGCAGCCTGATCGACGGCTCGTTCGTGGCGAAGGCCGAGATCGCCAACTGGCCGTTCTTCGGCACGCTCGCGAAATTGCAGCGCTCGATCTTCGTCGATCGCCGCCCCGGCTCGACGGCCAAGCAGCGCGACATGCTGCTGGCCCGGCTCGAAACGGGCGACGACCTCATCATCTTTCCGGAATCGACGAGCGGCGACGGCATCCACATGCTGCCGTTCAAGAGCTCGCTCCTCAGTGTCGCCGAGCTCAGGCCGCGCGGCGCGCCGCTCGTGGTGCAGCCCGTGACGGTCGCCTATGTCCGCCTCGACGGCATGCCAATGGGCCGCTTCTACCGCCCGTTCGTATCATGGTACGGCTCGATGACGGTGGCGCCGCATCTCTGGACCATGCTGGGGCTGGGCGCGATCACGGTCAAAGTCATCTTCCATCCGCCCGTGACGATCGAAGAGTTCGGCTCGTCGCGCAAATTGCTCGCGCTCCATTGCTACGAGGTGATTTCGGGCGCGCTTGCGACGGCGCTTTCGGGCCGCGGCCCGGGCGACGAGCCGGTCCCGGTCGAGGCGAGCGAGGACATGATGGCCGAGATGGACGCGGAGTGATCGGGGCGCGATGAAAAAGCTTTTCATCAAGACCTATGGCTGCCAGATGAACGTCTACGATTCCGCACGCATGGCGGACGTTCTGGCGCCGCTCGGCTATGCCCCCACCGCCGCGCTCGACGACGCCGACATGGTGATCCTCAACACCTGCCACATCCGCGAGAAGGCGGCGGAGAAGGTGTTTTCCGAATTGGGCCGCTTGAAGCCGCTGAAAGCGCGCGCGGAAAAACGCGGCGGGCAATTCCTGCTCGCGGTCGCGGGCTGCGTCGCGCAAGCCGAAGGCGAGGAGATCCTGGCGCGGGCGCCCCATGTCGACATCGTGCTGGGCCCGCAGACCTATCACCGCCTGCCCGAGATGGTGGCGCGGGTCGCGCGCGAAGGATCCGCCGTGCTCGACACCGAATTCCCGGCCGAGCCGAAATTCGATTTCCTGCCCGAGCCGGCGGGCGGCTCGGCGGTCTCGGCCTTTCTCTCGATCCAGGAGGGCTGCGACAAGTTCTGCACGTTCTGCGTCGTGCCCTATACGCGCGGCGCGGAATTCTCGCGCCCCGTTTCCGACGTGCTCGCCGAGGCGCGGCGCCTTATCGCGCGTGGCGCGCGCGAGATCACGCTTCTGGGCCAGAACGTCAACGCCTATCACGGTGCCGCGGGGGATGGAGGAAGCTGGGGCCTCGGCCAACTCGTCCGCGCCATAGCGGCGCTCGAAGGCGCGCTGCGCATCCGCTACACCACGTCCCATCCGCTCGACATGGACGAGGAGCTGCTCGCCGCCCACCGCGACGTGCCGCAGCTCATGCCGTTCCTGCATCTGCCGGTGCAATCGGGCTCGGACCGCGTGCTGAAGGCGATGAACCGCCGCTACCGCGCCGACGATTACCGGGCCGCCGCGGACCGGCTGCGCCGGGCGCGCGCCGACATCGCTCTCTCCTCCGACTTCATCGTCGGATTTCCCGGCGAGAGCGAACCCGACTTCGAGGCGACGCTGACGCTCGTGCGCGAGGTCGGATTCGCGCAGGCGTTCTCGTTCAAATACAGCCGGCGGCCGGGCACGCCCGCCGCGCTTTTGCCCGAACAGGTGCCGGAGGATGTGAAGTCGGCGCGGCTTCTACGTTTGCAGGCGCTTCTGGCCGAGCAGCAGCGCCGCTTCAATGCCGGCATGGTCGGCCGCACGATGCTGGTGCTGTTCGAGAAGCCCGGGCGGCACGCGGGCCAGCTCGCCGGCCGCAGCCCCTATCTCCAGCCGGTCCATGCCGCGGCACCCGATGCGCTTTTGGGGTGCATCGCCCCGGTCGCGATCCAAGGTGTCGAGCCCAACAGCCTGAGCGGCAGTTTGGCCGCCGAAGGAAGCGCTTGAGCAGTACGCCCCATTCGCGCGACGGCGGCGACGGCCGCATCCAGTTGCAGTTCGAGAACAACGCGCTGCTGCCGCAGCTCTTCGGCGAGCGCGACCGCCACCTCGAGCGGATCGAGCGCCAACTCGGCGTGTCCGTGGTGCCGCGCGGCAATCGCGTCGCCATTTCCGGGCCGAGCGCTTCGACCGGCATCGCGCGCACGGCGCTGCAATCGCTGTACGAGCGATTGGAACGCGGGCTCGATGTCGATGCCGCCTCGGTCGATGCGGCGCTGCGCCTGGCGCAGGCACGCGGCGACAAGCCCGGCGCGCTCGTCGAGGAAGGCGAGGAGATTCGCACGCGCCGGCGCCGCATCGGGCCGCGCGGGCCGACGCAGGCGCACTATATCCGCGCGCTGCGCTCGCACGATCTGGTGTTCGGCCTCGGGCCCGCCGGCACCGGCAAGACCTATCTCGCCGTCGCGATGGCCGTCGATCTGCTGATGAGCGGCGCGGTCGAGCGCATCGTCTTGTCGCGGCCCGCGGTCGAGGCGGGCGAGCGGCTGGGTTTCCTTCCGGGCGATCTGCGCGAGAAGGTCGACCCCTATCTCCGCCCGCTCTACGATGCGCTTTACGACATGCTGCCGGGCGAGCAGGTCGTGCGCCGCATCGAGAATGGCGAGATCGAGATCGCGCCACTCGCGTTCATGCGCGGACGGACATTGGCGAACGCCTTTGTGATTCTCGACGAGGCGCAGAACACGACGCCGGTGCAGATGAAGATGTTTTTGACGCGGCTCGGCGAGAATGCGCGCATGGCGGTGACGGGCGATCTGTCGCAGATCGATCTGCCGCGCGGCACGCGCTCGGGCCTCACCGATGCGCTCGAGACGGTGGCTGGGCTCGAAGGGATCGCCATCGTCCATTTCACGGAAGCCGACGTCGTGCGCCACGGGCTCGTCGCGCGCATCGTCGCCGCCTACGACCGGCGCGACAAGCGCGTGGCACAGCGGCACAAGAAGGACGGCGAATGATGGCCGCACGCAGTCACCGCACGCGCGCCGCGCCCGCGCCCTCGAGCGCGCGCGTCGCCATCGCGGTCGCGATCCCGTGCCGGCGCTGGCGCAAGGCGCTGCCCGATGTCGAGCGTGTCGCGGCGGCGGCGGCGCGCGCGGCCTGGCGCGGCGCGCTCACCGCGCCGGGTCGGGCGGCGCCGTCGCGCGAACGCGGGCGCGCCACCGAGCTCTCGCTCGTTCTCGGCGGCGACCCGCTCGTGCGCAGCCTCAACCGGCGCTGGCGCGGGCACGATCGGGCGACCAACGTCCTCTCCTTCCCCGCGGGGCCGGAGGCGGGCGGCGCCGGACCGATCCTCTTGGGCGACGTCGTCCTCGCTTACGAGACCGTCGCGCGCGAGGCCGAGACGCAAGGGAAAGCGCTTGCGGCGCATCTCTCGCACCTCGTCGCGCACGGCGTGCTCCATCTTCTGGGCTTCGACCACGAAAACGACGCCGAGGCGCAGCGCATGGAGGGGCTCGAGCGGCGCATCCTCGCGCGGCTCGGCATGGCCGATCCCTATCGCGTGCGGGAGGCCGCACATGGCTGATGCGGCCGAAGGTGGCGGACCCCGCGACAAGGATGCGGGATGGTTTCAGCAGCTCGTCAACTGGCTGCGACAGTTCTGGCGCGCGCGCGAGGCTGAGCCGAGCCTGCGCGAGGAGCTCGAGGAGCTGATCGAAGAGCACGCGGACGAGGAGCACGCGCAGGACGAAGAGCCGATCGATCCCCACGAACGGCGGCTCCTCGGCAACATCCTCAAGCTGCACGAGCTCGCCGCCGCGGACGTGATGGTGCCGCGCGTCGATATCGAGGCGCTGCCGGTCGAGACGCCCTTTGCCGAGGCCGCGCGCGCCATGGCCGAGCACGGCCATTCGCGCGTGCCGGTGTTCCGCGAGACGCTCGACGACGCGCTCGGCATGATCCATTTCAAGGATCTTCTGCCCTACGCGGTCGACGGCCGCGCCGTGCCGCTCGCGCAGCTCGTGCGCAAGGTGCTGTTCGTGGCGCCGTCGATGCCGCTGCTCGATCTCCTGTTGCAGATGCGGCTTTCGCGCGTCCACATGGCGCTCGTCGTCGACGAGTTCGGCGGCATCGACGGGCTCGTCACGATCGAGGACGTGATCGAGGAGATCGTCGGCGAGATCGAGGACGAGCACGACGACGCCGACCAGCCGAAGCTCGTCGAGCGCGGCGACGGCAGCGCCATCGCCGACGCGCGCATGCCGATCGAAACGCTCGAGGAGCGCGCCCAGCGTCGGCTCAGGCCGAACGAGCACGACGAAGTGGATACGCTCGGCGGGCTCGTCTTCGCCTTGGCCGGCCGCGTGCCGGCGCGCGGCGAAGTCATCAAGCATCCGTCGGGCCTCGAGTTCGACGTGCTCGACGCCGATCCGCGCCGCGTGAAGCGCCTGCGCGTGCGCGGCCTTCCGTCCGGGGACGGGCATGACCAGGCTGCGTGAGGCCGCGGCGCCGGCCGTGCTCCGCACCGCCGGGCCGCTCGACCCGGTACAGCGCATCGCCCTCGTCGCCGCCGGGCTCGAAGGATGGGCGCGGCATTTCGCGGCGATCCTCTTGGGCGCGCTCGCAGCGACGGCGTTGCCGCCGTTCGATTTCGCGCCGGCGCTGCTCGTCTCGTTCCCGGGGCTCGTCTGGCTCGAGGACGGCAGCGGCGACGCACGCAGCTCCTTCGCGCTCGGCTGGAGCTTCGGCTTCGGCTTCTTCATTGCCGGACTTTACTGGATCGGCGCGGCGCTCCTCATCGACGTCGCGCAGTTCGGCTGGCTCCTGCCGTTCGCCGTGCTGGGCGTGCCGGCCGGGCTCGCGATCTTCACCGGCCTTGCGCTGCTTGCGAGCCACGTGACCTGCGAGCGCCTCAATGTCGGCGGCACGCCGCGCATTCTCGTCCTCGTCGCGTGGTGGGCCGTGGCGGAATATCTTCGCGGCCACGTCCTCACGGGCTTCCCGTGGAACCTCATCGGCTATGCCTGGGCCGGCGATTTTCCGGGCGGCCTCTTCGTCTTGCAGGCCGCATCATTGGTCGGCATCTACGGCGTGAGCCTCCTGACCGTGCTGGCGGCGGCGCTGCCGGCGCGGTTCGGCGATCTCTCGGGCGAGCGGAAATACGCGCCCTACGTCACGGTGATCCTGCTCGGCGCGCTGGCGGCGGGCGGCGCCGCACGGCTCGGCCACGACAACGGCGACACCGTGCCGGGCATGGATCTGCGTCTTGTCCAGCCTTCGATCCCGCAAACGCTGCGCAACGATCCCGCCGCCGATGCCGCGAGCTTCCGGCGCATGCTGGCGCTCACCGGCTCGCCCGCGAGCATTCCGCCGAAGCTCGTGATCTGGCCGGAAGGGTCAGCGCCGCCGTTCCTCGAGCGCGACGCGGCGGCGCGGCGCGCCATCGCCGGCGCGATCCCGCGCGATGCGTTGGCGCTCGTCGGCACGGTGCGCACCGATCCGGCGCCGCTCCAGCCCGAGCACGTCTGGAACAGCCTCGAGGTGATCGACGGCACCGGCGACATCCTCGCCTCCTACGACAAGTCGCATCTCGTGCCGTTCGGCGAATACGTGCCGCTCCGCAGCATCCTGCCGATCAACAAGATCACGCCCGGCACGGTCGATTTCTCGGCCGGGCCGGGTCCGCGCACCATCCGGCTCGCCGGCGTGCCGCCGTTCAGCCCGCTCATCTGCTACGAGGTGATCTTCCCAGGCGCCGTCGTGGACGAGCACGACCGGCCGGACTGGCTCCTCAACGTCACCAACGATGCCTGGTACGGCTATACATCGGGACCGTTCCAGCATTTCGCGATCGCGCGCACGCGCGCCGTCGAGGAAGGCCTGCCGCTGGTGCGCGACGGCGACAACGGCATCTCCGGCGTGATCGACCCCTATGGCCGGGTGACGCGTGAATTCGCGCTCGACGGCGTCGGCGTGCTCGACGCGCAGCTCCCGGCGAAGCTGCCGCCGACGCTCTATGCGCGGATCGGCGACTGGGGCTTTGCCGCACTTCTCGTGGCGCTCCTCGCCTGCGTCGCGGCGCCGCGCCTGCCGCGCGGCCGGAGGCGCCCGGCCGGCTAAAGATCGGACACCGGCCAAAACCAAGCCAATTCCCGTTGTACTTGAGGATCGTGTCGCATACCATCGCGTGCAGCTTGCGAGGCACGCGAACTCGTTTAATGAGCTTTGACTCCCGCGGCAGAGGTGCACGGCACCGTCGTTCCGAGCATCCGCACCCGGTCGATAAACATGTCGGCGCGCGGTTGCGGCAACGCCGGCAGTTGCTCGGCATGAGCCAGGAGAAGCTCGGCGAGGCGGTCGGGCTCACCTTCCAGCAGGTGCAGAAATACGAGCGCGGCGCCAACCGCATCGGCGCGAGCCGGCTTTACGAGCTGAGCCGCGTGCTCGACGTGGAGGTCGGGTTCTTCTTCGAGGAGATGAGCCGCGAGACGGCGCAGTTGATGGGGCTTGGCGAGGCGCCGGCCGCCGCCTATGCCGCGCCGACGCTCAACCGCGACAATCTCGAGCTCGTGCGCCTCTATCAGCGCATCACCGATAGCTCCGTCCGGCGGCGCCTCGTCGACCTCGCCAAGGCGATCGCCGACGCGTACTTCCCCGCCGAACCCTCTTGACGCCAGGCGCCGCCGCGCCGCATCCAACCGCCATGAGTGCTGAGGATGAGGGGCGCGCGCGGCTCCTGCTCTATGGCCGGCGCCGCGGCCGCGCGCTTCGTCCGGGGCAGCAGCGGCTCGTCGCCGCGCGCCTGCCGCAGCTCCGCTTCGAGCTGCCGCCCGGCGGCATGCTCGATCCGCGCACGCTGTTCCCGCCGCCAATCGCGGCCGTCTGGCTCGAGCTCGGCTTCGGCGGCGGCGAGCATCTGGCGGCGCAGGCCGAGGCGCAGCCCGCGATCGGCATGATCGGCGCCGAAGTGTTCGAGAACGGCATCGCCAAGCTCGTGCGCGAGGTCGACCGGCGCGGCCTCGCCAATGTCCGCATCTTCGCCGACGACGCGCGCGCGCTCGTCGCGGCGCTTGCGCCGGCAAGCATCGCCCGGACGTTCATCCTCTTTCCCGACCCCTGGCCCAAGGAGCGGCACAAGAAGCGCCGCATCGTGTCGCAGCCTTTCCTCGACGCGCTCGCGCGCGCCCTGGCCGACGGCAGCGAGCTGCGCCTGGCCACCGACGACATGGACTACGCGCGCGCGATGCTGGAGCGCGTCATCGATCATGCCGATTTCCGCTGGCTTGCGACCTCGGCGCGCGATTGGCGCGAGCGCGCGGCCGACTGGCCGCCGACGCGCTACGAGGAGAAGGCGCTCGCGCGGGGACGGACGCCGATCTATCTGCGCTTTGCGCGCTGCGCGCGCGGAAAATGAACGCCGTTCGGGGGTTGCGCCGCCCCCAGGATCGACTATATTTCGACAAAACCCATAGGTCCGGCACGGTGCCGGGCCCGAAGAAAGGGTGGGCCGCGGGCCCACCTTTTGTTTTAAGGAGCGGCTGGAAGCCTCTTGTTCGACACGGCGAGCATCCAATCCCTGATCGCGCCCGCGCTCGAGGCGATGGGCTATCGCATCGTGCGCGTCGTGTTCAGCGGCGGACGGCGCCCGACGCTTCAGGTGATGGCCGAGCGGCGCGATGATGCCGCCATGACCGTCGACGATTGCGCGAGCGTGAGCCACACGATCTCGGCCATCCTCGACGTCGCCGATCCGATCGAAGCCGCCTACGACCTCGAAGTGAGCTCGCCCGGCATCGACCGCCCGCTCGTTCGGCCCGAGGATTACGAGCGCTTCGCCGGGTTCGAGGCGAAGCTCGAACTGAGCGCGCCGCACGACGGGCGCAAGCGCTTTCGCGGGCGGCTTCGCGGCCGCGAGGGCGATGCCGTGAAGCTCGATCTCGGCGCGAGCCAAGTGCTTCTGCCGTTCTCCGCCATCGCCAAGGCCCGGCTTGTCCTCACCGACGAATTGATCGCCGCCACCACCCCGCAACATCGCAGCTAACTCATTCAAGGCACCCCCATGCCGACCATGTCCAGCCTCCCCAATCCCGAGCTTTTGCAGGCCGCCGAAACCGCCGCGCGCGACAAGGGCATCGACCGCGACGAGGTGCTTCAGGCGATGGAGCAGGCGGTGCAGAAAGCCGGGCGCTCGAAATACGGGCTCGAATACGACATCCGCGCCGAGATCGACCGCAAGACCGGCGAGATCCGCCTGATGCGCTTCCGCGAGGTCGCCGATCCGGTCGAGAACGAAGCGACGCAAATCCCGCTCGCCGAGGCCAAGCGCCTCAACCCCGAGGCCGAGGTCGGCGATTTCCTGACCGATCCGCTGCCGCCCATCGATTTCGGCCGCATCGCCGCGCAGACGGCGAAGCAGGTGATCGTGCAGAAGGTGCGCGACGCCGAGCGCCAGCGCCAGTACAACGAGTTCAAGAACCGCGTCGGCGAGATCGTCAACGGCCTCGTGAAGCGCGTCGAGTTCGGCAACGTCGTCGTCGATCTCGGCCGCGCCGAGGCGATCCTGCGGCGCGACGAGCTTTTGCCGCGCGAGAGTTTCCGCCAGGGCGAGCGCGTGCGCGCTTATATCTACGACGTGCGGCCCGAGGCGCGCGGGCCCCAGATCTTCCTCTCCCGCACCCATCCGCAATTCATGGCGAAGCTGTTCGCGCAGGAGGTGCCGGAGATCTACGACGGCATCATCGAGATCCGCGCGGTCGCGCGCGATCCCGGCTCGCGCGCCAAGATCGCCGTCATCTCGAACGACAGCGGCATCGATCCCGTCGGCGCCTGCGTCGGCATGCGCGGCTCGCGCGTGCAGGCGGTCGTGGCCGAGCTGCAAGGCGAGAAGATCGACATCATCCCGTGGTCGGCCGATCCCGCGACGTTCGTCGTCAACGCGCTTGCGCCCGCGGAGGTTGCGAAAGTCGTGATGGACGAAGAGCAGCGCCGCATCGAGGTGGTGGTGCCCGACGATCAGCTCTCGCTCGCGATCGGGCGGCGCGGCCAGAACGTACGCCTGGCCTCGCAGCTCACCGGCTGGGACATCGATATCCTGACCGAGGCCGAGGAAAGCGAGCGCCGGCAGGAGGAATTCCGCACGCGCAGCAAGATGTTCATCGAGGCGCTCGACGTCGACGACGTGATCGCGCACCTGCTCGTCACCGAAGGCTTCACCTCGGTCGAGGAAGTGGGCTTCGTGCCCATCCAGGAACTTGCCGGCATCGAAGGCTTCGACGAGGACATCGCCGGCGAGCTGCAACAGCGCGCGCGCAATTTCTTGAAGGAACAGGCCGAGCGCGACGAGGCGCGGCGCCAGGAGCTCGGCGTCAGCGACGAGATCGCGGCGATCGAGGGCATGACGCCGGCGCTCATGGTGACGCTTGGCGAAAAGGGCGTGAAGACGCTCGACGATCTCGGCGATCTCGCCGGCGACGAGCTGATCGAGGCGGCGCAGAGCCGCGTCAAGCTCGAACAGGACGAGGCCAACGCCATCATCATGGCGGCGCGCGCCCATTGGTTCGGCGACGACGAGAAGCCGGCCGCCGCGACCGAGGCGGAGTGAGGAAGGCTGAAGCGCGATGGCGAGCGCCGCACCCCGGCCGAGGGACGACGACGAGACGGCGCGGCGCTGCATCGTCAGCGGCGAGGTGCGGCCGAAGCATGAGCTCGTCCGCTTCGTCGTCGCTCCCGACGAGCGCATTGTGCCCGATGTTGCGGGCCGTCTGCCCGGCCGGGGTTTGTGGTTGACGGCGCGGCGCGATATAGTGGCGCAGGCGGTGACGAAGCGGCTCTTTGCGCGGGCAGCCCGGGCGAGCGTCGCCGTCGATGACGGCTTGGTGGATTGGGTCGAGCGGCTGCTTGCCGAACGCTGCTGCGAGGCGCTGGGGCTGGCGCGGCGTGCCGGGCAGGCGCTTACCGGATTCGTCAAGGTGCGCGCGCTCGCCGCCGGCAAGGGTGCTGCGGTGCTGGTCGAGGCGGCCGATGGCGGCGCCGACAGCCGGGGCAAGCTCGAGGCGCTGGCGCCCGGGATTCCGGTGGTCGCGCTCCTCACCTGCGCCGAGTTGAGCGCCGCCTTGGGCCGCGAGCACGTCGTTCACGCGGCGCTGACGCCGGGGCGGCTCGCCGCGTCGTTCCTGGCGGATGCCGCCCGGCTCGGCGGATTTCGCGCGACAGACTTAATCTCGTAACAGTACCGGATCGCGATGACCGATAACACCGAACAAGACAAGCGCCCGCTGAGCCTTGGCCGGCCCGGCGGCAAGCTTGAATTGCGCAAGCCGATCGAGACGGGCCAGGTCCGGCAGAGTTTCCCGCACGGCCGCTCCAAGTCCGTGCAGGTCGAGGTGCGCAAAAAGCGCGCCGTGACACCCGGACCGGGCGAGAAATCGCCCGAGCCCGCAAGCGCGAAGGAAGCGCCCGCCACCGCGCCCGCCGCCCCTGCCGCGCCCGTCGTCCGCCGCGTGGTGCTGCCGCACGGCCTCACGGCCGAGGAGCGCGCGCACCGCGCCCGCGCCTTGAAGGGCGCGATCCGGGCCGACGAGGAAGCGCGCCGCCAGCAACAGATCGAGGTCGAGCAGGAGTTGAAGCTCGAGGCGCGCCGCCTCGAGGAGCAGTCGCTCCGCCAGGCCGAGGACGAGGTGCGCCGCAAGACCGAGGACGAGTCGCGCCGCAAGGTCGACGAGGAGACGCGCCGGACCGAAGAGGACGCGCGGCGCAAGGCGGAGAAGGTGGCCGAGGAAAGCCGCCGCGAAGTCGCCGAGCGCGCCGGCAAGGCGGCTGCCGCCAAGGTCGCGGCGCTGACCGCGGCCGGCAAGATGAAGGTCGAGGAGGAGACAGAGGAAGAAGCCGCGGCAAAGCGCGGCCTGCGCGTCGAGGTCAAGAAATTGCCGACGCCGACGGTGCGCCGCGACGAACCGCGCCGCCGCACCGGCAAGCTCACCATCACCAAGGTCCTCAATGCCGACGACGAGGAGCGCCAGCGCAGCCTCGCCTCGGTGCGCCGCCATCGCGAGCGCGAGAAGCTGCGCGCGCTGCAACAGTTGCAGGAGCCGGGCAAGATCGTGCGCGACGTGGTGGTGCCCGAGCACATCACGGTGCAGGAGCTGGCCAACCGCATGGCCGAGCGCAGCACCGACGTGATCAAGATATTGATGCGCATGGGCGTGATGGCGACCATCAACCAGTCGATCGACGCCGATACCGCCGAGCTCATCGTGAGCGAGCTCGGCCACAAGATCCGCCGCGTCTCCGAGGCCGATGTCGAGATCGGGCTTGGCGGCTTGGCCGATGACCCGGAAGCGCTCGTCTCGCGCCCGCCGGTCGTCACCGTCATGGGCCATGTCGATCACGGCAAGACGTCGTTGCTCGACGCGCTGCGCCAGACCGACGTCGCCGGTGGCGAGGCCGGCGGCATCACCCAGCATATCGGCGCCTATCAGGTCACGCTGCGGGGCGGACATCGCATCACCTTCATCGATACGCCGGGCCATCAGGCCTTCACCGCGATGCGCGCGCGCGGCGCCACCGTGACCGACATCGTCGTCCTCGTGGTCGCCGCCGACGACGGCGTCAAGGAGCAGACGGTCGAGGCGATCCGCCACGCCCGGGCGGCCGGCGCGCCGCTCATCGTCGCCATCAACAAGATCGACCGCCCCGACGCCAAGCCCGATCGCGTGCGTCAGGAGCTGTTGCAGCACGAGATCGTGGTCGAGGAGATGGGCGGCGAAGTCCTCGACGTCGAAGTCTCGGCCACCAAGAAGATGGGATTGGATCGGCTCGAAGAGGCGATCCTGCTCCAGGCCGAAATCCTGGATTTGAAGGCCAATCCGGGCCGGCCGGCCGACGGCGTCGTCATCGAGGCGAAGCTCGAGCGCGGCCGCGGGCCCGTCGCGACCGTGCTCATCAAGCGCGGCACCTTGCGCGTCGGCGATATCTTCGTCTCCGGCAGCGAATGGGGCCGCGTGCGCGCGCTCGTCGACGATCGCGGCAACGCGCTGAAGGAGGCGGGTCCGGCCGAGCCCGTCGAGGTTCTCGGCTTGAACGGCACGCCGCTCGCGGGCGACGATTTCGTCGTCGCCGAGAACGAGAACCGGGCGCGCGACATCGCCGATTACCGCCAGCGCCGCCGGCGCGAGCAGCAGGCGACGGCCGGCGCGCGCGGCACGCTCGAGCAGATGTTCTCGCAGATCGCCGCGGGCGTGGCGAAGGAGCTCGCCGTCGTCGTCAAATCGGACGTGCAGGGCTCGCTCGAGGCGATCATCGGCTCGCTCGAGAAACTGTCGACAAACGAAGTGGCGACCCGCGTGCTCCATGCCGCGGTCGGCGGTATCAACGAGAGCGACGTGATCCTGGCGAAGGCGTCGAACGCCGCCATCATCGGCTTCAACGTGCGCGCCAACCCGCAGGCGCGCGACTTGGCGCGCCGCGACGGGGTCGAGATCCGCTACTACTCGATCATCTATAACGTGATCGACGACATGCGGGCGGCGCTGTCGGGCCTGCTCTCGCCGGCGCGGCGCGAGCGGCTTCTCGGCAACGCCGAGATCCGCGAGGTCTTCACCATCACCAAGGTCGGCAAGGTCGGCGGCTGCATGGTGACGGACGGTACGGTGCGGCGCGGCGCCAAGGTGCGCCTCCTGCGCGACAACGTCGTGATCCACGAGGGCAGCCTGAAGACGCTGAAGCGCTTCAAGGACGAGGTGCGCGAGGTGCGCGAGGGCTTCGAATGCGGCATGGCGTTCGAGAACTACCAGGACATCCAGCAGGGCGACGTGATCGAGTGCTTCGAGGTCGAGGAAGTCGCCCGCGCGCTCTAGGATGGCCGTTCAATGAAGCTCAAGATCATCGTGCACGAAGCTGAGGAAGGCGGCTACTGGGCCGAAGTCCCCGCCCTTCCTGGCTGCGCCAGTCAGGGCGGCAGCTATGAAGAACTGATGCGGAATGTCCGCGAAGCAATCGAGGGCTGTATTTCGGAGGCGTTTGCGGCGCCGTCGGTTACGTCAGGGGCTACTCTATGACCAATCCAGCTACGTCCGAATTCCGTGAGGCATTAGCCAAGATCGTCCGAAAAGCGGTCGAGGAGTACGTTGCAACGTCCGGCATGGGTTCGTGGGATACTCCGGAATCCTGGATACAATCGGCGATCGCTCACGGCCTTTCCCGCGACTATTACGTCATGCTCGAAGTACGGACGCGGGACCTGGAGACGTGGCATGAAGTACGCCGGCGAACCACGCCAGACGAAGAGCCTCCCACAACCCGTAACGGCCGCGTCGACCTCGTGCTGTTTGATCGCAGTTCGAGCGATCCGAGCGAAGCAGAAACCGTGGCGCTTATCGAGATCAAAAAATACGCGAAGAGATTCGACTGCAGGGATGACGTGAATCGCCTCAGAGGTCTTGCGAACGACATCGGGCTGCAACATGGCGGATTTGTCGTAGCTTACCTTCAGCAGACGACGGAGAAAGCGCTGCAAGCGAGCATCCAAGATTTGTTGCGCGATGAAATCGGAACGGCAAATAGCGCCGCGATCGAGCCGTTTTCGGGGGCGCCGCCGGGCATACAATGCGCGGCGGTTGTCGCCGAGGTGCAACCGCAATATGACGAGATGGAACTGAAGAAGCTGGAAATCCTTCGGGAGGCGGTCGCCGCCGGGGTGTCCAGCGGCCTCGCCGAGGATTTTTCATTCGCGTCAATCAATGCAAAACTCGATCAGGCTGCGCAACGGATAAAATCGGGTGGCGAAACGCTATAGGATTACGCGGCTTGCAGCGAACGATTTGGAGGAGATCGCGCGCTTTACGGAAAGCCGTTGGGGAACCGAGCAGCGCGTCAAATACTTGAGCGGCATCGAGCATCGGCTTGAACAACTCGCCGATACACCGAAATCCGGAATGGCACGGGACGAGATCATGTCGGGCCTTCGGTCGGCACAATTCGGTAGACACATTATTTTCTACATCGTCGCCGAAGACGGCATATTGGTATCGCGCGTTCTCCATTCGAGCATGGATTTGCGACGCCGACTCCGTTCGCTTCCACTCGACGATAACCGATTGTAGCGGCGCATGGCTCGTCCCAACATCAAGCGCACGCCCGGCCAGCGCCCGCTGCGCGTGGGCGAGGAGATCCGCCACGCGCTCGCGCGCATCTTCGCACGCGGCGAGCTGCGCGACCCCGAGCTCGCCGACGTCAACGTGACGGTGACGGAGGTGCGGGTCGCGCCCGACTTGAAGAGCGCGATCGCCTTCGTCATGCCGCTGGGCGGCGTGCGCGAGGCCGAGGTGATCACAGCCTTGCGGCGCTCGGCGCCCTATCTCCGCCGCGCGGTCGGGCGCGACGTCAAGCTGCGCTACGCGCCCAGCCTGTCCTTCGCGCTCGACACCGCCTATGTCCATGCGAGCCACATCGAGGCGGTCCTCCACCGCCCCGAGGTAGAGCGCGATCTCGGCGCCGTAGTGCCCGATCCCGACGGGATTAGCGAGGACGGCGATGGCGCGTAGGGCGCGCGGGCGTCCCATTCACGGCTGGATCATCCTCGACAAGCCGCCCGGCATGACCTCGGCGCACGCCGTGGCGCGGGTGCGGCACTTGACCGATGCCGCCAAGGCGGGCCACGGCGGCACGCTCGATCCGCTGGCCACGGGCGTGCTCCCGATCGCGCTCGGCGAGGCGACCAAAACGGTCGCCTGGGCGATAGAGGGGGCAAAAATATATGAGTTCATCCTGCGCTGGGGCGAAGTGCGCGACAGCGACGACGCCGACGGCGCCATCATCGCCGAAAGCGCGCGGCGCCCGGCGCGGGACGAGATCGAGGCGGCGCTGCCGCGCCTCACCGGCTTGATCCTGCAACGCCCGCCCGACTATTCCGCGCTGAAGCTCGCGGGCGTACGTGCCTACGAGCTCGCCCGCGACGGCGAAAAGGTCGTGCTCGACGAGCGCCCGGTCGAGGTCGAGGAATTCCGCCTCCTGGCCATGCCGGACGCCGATCACGCGAATTTTGCCGCGCGCGTCGGTCGCGGAACATATGTGCGGGCCTTGGCGCGCGACCTTGGCGCGATGCTTGGCTGCGGCGCGCATGTGGTGGCGCTGAGGCGCCTCGCGGTCGGGCGGTTCCGGGCGGAACAGGCGATTTCCCTGGATAATCTTGCCACGCTCGGCCATAGTGTGGCCTTATCGGAGCACTTGCTTCCGGTTGAGACGGCGCTGGACGACATCCCGGCGCTCGCCTTGACGGAGGCGGAAGCCCAAGCCCTGCGTTGCGGTCAGACCGTGACGCCGTTGCGCCCGTCCGATCGGGCGCGCATCGACCAAATCGGTGAAGGCGCGACGGTGTGTGCGACGAGCAGGGGAAAGCTCGTGGCACTTGCGCAAGTCGCTTCGGGCGGGCTCAGGCCGGTGCGGGTGATGAACCTGGACTAGGAGGAGATTTCGATGTCGATCACCAGCCCGCGCAAGCAGGAGCTTGTTGCGGAATATGGCTTGAAGCAGGGCGACACCGGCTCGCCCGAGGTGCAGGTCGCCATCCTTTCGGAGCGGATTCGCAACCTGACGGATCATCTCACGACCCACAAAAAGGACTTCCATTCGCGCCGCGGCCTCCTCGTCATGGTCGGCCAGCGCCGCAGCCTGTTGGATTATCTGAAGGGTAAGAACGCCACCCGCTACGAGATGCTGATCGGGCGGCTGGGACTCCGCCGCTGAGCGCCCTTGGCCCTCGCGGCGCATTGCCGCTTCACCCATCGCAACACCGAATTCGCGTCGGCTGTGCCGCAGCGTTCATGCGCCGCGCGCCGCGCGTACCCGTTCCCCCAGAGAGAGAAGCAGAGAAGAGAGAAAGATGTTCGACGTATACCGAAAGGATCTGATGTGGGGCGGCCGCCGCCTCACGCTCGAAACAGGACGCATCGCACGCCAGGCTGACGGCGCCGTCCTCGCAACCTATGGCGAGACCACCGTGCTGTGCACCGCGGTCGCAAATAAACAGGCGAAGCCGGGACAGGATTTCTTCCCGCTCACCGTCAACTACCAGGAAAAGACCTTTGCCGCGGGCAAGATCCCGGGCGGCTTCTTCAAGCGCGAGGGCCGTCCCTCGGAGAAGGAGGTGCTGACCTCGCGCCTCATTGACCGGCCGATCCGGCCGCTCTTCGCGCCCGGATTCCTCAACGAGACGCAGGTCGTCTGCACCGTGCTGTCGCACGACATCGAGAACGATCCCGATGTCGTCGCCTTGGTCGGCGCGTCGGCGGCGCTGACGCTCTCGGGCATTCCGTTCCTGGGGCCGATCGGCGGCTGCCGCGTCGGCTACATCAATGGGCAATACGTGCTCAATCCCAAGATCGACGAAGGCGAGGCCTCGGCGCTCGACCTCCTCGTCGCCGGCACGACCGAGGGCGTGCTCATGGTCGAATCGGAAGCGAAGGAGCTGTCCGAGGACGTGATGCTCGGCGCGGTCATGTTCGGCCACCGCTCGATTCAGCCGGTCATCCAGGCGATCATCGAGCTCGCGGAAGCCGCGGCGAAGGAGCCGTGGAACCTGCCTTCGACCAAGGCCGAAGCGGCCGAGGTCGAGGCGCGCTTGCGGCAGGCGTTGAGCGACAAGCTCAAGGCGGCTTACGCCGAACAGGGCAAGCAGGTGCGCTCGACGCGGCTCGAGGAGATCAAGGCCGAGGCGCTGTCGCTCTTCCCCGAAGAGCCGCACCGCACGCTCGCCGGCAAGCTCCTGAAGAAGCTCGAGCAGGACATCGTGCGCGGCGCCATCATCGCCGGACAGCCGCGCATCGACGGCCGCGACACCAAGACGATCCGGCCGATCTCGTGCGAGGTGGGTGTGCTGCCGCGCGCGCACGGCTCCGCCGTCTTCACCCGCGGCGAGACGCAAGCGCTCGTCGTGGCGACGCTCGGCACCGGCCAGGACGAGCAGATCGTCGACGCGCTCGAGGGCGAATTCCGCTCGCATTTCATGCTGCACTACAATTTTCCGCCTTACGCGACCGGCGAAGCCGGCCGCATGGGCTCGCCCGGCCGGCGCGAGATCGGCCACGGCAAGCTCGCCTGGCGCGCGGTCCATCCGCTTCTGCCGCAGAAGGAGGCGTTTCCCTACACCATCCGCGTCGTCTCGGAGATCACCGAGTCGAACGGCTCGTCGTCGATGGCGACGGTGTGCGGCGCCTCGCTGTCGCTGATGGATGCGGGCGTGCCGATGTCCCGGCCGGTCGCCGGCATCGCCATGGGCCTCATCAAGGAGCCGCACGGCTTCGCGGTGCTCTCGGACATCCTCGGCGACGAGGACCATCTGGGCGACATGGACTTCAAGGTCGCCGGAACCGACCAGGGCATCACCTCTCTGCAGATGGACATCAAGATCACGTCCATCACCGAGGAGATCATGCGCATCGCCCTGGCGCAGGCGAAAGACGGGCGCATGCACGTCCTCGACGAGATGGCGAAGTCGATCTCGGCCTCGCGCGACGCGGTGAGCCAGAATGCGCCGCGCATCACCGTCATCACCATTCCGAAGGACAAGATCCGCGAAGTGATCGGCACCGGCGGCAAGGTGATCCGTGAGATCTGCGAGGTGACCGGCGCCAAGATCGATATCGAGGACGACGGCACGGTCAAGGTTGCGGCGGTCGATGCCGAGGTTTCGCGCGCGGCGATCGACTGGATCCGCGGCATCGTCGCCGAGCCCGAGCTCGGCGTCGTCTACAACGGCAAGGTGGTGAAGACCGTCGATTTCGGCGCCTTCGTCAATTTCCTCGGTGCGCGCGATGGGCTCGTCCATATCAGCGAGCTGGCGCCGCACCGCGTCGGCAAGGTGACCGACATCGTCAAGCTCGGCGACCAAGTGAAGGTCAAGGTGCTGGGCTTCGATGATCGCGGCAAGGTCAAGCTCAGCATGAAGCAGGTCGACCAGGCGACCGGCGAGGACATCTCGGCAAAATTCGACGACGAGCGCCGCGCGCGGCGCGAGCGCGAGGACGCAAAGGCCCCGACCTGACGAGCGCGTCCTTGGCCATGGATGTGCGTACGCCGCGGGTGATTGGGCACCGCGGCGCGGCGATGCGCGCGCCCGAGAACACGCTCGCCGGTTTCCGGATGGCGCGGGAGCTCGGCGCCTCGTGGGTCGAGTTCGACGTTCAAGCGACGCGCGACGATTGTGCCGTGCTGCTTCATGATGCGCGGCTCGACCGTACGACCGACGGCAACGGCCTCGTCGCCGAGCGCACTTCGGCGGAGTTGGCAAAGCTCGACGCCGGAAGCTGGTTCGACCGGAAATATCGTGGCGAACGGCTGCCGACGCTCGCCGATACGCTCGCGCTCCTCGACGAGTTGCAACTCGGCGCGATGATCGAGGTGAAGGCGGGACCCGGCGACGGACCGCGCACGATGGGTACCGTGCTGCGCTGCCTCGATGCAACGAAGCCGCGCGTGGCGACGATACTTTCGAGCTTCGATGAAAGCGCGCTTGCGGTCGCAACGAAAGAGCGCCCCGAGCTTCCGCGCGCGCTGATCGTGCAGGAAATTCCGGCCGATTGGCTCGAACGGGTCGAGCGCCTCGAGTGCGGCGCGCTCCACGCCGGCGAGCGCGGCCTGACCGCGCCGCTTGTCGCGGCGGTTGCGCAAAAACGGCCGCTCCGCGCCTTTACGGTCAACGCGCCGGGGCGGGCGGAGGCGCTCTTCCGGTGGGGTGTAGCAGCGGTGTTCACGGATTGCCCCGATGTGATAATCTCTGCCGTCGGCCATCGGTCCGGCGGGCCGGCGGCAACCGGCCCTCGGGGGAGGTCGCAGAAGTGAGGCCGCTCAACGCGCTGGTGATCTCGGGACGCGAAGTGCTGCCGCTCGTCGAGGGCGGCAAGGGCATTTCTGTGTCGAACGGCGAAAGCTCGGGCGCCTGGGCCGCGTGCGGCGGCGTCGGCACGTTCTCGGGCGTCAACGCCGACAGCTATGGCGGCGACGGCCACGCCATCCCACAGACCTATCACGGCCGCACGCGGCGCGAGCGGCACGAGGAATTGATCCGCTACGCCATCGCCGGCGGCATCGAGCAGGCGCGCGTCGCCTGGGAGCGTTCGGGCGGCACGGGCCGCATCCACATGAACGTGCTGTGGGAGATGGCGGCGGCCGAGCGCATCTTGAACGGCGTGCTTGAAGGCGCGCGCGATCTCATCAACGGCGTCACCTGCGGCGCCGGCATGCCTTATCGCATCGCCGAGATCTGCGCCCGCTATGGTGTGCACTATTACCCGATCGTGTCGTCTGGCCGCGCCTTTCGTGCCTTGTGGAAGCGCGCCTATCACAAATTCCGCGAATGGCTCGGCGGCGTCGTCTATGAGGATCCGTGGCTCGCCGGCGGCCATAACGGCATCACCAACACCGAGGATCCCGAGCATCCCGAGCCGGCCTATCCGCGCGTCCACGAATTGCGCACGCTCATGCGCGAGTTCGGCCTCGCCGAGACGCCGATCTTCATGGCCGGCGGCGTCTGGTATCTGCGCGAATGGGAGGATTGGATCGGCAATCCCGAGCTCGGCCCGATCGCCTTTCAGTTCGGCACGCGCCCGCTCCTCACCAAGGAGAGCCCGATCTCCGATGCGTGGAAGCGCAAGCTTGTGACGCTCGGCGAGGGCGACGTCCATCTCAACCGCTACAGCCCGACGGGGTTCTATTCCTCGGCGGTGCGCAACCGCTTCCTCAACGAATTGCAGCAGCGCTCGGAACGGCAGGTGGCCTATTCGATCGAGTCGGTCGGCGACCACTTGGCGCCGCTCGAGATCGGAGCGAGGAGACGCGTCGTCTATCTCACGCCGCATGACCGCGAGCGCGCGCTCATCTGGATCAGCCAGGGCTTTACCGAGGCGTTGCGCACGCCGGATTCGACGCTCGTCTTCGTCGCCCCCGAAAAGGCGTTCGAGATCCGCACCGATCAGATCGGCTGCATGGGCTGCCTCAGCGCCTGCCAGTTCTCGAACTGGGCGCAGAACGAGGCCGGCAGCACCGGCAAGAAGGCCGACCCGCGCAGCTTCTGCATCCAGAAGACGCTCCAGGCGATCCGCCATTCCGACGACGTCGAGAACCAGCTCATGTTCGCCGGCCACAATGCCTACCGCTTCGCCAACGACCCGTTCTACGCGAACGGCTTCATCCCGTCGGTGCGCGAGCTGGTCGAGCGGCTGTTAACCGGCGATTGAGCCGCTTCCGGCTTTTGATCCGGGCGGAAAACTCTCTATATTGGTTCTAATGACGACGCCACGCCCCTATACCGGCGCGCTCGAATTGCTCCGCGCAGCCAAGCTGCGGCCGACCCGGCAGCGGCTCGCGCTGGCGCGCCTGCTGTTCGAGAAGGGCGATCGCCACGTCACCGCCGAGCAGCTCCACGGCGAAGCCGTGGCCGCCGCGATCCCGGTGTCGCTCGCGACCGTCTACAACACCTTGCACCAGTTCATCGAGGCGGGGCTTCTGCGCGAGGTCGTGGTGAGCTCGGGACGCTCCTACTTCGACACCAACATCAGCGACCATCACCACTTTTTCTTCGAGCAGTCGGGCCGGCTCCTCGACATTCCCGGCGAACGCATCGGCATTACCGGCCTGCCGACTCCGCCCGAAGGCGCCTCGATCCGCCGCGTCGACGTGATCATCCGCGTCGAGGACGATGCCGGGACGATAGATTAGAATTGTTTAAAACTACGTTGACAGCGGCTCGTGCAAGGTCATATCTTGAGCCTGCAAACCGTTTTCCTTGTCCGACGATGAGGGGACAGAAGCCGTCTCTCAAAGGTACGAAAACCGAGCAAAATCTGAAGGATGCGTTCGCCGGCGAGAGCCAGGCAAACCGCCGCTACCTGCATTTCGCCCAGAAGGCCGACGTCGAGGGCTTCAACGACGTGGCTGCCGTGTTCCGCTCGACCGCCGAAGGCGAGACCGGGCACGCGCATGGCCATCTCGAATATCTCGGGGAGGTCGGCGACCCGGCGACCGGCAAGCCGATCGGCCCGACCGGCGACAATCTCAAGGCGGCGATCGCCGGGGAGACGCACGAATACACCGACATGTATCCTGGCATGGCGCGCGCCGCCCGCCAGGAAGGCTTCGACGAGATCGCCGACTGGTTCGAGACGCTCGCCAAGGCCGAGAAGTCGCATGCCGGCCGCTTCCAGAAAGCGCTCGACACACTTTGAGCCCTGACGCCGACCCGCCTGCCCGGAGTTGGGCGGGCGGGCACAGCGTTACCAGACTCACATGACCGACCAAACGACGCGGGAAGGCAGCCTCGAGGCGCCGAAACGCAACCCTATTGACTGGCAGAACCCCGACTTCGCCGACCCGGCGAAGGTCGAGGCGGAGATGCGGCGCATCTTCGAGATCTGCCATGGCTGCCGCCGCTGCTTCAATCTGTGCAACTCATTCCCGCGCCTCTTCGATCTCATCGACGGGACCGAGACGGGCGAGCCCGCCTCCGTACCATCGTCCGAGCTGCACAAGGTCGTCGATGCCTGCACGCTCTGCGACATGTGCTACATGACGAAGTGCCCATACGTGCCGCCGCATCCGTTCAACGTCGATTTCCCGCACGTCATGCTGCGCCACCGCGCGGGCCGAGCGCGCAGCCGGCAAGACGCCCTTCATGGCGCGCCAGCTGGTCGAGACCGACCGCAACGGGCGTCTCGCCGGGATGGTGGCGCCAATCGCCAACTGGGCGTCCGACCGCAAGAACAAGCTGATGCGGGTTCCGCTCGAAGCCGTGACCGGCGTCGATCGCAACGCCGATCTGCCGAAATTCCACGGCCGCACCTTTACCATCCGCGCGCGCGCGTCCGCGCCCGCGGTGAACGACACGGCGCCCGCCTTTGGCCGTAAGGCGGCGCTCTATGCCACCTGCTTCGTCAATTACAACAACCCGCAGATCGGCGAAGCGACGCGCGTGGTCCTCGCGCATAACTGCGTCGCGACCGAGGTGGTCTATCCCGGCTGCTGCGGCATGCCGCAGCTCGAGCAGGGCAATCTGGCGCGGGTTGCCGAAAGCGCGCGCAAGACCGCCGACGCGCTCCTGCCGTTCGTCGAACAGGGCTATGCGGTGGTGGCGCTCGTGCCAAGCTGCGCGCTCATGCTCAAGTCCGAGTGGCCGCTGATCCTGCCCGGCGACGAGAAAATCGCGCGGCTCGCGCACGCCGTCTTCGACGTGAGCGAATACATCGTCGACATCGCCAAGAAGGAAGGCTTGGCGCCCGGCCTGAAGCCGCTCGAAGCCGGCATCAGCCTGCACATCGCCTGCCACGCGCGGGCGCAGAACATGGGCCAGAAGGCGGCCGAGATGCTGCGCCTTCTGCCGCAGCCTGACGTCACCGTGATCGAGCGCTGCTCGGGCCATGGCGGCTCGTGGGGCGTGATGAAGCAGAATTTCGCGACCGCCCTCAAAGTCGGCCGCCCGGTCGCGCGCCAGGCCGCCGGCAGCGGCAAGAAATATCTCGCCTCGGAATGCCCGCTCGCCGGCGCTCACATCGCCCAAGGCATCGAGGAACAGGGGAAAACTCCGCCCGAACCGCACCACCCGATCGAACTGATGGCGCTTGCCTATGGCCTCGTGCCGCGCGCCGCGCCCTGAAGAGGACGAAATGACAGCGAAGCGCGAAATCACCCGCGCCGACATTCTGCCGGCTGAGCGCTATGCCGGCGAGCGGCGGGAGCTGAAGCGGAAGATCGCCGCCGTGAAGGCGAAGCGCCGCGTCGAAGTCGGCCCGTTCGCCACGTTCTATTTCGAGAACTACGACACGATGTGGCACCAGGTGCACGAGATGCTCTACATCGAGCGCGGCGGCGAGCAGCAGATCGCCGACGAGCTCGAAGCCTACAACCCGCTCATCCCGCAGGGCGACGAGCTCGTCACGACGGTCATGTTCGAGATCGAGGACCCGGCGCGGCGCGACCGCGAGCTGACGCGTTTGGGCGGGATCGAGCACCGCATCTATCTCGACATCGTCGGCGAGCGCGCCGCCGCCGTCGCAGATGCAACGCGCGAGAACACTTCGCCCGAGGGCAAGGCCTCGTCAGTGCAGTTCGTGCACTTCCCGCTTTCGCCCGCGCAAAAAGCGAATTTCCGCGCCCCCGGCGCGCGCGTCCTGTGCGGCATCGACCACCCGAATTACGGTCACATCTCCGTCATCCCGGACGCGGTGCGCGCCGCGCTCGCCGAGGACCTCGCTTAAAGTCAATGGCGGCCGGCGCGCGGCGCCGGTATCATTTCCTCTGCAAGCACAAGGGCGCTGCGACGCGATGGCGGATGACGCACGGCCCGGCACGCTCGAGGTACGGACTTTCCTTCTGGGCGAGCGGCTCGAGCTGCGCGGGCTCGAGCGCAAGGATTCGCTTTCAGCATCGCCGCTGACGCTTCGCCTTGCGGGCGATGGGCTCGCGGTGCTGTTCCGCTATGGCGTCGCCGTCCTCATCAATGTCGCGCCGGCCGAGGAGGCGTCGTTCTTCGAGCGCGTCGCGCCGTTCGTGATCGAGCCCCTGCCGGTCCGCGAGATCGACGAGACGCAGGTCAGGATCGCGCCCGCGGCCGAGGAGCCGGTCGATCTCACCGGTACCCTCTTCCTGCACGAGGCATCGGTCGGAAGGTTGCAGCTCGTCGCCGACATCCTCGCCAAGAGCCTCGTCCTCGCGCATTACGAGACGCGCGTCGCCGGCATCTTCGACCGAATCGAGCCGCTTGCCGCCTCGCTCCGGCAGACCGGGCGCAGCGCCGCGAGCAGCCGCGAGCTGCTGCGCGAGATCGGCGACGTGCTGGCGACGCAACACAAGATGGTGGGCCGCGTCGAGACCGGCGAGAAGCCCGAGATGCTATGGGATCATCCCGAGCTCGAGCGGCTCTATGCGCGCCTTGCCGAAGAGTACGAGCTGCGCGAGCGCGACCGCGCGCTCGATCGAAAGTTTGACGTGATCTCGCGCACCGCGGAAACGCTTCTGAGCATCCTCCAGAATCGCAGCTCGCTCCGCGTCGAGTGGTACATCCTGGCGCTCATCGTCGCGGAGCTGGCGCTATCGATCTATCCGCCGGCCTTGTGGCGCTGATAGTATCGGCGGGCGATGAGCACGCGCGAGCCGAACCTTCAACCCGTCGCGATCAGCGATCTGCATCCGACGCAGATCACCGTCGGATTCCGCGAGGTCCGCGAAAAGCGCGCGGAATGGCGCCGGCGCGACGGCAAGAAAAAGCCCGATTTCCTCGGCCGGCACATGATCCCGGTCATCCTCGGGTCCAAGGAGCGGCACTACGTCATCGACCACCATCACCTCGTGCGCGCGCTCCACGAGGAAGGGGTGAAGAACCTGCTGGTCAATGTGGTGGCCGATTTGAGCGCCGTGCACAGGGATTCGTTCTGGATCGTGCTCGACCATCGCGGCTGGTGCCATCCTTACGACGACGACGGCGTCAGGCGCGATTTCGACGCCATTCCGTCCTCGATCGCGAAGCTCAAGGACGACCCTTACCGCAGCCTCGCCGGGGAATTGCGCCGCATCGGCGGCTATGCGAAGGACGTGACGCCGTTCAGCGAATTCATCTGGGCCGATTTCCTGCGCCGCCGCGTCAAGCGCAAGCGGATCGAGCAGGATTTCACTGCAGCGCTGGCCAGCGCACTGGAGCTCGCAAAGGGCGAGGACGCGAGCTATCTGCCCGGCTGGTGCGGCGCGGTCGAGCCGTAACGGATCGCGCTACTGCACCGTCTCGCCGGGCGCCACGCCCCAGAGGCCGCGCTCGGGCAGCCAGCCCTTGATGCCCTGCGTCTCGATCCGGCACCAAGACGCACGACATTCGAGCAGCCGCGCGACGACACCCGCCTCCGCCCGCGCGACCGGCTGGGCGCTTGCCGTCGGATCGGCGAACAGCGTCTGCTCGCCGCCTTCGACGACGATGCTGCGGTCGGCCGAAAGCATGCGCTCGTGCACCCAGCCCTCGGTGCCGCCGCTGTCGCGCACCTTGCGCCAGACATCGAACGCGGCGGTCACTTCGACCGGCAGCCCTTTGCGGTGATAGACCCAGGCGATCGGATAGCGCTCGCCGGGGCCGGTGCGGAGATTCACCTCGTCGGCGCGCAGCGCGGCGAAATGCGGCAGCTTCTCGTCGGATGCCCGTGCGCTTCCCGCAATCGTGAGGATGGCGACGACGAGGAGAGAGAAAAACGAACGCACGCGCATTGCTCTAGTCCCGCGTGCGCGCGCGGGTCAAGCGCAACAGCAACTCGGGCAAGCCGCGCTGGACAGGAAGAAGCGCGATTGCTAAGCGGGAACATGCCGTCGAAGCGGCCGCTCGTCATCGTCACCCGCAAGCTGCCCGAACCGGTCGAGGCACGCATGATGGAGCTGTTCGACGCGCGCCTCAACGACAAGGACGTGGCGCTGACGCGGGACGAGCTTGCCGCCGCGGTAACCGAGGCCGACGTCCTCGTCCCGACCGTGACCGATCAGATCGACGCGAGCCTTCTTGCCGGCGCCGGGCCGCGCCTCAAGCTCATCGCCAATTTCGGCGTCGGCGTCGATCACATCGACCTCGCCGCGGCGCAGGCGCGCGGCATCGCCGTCACCAACACGCCGGGCGTGCTGACCGAGGACACGGCCGACATGACCATGGCCCTGATCCTCGCGGCGGCAAGGCGGCTCAGCGAGGGCGAGCGGCTGGTGCGCGACAACAAGTGGAAGGCGTGGGCGCCCACCTTCATGCTCGGCCAGCGCCTCGGCGGCAAGCGGCTCGGCATCGTCGGCATGGGGCGGATCGGCCAGGCGCTGGCGCGGCGCGCCCGCGGCTTCGGCATCGCGATTCACTATCACAACCGCCGCCGCATCGCCGAGGATCAGGAGCGCGAGCTCGAGGCGACATACTGGCAGAGCCTCGACCAGATGCTGGCGCGGGTCGATATCGTTTCGGTCAACTGCCCGCATACGCCGGCGACATATCACCTTCTCTCGGCGCGCCGGCTGAAACTGCTGCCGCCGCACGCGATCGTCGTCAACACGGCGCGGGGCGGCATCATCGACGAAGCGGCGTTGACGCAGATGCTGGCGAAGCGCGAGATCGCCGCCGCCGGTCTCGACGTGTTCGAGCACGAGCCGGCGGTGAGCGCGCGTTTGCGGCGGCTCGACAATGTCGTGCTGACGCCGCACATGGGCTCGGGCACGCGCGAGGGCCGGGTCGACATGGGCGAGAAGGTCATCATCAACATCAAGACCTTCGCCGACGGGCACCGCCCGCCCGACCGGGTGCTCTCGAGCTAGACTTTTCCGCCGGGAGGGATGAGCCGCCAGAGGCGGAGCGCCGCGCGGCGGCGAACGATGCGTCATCGGCGGCAAATGCCCATCCATGCCCATCGTTGCGCGGCGCGAAAGCGCCCTTTTCGGCGCAACCGCTTGAGATGTATGTACAATACGTTCATACTGCCGTTTCCGCCAGCCTTTCGCAGATTGTCATCCGGCTCTTCCAATCACTTTTAGTGCGCAAAATCGCCGCGCTGCGCCTCGCACCGATGCACGTATACGTATCCTATTTACGTACATATGTCAAGGAAATTGGCGCGGCGGAGGATTGCTTCACTGCGTTCGAGAATGACAGTGGCGGCGGCGACTCAGTCGTCGTCGCCGAGCGCCGCCTCGAGGCTTTTGGGCATGCGCCGGAGCGGCGCGCCGCCGCCGCCCGTTCGCGGATGCATGAGCGGGATCAGCTCGCGCCGCCAATCGGCATTGCGGCTCAGCACCGCCTCGGCCGCGCGCGCCTCGTAGTATTCGGGGCCGGTGCCGCGCGGATCGCCGCCGCGCTCGACCGTATCGACCGCCTCGAGCAGCAGCCGTCGCGTCGCCACGACGGCGCGGTCCGCGGGGCCCAGATTCTCGCGCGTGCGATCGACGATCCGGCCCATGCTTTCCTGCACCGCGCGGTCCTGCTGGTTGATGCCGTCGATGCCGGTGAAGGTTTCCGTCTTCTGCATCTTGCGGTCGATCAGCCAGTCGTTGGCGCGGTTGCGGACCGGGCGGAACCCGTTCTTCGGATCGACATGCGTGCCATAGCCGTTGCCGCTGTCGGACGAGCGGTGATGCACCAGCTCGTCGCCATAGGCGTAGTAGAAATTCCACACCATGCAGTTCTCGTCGTCGATCGGCACCCAGAAATGTCCGTGCACCTGTTTCACGTCGGGCCCCGGCGGACGGAGCTGCGTGAACGGCATGACGAAGTGATAACCGCGCACGTATTGCTGGTCGTCGCCCAAGGGCCGGACGCCGAAATAGCGGTAGCCGTAATCGGTGACGTCCACTTCGATCGTCGGCGCGCGGCCACGCACGCCCGGCCCGTCGACGGGAACGCCGGGCTGGAGCGAATTCTTTCTTCAGAGCGCGGTGCAGGATCGTGAAGTGCGAGCTGTCGATGCCGCCTTCGAGCGCCTGGAGCCAGTTGCTCGCCTGCCACACCTTGCTGACCTCGCGGTGCGTTTCCGGCACCTGGGTACATTCGAAATTGGGCGGCGCGGGCTCGCGGCCCGCGGGCCCCATGTAGGTCCAGACGATGCCGCCGATCTCGCAGGTCGGATAGGCCGTCGTGCGGACCTTGTCGCAAAACTGGCGCGGCTCGTTCATCTGCTCGACGCAGCGGCCGGTGATGTCGAATTTCCAGCCGTGATAGACGCAGCGCAGGCCGTTCTCCTCGTTGCGCCCAAGCCAGAGCGAGGTGCGGCGATGCGGGCAGAACTCGTCGAGGATGCCGATCCGCCCATCGGTCTGGCGGAATGCGACCAGATCCTCGCCGAGGAGCCGCACGCGCACTGGCGGACAATCGGGCTCGGGCAACTCCCACGACATCAGCGCCGGAATCCAGTAGCGCCGCATCGTCACGCCCATCGGCGTTCCCGCGCCGACCTTGGTCAGCCGCTCGTTCTCTTCCCGCGTGAGCATCGCCATTCACCTCCAGCCCGAGGATTCTTCTCCTCCGCGGCGCCCAAGTCCAGTGTCGGGTCGTGTCCTGAATAGGAACGCCACCCAGTGCCCTCGCTTCAGGCCGCGAGGCGGACGATGCGCTTGCCCAGATTCTCGCCGCGATAAAGGCCGGCGATCGCACCCGGACAGGCCTCGATGCCGTCCAGAATCTCCTCCTGGTAACGCAGCCTGCCCTCGCGCACCCAGGCGGCGAGGCGCGCCACCGCCTCGTCGGTGCGATGCTCGAAATCGAACGCGACGAAGCCCTGCATGCGCGCGCGCTTCACGAGCAGATGGCGCTCGACGCGCGGGCCCACGGGCGGCGGGTCCCAGGACGCGATCGACGCCGTGCCGCAGATGACGACGCGGGCGCCCACCGCGAGGTGCGGCAGGACCGCGTCGCTCACCGCGCCCGACGTGTTGTCGTAATAGATGTCGAGGCCGCCGGGGCACGCAGCCGCCACCGCCGCGCCGAGCGCGCGCTCCGATTTGTAGTCGAGCGCCGCGTCATAGCCGAAAAGCTCGCGGCAGAGCCGGACCTTTGCCACGCCGCCGGCGATGCCGACGGTGCGGCAGCCCATGATCTTGGCGATCTGGCCGACCGCCGAGCCGACCGATCCCGCCGCCGTCGATACCACCACCGTGTCGCCGGGCCGCGGCTGGCCGAGGTCCAAAAGGCCGAAATAGGCGGTGCGGCCGTTCAAGCCGAGCACGCCCAAGGACAGCGACAGCGGCAGATCGGTCTCGCGCACGCGGCGCACGCCGGCGCCGTCCGACAGCGCATAGTCCTGCCAGCCGAGCTGGCCCATCACCGTGTCGCCTTCCTTGAAGGCGGGATGGCGCGAGGCCACGACCGCGCCCGCCGCGTAGGAGCGCATCACCTCGCCGATCGCCACCGGCCGCGAATAATTCTGCACCGCGTTGACCCAGCCGCGCATCGCCGGCTCG
This sequence comes from uncultured Alphaproteobacteria bacterium, assembly GCA_963729295.1. Lineage (GTDB taxonomy): Bacteria > Pseudomonadota > Alphaproteobacteria > ATCC43930 > CGMCC-115725 > DATJLY01. The sequence goes on from CAVSNJ010000025.1 coordinate 201,611, forward strand.
ATCGACAGGAATTCGTTCCGCACGACGAAGGTGCGCTCGGTGGGCTCGGGCACCGGGGCCGTCACGATCTCGAAATGCTCGGCCTCGGGAATGCCGTTGGGCCGCGATTTGAGGCGCACCTGGCGCTGGGTTTTCGGGAGCATGGTGCCGGTCACTTGCCGCAGATGGGGCAATCGGGGTCGCGCGGGAGCTTGATGCGGTGGAAATCCGAGCGGAGCGCATCGTAAACGAGGAGCGCGCCCGAAAGGCTCTCGCCGATGCCCAAAAGCTCCTTCAGCACCTCGGTCGCCTGGAGCGTGCCCATGACGCCGGCGACCGCGCCCAGAATTCCCGCCTCCTCGCAGCGCGGCACGGCCCCGGCCGGCGGCGGCTCGGCAAAGAGGCAGCGGTAGCAGGGGTGCGGCGGCCCCAGATGCGACTTGAAGGTCGAGAGCTGCCCCTCGAAGGGCGACAGCGCCGCCGCGACAAGGGTGCGCCCCAGGCGGTGGCACGCATCGTTCAGGAGATAGCGCGTCGCGAAATTGTCGCTGCCGTCGGCGACGATGTCGTAGGCGCCGATGAGCGCCTCGACATTGCTCTCGTCGAGGCGGACGGCGTGGGTCGCGACCCGCACCTCGGGATTGATCTCGGCCAGCGTTTTCCTGGCGCTGTCGACCTTGGCCACACCGATGCGCGCGGTCGGATGCACGATCTGGCGCTGCAAATTGGAGAGATCGACCGTGTCGTTGTCGACGATGCCGAGCAGGCCTACCCCCGCCGCCGCGAGATAAAGGAGCAGCGGCGAGCCCAAGCCGCCCGCGCCCACGACCAGCACGCGCGCCGCCATGAGCCGCGCCTGGCCCGCCTCGCCGACCTCGTCGAGGATGAGGTGGCGGGCATAGCGCTCGAACTGGGAATCGGTGAAGGCTGCCTCGGCCAATTTCAGATCCCATCGAAAAGCGGGGTCGAAAGATAGCGCTCGGCCGTGTCGGGCAGCACGACGACAATTGTCTTGTCTCCCATGCCGCGCCGCGCGCCGATTTCGAGCGCGGCGGCCAAGGCCGCGCCCGAGGAAATGCCGCACGCGACGCCGTCGAGCCGCGCCACCTCGCGCGCCGTCGCCAGCGCGTTCTCGTTGCCGATGCGCACGACCTCGTCGATCAGCTTGACGTCGAGGATCGCGGGGATGAAGCCGGCGCCGATCCCCTGGATCTTGTGCGGGCCGGGCGGGCCGCCGGAGAGCACGGCGCTGTCCTCGGGCTCGACCGCGACCATCTTGAGGCTCGGCTTGCGCGGCTTCAGCACCTGGCCGACGCCGGTCAGGGTGCCGCCGGTGCCGATGCCGCTCACCAGGACATCGACCTTGCCCTCGGTGTCGCGCCAGATTTCCTCGGCGGTGGTGCGGCGATGCACGTCCGGGATTGGCCGGGTTCTGGAACTGCTGCGGCATGAAGGCGTCGGGCAGCGATGCCGAGAAGCTCTTCGGCGCGGGCGATCGAGCCGCGCATGCCCTGCGCCGCCGGCGTCAGCTCCAGCTCGGCGCCCAGGAGCTTCAGCATGCGCCGGCGCTCGGTCGACATGCTGTCCGGCATGGTGAGGATGAGGCGATAGCCTTTTGCCGCGGCGACAAAGGCCAAGGCGATGCCGGTGTTGCCCGAGGTCGGCTCGACCAGCACGGTGCGGCCCGGCTTGATGCGGCCCTCGCGCTCGGCCGCCTCGATCATCGCCGCGCCGATCCGGTCCTTGACCGAGGACAGCGGGTTGAAGAACTCGCACTTGCCGAGGATGTCGGCCTCGACGCCGTGCTTCTTCATAAGGCGCGACAGGCGCACGAGCGGCGTCGCCCCGATCGTCTCGATGATGCTGTCGTAAACCCGTCCGCGGAACTCGGCCATCGCGGCCCTCCTAGATCGAGAAATCGAGCCGTGCCGCGTAGTCGCCCGGAATGCCGGCGCGATGCGCGCGCGAACACAACTCGTCGATGGTGATGCCGTCGAGCCGCCCCATGACCTCGTCCTGAAGCTCGAGCCACAAGGGCCGCACCACGCGCCGGCCAAGCTCGGCCCCGGCCTCGCTTTCGAGCGGGTTGTCGGCGCCCTCGATCGCCTGCACGACGCGCACGATCTCACCCAAGGTGATGCGCCGCCGCTCGCGCGCGAGGCGATAGCCGCCGCGGGGCCCGCGCACGCCGGCCAGAACGCCGGCACGGACGAGCTGTTGCAGCACCTGCTCGAGATAACGCCGCGGAATGCCCTGGCGGCGCGTGATCTCGCCCGACTGCACCGGCAGGTCACCGGCATTGTAGGCGATGTCGAGCACCGCCTCGATCGCGAACATGAGCTTTTTCGACAGCCGCAGCATCGCTCACCCGGTCGAGCCGAAGCCGCCCGCCGCCCGCGCCGAGGGCGGAAGATGTGCAACTTCCTGCCACGAGGCCTGTTGCACCGGCGCCACGACGAGCTGGGCGATGCGGTCGCCGCGCGCGATGGTGACCGGCGCCGCGCCGAGATTGACGAGGATGACGCCGATCTCGCCGCGATAGTCGCTGTCGATCGTGCCGGGTGAGTTGAGTACGGTGAGACCGCGTTCGAGCGCGAGGCCGGAGCGCGGCCGCACCTGTGCCTCGAACCCGTCGGGGAGCGCCACCGCAACGCCGGTCGGCACCAGCGCCCGCCCGCCCGGCGGCAGCACGAGCGGCGCCTCGACCGCGGCGGCGAGGTCGGCGCCGGCGCTGCCCGAAGTCTTGTAGGCGGGAAGACCGATGCCGGCGCCATGCGGCAGGACGCGGATCGGAACGGCGAGCGCGCTCATGGGGCGGCGCTCCGCTCGAAGAAGCGGGCGATGCGTTGCGCCAGGCGCTCGGCCACGTCGCGCTTCGACAGCGGCGGCCAGTCTTCGACACCATCGGCCGAGACGAGGTGGATGGTGTTGGCGTCGCCGCCGAACACGCCGCCCGCGGCCGAGACATCGTTGGCGAGGATCCAGTCGCAGCCCTTCCTGGCGCGCTTGGCGCGCGCGTTCTCGATCAGGTTCTCGGTCTCGGCGGCGAAGCCCACGACGAGGCGCGGGCGCGCGTTTCCGGCCGCCGAGAGGCGCGCGAGAATGTCCGGGTTCTCAACCAGCTTGAGCGCCGGCGGCGCGCCCTTCTTCTTGATCTTCTGGGACGATTCCTCGGCGCGCCAGTCGGCGACCGCGGCGGCGCAGACGGCGACATCGGCCGGCAGCGCCGCCTCGCACGCGGCCAGCATGTCGCGCGCGGTGGTGACGCGCACCACCCTGACGCCGGGCGGATCGGCCTCCGCGGTCGGGCCCGAGACGAGCACGGTCGCGGCGCCGTGGCGGGCCAGCGCCGCGGCGATGGCATGGCCCTGCTTGCCGGACGAGCGGTTGGCGATGTAGCGCACCGGGTCGATCGGCTCGTGCGTCGGGCCGCTGGTCACGAGGGCGCGGCGGCCGGCGAGGACCAACGACGCACGCAATATGTCTTCGGCAGCGGCGGCGATATCGGCGGGCTCGGCCATGCGGCCGATGCCGGTCTCGCCCTCGGCGAGCGGCCCGCTCGCCGGGCCGACGCGGTGGATGCCGCGCACGGCAAGCCGGGCGAGATTGTCGCGCGTCGCCTGGTTCTCCCACATCCGCGTGTTCATGGCGGGCGCGATGAGGATCGGCCGCGTCGGTAGCGAGCAGCGCGGCCGAGGCGAGATCGTCGGCGAGGCCCGCCGCCATCTTGGCCAGAAGGTCGGCAGTCGCGGGCGCGACGATGACGAGGTCCGCATCCTGGGCCAGGCGCAGATGCCCCATCTCGCTCTCGTCGGTGAGGGAGAAGAGGTCGTCGTAGACGCGCTCGCCGGACAGCGCCGCCGCCGCGAGCGGGGTCACGAAGCGCGCGGCTGCGGCCGTCATGACGACGCGGACCGCGGCGCCGCGCTCGCGCAGGCGGCGGATGAGGTCGAGCCCCTTATAGGCGGCGATGCCGCCCGAGATCACCAGCAGGATGCGCCGGCCTTCGAGCATTTCGGGCTCCTTTGCCACGCCGTCGCGCGGAATAGGCACTATAGAACACTGCGTCGAGTGTGCAACCGCCGACGCGGGCTCGGCGGGGGCAAAATTGGCTTCGTTTCGTAATTTGGAGTGGACAACTCACGCGCGGCGCGGCGCGGCAAGGGCGGAGGCGCTGGGCCGGTGAAATTGGCTTCGTTCTGTAATTTAGCCTTCGTGGCCAGCGAAATTGGGTTTCGACTTTACAATGAGGTGCGCATTGACATAATCGTAGACGATGATCGGATAAGGACGGTCAGAGACATAAAGGGCGTGTTGCCGCGAAATTCATGGGTGTTGCTGAAAGTGGGCGGATTCACGAAAGCAGTGGTGGATTCTCTCCCTGATCGGACGAAAGGCAGTTACGAATATTCAATTTCGTATGGGCACCCGAATGACAAATTCTCTCATCGGACGAAAAAACAAATCACGTTTGATCTTATTAAACATGAGGGCAAAGTCACCGGAGCGCCGTGGATTATTAGGGAAGAAACAGATGAAGCGATTAGCAGCCCCTGATCGCATCACGGAAAATGTCGGGGTTTTCCCGGTTGTTGTAGCGGAAGCAAAATTCCGCGACGTAGAGCGGGAGGTACTTCGGGCTGACCTTGTGGAAGGTGCCGACAACGCCGCGCTTCAGCAACGACCAGAAGCCTTCAATCGTGTTCGTGTGGATCGCGCCGACAACGTACTGGCCAATTTGGTGGTCAACGGCAACGCGCGCGTAGTCCGCATCAAGCCCGCGATACCCTACCCACTGGTCCGTGGCGAGCAGGCTGACCTTCGTTGCAACTGTCTCGCGGACGAAGCCGCCGACCGCCGCCGCTGTGGCACTTCCGATGACGCGGGCGACGATGTTTTTCTTGCTGCGCTGGACCGCGCCGACAACGGCGGTCTTGCCACCAGCGCCGCCGCCCGGACCCTTACCCTTCCCCCGCTTGTCCTTGTGCTTGTTCTCCGTCTTGCCGCCGACGAAGGTTTCGTCGATTTCGACGATGCCCATAAGCTGATGGAAGTCCTTGTCGCGCATCGCGGCGCGAATACGCATGCACATGTACCAAGCCGTCCGATAGGAGCCGAAGCCAATCATCCGATGCACCTGAAGGGCGCTGATGCCCTTTTTGGAAACGAGCATCCAATGAATGACCTTGAACCAGATCGGCAGTTCGACCTTGGTGTTTTCGAAAACGGTGCCGACGAGCACCGAGAAGCGGTAGCCGACGCCGGGCGCGCACTGGTGGCACTGCCAGCGGAAACCGCCCACGTCGTAAGGCTTCACAGCGCCGCACCGAGGGCAGGTGACGGTATCGCCCCAGCGGCATTTGGCCAGATACGCTTTGCACGCTTCGGCCGTCGAGAACTGGCGTTCAAGTTCCGCGACCGTCATCTGATGGATGTTCTTGCTGGCCATCGAAAATGCTCCCCAACCGATCAATAGGATGCAGTCTAGATGACACAAATGTTTTTGTCAACAGGTGGTCAATCGCCAATTGGGTTCGTTCTGCGATCTGGCCCAGGAGGAGAACCGAGTTGGCTTCGTTCTGTAATTCGGCCTCGCCGCACAAATTGGGTTCGTTCTGTAATTTCGACCTAACCCGCTGTCATTGCGAGCCGAGCGACGCAATCTCGAAGATCGCTTCGCGCCTTCGGCTGCTCGCGATGACGGCACTATATGGTGCGGGCCGGCGCCGATCACCAGAGGCGAAAGGCGATCGCGGCGAGCGCCAAGGCGATGATCCAGAGCGGCACCCCCAGCAGCTCGATGGCGCCGCGCCGGGCGATCGCGGCGAGCGAGCTCGGATGGAGCGGCAGGCCTTCGCCGCCGCCGATGAGATCCGCGGCGCGCTCGACATTCTTCAGCAGGGCGGGCAGGCGCTCGAGCGCCTCGACCGTGTCGCGCACGGCGTCGGCGAGCCGCGCCTCAGGACCGCGGTTCGCGCGCATCCAATCCTCGATCAGCGGCCGTGCCAGCGTCCACATGTTGACGCTCGGGTCGAGCATCCGCCCCACCCCTTCGGCCACGACCATGGTTTTTTGCAGGAGCAGGAGCTGCGGCTGCGTCTCCATGTCGAAGGCTTCGGTCACCTGAAAAAGCTGCGCGAGGAGGCGGCCGAGGGAAATCTCGTGCATCGGCCGGCCCAGGATCGGCTCGCCGATGGCGCGGCAGGCTTGCGCGAAGGCGGCGCGCGAATGGTGGGAGGGGACGTAGCCCGCCTCGAAATGGACGTCGGCGACCCTGGCATAGTCGCTGGTCAGGAACGCGAGCAGCATGTCGGCGAGATAATCCCGCGTCTTGCGGTCGAGCCGGCCCATGATGCCGAAATCGACGGCGACGATCGCGCCCTCCGGGTCGATGAACAGATTGCCGGGGTGGAGGTCGGCGTGAAAGAAGCCGTCGCGAAAGACCTGATTGAAGAAGGCGCTCGCCGCCTTCTCCATGATGGCGCGGAGATCGTGCCCAGCGGCGAGGAGCGCGGCACGGTCGTCGACGCGGATGCCGCCGACGCGGCCCGTCGTCAGGACATGGCGCGAGGTGCGGCGCCAATCGACTGGCGGCACGTGAAACGAGGGATCGTCGCGAAAGTTGTCGCCCAGCTCCGAGGCGCCGGCCGCCTCGAAGCGCAAATCCATCTCGAGCCGCACGGATTGCGCGAGCGTCAGCACCACTTCACGTGGTTTGAGGCGCCGCAGCCGCGGCTCGAAGCGCTCCATGAGTCCGGCGATCCAGAAGAAGAGGGCGATGTCGCGATCGAACGCGGCCTCGATTCCCGGCCGCAGCACTTTCACCGCGACCGCCGCACCCTCGGTCGTCTCGGCGAAATGGACTTGCGCGATCGAGGCGGCGGCGATCGCTTCCTCGGCGAAGGCGCGGAACAGGCTCGGGATCGGTTCGCCCAGTTCGCGCTCGACGGTGGCCCGCGCCTCAGCACCCGGAAAAGGGCGGCAGCCGGTCCTGCAACAGCGCCAGATCGGTCGCGACCTCGTCGCCGATCAGGTCGGCGCGGATCGAGAGCGCCTGGCCCAATTTGATGAAGCTGGGCCCGAGCGCCTGCAGCGCCTCGGCAAGGCGCTGGCCGGGCCGGAGCCTTGCGATCGCAGCGTCGCGGCGGCGCACGCGGCGCAAGAGCCGCGCCATGCCCGCCGCCCCCGCCACCCCTTCGAGCGGAAAGAGCGCGTCGTAGCGCGCGAGCGTCAGCACGATCTCGACGAGCCGGACGAAATTGCGGAGGCCGCGCAGGATGCCGAGCATCGGGGCGCCGGCGTCAGCGACCGGCCGTCACAGCCGCCAGCCGGAATGCAGCGCCGCGATGCCGCCCGAGAGATTGCGGAAACCGACCTGCTCGAACCCGGCCGCGCGCAGGCGCGCCGCGAGTTCCTCCTGGGGCGGGAAGCGGCGGATGCTCTCGACCAGATATTGATAGGCGTCACGATCGCCCGTCACGATCTGGCCCATGAGCGGCAAAACGGCGAAGGAATAGAGATCGTAGGCCTGGTGCAGCAGCGGCAGCACGACGCGGCTGAACTCGAGGCAGACGAAGCGGCCGCCGGGCTTGAGGACGCGCCGCGCCTCGGCGAGCGCGCGCTCGATGTGCGTCACGTTGCGCAGGCCGAAGGCGATGGTGCAGGCATCGGCGCTCATGCTGGCGAGCGGAAGATCCTCCGCGTCGCCGACGAGCCACAGGATGGTGCCAAGCACGCCCTTGTCGATCGCGCGGTTGCGCCCGGTCTCGACCATGGCGGGCGAGAGGTCGCAGACAATGGCGCGGCTGCCCGGCGCCGCCGCGACGAAGCGCAGCGCAATGTCGCCGGTGCCGCCAGCGAGATCGGCCAGAACCTGCCCCGGCCGCGGCGCGAGCTTTTCGATGAGCGCAGCCTTCCAAAGGCGATGAATCCCGCCGCTCATCAGATCGTTCATCAGGTCGTAGCGCTGCGACACGGCCTCGAAGACGCGGCGCACGAGGTGCGGCTTCTCGTCCGCAGCGACGCGGCGGAAACCGAAATCGACCGTGCCGCTTGTGTCGCCGTCGCCCATGTGCTGCAACATAGAGGACGTTTCCGAGAGCGCCAAGACAGGGCCCTGCCCTCACACCGATGCCCGAACTTCCCGAAGTCGAAACCGTGGTGCGCGGCCTGCACGGCCGCATCGCCGGACGCCGCATCGAAAAGCTCACCCTGAACCGCGCCGATCTGCGGTTCCCGCTGCCGAAAGGGCTCCCGGCGCGGGTCGAGGGCAAGCGCGTCCTCGGCATCGGGCGGCGCGCCAAGTATCTGCTGTTCCGCATCGAAGGCGGCGGCGTGCTGCTCGCGCATCTCGGCATGTCGGGCCGTATGGTGCTCGGCGGGAACGGCGCGGCGGAGGACCGCCGCCACGATCATGTGGTGATGCGCTTCGATGACGGCGCGGTGCTGCGCTTCAACGACGCGCGCCGTTTCGGCCTCCTCGATTGGGCCGAGAGCGAGGCGGAGCTGGCGAGCCACAAGCTCCTGGCGAGCCTCGGACCGGAGCCGCTATCGAACGAATTCAACGGCGTGGCGCTCGCCGCTTCGCTCGCGGACAAGAAGACGCCGATCAAGGCCGCGCTCTTGGACCAGCGCGTCGTCGCCGGGCTCGGCAATATATATGTGTGCGAGAGTCTCTATTACGCCGGGATCTCGCCGCGGCGCCTCGCCGGCACGGTGCAGGGCGAGCGTGCCGAGCGTCTCGCGCGCGCCATCCGCGACGTGCTCGAGCGCGCCATCACGGCCGGCGGGTCGAGCCTGCGGGATTATGTCCAGGCATCGGGCGAGCTTGGCTATTTCCAGCATCAGTGGGCGGTCTATGGCAAGGACGGCGAGCCGTGCCCCGAGTGCGATTGCGGCACGGCGATCCGCCGCATCGTCCAGGGCGGCCGCTCGACCTTTTATTGCGCCAAGCGGCAAAGGTGATGAAATCCGGCTGACGGTGCGAAGCGCGAGTGCCGTGAAGCAATCGCCCGGAGGATTGCTTCGCTTCGCTCGCAATGACCACGGGTGGTAGACTGTCGGCGATGAAGCGCAAATTTCTCATCGCCCTCCTCGCACTCGCGGCGTCAGAAGCGCAGGCGGCGGAATTCGTCGCCGGCACCGAGGACGTACCGCTGATGCCGGGCCTCGCCGACGTCGCCGGCACCTCGGTGGTGTTCGACAAGCCCGAAGGCCGCATCGTCGAGGCCGAGGCACACGGCGCGCTGCCGCGCGCCAAGGTGCACGATTTTTATGCCGCCACCTTGCCGCAGCTCGGCTGGAGCGCGGCGGGCGACGAGCGCTGGCGGCGCGAAGGCGAAATCCTCAGCATCGACTATGGCGGGCGCGACGGCGACCTCACCGTCGGATTCACGCTCTCGCCGCAGCAGGAGCCTCGGCCATGACTTATGAAAACATAACAGTCGAGACTAGGGGCAATGTCGGCCTCATTCGTCTCAACCGCCCCAAGGCCTTGAACGCGCTGTGCGATGCGCTGGTGCGCGAGATGGGCGCGGCGCTCGACGCTTTCGAGAACGACGACGCGATCGGCGCCGATCGTCATCACCGGCAGCGACAAGGCATTCGCCGCCGGCGCCGACATCAAGGAAATGCAGAGCCGCACTTTTGTTGATGTTTACCTTTCCGACTTCGTTACGAAAGGCTGGGAGCGTGTCACCACCTGCCGCAAGCCGATCGTCGCCGCGGTCGCTGGCTATGCGCTGGGCGGCGGCTGCGAGCTCGCCATGATGTGCGACACGATCATCGCCGGCGAAAGCGCCAAGTTCGGTCAGCCCGAGATCAACCTTGGCATCATTCCGGGCGCCGGCGGATCGCAGCGCATGGCGCGCGCCGTCGGCAAGGCGAAGACGATGGACCTCGTGCTCACGGGCCGCATGATGGACGCGGCCGAGGCCGAGAGGAGCGGCCTCGTCAGCCGCGTCGTGCCGGACGACAAGCTCGTCGAGGAAGCGGTCAAGCTCGCGGCGCAGATCGCATCATTGTCGCGCACCGCGGTCTTCGCCGCCAAGGAGGCCGTCAACCGCGCCTTCGAGACGACACTCGCCGAGGGTGTGCGCTTCGAGCGCCGCCTCTTCCACGCGCTCTTCGGCACCGAAGACCAGCGCGAAGGCATGGCCGCGTTCGTCGAGAAGCGGAAGCCGGCGTTCAAAAATAAATAGGTCTCGGCCGTCGGCCGTCAGCCTTCGGCAATTCCGGTAAATTCTTGCTTGACGAGATTTCGCTCATAAAAGGCCGATAACTGACCGCTGATCGCTGACAGCCGCAAGCTCCTCTCGCTTGACTCCGTGTTAACGCTCGCTATAAGCGACCCTCATGGCAACGCATCCTTCGGCAGAAAAGCGCCACCGGCAGAGCGAGAAGCGGGCGACGGTCAATCGCACGCGCACGAGCCGGCTCAAAACCTTCGTCAAGAAAGTTGAGATCGCGATCGCGAGCGGCAACAAGGACGCGGCGCGCGCCGCGTTCGCCGCGGCCGCGCCCGAGATGCAGCGCGGCGTGTCGAAGGGCATCGCGCACCGCAACACCGTGGCGCGCAAACTGTCGCGCCTCTCCGCGCAGATCAAGTCGCTCTGACGCGCGCGCGCGGCGCGCGCGCTTGTTTTGCAACTTTGCAAAAAAAATTTCACGTTCCCCTTTCAGGCGTATTGCTATTCCCTATTCGGCTTCGGTAGAGTTTTTCCGCGCCGAGTTTTGCGGGGGCCATAAGGAGAAGGTCACGGCGCTTGCGAGCGCCGTAGGCGTTCAAAGCCGACAAGAGTTTAGCGGCGGGCGAGCAATTAGAACGTGAGCGTCACGCTCGAAGCAGCGCCCGATACGCAAAGCGACGGGGAGGAGTTCTTGGCTCCTCGCCGCGGGATGGTCGTCGCTCGATCCGGTGCGAGGTGGGGGACGCGCGTGAAAAAAGAGCACATTCGAAGCAGGCTCTCTTCATTCTTGCCGGTCGGCGGCGGAGCATGATCGCGATGGCGCAAAAGATCGAGCGCGATCCGAACGTACAGGGGCAATGGGCGCGGGTGCGTGCGCGGCTGCGCGCGGAATTTGGCGAGCCCGCCTATCGCAACTGGCTGCGCTCGATGACGCTCGTCGAGGTGATCGACGGCCGCGTCAGGATCGCGGCGCCGACGCGCTTCCTGCGCGACTGGGTGGCGCAACACTACGCCGACCGGCTGCGCGCCTTGTGGAACGCCGAGAATTCGGCGGTGACGGCGGTCGAGATCCTGCTCGGTATGGCGCCCGCGCCGGCACCGCCGCCGACCGGGGCCGCCGAGCCCGCGCTGCGCGAGGCGAAGCCCGAGAAATCCGAGAGGGCCGAGGAATCGGGCGACGACAAGGATGTCGGCACGGCACTCGACCGCGCCGCGCTCGACCCGCGCTTCACCTTCGAGAATTTCGTCGTCGGCAAGCCCAACGAGCTGGCGCACGCGGCGGCACGCCGCGTCGCCGAAGCCGCGGCGGGACCAAGCCGCAACGTGCCCTACAATCCGCTCTTCCTCTATGGCGGCGTAGGCTTGGGCAAGACACACCTGATGCACGCGATCGCGTGGCTCATCCGCCGCGACAACCCATCGCGCCGGGTGATCTATCTCTCGGCCGAAAAATTCATGTACCAGTTCATCCGGGCGCTGCGCTTCAAGGACACGATGGCGTTCAAGGAGCAGTTCCGCTCGGTCGACGTGCTGATGATCGACGACGTGCAGTTCATCAGCGGCAAGGATTCGACCCAGGAGGAGTTCTTCCACACTTTCAACGCGCTCGTCGACCAGAACCGGCAGATCGTGGTCTCGGCCGACAAGTCGCCGTCCGACCTCGAGCAGATGGAGGAGCGGCTCAAGTCGCGGCTCGGCTGGGGCCTCGTCGCCGACCTCCATCCGACGACCTACGAGCTGCGGCTCGGCATCTTGCAGGCCAAGGCCGAGCAGATGAAGACGACGGTGCCGCCCAAGCTGCTCGAATTCCTGGCGCACAAGATCACCTCGAACGTGCGCGAGCTCGAAGGCGCGCTCAATCGCATCTTCGCCCATACCCAGCTCGTCGGCCGGGCGCTCACGCTCGAGGGCGCGCAGGAAGTGCTGCACGATCTGCTGCGGGCGAACGACCGGCGGGTGACGATCGACGAGATCCAGAAACGCGTCGCCGAGCACTACAACATCCGGCTCGCCGACATGCATTCCGCGCGCCGCGCCCGTGCCGTCGCCCGGCCGCGCCAGGTGGCGATGTACCTGTGCAAGCAGCTGACGCCGCGCTCGCTGCCCGAGATCGGGCGAAAATTCGGCGGCCGCGACCACACCACGGTGATGCACGCCGTCCGCAAGATCGAGGAGCTGCGCACCGCCGACCGTTCGCTCGCCGAGGATATCGAGCTGCTGCGGCGGATGCTCGAGACCTAGCAAGTTCCCGCTCATCCCAACTGCCTCCCCGGAGGGGAGAGGGAATATCGAGGGGCCGTCCGAATCGGCCCCTTTTCTTCTCGCAGAGGCACAGGCGTGCTATAGTACCGTCCCGTTCCGTTCCGCCCGAAGCGATAGGGACGCCCGGGGCGCCGCGAGGGGGTTCGAGGCGCTCAAGCGACATCCGCTCAACCAAAAACAACCTGTCCCGCCATGAAGCTCACGATCGAACGTTCCGCGCTGCTTCGCGCGCTGGGTCACGTCCAGAGCGTGGTCGAGCGGCGCAACACGATTCCCATCCTGTCGAACGTCCTGATCCGTGCCGAGGACGGCAAGCTTGCCCTCTCGGCGACCGACATGGACATCGAGATGGTCGCCTCGATAGCGGGCCAGAGCGCGCGCAAGGGCTCGACCACCGTGCCCGCGCATACGCTCTACGACATCATCCGCAAGTTGCGCGAGGGGGCGCAGGTCGAGCTCGACGCCGGCGGCGACAAGGCCGCCATGACGTTGCGCTCGGGCCGCTCGACCTTCACGCTCCAATGCCTGCCGCCCGAGGACTATCCGCTCATGGCGGGGGGCGACCTGCCGTTCAATTTCGTGCTGTCGGCAGCCGATCTGAAGCGGCTCATCGACCGCACCCGGTTCGCCATCTCGACCGAGGAGACGCGCTATTACCTGAACGGCATCTATCTCCACGCGGCCCGGTCGAACGACGTGCCGATGCTGCGCGCGGTCGCGACCGACGGGCACCGGCTCGCCCGCATGGAGATTCCGCTCCCCGAGGGCGCCAACGGCATGCCGGGCGTGATCGTGCCGCGGAAAACCGTGGTCGAGCTGCGCAAGCTGCTCGACGAGATGGAGCAGGACGTGGCGGTCGCGCTCAGCGACACCAAGATCCGCTTCAGCTTCGGCGCCACCGTGCTGACCTCGAAGCTGATCGACGGCACCTTCCCCGATTACGACCGCGTCATCCCGACCGGCAACGACCGCATCCTCGAGGTCGAGTGCAAGCCCTTCGCCGAGGCGGTCGATCGCGTCTCAACCATCTCGACCGAACGGAGCCGCGCCGTGAAGCTGACGCTCGAGCGCGGCAGCCTGACCCTCTCGGCGACCAGCCCCGAGAACGGCACGGCGAGCGAGGAGCTCGAAGTGCGCTATGCCGCCCAGCCCTTGGAGATCGGCTTCAACGCCCGCTATCTCCTCGACATCGCCGAGCAGATCGAGGGCGACGGCGCCTCCTTCGCCATGGCGGACGCGGCCTCGCCGACCGTGGTGCGCGACACCGCCGACGCGAGCGCGCTCTACGTCCTCATGCCGATGCGGGTCTGAGGCGCGATTGGTGCCGGACGGCGTGCTGGCGGAGCGGGGCGGCAATCCCCACATAGAGCCCGTGTCGGCTGTATTGTTCCGGCCGGCCGTGTCCCGGCTTTCCCTCACCGATTTTCGCGGCTACGACGCCTTGCGGCTCGAGACCGACGACCGGCCGGTCGTGCTCGCGGGCGCGAATGGCGCGGGCAAGACCAACCTGCTGGAGGCGATCTCGTTCCTGGCACCGGGCCGCGGCCTGCGCCGCGCGCGGCTTGCCGAGATCGACCGGCGCGTGCCGCCCGCGCGCGCGACCGAGGCGACGCCGGGCGCCTGGACCGTCGCGGCGAGACTCGCGACCGCCGAGGGCGCGGTGCAGGTCGGCACCGGACGCGATGCCACAAGCCCGTCGGGCGAGCGGCGCATCGTCCGGATCGATGGCGCCAAGGCCAAGACCCAGGCGGAACTCGCGCGCCTCGCCCATCTCGTCTGGCTCACACCGCAGATGGACCGGCTCTTCACCGAGGGAAGCGGCGGACGGCGGCGGTTTCTGGACCGGTTGGTTCTGGGCTTCGACCCCGGCCATGCCGTGCGGCTCGCCACCTACGAGCGCGCATTGCAAGAACGCGCGCGCCTGCTACGCGAGGGACCGGCCGATCCGGCCTGGCTCGCGACACTCGAGGAAGGGCTGGCGTCGGGCGGCATCGCCATTACGGCCGCGCGGCAGACATTGGTGGCGCGGCTCGATGAAGCGTGCGCGGCGGCCGAGGGACCATTTCCGAGCGCGCGCCTCACCCTAAAGGGCGAAGTCGAGCCGATGCTCGCCGCCATGCCGGCGCTTGCCGCCGAAGAGGAATTGCGCCGGCGCCTCGCCGCGGCCCGGCGCAGCGATGGCGAAAGCGGCACGACCGCCATCGGCCCGCACCGCACGGACCTTGTCGTCCACGACCGCGCGAGCGGCATGGCGGCGGCATCGTGCTCGACCGGCGAGCAGAAGGCGCTTCTGATCGCGATCGTGCTGGCGCATGCGCGGCTCGAATGGCGGATCGCGGGCGCGCCGCCGATCCTGCTGCTCGACGAGGTCGCCGCGCATCTCGATGCCGGTCGCCGCGCCGCACTTTTCGCCGCGCTCCAGACGATCGCGGCGCAGGCCTGGCTCACCGGCACCGATGCGGCGCTCTTCACGCCGCTCGCGGATGCCGCGCAATTCTTCACGGTCGCCGATGCGGCGGTCGTGCCGACGAGGATCTAGGAACCGACATGGCTGAACCCACCCCCGTTCTCCCGGAGGAATACGACGCCGCATCGATCCAGGTGCTGCGCGGGCTCGACGCGGTCAGGAAGCGGCCGGGCATGTATATCGGCGACACCGACGACGGCTCGGGCCTGCACCACATGGTGTACGAGGTGGTGGACAACGCCATCGACGAGGCGCTCGCCGGCTATTGCGACCGCATCATCGTGACCTTGAACGCCGATGGGTCGTGCACGGTCGCCGACAACGGCCGCGGCATCCCGGTCGACATCCATCTCGAGGAAGGCGTGTCGGCGGCCGAGGTCATCATGACCCGGCTCCATGCCGGCGGGAAATTCAACCAGAACGCCTACAAGGTCTCGGGCGGGCTACACGGGGTCGGCGTGTCGGTGGTGAACGCGCTGTCGTCGCTTCTGGAGATGCGCATCTGGCGCAATGGGCACGAATACTTCATGGCTTTCAACGACGGCGACCCCGTGAGCCCGCTGGCAAAGGGCGCCGCGGTCGCGGGCAAGACCGGCACGGAGATCACCTTTCACCCCAGCCAGAAAGTCTTCACCCGCACCGAGTTCGATCTCGCGACGCTCGAGCACCGGCTCAGGGAGCTGGCGTTCCTCAATTCCGGCGTGACGCTCGAATTGAACGACGCGCGCGGGGTCGAGCCGAAGCATGTGGTGCTGCATTACGAGGGCGGGCTCGTCGCCTTCGTCAAATATCTCGACCATTCGAAGCAGGCGCTGCACGTGCCGCCGATCACCATCTCGTCGGTGCGCGACGGCGTCACGGTCGAGGTCGCGATGGAGTGGACCGACTCCTATCACGAGACGATGCTGTGCTTTACCAACAACATCCCGCAGCGGGACGGCGGCACGCACCTCGCCGGGTTCCGCGCCGCGCTGACCCGCACCATCAACCAGTACGCCAACGAAAGCGGCATCGCCAAGAAGGAGAAGGTGCCGCTGACCGGCGAGGATATGCGCGAGGGCCTGTCCTCGATCCTGTCGATCAAGGCGCCCGATCCGAAATTCTCGTCGCAAACCAAGGACAAGCTCGTCTCGAGCGAGGTCCGGCCGGTGGTCGAGGGGATCGTCGCCGAGGGGCTCCAGCAATGGCTCGAGGAGCATCCCGCCGACGCGCGGCGCATCGTCGCCAAGGTGGTGGAAGCGGCCGCCGCGCGCGAGGCGGCGCGCAAGGCGCGCGACCTGACGCGGCGCAAGGGTGCGCTCGACATCGCGAGCCTGCCCGGCAAGCTCGCCGACTGCCAGGAGCGCGAGCCGGAAAAGAGCGAGCTCTTCATCGTCGAGGGCGACAGCGCCGGCGGCTCGGCGAAGCAAGGGCGCGACCGGCGCTTCCAGGCGATCCTGCCGCTTAAGGGAAAAATCCTCAATGTCGAGCGCGCGCGCTTCGACAAGATGCTGAGCTCGCAGGAGATCGGCACGCTCATCGCCGCGCTCGGCACCGGCATCGGGCCCGAGGAGTTCGACTCCGCCAAGGCGCGCTATCACCGCATCATCATCATGACTGACGCCGATGTCGACGGCAGCCACATCCGCACGCTGCTTCTCACCTTCTTCTTCCGGCAGATGCCGGAGCTGATCGAGAAAGGATTCCTCTATATCGCGCAGCCGCCGCTCTACCAGGTGAAGCGCGGCCAGGGCCGGGCCGTCTATCTGAAGGACGACCCCGCGCTCGAGGAATACTGCATCACCGCCGGCATCAAGGATGTGGTGCTGCGCCAGCATGATGGCGTCGAGCGCGCCGGCAACGATTTGCGCGAGCTCGTCGAGCGGGCGCGCACGGTGCGCAACCTGCTGCGGCCCCTGGCGCGCAAGGCCGGCAGCCTCGACGCGGTCGAACAGGCGGCGATCGGCGGAATTCTCGACCCGCTTCTGCTCGACGATCCCGCGAAGGCCGAGGAAGCGGCACAAAAGCTTGCGCAGCGGCTCGACGCGGTCAGCGGTCCGGCCGAGCGCGGCTGGCGCGGCAGCGTCGAGAAGCGCGGCATCCTGGTCGCGCGCACGCTCTTGGGCGTGACCGAGGAAAGGCTCCTCGATTCCGGCCTCTTCAAGAGCGCGGAGGCGCGGCGTCTCCACGATCGTCATGCCGAGCTGCACGAGACCTATGCCGCACCCGGCCGCCTCGTCGGCAAGGACAAGGAAAGTCCCGTCACCGGCCCCTGCGGGTTGCTCGCGGCGGTGCTGGCGTTGGGGCCGAAGCAGGGCGACATCCAGCGCTACAAGGGCCTCGGCGAGATGAACCCGGAGCAGCTCTGGGAGACGACGCTCAATCCCGACGCGCGCGCGCTGTTGCAGGTGAAGGTGCCGCACGCCGATCTCGCGGAGGAGACGTTCTCGACCTTGATGGGCGATCTGGTCGAGCCGCGCCGCGACTTTATCCAGACGAACGCCCTCGACGTCGTTAACCTCGACGTTTAGCGCGGCCCGAGCGTCTGCAGCACCTCGCTCGTCTCCTCGATCAGGAGCCGCATCGCTTCCGCCGCCGGAAGTGCGCGGCCGAGCGCGGCCGCTTGCCCGGCCCAGAGCGGCGAGAAATCTCCCGACCCCTGCGCTTCGGCCTTGGCGCGGAGCGGCGCCAACGCGCCGGACGCGAGTGGGAATTCCGGCGCCACGTCCGAGATCGGCCCGAGCTCGCGGATGGCGCGGTTGATGATGCCGCGCGCCGGCCGCCCGGATATGATGTTGGTGAGGGTGGTCGCGTCCGAACGCGCCTCCTTGAGCGCGGCGCGGTGGAGGGCCGAGATCTTCGCTTCGGCGGTCCACAGGAACGTGGTGCCGATCTGCACGCCCGAGGCGCCCAAGGCGAAGGATGCTGCGATGCCGCGCGCGTCGGCGATGCCGCCCGCGGCGATCACCGGGATTTTGACGGCGTCGGCGACTTGCGGCACGAGCGCGAAGGTGCCGATCTGCGTCGCGATATCCTCGGTCAAGAACATGCCGCGATGGCCGCCCGCCTCGTAGCCCTGTGCGATCACGGCATCGCAGCCGGCATCTTCGAGAAATTTCGCCTCATCGGCCGTCGTCGCCGAGCCGAGGATGCGGCTGCCCGTGGCCTTGACCCGCGCGAGCAGCGGCTTCTCGGGAAGCCCGAAATGGAAGCTCACCACCTCGGGCCGCAATTCCTCGACGACGGCGCAGAAGGCTTCGTCGAACGGCGCGCGCATCGAGCTCGGCACCGGCGCCGAAGGATCGATGCCAAACTCGCGGTAATAGGGTTTGAGCCGATCGCGCCAGAGCGATTCGCGCGCGTTGCTCGGCACCGGCGGGCGGTGGCAGAAGAAATTGAAATTGACCGGGCGTGTGCTGCGGGCGCGGTATTTCGCCACCTGGTCGGCGAGCCGCTTGGCATCGAGCATCGCCGCCGGGATCGAGCCGAGCCCGCCCGCCTCCGACACGGCGACGGCGAGCTCCCAGTCGATTGCGCCCGCCATCGGCGCGAGCAGGATCGGATGCTCGATGCCGAAAAGATCTATGACGCGGCGATTGGGCCACATGAGCGGTCTCCCGTTGGGCGAGGGCATTCCCGTCAATGCGCCGGCGCTTCGTCGGACGGCTCGTAGGTCGCCTTGACGGCGGGCCGCGCCATGACGCGTTCGTACCATTCCTTGGTGCGCGGATGGGATTGAAACAATTCCGGCCGCACCAGAGTGAAGGCGAAAACGTAAGGCAGGATCGCGATGTCGGCGAGGCTGTAGTCGCGCCCGGCGAGATACGGTCCTTCGCCCAACGCCGTCTCGCACCGGTCGAAGACATAGTCCATGCGCCCGTACGCTTCCTCGAATTCATTTTTCGAGAAGCCTTCGCTGCGCAGCGCCTTCATCTTGAGCTGATGATCGACGAGCGGCGTGGCGCGGATGGTGCGCTCGAAATCGTGGTCGTTCATCGCCTTCAAATTCGCGGTCTTGGTGCGCGCCCAGGTCGGCACGCGGGTCGCAGGCAGCGCGTATTCGTCGGCCATCTTGCAGAAGACGCGCATTTTCGCGCGCGTCAGCGGATCGGAGGGCCGGAGCGGCACCTCGGGAAAAATCTCGTCGACATATTCGTTGATGACGCCCAATTCGATGACGGCGCGGCCGTCATGGACCAGCGTCGGCACGATGCCGTTGGGATTGAGCTTGAGATATTCCGGCGTGTGATGCTCGAACCGGTCGAGCCGCAGCAAGTGGCTCTTGTACGGCAACCCCTTTTCCTTGAGGCAGAGCCGCGATTTCTTGGAGCAAGTCGTGAGGCCCGCGTGATAGAGCTCGAGCATGTCGTCCTCCCTATGGGGATTGGTTGAGGATGGCGCGCACCTTGGGCCACGCCTCGGCGCCCTTGGCGCGCATCAGCTTGCCGAGCTCCTCGGGCAGGAATTTGACGAGCCCCGGCTCATAGCTCTCACGCGCCTTCACACGCCGCCACCAGTCGGCAAGGTGCGGGCGCGCGCCCGTCCACAGGCCCGAGAGCTGCAACATCTCGAGCCGGTTGACGTAGGGCATCACGCCCGCCTCGGCGAGCGAGAAGGCAGGCCCTGCGAGATAAGGCGTCTTTGCGAGCTGCAGCTCCATGTCGGCGAGAAAGCGATCGTAGATGCGGAGCGCGGCCTGCGCTTCGGGATCGTCGATGCCTTGCTCGAGCCGCCGGCGCCGGCGCGCGCGTTGCTCGGCATTGCCCTGGTTCACCCAGTGCTCGACCGCGGCGGGGCCGTTGGCGATGACCGCGTGCCGGTGCGAGATCGCATAGGTCACGATGCCGGTCGCGGGATGGAGCTCCTCGTCGAGCCGCTTCGTCCACATCCGCATGGTGACGCGGTCGAGCGCCGTAACGGGCTTCAGCGGCGGATCGGGGAAAGCCTCGTCGAGATATTCGCCGATCACGGTCGATTCGCGGATGATGTGCCCGTCATGGATCAGCGTCGGCACGACATGCTTGGGATTGAGCTTCAGATATTCGGGCGCGAACTGCTCCCCCTTGACGATGTCGACATAGTGCCCGACCCAGTCGAGGCGCTTTTCCGCAAAGACGATGCGCGGCTTGGCGGCGCAAACGGACGTGCCGTGGTGATAGAGCTCGAGCATGTCGTCCTCCCGCGCCGTATTATCGCGCCGGTCGCCGCGCCCCGCTAGACTGCGCCGAAGCAAGGGGGTTTATCGTATGAGTGCGGATGCCGACGCGATGCAGATCCTAAGCACCATCGCCGCACGCAACGGCGTCGGGCGCGACCTCGGCATCGAGCTCGTGGAAGGACGCGCGGGCTATGCGCGGTTGGCGCTCGTCGTCGCCGACCGCATGGTGGGCGGTCACGGCATCTGCCAGGGCGGCTATATCTTCACGCTCGCCGACATGACCGGCGCCTATGCCTGTCTGTCGCGCGGCACGTCATGCCTGACCCAGACCGCGCACATCACTTACGTGAGCCCAGCGCAGCGCGGCGAGCGGCTCGAGGCCGAGGCGGTCGAGCTCGCGCGTACGCGGCGGAGCGCCACCTACGACGTGCGCGTCAGCGTGGCCGATCGGCTCGTCGCGCTGTTCCGCGGCCAGTGGCGCGTCCTCGAAACGCCGGCGCTGGGGACGGCGGTCCCTAGACCTTGAACGTGGTGCGCACTTCCGGCGGGAACAGATCTTCCGGCTGAAGCGGCTTGTGGCACACGCCCTGTTCGTGCGCAAAACGCAGGAACGCGGCAAGCGTGGTGCGGTTCGCCTCGATCCCATAAGGCATGGGATCGCCGCCGAACAGTTCCGCCGCGCGGTCGGCAATCTCGGCGATCCACGGCACCGGAAAGCGGCTCGCCGTGATCTCGCGCGAGCGGGCGAGGCTGCGCGCCTTCGCCATCTCGAACGCTTCCATGAGGTTGGTCGCGACCCACGGGAAGCGCGCCATCACCTCGCTCCTGAGCGCGATCACATGCATGATCGGATAGATCCCGGTCTTGCGGAAATAGTCCTGCTCGATGCCGCGGTAGTCCGGGAAGAGCCGCACGATGTCGGGATCACGCGCCTCGAACGAGCGCGGCGCGTGCGCCGACATGGCGGCATCGATCTCGCCCGCGCGCAGCATGCGGTCGAGCGATGAATCGGGCCGCGCCGTGACGCGCACGCCCTTTGGCAGCTTCAGCTCGACTTTTTCCGCGCGGCCCGGTTCGTCGACGCCGGCTTGCACCCACTCGATCTGGTCGAGGCCGACGCCATATTCGTGGACCAGCATGCCGCGGGTATAGACCGCCGCCGTCTGCGCCCATTCCGGCAGTCCGACGCGCTTGCCGCGCAAATCCTGCGGTGCGCGCACCGATCCGCCCTTGCGCACATAGATCGAGGAATGGCGGAAGACGCGCGAGGGAAAGACCGGGATCGCGGCAAACGTCGTGTCGCCCTGCGAGACGAGCGAGGAGTATTTGCCCATCGACAGCTCGGAGACTTCCCACTCGCGATAGCGCGTGAAGCGGTGAAAAATCTCTTCGACCGCGAAGGACAGCACGTTGATGGCGATGCCCTGCGGCCGCACCGCGCCGGTCGCGAGATCGCGCACGTGGTCGTATTCGCTGATCGCGAGCGCGAGCGCGAGGCGCCCGTCGGGCGTGAAGGTCGGGGTCCATTCTGACATGGGGGCGACACTATGCGCCGAGGCCAGGCGCGACAAGGGCGGTGCGGCGCGCTTGCCGTTTATACCCTACCCCCCTATAGTATCAACATGCACACGATCCGCGAAAAAGCGAAGCTTCTGGCGCGCGTGCGCCGCATCCGCGGGCAGGTCGAGGCGGCCGAGCGCGCGCTCGAGATCGAGAAGGGCTGCGCCGAGGTCCTGCACCTCATCGCCGCCGCGCGCGGCGCGATCAACTCCCTCATGGTCGAGGTCCTCGAGGACCATATCCGCATGCACGTCGTCGATCCGGCGAAGGAGCGCGACAACGACCGCGCGCAGGGCGCCGAGGAGCTGATCGACGCCGTGCGCTCCTACCTGCGCTAGCGCGATGAGCGCGGCAAGCGCTCACTCTCTCCCGGACGAGGCAAGGGCGGAAGAGCCGCCGCACGACGAGCCTGCGCTCGGTCCGGCCGACGCGGCGCGCATCGCGCTGATCGCGGCAGCGGCGATCGCCGCCGGATTTTCGCTCCGATATGCCGGCTGGATCGCCATTGTGGCGCTTGCCACCGGCGGCTGGCCCATCTACCGCGAAGCGTTCGAGAACCTCATCGAGCGGCGCATGACGATGGAGCTGTCGATGACGATCGCGATCGTCGCGGCGGCCGCCATCGCACAGTTCTTCACGGCGCTCGTCATCACCCTCTTCGTGCTGGTGGCGGAAGTGCTGGAGCATATGACCGTGTCGCGCGGCCGGCGCGCGATCCGCGACGTGCTCGACTTCCTGCCGCGCGAGGTGGCGGTGCGGCGCGCCGGCGCGGTGCGCGAGGTCGCGGCCGCCGAGCTCAGCGCCGGCGATCTCATCCTCGTGGCGCCGGGCGGGCGCATCCCGGCCGATGGCGCGGTGATCGACGGCCATTCCTTCGTCGATCAGTCGCGCATCACCGGCGAGGCGCTCCCGTCCGAGAAGATGGCGGGCGCAAAAGTGTTCGCGGGTTCGATCAACCAGTCGGGCGCCTTGGAGATCCGCGCCGAGCGCGTGGGGCGCGACACGAGCTATGGCAAGATCATCGCGGCGGTGGAGAGCGCCGAGGAGAGCCGCGCACCGGTGCAGCGCTTGGCCGACCGGCTCGCCGGCTATCTCGTCTATTTCGCGCTCGGCGCCGCCGGCCTGACGCTCATCGTGACGCACGACATCGTCGCCACCATCGCCGTTATTATTGTGGCCGGCGCGTGCGGCATCGCCGCCGGGACGCCGCTCGCGATCCTGGGCGCGATCGGGCGCGCGGCGCGCATGGGCGCCATCGTGAAGGGCGGGCTGCCGCTCGAGATTCTGGGCCACGTCGATACCGTGGTGCTCGACAAGACCGGGACGCTCACTTTCGGCCGACCCGAGGTGACGAGGATCGTGGCGGCGGACGGCATCGACGAGAGCGACGTGCTGGCGGCGGCGGCGAGCGCCGAGCTGCGCTCGGAACATCCGCTCGGCAAGACGATCGTCGCGGCCGCAGCAGCGTGCGGAGCACGGGCGGAGGAGCCGCAGCGTTTTGCCTACACGCCCGGCCGCGGAATCGCCGCGCAGTGCGCGGGCGCCCGGATCGTCGTCGGCAACCGCGCCTGGCTCGACGAGAACGGCATCGCGGGCGCAGGGGGCGAGCCCGCGGCGGGCGCCGAGATCCTGGTGGCGCGCGACGGGCGCTATCTCGGCGCGATCCTCATCTCCGATCGCGTGCGGCCCGAGGCCGCAGCGGCCATCGCCAATCTCAAGCGCATGGGCATCCGCACCATGCTGCTCACCGGCGACACGGAGACTGTCGCTCAGAGTGTCGCGGCGGAGCTTCGTCTCGACGAGGCGGCGGCCGGGCTTCTGCCCGAGCAGAAACTCGCGCGGGTCGAGCGGCTTGTGGCGGCGGGCCGAAAAGTCGCGATGGTCGGCGACGGCATCAACGACGCGCCCGCGCTGATCGCGGCCTCAGTCGGCGTCGCCATGGGATCGGGCACGGACGTCGCGCGCGAAAGCGCCGATGTGGTGCTGCTCGGCAACGACCTTGCGCGCTTTGCCGAGATGGTGGCGTTGGCGCGGCGCACGCGCTTCATCATCTGGGAGAATTTCTACGGTACGATCGCGGTCGATCTCGTCGGCATGGCATTGGCCGCGACCGGCATCATCGGACCGCTCGTCGCGGCCTTCATCCATGTCGCCTCGGAGATGACCTTCATCCTCAATTCCGCGCGGCTTCTGCCGGCAGGTAGCCGTCAGTCAAGGTCCTGAGGAAGGCGACGATGTCGTCGATCTCGCGGTCGTCGAGCGCGGGCGCCGCGCCGGGCGCGCGGTCGAACGGCGGCTCGCGATTGACGTTGCCAGCATATTCGGGCGGCAGGTCGTCGTATTTCCGCACGGTTCCGTCGGCGTTGCGCGGATACCATTTCGCCGGATCGGTATCGCGCGACGCATAGAACGCGACGGCATCGCGCAGAGCGTGGAAGACGCCATTGTGGAAGAAGCTTTGGCGCAGCGCGACGTTGCGCAGGGAAGACGTCATGAACATGCCGCAATAATCCTTGCGGCTCGCGAGATCGGTGCGGAGCGGACCGCACAGGCCGAGATCGAAATAGGCGGGATCGGCGTTGGCCGGGATGTCGCGGTTCCTCGGCGCGGCGACGGCGGCGAAGCCGTAGTCGGTGAATTGCGGCGGCCGCCCGTCGGCGCCGCGCTCGCTGATGTGGCAGTGGGCGCAGTTGCCCTTCACCGGGTCCTCGAAGAGCGTGCGCCCGTGCGCTTCCTCGGGCGTGAGCGCGGCCTTGCCGGCCAAAACCGCGTCATATTTGCTGCTGTAGGGATAAAAATTCCGCGCATCCTGCTCGAAGGTTTCGAGCGCGGCGAGGATCGCCGCGAACGGATCCTTGGAAATGCGGCGGAGCGGGGTGCCATAGCCCGCGTCGCGCGCGCGTGCGACGATCGCGGCGGGATCGCGGTTCGCCATCTCGTAGGGCGACATGAGCGGAAAGCGCGCCTGGTCGCGGCCGCGATCGACGCGCCCGTCCCAGGTGAGGCCGCCGGTCGGGCCGTTGTCGACGCTCTCGTTGCCGGAGTCGTCGGAATCGAAGAAATGCTCGCTAAATTGCGGGATGACCTGGAGATATTTGAGCGACGGCACGGCGCGCACGCCGCTCTGACGCAGGTCGGCGCCGCCCAATTCGACCGCGCGCGCATCGGCCGGCCCGAAGGCGTGCGCCGGGTCGTGACAGGTGGCGCACGACATCTTGCCCGAGGCCGAAAGCGCGGACTCGAAGAAAAGCCTTCGGCCGAGCGCGCTCATCGCCGCGGCGCGGGCGTAAGCGTCTGGCCGCGACAGTCCTTGCGCCGCGGCGCCGGCGGCGGCGAGCGTCGCGAGGCAGCATGCGAGTAGAAGGCAAAGCCGCATGGCACCAGAATGGACGACGCGCACGCGCCGTGCCAGCCTCGCGCGCTGTCACAAAACTGTCGCGCAGCGGCTGCTAGAAAGCGGCGCCCGCGGAAAGAGGGGGGGAAGGTTATGGTCCTGCGCGGTTTTCTGGCGGCGCTCGCGGCCGCGACGAGCCTCACCGCGGCGCATGCCGCCGACGCGCCGCACGGCATCGATCGCATCGACACGCTCGTCGTGATCTATGCCGAGAACCGCAGCTTCGACAATCTCTACGGCTTCTTTCCCGGCGCCAACGGATTGCAGCATGTCGCGCGCGCGAAATCCGAGCAGCGCGACCGCGACGGCACGGTCATGACGGAGCTGCCGCGGATCTGGAAGAACCTGACCGCGCCCGGCGTCACGCCGGTCATCACCGAGGCGATGACCGCACATATGCCGAACCGACCCTTCGCGATCGACGATCCCAAGGGCTTCAACGAGCCGATCACCGTCATTCACCGCGACCTGTGGCACCGCTTCTACGAGGAGCAGATGCAGTTGGACGGCGGCAGGAACGACAAGTTCGCGGCCTGGGCAGATTCAGGCGGACTCGTCATGGGACATTACCAGGGCGGTGCGAAACCGCCGCTCTGGGCGATCGCGCGGCGCTATACGCTCGCCGACAATTTCTTCCAGGGTGCGTTCGGCGGCTCGTTCCTCAATCACTTCTGGCTGATCTGCGCCTGCACGCCGGTCTATCCCGATGCCGCCACGAGCCCGGCGAAGCCCGCGATCGCCGCGGTCGACGCGGACGGCGTCTCGCTCACCGTGACGGCGAACTCGCCGAAATCGGCGCTCGACGGCGTGCCCGATTTCGTGGCGGACGGCAACATCACGCCCGACGGATACGCCGTCAACACAATGCAGCCGCCCTATCAGCCGAGCCACAACAAGCCGGCGCAAGGGGCCGATTCCGCGCTCGCCGATCCAACACAGCCGGACACGCTGCCGCCGCAAACCGTCGCGACGATCGGCGATCTTCTGTCCGCGAAAGGCGTCGCATGGGCCTGGTACGCAGGCGCGTGGCAGGCGACGCTCGACGGCAAGAATGCTTTCCCCGTGCCGAATTTCCAGTTCCATCATCAGCCCTTCAACTACATGGCCGATCTCGCGCCAGGCACGCCAGCGCGTGCCGAGCATCTGCGCGACGGCGGCATGAACGGCGCGCTGTTCCTGAAGGCGATCGACGACGGCACCCTGCCGCCGGTGACGTTCTACAAGCCGCAGGGGAACTTGAACGAGCATGGCGGCTATGCCGACGTTGCCGCGGGCGATGCGCACATCGCCGAGCTCATCGCGCATCTCCAGAAGAGCAAGCAGTGGGCGCACATGCTCGTCGTCGTGACGTATGACGAGAACGGCGGCTTCTGGGACCACGCGGCGCCGCCCAAGGCCGACCGCTGGGGACCGGGAAACCGCATTCCCGCGATCATCGTCTCGCCGTTCGCGCGGCGCGGCTACGTCGATCACACGCAGTATGACACGACCTCGATCCTGCGCTTCATCACCCGGCGCTGGAAGCTGCCGGTGCTGCCCGGGCTCGCGGCGCGCGACAAGGCGCTCGCCGCTCATGGCAATCCGCCGATGGGCGACCTGACGCACGCGCTCGTCTTCGCGGCACAGAAGAGCTAGGCACGAGGCCCCTCTCGGCCGCTCGCGGGCGGAGAGGGCGTTAGCGCAAGCGGCTTGCGAATTGGGCCGCGATGTGTTTGGGTCGCGCAAAATCCTTGTGCGCGCGGACCCGAATGCCAATTCTCGTCAGTCTTCTTGCCTTCGCCGTGACGCTCGCGGGCGGACTTTTCGCGCTCCGGATCGAGCGGTACATGGCGCTCGTCCTCGCGTTCAGCGCCGGCGCCGTCATCGGCGTGGCGCTTTTCGACCTGCTGCCGGAAGCGCTCGAATTGAGCCGCAACGTCTCGCTCGTCTTCGTGCTCGTCGCGGCGGGATACGCCGCCTATCACCTCATCGACAAGAGCGTCGCGCACAGCGCGCATCGGGGCGCGCTCGGCGGGCTTACGCTCTCGCTGCACAGCTTTCTCGATGGGCTCTCGATCGGCGTCTCGTTCCAGGTTTCGGCGGCGGCCGGTGCGGTCGTGGCGGTGGGGGTGGTTGTGCACGATCTCTGCGACGGCATCAACACGGTGACGGTGGTGCGGCGCGCGGGCGCCGACGACAGCGCCGCGCGACGCTGGCTTTTCGCCGACGCGCTGGCGCCGGTTCTGGGCGCGGCCGCAGGCTGGTCGCTCGGTCTTTCCGGCAGCACGCTCGGTTTCGCCTTGGGCCTCTTCGCCGGGTTCTTCCTCTATATCGGCGCGAGCAACCTTTTGCCCGCGGCGAGCGACCATCCCGACGCCGGCCTTGCCGCGGGCTTTGCCACGATCCTCGGCATGATGACGCTCTATGCCGCGGTGCGCCTGGCGCAGCTTTAGCCCCCCGCAACAAACCCCTTTCCCGAGCGGGACGGGGCGCGGCAATATCCAGCCAACCCTAGGAAATAAAGACGCGGAGGACTTCTGATGAAAAAGGTCGATTTCGCCAACGAGCCGCAAGGCATGGAAAAGCCGCTGCCGTCCGAGGGCAAGACGCATTGGGGCAGCGACGCCATGGCCGAGGTGATCCGCGCCCTCGACATTCCCTATGTCGCGCTCAATCCCGGCTCGTCCTACCGGGGCCTGCACGACAGCCTCGTCAACAAGCTCGGCAACGAGCGGCCGCAAATGCTGCTCTGCCTGCACGAGGAGGCGGCGGTGGCGATCGCCCATGGCTGGGCCAAGGTCACGGAAAAGCCGATGCTCGCCGTCGTCCATGCCAATGTGGGCCTGATGCACGGCTCGATGGCGGTCTACAACGCCTGGTGCGACCGCGCGCCGCTGGTGCTCCTGGGCGCCAACGGGCCCCAGGACGCGAGCCTGCGCCGGCCGTGGATCGACTGGATCCACACCACGCGCGACAACGGCGCCTTCATCCGCAACTTCACCAAGTGGGACGACCAGCCGGCCTCGATCGGCGCCGCCTATGAGTCGATCCTGCGCGCACGCAAGATCGCGGCGACGAGCCCCAAGGGCCCGACCTATGTCGTGCTCGATGTCGGCCTTCAGGAAATAAAGCTCGAGGCTGCGCCGACCGTGCCCGAGACGAAGCGCTATCTGCCGCCCGAGGCGGTCGGCCCGTCGCCGCAGCAGGCCGAGGCCGCGGCGAAAATCCTTTTGGAGGCCGAGCGGCCGCTCATCCTCATGGGCCGCGTCAGCCGCAGCGAAAGCGCCTGGGCCGAGCGCATCAAGCTTGCCGAGACGCTGGGCGCCGTGGTGCTCACCGATTTGAAGCTTGCCGCGGCCTTCCCGACCGACCATCCGCTCCTGGGCTCGCCTCCGGGCACGTTCCAGGGCGGCGTCGGTGGCGAGCTCGTACGCACGGCCGACGCGATCCTGCTGCTCGACTGGGTCGATGCCGCGGGCACGTTCAAGAGCACCTACAAGAACGAGCGCGTCGGCGCGACGATCATCAACGTCTCGCTCGACCAGCATCTGCATCGCGGCTGGGCCATGGACTATCAGGGGCTGCCGCCGATCGATCTCCAGATCATGGCGGACACCGATCCGACCGCGGGCGCGATCCTGGCTGCCGCGAGCAAGTTGGGCGGGCGCAAGAAGCCGTCATGGCCGAACAGAAAGCCGTTCCAGCGCCAGCAGGTCGCGATGGGCGACGCGGCCGGATCGATCGCCGTGCCGATGCTCGCGAACGCGATGCAGCAGGCGGTCGCGGGCCGCACCATCAGCCTCATCCGCCATCCGCTGTCGTGGGCGGGCCATCTGTGGCCGATGAAGCATCCCTTGGATCACCTCGGCAGCGACGGCGGCGGCGGCGTCGGCTCGGGCCCCGGCACGACCGTGGGCGCGGCGCTCGCGCTGCGCGGCACCGGACGCCTCCCGGTCGCGATCCTGGGCGATGGCGATTTCATGATGGGCAACAGCGCCATCTGGACCGCGGTCCATTACCGCATCCCGTTCCTCGCAGTCATCGCCAACAATCGCTCCTTCTACAACGACGAGCTGCACCAGGAGCGCATGGCGAAGGAGCGCGGCCGGCCGGTCGAGAACAAGTGGATCGGCCAGCAGATGAAGGGACCGGAGATCGATTTCGCCATGATCGCGCGGGCGCAGGGCGCAACCGGCTTCGGCCCCGTGACGAAGCTCGGCGATCTTGCCGGCACGCTCGAGAAGGCGGTGAAGGCCGCCGAGGCGGGCGAGGTCGTGGTGGTCGATGTCCGGGTCGAGCCCGGCTACGACCAGGCCTCCTCGGCTGCGATCACGCGCGCGCCCGGCACCTGAGCCGCGATGAGCCTGACCGAGCTCGCCGCTTCCGGATCGGCGGGAGCGGTGCAGCCGCTTCTCGACGTGGCGAACATCTCGAAGCGGTTCGAGACCGGCGGCGGGCTCATCCACGCCCTCGACAACGTCTCGCTCGAGGTGCGCCAGGGCGAGTTCGTCGCCGTGATCGGGCCGTCTGGCTGCGGCAAGTCGACGCTCTTCAACATCATCGGCGGGCTCATCGACGAGTATGACGGGACGGTGCGGGTCGCGGGCACGGCGATCAGCGGCTCGCACCGCGAGATCGGCATGGTGTTCCAGGAGGAATCGACCTTCCCCTGGCGCACCACGATCGAGAACGTGGTGTTTCCGCTGGAAGCCGCGGGGATGCCGAAGGCCGAGCGGCTCGAGCGCGCCGGGGCGCTGGTCCGCCTCGTCGGGCTCGAAGGGTTCGAGAACCGCTATCCGGCCGAGCTTTCGGGCGGCATGCGCCAGCGCACGGCGCTTGCCCGCACGCTGGCCTTCGAGCCCAAGATACTGCTGATGGACGAGCCGTTCGCCGCCTTGGACGAACAGACGCGGCTGCTGCTCGGCGACAAGCTCTTGCAGATCCAGGCGCAGTTGAAGCAGACGACGCTCCTCATCACGCACAACATCGCCGAAGCCGTGCAGCTTGCCGACCGCGTCGTGGTGATGACCTATCGGCCGGGACGGGTGAAGCGCGTCGTCGCGATCGATCTGCCGCGACCGCGCACGTCGGAGATCATCGGCAGCGACAAGTTCGGCCGCTGCGTCGCGACGATCTGGGCCGATCTGCGCGAGGAGGCCTCGAAAGGCCTCAGCGAAAGCGAATCTTTGGCCGCGCGCACGCCGGGGAGGGAGACGTGAGGCGGGTTCATGGAGTGGCATTGGCGCTGGCGGCGCTTACGAGCGCAAGCGCGGCGCACGCGGCCGACAAGGTCTCGATCGGCCAGGTCGTGAGCATCGCCCAGTCGCCCTATTACGTCGCGGTCGAGAAAGGCTACGTGGCGAAGGAGGGGATCGAGCTCGATTCCGGCAATTTCCGCGGCGCGCAGGAAATGACATCCTCGCTCGCGACCGGGCAGCTCGACGTCGGATTGGGCGCGTTCAGCGCCGGCTCCTTCAATGCCGCCAGCGAAGGGCTCGACCTTCGCGCGGTCGCGGCCCTGGGATTTCAACCGAGCCCGGTGATCGCGACGCCGCCGCTCGTGCGCAAGGATTTGTGGGACAGCGGCGCCGTCCGCAGCGGCAAGGACCTGAGAGGCCGCAAGGTCGCGGTCAATGTTCCCGGCTCGACGCCCGAATACGACCTGTCGCTCATCCTCGAGAAATACGGCATGAGCCTGAAGGACGTGGACGAGACCATGCTGGGCTTCCCGCAGATGGTGGTGGCGCTCGGCAACAAGGCGGTCGACATGGCGTTCGTCACCGCGCCCTTCCAGGCGATCCCGCTGCGCGACGGCACCGCCGTCCTGTTGCAGCCCGAGGCGGGCGTCACCGCGGGCGACATCACCACGGTCGTGTTCTTCAGCGGCAAGTTTTTGCGCGAGCGGACGGATGTCGGCGTGCGCTTTCTGCGCGCGCTGATCGAGGGCGCGCGCGAGACGCAAGGGGCCTACAGCAAAGACCCGGCGACGGCGCAGCTCCTCGCCAAGGCGACGGGCCTGAAGCTCGCCGACATCGAGGACAGCATCCCGTTCGAGTTCGATCCCAAGCTCGACATCGACAAGTTCCAGGACAGCATCCGCCGCGAGGAAAAGCAGCACATGCGCGACGGCCGCCTCGACTACACCAAGCCGCTAGCGATGGACCGCCTCATCGACGACACTCCGCTCAAGAAGGCGATCGCCGGCCTCAAATGAAACAGGAGAATATGATGAAGAAGACGACTGCCATCGTTCTTGCGCTCGCGCTCGGCAGCGCGCCGGTCCTCGCCAACGCCGCCGAGACCGTCAAGGTCGCGATCCCGCAGCGCGGCGCCTGGGATACCTCGTTCACCGAGCTCGGCGTCGGCCAGGGCTTCTTCCAGAAGCAAGGGCTCGACCTCCAGATCACCTATACCCAAGGCGGCGCGTCGAACGAGCAGGCGGTGATCTCCGGCAGCGTCGATATCGCGGTCGGAACCGGATTCCTCGGCATCCTCGCCGCCTATGTCAAAGGCGCGCCGGTGCGCATCATCTCGCCCGAGGCCACCGGCGCCCCCGACATTTTCTGGTACGTGAAGGCCGACAGCCCGATCAAGAGCATGAAGGATCTACACGGCAAGACCGTGTCGTTCTCGGAGCCCGGCTCGTCGAGCAACCTCATCCTTCTCACGCTCCTGCAACAGGCCGGCGTGAGCGACGCGAAGCTCGTGCCGGTCGGCGCCGCGCCCAACGGCTTGCCGCAGGTGATGACCGGGCAGATCGATGCGTCCTGGAGCACGCCGCCGACGGGCCTCAAGGAACTTCAGGGGAAAGAGATCCGCATGATCGCCCTCGGCAACGATTCGCCCGAGGTGAAGGACGAGACCGTGCGCGTCAACGTCGCGAACCTCAATTTCCTGCAAGCCCATCGCGCCGCCGTCACCGGCTTCATGAAGGCCTACAAGCAATCGGTCGAGTGGGCCTATTCCGACCCGGCGGCTCTCGAAGCCTACGCCAAGCTGTCGGGCCAGCCGCTCGAGCAGGTGAAATACGCGAACAAGACTTTCCAGACGAGGGACGAGGACCAGGTCGAAGCGATCAAGGGCGAGAACACGGTGCTGGCCCAAGCGCTCGCGGCAAAGCGAATTCCGCACGCGATGACGCATGACGATATCAAGGGCGTGTACGATCTCTTGTTGCAGCAAGGGTCGTAGGCGGCATGGCGAGCCTCGCCCAGCCGGCTCGGCTACGGCGCACGCGGCGCCCGTTTTTGCCGCCTGCGCTCGCCGGGGTCGTCACCATCGCGGCCCTGCTCGCGATCTGGCAGGCATGCGTCGACGCGGGCTGGTGGAACACGCTCATCGCGCCGGCACCGAGCGCGATTTTTTCAGGCCTGACGCCGCTCTTTGCCGATGAGGGGCTCGCCGCGAGTTTTCTGCAAACACTGGCCGAGACCGCGGCGGCCGCGCTCCTCGCGCTCCTCGCCGGCGTGCCGATCGGGCTCTGGCTCCATCGCTCGCGTTGGGCGGGGCGCGCCTATTTCACCTGGGTCGCCAGCATCGCTGCCGCGCCGGTGGTGCTGGTCTATCCGCTGTTCCTGGTGATCTTCGGGAGGAACGCCTCGACCATCGTCGCAATGAGCTTTTGCACCGGCATCACCTCGATCATCCTCAAGACCAAGGAGGGGCTCGACGGCACGCCGGCCGTGTTGATCGACGTGGGACGGAGCTTCGGCCTCACGCGCTCGCAGCTCTTCTGGAAGATCATGTTTCCGGCCGCGGTGCCGACCATCGCGACGGGCGTGCGGCTCGGCGTCATCTATTGCCTCATCAGCGTCGTCGGCGTCGAGTTCCTCATCAATTTCGGCGGCATGGGCGAGCTCATCGACGATCTCGCCGACCGCTGGGAAATTCCGATGATGTTCGGCGCGATCCTGTTCGTGATGCTCACGAGCGTCGGCTTCTTCTGGGTCACGGAGAAGGTGGAGAAATGGCTGAGGCCGATGTGATCGCCGCTGCCAGCGCCATTCAGCGCCCGCAAAAAAAGCGGCCGCAGATCGCGCTCATCCGCATCGCCACTCTGCTGGCGCTCTGGGCGGTGTGGGAAGGCGTGTCGGCATCGGGCCTTCTTTACAAGGGGGTGGCACCCTCCTCGTTCCTGATCGCGGGCGCGCTCGGCCAGCAGATCGTGAGCGGCGATTTCTATTGGAACCTCGAATGGACGCTGCTCGAAGTCGCGGCCTCGATCGCGCTCGGCTGCGGCCTCGGGCTTGCCGCGGGGCTCGCCCTAGGCGCGAGCCGGTTCGCGGGACAAGCCTACGAGCGCTATCTGCAATACATGGCGCCGACGCCCAAGATCGTGTTCCTGCCGGTGCTGCTCGTGCTGTTCGGCATCGGCGCGGGCTCAAAGATCGCGATGGGCGCGCTCTCGTGCTTCTTTCCGATGGCGCTTTCGGTCGCAGCCGGCGTGCGGCTCGTCGATCCCGTGCTGCTGCGCGTCGGGCGAAGCTACAACCTCAGCCGCGCGCAGATGGTGCGCATGATCTATCTGCCGGCGATCGTGCCGCCCATCGCGACCGGCCTGCGCATCGGCCTGGGCGTGGCGATCATCGCGTGCCTGCTCGCCGAGCTCAAAATGTCAAATCGCGGCTTGGGCTTCATGATGATGCAGTATTACGCGCAGTTCCGGACGCCGCAGATGTACGCGATCCTGATCGTCATGTTCCTGATCGCGGTGCTCTCGAACGCGCTCGTGGCGCGGGTCTTCCGACTGCGCGGCACGCAATAGGCTTCACCCCGAAAGGATCGGAGACTGCGCCCCAAAGAACGAAAGGGCGCGCGATTGCTCATTTTTTCTTGCCGTTTGCCTGTTTCGTTACACGGTATTTCTTGATCCGGCGCCGCCGCCGCATAGAATTTTTCCGATGCCAGCGCCAATCAAATCGCGCCGCCGGATTCTCCTCGTCGAGGACGATTGGGACGTTCGCATGCTGCTCGAGCATGTGCTGAGGGACGCGGGCTACGACGTCGATTCCACCGATACGGTGGCGACAGCGAGCGCGCAGCTCGCGACGCAGGACTATACCCTCGTCCTCGCCGACGGCATCCTCACAGACGGCAGCGGCATCGCGGTCGCCGACGATGCGGTGGCGCGCGGCTTCAAGACGCTCATCATAACCGGCTACATGCTGCGTATCGCCAAGGACGCGCTCGAGCGGCACGAATTCCTGATGAAGCCGGTGCGCCCGCGGGAACTGCTCGCCGCGGTCGAGCGCCGGATCGCTGCCGAGCGCTGAGGAAAGCGCTTCGCCGAGGCTGGCGCCGCGCGCGCCGGACACGATTTTGATAGAGTTGCGCATTGGCGAAAATCGGGTAATGTCGGGTGCCCGGTTGGGGCGGATATTCTATTAACAAGGGCGATTACCTTCGCCCGGATCAAGGCTCATAAATGACGGGCAGGCGGGGGACGGTCAGGTGGGGTCGGCGCATCCTTGCGCCGGCGCTTACCCTTGTATCGCTGACGGCGGCGGCCGAGGCGCAACTCGTCGGCGCGAAGGTGGTGGCGGGCCAGGCAACCATCACCGCGACGGCGCAAAGCGCCCTCATCCAGGTGCAGTCGCCGAAGGCGGTCATCACCTACAGCTCGTTCTCGATCCCGCAGAACTACTCGGTCACGGTGCAGGAGCTGAACGCGACGTCCGTTCTGCTGAACAAGGTCCTGGGCGGCGGGGTGTCTTATCTCCTGGGCTCGCTCACGGCGAACGGGCAGGTGTGGATCGTGAACCCGGCCGGGATCGTGACCGGCTCGGGTGCGACCATCAACGCAGCCGGCCTGCTGCTCTCGACGATCGGCATCGGCACCGCGAATTTCCTGGCCGGGAACTACAGCTTCGACCAGCCCGGCGCGCCGGGCGCCGCGATCGCGAATGGCGGCACGATCACCGCGACCGACGGCTATGCGGTCTTGGCGGGCGGGCAGGTGTCGAACACCGGCGTGATCGCGGCCTCGCTCGGCAGTGTGGTGCTGGCCGGCGGGGCGAAGACCTATGCGGTGGATTTCTCGGGCGACCGCCTTCTGAGCTTCGCCATCTCGACGCCGGTCGCGCAGGCGAACGGCACGCTCGTCTCGAACACGGGCACGATCGGCGCAGACGGCGGCACGGTGCTGCTGACGGCGGCATCGGCCAAGTCGGTGCTCGACAACGTCATCAACACGAGCGGCATCATCGAGGCGACGAGCGTCGCGACCGTGGACGGCAAGATCGTACTCACGGCCTCGGGTGGCGGCACCGAGGTGAGCGGCACGCTCGATGCGTCGGGCAGGGGGGCGGGGCAGACCGGCGGCGAGGTCGATGTTCTGGGCCAATCGGTCACGCTCGCGTCTGGCGCCACGGTCGATGTGTCGGGCGATTCGGGCGGCGGGACGGCTTTGATCGGCGGCAATTTCCACGGCAGCGGGCCGCAGCAGAACGCGGCTTCGACGACGGTGGCGCAAGGCGCGCTCATCGACGCCGATGCGATCTCTGCCGGCAATGGCGGCAATGTCGCGGTGTGGTCGAACGGCAGCACCGTCTTCAGCGGCGCGATCACCGCGCAAGGCGGCGCCGAAGGCGGCAATGGCGGTTATGTCGAGACATCGGGCGCCACGCTGTCGATCGCGGGAACGGTCACGACGCTGGCGCAGAACGGCGCGGCCGGGACCTGGCTCCTCGATCCCGCCGATCTCTCCATCTGCAATTCCGGCTGCACCATCAGCCCAGGCACGATCACGGCGGCGCTCAGCAGCAGCGAAGTCATCATCGAGGCGACGACCGATGATACCGAGCTCGCCGGCGGGAGCTCGGCCTCGCTCGGCAGCTCGAGCGGCAACATCCTGGTGTCGGACCCGATCGTCTATTCGAGCCCGAACCAGTTCAGCCTGCTGGCCGAAGGCAACATCACTGTCAACGCCAACATCATCAATTCAGGCACCGGCAACATCAATCTCATCGCCGGCTGGGACGGTGTGACGGGCTTGACCGGCGGAAGCTTCTCGCTTGCGGCGCTTGCCGCCGACCCGGGGTCCTACATACATAACGGCGGCGTCATCACCGTCGCCCCGACGGCCATGGTCTCGAGCCTCGGCGGCGGTACCGGCTTCGCGGCCTACAACATCATCGCCGATCCTCTCCTCACCGACGACACCGACGAGGTCTATGTCGATGCATCCGGCGCGCTGTGCGATGCCGATTGTCCCTCAGGAAACGACCCGCCCGCTTTCGAGCGCATTGCCGACGGCTACGACCCGCTTGCGCCCGGCACCCCGCGCGATTCGTGGGGTGTTTCCTATACCGGCGCGATCACCGGAAACGCCGAGGGCGATCCGACACAAGGCGGCGACGTCAACGAGACGACCACCTTCATGACTTTCGCCGGGAGCACCGGGACCATCATCAACACGACGATGGACGGCGCCCTTTCGCTTACGCAGAATTTTATCCTGAACAACAACGTGCTGACGATCAACGAGACCGTCACCAACCTGACGGAATCGCCCCTCACGGTCATGTTCCAGCGCGACGTCGACTGGGACGTGGCTCCGACGGAGTACGTAGAGATCACGACCATACCGGGCGTCGGATCGGATGGTCCGGCGGATCTCGGGGGCGGCATCAAGATCAACGTCGGCACGCTTGGGACCGGCGATTCCGGCACCAAGAGCTTCAGCTATTACTACGCCATCAGCCAGACCGGACAATCGGAGTTGCAGCTCGACAGCGAGCTGGCGGGAGCTGGCGCCGGCTTCATCGTCTCGACCGACAGCTCCGACGGTCTTCCGTGCGCCACCTGCGGCATCGATTCGGCGGCGATCGCGGTAAATAATTCCGGGGACGTGACCCAGGCGAGCTTCTACGGCTTCGAGAACTCCGATCCGGCCGTCCCATATACCTATACGGCCATCGAAGTGGTACCGGGGGGCGGAGGCGCCGGAGAGTCTTCTTCGGGCCCATCCGGGACGTCGGGTTCGCCAATCACTTATCTGATCGCACCGCCGCCGCCACCGCCGCCGCCGCCCATCCTCGTGACGCCGCCGGCCGGCGGAGGCGGGCCACCGGCACCGCCGCCGCCGCCGGGCGGATCCGGCTCAACCGCCGGCGGACTCGACGATGGCGGCACCGCGCTCTTCGGTTCCGGCGGCAGCGGCACGCCGCCCGAGCCCTTCTCGGAGCCGCCGCCGCCCTTCCATCCCGCGCCGAACCCGACCCCGGTGCCGCAAACGTCGGATGCGTCGATCGGCGGGATCGGCGGCAACCTCTACGCGTCGCACCCGACCTTCGTTCGCCACCTAGGCCAAGTGAACGGCATCACGACGCAGTGGTCGAGCGACGGGAACTGGGCGAATTACTGGGCGGCCGGATTCCTGATCAGGTAAATCGGCGCCAGACGGCCTGGCGCGTGGCGGGTCCGGATCAGGCGTTGCCGCGCTGCTCGCGCCAGAAATCGAGCTTTTCCTGAACCACCCGGTCGGAGAACTGGAAGATCAGCGCATCGCTCGAAGCGATGTGCTCGCGAAACTGCCAGCTTGGCGCGACCACGATGTCGCGCGGCCCCCATTCGAAGGTCTTGCCGCCGATGACGCTCTTGCCCTCGCCCTCGACGACGACGAAGCCGGTGCTGTCGGTCGAGCGATACGGCTGGGTGTGGAAGCCCTTGGGCAGAAGCTGCATCCAGGTCGAAATCGTCGGCATCGCCCACTCGCCGTTCACCGGGTTCACGTACTTCATGCGGAAGGCGTGATAGGGGTCCGGCGCGCGGAATTTCCGCAGACGCTCCAAGGCTTCGCGCGTCCTGGCATAGGGGTAGTTGAAAATGGGTGTGGTCTGCGACTGCCACTCCGCGCCGTCGGGCAGGAGATTGTAGGCGGCCTCGGCGTCGGCGGCGCCTTCGGGCCGCGTCACCGGGTGCGAGCGTTCGGGATAATGGTCGAGGAAGCTCGCATCCATGATGTTGACGAGGTGCATGTCGAGCACGTCGAGCCAGACCATCGGCCCCTTGCCCAAATTGCCGTGGTCGTGCCACGCCATCGACGGCGTGATGACGAAATCGCCCGGCGACATCATGGTGCGCTCGCCTGCGACCGCGGTATAGGCGTCTGTGCCCTCGATGATGAAGCGCAACGCCGCGGCGGCGTGGCGATGGGCAGGCGCGACCTCGCCCGGCAGGATGATCTGCAAGCCGCCGAACAGGCTGTGCGTGATGCGCTGCTGGCCGGTAAGCCCGGGGTTTTCCAAGATCAGCACGCGGCGCTCGGCCTCCTCGGTCGTGACGATCTTGCACGCCTCCATGAGATAGGGGCGGATCTCGTCATAGTGCCACATCGCCGGCACGACCGGCGTGACCGGTTCCTTGGTCACCAGACGGCTCAGATGGAGCCAGAGCGGCGACAGGTTGCGCGTCCCGGCGCGGGCGTAAAAATCCTCGCGCGCCTTGTCCGACACCGGTGTTGCGCTGGTCGTATCCATGGGGACCTCCTCAGCCGACAATTGGGCCATCCCGGAGCGGTGTCAAGACGAGGGCGTTAACGAAGCGGTCCCGGGTAACTATAATGGGCCCGCGTCGAGGAGGTGCTGTCATGACGATAATGCTCGACCACACCATCGTGCCGTCGCGGGACAAGGAGAAATCGGCGCGGTTCTTCGCCCGCGTCTTCGGGCTCGCCTATGACGGCCCGCGCTTGCACTTCGCGCCGGTCAAGGTGAACGAAGCCTTGACGCTCGATTTCGACGAGCGCGACGCGTTCGAGCATCATCACTATGCCTTCAAGGTGAGCGATGCCGAATTCGACCAGATCTATGGCCGGGTCAAGGAGGACGGCGTCGTCTATGGCAGCGGCCCAACCTCGCTTGCCGACATGACGATCAATCAGCGTCGCGGCGGGCGCGGCTTCTATTTCCGCGACCCGGACGGCCATGTGCTCGAAGTCCTGACCGCATCGTGAGAGCGATGGCCGAGAGCCCGTCAAACACCGCGTTGCCCGCGCGCTTCGCCGCCGGTGACAAGGTCAGGGTCCGGAAGGCAGCGCCGCCCGGCCATATCCGCACGCCGTGGTACATCCGCGGCCATGCCGGCGAGATCGAGCGCCTGTGCGGCGCCTTCCCCAATCCCGAGGAGCTTTCCTTCAACCGGCCGGGCCTGCCGGCGCAGCCGCTCTATCGCGTGCGCTTTCTCCAGCGCCAAGCTCTGGCCCGACTACAAGGGCGCGGCCGGCGACACGATCGAGATCGAAATCTATCAGCACTGGCTCGAGCCAGCACGCTAGCGCTCCTCAGGCGACGCGGCGGTCGAGCGCCGCAAGGCGGCGGAAGCGCCACACCACGGCCGGCGGGAAATTGAGGAAGATGCGGTCGGCGACCTCGCCGCGCAGGCCGAACTCGGGCGCGGGCAAGGGCGATGCCACGCCATAGGTGAACTGGATGAAGGCGCCGCCCGGTCCCAGCACGGCGACGCTTTCGCCGACGATGCGGCGGCGCAATGCCTTCGGCATCGAGAGAAGCGGCAGGCTCGAGACGACGGCATCGACTTCCGTCACGCCCAAGGGCTCCAGCAGCGCCGACAACTCGCCGGCATCGCCGCGCACGATCTTCACGCCGGGAAAGCGCTTCCTCAAGATCGCAGCGAGCGTGCAGTCGCGCTCGATGACGATGAGGCGGTGGGGCACCACGCCATGCTCCAGAAGCGCCCGCGTGATGCTGCCGGTGCCGCCGCCCAACTCGACGACGAAGCCCGTTCCATCCGGCGTCACCTCGCGCGCCATGGCCCGCGCCAGGCCCCGGCTCGATGGCGCCACCGCGCCGATGAATTGCGGCGACTTGAGCCAGCGCGCGAGAAAGAGCGCCGCCTCCTGCTCGGGCCTGAGGCGCCGCTTGCCGCGCAGCGAGGGACGCCGCCGTGCCGTCGCCCCTTCGGCTTCACTCAAGCTTCATCCCCTTTTCACGCGATCGATCGTAGAATAGGCATTGCGGCTTCCGGGCCCCGGCCTTTGTCCCCAAGGTAGCGCCGGGCGACAGAAATGCAATTCGGCAAGCGCATTAGTTTCATCTGGGGGAGATCGGGCGATGTCCCTTCGCACGGAGCAGTTGAAGGATGAAGCCGTCGCGGCCGCGTCGGCGCTCGCGGCCGACCGGCTCGGCAGCGCGCGCGCCGGCATGGTGCAGCGCTTCCTGAAGCAATTTTATGGCCGCGTGCCGCCCGCCGACATCGTCGAGCGCCAGCCCGAGGACCTTTATGGCGCGGCGCTGTCGTTGTGGCAGTTCGCGCAGGCTCGCCTTCCCGGCCGCGCCAAGCTCCGCGTCATCAATCCGCGCCTCGAGGTCGATGGCTGGCGCGCGCCGGCGACGGTCGTCGAGATCGTCAACGACGACATGCCGTTCCTGGTCGATTCGGTCACCGCCGCCTTGAACGGCGAAGGCGCGACGGTGCGCCTCGTGATCCACCCCATCCTGCGCGTCGAGCGTGCCCGCGACGGCAGGCTCGATGCCCTCGACGACGCCGAGACCGGCAAGGGCCTGCGCGAATCGGCGATGCATGTCGAGATCAGTACGATCACCGACGAGCGCCGGCTCGAGGCATTGCAGGCACGGCTCGCCACGGTTCTGGCGGACGTGCGCGCCGCGGTCGAGGATTGGCGCACCATGCGCGAGACGTGCCAGAAGCTCGGCGGCGAACTGCGGGGCGCTTCGCTTCCCGTGGGCGGCGAGGAGTTGGCCGAGGCGACCCAGTTTATCGACTGGCTCGCCGACGACAATTTCACCTTCCTGGGCTATCGCGAATACCGCTATGGCGGCGGCGCGAACGGCGGCGGATCGCCCGACATCCTGCCGGGCAGCGGGCTGGGCATCCTGCGCGACGAATCCGTCATGGTGTTCGACGGCTTGCGCAATTTCGCCGGCCTTGCGCCCGAGGTGCGTGCGTTTCTCATGGAGACGCGCATCCTTAGCATCAGCAAGTCGAACCGCCGCTCGAGCGTGCACCGGCCGGTGCGCTTGGACACGGTGGCGGTGCGGAAATTCGACGCCCACGGACAACCGGTGGGCGACCGGCTGTTCGTCGGCCTCTTCACCTCGCAGGCCTATGCGAAAAGCCCGCTCTCGATCCCGGTCCTGCGCCGCAAGGTGAGCCGCACCATCGAGCGCGCCGCGTTCGAGAAATCGAGCCACGATGCGAAGGCGTTGCAGCACATTCTCGAGGCCTATCCGCGCGACGAGCTCTTTCAGATTTCCGAGGACGAGCTTTTGGACACCTCGCTCGGCATTCTCGGCTTGCAGGAACGCCAGCGCACGGCCCTCTTCGCGCGGCTCGACCCCTATCGCCGCTTCGTCTCGGTCTTCGTCTATGTGCCGCGCGAGCGCTACAACACCGAGCTGCGCCAGCGCTTCGTCGCGATCCTGGAAAAAGCCTATCGCGCCCGCGTCGACAGTTTTTCGACCCAGCTCGACGAATCGGTGCTGGCGCGCGTTCATTTCATCCTGACGACGCCGCAAGGCCCGATCGAGGTCGATCAGGTGGCGGTGGAGCGCGATCTCGCCGAAGCGGCGCGAAGCTGGTCCGACCAGTTGCAAGAGGCGCTGACCCAGGCGCTCGGCGAGGAAAAGGGCGTCGGCCTCTTCCGCCGCTATGGCGCGGCGTTTCCGTCCGACTACCGCGAGCATTTCCCGGCGGCGGCATCCGTTTCCGATGTCGAGCGCATCGAGGAAGTTCGCACCGGCACGCCGCTCGCGATGACGCTCTACCGTCCGCTCGAAGCGCTCGCCAACGAGCTGCGCTTCAAGATCTACCGGCTGGGCGCGCCCGTGCCGCTTTCGGACATCCTGCCGATGCTCGAGCACATGGGATTGAAGGTGATCGCCGAGGTCCCGTACGAGATGCGGCCCGCCGACAGCGCCGAGCCGG
Source organism: uncultured Alphaproteobacteria bacterium (assembly GCA_963729295.1). Taxonomy (GTDB): domain Bacteria; phylum Pseudomonadota; class Alphaproteobacteria; order ATCC43930; family CGMCC-115725; genus DATJLY01. The sequence goes on from CAVSNJ010000025.1 coordinate 243,481, forward strand.
TGTGGATGCAGGACTTCTCGCTCACCGCCGCGGGCGAGATCGATCTCGGTCATCTGAAGCCGCGCTTCGAGGAGGCGTTCGCTTGCGTCTGGGGCGGCGCCATGGAAAGCGACAGCTTCAACCGCCTCATTCTCCTGGCCGGGCTCGACTGGCGCCAGGTCGTGGTGCTGCGGCTTTACGCCAAGGTGATGCGCCAGGCCGGCAGCGCCTATAGCCAGGCCTACATGGAGGACACACTCGCCGCGCACCCGATCCTCGCGGCAAAGCTCGTGCGGCTCTTCGAGCGGCGCTTCGACCCGGCGCCGGCGCCGGAGAACGCGCGCGAGGCCGAGGCGCTGGCAAAGGAGATCGAGGCCGATCTCGACGCCGTGACGAGCCTCGATGAGGACCGCATCATCCGTGGGTTTTTGACGCTCGTGGTGAAGTCGCTCCGCACCACCTATTACCAGCGCCCGCAAAAACCCTATCTCGCGGTAAAGCTTGCGAGCCGCGACATCGATCTCTTCCCGCTGCCGCGGCCGATGTGCGAGATCTACGTGCTCAATCCGCGCGTCGAGGCCTGCCATCTGCGCGGCGGCAAGGTCGCGCGCGGCGGCATCCGCTGGTCCGACCGCAAGGAGGATTTCCGCACCGAGATCCTGGGCCTGATGAAGGCGCAGATGGTGAAGAACGCCGTCATCGTGCCGACCGGATCGAAAGGCGGCTTCGTCGTGAAGCGGCCGCCGGCGCAGCGCGAAGCGCTCCAGGCCGAAGTGGTCGCCTGCTACACGTTCCTGATGCAGGGCATGCTCGATCTTACCGACAATATCGTCGGCGACAAGCTCGTGCCGCCCGCCGACACGGTGCGTTACGACGGCGACGATCCCTATCTCGTCGTCGCGGCCGACAAGGGCACGGCGACGTTCTCCGACATAGCGAACGGCATCTCCGGCAATTACGGGTTCTGGCTCGGCGACGCCTATGCCTCGGGCGGCTCGGACGGCTACGACCACAAGGCGATGGGCATCACCGCGCGCGGCGCGTGGGAGACGGTGAAGCGCCATTTCCGCGAGCTCGACCTCGACATCCAGTCCAAGGATTTCACCTGCGTCGGCGTCGGCGACATGTCGGGCGACGTGTTCGGCAACGGCATGCTGCGTTCCGAACACACGAAATTGCTCGCCGCCTTCGACCATCGCCACATCTTCCTCGATCCCGATCCCGATCCGGCGAAGAGCTTCGCCGAGCGCAAGCGCCTCTTCGATCTGCCGCGGTCGTCCTGGGCCGATTTCGACAAGGGCCTCATCTCGAAGGGCGGCGGCGTCTTCGAACGCAGCCTCAAATCGGTGCCGCTTTCGCCGGAGGTGCGCGCGCGGCTCGGCATCGAGGACGAGCGCTTGACGCCGATGGAGCTGATCCAGGCGATCCTCAGGGCGCCGGTCGATCTTTTGTGGTTCGGCGGCATCGGCACCTATGTGAAGGCGGCGCACGAAACTCATGTCGACGCCGGCGACCGCACCAACGATGCGCTCCGCATCAACGGCGCCGAGATCACGGCGCGCGTCGTCGGCGAGGGCGCCAATCTCGCGGTGACGCAGGCGGGCCGCATCGAGTACGCGTTGAAAGGCGGCCGCATCAACACCGATGCCATCGACAATTCGGCGGGCGTCGATACCTCGGACCACGAGGTCAACATCAAGATTCTGCTGAATGCCGCGGTCGCATCGGGCGACTTGACGACGAAGCAGCGGAACGAGCTTTTGCACGCAATGACCGACGTGGTGGGATCGCTCGTGCTGCGCGACAATTATCTGCAAGGCCTGACGATCTCGCTCGAGGAGCATGAGCGCGCGCAGCGCTTCGACCGCCATATCCGCCTGATGCGCGAGTTGGAGCGCGCGGGCAAGCTCGACCGCAAGGTCGAAGGCCTGCCCGACGAGGAAGCGCTCGCCGAGCGCATCCAGTCGCGCCAGGGCTTCGTGCGGCCGGAGCTGGCCGTGCTCATGGCTTATGTAAAGACGACGCTTTACGAAGATTTGCTCGAATCGGACGTGCCGGAAGATCCGCAGCTGGTCGACGATCTGCTGTCGTATTTCCCGCCCGTTCTGGTCGAGCGCTTCCGCCCCGGCATCTTGGCGCATCGCCTGCAGCGCGAGATCGTTGCGACGTTTGCGGCGAACGATCTCGTCAATCGCGCCGGCATCTCCTTTCAGTGCGAGCTCAGCGAGCTCACCGGGCGCGGACCCGGCGAGGTAACGCGCGCCTATATGATCGTGCGGCGCATCTATGAGCTCGACGCGTTCTGGGACGGCATCAACGCGCTCGACAACAAGGTTCCGGCCGCCATGCAGCACGAGATGCTTCTCGGCGTCGGCCGGCTCGTCGAGCGCGCGACCGCGTGGTTCCTGCGCGGCCAGAAGCTCGATATCGCCGCCGAGACGCTGGCCTATCGTTCGGGCATCGCCGCGCTCGCCGAGGGGATCAACCAGATCCTGCCCGATTCGCACCGCAAGGGGATGCAGGATCGCGCCCACGCGCTCGAAGGGGCCGGCGTGCCGGCCGAGATCGCAGTGACGGCGGCGCGGCTCGACTTCCTGCACTCGGCGGTCGATATCGTCCGGCTTGCGTTGCAGACACGGCAGAACGTCGTCGAGCTGGGCCGCCGGTTCTTCGCCATCGGCTCGCGCTTCCGGCTCGACGCGCTGCGCGTTGCCGCGCGTAAGCTCAATTCGCACACTGCCTGGCAGAAGCGCGCAGTTGCGGCCGTAATCGAGGATCTTTACGCGCAGCAGGCGGAGCTCACCGCCAAGGCCGTCGCCGAGAGCCACGATTTCGAGGCGTGGATCGCGCGCCACGAGCGCGATCTCTCGCGGCTCGAAGCGTTGGAGCGCGAGATCGAAGGCGCGCCGGCGCCCGATCTCGCCATGCTGACGGTCGCGACGCGGACCTTGCGCGGATTCCTGGCGAGCTAACGCCCGGCGCCGCCTTCGCCGGCCAAGGTGAACGGCCCCCAGATCGAGGGATGCGCGAAGGCCGCGGGCAAGGTCTTGTCATCGAGCATCGCCAGTTCCGAGCGCCGCAACGCCTCGGCGCGGCCGATCTTTGGATCCTGCGCCAGCGCCGCAAACGCGCCCGTCGTGAGCTTCACCGCGGCCTTTGAGGCTATCGACCAATTCGATACGAGAATGGCGCGGCTCCCGGCATAGAAGAACGCCTTCGCCAAGCCCGAGAGCCCTTGGGCGCCGGGCGTGCCGTCGCCCGCCGCCGTGTTGCAGGCCGAGAGCACGACCCAGTCGGCGTCGAGCTTCAGCCGCGCTATCTTCGATGCGGTGAGGAGCCCGTCGTTGTCGGCGGACGGCGCAGCCGGCGGCGTCAGCACCAGTGCCGGCTCGGCGAGGCCCGTGATGTCGCCCGACATGAGCCCGTGCGTCGCGAATTCGATGACGCGGAACTGCGCGAGATCGGCCTCGCGCAGCAGCGGCTCGCTCGCGCGGTCTTCGAGATAGAGCGAGGAGGCGGGCGCGCCGAGCGCGGCGGCGACGCTGCGGATCTCGTCGGCCGTCTCGGGGAGGCGCGGTAGCTCGCGCAATTTGTCGGGATCGGCGATCCCGCCCTTGAACAGATCGGCGAGGTTGGCGACCCCGCGCGTCGCTCCCGAATCGCCCTTGAGCAGCGGATCGCCGATGCCGATGAAGGGCGACGACGCCTTCGACGTCACCACCAACTGGCGGAGCGCCTTGAGCGAACTCACGCCTGGCAACACGGTGATCGCATAATCGCGCACAAACCACGCGAGATCGCGATGCGCGGCAAGGTCCTTCGGGTCGTTCGCCGGCGCCTTGGTGACCAGAACGCCGAACGGCAAGCTTTCGAGCGCCCCGTCCGGCACGATCATCACATGATGGACGCCGGCGAGCAGCGGCACCGCGGGTGCCACGATCTTCTCGTAGAGCGCATACGCCTCTTTCGCCGGATAGGGACGAAGGTCCTGATTGACGGCGGGATCGAGGTTGGCGCGCAGCGACTTTACCTCGGTCGAAAGATCATTCGCGCTCATCGCGATGTCGAAGAGGTCGGCGCCATGCTGGCGCACCGCCCAGACCCAGCTTTTCTTCGCGCCGGCGACGTAGACGAGGAGCGCCTCGTCCGCGGCGAGATAGGACTGCACGCTTTCGAGCGTAGCAGGCTGAGGATCGATCATTTCGGCATAGCCGGGAAAATCATGCGCAATCTGCTTGTCCAGCGCGACAACCTTTTGGGCCGCCGCATTGAGATCCGTGCGTAGGTCTTTCTCCGCCGCCTGGTTCTGTGCGTCGCTGGCCTTGCCGAGCGTGTCGATCATGGCAGAATCGAGCGTCTTCCACTGCTGCACCGCGTCCTGCTGCTCGCGGATGAGCGACGCGAGCGCATCCGTACCCGAGCCAAAGCGCGCGGCCATTCCGGCGAGCGCTTCGGCCGCGCTCGAGGATTGCGCATATTGCGCGGTGCGGAACGTCGCCTTGACCATGGCGTCGTGGCGGTCGGGCGACTTCGCCGCGCTCTCCTCGGCGAGCGTGATGTTGAGGAGGAAGGGCTGACGATGCTGACGCTCCGCGTCATCATCGTCGCTGAGCTTGCGGGACGCCTCGCTGGTGTAATGCTGCACCAGGATATCGACCGCGCGATCACTCGCCTGCAAGGCACCGTCCGCATCGCCCGCCGCCTCGTAGCAGAGCGCGAGATCGTCGAGCGTCTGGGCCAGCATCGGATGATCGGCGCCGACCGCCCCCTGCTCGATGTCGAGCGCGCTCTTGAGATTCGCTTGGGCGTCCACCTGATCTCCTTCGTCGCGTTGCGCAGCGCCGAGCGCCGACCGCGTCCGCGCCGTCTCTGGATGAGTGGGGCCAAGCGCCTTCATCTCGATCGCCAGCGCACGTTTCAGGAGCGGCTCGTATTGCTGCGGCGGCGCGTTGCGTACGCGGTGCAGCATCGCCAGATTGACGAGGGTCGCCGCGACGAGACGATGCTCCGGCCCAAACGCCTTCTCGCGGATCGCCAGCGCGCGTTGGTAGAGCGGCACGGCGAGCACAAAGTGCCGTTCCATCACATAGATCAGCGCAAGGCTGTTGAGCGAGGCTGCGACGGCGGGGTGTTCGGGGCCCAAGGCCTTTTCGCGGATCGCGAGCGCACGCTTCGCCAGCGCCTCGGCATCGGCATAGCGGCCCTCGGTGCGATAGACGATGGCGAGATCGTCGACCGTCACGGCGACGATCGGGTGATCGGCGCCGAACGCCTTTTCCCGGATCGCCAGCGCGCGCTGCAACAGCGGCTCGGCTTCGGCGAAATGGCCTTCTGCGAGATAGACCGAGGCAAGGGCGTTGAGGCCCGTCGCGACGGCGGGATGGCCGGCCCCGCGGTCCTTCATGTCGAGCGCGAGTGCCTCCTTGTCGAGCTTCTCCGCGTCGGCGTAGCGTCCGAGCTCCAGGTCGAGTCCGGCGGCGACGCGCATCGTATCTGCATCGCGAGCGGAATTGGGCGTCTTCTGGAGGATGACGAGCGCGCGGTTGACCAGCGGCACGGCCATGCGATAGCGGCCTTCGGCGCGGTAAAGCCCGGCAAAGCCGGCGAGCGTCGGGACGAGCCGCGGATCGTCGGCACCGAACGATTTCTCGAAGATCGCAAGCGCGCGGGCATAAAGCGGCTCGGCATCGAAGAACCGGCCTTCGCTGCGATAGATGTTTGCGAGTTGATTTAAGCTCTGCGCGACGAGCGGTTGGTCGCTGCCCACGGCTTTTTCGCGGATCGCCAGCGCGCGCGTGACGAGCGGTTCGGCCTCGTCGGTGCGGGCTTCGAGGACATATGTGCGCGCGAGATAGCTCAGGCTTTGCGCGACCGTCTGATGGTCCGGTCCGAGCTGCGCCTCGTGGATTTCGAGCGCGCGCTTGAAGAGCGGCTCGGCGGCGGCGAAATGGCCCTGGCCGAGCTCCGCCTGACCCTGCTGCTCGGCCTGGCGCGCGTCCTCGAGCGCTTCCTTCTTCTGCTGCGCCTCGGCATGGCCGGCGGCGAGGAGCAGCGCCGCGCCGAGCGCGAGACAGAAAGCGAGAGCGCGCATCACGGTTGCCCCGCAGGCGGGTGAGCGAGGATCCAGTCGGCCATGATGCCCACGACTTGCGCCTCGATGCCGAGATAGCCGTGCGGCGCCAGCGCCTCGCAAGGCTGGCTCGTCGCTTCCGTGCTCGAAACCGGCACCAGCTCCTTTGCCGGCGCGACGACGAGGCGCGCGAGCCCCATTTCGGCCCCGGCAAAATTCGCCGCGGGACAGCGATCGTTGCGATTGTGCACGACGAGCACCGGCACCGCGATCTTCTCGAGCGCGACGTTGCTCATGCCGCCCGACCACACGCTCGAGGTCAGCACCGCGCCCGCGACCTGCGGCGGCCCGATCCGGGCCGCGCCGTTGGCGGCGGAGATCGAGCCGTTGCTGGTGCCGACGAGCCACACCGGCAGATGGTTCCGGCGCTTCATTTCAGCGACGATCGCGGCGATATCCTGCGCCGCCTCCTCGCTCGCGCGGAAATTCGGATCGATGCCGCCGCTGTGGTCGGACGGCACGTTGACGACGGCGACGACGAGTCCGCGCTGGGCGAGATCGGCGCGCGTTCGCACAAGGAAATTCTCGCTGCGCCGGCCGACCATGCCGTTGCCGCCTGGAAACAGCACGGCAATGGCGCGCGGCGCGCCGGTGGCGGGCACGAGAATCAGCTCGTCCGTGACGCCCGGCCGCGTCGGGACGACGACAGTCTCCTCCGCGTCGCGCACGGCAGCCAACACGCAGGCGATGACGCAAGCCGCCGCCGCGCAGAAATTCATCCGCAATTCATCCGCTGCTCGACCAAATCGCGCACCACGGTCGGATCGGCGAGCGTGGTCACATCGCCGAGCTGATCCTGCTCGTTGGCGGCGATCTTGCGCAGGATGCGCCGCATGATCTTGCCGGAGCGCGTCTTCGGCAGGTTGGGCGCCCACTGGATGAGATCGGGCGAGGCGATCGGGCCTATCTCCTTCCGCACCCATTGCACGAGCTCAGTGCGCAAACCCTCCGAAGGCTCGATCCCGGCCTTCAGGGTGACATAGGCATAGATGCCCTGGCCCTTGATGTCGTGCGGATAGCCAACCACGGCGGCCTCGGCGACCTTGGTGTTGGCGACGAGCGCGCTTTCGACCTCGGCGGTGCCGATGCGGTGGCCGGCGACGTTGATGACGTCGTCGACCCGGCCGGTGAGCCAGTAATACCCGTCCTCGTCGCGCCGCGCGCCGTCGCCGGTGAAATACTTGCCGGGGAAGGCGGAGAAATAGGTCTCGATGAAGCGCTTGTGGTCGCCAAACACGGTGCGCATCTGGCCGGGCCAGGAATCGGCGATGCAGAGATTGCCCTCGCACGGGCCCGAAAGCTCCTTGCCCTCGCCATCGACGATGATCGGTTTGACGCCGAAGAAGGGCCGCGTCGCCGAGCCGGGCTTCAGCGCCGTGGCACCCGGCAGCGGCGTGATGAGGATGCCGCCCGTCTCGGTCTGCCACCACGTGTCGACGATCGGCACGCGGCCCGAACCCACGACGCGGTGATACCACAGCCACGCTTCGGGATTGATCGGCTCGCCGACCGAGCCGAGGAGCCGGAGGCTCGCGCGCGAGGTGCGCGACACGTAATCGTCGCCCTCGCGCATCAAGGCGCGGATCGCTGTCGGCGCGGTGTAGAAAATGTTGACGCGGTGCTTGTCGATCACCTGCCAGAAGCGCGAGGCGTCGGGATAATTGGGCACGCCTTCGAACATCAGGGTGGTGGCGCCATTGGCGAGCGGGCCATAGACGATATAGCTGTGGCCGGTGACCCAGCCGACATCGGCCGTGCACCAGTAGATGTCGCCGTCGTGATAGTCGAACACATATTTGTGCGTCATCGCGACGAAGGCGAGATATCCCCCCGTCGTGTGCAGCACGCCCTTGGGCTTGCCGGTCGAGCCCGAGGTGTAGAGGATGAAGAGCGGGTCCTCGGCGCTCATCTCCGCGGGCGGGCAATCGGCCGAGACCTTCGCCGTCTCCTCGTGATACCAGCGGTCGCGGCCCGCCACCCATCCGGTCTTGCCGCCGGTGCGGCGCACGACCAGCACCGTCTTGACGCCGGGACAGGATTTCAGCGCCTCGTCCGTATTCGCTTTGAGCGGTACCTTGCGCCCGCCGCGCAAGCCTTCGTCGGCAGTGACGACGTAAGTCGAGGCGCAATCCTGGATGCGACCGATCAGGCTTTCCGGCGAGAAGCCGCCGAACACCACGGAATGGACGGCGCCGATCCGGGCGCAGGCGAGGAGCGCGTAGGCGGCTTCCGGAATCATCGGCAGATAGATCGTGACGCGGTCGCCTTTCTTGACGCCATGTGCCTTCAGCACGTTGGCGAAGCGGCACACCGCCTCGTGCAATTCGGCGAAAGTGATGGCGCGGCTCTCGTTCGGATCATCGCCTTCCCACAGGATCGCCGTCTGCTTGGCGCGCTTGGCGAGGTGCCGATCGATGCAGTTGGCCGAGGCGTTGAGCGTCCCGTCCTCGAACCAGCGGATGGCGACGTCGCCCTTGAACGAGGCGTTCTTCACCTTGGTGAAGGGCTTGATCCAGTCGAGGATTTTGCCGTGCTCGGCCCAGAACCGTTCCGGGTCCTTGAGCGACTGCTCATAGAGTTTCTGGTAGCCAGCCTCGTCGATGAAGGCACGCTTGGCGACCGTGGGGGAGACCGGAAAAACCTGTGGCATCGTGCTCGCTCCCGGATTGCACTTTATCGGATTATGCGCTGTCGAATCGGGTTGACAAGGCTTCAGGGCAAAGCATATGAACGGCCCGACCCGCGGGCGACCGCGGATCAAGGCAACTCTTGGGATGATGATGGACAGCCACCCTAGTAACGCCGCCGCCGCTGCCGTTCCGGCCGCGACGGAGGTGAGTGAAGCGATGGTGTCCTGCCCCGCGCGAGCCGAATTGAAGGTGGCTCTCTAGGCCCTCTCCGGTTCACCCGCGCCGCGGCAGGCGGCGAGAAGGAAGGTGAACCATGAGGGATACAATCGCCCTCGCCCTGGTACGGGCCGAATTGTGCCGCGCCCAGGCCGCCGCGCATCGGCGCCGTTTGGCGTTGCGCCACGACGGCGCCGGAATGAGAACCGGCCGCAGCATGTGGTCGACGCACCTCGTGCGGTTTTTGCATGACCGCGGCATGGGGCACCGTCCCTCGGCCGCGCACGAAAGCGGTTCTCCTCCGGACTAACCGCGCTCGACTGAACTTTTTTCTCCTCAGCCATGGCGCGTCGTGCCGAGGCGCGCGCGGAGTGCCGCTCGCGCGCCGGCGCCGTCGTGCCGTGACTTAACCTCCAGTCGGGATTTTGTGTCATGAGCTTCTTCGCCAATCTCACCAACCGGGCGGCCCCGCCCGGCGCGCGCCACCGGGCGCTCGGCCGGCGCGGGGCGCAACTCGACGACGCGCATGTCGGGCACATCCGCGGCGCGCTCGGAACCATCCGGCATGGCGACATCGCGCCGCGCCTCACCGGCTGGAGCCGGCTCAGGACCCTCTTCGCCATCCTCGGGCCCGGCCTCATCGTCATGGTCGGCGACAACGATGCAGGCGCGTTTGGAACCTATACCCAAGCCGGGCAGGATTACGGCACGACCCTGCTCTGGACTCTGCTGCTTCTCGTCCCAGTGCTCTACGTCAACCAGGAGATGGTGCTGCGTCTCGGCACCGTGACGGGCGTCGGCCACGCGCGGCTCATTCTCGAGCGGTTTGGCCGCTTCTGGGGCGCGTTCAACGTGATCGACCTGTTCCTTCTCAACGCCCTCACCATCGTCACCGAGTTCATCGGCATCAGCCTGGCGCTCGATTACCTGGGCCTGTCCAAGGGGCTGGGCGTGACCGCCGCGGCCGCGGTCATCATCGCCGCCGCGGGGACTGGTAATTTTCGCCGCTTCGAGCAATTTTCGCTGCTGCTGGTGGTGGGCAGCCTGCTGCTCGTCCCCCATCGTGGTCTGGGTTCATCCCCCTGTCATTCAGATGACGCATGATCTGGTCGTGCCGCAACTCCCGAGCGGGGGCAAGCTCAGCGACGTGATGCTGCTCATCATCGCCATCGTGGGGATGACGATCGCGCCGTGGCAGCTCTTCTTCCAGCAGAGCTATGTCATCGACAAGCGCATCACGCCGCGCTTCATCCGCTATGCGCGCGCCGACCTGTGGATCGGCATCGCGCTCGTCATCGTCGGCGCGGTGGCAATGATGGCGTTCACCGCGGCCGCCTTCGCCGGGCACACGGAATTCGGCAATTTCCAGGACGCCGGCGCGGTCGCCGCGGGGCTCGGCAAGTATGCCGGGCTCACGGCGGGCGTGTTCTTCGCGGTGGCGCTCATCGATGCCAGCATCATCGGCGCCATGGCCGTGTCGCTCTCAACCGCCTATGCGCTCGGCGATGTCTTGTCGCTGCAGCATTCGCTGCATCGCCGGCCGCGCGACGCCAAGGCGTTCTACGCGGTCTATGGCGGCCTCGTCGCGATCGCCGCCGCCCTGGTGCTGACGCCGGGCCTGCCGCTTGGCCTTTTGACCAATGCGGTACAGACCTTGGCCGGCATTCTGCTGCCGAGCGCCACCGTGTTCCTGCTGCTTTTGTGCAACGACGAGGCGGTGCTCGGGCCTTGGATCAATGGGCGCTGGCTCAACCTCTTCACCGGCGTCGTCATTGCGGTGCTGGTCGTGCTCTCGATCATCCTGACCGCCTCGGTCCAGTTCCCCGAGATGGGCGAGACCGCGATCCTGGCGATCCTGGGCAGCGGCGGCACCCTTGCGCTCGCGGTGCCGGCGGCCTTCGTGTTCGTGCCGCGGCAGGTCCGTGCGGCGCGGCTCGATTGGATCGCGCGAGTGACGTGGCGCATGCCGCCGCTCGACAAGCTTGCCCCGGCGCGCCTCACCACGCTGAGCCGCGCCTGGCTCATCGGGCTGTGGCTCTACCTCGTGCTGGCTGGCGGACTCGTGGTGGTGCGCATCGTCGAACTCGCCCTCACCGGTGCCTGAGATGCGGACGGCCGCCGCGGTGGCGCTCTGCGCGCTCATGCTCGTCGCGCCCCGCGAGGTGCGCGCCGCCGACGACGCGGCACCCGTTGCGCCCACGGCACCCGCCGCGCCCGCCGCGCCGGAGGATTGGGACGCGCATGCTCAGCTCACCGGCATCGCGCAGGGCTATCCCGGGTTCAATTCGCCGTTCCAGGGCCCGAACAGCCTGCCCGGCAATGCCGAGGTCCGCGAGACGGTGAGCGGCACGGCCTTTCTCGGCGCGCGCCTGCCGTGGCAGGGCGGCGAGGGCTATTTCAATCCCGAGTTCAATCAGGGTTTCGGCATCGGCCGCACGCTCGGCATCGACGGCTTCACCAACGGCGAAGCCGCCAAGGCCGGCTTCCACACGCCGAAGCCCAACGTCGCCCGTCTCTTCGTGCGCCAGGTGTGGGGGCTCGGCGGTGCGCAGGAGACGCTCGTTCCGGACGAGAATCAGCTCGGCGAGACGGTCGACGTTTCCCGCGTCACGCTCACCGCCGGAAAAATGTCGGCGTCCGACATCTTCGACAACAACCAGTATGCGCACGATCCACGCACCGACTTCATGAACGACAGTTTCTGGGAATCGGTGGCGTGGGATTATCCGGCGGATGCCAAGGGCTATACCGACGGCGCCGCGGTCGAGCTCAACCAGAAGGATTGGGCGCTGCGCGGCGGCTGGTTTCTGGAGCCGAAAATCCAGAACCAGCGCAATCTCGATCCGCGTTTCCTGAAGCGCTACGGCACGGTCGTCGAACTCGAGACGCGCCACGAGATCTGGGGCGAGCCGGGCAAGATCAGATTTCTGCTCTTCGCCAACCGCGCGCCGCAGGCCGAGCTCGACCAGGTCGATTCCGCGGCCCTCGTCGCCGGCACGGCGCCCAACCCCATCCCGTTCCGGCGCGACGATTGGAAGACCGGCTTCGCCGTCAATTTCGAGCAGTCGATCACCGGCGATCTCGGCGCCTTCGCCCGCGTGAGCTGGAACGACGGCCGTACCGAGGGCTGGGCCTTCACAGATATCGACCGCAGCGTGTCGTCGGGCTTGAGCCTCAAGGGCACCTCGTGGGGACGGCCCAATGACACGGTTGCGCTCGCCGCCGCGGCGAACGGGCTGGCGAAGCCGGCGCAGGACTATTTTGCCGAAGGCGGGCTCGGCATTCTCGCCGGCGACGGCAGGCTCAGCTACGCGCCCGAGGCGATCATCGAGACCTATTACAGCGTCAGCGTGGCCGAGCCGTTAGCGCTTTCGTTCGATTATCAGTTCGTCGCCAATCCCGCCTTCGATGCCGCGCGCGGACCCGTGTCGGTGTTCGCGACACGGCTCCATCTCGAGTTCTGAGACCACAAAGAAGGGACCCGGACGGCCGCGCGCCGTCGCGGGTCCCTGACGCCGCAGGGGGGATGAGCGGCGTTAAACCCTCACTCGCGCGCCGCTGCGCTCTCGACGTTGCCGTTGGCGCGGGCGGTCGGCGGGAAATAGGCGCGTCCCGTCGCGACCAGCGCTGCCTGGGTGCGGTTCGCGACGTTGAGGCGCTTGATGATCTGCTTTACATGCGCCTTCACCGTGCTCTCGGACATCGTCAGGGCATCGGCGATGAGCTTGTTCGACTTGCCCTGGCTAATGAGGGCGAGGACGTCGCGCTGGCGCCGCGTCAGCTCGGACCACGGCTCGGCCGAATGGCCGCTGCCCTGCCAGGAGCCGGGCCGCTGCGCGCTTGATTCGATGAGCGAGGACGGCACATAGACGCCGCCGGCGAGGACGAGGTCGATTGCCCCCATCAGAACCCGGAGGCTCAACGACGCCGGCAGGAAGCCCCGCGCCCCGGTGCCGAGGATCTGGCGCGCGCGCTGCGGATTGTCGGTCTCGGCGACGACGACGAGCGGCGTCTCCGGGAGGGTGCGGCGCAGGGCCTCGAGCTGGCGCAGGTCGATGTGCTCGGACGTCGCCGCGCCGACCAGGACGAGGTCGAAATGGCTGCCGCCGCCGACGAGGTGAATGAGCTCGTCGGCGTTGCCGGCCTCGGTCACCTGGCGGTCGGGGCTGTGCTGCGCCAGGGCAAGGCGCAGGCATTCGCGCCGCAGCCGGCTCGGATCGACGATCGCGAGCGCGCTATCGGTGCGGGCCTGGGGTGTGGCGGTTTCCGCGGCGACCGTGGGCTCGAAGCGTGCCATGGTTCTCTTCCTTCCAGTGAATTTTCTCGGATTTGCCGCGCCCGGCGGTTTTATCCGCGCTTCCACGCGAAGGATCGCTGGTTGAGTGATCCCATTGAAGTAAATTTTCGTGAGGTTATGTATCAGAATGTAACTCTGTCGGGGGGTATGCCGAGTAAACTCGGGCTTAACGGGTGAGGTGCGAAGATGGGGCGTGACCGTTCCGACGGCGTCACCTCTTTCGTCTCCGCAGCTTGCGGTGCTTCAGAAGCCGGCCGACCCGGCCGCGGCGCAACCTCCGGCTGCGCCGCGCAAGGACACCCGAACCGCCGATTCGCAGACGCCGCCGGCCGGCTCCGGCCGCGGCCGGCTGCTCGATATCGTCGTCTGATCGAACCAGGCTCGGGCCGCGCAACCGCCGCGGCAGCGGCGCAGCGCGGTCGGCGCGGCCCCGGCCGGACGGGCTTCAGTGCCGGAAATGACGCATCCCGGTGAAGACCATGGCGATGCCGGCGCGGTCGGCGGCCTCGATCACCTCGTTGTCGCGGATCGAGCCGCCCGGCTGAATGACCGCCGTCGAGCCGGCGGCAATCGTCGCCTCGAGCCCATCGGCGAACGGAAAGAACGCATCCGACGCGGCGACCGAGCCGCGCGTCGCCGGCTGCGCCAGGCCCGCCGCGCGCGCGGCATCTCCGGCCTTCAATGCCGCGATCCGCGCCGCATCGACGCGGCTCATCTGGCCCGCGCCGATGCCGACCGTGGCGCCGTCCTTGGCATAGACGATGGCGTTCGACTTGACGTGCTTCGCCACGGCGAAAGCGAAGAGGAGATCGCGCGTCTCGGCATCGCTCGGCGCGCGCTTCGTCACGATCTTGAGCTCGCCGGCCTCGCTACGGCCATTGTCGGCGGTCTGCAACAAATATCCGCCGGCGAGCGAGCGCAGCGTCATCGCGGCTTCGCGCGGATCGGGCATGCCGCCGGTGACGAGGACGCGCAGCGCCGATTTACGCGCCAGAATGGCGGCGGCCTCATCGCTCAGGCCCGGCGCGATCAGCACCTCGAGAAAAATCTTCGCCATCGCCTCCGCTGCGGTCCCATCGAGCGGCCGGTTGACGGCGACGATGCCGCCGAACGCGCTCACCGGATCGCAGGCGAGCGCCTTCGCATAGGCGGTGGCAAGGTCGGACGAAATCGCGACGCCGCACGGATTGGCGTGCTTGATGATGGCGACCGCCGGCTCGGTGAATTCGGCGACGCAGGCAAATGCCGCGTCCGTGTCGTTGAGGTTGTTGTAGGAGAGCTCCTTGCCCTGCACCTGGCGCGCCGAAGCGGCGGACGCGCGTTCGGCGCCGGCGAGATAAACCGCTGCCAGTTGATGGGGGTTCTCGCCATAGCGCAGCAGTTGCGCGCGCTTCGCCGCAAAGACGAGCGTCTCGGGGAACGCCTCGCCTTCCTGCTGCGCGAACCAGTCTGCGATTGCGGCGTCATAAGCGGCGGTGTGGGCATAGGCCGCGGCGGCAAGCCGCCGGCGCAATGAGATGGTGGTGGCGCCGTTATGCGCAGCCATCTCGCCCAGCACCGTGTCGTAATCCGCCGGCGCGGTGACGACGGTGACGAAATCGTGGTTCTTGGCGGCCGCGCGAATGAGCGCAGGACCGCCGATATCGATGTTCTCGATGCACTCGGCGAAGGGCGCGCCGCGCGCCACCGTGGCGGCGAAGGGATAGAGGTTGACGACGACGAGATCGATATGGCCGATGCCGTGGTCGGCGAGCGCCGCCTCGTGCCGCGGCAGGTCGCGCCGCGCCAAAATGGCGCCATGGATCGCCGGATGCAGCGTCTTCACCCGACCGTCGAGCATCTCGGGAAAGCCGGTAACGGAGGCGACGTCCAGAACCGCGATCCCCGCCTCGGCGATCGTGCCTGCCGTGCCGCCGGTCGACACGAGACCGACGCCCGCATCGGCCAGCGCGCGGGCAAAAGGTATGAGGCCGGTCTTGTCGGAGACGGAGATGAGCGCCCGCGCGATCGGGCGGGAGGCGTCAGGCATCGCTTGCGGACGATAGGGGGCGCGGGATCGGCGATCAAGCGCCCGCGCTCAGGCGCCGCGCAGCCGCCTTATGTTGTCGGCATAGGATTTGGCGCCGCCGCGAAAGCTCGCCGTGCCGGCAACGAGCACGTCGGCGCCGGCTTTGACGGCAAGCCGCGCGGTGTCGTCGTTGATGCCGCCATCGACCTCGAGATCGACGCTGCGTGTCCCCGCATCGATGCGGCGGCGCACCGCCGCCACCTTGCCGAGCTGCGAGGCGATGAAACTCTGGCCGCCGAAGCCGGGATTGACCGTCATCACCAGCACGAGATCGACCGCGTCGAGCACGTAATCGACCGCATCCACCGGCGTTGCGGGATTGAGCGCGACGCCGGCGCGCTTGCCGAGGGATTTGACGAGCTCGATCGTGCGGTGGAGATGCGGCCCCGCCTCGGGATGGACGGTGATGATGTCGGCCCCGGCGCCGGCGAACGCCTCGACATAAGGATCGACCGGCGAGATCATCAGATGCACGTCGAAGGTGAGCGCGGTGAGCGGCCGCAGCGCCTTCACCACCGCCGGGCCGATCGTGATGTTCGGCACGAAGTGGCCGTCCATCACGTCGATATGGATGTAGTCGGCGCCGGCCGCCGCGATCGCGCGCACTTCCTCGCCGAGCCGGGAGAAATCGGCCGACAGAATCGATGGCGCGATCCGCGTTTTCTGCTGCATATGGCCTTGCTAACAAGTAAATCCCGCCGCCGCAACCGCGGCCGGCGCCAAAATTCGCGGGCTCAGCCCGTGCGCACGAGTTGCGCGGCGTAGAACCCGTCGAGCCCCTCGAACGCGGCGAGATGACAGGGGAGCGTCCGCAGATCGCCGTCTTCCGTCACGCATTCGCCGAGTCCGCCGATCTCCGTGGGATCGACCGGTTGGCGCTTCAGCGGCACGCCGCGCGAGAGGAGCCGCGTCACGTGCTGCACTCCTTCCTGCGGCTCGAGCGAGCAGACGCAGAAGACGAGCATGCCACCAGGCGCCAGCATCTCGACCGACGCGGCGAGGAGACGCTCCTGCACCGCCGCGAGCCGCGCGACATCGTCGCCGCTCTTCAAGTGCGGCACGTCGGGATGGCGCCTGATCGCGCCCGTGGCCGTGCAGGGTGCATCGAGCAGCACGAAGCGCGCAGGCTCGGGCGGCCGCCACACCGACGCGTCGGCGACGAGGCATTCGGCATTGAGCGAGAGACGCGCGAGATTGGCGTGGAGACGCTCGACGCGCCGCGGCGAGCGGTCGATCGCGGTGACGTGCGCGCCCGCTGCGGCGAGCTGCGCCGTCTTGCCGCCAGGCGCGGCGCACAGATCGATGACACGCTGGCCCGCGAGATTGGGGAAGAGCCGCGCCGGCAGCGCCGCCGCCGCGTCCTGCACCCACCAGGCGCCGTCGCCATAGCCGGGGAGCGACGTGATCGCGCCGCCGGCGCTGCGCCGCAGCGTGCCGGTCGGCAGCAGCACGGCCTCGAGCGCCTGGCGCCAGTGCTCGACATCGCCATGCACCGTCAAGTCGAGCGGCGCCTCCTTCAGGTGGGCGAGCGCGATCGCGCGCGTGGTCGCCTCGCCGTAAGCCTCGCCCCAGGCGCGCCACAGCCAGGTTGGCGTGTTGAGGCGCACGGCGTCCTGCTCGGCGGCAAGCCCCGCGCCTTCTTGCGACAAGCGGCGCAGCACCGCGTTGACGAGCCCTTTGTGCGAAACGAAGCCGCGCACCTCGGCAAGGTCGACGCTCGTTGCGACCGCGGCATGGGGCGGCGTGCGCAGGAACAGGAGCTGCGCGATGCCGAGCCGTAGGATGTCGTGCACCGGCGCCGCACGTGGCGGCAGCGGCGTATTGAGGCAATGCGCGATCAGCGCATCGATCTGACCGAGACGGCGCAGCACCATGGCGACGAGGAGCCGGGCGAACGCGCGATCGCGCGCCGGCAGCCCCGCCATCTCGCCATTTTCCTCGATCGCATCGTCGAGCGGACGCCTGCGGCGCAGAACCGCGCCGATCAGATCGATTGCGACGCTGCGGGCGGTCGGAGGCGCGGACGTTGCGGAAAAATGTGCGGGCACCGGTCGATCCCAAAAGCCGCGTTAACTCGTGGGTTTGCAAACGCCGTTGGTTGACCATCGTTCCAGGTCCCGGCAAGGCTCGCACGGCGCGCCCGACGGGTCTAGGCAAGGCGTTGGCGGCGCGCCATATTTCGCACATGAGCAACGTTCGCGACAGCGGCCGCAAAGAGGCGCCGAAGGGAGCGCCGGACGAAGGCCCGAAGCGCGCGCCGGAGCAGCGCGAGATCGGCGGTCCGAGGGGGCCGGAGCCGACCCGCTACGGCGATTGGGAACAGAACGGGCGCTGCACCGACTTTTGACACCGCTCACCCGCGCGCGAGCCGCGCCTCGTGCACTTCGAGATTGGTAAGGGCCGCCGCAAGAAGCGGCACCGCGACGCCTTGCGCCGCGCCCCGGCGCACCATGTCGCCGACGATGTGATCGCCCTCGGTGCGCCGCCCGGCGACCATGTCGCGCATAGTCGAGGCGGCAAAGGGCGAGCCGCGCGTCGTCAGAAGCGTGCGCGACTGCGCCATCGCCGCGGCCGCCGGTGCGTGGCCCGCGGACGTAGCGACGGCGGCGCATTCCTCGAGCGCGCGGAGCGCGAACGCCTCGCCCGACGGCGCCGCCATCATCTCGCCGACCGTGGCGCGCGTCAGCGTCGTCGCCGCCGCGAGCGCCGCGAGCATGACGAATTTCTCCCACATCGCCTGGAGTATCGAGAGCGGAATGACGGCCTTCACTTTGGTGCGGGCGAATTGCGCGAGGAGCGCCTCTGCGCGGGCGCTCGGTTCGCCCGAAAGCTCGCCGAACGAGATCGCGTGCAGCTCGCCGATATGGCGTACCACGCCTTCCTCGTCGAGCGTCGCGCCGATATAGCAGGCGCCGCCCATCACCCGGTCGCGGCCAAGCGCGTCGGCGAGCGCGTCGATGTGCCGGAGCCCGTTCAGCATCGGCACGACCGCCCCGTCCTTCGCCACGAACGGGCCGATCGCCGCGATCGCGGAGCCGAGGTCGTAGGACTTGCATGACAAGAGCACGATGTCGAAGGGATCGGCCGGGGCGCCGGCGGCGAGCGTCTTCGGAGAGAGCGCGATGTCGCCCGCGGCGCTCTTGACCCGGAGGCCTTTCGCGTCAAGCTCGTCCTTGCGCCGGCCGCGCACGAGAAAGGTGACGTCGGCGCCCGCCTCCGCGAGACGGCCGCCGAAATATCCGCCGATCGCGCCGGCGCCGAGGACGAGAATGCGCATAGGTCCGCCGTTCAATTCGATGCGGGGAAGATCGTCGATGAAGCATATCGCTGTCAAAGGCGCAAGCGTGCCGGCGCTGGGGCTCGGCACGTGGGCCTTGAGCGGGAAAGCGTGCTACGAGGCCGTGCGCGCGGCGCTCGACTTGGGATATCGCCACATCGATACGGCCGAGATGTACGCCAACGCCGAGGACGTTGGCCGGGCCATCCGCGAGTGCGGCATCCCGCGCAGCGAGATTTTCCTAACGACGAAGGTGCCCCCGGGAAAGCTCCGCGCGCGCGACGCCAAGCGGTCGGCGGAGGACAGCTTGCGGCGTCTCGGCCTCTCTTATGTCGATCTGCTGCTCGTGCATTGGCCCTCGAGCGAGGCGCCGCTCGGCGAGACGCTCGGCGCCTTCGCCGAGCTCAAGGCCGCCGGCAAGACGCGCTTCATCGGCGTCAGCAATTTCAACGTGCCGCTTCTCACCGAGGCGACCGAGCGGCACGGCGCCGATCTTCTGTGCAACCAGGTCGAATATCACCCGTATCTGTCGCAGCGGCCCGTGCTCGAAGCGGTGCGGGGCCACGGCATGATGCTGACGGCCTATGCGCCGGTGGCCCAGGGACGTGCGGCCGATGATGCGGAGCTGCGCGCGATCGGCCAGAAATACGGCAAGAGCGGCGCGCAGGTCTCGCTGCGCTGGCTCATCGAGCAGGATCGCGTCGCCGCCATCCCGAAGGCCGCGAGCCGCGCGCATCTCGCGGCCAATATCGATATCTTCGATTTCGAGCTCGACGCCGACGACCGCGTCCGGATCGACAGACTGCAGGGCGGCAGGCGGCTCCTCGACCCGGCCGGCTGGTCGCCCGACTGGGACCGCGCCTAGCCCGCGCTTTCTGTCTCGAGCTTCTCGACGAGGCTCGGCAGCACGCGCAAGTCGAAGCCTTTGACCGCGCCCTCGGCGACGATCTTCAGCGGGCTGTCGCGGTCGTAGAGCGCGCGCGAGGCGGCCCACAGGAGATAGGAGCGCGTGCCGCTCCGGCAATGGGCGAGGACCTTGTGGCGCCCGCGCAGCACGGCCTTCTGGTGCGCCACGACGTCGCGGCGGGAGATCGTGTTGGTCAGCACCGGAATGTAATAATACTCCATGCCGTGCTTCGCCGCTTCGGCGGCCGCTTCCTCGTGGCCGAGCTGGCCGGGCTCCTCGCCGTCCGGACGATTGTTGATGATCGTGCCGTAGCCGTCCTTGGCGAGCGCCGCGATGTCCTCGCGCGTGATCTGTCCGGCCACGCTCAGGGAGTCGGTGATCGACGTCGGCTGCATGCGCATCCTCCTTCGTATCTCCCCCTTCTTAGCATGGCGGCGACCGGAACGGGAGTTCACCGGGCCGCCGTTTCGGCGTAGACTGAGCGCCATGCCGGAGCGGCCGGGCAACGCCGCTCCACATGGTGGGGCGGCCTCGGCCGCGTGGGCGAGCGCCGCTCTCGATCAGAGCGAGGAGGCGCTCATGAATGTCGAGGCGATTCTCAAAGCGAAGGGGCGCGCGGTCGTGACGATCGCGCCCGAGGCGGGCATTGCCGAAGCGGTCGAGCTGATGCGGCGCAAGGGGATCGGCGCCGTCGTGGTGAGCGAGGATGGCGTCCGCGTCGGCGGCATACTGTCGGAGCGCGACGTCGTTCATGCGCTCGCCGAACAGGGCGCGACGACGCTCGAGCTCAAGGTCTCGGCGCTGATGACGCGGCACGTCTATTCGTGCCGGCCGGACGACACAGTTGCGGACCTCATGGCCGAGATGACGACCCGCCGCATCCGCCATCTGCCGGTCGTCGAGAACGGACGGTTGAGCGGCATCGTCAGCATCGGCAACGTCGTCAAGAACCGGCTCGACGAGGTCGAATCCGAGGCGAGCTCGCTGCGCCAGTTCATCACCAGCGCCTGAAGGGGCGGCGAACGCCATTCCGTTCGCCGCCGGCGATCATGCGGCGGAGGCCGCTAGGCTGTCGGCCTCCCGAAGTTCTTTGCATCGAGGCAGATGGTGCGAAGAGCGGTATCCTCCGCCACCTTGGTGAGCGCGGCGTCTGCGGCGCGGTATTCGATCACCTCCTCGAGCGTTCTGCGCAAGAGGTCGGCCGGTGTCGTCTGGCTTTGCAGGAGGCCGACGAAGCTGTTGGCGGCCGAGTCGGCGGCCCGGCTCAAGAGCGCCTTGGCGAGGCCGAAATTCCTTCGTTCATCCAATCTTGGCGCCGACACGATGCGCGGGCTCTCGGCCGGCGGTGACGGCTTCTCGGCCTTTGCCGCGGCCTGATCTTCGGACGGCAATTTGTCCTCGTATCCCGGCTGGGAGCCGGCGCGGGAAAGGTCGGGGCCATTCTGGAAAATGGAACTGAGTTTATTCATCGGAACTTCCTTCGTGTGACAACCACCGCACCGGCGCTCGATATGCGCCGATGCAACTCGGACTTACTGTTATCTAGGCGGTTCGAACCAAGCTCGGCTTGGCCGCCCCTTCTTTCTTGACGTCGCCCGACAGATCCCCGCCCGCCTCGATTTCGATCTGGTTGTACCGAACCTTTGCCGCCAATTCGCCGGAGCTGCGCAGCGCCAACTGGCCGGTCACGGTCAATTCGCCTTCGAAGCGCCCGCGAATTTCCGCGTTCTCGACATTGGCTGTGCCGACATAGAGGCCGCCCTTGGCGATCTGCATTTCTCGGCACCCGGCGATATCGGCTCTCACGGTGCCCTCGACGATGAGAATGTCGCAGGAGGTGATCTCGCCCCGGACCGTGATGTCTTTGCCGACGACAAGCTTGCGCGGCTGCGAATCGTCGTTGACCCTTGCGACGCGCGACGGCCCATCCGGGATGCGCGTCTTTGCTTCCTCGATTAGATTCTTCATCGCACTCCTCACGTGACGATTGCATTGAGGCTATGCGAATTACGGCGCGGAGGGCGGGGCAAATTTGCGGCAGCGCGGAGGACCGGGCGGCGCAATTTTCCGGAAATCCGACGCAATCTTGAACTCGCCGCGAGCCCGCCTTAGGCTTCGAGCCTCGGGATGCGGGTGTAGCTCAATGGTAGAGCAGAAGCTTCCCAAGCTTACGACGAGGGTTCGATTCCCTTCACCCGCTCCACTCCGCTCGACGATCTGCTGATCCATTGGGCGCTGCGTGCTGCGGGATGGTATTTCCGCGCCCTGCCGCACCTCCCTTGGAACCGGGCGCTCGAAAAGCGCCTGGCGCGCGGGCTGTTGCGGCGCTGGCCGAAGCGTCTCGTCGTCGCAACCGAATTCGGCGCCACGATGGAAGTCGACACGGGCGATTTCCTCGGCGGCCGACTTGCCTTGTTCGGCCTGTGGGAACCCTCGATCACGAGCTATCTCGAGACAGCGCTCGCGCCCGGCGACGTGGTGATCGATGTCGGCGCCAATATCGGCTATTACGCGCTCCTTGCTGCCGCGCGCGTCGGGCCTGCGGGCCGCGTCTATGCGATCGAGGCCTCGCCCAGCATCTTCCGCGCGCTCGAGCGCAACATCGCGCGCCATTCCTTCCGCACCATCGTGCCGCTCAACTACGCGGTGATCGAAGACTCGCGCCCAGTCTCGGTCCACATTCACGATCCGAGCAATCTCGGCCGCACGACAGTGCTTGACCAGCTCGCGGCGGCAGCACCCCATCCGGTCGAGGCGAATGTCGCGGGCCGAAAGCTGTCCGACATCGTGCCGCAAGATGCGCTCCGCGCGGCGCGCTTCATCAAGATCAACGTCGAGGGGGCGGAATGGCTCGTCGTGGCAGGGCTGCGCGACCGGCTCCGGGAACTCTCGCCGCGCGTCGAGATCCTGGTCGAGATCGATGCCGACGCGATCGAGGCGTGCGGCGGGTCGGTCGGCGCGCTTGTCGGAATTTTTACCGCCGCCGGGTTTGCCGCATTCCAGATCGAGAACACTTATTCGGCCGCCGAATATACCCATGCGCACCGCGCCATGCCGGTCCCGCTCGCAGCGACCGATTTGCGCCACGCCGATTTGTTATTCAGGCGCTGAGGCGCTTCAACTCGCTTCCAAGAGAACCGGCCCGGCAACGGGAATCTCCGTCCCGTCGAGGGCCGCGCGCACCGTCATCGCCAGATGCTCCGGCGAGACCGGCGAGCTGTCGGCGTCGCCTGGCATGAGAACGACCCTGAGCGCGGGGAAGCGACCTGTGAATTCGGCTACGATATCGCTGTCGGAGAGCAGCAGATCCGGCGCCGCGCCCGTGCGCGCGACAATGGCGAGCGCCTCGTCGCGGTCGGCGGCGCGGGCGCACTGAAACCCATATTGCGTGAGCGACGCATAGGCGAGATTACGCGCATTCGACTCGCCAATGACGATCAGAACGGTTTCGGCCTTGCCGCGCGGGTGGGCGGCGGACGCAGCGGCTACGGTGGACGCGAGCGGCAGGAGGATCGAGAACGACGTGCCGCGGCCCGCCTCGGTCTCGACATCGATCACGCCGCCCGAGCCCTCGACGATGCTATAGACGACCGAGAGGCCGAGGCCGGTACCTTTGCCCTGCTCCTTCGTCGTGAAGAACGGCTCGAAAATGTGCGCGAGGACGGCGCTCGACATGCCGGCCCCGGTATCGCGCACGAAGATCGCGGCACAGCGCGCGCCGGCTAGGCCCTTCTCGGCCGCCGCAGGGCGCGCCGGCGCCGTCACGATGCCGGTGCCGACGACGAGACGGCCGCCTTCGGGCATCGCATCGCGGGCGTTGATCGCGAGATTGAGGACCGCCTGGGAAAGCTGGCTCGGGTCGGCTTCGACCGCAGCGCCGTCGTCGGCAATATCGAGCACGAGCTCGACCGTTTCCGGAACGAGCGTGCGCAGCATCCGGTCGAGGCCGCGCACGATCTCGGCCGGCCGCACGATCTGCGCGTCGGGCGAGTGCTTCCTCCCGAAGGTGAGCATCTGCCGCGTCAAGTGCGCGGCGCGGTCGGACGACGCGATAATCTCGCCGAGGCACTCACGCACATACTCGGCGCGCTCGGTGCGGCGCAGCGCCATCTTGGCAAAGCCGCCGATCGCCGTCAGGAGATTGTTGAATTCGTGAGCGACGCCGCCGGCGAGGTATCCTAACGCTTCGAGCTTTTGCGATTGGTGCTGGCGTTCCGCCGTCTCCTTACGCTCGGTGATGTCCAAATATGTCCCGAGCGTGTGGCCGTCCGCGGTCTTGCGCTCGCGCACCATGATCCAGCGGCCGTCGCGCAAATGGTGCTCGAAGACGCCCGCGGCAGCACGGTGTGCCGCCATGCGCCGGTCGGTCCATTTCTCGGCATCGCTTTCCATGTTCTGTCCGCGCTCGGTGGCGACGCGGATGATCGTGGCGAATTGCACGCCTGGCTCGATGATGTCGGCAATCGTCGTGAACATCGTGCGATAGCGGCTGTTGCACATGACGAGCCGGTCGTCGGGATCGAACAGCGAAATCGCTTCCTCGAGCGATTCGAGCGCCTCGCGCAATCGCACCTGCGACGTCATGAGATCGGATTCGCGGCGTTTCTGGTCGCTGATGTCGACGAGACGGCGTAGCACCGCACCCGATTTCATCCGCCTTTCGTTGACACGGATCCAGCGCTCCTCGCCGTCGAGCTCGATGATGCCTTCCTCGTCGCCGTCACCGGACCAGGGCGAAACAAGCGGATAGAGCCGACGATAAGCCCCATTGGCGGCGAGGACGCGGCCTTCGGCGTCGAGGATCGCCAGCCCGCCCGAGACGCTTTCGATCGCTTCGACCAGCAGCTCGAGCGTGCCGGCGCGCACGGATTACGCTCCGAGGCAGGCTTCGACCCGCGCCGCGAGATCGTCCGGATCGATCGGCTTCGCGACCGCATCCGCCGCACCGAAGGCGCGCGCCATCTTCAGGAAATCGAGATTAGGAAAGCGGCCGCCGCCGGTCATGGCGATGATGCGCGTCGTGGGCCGGAGCCGCCGCATCTCGCGGATGATCTCGATGCCGTCCTTGTCGGGCATGATGATGTCGACGATGACGAGGTCGGGATTCTCGCTATCGAACGCCCGCATCGCCTCGGCACCGTCCTTCGCGCCCACGACGCGATGGCCGCTCAACTCGAGCATCATCATGACCGCCTTGCGTACGGCCGCGTTGTCGTCGATGACGAGGATGTTCGACAAAAGGATCGCTCCCAGCCCAGGCTCAGGCTAGCGAGCGAAAGATTGAAATTTCCTTGATTTCGAGGGTTTGTTAACGATCGTGCTCGGGCAATCCGTAGACGTCCTCCAGGCCGCTGAGGCCGCGGATCAGATGGGGGCCGAGGGGCTTGAGCTCGACCGCGGCCGCTTCGGCAAAGGCGCGCGAGGCCAGCACAGGGCGCTTCAGCGTCTTCGTCAGGCCCTCGAGCCGGAAAGCGAGGTTGACCGCCGGCCCGATCGCCGTGAAATCGAGCCGGTCGGCCGATCCGACATTGCCGTACATGATGTCGCCGATATGGAGGCCGATGCCGGCGCGCAGCTCGGCGCGGCCGGACTCGCCGCCGGCGGCATTGTAGGCGGCAAGGCGCGCGACGATGTCGCGGGCGGCGGCGAGTGCCGCGGCGGCGGCGGCGGTGTCATCCATCCCGTCAATGCCGAAAACGGCGAGCACCCCATCGCCGATGAATTTGAGGATGTGACCCTTGGCGCCGTGCGTGGCGAGCGCCACGTGCTCGAAATAATCGTCGAGCGCCTCGATCACGTCCTCGCCCGGCAGGCGGTCGGAGATTCCAGTGAAGTCGCGCAGGTCGGTCGCCATGATCGCGGTGCGCACGACGTCGAACGCGCCGCGCCGGACATTGCCTTCGAACACGCGGTCGCCGACATGCTGGCCGTGATAGATCGCGAAGAGGCCGCGCGCGGTGCGGCGCACCGCGATCGCCTCGATCACGGCGGCGAGCGCCGGGCGGATCGCCTCGAGCAAGGCAATGTCGTCGTCGTCGAATCCGTGCGCGCGGTCGGTCGCCCAGGCCACGGCGGGATAGCGTGGGCCCATCCGGTTCAAGGGCGCAGCGAGGTAATCCGTGCAGCCTTCGGCGCGTAAATCCTGAAGCAGCGGAAACTCGCTCGGCGTCCCGTCGAGCCGGCGGCGCAGCACGGTTCCTTCTTCGATGATCGAGCGCAGCGGGCTCGAGAGATATTCCTCGGTGCGCTCGACGCCTTGCGCGACGCGCACCTCCTCGCTGACCGGCCGGCCGCGCCACCAGCGCCAGCCGAAGGCGCTGATTTGCGGATGGAGCGTCGCGACATAGATCGTGACCCGCCAGAGCGGCACGCCCGCCTCGACGAGGCGCGTGCAGAGGCCGGTGAGGAACCGCGCCGGGTTCGCCGCCTCGCGCCCCTCGGTCAGAATCCAGCGGATGATCCTGGCGCCGCGCTCGACTTGTGCTTCGGCCACGGCGTCCTGACGGTCAGGGCCGCGCTGAGGGTTGCAGCACCACTTTGCCGAGCCCGCCGCGTCCTGCGACGATGCGGTGCCCTTCGGCGGCCTCGGCCAGCGGCAAAACGCGGTCGACGAGCACGCGGACATGGCCTTCGGCCGCCGCCTTGAGGCTCTCGTTCATGTCGGCATCGCTCTGCCCGGTCCAGCCCATGATCGTGATGTGATTGAAATAGAGGTGGGGCACATCGAGCGGCACCACGCCGCCGCCATGGCTGCCGGCAGTGACAAGCCGGCCGTTGGCGCCAAGGCTCTTGAAGGCCTGGCGGAAGAGATCGGGGTCGCCGATGTTCTCGAGCACGATATCGACGCCGCGCCCGGCGATGCGCCGCGCCTCGGCGGCGAGATCGGCGGCGCGGTAGTTGACGCCGGCATCGGCGCCAAGCTCGAGCGCCGCCTTGACGCGATCGTCGGATCCGGCCGCGGCGATCACTTTCGCGCCCAGATATTTAGCGACCTGAACGGCAGCGCTGCCGAGGCCGCCGGCCGCGCCCATCACCAGCACCCAGTCGCCGGGCGCGACCTTCGCCTTCTCGCGCAGCATGTTGAAGGCCAAGGGCGCGTGCCGAGAAACGACGGTGGCGGCGACGAAATCGAGCGCATCCGGGATGACAAAGGTCGAGCGTTCCGGCACGCGCACGAACTCGGCATAGCCGCCCCAGACATTGACGCCGAGCATCACCGAACTTGCGCTCGCGGGACCGGAATCGGTCCGCAGGTGCGAAGCGACGCGGTCGCCGAGCTTGCGCTGCCGCGTACCCTCGCCGAGCGCCACGACGACACCCGACGGATCGACACCCAGAACATGCGGCAGGTTCGGAGCGCGGGGGTATTTGCCGGAGCGGACGACGAGATCGAGCGTGCGATTGACGGAAACGGCATGCACCTCGAGCAGGACTTCGCCCGGCCCGGGAACCGGGGTCGGAACCTCCTCCAGCCGCAACACCTCGGGCGGGCCGAAGCTGCGCATGACGATCGCTTTCATGGGCCTGGACTATAGACCGGCCCCGCGCCGAGCGCCTCACCACAGGCTGACGAGCTTAGCCCCTTCGACGATCGCAAAAACGAGCGCGCCCCAGGCAATGAGCCCGAGTCCGAGCAAGAGCGGAAAGTGACCGCGCAATCCCCTGCTCCGGTCATTCAGGTTCGCCGGTCAGAACATCTCTGGTAGGAAAATGCGCGAGCCTTCGTCGGGAAAGGCAAGCTCGCGGCCGCCTTTCTACGCAGAGGTTGAGCAGTTCGGGCGCGCGGCGCGTTATAGCGTTATAATTCGAGACGGGGCGCCCGCCCCACCCCAAACGGGGTATTCGCCCCACGCCGATCAGACCCGGAGGAATTAGATGTCCCGCTTGCTCGCAACCACGGCGCTCATTGGCGCCTTGTTCATCGCGCCGGCTCTGGCGCAGACGACGCCGCCCAGCAATCCGCCGCCGGCCGCCGCGCAAAAGGCGCAAACGACGGCCGCCAAGGCAAAGGCCGCCAAGCCGAAAGCGATGGCGAAAGCGAGCGGCACGAGCGCGGCCCGGCACAGCAGCAAGGCCGGCGACAACAGCGCCGACGAGCTCAATCGCCAAGAGCTGAGTCAGCTCCAGAGCCACTGAGCCGCCTCACGCAAGGCGGCGCGCGAGCCTTTTCTCGACGAGCCTCGCGAACAGGCTCGCGCCCAGAGGCAGGATCTCGTCGTTGAAATCATAACCGGGATTGTGCACTTCGCAGCCGCCCGGGCGGTCGCCATTGCCGATCTGGATATAGGCGCCGGGACATTCGGCGAGCATGTAGGAAAAATCCTCGGACGCCATCGAGAGATGGCCGGTGCGGTTGACGTTCTCGGGCCCCACGATCTCGGCCGCCGCATCGGCGATGAACTCCGTCTCCGCCGCGTCATTGACGAGCGGCAGAAAGAGCTGGCGGAAATCGAGCGCGGCGGTGGCGCCAAGCCCTTGCGCCACGCCGGCTGCGACGCGCGCCATGTTGGCCTCGATCAGCTTCATCGTATCGGTGCTGAAGGCGCGCACCGTGCCGCGGATCACGGCGCGCTCGGGGATGACGTTATAGGCTTCGCCGGCATGGATCTGCGTGACGCTGAGCACGGCCGTGTCGAGCGGCCGCACGTTGCGCGAGACGATCGTTTGCAGCGCCGTCGTCAGGTGCGCCGCCACGACGACCGGATCGATCCCCGACTCCGGCCGCGCGCCATGCGCGCCGCGGCCCTCGACGGCGATGTCGAAGAAGGCGCCGCCCGCCATCATCGCACCAGGCCGGATCGCGAATTTGCCGGCGGCAAGGCCGGGGCGATTGTGCATCGCGAACACCGCCTCGCACGGAAAGCGCGCGAAGAGCCCATCCTTCACCATCGCCGCAGCGCCGCCCAGGCCCTCCTCGGCCGGCTGGAAGATGAAATTGACGGTGCCGTCGAAATTGCGCGTCGCGGCGAGATATGCGGCAGCGCCCAGCAGCATCGTCGTGTGTCCGTCATGGCCGCAGGCATGCATTCGCCCGCCGTTCCGCGAGCGGTACTCGAATGAATTCGCCTCCTCGATCGGCAGCGCATCCATGTCGGCGCGCAGGCCGATCGTGCGCTGGCCGCTGCCGCATTTGAGCCGCGCCACAAGCCCGGTGCGGCCGATGCCGCGATGCACCTCGCAGCCGAAGGACACGAGCTTCTCCGCGACGAGCGCCGAAGTGCGCTCCTCCTCGAAGCCCAATTCCGGGTGCGCGTGGATGTCGCGCCGCCAGCGCGTCAGGTCCTCGCCAAGCTTGGCGATCTGGGGAAAGAGCTGCATCCTGGCCTCCTCGCGCTGCCACGTTGCCGCGACGCCAGGCTTCGCGCAAGATGGCGGCATGGAGCGGCTCTGCGACACGGATGCGGTCACGCTGCGCCGCCTCATCGGCGCGGGCGCGATTTCGCCCGTCGAGGTGCTTGACGACTGCCTCGCGCGCATCGCCGAGGTGAACCCGGTGCTCAACGCCATCACGGCGACGGCGATCGAGCGCGCAAAGGGCGAAGCGCGCGCGGCGGAAAAAACGGTGCGCGACGGCGGCGAGCTTGGCCTGCTGCATGGTCTGCCGATCGGAATCAAGGACCAGGAGGAGACCGAAGGTATCGTCACGACCTTCGGCTCGCCGCTTTATCGCGATTACGTGCCGGGCGCGGACAACCGGCTTGTGGCGCAAGTCCGGCGCGCCGGCGCGATCGTCGTCGGCAAGACCAACACGCCCGAATTCGGTGCCGGCGCCAACACCGACAACCCGGTCTATGGCCCGACGCGCAACCCGTTCGACCCGAAGCGGAGCTGCGGCGGCTCGTCGGGCGGCTCGGCGGTGGCGCTCGCCACCGGCATGCTGCCGCTCGCGACCGGATCCGACACCGGCGGCTCGCTGCGCATCCCGGCGGCGTTTTGCGGCATCGTCGGTTTTCGCCCCTCGCCCGGCCTCGTGCCGAGCGATCGGCGGCTGCTCGGCTGGTCGCCGATCACGGTGCTAGGGCCGATGGGCCGCACCGTCGCCGACGCGCGGCTTCTGCTGCGCGCCGAGATGGGACGCGACGCACGCGACCCGCTCGGCTATCGCGACGATGAGTCGTCCTTTGCCGCGAAGGAGCCGATCGATCCGGCGCGGCTCAGGGTCGCGGTGTCGGAGGATCTGGGCGGCGCGCCGGTCGATGCGCGGCTGCGCGCCACCTTGCGCGAGCGCATCGCGCTCATCGCGTCGGAATTCCGCGCGTGCCAATGGCGCGATCCGGACATGGCGGGCGCGGACGAGGCGTTCGCGGCCTTGCGCGCACAAAACCTTTTGGCCGCGCAGCGCGAGCGCTACGAGAAGCATCGCGACCAGCTTGGCCCGTTCGTGCGCGCCAATTACGAAGAAGGGCTCGGCATGAGCGCGGCGCAGGTCGCGGCGGGGCATGTTGCGGCGACGCGCATCTATCGCGGCCTCGAAAAATTCTTCGAGGACTGCGACCTGCTCATCAGCCCGACCGTCGGCGTGCCGCCGTTCCCGCTCGAGGAGCGCTATGCGCGCGAGGTCGAAGGCCGCAAGCTCCGCACATATTATTCCTGGCTCGCGCCGACTTATTACCTGTCCTTGACCGGCCATCCCGCGATTTCGATCCCGTGCGGGCTCGAGCCGACGGGCACCCCGTTCGCGTTGCAGATCACGGCGGCGGCGGGGCGGGACAAGTTCCTGCTCGACGCGGCCGAAGCGATCGAAACGATCCTGGCGCGCGACCCGCGCACGGCGCGCCCCCTGCCCGATCTCGAAAAGCTCGTCAGTCGCTGACGCCCAAGCCGCGCATGAAGTCGTTGCGGATGCGCGCCGGGTTGCGGTCGGCCGTGCCGACGCCCGGCTCCTGGTCTATTTTTGCTGCGATTAGCCAGAAACCGACCACCACGAGGGCCCGAGCGAGGAGGCGCTCGAACTCCTCCTCATCCGCGGCCCAAAAACTTTGCGCGAGCCCGGCGCACTTGCTCGGCCGTCATGGGCGAAGCTTAGCCTTTTGCTTCTTCGGCGGGTAGCGGGCGGTGACGGCGCAGCGTTGCAGGATATCGCGGTCCTCGCGCGGCAGGCGATAGCGCCGCCCGAACTCGGCGAGGCGCGACCCCAAGGCCGGCAGCCGGAAATCCGGCACAGTCGGCACGAGCTGCACGAAATTGCCGCGCGGGCCCCGCTCGGCGACGAGGAACGAGCGCGGCAGGTGCGGCATCACGCGGGCGATGCGCTGCAACGGCGTGCCGTCGAACTCGGCCCCGGTCCAGCCGCCGGCCCAGTTGACGCCGATGCAGCCGCCAGGCTTCAGGGCGGCGACGCAGTCGTCCCAGAAGCCGTCGCCGACGGGGGCGCCGCCGCCCGAATCGTAGAGATCGACCAGCACCGCATCGAATTCGCCGCGCCGTTCCGCGATCACGTCTTCGGCGTCGGCGCGCAGGATTTTCCCGCGCACGCGGAAATGCTCGCGCGCCAGCGCAATGACCGCCGGATCGCGCTCGACCGCGGTGATCGACGCCTCGGGCAGATAGGCTTCGAGATGGCGCAACATGGCGCCGCCGCCAAGGCCGAGGAGCAGCACCGAGTCGTGGCGCTCGGCCAGCGCGAGCGCGAGCAGCATCATGCGCTCATACGGAAAGACGAGCCGCTCGGGCTCGGCCAAATCCATGGCGGAATGCTCCATCACCTCGCGCGTCCGCCCGACCGTGCCGAGGAGCCGCACTTTCCGGCCACGCATCTCGGCCTCGATCACGAACAGCGACTGCACGCGCGTACGGCGATGCTCGAGGATGCGGCACTCGTCCCCGTAATAGCGACTTACGATTTTTTGGAGCGGTTCCGGCATGAGCAAAAGTTTCGTCCGATGCTATACTCCAGGGCAAAGCACGGGTTCAACCGGGAGGGCGACATGGCGGCGAAAAACGATGCGCATTATGCGCGGGACGCGCTGACCGAGCGTGCGACATCTCTCCTGCCGCGGCTCAGGGAGCGTTCGGTGGCAACGAACCGCGCGCGCCAGGCCGCGCCCGAGACGCTCAAGGATTTCTGGGACAACGACCTCTGGTACCTCCTGAAGCCCAAGAAATTCGGCGGGCCGGAGGTGCGCGCCGATATCGTGTTCGGGATCGCCTCGGTGCTGTCGAAGGGCTGCGGCTCGGCCGCCTGGGTGTGGACGGTGATGGGCGTCCACGACCTTTTCATGGCCTATTTCGAAGAAAAGGCGCAGCAGGAATACTGGGCGAACGACCGAACCTTGAGCGCATCGAGCTTCGCGCCCTCGGGCCGCCTCACGCCGGCCCCGGGCGGCTACAAGCTCAGCGGCAAGTGGTCGTTTTGCAGCGGTATCGATCATGCGCAGTGGATGCTGCTCGCCGCGATCGCCGGGATGCTGAGCCAGGATCCGCCGATCCCGGACATCCGCTTCCTGCTCGTGCCGAAATCCGATGTGACGGTGATCGACGACTGGCACGTCATGGGCCTGTCCGGCACCGGCAGCAAGAGCTGCGCCTGCGAGGATTTGTTCGTGCCCGAGCACCGCATGGTGCGGAACTCCGACTTCATGACCGGGACGACGCCGGGCACTAAAATCCACCCGGCGCCGCTCTATAAGGCGCCCGTATGGGCTCTCTTTCCGTTCTGCATCTCCTCGGCGGCGCCCGGCATGGCGAAGGGGGCGTGCGAGGCCTTCATCGAGGAGATGAAGACGCGCGCCTCGAAATCCGACCATTCGGCGCTGGCGCGGAAGGCGAACGTGCAGCTTCGCCTCGCCGAAGCGTCGGCCTTGGCGGACGCGGCCGAGCTGCTCTACACGCGCTCGCTCACGGAGACGATCGACAAGGCCATGGCGGGCGCGACGATGTCGCTCGAGTTTCGCGTGCGCAGCCGGCGCGACCAAGGCTATGCCGTGCAGCTCGCGAAACGCGCGACCGAGATTCTGCTCGGCGCGCAAGGCGGCGGCGGCATCTTCGAGCAGGGCCCGGTGCAGCGCGCGCTGCGCGACCTCACGGCGCTTTCGGGCCATATCGTCGCCGGATGGGACATGCCGGCTATCAATTACGGCCAGGTGATGCTCGGCGGGCCGCCGTCCGACCCGTTCTTCTGAGCCGCGCGCGCCGCTTTGCCGTCGTACTTCGCTCTCACGTAAAAAAAGGGGAGACACATGCCGACGAGCAGCCAGCATCCGGAAACCATCGCGCTTCACGCCGGCTACCGGTCCGACCCGACGACGACCGCGGTCGCGGTGCCGATTTATCAGACGACCTCGTATCAGTTCAACTCGACCGAGCACGCCGGGAATCTCTTCGCACTGAAAGAGTTCGGCAACATCTACACGCGGATCATGAACCCGACGCAGGCCGTGCTCGAGGAGCGCGTCGCGGCGCTCGAAGGGGGCGTTGCCGCGCTGGCATTGGCATCGGGCCAGGCGGCTTCGCTCTTCGCCGTGCAGAACATCTGCCACGCCGGCGACAATTTCGTGAGCTCCACCGACATCTATGGCGGCACCTGGAATCTCTTCCAGAACACGATGAGCACCATGGGCATCGAGTGCCGCTTCGTCGATCCGGCCGATCCGCAGAGTTTTGCGCGCGCCACGGATGCGCGCACGAAATGCTATTACGCCGAGACACTGCCCAACCCGAAGCTCACGGTGTTTCCCATCGCCGAGGTCGCCAAAATCGGGCGCGATCAGGGCGTGCCGCTCATCATGGACAACACCGCCTGCCCGGTGCTGTGCCAGCCGCTGAAGCATGGCGCGGCGATCATCGTGCACTCGACCACGAAATATATCGGCGGCCACGGCAATTCGATCGGCGGCGTTCTGGTGGATGGCGGCAATTTCGATTGGGAGAAGCACGCAAGCCGCTTCCCCATGCTCAACACGCCCGATCCGAGCTATCACGGCGCGGTGTGGACGCAGGCGGTGAAGCCGCTGGGCCCCGTCGCTTACATCATCAAGGCGCGCGTGACCTTGCTGCGCGACATCGGCGCCGCCATCTCGCCGTTCAATGCCTTCCTCACCATCCAGGGGCTCGAGACCGTGGCGCTGCGCATGCGCCAGCATTGCGCCAACGCATCGGCCGTCGCGGAGCACCTGGCGCGCCATCCGAAGATCGCCAAGATCATCTTCCCGGGCGCCATGACCGGCGAGATGAAGCGCCGCGCGGACACCTATCTCAAGGGCGGCTATGGCGGACTCGTCGGATTCGAGCTGAAAGCGGGGCGCGAGGCCGGCCGGAAATTCATCGATGCGCTCAAGATGTTCTATCACGTCGCGAATATCGGCGACGTGCGCTCGCTCGCGATCCATCCGGCATCGACGACGCATTCGCAGTTGACGCCCGAGGAACAGGTGAAAACGGGCGTCACCGAAGGCTATGTGCGGCTCTCGGTCGGGATCGAGCATATCGACGACATCATCGCCGATCTCGATCAGGCGCTCGCGGCCGCCTAGAGTCCGGTCCAGTCATTTTGAATCGTCGTTCCCGCGCACGCGGGAACCCAGGGCGAGCGACGTACCGTTGCCCTGGGCCCCCGCTTTCGCGGGGGCGACGGAAGGATGTTTCAACCTGAATGGATCGAACTCTAGGGCGCGGGCTTGCCCGCGCGGTGGCCGCTCATCAGCGCGCCATCGGCCGGCGTCAGGCGCACGAACGACAGCATCGCCGCCAGGGGGAACAGCACCATCACGAGAAAGACCGCGGCGAAGTCGATTTGCGGCGGGCTGTCCGCCTGTCCGGCGAAGATGCCGAGGAGCGTCGCGCTGATGGCGATGCCGAAACTGTTCGAGAGCTGCTGCATAACGCTCGAGAGGCTCGAGCCGGGGCTGATGCGCGCGCCCGCCAGATCGGCGTAGCCGAGGCTCGACAGCGCCGTGTACATGAGCGAGCGGAAGAAGCCGAGCAGCAGCAGCAGCGCGGCGAGCGCCCAATAGGGCGTCGAGCCGGTGATGAGCGCGAGGCTCATCATCAGCGCCGCGACGATCGCGCCATTGAGCAAAAGGACCCTGCGAAAGCCGTGAGCGCGCAGGATGCGCGGCGTGACGATGCGCATGCCGACCGACGAGACGGCGGTCAACGAGGTGAAGAGGCCCGACTTGAAGGCCGAGAATCCGAGCGCGAGCTGCAGCAGGAGCGGCAGCAGGAACGGCGTCGAGCCATAGCCGATGCGGCATAAGGTGCCGCCGACATTGCCGATGCGGAACGTCCGGATCGAGAAGAGGGTGAGATCGATGACCGGGTCGTGCGTGCGTTGCGCGTAGAACCAGTACGCGCCGAGGAACCCCGCGGCGAGCGCGACGATCAGGAGCTCGACCGCGTTCGATACATGCGCGCGGCCTGCGAATTCGAGCGCGAGCTGGGTCGAGGCCAGGCCGATGGCGACGAGCACGAAGCCGGGGACATCGAAGCGCGCGAGATTCTTCTCGCGGAAATTGTCGAAGTAGCGCACCGCCAGCGCGATGCCGAGGAATCCGACCGGCACGTTGATGTAGAAAATCCAGCGCCACGACGCATAGGTCGTGAGGAAGCCGCCGACCAAGGGCCCGAGCGCCGGGCCGATCATCGCCGGCATCATCACGTAGCCCATCGCCACCACGACCTGGCTGCGCGGGAAGGATTTCAGCATGACGAGCCGGCCCACCGGGTTCATGAGTGCGCCGCCGACGCCTTGCAGGACGCGCATGGCGACCAGCATCCCGAGCGAGTTCGACGCGCCGCACAGCGCCGACGAAACGGTGAAGACCGCGACCGCCGCGCCAAAGACGGTGCGCGCGCCGAACCGGTCGGCGATCCAGCCGCTCACCGGAATGAAGACGGCGAGGCTCAGAAGATATGACGTGATGGCGAGATTGAGTCTGAGCGGACTTTCGCCGAGGCTCGCCGCGATCTGCGGCAAGGACGTCGCGATGATGGTCTGGTCGAGGCTCTCCATGAAGAGCGAGCAGGCGCAAACGAGCGGGATGAGGAGCCTGAGCCGCGGCTCCTCCTCGGTGCGGAAGATCGGTTCCTGCCGTATCTCCGGCCGCGCCTCGTCCAAGATGGTGCCTCGCCCCCGTCAGCAAAATGCGTCGCTCCCGCGAAATGCGGGGACGACGACAAGGATTGCGATCCGGATTAGCATGACGGCGGGGAGGATGACATGGGCAAGCGCTTCGGCCACGCGCCGCCACGGAACGAGCTCGAGGCGATCGAGTTCGCCTCGCGCGACGAGCTTCACGCCTTGCAGCTCGCGCGGCTCAAGACGACGCTCGCGCATGCTTATGCGAACGTGCCGCATTACCGGCAGAAATTCGCGACGGCGCAAATCCATCCCGACGATGTGCGCGAGCTCGCAGACATCCGGAAATTCCCGTTCACCACCAAGGACGATCTGCGCGCCAACTATCCCTTCGGCCTCTTCGCCGTGCCGCAGGCGCGCATCAACCGCATCCACGCCTCGTCGGGCACGACGGGGAAGCCCACGGTCGTCGGCTACACGGCGCGCGACCTCGACATCTGGTCCGATCTCATGGCGCGCAGCATCCGCGCCGCCGGCGGGCGCGCCGGCATGAAGGTGCATGTCGCCTACGGCTATGGCCTCTTCACCGGCGGGCTCGGCGCGCATTACGGCGCCGAGCGGCTCAACTGCACCGTGATCCCCGTCTCGGGCGGCATGACCGAGCGGCAGGTGCGCCTCATCGCCGATTTCGCGCCCGAGATCATCATGGTGACTCCGTCCTACATGCTGGCGATCCTGGACGAGTATCGCGCCCAGAAACTCGACCCGCGCGCATCCTCGCTCGAGATCGGCATCCTCGGTGCCGAGCCCTGGACCAACGCGATGCGCGCCGAAATCGAGGACGCGTTCGACATGGACGCCGTCGATATGTACGGCCTCTCCGAGGTGATCGGCCCGGGCGTCGCCCAGGAGTGCGTCGAGACGAAGGACGGGCTCCATGTCTGGGAGGATCATTTTTTCCCCGAGATCGTCGATCCGGCGACGGGCCGCGCGCTCCCCGACGGCGAGCGCGGCGAGCTGGTGCTGACCTCGCTGACCAAGGAGGCGATGCCGGTCGTGCGCTATCGCACGCGCGACCTGACGCGGCTGCTGCCCGGCACGGCGCGCACCATGCGGCGCATCGAGAAGATCACCGGCCGCAGCGACGACATGATCATCCTGCGCGGCGTCAACGTCTTTCCGACGCAGATCGAGGAGCTGATCCTCGAAGACCGCCGGCTTGCGCCGCATTTCGTGCTCGAGGTGACGCGCGAGGGCCGGCTCGATGCGATGCGCGTCAAGGTCGAGGCGCGCGTCGATTCGGCCGAGCCTGCCGCGCGGGGCGCGGCGGCGGAAAATCTCGCGCACCGGATCAAGGCGCTCATCGGCATCAGCGTCGAGGTTTCCGCCGAGGCCCCCGGCGCGATCGAGCGCTCGGCCGGCAAGGCGAGGCGCGTCGTCGATCTCAGGCCGAAGCGCTGACTATTCCTTGCGCTGCGCCGCGTTCCAGTTGCGCTCGAGATTGGCGATGAGCGCCGGGCTGAAATGGCAGAGCGCCTGCTCCCTGGCATAGACGGCCATGTAGCGGCGGAAGAGGTCGAGCGGCTCGAGCGCCACGCGCAGCGCGCGGCGGTTGCCGGCGGCGGAGACGACGCCCGACTGGGTGAAATCGGCGACGACCCGGTCTATTTCTGCCGTCATTTCTCCGGAAGCGACCACTTTGTCGCAGATGAGGCGGCCCTCGGCGCTGTCGCAGTCGAAGCGGCGCTCCATCAGGATCGCCTGGCGCGCGAGGCGGTCGCCGGTGAAGCGCGCGAGGCGCAAATTGGCGGCGCCGGGGATGATGCCTTCCTTGCGCGCCGGCAAGGTCATATAGGCATCGCTTGCGGCCACGACATGGTCCATCGCCAGGAGAAGCTGGCAGCCGCCGCCGATCGCGAAGGCATCGACCGCGGCGAGCCACGGCTTCTCGATCGTGCCGCCCGCGAGCTCGTCCGGGCTTTTGTCCGCCAGCGCCACGCCGCGGCAGAATTTGTTGACGACCCCCATGTCGCGCTTCAGGAACCACACGAACGAGATCTTGCCGCGATAGAGATGCGTCAAGTTGATGCCGGCGTTGAAGACGCGGCGGCCGCGCCATTTCGGATGCGGCACTTCGGCGCCGCGCAGGACGGCGATGTCGCTTCCGGGATCGAGCGTCGCCACATCGACCGCGCCTTCGAGCGCGTCGAGCGTCGTCTCGTCCTCGGCGTTCAAGAAGCGCGGGTTGTTCATCGTCACGTGCACCGCGCGGCCGCGCCGCTCGACCAGCGCCGTGCCGAGATCGAGCCGGCCGGTGGCCGCGAACTCGCGCGCACGCTCGTGCGAGTCCTCACGCGGCAGCAGCATCGCGTGGCAGAGATGCAGTCCCGCCTCGGGAGCGGCAAGGAAGGCACTCAGCAGGATCCCGTGATCGATCTCGATGCCGTCCTTCTCGCTCTGGAGCAGCCCGCTTTCGGCGGCGAGCTCGGCGGCGGACGGCGCCAGGCCCGGGACGCGGCGCGCGGCCTCGTGCACCAGCTCCTCGACGCGGATGAAGCGCGTGCGCGACGCGGTTAGGTCGTCATAGAGGGCGCTGGCGTGGCGCGCGAGATAGCGCTCGCGCGCGGCGCGGCCGGCGGCAAGGACGAGCGCCGCGGTCGCCGCCTCGGCGGCGTTGCGCCGCGGCTTCGCCGGAAGCTCGGCGAGAAGAACCTGGCCGTCGCGCCAAAAACGCGAGAAGCGCGCCTCGTCCTCGGCCCGCGCGCCGCCCGCCTTGGGCGCCGCATCCGCCCAGACGCGCGCTTGGCTCGGGGCGGCGGCGGCGGCGGCGCTCATCGCGCCTTCTTCGCCGCCTCCTCGACGAAGGAGAGGTCGGCGAGTTTCTTGGCGTCGAGGTCGCCCTTCAGGAAGCCCAGGCTGCGCTGCAATTCGATATTGCCCTGGAGCGCCGGCAGGTCGGGATTGCCGTTGGGGTCGTGGTAGAAATCGCCGCCCTTGGTGAAGAGCCAGCCCTGATAGAGCGCCGCCGGCGCCTTGGTGTAGTCGGAGACGATCTTCACCACCTCGTCGTGGTGGGCCGGGTCGGAATACCAATGCAGCGCGCGCAGCGAATCCTCGAGGTAATCGACCACCGCCTGCTTGTTCTTCTGCAAGAAGCCTTCGCGCGCGGTGTCGATGATCATTTCCGAGCGGCCGATCGCCTCCTTCTGCGTGAAGAGCGTGCGGGCGATCGAGCGCAGGCCGGGATCGGCGGTGAACGGGCGCACGCCGCTGATGAGGTCGACCTTGTGCTCCTGGAGCATCGCCTTCATGTTCGGAAACGCGCCTTCGACGAAGGTCACGTTCTTCTTGTCCACGAGCCCGTGCTTCTTGAGCATGGCGCGCATCGCCATGTCGACGGCGCTGCCGGCGCCGTTCGAGACCACGATCTTGCCCTTCAAATCCTCGACGGTTTTGATCGGCGAATCCTTCAGCACCATGTATTCGTTGGTGTAGTAGCCGGTCACTCCGTCCTGGAACACGTCGGCGATGATGCGCAGGTCGCTCATCCCGGCGTTCTGCACCGCGAGCGAGAGCGTCGAGAAGGCAAGCGGCGCGATGTCGATCTCGCCCGCGGCGAGCGCGGTGATCATCGGCGGCGTGCCCTGGAAGCGGATCGTGTCGAGCGTGTAGCTCTGGCCCTCGTGCTTGGCGATGCCGGATTTGTCGAACATGAGGAGCGGCGAATCCGCGCCCGGCACGACATAGCCGATGCGCAGCTTCACCGGATCGGCCGCGGCGCTGCCGATCGAGAGCGCGCCAAGCGCCAAGGCCACGACGACGATCCGCTTCATCGGTTTTCTCCCTGCCGTTTTTCGCCTGTCGTGGACGCCGGGAATCAGCCCCGGGCGCGACGGGTCGAGGAACCTATAGAGCATCGGTGGCGCCGAGAGAATCCTGTTATCATGGGCTTAGAAAACGGGAGGCATGGCGTGACGGACTCGCTGGGGCACCGGGCCAAGTTCGGCGTGCTCGTTCCGTCGACCAACACCTCGGTGCAGCCCGAATTCGACGCCATGCGGGTGAAGGGCGTCACCAATCACGTGAGCCGCATCCGCATCCCCAACATGGCGCTCGAGAACGACGACGATTTCGCGCGCCTCGTCGGTCACATCGCCGCGGGCCAGATCGAGGCGGTCGACAGCGTCATGACGGCCGAGCCCGACCGCATCGTGCTCGGCATTTCGGTCGAGACGTTCTGGGGCGGCTACGAGATTTCGCGCAGGCTCAAGGCCGAGATCGAGGCGCATACGGGCCTGCCGGTATCAATGGGCGCCGAGGCGAGCGAGCTGGCGCTGAAGCGGCATGGCGCCAAGCGCATCGGCGTGGTCACGCCCTATTGGCCGGTCGGCGACAAGAACGTCGCGCAGTTCTTCGCCGAGGCCGGGTTCGAGGTGGTGAAGATCGTCGGGCTGAAATGCCGGAGCCCGGTGCTGATCGCGCATGTGAGCGAGGACGAGCTCGACGAGGCCCTGACATCGGCGGATGGGCCCGACATCGACGCCGTGATCCAGGTCGGCACGAACCTGGCGATGGCGCGGCTCGCGCCCGCGGCGGCGCGGCGGCTCGGCAAGCCGGTCGTCGCCATCAACACGGCGATCTATTGGCATGCGCTGCGCGCGTCGGGGATCGACGATAAGATCGCCGGGTTCGGACCGCTGCTCGAGGCATTTTGACATGAAGGCGATGCGCATCCACCGCACCGGCGTCACCGGACTATCGAGGGGGGGCCGGGTGGTCTATTCCGGCCGGTTCGGGGCCTATTGCGAGGCGCGGCCGGCCAAGGCGAACCGCGTCGCGCGCATCCCCGCCGCCCCGAGCGTTCCGCCGGTCGGGTAAAGATCATGGATTTCCGCAGCGACAATGTCGCAGGAGCATCGCCCGCGATCCTCGACGCCATCGCCGCCGCCAATTCGGGAACCGAGTCCCCCTATGGCAACGACGCGATCACGGCGCGGCTCAAGGAGCGCCTTGGCGCGCTGTTCGAGCACGAGGTGGCGGTCTTTCCGGTCGCGACCGGGACCGCCGCCAATGCGTTGGCATTGGCCGCGCTGAGCCCGCCCTGGGGCGCGATCTTCAGCCACGAGGACGCGCATGTCGCGGTCGACGAATGCGGCGCGCCCGAATTCTTCTCGGGCGCCAAGATCGTGACCGTACCGGGCGAAGCGGGCAAGATCACGCCAGCGGCGATCGCGCAACGGATGGGCGTGCGCGGCTTCGTCCATCACGCGCAGCCCGCCGCCATCAGCATCAGCGAGACGACCGAGGCGGGCGCGGTCTACCGGCCGGACGAGATCGCGGCGCTCGGATCCTTCGCGCGGCAGGAACGGCTCGGTCTTCACGTCGATGGCGCGCGTTTCGCCAACGCCGTGGCGGCGCTCGACTGCGCGCCCGCCGACCTCACCTGGCGCGCGGGCGTCGATGCGCTCTCGTTCGGCGCCACCAAGAACGGCGCATTGGCGGCCGAGGCGGTCATCCTGTTCGATCCGGGCAAGGGCGAGGAGCTCGCCTATCGCCGCAAGCGCGGCGGGCATCTGTTCTCGAAGATGCGTTTCCTCTCGGCCCAGCTCGAGGCCTATATCGAGGGCGGCTTGTGGCTCGACAACGCGCGCCACGCCAACCGCATGGCGGCACGCCTCGCCGCCGGGCTCGAGCGCCTCGCCGGCGCGCGGCTTCTCTTCAAGGCCGAGGCGAACGAGGTGTTCGTCGAGCTGCCGGAGGCGGCGCTCGCGGCGCTTGAGGCGGCGGGCGCCAAATTCTATCGCCGGAACGGCGCGCACGCGAACGTCATCCGCCTCGTCGCCTCGTTCATGACGCGCGAGGACGAAGTCGACGGCTTCCTCGCCGCCTGCCGCCGCGCGCTGTCACAAAAGAATTAACGCGATTGCGTCTTGACAGAGGCGGCCGCCGGAATCGAAAGTCGGAGAACGCCGCTCGTGGAGGATGAATGAGATACGTGTGCGACGCGCCGGGCCACAAGACCTGGTTTGGCATCGAGACCGACAGCGAAGCCGCGACGGAATCCGACGTGATGCAGCACGCCGTGGAGAAATATTTCCGCAAGGAGAAGGAGCGCGCGGTCCAGAGCTATCACCCGACCTCGAGCATCTATATCGAGCAGGAGATCGGCCTGAAGTCGCATTTGCAGCGCGAGATGCCGCTGTTCCTGACGCTGCGCGCCGATGATGGCACGGCGCTCGTCACCGCGATGCTGCCGCCGCGCGGCCGCGACGAGCAGAGCTTCCGGCCGATCATCGTCGGCCCGCGCAACGTCGATCCTTACATCGATCACGCCGACGCGATCCGGGCGCTGGCGCAGCATTTCCAGATCGTGCTCGACCGCGCGCGCTGCTTCCCTTATCGCCGGGACTAGAGTTTCCCCTCGTC
Organism: uncultured Alphaproteobacteria bacterium; assembly: GCA_963729295.1. Lineage (GTDB taxonomy): Bacteria > Pseudomonadota > Alphaproteobacteria > ATCC43930 > CGMCC-115725 > DATJLY01. The sequence continues at coordinate 285,426 of CAVSNJ010000025.1, forward strand.
GGATTTTTGGATGCGCGCCAGGCTTCCCGCCGCCTCGCGCGAGGCGCGCAGCTTCTGGCCGACATCGCCCAGGAAATGGACGTGGCCCTGCTCGTCCAGGAACCCGGTCTCGGTGTCGGGCGGCAATTCCTCGACGATGCGCAGATAGACCTTGAGGATGCGCGCGAGGTCGGCGGCGCTGAGCGGTCGCGACATTGCCATTCCCGTCTCCTTGGCCTGGACTATCCGGCGTTGCCCGCGCGGCCGCAAGCGAGGCGGACGCAAGGCGTCCCATTGACACGCGGCAAAACGGGCGCGCGTAATGAACGGCCTCGTTGCAGGAAGGGGAGCACGACCATGCGCGCATCGCGAGCGGGCCTCGCCATCGCCGCCATCGCTTTCTCTCTCGCCTTAGCCGCCGCGCCGCCATCGCTCGCCCAGCAGAAGCCGGCCGACGCGATCCATATCGGGGCGCAGGACATCGGCGGCGTGGTGACGAGCCCGCACGGGCCCGAGGCCGGCGTCTGGGTCATCGCCGAGACCACCGAGCTTCCGACCAAGTTCACGCGCATCGTCGTCACCGACGACAAGGGCCGCTATCTCGTGCCCGATCTGCCGACGGCGGACTACTACGTCTGGGTGCGGGGCTATGGCCTCGTCGATTCGCCCAAGATGCGCGGCGCGCCGGGCCGGCGGCTCGATCTCGAAGCCGTGCCGGCGCCGAGCGCGGCGGATGCGGCGCACTACTATCCGGCGATCTACTGGTACTCGATGCTGAAGATTCCGGACGCGAAGCGAGTTCGGCGGCACGAGCGACATCCCCAAGGACATCACCCAGGTCGAGTGGCTCACCACGATGAAGAACCGCGACTGCGTCGGCTGCCACCAGCTCGGCCAGCAGGCGACGCGCACCATCCCGGCGGCGTTCAGCAAGATGTCGTCGCTCGACGCCTGGATGCGCCGCGTCCAGTCGGGCCAGGCGGCGCCCTCCATGGTGAACCCGCTCGCCGGCCATCTGGGCGGCGTGCCGTTCAAATACCTCGCCGACTGGACCGACCGCATCGCCAAGGGCGAGCTGCCGCACGAGAAGCCGCCGCGGCCGCAGGGTGTCGAGCGCAACGTCGTCATCACCGAATGGGCGTGGGGCAGCGAGCATATGTATCTCCACGACGAGATCTCGACCGACAAGCGCAATCCCACGGTGAATGCCTATGGGCCGATCTTCGGCTCGACCGAGTACAGCACCGAGGATCTGCCGATCCTCGACCCGAAGACCAACACGGTGAGCTCGTTCAAGGCGCCGGTGCGCGACGCCGACATGCCGGAATCCCTCGGCCCCGGCCATGCCGCGGATTTGAAGCCGATGATGCCGTCGGCCTATTGGGGCGACCAGCAAATCTGGAGCCAGCAGATCAACAACCACAACGACATGTTCGACGATAAGGGGCGCCTCTGGCTGACCGCGGCGGTGCGCGCGCCGGCGAACGAGCCCGCGTTCTGCAAGCAAGGCTCGACGCTTGCCCTCGGCGCAGGCCTTCCCGCTCCAGCAAAGCCATCGCCAGCTCGCGATGCTCGACCCGAAGACGATGAAGATGATTTTCGTCGATACCTGCTTCGAGGACCATCATCTGCAATTCGGCTTCGACGCCGACGACACGCTGTGGACGAGCGGCGGCGGGCCGGTGATGGGCTGGCTCAACGTCAAGAAGTTCGACGAGGTGCTGGCCGCGACGGGCGATGCCGAGAAAGCCGCCGAAGAGGCGCAGGGCTGGACCCCCTACGTGCTCGACACCGAGGGCAACGGCAAGCGCGACGGCTATGTCGAGCCGAACCAGCCGGCCGATCCGGCGAAGGACAAGCGCATCGCCGGCTCGGGCGCCTATGCCATCATGCCGAACCCGGCCGACGGCTCGGTCTGGGCCACCGTCAACATCTTCGGCGGTGCCGGCGGCATCGTGCGCGTCGCGCCCGGCGCCGATCCGGTGCACACCGCCTTGACCGAGTTCTTCAAGGTGCCGATGCCGGGCTTCGCGCCGCGCGGCGGCGACATCGACAGCAAGGGCGTGGTGTGGGTGTCGCTCGGCAGCGGCCAGCTCGGCAGCTTCGACCGGAGAAAGTGCAAGGAGCCGCTGAACGGCCCCAACGCCACCGGCGACCAATGCAAGGAGGGCTGGTCGTTCTACCAGTATCCGGGCCCCGGCTTCGCCGGCATCGGCAAGAACAGCGCCGAGGCGAGCTATTACAGCTGGGTCGATCAGCACAACACGCTGGGCCTGGGCAACGACGTGCCGATCTCGACCGGGAACGAGAACGACGCGCTGCTCGCCTTGAAGGACGGCAAGTGGGTCGTGCTGCGCGTGCCCTATCCGCTGAGCTTCTACGCCAAGGGGCTCGACGGGCGCATCGACGACCCGAACGCCGGCTGGAAGGGCCGCGGCCTGTGGACCACGAACGGCGACCGCGTGCCGTGGCTCAAGGAAGGCGGCAAGGGCTCGACGCCGCTCGTCTTCCACTTCCAGCTCCGCCCGGACCCGCTGGCGGATTGAGGTTCCCCGTCGTCCCCGCGCGAAGCGGGGACCCAGGGCGAGCGACGTGCCGTTGCCCTGGGCCCCTGCTTTCGCAGGGGCGACGAAATAGGCCTTACGACCCCGCGCCGCCGCTGATGACCGGGCCGAACAGGTTCCAGGCCTTGCCGTCGAAGCGCTCCATCTGCATCTGCTTCAAGGGGCTGAAGTCGGTCGGGCTGGTGTTGGCGGTGATCCCGGGCAGCAGCATGGCGAGCTTCACGTCATGCAGGTTCGCCGCCTGCTTCATGACGTTGGCGCGCGTCAGATCGTCGCCGCACTGCTTCAGCACCTGCGTCACGAGCTGCGAGACGATGTAGCCGTAGACCGTGAAATTGTTCGACTTGTCGCCGTCCGCATAATACTTGTTCATGAACGCGGCCCACGCCTTGTAGTCGGCGCCGTTCTGCCATTGCGGATCGGTCGGCTCCTTGTAGTAGGCGGTCGAGAGCGCGTCCTTGGCGTTGTCCGGTCCCGCCGGCGTCAGCACCGCGCCGATGCTGTTGGCGACGTTGTTGATGATGTGCACCGGATGCCAGCCGAGCTCGCCCATCTTGCGCAGGTTCTGCGCCTCGGCCTTGGGCGTGGCGAACGACAGGACCACGTCCGCGCCCGATGATTTGAGCTGGATGACCTGCTGCTCGACGGTCGGATCGGTGACCTCGTAGCTCGCCGCGGAGACGATCATCGATTTCGCCTTGTCGCCGAGCCCGTCGGTCAGGCCCTTCAAGAGGTCCTTGCCGTAATCGTCGTTCTGATAGAGCACGCCGATCTTGGCATTCGGATAATGCTCGAGGATGTATTTCGCATAGATGTGCGCCTCGGTCTGGTAGTTGGGCTGCCAGCCCATGGTCCAGGGGAAGTGCTCGGGATCGGCCCATTTGGTGGCGCCGGTCGCGGGGAAGAGCTGTGGCACGTGCTTTTCGTTCATGTAGGCGTGGATCGCCGAATTGGACGGCGTGCCGAGGCTCTGGAAGATGAGCAGCACCTGGTCGCTCTCGACGAGGCGGCGCGCCTGCTCCACCGCCTTGGGCGGCTGATAGCCGTCGTCGTAGGAGATGAAATCGATCTTGCGCCCGTTGATGCCGCCCTCGGCGTTGATCATGGTGAAATAGGCGGCCTCGGTCTTGCCGATCACGCCGTAAGCCGAGGCGGGGCCGCTATAGGACATGATGTTGCCGATCTTGATCTCGGTATCGGAAGCGCCGGGATCGTAATGTTTCTGGGCCAATGCCGGCGTCGCGACGGCGAGGCCGAGCGCCGCCGAAATCGTGAGCGCGTGCAGAATCTTCATCCGTTCCTCCGTGGGGTGCCAGTCATGGGCCAGCTTCTTGCGCCGTCAAAAATACTATACTCTCGGCGCTCGTGACAGCGAGGTAAGGGATGGCGGGCGTCGGGCCTCGCCCCTGGGAAAAATCCTATCCGCCGGGCCTGCGCTGGGACGCGCCGATCGCGACCGCGACGCTCGGGCGGCTCATCGACCGCGCCGCCGCGTTCGGGGCAAAGCCGGCGCTCGAGTTTCGCGGCCGCGAGATCCGCTATGCCGAGCTCGGCCGCATGGTGGACCGCGCGGCAGGATCGCTCGCGCGCCGCGGCATCGGACCGGGCGCCAAGATCGCCCTCCATCTGCCCAACACGCCTTATCAGCCGCTGGCGCTCTTCGCCGCCGCCAAGGCGGGCGCCACGATCGTGCCGCTCTCGCCGCTCGATGCCGAGCGCAGCCTGGCGATGAAGCTCGCCGACAGCGGCGCGCGCACGCTGGTGACGACCAACGCCGGCGGCTTCCCGGCGCTGGCGCGGAAGCTGCTCGAACAAGGCCTGCTCGACCGCGTCATCATGGGCGACGAGGACCGGTTCGGCGCGGCGCCGCTCTCTCCCGGCGAGGATGCGCGCATCGCACCGTTCAGCGATCTTCTCGCCGACCCAACGCCCGCGCCGCCGCTGCCCGACATGCGCGAGGACGATATCGCCCTCATCCAATATACCGGCGGCACGACCGGCACGCCCAAGGGCGCGCTGCTCTCGCACGCCAACCTCACCGCCGCGGTCGCGATCTACGATGCGTGGACGCGCGGGACCGATCTCTATCATCCCGGCGAGGAGCGCGTCATCTGCGTCCTGCCGCTCTTTCATATCTACGGGCTCACCTGCGTGCTGCTGCGCCAGCTTGCGCTCGGCAACCTCATCCTGCTGCGCGAGCGGTTCGACGCCGCGGAAACGGTGCGCGACATCGAGGAAAGGCGCGCGACCGTGTTCCCCGGCGTGCCCACCATGTGGATCGCGCTCGCGGCGCTCCCCGGCATCGAGACGCGCGATTTGAGCTCGCTGCGCGTGCCGAGCTCGGGCGCGGCACCGCTCCCGCCCGAAGTGGCCGACCGCATCGAGCGCCTCACCGGCAAGCGGCTCGGCGGCGGCTGGGGCATGACCGAGACCTCGCCCGCCGGCACCGCCATTCCGCCCGGCTGCGACCGGCCCGGCACGATCGGCGTGCCGCTGCCAGGGGTGATGCTCGAAGTCGTCGCGCTCGACGATGCGCGCCGCGTGCTCGCGCCCGGCGAAACCGGCGAGCTGCGCGTCAAGGGGCCGAACGTCACCAAGGGATATTGGAACCGGCCCGAGGAAAACGCCGCCGCGTTCGCCGACGGGTTCCTCCTCACCGGCGATATCGGCCGGATGGACGCGGACGGGTTCTTCTATCTGCTCGACCGCAAGAAGGACATGATCATCTCGGGCGGGTTCAACGTCTATCCGCGCGTGATCGAGGACGCGATCTTCGAGCATCCAGCGGTCGAGGAAGCGGCCGTGATCGCCATCGCCGACCCATATCGCGGCGAGGCGGCCAAGGCGTTCGTCACGCTGAAGCCCGGCGCGAAGACTTTCACGCTCGAGGACTTGCGCCAATTCCTCGCCGACAAGCTCGGCCGGCACGAGCTGCCGGCGGCGCTCGCGTTCCGCGCGAGCCTGCCGAAGACGCCGGTCGGAAAAGTCTCGCGCCGCGAGCTCGCCGAGGACGAACGCCGCGCCGCGGCCGGCGCTGCGGCCGAAGCGGCACAATAGGAGGCAACACATGACTGACGCCGTCATCGTCTCGACCGCGCGCACGCCCATCGGGCGCGCCGCGCGCGGCGCTTTCAACCTGACGCACGGCGCCGAGATGGGCGGGCACGTCATCCGCACTGCGGTCGCGCGCGCCGGGATCGAGCCCGGCGCGATCGAGGACGTGGTGCTGGGCTGCGCGCTCCCCGAAGGCGCCACCGGCGGCAACATCGCGCGCCAGTCGGCGCTCCGCGCCGGCGTGCCGGCGACGGCGGCGGCGATGACGGTCAACCGCTTTTGCAGCTCGGGCCTGCAGGCGATCGCGATCGCGTCCCAGCGCGTCATCGTCGACGGCGTGCCGGTCGCGGTGGCGGGCGGGCTCGAATCGATCAGCCTGGTGCAGTCGAGCCTCAACAAGAGCAACTACGAGGATCCGTGGCTCGCCGCCAACATACCGGCGATCTACATGCCGATGATCGAGACCGCCGACATCGTGGCGCGCCGCTATGGCGTGAGCCGCGAGCGCCAGGACGAATACGCGCTCGTGAGCCAGCTTCGGACAGCCGCGGCGCAGCGCGAAGGCCGCCTCAAGGACGAGATCGTGCCGCTGCCGACGGTGAAGCTCGTCGCCGACAAGGACACGGGCGCCACGCACACGGAAACCGTGACGCTCGTAGAGGACGAGGGCAACCGGCCCGACACGACGATCGCCGGCCTCGCCAAGCTGAAGCCGGTGCGGGGCGATGCGGAATTCATCACCGCCGGCAATGCGAGCCAGCTCTCGGACGGCGCCTCGGCCTCGGTCGTCATGTCGGACAAGGAGGCGGCGCGGCGCGGCTTGAAGCCGATGGGCATCTTCCGCGGCCTCGCCGTGGCCGGCTGCGCGCCCGACGAGATGGGGATCGGCCCGGTCTTCGCCGTGCCGCGCCTGTTGCAGCGCCACGGGCTCAAGATCGACGATATCGGGCTCTGGGAGCTGAACGAGGCGTTCGCGAGCCAGGTGATCTATTGCCGCGACCGGCTCGGCATTCCGATGGAGCGGCTCAATGTCGATGGCGGCGCGATCGCGATCGGCCACCCTTACGGCATGAGCGGCGCGCGCATGACCGGGCACGCGCTTATCGAAGGCAAGCGCCGCGGCGTGCGCTATGCCGTCATCACCATGTGCATCGGCGGCGGCCAGGGCGCGGCCGGCCTGTTCGAGATCGCGTGAGGGGGAGATGGACCTTCGCTTCACAGCAGCCGAACTCGCGTTCCGCGACGACGTGCGGAGCTTCATGCGCAACTCATTGCCGGCCTCGATCCGGCAAAAGATGGTCGAGGGCCGGCGCCTCGAGAAGGACGACATCGTGCGCTGGCAGCGCATCCTCAACGCGAAAGGCTGGGCCGTGCCGCATTGGCCGGCCGAATGGGGCGGCCAGAGCTGGACGCCGGTGCAGCAATATATTTTCCAGGACGAGCTGCAGCAGGCGCCGGCGCCGGCGCCCTTGCCGTTCGGCGTGATGATGGTCGGGCCGGTCATCGTCGCCTTCGGCAGCGAGGAGCAGAAGCGCCGCTACCTGCCGCGGATCGCCAATCTCGACGATTGGTGGTGCCAGGGATTCTCCGAGCCGGGCGCCGGCTCCGATCTCGCCTCGCTCAAGACAGCCGCCAAGCGCGACGGCGAGCACTACGTCGTCAACGGCCAGAAGATCTGGACGACGATGGCGCAGCACGCCGACTGGATCTTCTGCCTCGTGCGCACCGACAGCCAAGGAAAGAAGCAGGAAGGCATCACCTTCCTGCTGATCGATATGCGCACGAAGGGCATCACCGTCAGGCCCATCGTGACGATCGACGGCGGCGCCGAGGTCAACGAAGTGTTCTTCGACGACGTCAAGGTGCCGGTCGAGAACCGCGTCGGCGCCGAGAACAAGGGCTGGGACTACGCCAAGTTCCTGCTCGGCAACGAGCGCACCGGCATCGCGCGCGTGGGCTATTCCAAGGAGCGCATCCGCCGCATCCGCGAGCTTGCGTCGGTGACGCACGACGGCGGCAAGCCGCTCATCGAGGACGAGCGCTTTCGCGAAAAGCTCGCGGCGCTCGAGATCGAATTGAAGGCGCTCGAGATGACGCAGCTTCGCGTCGTCGCGGCCGAGCGCTCGCGCGACCGCACCAAGCCCGATCCCTATTCCTCGATCCTCAAGATCAAGGGCGCGGAAATCCAGCAGGCGGTGTCGGAGCTGCTCCTCGAGATCGTCGGCCCCTATGCGCTGCCCTATGCGCCCGAGACGGAGGGCGCCAACGAGCCGCCGGTCGGGCCCGATTGGGCCGCGCCGATCGCGCCCACCTATTTCAACTGGCGCAAGATCTCGATCTATGGCGGCTCGAACGAGATCCAGAAGAACATCATCGCCAAGGCGATCCTGGGGCTCTGAGCGATGGATTTCGACCTGTCGCCGGAGCAAAGCCTGCTGAAGGACAGCGTCGGCCGCCTCATGGCCGACCATTACGGCTTCGAGCAGCGCAAGACCTATGCCGCGAGCGCCGATGGCTGGAGCCGCGCGATGTGGGCGCGCTATGCCGAGCTCGGGCTTTTGGGCCTGCCCTTCGCCGAGGACCACGGCGGCTTCGGCGGCGGCGCTGTCGAGACCATGATCGTGATGGAGACGATGGGGCGCGCGCTTGCGGTCGAGCCCTATCTCGCAACCGTGGTGCTGGCGGGCGGCGCGCTGCGCCATGGCGCGAGCGCGCGGCAGTTGGCCGCGCTCGTGCCGGCGGTGGCGCAGGGCAAGACCATCCTGGCGTTGGCCCACGCCGAGCGCGAGGCGCGCTACGACCTCGCCTGCGTCGCAACGACCGCGCGGCGCGACGGGACCGGATGGCGCATCGACGGCGAAAAGACGCTCGTGCTGCATGGCGACGCGGCCGATCGCCTGGTGGTCTCGGCGCGGGTTGAGGGGGCCCCGCGCGAGGAGAACGGCATCGCCCTCTTTCTCGTCGATGCGAGCACGCCCGGCGTTTCGCGCCGGCCCTATCCGACGCAGGATGCGATGCGCGCGGCCGAGGTGACGCTCGCCGCGGTGCGCGTCGGCGACGAGGATGCGATCGGCACGCCCGGCGCCGGCTTTCCCATCCTACGGCGCGTTGCCGAAAGCGCGATCGCCGCCCTTGCCGCCGAGGCCGTCGGCGCGATGGCGGAGCTCACGAGCCTCACCGTCGAGTATCTGAAGACGCGGCGCCAGTTCGGCGTGCCGATCGGCAGCTTCCAGGCGCTCCAGCATCGCGCCACCGACATGCTCATCGCCGAGGAGCAGGCGCGCAGCATGACGCTCTTCGCGACCATGATGGCAGACGATTCCGACGCCGCCGGCCGCGCCCGCGCGATGGCCGCGGCGAAGGTGCAGATCGGCCGCTCGGGGCGCTTCGTCGCGCAGCAGGCGATCCAGCTTCACGGCGGCATCGGCATGACCATGGAATACAAGGCGGGGCATTACATGAAGCGGCTGGCGATGATCGACCTGATGTTCGGCGACGCCGATCATCATTTGCGCGCGCTTGCCCGCGCGGGCGGGCTTTTGGGAGACGCACGATGAGCGAACGCGCCCGTCCGCCGTTCCGCGCCGAGCATGTCGGCAGCTTCGTCCGGCCCGAGCGGCTTCGCGCCGCGCGCCAGGCGTGGTCGCAAGGGAAGCTGCCGCAGGCCGAGCTTCGGGCGCTCGAGGACGCCTCTATCCGCGACATCATCGCGATGCAGAACCGGCTCGGCCTTCCGACGACCACCGACGGCGAGTTCCGGCGCGAGCAATGGATGCTGGTCTTTCGCGAATCGGTCGAAGGCCTCGCGCGCGAGACCATCGCCGGCACGTTCAAGTTCACGCAGGACGACGGCACCGTCACCGACACGCGGCCCGTGCCGCGCGTCAGCGGGCGCCTCAAACGCACGAAGCCGCTCGTCGCGGGGGAATTCGAGTGGTTCAAGCCGCTCGCCAAGGGCGTCCCCAAGGCGACCATCCCGTCGCCGTCGATGGCGCATCACCAGGCGGGCGACGCAACGCTCGATCGCGGCGTCTATCGCAACCGGCACGAATTCATGGCCGATATCGTCGCGATCTATCGCGCGGAGCTGGCCGATCTCGCGCGGCTCGGCTGCACCTATCTCCAGATCGACGAATGCGCGATCCCGGTCTTGTGCGATCCCAAAAACCGCGCCTGGGTCGAGGCGCGCGGCGAATCCGCCGATGCGAATGTCGATTTCTACGTCGATGCCGTGAACGCGATCCTGAAGGGGCGTCCGGCCGGCATGACGGTGACGATGCATATGTGCCGCGGCAATACCGGCCAGGGCATGGCGTCGGGCGGCTATGAACCGATCGCCGAGCGCGTCTTCGCGCGGCTCGACGTCGACGGCTATCTCCTCGAATACGACACGCCGCGCGCCGGCGATTTCGCGCCGCTGCGCTTCCTGCCGAAGCCCAAGATGGCGATCCTCGGCCTCGTCAGCACGAAACTGACGGCGATCGAGCCGATCGATGCGCTGCGCGCCCGCGTCGAGGAGGCGGCGCGCTTCGTCGATCTGGACCGGATCGGGCTTTGTCCGCAATGCGGCTTCGCCAGCACCTTCACGACCGCGCGCTTCACGCGGGACGACGAGGAGCGGAAGCTTACGCGCGTGATGGAGGCGGCGGCCGCGATCTGGGGCTGATCCGCGCGCTTGCGGCGGCTCAGAAATCGCCGCATGCTCGTCGCAAGACAATGGGGGGAAATCGGATGAAGATTCGCGGCACGCTGCTTCTGTCGACGGCACTCATAGCCGGCATGGCGCTTGCGCCCGGCGCGCGCGCGGACGGCACGATCAAGATCGGCCTCCTCGACCAGTTCTCGGGCCAGTTCGCCGATTTCGGCGAGCAGATCGGCAACGGCGTCGACGCCTTTATCCGCGAGCATGGCGACACGGTCGACGGCAAGAAGATCGAGATCCTGAAGCGCGACCAGTCAGGCCCCAATGCCGAGCGCGCCAAGCAATTGGCGCAAGAGCTGATCGTGCGCGACAAGGTCGATTTCATCGCCGGCATCGATTTCAGTCCGACCGCGTTCGCGATGGCGCCGCTCATCACCGAAGCGAAGAAGCCCGCCGTCATCATGAACGCGGCGACCATGAGCATCACCAGCACGTCGCCCTATTTCGTGCGCGTTTCCTCGACGCTCGAGGCGCTCGAGACCGTCTTCGGCAAATGGGTCGCCGAGAAGGGCTTCAAGAACTGCTATGTCGTGGTCTCCGACTATGTCGCGGGCCACGCCGCCGGCGACGGCTTCAAGAAGGCCTATACCGCGGCCGGCGGCACGATCGTCGGCGAGATGGGCGTGCCGCTCGAAGGGCTCGATTTCGCACCCTATGTCCAGCGCATCGCCGACCAGAAGCCCGCGGCGATCTTCCTCTTCCTCGCCAGCACAAAACAGTCCGAGGAATTCGCCAAGCTCTATGTCCAGACCGGGCTCCAGGCCGGCGGCACGAAGCTTCTGGGGGCGACCGACCTCTTCCAGCAATCGCCCGCCGCGGCGCGCGGCACGAGCGACAGCGAGATCGGCGCCTATATCGTGCAGAACTATTCCTGGACGCTCGACAATCCGCTCAACAAGAAATACGTCGCCGACTACAAGAAGTATTTCGGCACCGAGCTCCATCCCGATTTCATGTCGTCCTCGGCCTATTCCGGCATGGAGGCGATCTACAGCGTGATCCAGAAGCTCGGCGGCACCATCGACGGCGACAAGGCGATGGCGGTGTTCAAGACGCTCGCCTTCGACACGCCGCGCGGGCCGATCTCGATCAACCCGCAAACGCGCGACGTGGTGCAGCCCGTCTATATCTTCCAGATCGAGCGCGACAAGGCCACCGGCGAGCTCGTCAACAAGCGCATCCAGACCTTCGATAAGGTGGACAACCACCCGTATTAGGATCTGATCCAATCACATTCGATCGTCGTTCCCGCGCAGGCGGGAACCCAGGGCGAGCGACCTGCCTTTGCCCTGGGCCCCCGCTTTCGCGGGGGCGACGGTGGTTGGCGAAAATCCTACGACGGCATTGCGCCCATGAAATCGCGCTTGCCGATCTCGATGCCGAGCTCGCGCAGGATGTTGTAGGCCGTGGTGATGTGGAAATAGAAGTTCGGCATCGCCAGGTGATAGAGATAGTTCTGCGCCTTGAAGGGACGCGGCTGGCCGCCCATGGGGACGGTGATCTGCGTTTCGTCCTTGCCGTCGAGCTGCGCCGGCGTCAGCGTCTGCAAGAACGCGACGGTCTTGTCGATCCGCGACTTCATCTCCTCGAAGCTGTTGTCGAGATCCGGGAGTTTCGGCACTTCGACGCCCGCGGCGCGGCCGGCGCCCAGCGCATGCTCCGACGCTTGGCGCACCTGGCGCGCGAGCGTGAACATGTCAGGGTAAAGGCGCAAATTGAGGACCACGTTGGCGTCGAGCTTCTTCGCCTGGATCGCCGCCTCGCTCTTCTCGAGGACGCCCTTCAAGCCGCCCAGAAGCTGCACGAACACCGGCACGGACGCGGAATACATCGTAATGGCCATAAGTCTCCCTCCTCGTTTGCAAGTTCATCGCGCACGATCTTAGCCGGGCGCGCGGTCCCTGCAAGACCGCCGTCTTGCCAAGCGGGTGCGAACGAAGCCTAATCGGCGCGAGCAGACCCGAGGGAGCCACCATGCCGGAAGCGCTGCGCCCGCTCGCGCCCGAAAGCCTCGCGCCCGAATTGCGCGCGATCGTCGAGGCGGAGTTTCCGCGCTTCTCGGCGGCCGAGATGGCGCGCCGGCGCGACGCGATATCGTCCGCGATGGCGGCAGCCGAAATCGATCACCTGCTGATCTACGGCGCGAACCGGACCGGCAACATCATCCAGTATCTCACGCAATGGCCGGTGCTGACCGAGGCCGCGGGCGTCCACACGCCGGGCAAGCGCGACTGCCTTTATATCCACTACTACAACCACATCAACCAGGCGCGGAAGCTCGCCGAGGCGCAGGTCGAATGGGGCGACCAGTCCGCGGTCGGCTGCGCCATCGCCGAGCTCGAGCGCCGCGGCGCGAGGCCTGGCCGCGTCGGCGTCATCGGCCCCTTGGGCTTCCGCGGGCACGAGGCGCTCACAAACGCGTTCGGCCGCATCAAGGATCTGAACCAGCCTTATATCCGCCTGCGCATGGTGAAGTCGGCCGAGGAGATCCTCTGGTACCGCATCGGCGCGCATTTCTGCGATCTCGGCATCGGGGCGCTCGAGCGCAATCTGCGCCCGGGGCTCAGCGAGCGCGAACTGGGCGCCATCATCGAAGGCGCCTGGCTGCCCTATGGCGGCGGCAACGTCATCCATTTCATCGGCGTCACGCCCATGGGCGATCCGCACCTTCCCGTGCCGGCGCAATATCCCTCGACGCGGCGCGTCCAGGCGGGCGACGTCGTCACCACCGAGATCAGCGGCGCCTTCTGGGACCATTCGGGGCAGGTGCTGCGCAGCTTTGCCGTCGGCGCCGAGCCGACGCAGCTCTACCGCGATCTGCATGCGTGCGCCGATGCGGCGTTCGACGCGATCTTCGCCGCCGTCCGCCCCGGCGCGAAGCCGGCCGATCTCGTTGCCGCCGCGCGCGTCATCGAGGAGCGCGGCTTCACCACCAACGACGACATCGTGCACGGCTATGGCGGGGGGTATCTGCCGCCGGTGCTGGGCTCGAAGAGCCGGCCGTCCGGCCCCATTCCCGATTTCGCGCTCGAGCCCGGCATGATGATGGTGATCCAGCCCAACGTTATCACGCGCGACGATCGCGCCGGCGTGCAGACGGGCCAGCTTGTGCTCGTGACCGATGAGGGCGCAAAGTCCATGCACAATTTCCCGCGCGGCTTCCGCCGCGTCGGCTGAGAGGGAGCGATGCATCTCTACACCATCACGAACGCAAGCGGACCTGCCCGCGCCGCCGTCGGCATCGGCAGCGAGATTCTGGACCTGGGCGCCAGCGACGCGGCCGTGCCGGCGGCGCGAACGCTGCCGCACTCGGTGCGCGGCATCATCGCGAGCGGCGAGGAAGCCATGGCGGCGCTCCGGCGCATCGTCGATCAGGTGGGCGGCACTGCCGCGCTCGCCGGGCGCTTGCGCGAAGAGGGCGCGCTCGTCCCGCGCGAGAAGGCGCAGCTTCTGGCGCCGATCCTCGATCCCGGCTTCGTGCTCTCCTGCGGCATGAATTACCACGCGCACTTGAAGGAGATGAAGTCGGCGACGCCCGAGAATCCGGCGCATTTCGCGAAGAACGTCGCCGCCATCATCGGCCCGGGCGCGGCGATCCGCCTGCCGGCGTCGAACCCCGACATGGTCGACTGGGAGGGCGAGTTCTGCGCCGTGATCGGCAAGCCCACCCACGCCGTCAGCGCGAAGGACGCGCTCGATCACGTCGCGGGCTATACGCTCGTCAACGACGTGTCGGCGCGCGACTGGGTCGCGCCCATCGCCAAATCGTCCGGCACGATGGGCCCGATCATGGCGTGGGAGAAAAACCTTCTCGGCAAGCAGTTCCCGACCTTCTGCCCGATGGGCCCGGCCTTCGTCACGAAGGACGCGATCCCCGACCCGCACGATGTGGCGCTCGAGACGCGCGTCAACGGCCAGGTGATGCAATCCACCAATACCAGCGATCTCGTCTTCAACGTGGCGCAGCTCATCGCCTACTACTCGTACTTCTATTTGCTGCGGCCGGGCGACGTCATCACCACCGGCTCGCCCGCGGGCGTGGGCTATGGCCGCGATCCGAAGGTGTTCCTGCGCGCCGGCGACACCGTCGCCGTCACCGCCGCCGGCATCGGCACGCTCAGCAATCCCGTCGCGGGGCCGGGCGCGCGCTAGCGTTTCGGCACATAGCCGATCGCCTCGATTTCGAGGCCGCAATCCATCGGCGTGCGGCCGGCCTGCATGCGGGTGCGCGCCGGCAGCGTTGCGGTACTCGTGAAATAGCGGCGATAGATGCGGTCGAAGCTCTCCTGCTGCGTCTGGTCCTTCATCCAGACGATCACCTTCAGGAGGCAATCCATGTTCGAGCCCGCCGCCTCGACGAGCTTCTTCATGTGGTCCATGACGATCTCGACCTGGCGCTCGAACGAAATGTTGGGGAAGGGCGGGATCGGCTGCCCCGCCGCCCGCGCCGCGCGCAGCTTGGCGCAATAGTCCTCCTCGAACGGCGGCAGGCCGGAGATGAAGAACATGTCGCCATAGCGCACGCACATGTTGAATGGCCCGCTGGTTTCGGGTACGTCGGCCTTGATGACTTCCTTGTCCATGGCGCTTCCCTCTCTGGCCCATCGACCCTAGCACACTGGAATCACGATGACGGCGAACGATCCCGAATATCAGCGCTGGAACGAGCGCTTCTCCGCACCCGACTATGTTTTCGGCACCGAGCCCAACCTGTTCCTCACAGCGCAGGCGCATCGCTTGAAGCCCGGACAGAAGGCCCTCGTCCCGGCCGACGGCGAAGGGCGCAACGGCGTCTGGCTTGCGCGCCAGGGGCTCGACGTGACCGCGCTCGACTTCTCGCCCGCGGCGCAGGCGAAGGCGCAGAAGCTCGCGGCGCGGTTCGGCGTGAGGCTCCGCACCGAGCTGGCCGATCTGCGCCAGTGGCGCGCCGAGCCCGAGCGCTACGACATCGTCGCCGCCATCATGATCCAGTTCGCGCCCTCGCCCGAGCGCGAGGCGATCTTTGCCGCGCTTGTCGCATCGCTGAAGCGCGGCGGGCTTTTGCTGTTGCAGGGCTATCGGCCGGAGCAGCTCGCCTACAAGACCGGCGGGCCGCCCGTTGTCGAGAACATGTACACCGAGGAATTTCTGCGGCGCACCTTCGTCGGCATGAACATCCTGCACCTCAGCGCGCATGACGACGCGATCGCCGAGGGCGCGGGCCACAGCGGCATGTCGGCGCTCATCGACATGGTGGCGGAAAAGCGCTGAGTCCTCAGGCGGCGGCGCGCACCGGATTGGCGAGTGTGCCGATGCGGTCGACCGTGACCGTGACGGTGTCGCCTGGCTGCATGAAGACCTTGGGCTTGCGGCCAAAGCCCACGCCCGCGGGCGAGCCCGTCGTCAGCACGTCGCCCGGCAGGAAACGGTACCAGCGCGCGAAGAACGCGATGAGATCGGGAATGCGCCAGATCAGGTCCGACGTATGCGCGTCCTGCATCACCTTGCCGCCGAGCGTCGTCACCATGCGCACGTCGTGCGGGTCGGGGATCTCGTCCTTGGTCGCGATCACCGGCCCCATCGGGCAGAAGCCCGGAAGCTGCTTGCCCATGCGGTTCAGGTCGGGATCGCGCGTGGCGCGGAAATTCTCGACCCAGTCGCGCGCCGAGACGTCGTTGATGAGCGTGTAGCCGGCAACCGTCGCCATCACCTCGGATGCCGCGAGATTGTGGCAGGGGGCGCCGAACACGATCGAGAACTCGCCCTCGAGATCGACCATCGCCGGGCATTGCGGCGGCAGCACGATGGGCGCGCCGGGGCCGATGATGGCGTTGGCGTTCTTCATGAAGGCATGCGGCTCCTTCTCGCCTTCGCTCTGCATCTCGGCGAGGTGGCTGTTGTAGGCGCGGCCGTGCGAGAGGACGATGCCGGGGCGCGGCACCGGCGCCAAGAGCGTCGTCGCCGCGAGCGGCTTGAGCGCGCCCGCCGCGCGCAGCCGCGGCGCCACCTCCGCGCGCCCCGATGCGACGTGGTCGGCGAGACGGCGGACGAGGTCGAGCCCGTCCGGCCCGCCGGCCAGAAGATCGGGCATCGCCGCCGGGACCCAGCCCGCCAGCGGCAGGATGTCGCGCGCCAACGCGAAATCGAGCACGTCCTCGCCGACGACAACGCCGGCGCGGCCGCCCGGCGGCACGGAGATCGTGACGAGCTTCATGGCGTTTCTCCGGCCGGCGCGGGAGGCCTTCGGCGCGGCTGATCGGGAATGTCGCCGCGGGCGAAATGCCGGTCGTAGCGGCCGTCGCCGCCGCCCTGGCCTTCGCCGGCATACTGGAATTCCCACCAGTTGCCGTCGCGGTCCAGGAAGTAGAAGCCGTAGGTGCCGTGATTGTCGGTGATCTTGGTCACTTTCTGGATGCCGTAGCGGTCCTTGTGCTCGAGCGCCAAGGCGTGCGCGCGGTCGACGTCGGCGCGCGTGTCCATGTCGATGCCCCAGTGGTTGCCGACCTTGAGCGTGCGCACCCGCTCGCCCGCCTCGAGGCAGACGATCGCCCAATAGCCGCCCTTCCTGAGCATCATCGCGCGCGGCGCGTGGTGGACGCAGTCGAGCCCCAGAAATTCCTCGTAGAACGGGCGCGATGCGGCAAGGCTGCGGCATTCGAGCGTGCCGTGCGTCAGCATGCGCGGCCGGTTGAGCGGCTCCGTCATGGTTGGCCTCCGAAGAAACGCTTGGCGTAGGACAGGTCGCCGGGATTGCTGGCGCGGAACCATTCCGCGAGCTCGTCGTGCCGCGCCATCCACACGTCGCCGAAGCCCGCGAAATAGCGCAAGAGCTTCTCGAACTGCGCGGCGATGAGCGGGCGGCCGCCGAAATGGCTGTGCAGTGCGATGTGGACGAGCGCCATGGGCTCGGCATCATAGAGATAATCGAAGCTGTCCTTGTAGACCTCGTAGAAGTCGCGCGGGCTCGCGCGCAGGACGCGGTTGTCGACGAACTCCGACCACGGCAGCGCCACGATCTCGCCCGCCGGCGTCGTCTCGAGCCGCGGCAGCGAGCAGTCGAGCGCGTCGGCGTACCAGCGGATTCCCTCGCGCACCAGGAGGCCGGGCGTCTCGGGCGTGGCGCTGTAGACGTTGCTGACCCAGCCACGCGGGCGCCGGCCGGTGGCGCGCTCGAAAATGTCGAGCACGCGGCGGATGAGCGCCTGCTGCTCGTCGGGCTTCAGGTCGGAGAGATACTGGTCCTGGGCATAGGAATGGGCGCCGAGATCGTGCCCCGCGGCGAGCGCGGCTTTCGCGGCCTCGGGATAGAGCTCGACCGAGCGGCCGTTGGCGAAGACCGTCGCCGTGACCCCGGCGCGGTCGAGCACGCGCAGCAGACGCCACACGCCCTCGCGGCCGCCGTAATTCGACCATTCGATGCCGCCATGGTCGATCGCGCCGGGCTTCAGCGGCGTCGTGCGCGGGAAATAGGTCGGCGAGCGCCCTTCGCTCCAGCTCTCGAGAAGCACGCTCACCAGGATGGCGATGCGCTTGCCGCCCGGCCAACTTGCCGCCGCCATGGTCGTTCCTTCGCGATGGGCCCTCGTGAGGAAGGACTAATGCGCGGCGGCGCGGCCTGTCAACGCAGGTGGAGCGGGCCGGGCGGCGGCCTCCGCGGCGGCTTCGGGAGTATCGGGCACCAACTCGTCGTTGCGCCCGGTGTCGTCGAACTCGTGCGACCAGATCGCGGCGACGGCGATGGTGGAAAGCGCGATGAGCGGCCAGGCGACGACGAAGGAGGCGAAGCTCGCAAGCGTGCCGCCGAGCCCGAAGCGCGCGAACTCGACCCGGTTCCAAGCCCAGCCCAGCAGCATCCCGATCAGGAAATAGAGGCCCAGGAAGACCATGGGGACAAGTGTCCGCGCCGCGAACCGAGAACGGACATTGAGCCGTTTCGTTCCAATTCACAGTTTGGCTTCAGCGCCTGCGGCGCGCGAGCGCGCGCCGTCAATGCGCGCCAGGCGACGACCCGCGCCGATCGGCCCGGCAGAAGCGTTCTCCCTTCGTCTCTGTCGGGGATGGCGGATGGACGTATTGGTGATCCTCAGCTACGCCGTGGCCTTTGCCGCAGGATATTGGCTGCGCTCCTACATCTCCTGGCGCCGCCGCTGGGGACGGGGCGGAGCCTGGGGACGGCCCTGATCGGGCGTCAGGACAGATCGATGGCGAAGCGCTTCAGGTCGGCGAGCGAGCAATGTTGCAGCGCGCCCTCGTGCGTCGCGCGCAGCACCACGCGCGGCGCGTGCCCCGCTTCGAGCGCCTCCTGCCAGCGCGGTGCGCACAGGCACCAGCGGTCGCCGGACTTCACGCCCGGAAACGAATAGGCCGGGATCGGCGTCGACAGGTCGTTGCCGCGCGATTTCGAGAACTCGAGGAACTCCGCTGAAGCCAGGATGCAGACCGTATGGCTGCCGACATCCTGCGGGCTCGTGTCGCAGCAGCCGTTGCGGAAGAAGCCGGTCATCGGCTTGGTCGAGCAGGTATCGAGCGCCGTTCCCAGCACGTTGCGCGCCTGGCCGCCGCCGCCGCGTCCGCGATCGCTGTCCCGTGGCATCCCCGGTCTATAGCCGGTTTGCGGCCGGGCGGAAATGCCCTGTAGATTGGCAAGCAAAAGCCCGCGCGAGGAGGACGAAAAGATGCAGCAGATCGTATTCGAGACCCCGGGACCGCCCGGCGTGCTCACCTGCGTCGAGCGGCCGGTGCCGGAGCCCAAGGCGGGCGAGGTGCTGGTGCGCGCCCATTCGATCGGCGTCGGCATCCCCGACACGCTGATCCGCGCCGGGACCTACAACTGGATGCCGCCGCTTCCGGCCACGCCCGGCACCGAGCTGTCCGGCGTGATCGAGCGGGTCGGTCCCGGCGTCACCGAGCGCAAGGTCGGCCAGCCTGTCGTCGCCTCGGCGCGCGAGCGGCCGCATCGCGGCGGGCACTACGCCGAATATATCGCGACCCCGGCCGAGGCGACCTTCGTGCTGCCGGACGGCGTCGATCTCGAGGCGGCGGCGGCGCTCGCCAACTACCAGGTGGGATTCCACCTGATGCGCGATGCGGCGCGCGTGCGCAAGGGCGACAGCGTCCTCATCTATGCCGCCGCGGGCGGCATGGGCAACGCGCTCATCGACCTGGCGCGCGCCTGGGGCATGACCGTCATCGGCGTCGTCAGCAGTGCCGAGAAAGCCGCGTTCGCGCGCGAGCTCGGCGCGCATGAGGTGGTCAACCGCAAGAGCGAGGATGTGGGCGCGCGCGTGACGGCCATCACCGGCGGGCGCGGCGTCGATCTCATCATCGACCCGGTCGGCGGACCCTCCGTCGCCGGCAACCTCGCGCTTTTGGCGCCGATGGGGATGCTGGTGATCTATGGCGGGCTCGGCGGGCGCAACTGGGGCGACGTGCTCGCCGAGATGAGGAAGCACGGCCGCACCTCGCCGGCGATCCGGACCTTCAGCATCCATGCCTGGGACCACATGCCGGACGAGCGCCGCGCCGGCATGCGCGAGCTGATCGGCATGCTGGCGAAAGGCCAGTTGCGCCCGCGCATCTTCGCGCGCCTGAAACTGCGCGAGGCGCAGCGCGCGCACGAGCTTCTGGAAAGCGGCGCGGTGCTGGGAAAGCTGTTGTTGCAGCCCTAGAGTTCGATCCATCCAGGTTGAAACATCTTTCCGTCGCCCCCACGAAAGCGGGGGCCCAGGGCAACCGCGCGTCGCTCGCTCCTGGGTTCCCGCGTGCGCGGAAACGACGATTCAAAATGACTGGATCAGAGCCTAGAGCCGGATCGCCGTTGATGGAATCGCTCTGGCGATTCCATCAGGCGTGAATCCGTCTCTAATTCAATGATGAGAGCGCAATTCACCGGTCGGACCGAAGCGAGGATGCTTCCGTCCGAACGGATCGCGCTCTAGGTCAGCTCGGCGCCTTCGCCGCCGCCGGCGGCGGCGCCTCGTCCGGTTCGCGCCAGCTCCACCAGCCGCCGCCCAACGCGACGAAGAGCTGCGCCGTGTCGAGATAGCGCTGCGCGCGGGCGCGCACGAAGCCCAATCGCGCCTGCTCGAGGAGGCGCTGCGCGTCCAGCACCTGGACGATGCCGACGCTGCCGAGCGAATAGGCGCGCCGGGTGAGGTCGAGCGAGGCTTGCGCCGCGGTGAGCGCGCGCTGCTGCTCGGTGAACTGCTCGGCATCGTGCTCGAGCGCGTCGAGCGCGTCCGCGACCTGCCCGAACGAGGTCAGCACGGTCTCTTCGTAGGTCGCGAGCGTGGCGTTGAAATTGTCGATGGCGCGCCGCTTTTGCGCCTCGAGCGCGCCGCCGTGGAAAAGCGGATAGGCAAGCCCGGCGCCGAGCGTCCAGACATCGCTCGCGCCGTGGAAGAGCGTGTCGATCGTGACGGCCTGCTGCGACAGCGAGCCGCTGAGCGTGATGTTGGGATAGAGCTGCGCCGTTGCGACGCCGATCGTGGCGTTGGCGGAATGGAGCTGCGCCTCGGCGGCGAGAATGTCGGGGCGCTGACGCGCGAGATCGGAGGGGAGGCTCAATGGCAGCTCGGCCGGCAAGGTCAGCGCGTCGAGATCGAACTCGGGCGGCGTCCAGTCGCCCGGCGGCCGGCCCGCGAGCACGGCAAGCCCATGCCGCGCCACGTCTTCCTGCTGCCGCAAGGGCGGCAGGAGCGTGCGGTCGGTCGCGAGCTGACTCTCGGCGGTTTCAATGTCGAGCTGGGTCGCGATGCCGGCGCGCACCTCGGTATTGACGAGGCCGAGGTTCGTCTCGTCGTCGGCGATGATGCTGTCGACCGTGACCGTCTGCGCGCGCAGCGAGGCGAGCGTCAACGCCTCCATCACCGCATTGCCGGTGAGCGTGAGATAGGCGGCATCGAGCTCGTAATCCTGCGCTTCGGCCAAGGCCGCGCTCGATTCGATCGAACGGCGCGTGCCGCCCCAGATATCGATCGCGTAGCTCACCGTGGCGCCGACATGATAGATGCTGGAATAGGGCGGGAAGGTCGGCGGCAGCTTGGCCAGGCCGAAGGGCGCGCCGTTGATGTGCTGGCGCAAAGGGCCGGCGCCGAGATCGAGCTGCGGGAAGAGGCCCGCCGTCGCCTGGTTCACCGTTTCCTCGGCCGCCGCGAGCGTCGCGCGCGCGGCGACGATGTTGCGGTTGCCGGCGACTGCCTCTTGCAGCGTGGCGTTGAGCGCATCGGAGCGGAACAGCCCCCACCAGTCGCCGGCGATCTTCTGCCCGACGGCGAAATGCTGATCGCCCGCGCCCTTGTCGGCGGCGTGATCGGGCGTCAGCGCGTTTTCCGCCGGCACCGAGGGCGGCGAAAAATCCGGCCCCACGGTGCAGGAGCCGAGCGCCAGGACGGCAGGGACGAGAAGGTTCAGCGAGCGCGCCACGGAATGCACCTTGTCTTCGAGAGCGCGCGTCAGCGCGGCAGGTCGGAATGTCCCATCAGATATTCGTCGACGGCGCGGGCGCATTGACGGCCTTCGCGGATGGCCCAGACCACCAGCGATTGGCCGCGCCGCGCGTCGCCCGCGGCGAACACCTTGTCGACCGACGTCTGGTAGTCGTCGGTCGTGGCCTTGAGATTGCCGCGCGGATCGAGCGCGAGCTTCAACTGCTCCACCGCGCCCTTGGGCTCGGGCGAGACGAAGCCCATGGCGAAGAGCACGAGGTCGGCCTTGATCTGGAAGATGCCGTCCGGCACCTCCTGCATTTCCATGCGGCCGTCATTGCTCTTGCCCCATTCGAGCCGCGCGAGCTCGACGCCGGTGACGCGGCCGTCGCGGCCGGTGAACGATTTCGTGCCGACCGCCCAGTCGCGCTCGACGCCCTCTTCGTGCGAGCTCGAGCTCCTGAGCTTCATCGGCCAGTCGGGCCAGGTGAGGAGCTTGTCCTCATGCTCGGGCGGCATCGGCAGGATCTCGATCTGCGTCACCGACTTGGCGCCATGCCGGTTCGAAGTGCCGATGCAATCGGAGCCCGTATCGCCGCCGCCGATGACGAGGACGTTGCGCCCCGTGGCCATGATCGCCTGCGCTGGGTCGAGCTTGTCGCCGGCGACGCGGCGGTTCTGCTGCGTCAGGAACTCCATCGCGAAATGGATGCCGGCGAGCTCGCGGCCCGGCACCGGCAGGTCGCGCGGCCGCTCGGCGCCGATCGCGAACACGATGGCGTCGTACTCGCGCATCAGCCGCTCGACCGGCAGGCTCACGCCGACGTGGTTGTTGGGATGGAATTCGACGCCTTCGGCGCGCATCTGGGCGATGCGGCGGTCGATCGTGAATTTCTCCATCTTGAAGTCGGGGATGCCGTAGCGCAGCAGGCCGCCGATGCGCGAGGCCTTCTCGAAGACGGCGACGCTATGGCCGGCGCGCGCCAGTTGCTGCGCGCAGGCAAGGCCCGAGGGGCCGGATCCTACGACGGCGACGCGCTTGCCGGTGTGATGCGAGGCGACGAGCGGCTCGATCCAGCCTTCGGCCCAGCCGCGCTCGACGATCGCGTGCTCGATCGTCTTGATCGTCACTGGCTCTTCGATCAGGTTCAAGGTGCACGACGCCTCGCACGGCGCCGGACAGATGCGGCCGGTGAAGTCGGGGAAATTGTTGGTCTGGTGCAGCGCCACGAGCGCCGCGCGCACGTCCGACTGATAGACGAGGTCGTTCCAGTCGGGAATGAGATTGTTGACGGGGCACGCGTGATGGCAGAACGGCGTGCCGCAATCCATGCAGCGCGCACCCTGGCGGCGCAGCTCCTCCTCGGGCAGCGGCTTCGTAAATTCGCGCCAATGCTTCAGCCGCTCGTCGACCGCGGCATAGGAGCGCTCGCGCCGTCCGAACTCAAGAAAGCCCGAGGGATTGCCCATGGCGTCAAACGCCCACGGCCACGCTCACATCGGGCCGCTCGGTGGTGCGGGCGGCCGCCTGCATCTGCTGCAAGGCGCGGCGATACTCGATCGGCATCACCTTGACGAAGCGCGGGCGGAAATGCTCCCAGCTCGCGAGAATGAGCTTGGCGCGAGGGCTCGCGGTGAAGGAGGCGTGGCGCGCGATGAGGCGCTTCAGAAGCGTCGCGTCGCGCTCGGTCATGCTGTGCGAGAGATCGACGAGGCCGTGGCTTTCGAGATCGCCCGCGCGGCCTTCCATTGCGCCGAGCGCGTCGTCCTCGTCGGCGATCGGCTCGAGATCGACCATCGCCTGGTTGCAGCGCTCGGCGAAATGGCCGTGCTCGTCGAGCACGAAGGCGATGCCGCCGCTCATGCCGGCGGCGAAATTGCTTCCCGTCTCGCCGAGCACGACGACGATGCCGCCCGTCATGTATTCGCAGCAATGCGAGCCCGCGCCTTCGACCACGGCGATGGCGCCCGAATTGCGCACGGCGAAGCGCTCGCCGGCGACGCCGCTGAAATAGCATTCGCCCGCAACCGCGCCATAGAGCACGGTGTTGCCGACGATGATGCTCTTCTCGCGGATGAGGCGGCTTTCGCGCGGCGGATAGACCACGATGCGCCCGCCCGAGAGGCCCTTGCCGCAATAATCGTTGGTGGCGCCTTCGAGCTCGAAGGCGACGCCGCGCGCCAGGAACGCGCCGAAGCTCTGCCCCGCGGTGCCGGTGAACTTCACGGCGATCGACGCATCGGGCAGGCCTTCGTCGCCATAACGCTGCGCCACCTCGCCCGACAGCATCGCGCCGACGGTGCGGTTGACGTTGCGGATCGGGAAGGCGAGCGAGACGCGCTCGCCGTCGTCGAGCGCGGGCTTCGCCGCGGTGATGAGCTTGTGGTCGAGCGCACGTTCGAGGCGATGGTTCTGCTTCTCGCAGCAATATGTCGCCGTGCCGGGCGGCACCACCGGGCGGTAGAGCACGCGCGAGAGATCGACGCGCTGCGCCTTCTTGTGGCTCACGCCGCGCCGCATCGCGAGCTTGTCGGAGCGGCCGATCATCTCGTTGAAGGTGCGGAAGCCCAGCTTCGCCATCAGCTCGCGCACTTCCTCGGCGAGGAAATGGAAGAGCGTGATGACGTCCTCGGGCCGGCCGTTGAAGCGCCGCCGCAGCTCGGGATTCTGGGTCGCGACCCCGACCGGACAGGTATTCAGATG
Organism: uncultured Alphaproteobacteria bacterium; assembly: GCA_963729295.1. Taxonomy (GTDB): domain Bacteria; phylum Pseudomonadota; class Alphaproteobacteria; order ATCC43930; family CGMCC-115725; genus DATJLY01. The sequence goes on from CAVSNJ010000025.1 coordinate 309,834, forward strand.
GCACTTGCGCATCATGACGCAGCCGGCGGCGACGAGCGCCGCCGTGGCGACGCCGAACTCGTCGGCGCCCAAAAGCGCGCCGATCACGACGTCGCGGCCGGAGCGGATGCCGCCATCGACCTGCACCGCGATGCGGCCGCGCAAGCCGTTCAGGACGAGCGTCTGGTGCGTTTCGGCAAGTCCGATCTCCCACGGCTCGCCGGCGTGATGGATCGAGGTGAGCGGCGAGGCGCCCGTGCCGCCCTCGTGGCCGGAGATGGTGACGTGGTCGGCATAGGCCTTGGCGACGCCGGCGGCGATGGTGCCGACGCCGATCTCGGCGACGAGCTTGACGCTGACATTGCCGCGCGGGTTGACGTTCTTCAGATCGTGGATGAGTTGTTGCAGATCCTCGATCGAATAGATGTCGTGGTGCGGCGGCGGCGAGATCAGTCCCACGCCCGGGATCGAATGGCGCACACGCGCGATCCAGTCGTCGACCTTGTGGCCGGGGAGCTGGCCGCCCTCGCCGGGCTTCGCCCCTTGCGCCATCTTGATCTGCATGACGTCGGCGTTGACGAGATACTCGGCATTGACGCCGAACCGGCCGCTCGCCACCTGCTTGATCGCCGAGCGCATCGAATCGCCGCCCGCGAGGCGCTTGTAGCGCTGCGGGTCTTCGCCGCCCTCGCCCGTGTTCGACTTGCCGCCCATGCGGTTCATGGCCAGCGCAAGCGTCGTATGCGCCTCCCACGAGATCGAGCCGAACGACATGGCGCCGGTCGCGAAGCGCTTCACGATCTCGGCCGCCGGCTCGACATCCTCGAGCGGAATGGGATCGGCCGCGAACTTGAAGTCGAGAAGCCCGCGCAGCGAGACGAGGCCTTCCTCCTGCTCGCCGGCGCGGCGGGTGAATTCCTTGAACTTGCGGTAATTGCTGCCGCGGACCGCGTGCTGCAGGAGCGACACGGTGTCGGACGTCCAGACATGCTGCTCGCCGTTGACGCGGAAGGCGAGCTCGCCGCCGACGTCGAGCGCCTCGCGCAGGTTCGGCGCATCGCCGAACGCAAGGCGGTGGCGCCGCACGGTCTCCTCGGCGACCTCCTCGAGCCCGATCCCTTCGACCGGCGAGGTCGTGCCGGTGAAATACTTGTCGAGGAACAGGCTCGACAATCCGACCGCGTCGAAGATCTGCGCGCCGCAATAGGACTGGAACGTGCAGATGCCCATCTTGGACATCACTTTGAGGATGCCCTTGGCGATCGCCTTGATGTAGCGCTCCTGCGCCTCGCCGGGCGAAAGCTTGCCCTGCATCTCGCGCTCCAAGGCGCCCAGCGTATCGAACGCGAGATAGGGATTGATCGCCTCGGCGCCATAGCCGGCCAGCAGGCAAAAATCGTGCAGTTGCCGCGCTTCGCCGGTCTCGATGACGAGGCCCGATTCCGTGCGCAATCCGCCGCGGATCAGGTGATGGTGGACGGCCGCGACCGCGAGCAGCGACGGCACGGCGATGGTGTCGGCGTCGATCGCCCGGTCGGACAGCACGATGATGTTGTAGCCGGCGCGGACCGCTTCTTCCGCCTTGCGGCAGATGCGGTCGAGCGCCGCCGCCATGCCGGATGCGCCGTCGACCGCGGGATAGCAGATCGACAGCGTCGATGTGCGGAACTTGCCCTGCGAATTGTCCTCGATGTGACGGATCTTCTCGAGATCGACGTTGTTGAGGACCGGCTGATGCAGCTCGAGGCGGATGTGCTTGCCGCCGCTTTCGAGATCCAAGAGGTTGGGCCGCGGCCCCACCAGCGTCACGAGCGACATGACGAGCGATTCGCGGATCGAATCGATCGGCGGATTGGTCACCTGCGCGAAGCGCTGCTGGAAATAGTCGTAGAGCAGCTTCGGCCGGCCCGAGAGAACCGCGAGCGGCGTGTCGCGGCCCATGGCGCCGACCGTGTCCTCGGCCGAGAGCGCCATCGGCTTCAGGAAGAAGCGCAAATCTTCCTGCGTGTAGCCGAACGCCTGCTGCCGATCGAGCAGCACGTTCCGCGGCGGCGGCATCGGCGTCACTTCGTCGGGCAGCGCCTCGAGCTTGATCTGCGTCTGGTCGAGCCAGGCCTGATAGGGATGGGCCGCAGCGATCGCGGCCTTCAGCTCGTCGTCGTCGATGATGCAGCCACGCTCCAAATCGACGAGCAGCATCTTGCCGGGCTCGAGCCGCCATTTGCGGGTGATGCGCTCCTCGGGCAGATCGAGCACGCCCGCCTCGGACGCCATCACCACGAGATCATCGGCCGTGACGACAAAGCGCGCCGGGCGCAAGCCGTTGCGGTCGAGGGTCGCGCCGATCTGGCGCCCGTCGGTGAAGGCGAGCGCGGCGGGCCCGTCCCACGGCTCCATCAGCGCCGCGTGATATTCGTAAAACGCGCGGCGTTTCACCTCCATGAGCGGGTTGTCGGCCCATGCCTCGGGGATCATCAGCATGAGCGCGTGCGTCAGCGAATAGCCGCCCGCGACCAGAAGCTCGAGGCAGTTGTCGAGCGTCGCCGAATCGGAATTGCCGTCGCCGATCAGCGGCCACAGCTTTTCGAGATCGGCGCCCAGCAGCTTCGACGTCATGTTGTGGCGCCGCGCCATCATCCAGTTGATGTTGCCGCGCAGCGTGTTGATCTCGCCGTTATGCGCGAGATAGCGGAACGGATGCGCCAGTTCCCAGGACGGGAAGGTGTTGGTGGAAAAGCGCGCATGCACCAGCGCGAGGGCGGACTCGGTGCGCTCGTCGCCCAGATCCTTGTAGTAGCGCTGGAGCCGGTCGCCGATCATCATGCCCTTGTAGATGACCGTGCGCGTCGACAGGCTCGCGATATAGAAGGCGCTGCCTTCGGCAAGCCGGCGCGCGCGGATCGACTTGTGGCACTGCTTGCGAATGACGAAGAGCTTGCGCTCGAACGCGTCGGCGTCGGCGCAGTTGGCGCCGCGCGCGACGAAGAACTGGCGCACGACCGGCTCGATCGGCTTGATGCTGTCGCCGAGCACGGTGCCGTCGCGCGGCACCTCGCGCCAGCCCAAGAGCGTCTGCCCTTCGGCGGCGATGAAATGCGCGATCGTCTCCTCGCACGCGGCGCGCGTCTCGGCGTGGCGCGGCAGGAACACCATGCCGACGCCGTAGCTGCCGATCTGCGGCAATTTGAACTTGAGACGCTGCGCCTCGGCGCGGAAAAGGCGGTCGGGGAGCTGGATCAGGATGCCGGCACCGTCGCCGGCCAAGGGATCGGCCGCAACCGCGCCGCGATGCGCCAGGTTTTCGAGAATCTTGAGGCCGTCGAGCAGAATGCGATGGCTTTTCTGGTTCCTTATGTGCGCGACGAAACCGACGCCGCACGCGTCATGCTCATTGGCCGGATCGTAGAGTCCTTGGCGTAGGACCATGTACTCTCGTCTCACCCCTTCTCCGCATCGGGTCCCCGTATCCCCCGCGCCACCGAGATCGGCCGGTTCCCACCTTGCAGGCGCAACCCTTTAACATCGCGGACAGAGGTCGCGCGAGTCAAGCAGAAGGCCGGGTCTTGCTAGGGGTGCGGGGACGCCCCGGACGGGGTTCGGACGGGGTTCTCCGGCACCTCATTCCGTTCCGCCCTTTCCTCTGCTAGGCTCGCTGTGCGCCGGCGTCTCGCGGATCAAGAAAGGGGTTGGGCGGGGCCGGTTATGAAATCCCGGAGCAGAAGGACTAATGGGTAGAGGCCATGACTGGCGCCCGCCGCGGAAGCGGGGCTTTGACGACGACACGTTCGATGCAGATTCTGGGCCACGGCGAGGCGCGCCGCGCTTCGGCGCCCCAAGCCCCAGGCCTGCAATGGAGGCAAGCCCGGGCGGGCCGCCGACCCGCGCGAAGGTCAAATGGTTCAACGGCGAGAAGGGGTTCGGTTTCGTCGAACTTGCCGATGGCACGGGCGACGCATTCCTGCACCTTTCGGTGCTGCAGCGGGCGGGACAAGGCCCGGTGCAGCCGGGAACCTCGCTCCTCGTGCGCGTGAGCCAGGGCCAGAAGGGGGCTCAGGTCGCAGAAGTGCTCGAGGTCGACGCCAGCACGGCCCAGGCCGCGCCGGCCCGCAGCTTCGGCGGCGGGGGCGGCGGTGGCGGCGGCAGTGGTCCGCGCCCGCCCCGGCGCGAGCGCGACGTGGGCGCCACGGTCGAGATGCGCGGCACGGTGAAGTGGTTCAATGCCGCCAAAGGGTTCGGCTTCGTGGTGGTGCCCGAAGGCGGCAAGGACGTGTTCATCCACGTCTCGGTGCTGGAGCAGGGCGGTATCGGCAACCTGGCCGAAGGCCAGGCCGTCGTCATGCAGGTCGCGCAAGGGATGAAGGGCCCCGAGGCGGTCTCGATCCGCCTCGGCTAAGCCGGAGTCCGTTCAGGCCGGCTGTGCCAGCTTGTCCGGGTCGCCGACCACGCGCAGCAGCTCGGGAATGGCGAGCGGTTTGTAGAGCACGCCGCGCGCGCCGTTCTCGATTGCGCGCGAGAGCAGTTGCTCGACGCTGAAGCCCGTCATCATGATGACCTGCGCGTCGGCGCGCTGCTTGCGCAGGGCCAGAAACGTCTCGACGCCGTTCATGCCCGGCAGCTTCACGTCCATCAAGGTCAGGTCGAAATAAGCCTCGGCGAAGCGGCGCACCGCGTCCTCGCCGGTGAAGGCGAGGTCGACCTCGTGCCCGTGCATCGCCAGGATATCGGCGATGCTTTCGGCATGGTCGCGGTCGTCATCGACTATGAAGATGCGGCGCTTCATCGCGGCGAGGCTAGCCGAAGTATCCTTACCGGCGGCTTAACGCCTGGGGATAAAGTCCCGCCCCTGGAGTGAGGAGGATCACATGCCAAACGCGGCCGAGGCTTTGCGCAAGCTCATCAAGGGACCCGATCTTCTCGTCTGCCCGGTGATCTCGGACCCGCTTTCGGCGCGGCTCGTCGCGCGGGCGGGACTGCCGATGGCGCTCCTCGGCGGCTTCGGCATCGCCGCCATCCGCTTCGCTTTGCCGGACACGGGCCTCATCACCTTCACGGAGGTGCTCGACCAGGTGCGCAACACCTGCGCCGCGGTGCCGGGATTTCCGGTCGTCGCCGACGGCGATACCGGCTACGGCAACGCCATGAACGTGCGCCGCACGGTCGAAGAGTTCGCGCGCGCGGGCGCCGCCGCCATCCTGATCGAGGATCAGGTCTGGCCCAAGAAATGCGGCCATTACGGCGGCGGCCGGCCCGTCATCGCGCGCGCGGAGGCGCGCATGAAGATTCGCGCCGCGGTCGAGGCGCGGGGCGCCGGCGGCGGCGACATCCTCATCATGGCGCGCACCGATGCGCGCTCGTCCTTGGGGTTCGAGGAAGCGATGGCGCGCTGCCGCGCCTTCGAGGAGGAAGGCGCCGACATCATCTTCGCCGAGGCGCTCGAGACGCGCGAGGAATTGGCCCGCTTCGCCGGCGGGTTCCGCGCCGCCACGTGGGCCAACATGATGCCGAAGACGCCCGACGTCGACCGCGCCGAATTGAAGGCGATGGGGTTCAAGGTCGTGACCTACAACGTGCTGCTGCACGCCGCCGCGCGCGCCATGAGCGCGGCGCTCGAAGCGCTCGCCGAGGACGATGCCGCGCGCATGCCGGCGCTCTTGTCCTTCGCCGAGCTCGCCGGGCTCGTCGGATTGCCGCAATACGACGCGGCGGCCGAGCGCTACCGCGTCGATGCCTGACCCTCGCCCTCAGGCGTGATAGTCGGCCGCCACCGTCTCGTCCGCAGCACCTTGCGCCATGCTGCGGAACACGGGCGTCAGCACCACCGCGATGATGAGGTTGAGGATGACGGTATAGAACGCGGTGTAGCCCGGCATGTGGAAGCCGCCCAACGACAGCGGATAGATCGCGCTGAAATTGACCGCGACCGCCATCCACGTCCCGGCCACCGTGCCGACCGCCCAGCCGATGAGCAAGGCCCAGCTGTCGAGCCAGCGCGTATAGAGGCCGAGGATCACCGCCGGCAGGGTCTGGATGATCCACACGCCGCCGAGAAGCTGGAGATAGATCGCATACTGCGTCGGCACGAAGAGGATGAAGACGAGCGCGCCGAACTTGACGATCAGCGACACCCATTTCGCCATCTGCGACTCTTCCCTGGGCGAGCAGTTGGGCCGGAAGAATTCGCGGTGGATGTTGCGCGTGTAGAGGTTCGATGCCGCGATCGACATGATGGCGGCGGGAACGAGCGCGCCGATGCCGATCGCGGCAAAGGCGATCCCCGCGAACCAAGACGGGAACGCATAGAGAATGAGCGCCGGCACCGCGTAATTGTTCTTGAAGGCGGCAAAGCCGCCCGCGAATTGCGGCAGCTTGTCGACGCCGGCGGCGATTGCCATGAAGCCGATCAAGGCGAGGAACCCGAGCATCAGCGAATAGCCCGGCAGGAGCGCCGCGTTGCGGCGGATCGCACGGCCGCTATTCGCGCTCATGATGCCGGTCATCGAATGCGGATAGAGCAAAAGCGCCAGCGCCGAGCCCATCGCCAGCGTTGCATAGCCGCCATAAAGGCCCCAGCCGCCGGGCGCCGGATGCGGCAGCAATAATTTCGCAGCCGGCACCGCAGCGAAGATCTTGCCGTAGCCGCCGAGCTCGATCGGCACGACGATCACTGCGGCGAACGCGGTCAGGTAGATGATCGCATCCTTGACGATGGCGATCGCGGCGGGCGCGCGCAGGCCGCTCGAATAGGTGAAGGCGGCAAGGATGATGAAGGCGATGACGAGCGGCAGGTCGCCGACCCAGCCCGCGCCGTAAATGCCCATCGCGCCGATCACAACCTGAAGGCCGACGAGCTGCAAGGCGATGTAGGGCATGGTCGCGACGATGCCGGTCACGGCAATGGCGAGCGCGAGCCAGCGGTTGCCGTACCGGCCGCGCACGAAATCGGCCGCGGTGATGTAGCCGTGCTTGTGCGCGACGGCCCAAATCCGCGGGAAGACCACGAACAGGATCGGGAACACGACGATCGTGTAGGGAACCGCGAAGAAGGCGATGGCGCCCGCGCCGAACGCCAGCGCCGGAACCGCGACGAACGTATAGGCGGTGTAGAGATCGCCGCCGATCAGGAACCAGGTGACGACGGTGCCGAAGCGCCGTCCGCCGAGGCCCCACTCGTGCAGCAAGTCGAGATCGCCCCTGCGCCAGCGCGACGCGGCAAAGCCCAGCCACGTGATGAAGCCGAACAACAGGATGAAGACGACGAGCGCCGTCCAGTTGATTTCCGCCACCGGACCCTCCTGCGCCTAACGGTGATTTGCTTCGGTTACGAAATAGATGAACGCGGTCAGCACCGCGCCGATCAGGATGCACAGGAGCTGATACCAGTAGAAGAAGGGGATGCCGTACCAATAAGGTTCGGCCTGGTTGTAGAAGGGCGGCCATAACACCGCGGCGAACAGCACCAGGAAGAGCAGATACCACCAGCTCCATTCGCGCGATTTCGGCGTCGGATTCTTCATTCTGCGTTCCCCATCTCCCCGCGTCCGATCTTATGCGTTGCCCGATTCGGACGTCAGGGTTTTGCGACCAATTTCATATATCATAAAAATTCCGACGCCACAGCCCGGATTGCGCCGCGACTCCGGCCGATGTTGGTGACGACTCGCGAAGGCGCGGTCGCGGCCGCCGATCCCCGCCCGCGCCCCCGGGGGTTTGAACTCAGGCGGCGTTTTTGCCATGCTGCGGGGAACGGAAGCGCGCGGAGGATGCGCCCCATGAAGATCTTCAATTTTCACCTGATGCCCTATGCCCATGCCGATCTCGATGCGATCGAGAGAAACGGCTCGGCCTGGATCACCTTCTCGAACAGCAACTACGATCCGGTGAAGGGCGCCGAGCTCTATCACCGCTATCTCGACGAGCTCGAATATGCCGACAAGCTCGGCTTCGACGGCGTCGTCCTCAATGAGCATCACCAGACCGCCTACGGCCTGATGCCGACGCCCGGCGTCCTTGCCGGCGCGCTCGCGCGCAGCGTCAAGCGCGCGAAGATCGCGGTTCTGGGCCGCGCGCTGCCGCTCCTCAACAACCCGCTCTCGATCGCCGAGGAATATGCCATCCTCGACAACCTCACGCGCGGCCGGTTCATCGCCGGCTTCGTGCGCGGCATCGGCGCCGAATACCATTCGACCGGCATGAACCCGACCGAATCGCAGGACCGGTTCAACGAGGCGCACGATCTCATCGTACGCGCCTGGACCGAGCCGGGACCGTTCCGCTACGCCGGCCATCATTACCGCTTCGAATACGTCAATCCGTGGCCGCGTCCCTATCAGAGCCCTCATCCGCCCATCTGGATCCCGTCGCAAGGATCGAGCTCGACCATCAAGTGGGCGGCGAAGATGCGCTACACCTATTGCCAGACCTTGAGCCCGATCGCCGCGGTCGCGCGCTTCTTCCAGATGTATCGCGAGGAGGCCGAGAAATCGGGCTATCAGGCGACGCCCGATCAGCTCGCCTGGTCGAATTCGATCTATGTCGCCGACACCGACGAGAAGGCGATGCGCGAGGCGAAGCCGCACCTCGAGGCGCTTGCCAACCGCTTCCTCAAGATGCCGACCGAGATGCTGCTGCCGCCGGGCTATACCAGCAACGAGTCGCTGAAACGCATCCGGGCCGTCAAGACCACGGGCAAGCCGCAGACCGCCGAGGATTTGGTGAAATTGGGCGTCGTCATCGTCGGCAGCCCGGCGACGGTGCGCGAGAAGCTCGCCGAGTACCAGGACCTCGCCGGCTTCAACACGTCGCTCACCAAGACGCAGTTCGGCACGCTGCCCTACGAAATGGTAAAGGCGAACCAGGAGGCGATCGCGGCCGAGATTCTCCCGCATTTCCGCGACCGCGTGCCCGCCAAAGCGCAAGCCGCGGCCGCGGCCGCGGCGCAATAACGCACCGCCGCCATGCGCCAACGCAGGAGGTGACCTGCCGCGGCCGTGCTTGACCGGCGCCTCGGCCGCCCCACATCATGGCGGCCATGCCGCGCCGCGAACTCCGGGTCAACGTCTTGATCTCGATGGGACATACGCTGTCCCATTTCTATGCCCTCGTGCTGCCGCCGCTGTTCATCCTGTGGCAGCGCGATTTCCACGTGACCTTCGCCGAGCTCGGCCTCGCCGTCGTGGTGATGAGCATCATGTCGGCCTCGCTGCAAACGCCGATCGGGTTCCTGGTCGACCGGTACGGCGCGCGGCCTTATCTCATCGGCGGCACGCTGCTCATGTCGCTCGCGATCTCGGGGATGGCGTTCGCGACCCATTACTGGCAGATCGTGGCGCTCGCGACAATCTCGGGCGTCGGCAACGCCGTGTTCCATCCGTCCGACTATTCGATCCTCGCCGGCTCGGTGGCGAAAGAGCGCATCGGCCGCTCTTTCGCGCTCCACAGCTTCACGGGGAATTTGGGCTTCGCGCTCGCGCCGCCGGTCGTGGCCGGCCTCATGCTGTTCATGGGCTGGCGCCCGGCGCTGTTCATCCTCGGGCTCCTGGGCCTGCCGGTGGTCGCCGGCGTCATCTGGCAGAGCTCGATCCTCCAGGACGAGACGCGGCGCGACAAGAAGAAGGAGAGCCGGCTTTCGCTGCGCGATCTCGTGCTCGATCGCACCATGATGCTGTTCTTCGCGTTCTATCTGCTCGGCGCGATGGCGGGGAGCGGCGTCCAGGCCTGGCTCATCACCGTGCTGCACGAGGTCAAGGGGATCGAGATTGCGCTCGCCTCGGCGGCGCTCACCGCCTACCTGCTCGGTTCCGCGACTGGCGTGATGCTCGGCGGCTTTGCGACCGACCGCGCCAAGAGCCATCGCCATCTTTCCACATTCGTCATCGCGCTCACCTGCATCTCGTCGGTGACGACGCTCCTCGTCGGCGTCACGCCGGTGGGCGGGCTTGTCGCGATCGTGATGATGTTCTTCTCGGGCCTCTGCCTCGGAGGCAGTCGCACGCCGCGTGACGTGATGCTGAAGGATTTCGCGCCGCCCGGCGAGATCGGCAAGGTGTTCGGCTATATCAGCGCATCATTGCCGCTCGGCGCCGCGCTCGTGCCGGTGCCGTTCGGATTGCTGATCGACCACGGCCATCCGGAATACGTGCTCGTGGTGGCCGCCATCCTTCTGGCCGCGAGCCTCTTCTGCATGGGCTCGGCCAAAGCCTCGCTCCGAAATCGCGCGGCGCCGGCGCCGGCCGAATAGAGCCGGCACCACTCCAACTCCAGACCATGATCGGAACGGGCGGAATCGCTCTTCGATCCGTCCGATCCGTGAATCATGGTCTACCTTCTTTGAGTGAGAGCAAGATCGCTTCGAATGGAAAACGCCGTTTCCATTCGAAGCGATCTTGCTCTGGGAGCTTACTCGGCGGCGGCGGCCGTCACGCCGTCGCCGGCGGCAAGGCCGCGCAGATCGGGCAGACCGAATTGCAAAATCTCGACCGACTCGCGCGCGGCAATGGTCGTGCGCTCGCCATGCCGGAGATAGATCGTGGTGAGCTGTTGCAGCGTCTCGCCCGCAACGGTGCCGGCGCCCCTCAGCACGACGAAGATGTTCCGGCCCTCGGCCTCGAACGTGGCGCCCGCGTCGAGCCGCAGGAAACGCGCCGACGTGCGCCGCTCGGTGAAGGTGCCGACGAATTTTTCGGCGACACCCGGCGCGACCTCGATCCATTCGAAATGCGCGGGGTCCATCATGAAGGGCCGCGAATAGCGCGCCTGCGGATAGCTCATCGGCCGCTTGTTGACGTGTTCCCAGATCGCCTGATAGCCGTCGACGTTGCGCTTGCCCGGAACGTCGGCGCGGCGGCGGAACACGCCGTCCTTGAACTCGCCCTCTTCCTTCAGCGCGTCCATGCCGGCCTTCACCTCGACGCGCGAGAGATAGCCGCTGCCGCTTGCGCCACCCATTTGCAGCACGATCGTCAACGGCGCGCTCTCGGGGTCCTGCGACTGCGGGCCATAGGCCATGCCTTCGGGGAAATATCCGACCATGCCGGTCTTCATCTTGCCGTCGCGCGCGAAATCGAGCTCGCCCGCCAATTGGAAGCGGATCTGCTCGAAATTGTGCCGGTGGCGCGGCGAATAGAAGTCGCCACCCGCGCGCCCGAGCGAAAGCTGGAAATTATCGATCGAGCCCTGCTCGCCTTCCATGAGGTTGCGGAAATGGAACATGCCGCCGCGATGCTCGAGCCCGCGCGTCCATTGCAGCTCTTCGCCCTGCACGATCTTCATCGCTTTCCTCCAGGTCCAAGGAATTGACGCGATTATAGTATAGCCGATCCGTCAGCGCCCCCACAGGGACTTGCTGGCGAGCCGCGCGCCCTCGGCCATGGCCTCGAGCTTCGCCCACATGATCGAGGGATGGACGCGGCGGTGGAACGGCCCTTGCGCGAAGCCGCAATCGGTGCCGGCGATCACGTTCTCGCGGCCGACGAGGCGGGCGTAGCGCTCGATGCGCTGGGCCACGAGTTCGGGATGCTCGACGATGTTGGTGGCGTGGCTGATGACGCCCGGGATCAGCACCTTGCCGGGCGGCAGCTTGACCTTTTCCCACACCGACCATTCGTGCTCGTGGCGCGGGTTGGCGCCTTCGATGACATAGGCCCCGGCGCGGACGCGCAGCACGAGATCGACGATGTCCTTCAACGCGACATCGGTCGTGTGCGGGCCCGGCCAGCTGCCCCAGCACACGTGATAGCGCACGCGATCCTCGGGAATGCCCTCGAGCGCGCGGTTCAGCGCATCGACATGCCGGCGCACCCAGGCGTAATACTGGTCGAACGTGGCGGGCGGCACCATGCGGTCGAAGGTGACGGCGGCGCGCGCATCGTCGATCTGCACCAGGAGCCCGGCATCGACGATGGTCTTGTACTCGGTGCGCATCGCCGCCGCGATCGCATCGACGAGCTCCTCGTCGCTCTTGTAGTACTCGTTCTTGCGGTCGGGGATGACGCTCGATGGCGCCGCCACCGGCAAGAAGCCTTCCTCGACCCGCGCGGTCGCGAGCGCCGCCTTGAAATTGTCGATGTCGAGCTGCAACGCCGCCTGGCCGGTATAGGCCACCGGCCCGACGCAGACGGTGTCGAAGACGGTCGTGCGCGGATCGGCGCCGTCGAGCTCGGCATAGAATTCGGAGAAACGCTCGCGGTCGGCGCCGCGCGCATAAGGGTCGGTCTTGGCCGGGCGGCGCTCGAAGCCGGACAGACGGTCGAGCACGTATTGCGACCACGAGAACGATTTGCCGAACTCGCCATCGCTGATGACGTCGATCCCGGCGTCGGCCTGGCGGCGCACCACGGCGGCGACCCCGTCCTTGAGGCAGCGCTGATAGGCCGCCTCGTCGTAGCTCTGCCGGTCCTGCTTCGCGCGCAGATGGCGCAACAGGTCGGGCGGCCGGATGAGGCTTCCGGCATGTGTCGTCAGGATGCGCGTGTCGCTCTTTTTCATCACCTTTCCTCCTGCAATCCCACGAGCACGGCGAGACTTTCGCGATCGGCGGCAAGCGCCGCGCTTTCGCCGCGCCAGACGATCTGGCCCTTGTCGAGCACGATGGTACGCTCGGTGAGCTCGAGGGCGATATCCACTTGCTGTTCGACGAGCAAGGTCGCGATCCGGCTTTCGCGCCGCAGGCGCACGAGCGCCGCCGCGAGCGCGTCGATGATGACGGGCGCCAGGCCTTCGAACGGCTCGTCGAGCATCAAAAGCTTCGGATTGCCGGCGAGCGCGCGGCCGACGGCGAGCATCTGCTGCTCGCCGCCCGAGAGCTGGTTGCCGTAGTTGCGCCGCCGCTCGGCCAGGCGCGGAAAGAGGTCGTAGACGCGCTCGAGCGTCCACTCGCCCGGCCGCAATGCCACGCGCACATTCTCGTCGACCGTGAGCGAGGGGAAAATCTCGCGCTCCTGCGGCACGAGGCCGAGGCCGCGCTGCGCGCGCCGATGCGGCTCAGCAGTGGTCACGTCCGCGCCGTCGAAGGCGATACGGCCGCTGCGCAGTTCGGTCAGACCCATGACGGTCAGCAGCAGCGTCGTCTTGCCGACGCCGTTGCGCCCGAGCAGCGCGCACGCTTCCTCGGACCCGATCGCGAGCGAGATGCCCTCGAGCACGACCGTGTCGCGATAGCCGGCGGTGACGCCCTCGAGGCTCAGCATGTCAGCCATGCGAGCGCTTCCCGAGATAGACGTCGCGGACTCGCGTGTTGGCACGGATCTCGGCGGGGGCGCCCTCGACCAGCACCTCGCCCTCGACCATCACCGTGATGCGATCGGCGAGGCGGAAGACGAGGCTCATGTCGTGCTCGATGACCAGCACGGTGAGCGATGAGGGCAACCGCAGCAGAAGATCGAGCACGGCATGCCGTTCGGTCGAGGCGAGCCCGGCGGCCGGTTCGTCGAGCAGCAGCGTCTTGGGCTCGAGCGCGAGCACCAGCGCGACCTCGACGAGGCGGCGTTGGCCGTACGGAAGCTCGGCGATCGTGCGCGCTGCGAGCCCGAGAAGGCCGAGACTGTCGAGACACTGGGCCGCGCCGTCGACGATCTCGGCGCGGTCGCGTAGGCGGCCGAAGATGCGTTGGTCGATGCCGCCCTTTGCCTCGAGCGCGAGGCCTACGTTCTCCGCCACCGTGAGCTTCGGAAAGAGCGAGCTGATCTGGAAGGTGCGCGCGAGGCCCAAGGCCACGCGCCGCTCGGGAGTCAAGGCGGTGATGTCGGTCCCATCGAGCCGGATCGTGCCGCCCGAAGGGCTCAAGAGCCCTGTGATAAGGTTGACGAGTGTCGTCTTGCCGGCGCCGTTCGGGCCGATGAGCGCGTGGCGTGCGCCCCGCGGAAGCGCCAGCGAGACCTCGCGCGCGACGCGGAGCGCGCCGAAGCTCTTCGAGACATGATCGACCTCGAGCGCGTAGCCGCTCATGGAGCGGACCGGCGCCGGCCGAGCCTGGCCGCCGCGCTCTTGATCAGCCCGACGATGCCATTTGGCGCATAGCGCACCGCCAACACAAGTACGATGCCGACCGCAAAGAGCCAGTTGAACGGGTCGACCGCCGCAGCGCGGTCCGAGAGCACGACGAACAGGAACGAGCCGAGAAACGCGCCATAGAGGCTGCCGATGCCGCCCAGGATCAGCATGACGAGAACGTTGCCGGAAATAGAGAAGGCGAGGCTGTCGAGGCCGACGAGCGTCGTCACCTGCGCCGACACTGCGCCCGCCACTGCCGCAAACGCACCGGAGATGACGTAAAGCAGTACGAGGCGCTTCACCACAGGCACGCCCAGCATCCGCATGCGTACCTGGTTTTCGCGCATGCCGCGGATGGTGAGGCCGAACGGCGAGTTGACGAGCGCCTTCGACAGGAAGAACACGACCGCCAGCACACCGGCGGCGTACCAATAGGCGGTATTGCCGAAGAGATCGAAGGCGAACGTGCCGAAGAGCGGCGCCACCGGATATCCCATGAGGCCGTTCGCTCCGCCGGTCACCGCATCGAACGAGTTCGCAAGATTCTGCAGCAAGGTCGCCACCGCAAGCGTCAGCATCACGAGCGTGATGCCGCGCGTGCGCAGGATCACCGGCCCTACGAGCAGCGCCGCCAATCCGCCCGCCACGGCCGCGACGGCGAGACCGGAGATCGGCTCCGACGAGACGTGGAGCGCATAGAGCGCCGCACTATAGGCGCCGACGCCGAAGAACGCGGCGTGGCCGAGGCTCGCTACGCCGCCGAACCCTAACGCGAGATCGAGCGCCAGCGCGAAGGTGGCCTGGATCATCACTTGCGTGCCGAGCGCGAGGTACCCCGGGAACGCGAAATAAAGCGCCACGGCCGCAACCCAAGGCAGCGCGTCGATCCAGGACAGCGGATGGCGCGAGAAAGCGTCCCGTACCGTGCCGGCGCGCGCCGGCGTCTCGGCCGCCGCCGCGTTCATCAGGCAGCCCCCCGAACGAACACGCCGTGCGGCCGCCACAGCAGCAACGCCACCACCGCGAGATAGATGACGAAGGCGCCCAAAGCCGGCACGTAATAGCGGCCGAACGTGTCGATGATGCCGAGGAGCAGCGCCGCATAGAACGAGCCCTTGAGGCTGCCATGCCCACCGACCGCGACGATCATCAGCAGCGGCACGAGATATTCGACCGCGTAATAGGGCTCGAGCGGCAGGATCGGGCTGCCGAGGAAGCCCGCAGCGGCGGCGAGCCCGCAACCGACCGCGAACGTGCCGGAGAACATGCGCGGCACGTCGATGCCGACGCAACGCGCCATGCGCGCATTGTCCACCGACGCCCGGAGCCGCGCGCCATAATTCGTGTATTCGAGGATCGCCCAGAGCACGCCTGCGATCACGGTGCTGATCGCGATGATGAAAAGGCGGTAGGCGTTGATGCTGATCGGGCCCCAGTTCATGTCCTGCGACATCGACGCCGACAGCGGCATCGAATGCAGGTTCGAGCCGTACCAGAGGTTGACCGATGCCACCATGATGAAGGCGAGGCCCAGGGTCATCAGGATCTGGCCGAGCTCGCCCGTCGTATAGACCCAGCGATAGACGGTCCGCTCCAGCAACGCGCCAAGCAGCATGGTCGCCGCAGCGGCAGCGGCGAGCGCCGCGAACACGTTGAAATGCGCCTCGCTCATCAGCGCGAAACCGATATAGCCGCCGATCATGGCAAAGCCGCAATGCGCGAGGTTGGCGATGCGCATCACGCCCATGGTCACGGTGAGGCCGACCGACATGAGGAAGAGGATCATCGCATAGGCGATGCCGGAGACGAGAAGCGCCACGGCTGTCGCCCCGAAGTTCATCGCCACAGCCTCTTCCTCCCTGTTTCTATTTCCGCACAGCAATAAAGGTCGGCGCACGCTGCGACAAGGCTCATCGGCATCGCCCCGCGAGTGGGCGCTTGCCCATGACCGTGGGACGGTTTCCCCGCTGTGGGGGCGACTGGGATTACTGCCGCGTTCGTTGCGCGCGACGCTATTTCGTTGCGGGGCGCGCCCGGGGCGCATAATAATGCCGGCAAAATCTCGGGAGGAAAACATGCAGCGGCGCACCTTCATGCTATCGACCGCGGCGCTCGCCTCAGGATTGGGTCGCGGCGCTTTCGCGGCCGACGAGCCGATCAAGGTCGGCGTCCTCATCACGACCACCGGCCCTTATGCGCCCTGGGGCAGGCGCTACCAGCAGGGCGTCGACCTCTACATGGAGCAGTTCAACGGCAAGGACGGCAATCCGAAGATCGAGGTCGTCTATAGCGGTGACGTCGGCGGCGACAACCCGCCACGCGCCCGCCAACTCGCGCAGGATTTTATCGTGCGCGATCACGTGAAGATTCTGGGCGGGCTCGAATTCACCACCACCAACCTTGCCATGGCCGACCTCATCTCCCAGGCCAAGATCCCGTTCGTGATCTTCAACTCCGCGACCTCAATGGTGGTCGACAAGTCGCCTTACTACGTCCGCGCCTGCTTCAACCTGTGGCCGTCGGGCGTCATCGCCGCCAAGTTTTCGACCGACCAGAAATGGATGCACGGCACGATCGTCTCGGCCGACTACGCGCCGGGCCAGGACGCGATCGATGCCTTTACCTACGGCATGAAGCAGAACGGCGGCGACATCTACGACGTGATCAAGGTACCGCTCGGCACCACCGACTTCTCGAGCTACTTCCAGCGCATCGCCGACAAGAAGCCAAGCGTGCTCTACGTCTTCATGCCGGGCGGTCCGATGTCGATCGGCATGGCGAAGGGCTTCGCCGATCGTGGCTGGGGCAAGCAGGGCATGGGCTATATCGGCGGCGGCGTCGACGAGGTCGATCTGCCGGCGATGGGCGACGCCGCGCTCGGCATCAACGCCGTGCTGAACTACGCGCCCTTCGTCGACAATCCGACGAACAAGGCGTTCCGCGCCGCCTTCGCCAAGAAGTACGGCGACAAGCTGCCCCAGGACTTGCCGAACTTCGCGACCGTCGACGCCTATGACGGCATGCATCTCATGTTCCAGATGCTGAAGGCGACCAACGGCAAGGGCGACGGCATGCAGATGGTCGATGCGGTGAAGGGCTTCTCGTGGGAGAGCCCGCGCGGACCGGTGACGATCGATCCCAAGACCCGTGAGCCGATCCAGAACTTCTATGTCACGCGCGTCGAGAAGCATGACGGCATCCTCGCCAACATGCCGATCAAGACCTACGAGCACGTGAAGGATCCCTGGCACGAGATGCACCCGCCCGCTTAAGTAAAGCGCGGCGCACGACGCGGGAGGCACGCATGAGCATGAGAACCTGCGCGCTCGCAGGCGCGCTTGTCGTTGCAGCCGCGGTGCCGGCCGGTGCCGATCCGATCAAGATCGGCGTCCTCGTCACCACCACCGGCCCCTATGCGCCCTGGGGCAAGGAATACCAGGACGCCATCGGGCTCTATCTCGATCAGCACAACGGCAAGGACGGCAATCCGACGGTCGAGGTGCTGTATCGCGACGTCGGCGGCGACAACCCGCCGCGCGCGCATCAGCTGGCGCAGGACCTGATCGTGCGCGACCACGTGGCGGTGCTCGGCGGACTCGAATTCACAACGACCGTCCTCGCGGTCGCGGACGTGATCAGCCGCGCCAAGATGCCGTTCGTGATCTTCAATTCCGCGAGCGATTTCGTGGTCGACAAGTCGCCCTATTATCTACGCCCGACCTTCACCACCTGGGAAACGGGCTATATCGGCGCCCGATGGGAAGCGGAGCAGGGCATGAAGCGCGCGACCATCGTTGCCGCCGACTATGCGCCCGGCCAGGACACGATCAACGTCTACAGTAAGGGACTCGCCGATGCGGGCGGCAAGATCGTCGACGTGATCAAGGTGCCGATGGGCACCACCGACTTCTCCACGTACTTCCAGCGTATCGCCGACAACAAGCCGCAGGTGCTCGACGTCTTCATGCCGGGCGGACCGATGTCCTTGGGTATGGCACGCGGCTTCGCCGAGCGCGGCTGGGGCAAGGAGGGGATGGGCTACTTGGGCGGCGGCGTGTTCGAGCGCGACATGCCGGCGATCGGCGACATCCTGATCGGCCTGTATGGCGTCAGCAGCTACACGCCGGCACTCGACAACCCGATGAACAAGTCGTTCGTCGCGGCGATGCAGCAGAAATACAATGACATTCCCGATTTCGCCGCGGTCGCCGCGTATGACGGGATGAATCTCATCTTCCACATGCTGAAGGCGGCACCCGATCTCGACGGCGACAAGATGCTTGCGGCCGCCAAGGGCTATCAATGGGTGAGCCCGCGCGGGCCGATGCGGATCAATCCCAAGACGCGCGAAACCGACCAGAACGTTTACGTCACCCGGATCGGGAAGGTGGACGGCCGGCTGATGAACGTGCCGATCAAGACCTATGCCGACGTGGTCGATCCTTGGCACGAGCAGCATCCGCCAACCCAGTAATTCGCGAAGCGAGGCCCGTCTTGCCTGAGCGTGACCTACCGCCGTTCCGCGCCGACCATGTCGGCAGCCTCCTGCGCCCGGAGAAATTGCGCCGGGCGCGCCAAGCGCGCGACCGCAACGAGCTTTCGGCGGCCGAGCTCGGCCGCATCGAGGACGAGGCGATCCGCGAGGCAGTGCGGCTCCAAGAAGAGCTGGGGCTCAAATCGATCACCGACGGCGAATATCGCCGCACCTCGTGGAATCGCGACTTCCTCGAAGGATTTTCAGGCGTGCGCACGGTCGAGGGCCAGATCGCGACGCGCTTCCATTCCGAGGCAGGCGAATTCGAGACGAAGCCGACGGGATTCCGCATCGAAGGGAAGCTCGCGCACCCCAAGGGCATCTTCGTCGATGCCTTCAAGTTCCTGAAAGGGGTGGCCAAGGGCGTCCCGAAGGTGACGATCCCGTCGCCGACGCTCCTTCATTTCCGCGGCGGGCGAAAGGCGGTCGACGAGAATGCCTATCCCGACATGGATTTGTTCTTCGCCGATCTCGCGCGCGTCTATCAAGAAGAGATCGCCGAGCTTGGCGCCGCTGGCTGCCGCTATCTTCAGATCGATGACACCAACTACGCCTATCTCTGCGATCCGACCTTGCGCGCGCAGGTGAAGAGCAATATCGGCGAGGACCCGGCCAAGCTGCCGACCGTTTACGCCAACCTTCTCAACGCCGCGATCGCCAAGCGCCCCAAGGACATGGCGGTCGGCATCCATGTCTGCCGCGGCAACAACCGCAGCGCGTGGGTTGCCGAGGGCGGCTATGAGCCCGTCGCCGAATCGCTCTTCAACGAGGTCGGCGTCGAGGCCTATTTCCTCGAATACGACAGCCCGCGCGCCGGCGACTTCCGACCGCTGCGCTATCTCCCCAAGGGCAAGATCGCGGTCCTGGGCCTCGTCACGACCAAGCGCCCCGAGCTCGAGACCAAGGACGAGCTGAAGCGCCGCATCGAGGATGCCGCGCGCTATGCGCCCTTGGAGCAGCTCGCGCTCTCGCCGCAATGCGGTTTCTCGAGCACGATCGAAGGCAACAAGGTCACGGTCGACGACGAGGTGAAGAAGCTCCGCCTCGTCGTCGAGGTCGCGCGCGAGGTGTGGGGCTAGGTCATTAAAACCCTCTCCCCGGCGGGGCGAGGTTTTTTTACTCGGCCTCGCGGCGGTAGTAGCGCGCGAACTTCATCAGCGGCTCGTCCGACATCTCGAAGAGTTGTGCGTCGCTCGCCGCGTGATGCTCGAACCACGACCAGGTCGGCGCGATGAAGGCATCGCCCTCGTTCCACGTGAAACGCTTGTCGCCGATGACGCTTTCGCCGCTCCCTTCCATGCAGCAGAAGACGCGGTTCGTGGTCGAGCGCTGGCGCCGCGTCTTCATGCCCGAGGGCAGCCGCTGCACCGTCAGCAGCATGGTCGGCATGGTCGGCGCCTCGAGCGTGATCTGCGGCCCGTGGAAGCCCTCGTTGTCGGCGGTCGCCTTGTCGAGGCGGCGGTGGATGTCGGCTTGCGTGAAGCGGTAGGGCGAGGTCGTCACCGACTTGGCGTTCGTCGCGTAGCGCTCGGGATTCTCCTCGTAGAACTGCGCCTCGATGCCGCTGACGAGCGGCACGTCGAGCCCGTCGAGCCAATAGGCCGGCTCGTCGCCGTCATGCCCGTGCTCGTGCCAGCACCAGCCGGGCGTCAGGACCACATCGCCCGTCTCCATCGGCGTCTTTTCGTTATCGACGGTCGAGTAAGACCCCTTGCCGTCGATGATGACGCGGAGCGCGTGCGCGGTATGCCGGTGCGACGGCGCCTTCTCGCCCGGCAGGATCATCTGGTAGGCCGAGACGAGCGTCTTCGTCGTCCACATGCCAGGGCCTTGGAGCGCCGGATTGCGCAGGCCGAGATTGCGCCGCTCGGCGAGCGCCACGTCGATGAGGCGGCCCGCCGCATCGAGCGCGGCCTTGCATTCGTCGTAGCGCCAATGCGCCGGCGCAAAAGCCGATTGCGGCGAGTCGTGAGGGCTCGTCTCCTGCCGCCGGAGCCAGCCGGGCGTCATGTTGAGCGCTGCCGACTCCTGATAAAGCGCCTCGAGCGAAGGCACGTTGCGGATGCGCTCGATCTTGTCGCCCGTCGCACCGTCTGCCATGGCATGACCTCCTGGAAGGGTTGCCGCCATTCTGCCCCATCCGCGGCGCGGGCGGAACCCTTGACCCGGGCTTCGCTCCCGGTCCAACAATCGCGCCAACGGCGAGGAGGCGGGCGATGAAATACATCGAATTGCAGAATGGGTCGGGGTTCGAGGCGCTGAAGCCGGCCGAGCGGGCGACGCCCAAGCCGGGGCCGGGCCAGGTGCTGGTGCGGGTTCGGGCCGCATCGTTCAACTACCGCGACGTGATGATCGCCGGCGGCGGCTATGCCGGCCGCGCCAAGTACCCGCTGATCCCGCTGTCGGACGGCGCCGGCGAGGTCGTCGAGGCTGGCCCCGGCGTCAGCCGGGTCAAGCCGGGCGACCGCGTCGCCGGCACCTTTTTCCAACGCTGGATCGCGGGGCCGGTGCGGCCCGACATCCAGGACGCGGCGCTGGGCGGCACTGCGGACGGCATGCTGACCGACCACGCGCTTCTCGAAGGCGAGGGCGTGGTGCCGATCCCCGAGGCCTTGTCGTTCGAGGAAGCGGCGACGCTGCCCTGCGCCGCGCTCACGGCATGGAACGGCCTGGTCGAGGCGGGCGGGGTCAGGCCGGGCGATGCCGTGCTGCTGCTCGGCACCGGGGGCGTCTCGATCTTTGGCCTTCAATTCGCCAAGGCCGCGGGCGCGCGCGCCATCGTCGTTTCGAGCAACGAGGGGAAGCTCGGCAAGGCGCGCGAATTGGGGGCGGTCGAGGCGATCAATTCCAAGACCGTGCCGGAATGGCAGGACCGCGTGCGCGCGGCGACGGGCGGCCGCGGCGTCGATCACGTGCTCGACGTGACCGGCGGCGAGACCACGGCGAAATCGCTCGCTTCGATGCGGCCCGGCGGCCACATCGCCATCATCGGCGCGCGCAGCGGCCCGGGCGGCGAGCTCGACCGGCGCCAAATCCTGCAGCGCGGCCTCAAGGTGAGCGGCATCAATGTTGGAAGCCGTGCCATGTTCGAGGCGATGAACCGCGCGATCGCGGCAAATCGCATCAAGCCGGTCGTCGATCGCGTGTTCCCGTTTCGCGACGCGATCGCGGCCTATCGCGAGTTCGCCACCGGCCGCCATTTCGGCAAGGTGGTGATCGCGATCGAGTGAGCATGCCGATCCCAACCGCGACACGGGTGGTGCGCCGCGCCACAGCGGCGGCGGCGCAAACGCTCGAAGCCGAGATCTGCGTCGTCGGCGCCGGCATCGCCGGCGTGTCGGCAGCGCTCGAAGCGGCGCGGCTTGGGCGCAAGGTCGTGCTGGTCGATGGCTTGCCGGCCTTGGGCGGGCAGGCGGTCAATTCGGTGATCGGCACGTTCTGCGGCCTCTTCTCGAACGGCACGCATGGCTATCAGCTCACGCACGGCATCGCCGACGACATATTGCGCGAGCTGGGCCGCGAAGGGGCGCTGCATTATCGCCGCGGCCCCATGACCACGGTCGTGATGTACGACGAGGTGGCGCTGTCGCGCTGGATCAACGAAGCGGTGCGCGCCACGCAAATCGTGCCGGTGCTGGGCGCGGTCTTACGCAGCGTCGAATGGGACGGGCGGCGCATCCAAAAACTCCACTGCGCGACGCGGTTCGGCGACCTGACGATTTCGGCCAACGGCTTCGTCGATGCGAGCGGCGACGCGGCGCTCGCGTGGCTTGCCGGATTGCCGTGCCGCGAGGCGGCGGACGGGCCGATCTACGGCACGCAGATGGTCGTGCTCGAAGGGATCGACGAGGCGGCGCAGCCCTCGCGCGACGAGCTGTCGGCGCGGGTCAGGGAACGCGCGGCGGCGGCGGGGCTCGTGCGGCACGACGGCTTCGCTTTCGTCTTTCCCGGCCGCGGCACGGCGCTCGTGAACCTCACCCATGTCGAGACGCCGCTCGAGCCGGTGGCGGCCTCCCGAAACGCGCTCGAAGGCCGCGCCCAGGCCGACAAGGTCGTCGAGTTCCTGAAGCGCGAATATCCCGCCGCCTTCGGCAAGGCGCGCGTCAGGACCTATGGCTTCCCCGGCATCCGCCAGACGCGCTGGATCGTGGGCACGCAGCAGCTTACGGCCGAGGACGTGCGCGCCGGGAGGCACTTTGCCGATGCGGTGGCGCGCACCGCCTGGCCGATCGAGCTGCACGACCGGCCCGAAGGCATGGTGTGGGAGCCGTTCGGCGAGGACCACATGCATTATGTGCCGTTCGGAAGCCTGGCGCCGCCCGATGCGGACAATCTTCTGGCGGCGGGGCGCTGCGTTGACGGCGACGTGGCGGCGCTTTCCAGCGTGCGCGTGATGGGCCCATGCATCGCCATGGGCGCCGCCGCGGCGCATGCGCTCGACCTTGCAGGATCGGGCAGCGTGCACCAGCTCGATCCGGCCGCGCTCGCCGCGCGCTTGCGCTCCAATGTCGAGGGCCAAGGATAATCCCTCCGATCAGATGCCGTGATCCAGCTCCGCCAAAATCTGCTCGGAGGATTCGATCAGGTTGGCGCGCGGATGGTTTTTGCAGTAGTAGCCCAGTCTGCTCGCATAGCGATGATCATTCGAATCGTAGGGGATGACCCCGGTCTTGCCGGCGTGAAAGCCGCGCAGAAACATAAAGGTCGCCGCCATGTTGGCGTGCCCGGAGGCGAGAAAATCGTGACAGGTGACCTGGGAAAAATCGAGCGCCCGCGCGCCCGGGACGCTCGCGGCAACGAGCGCAGTCGCAAGTACAAGACAGATGTGGAGGCGCATCGCCCGACTCCCTGTGATCGCGCGGCAAAAGAATTATCCCACGCTGATGCCGCCGTCGATCGGGATCACGGTGCCGGTGATGAAGCTCGATGCGGGCGATGCGCGAAGGAGTGCCAGACCCTTCAGCTCCTTAGTTCGAGCTTCAGCGCCGCGACCCGCTCGCGCAGCGCGTCGGCAATTCCCTGCGCCGTGCCGCCGCCCGCTTCGATCAGCGCCGCCGGCTCGATCGCCTTGCCGAAGCGCACCCCGATCTTGTGAAAGCTGCGAAAGCCGCCGGGAAAGCCGCCGCCATAGGGCCACACCTCGAAGCTGCCGTCGATCGCGACGGGCACGACGGGGACGCGATGCCGCTCGACCAGCACGCCGATTCCGGCCTGGAAGCGTTGCAGCTCGCCATCGCGCGAGAGCGCCCCTTCGGGAAACCACACGACGGCGGCGCCGCGCTCGAACGCCGCCGCGGCGAGATCGAGGCTCGCGCCGCCGCCGCGATACTGATCGACCGGCAGAAGCTGCACGATCTTGCTGAAGAAGCGGCGCGGCGCCGTTGCGAGCATGATGCCGGTCCAGCCCGCCCACCAGGTACGCCGGTGTCGGCCCTTGGGCAAGGCCGCCGCCACCGCGAACGGATCGAGATAGCTCTCGTGATTGGGGCAGATGAGAAAGGCGCCGTCGCGCGGCAGGTTCTCCTGCCCCTCGGCGGCGAGCTTGAAGAGCGATCGCATGACGAGCCGGATCAGCGCCGCCAGCATGTCTTGCAGGAGATATGACGCGGGGCCGAGCACCGGCAGCGCCGCCATCTTTGCCTCGCGCGCGGGCGCCGGACGGCCGCGCGCCGCCACGGCCTCACGCATAAAATCGCGCAAGGTGACGATGCGGCCGATCTCCTGCTCGGTGAGGCTCACGCCCACTTCGCGCTCGAGCGCGAGGGTGACGTCGACCCAGCCGAGCGAATCGATGCCGAGATCCATCTCGGGACTCATGTCGAGCCCGAGGCCGCGGTCGGGAAAGCGGCGCCCGAGCCACTCCCACAGTTTTGCCGCGGTCTCGTCTTCGAGCAGCTTCTTGTCCTCGGGCGAAAGCTCGGCCGGCTTCAGCGCCGCGGGTGCTGCGAGCGCTTCCTCGTAAAGCGCGGGCACGAGATGGCGGCGGATCTTGCCGAGCTGCGTGCGCGGCAGCTTGTCGCGCGCGATGGCGAAGCCGGTGAGGCGCGCATGGCTCGGCAGAAGCCGCGCGCGATCGGAGAGCGCGTCGCGAATCGCGTCGCGCAAATGCACTGCACCCTGTGCGCGGACCGCATCGAGGTTGGGTACGACGAGAGCGACGAGCGCGCCGTTGCGCGAAAAGAGTGCCAGTTCGGCGATGAGCGAATGGTCGGCATAAATCGCCTCGACCGCCTCGGGGAAAAGTTTCTTGCCGTCGGCGAGCACGATGGTTTCCGAGACGCGCGCGACGATGAACAAGAATCCGGCGGCATCGATGCGGCCGAAATCGCCGGTGCGGAACCAGTGATCCGCGGTGAAGGCGTGCGCGCCAGCCGCCTCGTCGCCGCGATAGCCCGCGAAGACGCTCGGCCCCCGCGCCTCGATCTCGCCCACGCCCTCGGCATCTTCGTTGACGATGCGCAGCTCGACGCCCGAGAGCGCGCGGCCGGCCGAGCCCGGGCGCGACGCGCCGGGCGAATTGAAGGTGAGGATCGGCGAGGTCTCGGTGAGGCCATAGCCGGTCATCACATCCCAGCCGAGCGCGCCGAGCGTTCGCTCGACCTCTTCGTCGAGCTTCGCCCCGCCCGAGACGAGAAGCCGCAAGGACGGAGCGAGCTGGCGATGAAGCGGCCGGAAGAGGAAGCGCGGGCTCGTGCCGAAGGTACGCCGCAGGCGCGAGGAGAGCGCGAGAAGGAGACCGAAGATGCGGCGGGCGAAGCCCGGCTGGGCCGCGATCCGCTGCCTGATCCCGGCGAGGAGCGCCGTATAGAGGCGCGGCACGCCCATCAGGATGGTGACGCCGCCGCGCTGCAAGGCCGCGATCATCTCCGGCCCCGACACGCCCGCAGGCAGCACGATGGTCGTGCCGCAGGCCAGCCCCGACATCATGCCGACCGTGAGTGGATAGGCGTGGTGGAGCGGCAACGGCAACAGCGCGCGATCCTTCGCGCCGGCGAGCCCCGCCGCCATGATGGCGGTGACGTTGGAGAGCAGATTGGCGTGCGTGAGCGGCACCGCCTTGGGCGTCGATGTCGTGCCCGACGTGAACAGGATGACCGCCGCGTCGTCGGGGTTTTGCGCCGCGAAAGGCACGGAACCATCGGCGGCCAACGGCAGCTCGCGCTCGAGCGCGATCGTCTCGCACTTCATGGCCGCCGCGCGCGCCGACGTGGTGAAGACGAGCCGGCAGTCCAGGGCTTCGAGGCGGCGGGCGAGCTCGCCCTCCTCGGTCTGCACGTCGATCGGAACGGCGGTCGCCCCCGCCACGACGATCGCCCAGAACGCCACGATCCAGGCCGCGCTGTTCGGCGCGACGATCGCCACGGACGATCCGGGCCCGACGCCGCGCCGCACGAGATCGCGCGCGAGGCCGCGTGCGCGGACGGCGAGCTCGGCGAAGCTCGTTTCCTCAGGCCTCTCGCCGGCGAAAGCAATGATCGCCGGCGCCGCGCCGCGCTCGCCGATGCGGCCGAGCAGCGTCTGCAAAGTGTCTTCGGCCAACCCAGCCTCTCACTTCGCCATCGCGACGAACGGCGCGTCGGTCGCTATTTCCGCGCGCCCTTCAGCTTGAACGGCTCGTAGGTCGGCTTGTAGCTCTTGTCGTCGAGGAACTGGCTCATGCCGGTGCGGTAGGAATCCTCCTGGTCGCCGACGCGGATCGCCTTGCCCTTCTCGGCGAGATAGTCGTAGGCCTGATCGACGTCCATGCGCCGCACGTGCTTGATCGCCTGCTTGGTCGCGCGCAGCACATTGGGGCTCTTCTTCATCAGCTCCTGCGCGAGCTCGACCGTCGCATCTTCGAGTTTCTCCTTCGGCACCGCGAAATTCACCATGCCGATGCGCGCCGCCTCCTTGCCGTCGAACGGCTTGCCGAGGCAGGCGTAGTAGAGCGCGTGGCGCGGCAGCACCATGTCCGCCACCGCTTTCGAAACGAGCGCGCCCGGCAGAATTCCCCAATTCACCTCGGAGAGCGAAAACGTCGCATCCTCCGCCGCAACCGCGAAATCGCACGCCAGAAGCTGCATGAAGGCGCCGCCGACGCAGTAGCCATGCACCATCGCGATCGTCGGCTTGTCGTAGCCGTAAAGCCGCGCCCAGCGCCAGCGATTGGCGGCCTCGGCGGCTTTCTTGCGCTCGCGCGGGTTGCCCTCGAGCGCACGGAAGAACAATTTCAGATCTTGGCCGGCGCTGAAATTGCCGCCCGCGCCGGTCACCACGACGACTTTGACGTTGGGGTCGGTTTCCATCTCGGCCAGCGCATCGTCCATGTCGAAATGGAGCTGCGGGCTCATCGCGTTGCGCTTTTCCGGGCGGTTCAGGATCGCCCAGCCGATCCCGTCCTTGATCTCGACCTTGACGCATTCGTAGCGGTACTCGGCCATGCTTTCCTCCGTCACGCGAAGCTGCGCAGCACGTGCCGCGCGAGCGTCATCTTGAGAATTTCGATGGGTCCCTCGGTGATCATGAAGCTCCTCTGGTTGCGCCAGAACTTCTCGATCGGCAGATCGGTGGTGAGGCCGATGCCGCCATGGAGCTCCATGCATTTGTCGGCGGCCTCGAACGATTTCGTGTCGCCGAAAATTTTCGCCATGTAGGCCTCGACGCGGATGTCCTCGCCCCGATCGTGCTTCCAGGCGGCGTGCTGGACCATGAGACGGAGCATGTGCAGGTCCATAAAGCCGTCGACCAGCATCCATTGCACCGCCTGGCGCTCGGCCAAGGGGCGGCCGAACGTGACGCGCTGTTTCGCGTAGCTCGTGCCGAGCTCGAGGCAGCGCTCGATCACGCCGATGCCGCGCGCGCCATGGCGGACGCGGCCGGTGTTGATCCAGTTCTGCGCGAACTTGAAGCCGTCGCCCTCCTCGCCGATGCGGTTCTCGACCGGCACCGTCACGTTGTCGAACGCGATCTCCCACGGCCGGTCGTCCATCATCGTCTGCTGCGCGCGCAGGAGCTTCACGCCGCGCGACTTCATATCGACGAGAAAGGCCGAGATGCCGCCATGCGAGCCCTTGGCGCGATCGGTCGCGGCGAACAGTTGGGCCCAGTCCGCCTCGTCGGCGCCGGTGATGAAGCGCTTCATCCCGTTGATGACGTAGTGGTCGCCGTCCCGCACCGCGGTCGTGCGCATCGAGCCCGGATCGCCGCCGGCATCGGGCTCGGTCTGGGCGAAGCACCATTTCATCTCGCCCTCTATGGTGGGGATGAGGAAGCGGCGCTTCTGATCGTCGTTGAGGTGGTAGAGGATTGGGCTGACGTTCGGCCCGAAAATCTCCGACGCGCGCGACGGGAGTGCGATGCTGCGCGCCATCTCGGACCACACCACCACCTTGGCGAGAAGGCCCAAGCCGAGCCCGCCATATTCCTGCGGCACGTCGTAATTGCCGAGGCCGAGCTCCTTTGCCTTCGCCTCGAGATGGCGGCGCACGTCAGGCTTGAGCTTGTGGCCGTCGCACGCCTCGCGCTCGATCGGAATGAGCTCGCGATCGACAAATTTGCGTACCGTCTCCTTCAGCATCCGGAGTTCTTCCGGAAGCTCGAAATTCATGCCCTGCGCTTCATCCATCGCGTCCCTCACCTGTCGCGCCGCACGAGGCGCACATCGACCGCACGTACGCCTTGCCCTTCGTCGAGCACGATGAGCGGATTGATCTCGAAGTCGGCGAGGAACGGACGGTGGTCGAGAAAGAGGCGCGACAACCCCACCAGCGCCCGCGCCGCCGCCACGACATCGCGCGCACGCTGGCCGCGGAACGCGTCCAGAAGCCTGGCGCCTTTGAGCGAGCGCAGCATCTCGAGAGCCATCGCCTCATCGACCGGCAATAGTCTGAGCACCACGTCGTCCAAAACCTCGACCATCACGCCACCCAATCCCGCCGCCATCACCGGCCCATACTGCGCGTCTTCGCGCACGCCGGCGATGAGCTCAAGCCCCGATACCATCTCCTGCACCAGGAACCCGTCACGCGGTCCTGGAACGCGCGCCGCCATCGCCGCGGCCGCGGCGCGTACCGCATCGCGATCGGCGAGGTGAAGCGCCACGCCGCCCACCTCGGTCTTGTGCAGCGCTCCCGGCGCCAGGATTTTGACGGCGACGGGAAAGCCGATATCGGCGGCACGCGCCGCCGCCTCGTCGGGCGTTTTCGCCTGCGCGCTCTTCGGCAGCGTCAACCCGTTCGTTTCGAGGAGCCGGTCGAGCGCGGCGCCCGCGAGCGCTGCGGCATCGCCGCGCGGCGGCGCCAGAGGCGCCACGCCGCGGCGCAGCGCCTCGGCGTGGGCGATGAGGCAGGTGGCGGCGCGCAAGGTCTCGGGCAGGCCCTGGATGAAGGGAATACCAGCCCGCGCCTGATAGGCGCGCCCCGCATCGGTCACGTTCTGCGCCGTGCGGCCATAGCAGATCACCGGTTTTTGCGTCGCGGCGAGGACATCCTGGAACGGGCCGATCGGATAAGGCTCGTCCGCAGTCATCGGCAACTGGCCCTGCATGATGAAGAGATCGACATTGGGATCGGCGACGATGATGCGGCAGATCTCGCTGAATTTTCCGGCCTGCACGCCGGTCGTGGCACCGACATCGAGCGGATTCTCCGCCGGCAGGCCGGGGTCGACGCGCGGCGCCAACGCGGCCGCGGTCGCCGGCGCGAAGGCGGCCAATTCCACGCCCTGTTCGTGCGCGTAATCGAGCAACAGCCCCTTGGCACCGCCCGAGAAGCCGGCGATGGCGATGCGCTTGCCCTGCGGCAGCCGCCCCGGGCCGAAGGCGAGGCAGCCCTCGATCAGATCGTCGAGCGTCGGCACGCGCAGCACGCCGTATTTGCGGCAGACCGCGTCGAACACGCGATCGTCGCCCGCGAGCGCGCCGGTATGCGATGCCGCCGCGGCCTGGCCGCGCGCGCTGCGCCCGAGCTTCAGCACGAGCAGCGGTTTTCCGGCGGCGAGCGCCTTTTCCGCCGCGGCGAGGAAGGCATCGGGCCGGCGCACGCCCTCGACCATGCAGGCGATGATGCGCGTCCCTTCGTCCTCGACAAAGAAATTGATGTAGTCGGCGAGATCGAGATCGAGCTCGTTGCCGCTCGAGACGGCATAGGAGAAGCCAAGCCCCCGCGTGGCCGCCTGTTGCAGCCAGAACTGGAACGTGCCGCCCGACTGGAAGACGATGCCGACATCGCCCACCGGCAGCGCGCGCACGCGCGACGCCGGATAAAGCAGGAGCCGCTCGCGCAGCGCGAGCGAGCCCATGCAGTTGGGGCCGGAGACCCGCAAGCCCTTCTCTTCGCAGAGCGCCCGCACCGCGGATGCGCGCGCCTCGCCCTCGGCATCGCCGCCCTCGCCGAAGCGCGCGGCATAGATGAGGGCGCATCCGAGGCCATGCGCGGCCGCCTCGGCGAGCGTTTCGGGAATGCCGGGCGCGGGGATGATGGTGAGCGCGAGATCGATCCGCTCGGGCAACGACGCGAAGTCGGGATGGACGGTCTTGCCCCAAAGCTCGCTGCGCTTCGGATTGACGAGATAGACTTTCGCCGGGAAGCCGCAAAAGGCGAGATTGTCGTAAATCGCCTTCGACCAGCCGTCGCTGCGGTCGGAAGCGCCGATGATGGCGATGGTCTTCGGCCGCAACAGATCGGTCACGGAACGGAACAACCGAGCCTCCTTTGCCGATCCTCGCGGTCTTGCACGCAATTCTGCATGGGTCGGAGGGGGTGTCAACGAGCCGCAGGCCGCGCAATCTTTCCTCCAAAACGGTTCCACGTTAGGATCGGCGGCAAACGAGGAGGCATTCGCAATGAAGATCGTGACATTCGGTCCGGACCGGCGCACCGGCGTGCTGCGCGACGAGACGGTGGTCGATATCTCGCTCGCCTTCGCCAAGTATCTGCGCGAGCGCCAAGGCGAGCGCCATCCGCGCCGGCTTGCGAACGCGCTCTGCCCGCCCGAGCTCGGCCATTTCATCGAGGGCGGCCAGCGCGCGCTCGACAACGCGCAGAAGGCGATCGACTACCTCTTCGGCGAGGTGCAGCACCAGAAAGGCACGCTGGGCGAGCAGATCATCCACACGGCCAGCGAGGTGAGCTTGCACGCGCCGGTTCCGGCGGGCGCGCGCATCGCGTGTGCCGGCGGCAATTTCGCCGACCACGCCGCCGCCATGGCGAACCGCAACCGCACCGGCGACGTGAAGCCGTTCGCGGGCGACCCGGCCGCCGAGATCCGCAAGACCGGCATCTGGGGCTTTTGGAAGATCACGCGCGACATGGTCGCGACGGACGGCGAGCTGGTCTATCCCGCGCGCTGCAACCGGCTCGACTACGAGGGCGAGCTCGCGATCGTCATCGGCAAGCAGGGCAAGGACATCCGCGCCAAGGACGTGAAGGACTATATCTGGGGCATCACGCTCCTGGGCGACTGGAGCGTCCGCGGCGTCGGCGAGCCGGGCCCGCTGCGCTTTGCCATGCAGAAGAATTTCGACAGCTGCTGCTCGCTCGGACCCTGCATCTCCGTGGGCGAGGCCGATGCGTTGAACGCCCCGGTCGAGACCTACGTCAACGGCGAGCGGCGCCAGAACTTCAACACCAAGGACATGGTGTTCTCGTTCGGCGAGTACCTCGAATTCCTGTCGCGCGACCTGACCTTCTATCCGGGCGACATCATCAGCGGCGGCACCGCCGCCGGCACGGCCGCGGATTCAAGCCCGCTGCAAGCCGATGGCACGCCTTCGGCCGAGCGGTTCTTGAAGCCCGGCGATGTCGTCGAGGTGAAGTCGCCCGCGGTCGGCACGCTGCGCACGCGCGTCGTGGCGAAGAAGAACGCGTAGCTCAGATCGCGCCGGCCTTGCGGAAGCCTTCGATCTCGGCGGCAGCGTAGCCGAGCTCGCGCAGCACCTCGTCGTTGTGCTCGCCATATTCGGGCGCGGCGGCGGCGAGGCGGCTTTTCGTGCGGCTCAACTTCACGGGCTGGCCGATCAGGGTGATGAGGCCGAGCAGCTTCGATTCGACCTGCTGCGCGATGCCCAAATGCCGCACCTGTGGGTCGGCAAAGGCCTGGTCGATCGAATAGATCGGCCCGCACGGGATGCCGGCGGCGTTGAATTTCTGAATCTGCGCCGCGCCGTCCTCGAGCGACGTGATCTCGTCGATCAAGGCGTTGAGCCGCTCGCGGTTCTTGCGCCGGGCGGCGGGCGTCGCGAAATCGGGATCATCGATCCAGGCGGGACGCCCGAGCGCCGTGCAGAAGCGGCGCCACATCGGCGGCGTCGGCGCGATGTTGATATGGCCATCGCGAGTCTTGAAGGTGCCGGTCGGCGAGCCGGTCGGATGGTTGTTGCCGACCTGGCGCGGCACCTCGCCCTTCATGAGATAGCGCGCGCCCTGGAAATCGAGCATGAAGAGCAGGGCCTCGAGCAGCGAGGTCGTGATCCATTGCCCCTCGCCCGAGCGCTGCCGTTCCCACAGCGCGACCATGATGCCGATCGACGCCAGAAGCCCAGCCGCGAGATCGCCCACCGCGATGCCGGCGCGCATCGGCCCGCGCCCGGGCTCGCCGGTGATCGACATGAGGCCCGACATGCCCTGCGCAATCTGGTCGACGCCGGGCCGGTCGCGATAGGGTCCGTCTTCGCCGAAGCCCGAGATGCTGGCATAGACGATGCGCTTGTTGATCGCCTTCAGGCTCTCGTAATCGATGCCGAGACGGAATTTCACGTCGGGCCGGTAGTTTTCGACGACGACGTCGGCGCGCTCGACGAGGCGGCGGAAGATTTTCTGGCCGTCGGGATGCTTGAGGTCGAGCGTGAGCGAGCGCTTGTTGCGGTGGAGATTCTGGAAATCGGGATCGTTGCGCTGGGCGAAGTCGGTTTGCGTGGCGCTGCCCGGCTCCTCGCGCATCTCGACCTTGATGACGGATGCGCCCCAATCGGCGAACTGGCGCACGCAGGTGGGCCCGGCGCGCACGCGCGTCAGGTCGATGATGGTGAGGCCCTGGAGCGCGCTCGACGCCGGCGGCAGGCTCATGCGCCGCCTCCCAGAAGCAGCGCGCCGTAATTGGCGATGCTCGAATCCCAGGAGAGGCCGCGATGTGCCGCGACGGCATAGAGGTCGCGCATCTGGCGCTGCATCGCGTTCTCGACGAAGAGCGCGCGGCCGCCGGCGGCGTTGAAGAGGCGCTGCACCGCGGCGAGCGAAAGCTGCGCCGCGTAGGATGAGGCGAGCCGCGTGCGCTTCCTCTGCTTCTGCGACAATTTCTCGCCGCGCTCAAGCGTCGCCATGGCGTCGCGCGCGGCGCCGATCGCGAGCTGCCCCGCCGCCAGGATTTCCGCGGCGGAACTGCCGATCCCCATGTGCGTGCCCATGAGATCGGCGATCTGCGTGCCGCGCGACTGGCGCGGCTTCGTATATTTCAGATACTCGTCGAGAAAGCCGTCGGCGATGCCGACCGCGATCGCGGCAAAGCCGCTGCCGGCGACGTCGTGGCGCGGCATGCGATAGACGATGCCGGGATTGACCGCGACACCCGGCCCGACGCCGTCGTCCGACGCGTCGCGGTCGAGGATGCGGTGCGCCGGCACGAACACATCCTTCACCTCGAAGCTCTTGCTGCCGGTGCCCGACAGGCCGATGACATGCCAATCGTCGATCACGGTGACATCGCTTTTCGGCACGAGGAAATAGCAGCCTTGCGGCGGCTTGCCGTCCTCCTCGAGATGGCCGCCGCACAGGAGCCAGTGCGCGTGATCGATGCCGCTCGCATAGCGATGGCGGCCGGAAATGCGCGCGCCGCCCGGCACCTTGCGCCCCTTGCCCACCGGCTCGACCGAGGCCGAGAGTCGCGCGAGCGGATCCTTGCCCCAGACATCGGCCTGCGCCTCGAGCTCGAACATGCCGAGGAGCTGCGTGTGGTCGCAGTAGATGTTGCCGACCCAGGCCTGCGAGCCGCAGCCATGCGCCAGGACGCGGCTCACCTCGCACAGCACGTCCCAAGTCTGCTCATAGCCGCCGAAGCGCGCCGGCTGGCAGATGCGCAGAAGGCCGGCCGCGGCGAGATCGGCAACCGTCTCCTCGGGGCAGCGCCGCAATTCCTCGGCTTTCGCCGAACGCGAGCGCAGGACCGGGGCGAGTTCGGCCGCGCGCTTCAGCAATTCCTGCCGCGCCGCGGCGGGCTCGTTCCCGATCGTGTCGGCCATCGCGCGCGCGCTCTTCAGTTGCGATATGACGAATCGGTGCGGTCGAGCCAGCGCAGCACGCCCTGCCATTCGTCGCGCCGGTCGTGCTTCTTCTGGAGCTTCTCGAACTGCTGCGCCGTGCGCTCGCATACTTCGGGCGGCGGCTCGGTGATCTCGGCGCCGGTCGCCTCGATCTCGAGCTGCACCTCCGCCGACATGATGAGCGTGCGGAGCCGCAAGGCTGCCTGCGCCACCGTGTCGCCGCAGGTGAGGAGCCCGTGATTGCGCAAGATCAGCGCGTTGTACTGCCCGAGATCGCGGCCCAAACGCTCGCGCTCGTCGGTGTCGAGCGCGATCCCTTCGAAATCGTGATAGCCGACGCGGCCGTAGAATTGCATCGCTTCCTGGCACAGGAAGCGCAGGCCCGCTTTACGTGCGCTGATCGCCATGCCGGGCTTGCTGTGCAGGTGCATCACGGAGTTGACATCGGGCCGCGCCTGATAGACCGCGGAATGGATGGTGAAGCCCGCCGGGTTCACGTCCTCGTCGGTGCCGACCGCCGCGCCGCCGCTATCGACCTTGACCAGGTTCGACGCCGTCACCTCCTCGAACAGCAGCGTGTGGCGCTTGATGAGGAAGCGGCCGGGCTCGCCCGGAACGCGCACGGTGAAATGGTTGAAGATGAGGTCGGTCCAATCGTTGGCGGCCGCCAAGCGGTGCGCCGCGGCAAGATCGACGCGCGCCGTCCATTCGTCAGCCGACACATCGTTGCGGCCGGCGCCGACGAAACCCTGCGATTGATCCATGGCGATCCTCCGTTTCGCCAAGAGATTAGCCCCTGGCGCGGGCGGCGTCACCAGAACGGCAGGAACCCGCGACCGTCTTGCCCACACGCCGCCTCTCCACTACCGTCGCAGCGGAATCGAACTCGCGATTGGGAGATGGACATGGCAGCGGAACCCGAGAACTGGACGACGGTACCGGCGGATTATCGTGGCGACGCGGTGGTCGCGGCGATGGCGATGGGCGGCGTCGACCATCTTTTCTTCACCTCGGGATCCGAGCTCGCGTTCTATCAGGAGTCGGTCGCGAAGGCGCGCCATCACAATCGGCCGGTGCCGCGGCTCGTCACCGTGACGCACGAGCATGTGAGCCTCAACGCGGCCTTGGGCTATGCCGCCGTGACCGGCAAGTGCGCGGCGACGGCAGCGCATGTCGATTGCGGCACGCAGCATTACGGCGGCGCCATCCATACCGCCTGGCGCAGCGGCCTGCCGGTGATGATTACCGCGGGCGGCGCGCCCTCGGCCTATACCGGCTCGATGCTCGGCTCGCGCGAGGAAGGTGCACATCTCTGGTCGCAGCAGGTTTACGACCAGGGCGGCATCCTTCGGCAATATACGAAGTGGGACAAGCGGCTCGAATACCAGGACAATCCCGGCCTGCTCGTGAGCCGCGCGCTGCAAGTGGCGCGGACGGAGCCGATGGGCCCCGTGTACATGAGCTTCCCGCGCGAGATCATCCTGCTGCCGATGCAGGGCGAGGCGAAATTCCCCACCGCCGACCAGCTCGGCATCGCGCGCCCCACCGCGATCGACCAGGACAGCGCCAAGGAGATCGCGCAACGCCTCATCAAGGCGAAGTTCCCGGTGATCGTCGTCTCGGCCTCGGGCAAGTACAAGGAGACGGTGCCGGAGCTCACATCCTTGTGCGAGCTCCTCGGGGTCGCCGTCGTCGACGGCGCGGCGCGCCATTTCCTGTCATTCCCGATGAACCATCCGCTCTACCAGAACACCATGTCGCTGAAGGACGCGGACGTGGTGCTGGTGCTCGAAGCGACCGTGCCGTGGATGCCGGGCCGGATGGCGCCCGGTCCCAACGCGTGGATCGCGGCGATCGACCAGGATCCGGCGAAGAACCGCTTCCCGACCTACGAGTTCACCGCGGATTTGCGGCTCAACGGCAGCCCGCTCCTGGCGATCCGCGCGATCCGGGCCGAGGCCGAGAAGCTGTTGGGCGCGAGCGATCGCAGCGCCGCGGCGGACCGCAGCAAGCGCTTCGGCGAAATGTCGACGACGCGGCGCAGGAAGCTTGCCGAGGAGGCGACGGTCAACGCGAAGAAGACACCCGTCGATCCGATGTTCGTCAGCCACACGATCGCGCAATCGATCGACGATAACTGCATCGTGCTCGACGAATCGCTGAGGAGCCCGCGCTTCCCGGAATTCGTCGAGTGTTCGAAGCCCGGCTCCTACATCCACAATCCGGGCTCGAGCGGCGGCTGGGGACCGGGTGCCGCTTTGGGTGCCAAGATCGGCGCGCCCGACAAGGACGTCGTGCTGGTGACCGGCGACGGGTTCTGGCAATTCGCGGTGCCCACTGCGGCGCTGTGGTCGGCCAATCACCATCGCGCGCCGTTCCTGTCCGTCATCCACCAGAACCGCAGCTTCTCGACCGGCACGACCGGCACGAAGCAGGCGTTCGGCGAGAACTACGCCCACAAGGCGGATTATCCCGGCGGCTATTTCGATCCGCCGATCGACTATGCCAAGGAAGCCGAGGCGTGCGGCGCCTATGGCGAGAACGTGCGCGACCCGGCCGAGCTCGCACCCGCGATCAAGCGCGGCCTGGCGCAGATCCGCCGCGGCACGCCCGCCGTCATCTCGGTGTGGGAAGCGCGGCTCAACCACACGGATTGAGGCGAAGGCCGTCATCCCCGCGTAAGCGGGGATCCAGGGCAAGTGACGTGCAATGGCTCTGGGCCCCCGCTTTCGCGGGGGTGACGGAGCTAACGGCCTACTTCGCCACCCCGGCGCGGCGCGACCAGTATTCCCAGGCGCGCTCGTGCGTGCCGCCTTGCGCCCGGGACATCCGGTGGATTTCGGCGATCTCGCCGTCGCTCAGATAGTTGATTTCGGCGCCAAAGCGCATCGCCTCGGAGAGGAGCTGCGCATTGACCCGGAGATAGATGGCGTTACTCACCGCGTCCTGGATCGAGATGCCGGAGACAGCGCAGCCGTGGCCGCGCATCAGCACGACCTGGTTCTTCGCGAGCTTTGCCGCGAGATCGTGGCCCTGCGCCAGCGTCGTCACCAAAAGGTTGGTGTCGCCGAATTTGTCGCGGATGTCCCACACCGGAAGATTGCCGCCGATCCCCGCCGAGGTGTGCAGGATCGGGCGAAGCTTCACGCCCTTCGCAACGGTGAAGGGGATCACCTCGTAGGAGTGATTGTGGATCACGGCGTTAACGTCGGGCCGGGCGCGGAAAATCCCGCCATGGATCGGGCGCTCGGTGTATTGCGCGCGGCCCTTCTGGTCGATCGGGTTGCAGTCGAGATCGTATTCGATGATGTCGTCAAGCGTGACGAGCTCCGGGCTGCGCGAACCCGACAGGAAGAAGCGATCGGGCCGGTCGGGATGGCGCACGCTGATGTGGCCGTAAGCATCGACCACGCCCTCGTGCGAGAGGATGCGGTTCGCGGTGACGAGATCCTTGAGGATGTCCGGCAGGCTCATAACGCTTCTCCTACTTCCGGCCGGCCAATTCGCGGCCCTTGTCGAGCGCGGCGTAGCTCCGCACCGGCGCCGCCATGAGGAAGCGATAGCCTTCCTTGACGATGCGCTCGACATTGGCGTTGCCGACATGGGGATGGCCCACCGGCACGTTCGCCGCCTTGCACACGCGCACGATCTCGCCCATCGCCTCGACCACTTTCGGATGCTCGTACTGGCGCGGATAGCCCAGTTCCTGCGACAGGTCCCCTTCGCCGATAAGGACGACGCCGACGCCCGGCACCTTTTTCAGGATGTCCGGAAGATTGGCGATCCCGACTGTGTCCTCGATCATGAGGATCACGAGGATCTCGCCCTTGGGATTCAAGGGCCACACGTCGGCGCGCTCGTAATATTCCTGCTGCGAGACGCCCCAGTAGCGCACCGCCTGGGTCGGTCCGTCGCCGCGCAAGCCGGCGGGCTCGTAGTTGGGCACGCCCTTCAAGCTCGGATAGCGGCACGCGGCGACGGCGTTATGGGCCTGCTCGACCGTGCTGATATGAGGCCACACGATGCCGTAGGCGCCGAGATCGAGCGCCTGCTTCGCATAGGTCTGGTTGAGCTCGCCGCCATTGGGCGGGATGCGCACGATCGGCGTCACGACCGGCGCCACCGAACCCGCTTTCGCGATCTGGCCGCGGTTCAGCATGTATTGCAGCGAATCCCGGAGCGCCCTGATGTCCCACGGATTGTGCTCCATCTCGAACACGATGCCGTCGTATTTCGCCGAGCTCATCGCGATCGCCGTCTCGGTATCGGCGTTGGCGAAGGCGGTGAAGGCGGTGCCCTGCTCGAGCGCGCGGATGACGCCGTTGAGGCGCGGAAGTTCCGGCATGATGTCTCCCCTTACATTCTCGTTCGCCCGGCATCGTACCAGATATGCGCTGGTTTGACAGCGAGCGAACGCCTTCATAGCATCGCGCCAAGATCAAGGGGAGGTTGTCATGATTATCGACTGTCACGGCCATTACACGACCGCGCCGAAGCAGCACGAAGGCTGGCGCACGCAGCAGATCGCGGCGTTTGACGCGAAGCAATCCATCCCCGCGCGCCCCGCGATCAGCGACGACGAGATCCGCGACAGCATCGTCAACGCGCAGCTGAAGCTGCAAAAGGAGCGCGGCACCGATCTCACTATCTTCTCACCGCGCGCCGCCGGCATGTCGCATCATTTGGGCGACGCGGCGACGAGCGCCGCCTGGTCACGCGCCTGCAACGACCTCATCCATCGCGTCTGCACGCTCTTCCCCGAGAATTTCGTCGGCGTCTGCATGCTGCCGCAGACGCAAGGCGTCTCGCCCGCCAATTGCCGCGACGAGCTCGAGCGCTGCATCAAGGAATTGGGCTTCATCGGCTGCAACCTCAATCCCGATCCGTCGGGCGGCTGGTGGAAGGATCCGCCGCTCACCGACCGCTACTGGTATCCGATCTACGAGAAGATGGTCGAGCTCGACGTGCCGGGGATGGTGCATGTGAGCGCATCCTGCAATCCGTGCTTTCATGGCACCGGCGCGCACTACATCAACGGCGACACCTCAGCCTTCATGCAGTTCATCAGCGGCGATCTGTTCAAGGATTTCCCGACGCTTCGCTTCATCATCCCACATGGCGGCGGCGCCGTGCCGTTCCATTGGGGCCGCTATCGCGGGCTCGCGCAGGACATGAAGAGGCCGCCCTTGAAGGACTATCTTCTGAAGAACGTGTTCTTCGACACCTGCGTCTATCACCTGCCGGGCATCGAGCTTCTGACGCGCGTGATCCCGGTCGAGAACATCCTGTTCGCGTCGGAGATGGTGGGCGCGGTGCGCGGCGTCGATCCCGAGACCGGGCACAATTACGACGACACCAAGCGCTATGTCGACCAGTTGAAGCTCGGCGCCGGCGACAAGCAGAAGATTTTCGAGGGCAATGCGCACCGGGTCTTCCCGCGGCTCGCGGGTGCGCTCGCCAAGGCGCGGAAATGACGTCGCGCCCCACCCCTTAAGGGACGGGGCCGCATTACAAATTTGTAAGGAAAAGCCGCTTGGTTCGGCCTCTGCTCGCGTGCTCTGCTGGCCGCAGAGCCGGCCGCGCGCCGACGCGCGCACAGAAGCCGGCGCGACCCAGGAGGAAACCATGATCCGACGCGTGCTCCGTCTCTGTGGCGCGGGCGCAGTGGCGCTCGTGCTGCTCGCGCTCGTTCCGACCGTCTCGCGCGCCGCCGCGGCGGCGCCCATCAAGATCGGCTTCGCGATGTCGCTCACCGGGCCTTACGCGGTCTCGGGCAAGCAGGCGCTCATCGCGATGAAGCTGTGGCAGGACGACGTCAACGCCAAGGGCGGGCTTTTGCAGCGGCCGGTGCAGCTCGTCTATTTCGACGACCAGAGCAATCCGGCGAACGTCCCCGGCATCTACACGAAGCTTCTCGACATCGACAAGGTCGATCTCGTCGTCAGCCCCTATGGCACGGTGATGACGGCGCCAGCGATGCCGATCGTCATTGCGCACGACATGGTGATGACGAGCCTCGTCGCGCTCAACGTCAACGCGCGCTTCCATTATCCGCGCTATTTCGCGCCGGCGGCATTGGGTCGCGACCCGGTCACCAATTTCTCCAAGGGCTTCTTCGACGCGGCGATGCAGCAGACGCCGAAGCCCGAGACCGTTGCCTTCGTCTCGGCCGACCAGGAATTCTCGGCGCAGAACATCGCCGGCGCGCGCAAGAACGCCAAGGCGGACGGGCTCAAGATCGTCTACGACCAGACCTATCCGCCATCGACGGTCGATTTCTCGCCGATCGTCCGCGCGGCCGAGGCCGCGAAGCCCGACATCTTCTTCGCGGCGTCATATCCGCCGGATTCCCTGGGCCTCGTCCGGGCGGCGCGCGAAGCGGGTTTCACGCCGAAGATCTTCGGCGGCTCGATGGTCGGCTTGCAGATCACCAACATCCAGATGCAGCTGGGGCCGCTCTTGAACGGCATCGTCGCCTTTGCCGCGTGGGAGCCGCTGAAGCCGATGATGTATCCCGGCGTCGAAGACATGCTGAAGCGCTATCAGGCCCAGGCCGCAGGACAAGGCGTCGATCCGCTCGGCTACTTCCTTGCGCCGGCCGCCT
Source organism: uncultured Alphaproteobacteria bacterium (assembly GCA_963729295.1). Taxonomy (GTDB): domain Bacteria; phylum Pseudomonadota; class Alphaproteobacteria; order ATCC43930; family CGMCC-115725; genus DATJLY01. The sequence goes on from CAVSNJ010000025.1 coordinate 350,169, forward strand.
ATGCCTATGTGCAGATCCTGGGCGACGCGGTTGACGCGGTAGGCTCGCTCGACCAGGGCAAGATCGCCGACTACATGCACCACCACGCCTTCAGCACCGTTGACGGCAAGTTCACCTTCAACGCGGACGGCGACACGATCGAGAACCGCCTCTTGCAGGTGCAGTATCACGGCATCACCGGCAACGGACTCGACCAGTTCAAGGATCCGAGCCACGTGACGATCGTCTCGCCGCAAGATCTCGTGACCGGCAAGATGGTCTATCCGTACGCCAAGGCGCTATCGGTCGCGACGAGCCGGCGCTGAACAGGGCCGGGGGCCGGCGACGGCGCGATGCGGCGAACGGTGCGGCTTTTGGCGCACGGGCTCGGCGTCGGCGGTGCGGCGCTTGGGATCGAGACGCTCACGGCTACGGCATTGCCGGGGCTGGCACAATTCCTGCCGCTGGCCGCGCTCGTCGAGCCGCGGACGGGTGGCCCCCTCGCCGCGGCGTTGGTTTTGATCGGCGCGGCGCTTCTGGCTGCGTCGTCCTGAGCTGCCGCGAGGCGCTGGAGCAAGATCGCTTCGAATGGAAACGGCGTTTTCCATTCGAAGCGTGACTCTTGCTCTCACTCAAAGAAGCTAGACCATGATTCACGGATCGGGCGGATCGCAGAGCGATTCCGCCCGATCCGATCATGGTCTAGCCCGCGACGGCGAAGGCGTCGAGCTGCAACAGCACGCCGCCCCTCAAGGGCAGGACGAGGGTGTGCCGCGCCGGGCGCTTATGTGGATCGGGGAAGCATTCGCTCCAGTATTTGTTGATCTGCTCGCGCAGATTGTCGTCGGTCACGAAGCAGGTGATCTTGACGACGTCGCCCAATCCCATGCCGCCCTTCGCCAGGATGGCCTTGAGGCTCTCGAAGGCATTCCGCGCCTGGCTGTCGCCATCGGGCGGAAGCTTTCCGGTCTTCAAATCGCGCCCGCCGATCGCCGAGGTCATCAGCACATTGCCGACCCGGCTTGCGACCGGGATGGGCGCACCGTGCGCGATGTTCTCGACGTCGATGCTTTGTTGCCGCCGTACGTCCGCCATGGTTGCCTCCGTGTTGTACGTGCCGCAATCGTCGCAAGACGGCGCGGCGATTTCAAGCTGGGCTCGCGGCCGCATCGTGGGAGGGCGCGATGAAGCGCGTAACTTTTCTGGCCGCCTGTCTGGCGGCGCTGAGCGCGAGCAGCGCGGCATTGGCGCAAAGCGCGCCGGGCGTCAGCGCGGACGAGATCAAGATCGGCCAGACCATGCCCTATAGCGGGCCCGTGGCCGCGTTCAGCGCGCTCGGCAAGGGCGAGGTCGCCTACTTCAACATGATCAACGATGTGGGCGGCAGCACAGCGACGATTGTCCCGGCCTCGCCCCAGGAATTAATGTAGTTCTGATCGTTTGGATCATCTGAAGGCGGCGGGGAACGATCTCTCGCGCGAGAACATCCTGCGCCAGGCGACCTGGATCGATGGGCTCGAACTGCCGGTACTGTTGCCGGGGATCAAGGTGACGACCAGCCCCGACGACGACAGCTCGATCCGCGAGATGCAACTTATGCGTTTCGACGGCAACCGCTGGGTGCGGTTCGGCGACGTGTTATCAGGCTCCTAGGCGGCCCAAAGCGGGAAAACTTAGCAAAAGATTTACGCGTCGCCCCCATCATGCGTCCATGCTTAGCGTCCTTTACGTCTGTATCGCCGAGCAGCATGATCTTCGGCTCGTCGCTCTCGCCGCGTTCGTTTGCCTCTTCGCCTGTTTCAGCGCGACAAATCTTTACGCGCGGGCGGAAGAGAGCCACCGCGCGCGCCGCCTCATGTGGGTGTCAGCGGCCTCGGTCGTGTTCGGCTGCGGCGTGTGGACGACGCACTTCATCGCCGAGCTGGCCTATCGTCCGGGACTGCCGATCGTCTACGACGAAAACCTGACGGCGCTCTCGGCCGTGATCGCCATCGTGGTCGCCGGCGCCGGCTTCGCCGTCGCGATTCAGCGCGGCGCGATCAAGACGGGCGGCGCGATCGTCGGCGCGGCCGTTGGCGCCATGCATTACACCGGCGTCGCCGCCATGCGCGCGCCCGCCATCTTTCACTGGAACTTCGGCTATGTCCTCGTTTCGGTGGCGGTCGGCATGGTGCTGTCGTCCGTCGCCTTCGCCGTCCAGTCGAAAGGCGCGGGCCTCGGCAAGCGCACCGCCGCCGCGGGGCTTCTCGTGCTCGCGATCGTTGGCCTGCACTTCATCGCGATGTCGGCGCTCTCGCTCGAGTTCGATCCGACGGTCGATCTTCCGCTCGCGGCCTTTCCGCCCGAGCTGTTGGCAGTGGCCGTCGCGGGCGTCACGGCGGTCATCATCACGATCGGCCTCGCCAGCGCGGTCACGGACGGCCAGCTCGCGCGCCAAGCCACGGACCAGGCGGCGCAGCTTACGGCGCTCATCGCCGAGCGCACGGCAGAGCTGCACCAGGCGCAAGCCGAACTGTTGCACAACGAGCGCTTCTCCACGATGGGACAGCTTACCGCAACGGTCGCGCACGAGCTGCGCAATCCGCTGAGCGCCGCGCGCAACTCGCTGTTCGTCATCCGCAAGGCGCTGTCGGACCAGGGCATCGAGCTCGATCGCCCGATCGCCCGCGTCGAACGCAGCGTCACGCGCTGCGAGCGCATCATCAGCGACCTGCTCGATTACACCCGCGGACGCGAGCTGCGCCGCGCGCCGCTTGTCGTCGAGGCCTGGCTCGACGAAGCGCTGCGCGAGCAGCATCTGCCGGACGAGATCGTGCTGGTGCGCGATTTCCACGCGCCCGACGCGCGCACCAGTTGCGACGCCGGGCGCATGCGGCGGGTCGTCGACAATCTCATCGAGAACGCGGTTCAGGCGATCGCCGAGACAGGCGGCGGCGGCCGCATCGAGGTGAGCACGCGCACCGTGCAGGGAGCGTTCGAGTTCGCCATCGCCGACAGCGGCCCCGGCGTCGCGCCCGAAATCCTGCCGCGCGTGTTCGAGCCGCTTTACAGCACAAAGAGCTTCGGCACCGGCCTCGGATTGCCGGCGGTGAAGCAGATCGTCGAGCAGCATGGCGGCGACGTTCGCTTCGAAAGCACGCCAGGGAAGGGCGCGCGCGTCGTCATTCGCCTGCCGCTCGTCGAAGCCCGGGCGATCGCCGCCTGAGGCGCTAGAGCAAGATCGCTTCGAATGGAAACGGCGTTTTCCATTCGAAGCGTGAATCTTGCTCTCACTCAAAGAAGTTAGACCATGATTTACGGATCGGGCGGATCGCAGAGCGATCCGCCCGATCCGATCATGGTCTAGCCGGCCGGAACGAGCCGGCCGCCGTCGCGGCGGAAAGAACCGTCCTCGGTCACGACGTGATCCATCGGGATGTCGAAGGACTGCGGATGGATCGTCGCTAGCCGCCCGAGTGCGAACCCCACGCCCAGTCCCAACGGCTTTGCGGCGAACGAAGCGAACGTCCGGTCGTAATATCCGGCGCCATAGCCGAGCCGGTAGCCGGCATCGTCGAAGCCCAGGAGCGGCACGATGAGCGCCGCGGGCGTCACCGCTTCGCCGGCAGCGGGATAGGGGATGTCGTAGACCCCCTTCGCCATCTCCGTGTCTTCGGTCCAGCGGCGGAACTCGAGCGGCAGGCCGAGGCGGATGACGACCGGCAACGCTACGCCGCCGCCCGCGGCGATGAAGCGGCGCGCGAATGGCAAGGGATCCCACTCGTGCCGGATCGGCCAGTAGATGCCAACGAGGCCGCGCCGCAGTTCGGGCAGGAAGACATCGATCCGTGCCGCGATGGCGCGGCTCTTCGCGCGGTGCGCGGCGGCCCCGAGCGCCGCGCGCGCGGCCATGAGGCTTTGCCGCCGCTCCTTCCTCCAGGCCGCGATTTCGCCCCAGCTTTGCGGCTCGCTCACGACAGGCCGACGATGCGGCCGTCAGCCTCGAGGTGCACGTCCACGGCCGAGGGTACGCGCGGCAGGCCAGGCATGGTCATGACGTCGCCGCAGATCACGACCACGAACTCGGCGCCCGCCGAAAGCCGCACCTCGCGCACGGGCAGCGCGAAGCCCGACGGCGCGCCGCGCAACTCGGGATCGGCGGAGAAGCTGTATTGCGTCTTCGCCATGCATACGGGGAAGGCGCCGAACCCCTGTTTCTCGAGCTCTTCCAGGCGGTCCATCACCGGCTTCGGCGCCGTCACCTCGCCCGCGCCGTAGATTTCGCGCGCGATCGTGCGGATCTTGTCGATGAGCTTCAGGTTATCGGGATAGAGCATACGGAAATCGGCCTTGCCCTCCGCGATCGTCTCGACGACGGCGCGCGCCAAGGGCACGGCGCCTTCGCTGCCCTTGGCCCAGTGCTCGCACACGAACGCCTTGACGCCCAAGGCGCGGCAGCCCTCTACGATCGCCGCAAGCTCGGCTTCGCTGTCGGTACCGAAACGATTGACGCACACGACCGGCGGCACGCCGAATTTCTGCACGTTGGCGATGTGCCGCGCGATGTTGGCCATGCCCTTCGTTACCGCCGCGGCATCGTCCTTGCCGAGATCGGCGCGCGCCACGCCGCCGTGGAATTTGAGTGCGCGCACCGAGGCGACGATCACCGCGGCATCGGGCCGGAGCCCCGTCTTGCGGCACTTGATGTCGAAGAATTTCTCGGCACCCAGGTCGGCGCCGAACCCGGCCTCGGTCACGACGTAATCGGCGAGCTTCAGCGCAAGCCGCGTCGCCATCGCCGTGTTGCAGCCATGCGCGATGTTGGCGAACGGGCCGCCATGGACGAAGGCGGGATTGTGCTCGAGCGTTTGCACCAGGTTGGGTTTGAGCGCGTCCTTCAAGAGCGCCGCCATGGCGCCTTGCGCCTTCAGGTCCTGGGCGCGCACGGGCTTGCGGTCGCGCGTCGATCCCACGACGATGTTGGCAAGGCGCCGCTCCAGATCCTCGGTCGACCGCGCGAGACACAGGATCGCCATCACCTCGGACGCGACGGTGATGTCGAACCCATCCTCGCGCGCGAAGCCGTTGGCGACGCCGCCCAGCGACGAGACGATCTGGCGCAGCGCGCGATCGTTCATGTCGAGGCAGCGCCGCCAGGTCACGCGGCGCGGATCGAGCGCCGGCTCGCTCGCCCAATAGATGTGGTTGTCGACCATCGCCGCGAGCAGGTTGTTGGCGGCGGCGACGGCGTGCAGATCGCCGGTGAAGTGGAGGTTGATCTCGTCCATCGGCACGACCTGCGACCAGCCGCCGCCGGCGGCGCCGCCCTTGGTGCCGAAGCAGGGGCCGAGGCTCGGCTCGCGCAGGCACAGCATGGTCTTCTTACCGATGCGGTTGAGCGCATCGGTAAGGCCGACGCTGGTCGTCGTCTTGCCTTCGCCGGCCGGGGTGGGATTGATCGCGGTGACGACGATGAGCTTGCCGTCCGGGCGCTCGTCGAGGCAGCGCTGGGCGAAGCCCAAGCCGATCTTCGCCTTGTAATGGCCATAGGGCTCGACCGCTTCGGCCGGGATGCCGAGCCGGTCCCGCGCGATGTCGAGGATCGGCCGCGGCGTCACCGAATTCGCGATGTCCCAATCCGTCTTCGCCTCGGCCATCGCCGGCACCTCTTCGAGCCCGCGGCAATTCGAGGCGAGGGGTCAGTGGGATGCAACCACAAAATCTGCCCATCTCCGGAGTGGGCAGCGCGCCCCCATGCTTGCGCCGCCTCCGCCCGCGCTCTATGCGGGCCGGCATGAGCGGCGCCCCGCCCCCGCCCGATTTCGCGACGCTGAAAGCCAAGGCCGAGGCGCTCGTGCCGACGCTTCGGGCGCGGGCACGCGAGGCCGAGGAGCTGCGCCGCATCCCGGACGCGACCATCTCCGACCTCCACGCCAGCGGCCTCTTCCGCATGCTTCAGCCGAAGCGGGTCGGCGGCAGCGAGCTGCCCTATCGCGCGCTCGTCGAGCTCGGCGCCATCGTGTCGCAGGGCTGCGGCTCGACCGGCTGGGTGCTGACCAACCTCGCGAGCCATCACTGGATGCTCGGCATGTGGCCGCAGGCGGCGCAGGACGAGGTGTGGGGCGTCTCGCCCGATCACCTGATCGGCTCGGCCTTCGTCTTCCCCGGCGGCCGTGCCACCGCCGTCGAAGGCGGATATCGGCTCAAAGGCCGCTGGCCATTCTCGAGCGGCATCGACGCCTCGCACTGGAACCTCGTCGGCGGCGTCGTGCGCGACGAGCGCGACCGGCCGGTCGAGCAGAGGATATTCCTCGTGCCGGCCAAGGATTATCGCATCATCGATACCTGGTTCGTCACCGGCCTGCGCGGCACCGGCAGCAAGGACGTCGAGATGGACGAGACTTACGTGCCGGCGCACCGCACGCTGCCCCTGGCCGCGATCGCCGGCGGCGCGACGCCGGGCAGCGCCGTCAATCCCAGTGCGCTCTACAAGCTCCCGGCATTGGGCCTCTTCTCGTTCGTCGTGGCGGCGGTCTCGCTCGGCCTCGCGCGCGGCGCGATCGAGGATTACCGCGCGCAGATGCGCGACCGCATCGGCTCCTATACGGGCAAACGCCTTGCCGACCTCGCCGGCGTGCAACTTCGCCTCGCCGAAGCCTCGGCTCTTGCCGACATCGCCGCAGCGCTGATGCTCAAGGATTGCGACGACGCGACGCGCACGACCGAGGCGGGCGGCGAGCCCTCGACCGAGGACAAGGCGCGCTGGCGCCGCGACGGCGCCTATGCCGCCGGCATGTGCACCAAGGCGGTCGAGCTGATCTTCACCGCGATCGGCGGCGCCGGCGTCTATCTGCATCATCCGGTGCAGCGGGCCTTTCGCGACGCGGCCGCGGCCAACGCGCATTACGCGCTGAGCTGGGACGTGAACGGCACGCTGTGGGGACGGGTCGCACTCGGTCAGCCGATCGATCAGCCGGCGCTGTGACCGGCGAGAATCCGATCCATCAAAACGGAACCGTCATGGAGGGATGAGCCGCCAGAGGCCGAGCGCCGCGCTGCGGCATACGACGCTTCATCGGCGGCAAATGCCCATCCATGCCCATCGTTGGGCGGCGCGAAAGCGCCCTTTTCGGCGCAACCGCTTGAGATGTATGTATAATACGTTCATTCTGTCGCTTCCGCCAGCCTCTCGCAGATTATCTTCCGGCTCTTCCAATTGCTTTTGGCCCACCAAAGCACCGCCCTGTGCCCCGACCGGCGCACGTACACGTATCCGATTTACGTACATATGTCAAGGAAATTGTCGCGGCGGAGGCTTGCTTCGCTGCGTTCGGCGATTGCAAACAGCGGGCGAGAGGCCGATCCGCGCCGATCGAATCGCCCGGGACCCTCTCCCCGAGGGGAGAGGGTTTCTGTTTCCAAGCGGAGGGATCTGACTCTAATGCGTCGTCGCGGCGGCAGGCTGCCCGCCGCCGAAGATCGAGCGCAGCAGGTTCTGCAAGCTGCCGAAAACGCCAGGCCCCTCGTGCTGCGGCGATGCTCCGGCCGAGGCGATGCGCGGCACCTCCTCGCCCGAGGGCAGCGGCCGCACCGGCATCCCTGCGGTCGCCCAGGCCATGAAGGTCTTCCAGGTACGCGCAGGCAGGGTGCCGCCGGTGACGTTCTTCATCGGCGAATTGTCGTCGTTGCCGAACCACACGCCGGTGACGAGATCGGCCGTGAATCCGACGAACAGCGCGTCGTGGAAATCCTGGGTCGTGCCGGTCTTGCCGGCGGCCGGACGGTCGAGCTGCGCCGCCTTGCCGGTGCCGTGCGCGATGACGCCGGTGAGCAGCTCGTTCATCTCGCCGGCGATGCCGGGATCGATGACGCGGCCCGGCCCTTCGCCGCTCCGGTGCCAGAGCAGATTGCCCTGCGGATCGCGAATCTCGCTGATGCCGTAGGGCCAAGCGCCGATGCCGCCGCTCGCAAAGGCGCAATAGGCGGTGGTGAGATCGAGGAGCGTGACGCTGCTCGTACCGAGCGCGAGGCTGTCGTCGCGCGCCAGGTTGCTGGCGATGCCGAGCCGGTGCGCCGCCTCGATGACGTTGTCGACGCCGACGCGCTCGATCACCTGCGCCGCAACGGAATTCAGCGATTCCGCCACCGCCTCGTCGACGGTTACGTCGCCCAGATACTTGTTCTCGAAATTATGCGGCTCCCATTTGCCGATGCGAATGCGGTGATCGTTGAAATGATCGGACGGGCGTACGCCGTGCTCGAGCGCCGCGAGATAGACGAACGGCTTGAACGATGAACCGGGCTGGCGCAGCGCCTGGGTCGCGCGATTGAACTGCGATTCCTCGTAATCGCGCCCGCCTACCATGGCGCGGACCGCGCCGTCGGGCGACATCGCGACGAGCGCGCCCTCGCTGACCTGGAACTTGTCGCCGTCGCGCTGGAGCGTGCCGAGCACCGCGCCCTCCGCAACGATCTGCATCTTCGGGTCGAGCGTCGTCACGACGACGATGTCGCGGCCCTGCGCCTCATGGAGCCGCCCGAGCTGATCGGCGATCCAGTCGGCGAAATAGCGGCTTCCGGGCGGCGTGCGCGAGGCTACGGCCAGGGCGCGCTTCTCATCCGCTGCGGCGGCTGCCGCCTGCGCCTCGGTGATGTATCCGGCATCGACCATGTTGGCGAGCACCTGCTGCGCGCGCGCGGCCGCGGCCTCGCCGTCGCGCGAGGGGCTGAACTTCGTCGGCGCCTTCAGGAGGCCGGCGATCACCGCCGCCTCGTAGAGCGTAACGTTGCGCGCGGATTTCGCGAAATAGCGGTGCGCCGCGGCATCGACGCCATAGGTCCCAGCGCCGAGATAGACGCGGTTCAGATAAATCTCGATGATCTGGTTCTTGCTGAATTTGTGCTCGAGCCAGAGCGCGAGCATCGTCTCCTGGATCTTGCGCGAGAGCGTGCGCTCGTTCGTCAGGAAGATGTTCTTGGCGAGCTGCTGCGTGATGGTGCTGCCGCCCTGGACGACATGGCCGGCACGCAGATCGGCCACGGCGGCGCGCACCGTGCCCCAGAGATCGATGCCGAAATGGCTGTAGAAACGGCGGTCCTCGGTCGCGATCACGGCGTCGGGCAGATATTTCGGCATCTCATTGAGGCGCAGCGGCTCGCCGAAGAGATCGCCGAACGTGGCGACGAGCGAGCCATCGGCCGCAAGGAGCGTCACCGACGGCCGCCGCGCGGCCACGGCGAGGTCCGTGGTCGAGGGCAAGGTCAGCGCGAAATATCCGAGCACCGCGCCGCCCAGGATCAGCAGCCAGAGACCAGCGACCAATCCCCATTTCCACCAGCGCCCGCGCGAGCCGCGCTTCCGGCGCGGCGACTTCTCGGGCGCAGGCTTCTTCGCCCGCCGCGCGCCGCCGCCGCGATCGGCCGGATCGGCCCGCAAATTGAAATCCCTCGAACCCGGCATGGCCCGCGCTTTTACCACAGGTTCTAGGACGCGCGATTGCCGATCAGCCCCTGCCGCAAAAACACCTTAGGGGTAAAATCCTGCCTTCCGGGGGGACGGTCTTGCGGCGCCGCGCGGCGGGTCCGAAGGTTGGCGCGGATTCCCGCCGCCGGAGCGCCCTTCTGCTCGCTACCCTGATCTTCGCCGCGACCTATGCCGTGATCGCGCTGGGGCGCCTGCCGGGCGCGCGGCTCGACCGCGCCGGCGCCGCGCTCATCGGCGCGAGCCTCATGGTGGCGAGCGGCACGCTCAGCCTCGATGCCGCGTTTCGCGCGATCGATCCGGCGACCATCGTGCTGCTGCTCGGCATGATGATCCTGGTCGCGAATTTGCGCTTTTCCGGCTTCTTCGGGCTTGCGGCAGTAGCGATCGCCCGCTTCGCGCGGCATCCCGTGCCGCTTCTCGTGGGCGTTATCGTCGTCTCGGGCGCGCTGTCGGCGTTTCTCGTCAACGACACCGTGTGCCTCATGCTGACGCCGCTTGTCGCCGAGACGGCAACCAACCTGAAGCGCAATCCGGTGCCCTATCTCCTCGCCGTGGCGATGGCGTCGAACATCGGCAGCGCCGCCACCATCACCGGCAACCCGCAGAACATCATCATCGGCAGCCTGTCGCAGATTCCCTATGGCACGTTCGCGGCGGCGCTCGCGCCGGCCGCGGCGGCGGGCCTCGCTGTGGCGGCGGTCGTCATCGCGCTGTCGTTCCCGCGCGAGTTCTGGACGCGCGAGCGGCTTGCCGCCGTCGAGCTCCGCGTCCGCGTCAACCGCGCGCTGCTCGCCCGCGCCCTCGTCGCGACGGCGGCGCTCATCGCTTCCTTCTTCCTCGGCGCGCCGCCGGCCAAGGCCGCGATCATCGTCGGCTCGCTCCTCCTCATCACGCGCCGGGTGAAGCCCGAGCGCGTCTATGCCGAGATCGATTGGGCGCTGCTGTTGATGTTCGCCGGCCTGTTCATCGTCGTCGCCGGCTTCGAGACGGCGGTGCTTTCGCCGCAGGCGACGCAGGAGATTGCCGGGCTCGGCCTCGGCCGTCCGGCGGTGCTGTCGCTCGTCGCGGCCGTGCTGTCCAACCTCGTCAGCAACGTGCCGGCGGTGCTCGTGCTGAAGCCGTTCATCGCCGCGCTGCCGGCGCCGCAGCACGCCTGGCTCGTGCTCGCCATGGCCTCGACCTTCGCCGGCAACCTGGCGCTCGTCGGCTCGGTCGCGAACCTCATCGTGGTCGAGCGCGCGCGCCGCCACGGCATCGAGATCGGGTTCTGGAGCTATGCGAAGGTCGGCGCGCCAATCGCGATCATCACGATCGCACTGGGCGTGCTGATCCTCGGCTGAGGCCGCTCAGGCGGCGTAGAACGCTCAGGCGGCGTAGAAGAGATCGTGCGCCGGCTTCGGCAGGTTCGCCGGATGCGTCATCGCATGACGCAGCTTTTCGAGCGCGCGCACCTCGATCTGACGGATGCGCTCGCGCGAGACGGCGTAGCGGTGCGACAATTCCTCGAGCGTCGAGGGATCGTCCTTGAGGCGGCGCTCGACGATGATGTCGCGTTCGCGCTCGTTGAGCGTCTTGAGCGCCGCGCCGAGCTGTTCCTTGCGCTGCTGGAACTCGTCGCGGTCGGCGAGCAGATTCTCCTGGCTCGGCCGCTCGTCCGGCAGCATCTCGAGCCACTCGCTGTCGCCATCGGTGCCGACGAGCGCGTTGAGCGAAGTGTCGGCCCCACCGAGGCGCCGGTTCATGTCGATCACCTCGAACTCGGGCACGTCGAGCTCGGTCGCGATCGCATGCACGGTCTCGGGCGAGAGGTCGCCTTGCTCGAACTCCTCCATGCGGCCCTTGAGCTTCCGCAAGTTGAAGAACAGCTTCTTCTGCGCTGCCGTCGTGCCCATCTTCACGAGCGACCAGGAGTGGAGCACGTATTCCTGGATGGCGGCGCGGATCCACCACATCGCGTAAGTCGCGAAGCGAAAGCCGCGATCGGGGTCGAATTTCTCGGCCGCCTGCATCAACCCGACATTGCCCTCCGCCACGAGGTCGGAGAGCGGCAAGCCATATCCGGAAAAGCCGCGCGCGATCTTGACGACGAGCCGCAGATGGCTGCCGACGAGCTGCTTCAGCGCGGCGCGGTCTTGCTCGTCCCGCCATGCGAACGCAAGCTCTTGCTCGCGTTCGAGCGTCAGCATCGGGAAGCGTTTGGCTTCCTCGACGAACCGGACGAGACTGGTATCGATCTTCGTATCCATTACCGTTTCTCTTCTTGGCGGCCTTACCCGGCCGCCCCGCGACACGTCCGCCAACGCCGGCGCCGTGCCCCTTTGCTCCCGACAATACGGGCTAGGTGTAACGAATGGGAAAATGGTGCCGCGCCGGGCTAAATTCAAGACCAATTCGGTACTATTTCGCATCCGCGAAAGGAATGGCAGCCATGCGCCCCCGATCGGTCGCCGGCATTCCGGCCGCCTGGATAAGTCCTGGAAAATAAAGGGCTTAGGCCGCGAGGCGCTCGGTCTCGCCGGATGGGGCGATGCGCATCAGGGGCACGAAGGGCGGCTCGGCCGTAACGTGGTGCCCCTCCGGCAGCAGCATCAGGTGCCGCTCGGCCCCGTCGATCCACCAACCGATGACGAACCGGGCCCCGGCCCGGCGCGCGGCGAGTCGGGCCGCCAGTATCACCTCGGGGTCGATTGCCGAATGAATTTCGCGCGTACCCATCGCCTCCACTGTGGCCACAGGATCGGCCCGGCTTTGGCCGCAGCGCGAGTGTCAAACTTGGGCTTCCATCAGAGGGCAAGATCGACGCCCGCCGTCGCCGGCTGCGACGGCGACCCGGAGGACTCGCGCTGCTTTTCGAGGCGCTGATACTTGTCGAGCGCATCGAGCATTTTTTGCGAGATGTCGACCGGCCTTTGCGGGTTCGGCGGGGCGGGCACGGTGGATGCGGCGTTGGCCGGCAAGGCGCCCGCCGGAAGCGCAAGCGGCACGATCTTGGTCGGCTGAAAACTCGCCGCCGGGCGCGGCGTGGGCGCGGCCGGGCGGATCGCGCCCGTGGTCTGCGCCAGGAATTGCTGCGCCGATGTCAGCGACGAGGTCGCGATCGGGGCTGCGGGCTGCTGCTGCAGTTGGGGTGGCGGCTGGGCGATGCCGCCGAACAGCGGGATCGGCGCATGATCGGGCCGCGCCGGCAGCGGGAGCGGGGACGCCGCCCCCGGCGGTACGGCCACGCTCGCCACCGCGCCCGTTGTCGCGGATGAAGACGAGGCTGCGGCGGTTGCGGCCGGCGCGGTTGTCGCCGGCGTGCCCGTGCTGGCGACAGCGGTGGCGTTGTTGTCGTGGCCGCCGAAGACCGCGGTGAGGACACGCTCGCCGACATCGCGGCCGGAATTGTCCTCGAGCGCCGTGCTGACGAAGCCGACGGCGGCGCCGATCGGGCCGCCATAGAGTGCGTCGCCGGCGACCTGCGCCACGGCGCCCGGCCGGTCGCCCGTCAGCCAGCGATAGACAGAGGCGATGACCGGCAGGTGTTGCAGCGGATTTATGATGTCGAGGATGTCGTGAAAGCTGAAGCCCGAAGCGTTATGCCACGCCGTCCGGGCCACGGGCGCGGGCGTGGACGCGGGGGTCGCGGGGATCGGGGCGCTGGTAACGGCGGCGACGTCGCTCATTTGCTGTTCCAAGAGCAATCGCCGTGCCAGAGGAAAAGCGCGAAAAGACGCGGGTTTTCCGCCGCCCGCGGCGCGCGGGCGGCAGAATCTGCCCGGCAGAGTCAGAGCAGATGGCCGTGCCGCGTCGCCTTGGCGCGCAAATAGCGCTCGTTATGTTCGTTCGACGGGAAGACATGCGGCACGCGTTCGACCACGTCGATGCCGCAGCGCGCCAGCGCCGCGACCTTGTCGGGGTTGTTGGTCATGAGCCGCACGCGGGCGAAGCCCAGTTGCCGCAGCATCTCGACCGCCGGCAGATAGACGCGCTCGTCGGCATCGAAGCCCAGTTGCTCGTTCGCGTCGAACGTATCGAGTCCGGCATCCTGGAGATTGTAGGCGCGCAGCTTGTTGACGAGGCCGATGCCGCGGCCTTCCTGCGCGAGATAGAGCAGGATGCCGGCGCCCAAGCGCGCGATCTCGACAATCGCGCCGCGGAGCTGATCACCGCAGTCGCAGCGCAGGCTGCCGAGGAGATCGCCGGTGAAGCATTCGGAATGGAGCCGCACCAGCACCGGCCGCGCCGGATCGGGCTCGCCGATCACGATGGCGATGTGGCCGGTGCCGCCGTCGCTCGGGCGGAACGCGATGATGCGCGTGTTCTCGGCGTCGGCGAGCGGCACACGCGCCTCGGCGACGGGACGGAGCGATTGCGCCGCGTCTTGCTGATACGCCATGACGTCGCGGCTTTCGACCGTATGAACGCCGTCGCGCGCGAGCTGTGCCGCCTGGCGCGGCGCGACCGGACCCAGCATCGCCGCCGGCAGCAGCCGTGCGAGCTTCATCAGTTCGACCGCGGCGTCGGCCGCCGCCTGCGGCACGCCGGCGACGACGCCCTCGGGCGCGGCACCGGGATGCGCCGCGGGATCGGCGAGCTCGCGCAGGAACTCGACTTCGCTGCCCTCGGGGATCGGCAGGACGACGCTGCCGCCCGGTCCCTCGGCCGCAGGCCCGCGGCCCAGGACCGCCGCGCGCCGCCGCGACAGCGCCAGCGACAGGGTTCGCCCGGTGAGCCGCGCGAGGCGCGCCAAATCCTCCGACGTCAGCGTCTCGGCGGCGATCAGGGCGAGCTTCGCGTCGCCATGCGCCAAGAGCACCAATTCGCCGCGCCGCAACTCGGCGACGGCGCGGTCGACATGGCGCAAGCGATGCGCGGGTTCGGTCTCGATAAATTCTTCGGCCATGCTGCGGGCTTATTATAGGGGGAACGGTGCCCGCCGGGCAGCATCCCAAGGCTCTGAAGCGGGCTGGCAATCCGGCCCGACCCGCCACAAACTGGGCCGGCTGCCGCCGGAACAGGCCCGTCAGTCGATTCCCGACGGGGAGGGCCATAATGGAAGACGCCTATAAGAAGCGGGAGGTTATATCCGCATGAGCGCCGGCCGGACCATCCTGATCGTCGACGACGATGCGCTGCTGCGCCGTTCGCTTGCCGAGCAGCTCCAACTCCACGAAGAATTCGCGACGCGCGAGGCGGGCTCGGGCGCCGAGGCGCTCGACGACGTGCGCTCGCATCATTGCGATGCGGTGCTCCTCGACGTGGGATTGCCGGACATGGACGGCCGCGAGCTGTGCCGCCTGATGCGGCGCAGCGGCGTGCGCGCCCCCATCCTGATGCTGACCGCGGCCGACGGCGAGGCGGATACGATCCTCGGACTTGATTCCGGCGCCAATGATTACATCACCAAACCTTTCCGGCTCAATGTTCTGCTCGCCCGCCTGCGCTCGCAGCTCCGCCAGCACGAGCAGAGCGAGGATGCCGTCTTCACGATCGGCCCCTACAGCTTCCGCCCCGGCGCGAAGCTTCTGGTCGACGAGGGCGCGCGCAAGAAGGTGCGCCTCACCGAGAAGGAAACCGCGATCCTCAAATATCTCTACCGCGCCGGACAGCGCATCATCGGCCGCGACGTGCTGCTGAACGAGGTGTGGGGCTATAACTCCGGCGTCACGACGCACACGCTCGAGACGCACGTCTATCGCCTCAGGCAGAAGATCGAGCGCAACCCCGCGAAGGCCGAGCTTTTGGTCACCGAGCCGGGCGGCTACCGTCTCGTGCCGTAGACCATGATCGGATCGGGCGGAATCGCTCTGCGATCCGCCCGATCCGTGAATCATGGTCTAACTTCTTTGAGTGAGAGCAAGATTTACGCTTCGAATGGAAAACGCCGTTTCCATTCGAAGCGATCTTGCTCTGGGGCGCGCCACGCCTTCCAGCGTTTCTCGGCTATAAGCGTCCGATGGGGCCCATCACCACGGCGCGGCTGCGGATCGCGCCGCTCGAACCTGAGGACGCGGAGGCTCTTCGCGCGATCACCGACGACCCGGGCGTCATCGCCGCCATTCATTTCCTGCGCGCGCCCTTCACGCTGGCCGATGCCGAGGCGCTGATCGGCGGCGGGATGCACGGCGTCGACCGTTTCCTCGGCGCGTGGCAGGGCGAAAATCTCATCGGCGTCGTCGGCGCCGGGAAGAGCGGCGAGGCGCTCGAAGTGGGCTACTGGTTCGGCACGAATTACTGGCGCGAAGGATTTGCCGGCGAGGCGGTCGGCGCCGTCGTCGCGGCGCTGCGGGGCCAAAATCCCGGGCGCGACATCATCGCCGAGTGCCGGCGCGAGAACCGCGCCTCGTGGCGGCTTCTGGAGCGGCTTGGCTTTCGTCCGACCGGCAGTGCCGGCGAACGGCCGGGGCGCGAGCGGCTGTGTCTCAGCGCCGTGCCAGATCCCTGAGCGCGGGATAGCGCGCCAGGAGGCCGGCGCACTCGGCCATTTCCTCGACATTGTTGAAGGCCGGCACGCCCGCCTGCTCCAGCTCCGCAAACCATTCGGCCTTGCCGGGCAGCGTCCCCATCATGCTGTGGAGATAAGGGAGGCCGACGCTCGGCGCCTCGGCGGCAAGGCGCGCGATGATGGGACCCGCATCGACCATGAAGGGCACGACATGGATGCCGAGGATCGCGTCGAACGCGCCTTTGCCTTCGCGCACCGCGGTTGCGAGCGTCGCGGCAAAGCGCTCTTCGCGCGCATCGGCGAGAAGATCGACGGGATTGGCGGCCGCCGCCTCCTGCGGCAGATCGGCGCGGAGCCGCGCCGCCATAGCTTCGGGCAGGGGCGGCAGCTCGAGCCCGTGCGATGCCGCCTCGTCGGTGCAGAGAACGCCAGGACCGCCAGAATTCGACAGGATGAAGACGCGCCGGCCGATGCCGCGCGGAAAAGCGCCGAAGCCTTTCGCCGCGAGCAGCAACTGGCGCAACGACGTAACGCGCAGCAGCACTGCGCGCGCGGCGAAATCCTGCGCTTCTCCTTCGCTCATGGAAGCGGCGCCGGTGTGGCGACTGGCAGCCGACGAGCCTGGCGCGGTGCGGCCGCCGATCAGCGCCACCACCGGCTTTTGCGCGGTGACCCGGCGAGATATCGCGGCAAAGCGCACTTCGTCCTCGACGCTCTCGATATAAAGCAGCACGGCGGCGGTCTCGGGATCTTCGCCCAGATGATCGAGATAATCGGCAACGCCGAGCTGCGTCGCGTTGCCGACCGAGACGATCGTGCCGAGCGGAATGGCGAGCCGGTGCGCCGCCGCGATCAGTTCCTCGCCGAGCGCGCCCGACTGGGTGATGAAGGCAATCGCGCCGTTCCGGTTCGGCCCCGGCGGCATATCGCGCAAGAACGTCGCGGCAAAGCGCGCGCCGCGCGTCAGGTGGATGATGCCGGCACAGTTGGGCCCGACGACGGCGAGCCCGTACTGCGCGATGAGGGATTTCAGTTCCTTGTCGCGCGCGCGTCCTTCCTCGCCCGCCTCGGCGAAGCCGCCGGGCAGGATGATGATGTGGCGGTGGCGCGTCGCCGCCGCCTCGCGCACGGCGTCGAGGATGAGATCCGGGCGGATCGCGATCACGACCACGTCGGCGGGCTCGTTCAATTCGGCGAGCGAGCGCCGCACCGGCAATCCGAACATCGTGCCGCCGCGCGGATTGACCGGGACGATCGTGCCGGAAAAGCCGGAGATGCGCAGCATCTGCAAGATCGCGCCACCCGTCGATGTCGGGCGCTCGCCGGCGCCGACGACGGCGACGCTTCCCGGCGCGAAGAACGGTGTCAGGTCGTGCGCCATCTCATCCGTCGAGCCGGACCATGACCGGCACGTGGTCCGACGCCTTGTCCCAGCCGCGCACCGCGCGATGCACCTCAGCCGCGGCGAGGTTTTTCTGCAAGCCGGGCGTGATCCAGACGTGATCGAGCCTGCGCCCGCGATCGGACGCGGCCCAATCGCGATTGCGATAGCTCCACCAGGTGTAGAGACGCTGCTCGGGCGGAACGAAATGACGCACCGCATCGACGAACTCGGCCGACGCCTGGAGTCGGCCGAGTTTCGTCACCTCGATCGGCGTGTGGCTGACGACGGTCAGAAGCTGCTTGTGCGACCACACGTCGGTCTCGAGCGGCGCGATGTTGAGATCGCCCACCAGCACCATCGGCTTCGCGGCCTTGCGCTTGCCGCGGAACCAGCGCGTCAACTCGTCGAGAAAGCGCAGCTTGTGCGCGAATTTCGGGTTCTCGTCGGGATCGGGAATGTCACCGCCCGCCGGGACATAGATGTTGTGCAGCTCGACGCCGCCCGGCAGCTCGGCGATGGCATGGCGGCAATCCTCGCGCTCGCACCAATGCTCGACGCGCGCATTCTTGAGCGGCACGCGCGACAGGATGGCGACGCCGTTATAGCCCTTCATGCCGTGGAAATGCTGATGCGTGTAGCCGAGCGCTTCGATCGCGGCCTTGGGGAAGAACTCGTCCGGCGTCTTCGTTTCCTGGAGGCAGACGACGTCGGGCTGAAACTCGGATACGAGGCGCTTCACGTTGTCGATGCGCAACCGCACCGAGTTGATGTTCCAGGTGAGAATCTTGAGCGCCATGGCGGCTTCCGAATGTGCGCGGGACTGCGTCGCTACTAGAACACGAAGAGCCTGTCGCCGACAACACCAAGGGGCCATCGTCCGCCGGCGAAGAGCCGGAATTTCGCGGCAAAGCCGTGTGCGCCGTCCGCGCCCGCCGCGTGCGCCAGCGCCCCTTGGTGGCACGCCTGGGCCGCTGCGCCCGAGGCGACGCGCGCCAGCGCCTCGTCGGCGACGTTTGCGCGCGCGAGCGCCATGGCGGCGGCGCCGCTCAACGCACCCGCCGCCAGCATGACGCGGCTCAGATGCTCGAGCATTGCGGCCGCGCCGAAGCGCGCGACAAGTCCCGATTTGAGCGCTGCTTCGGCGGCGCTTTCCGCATCCCACCAGGCGCGGCTCCAATCCGGGCGCTGCGTCACGCGCGCGGCCTCGCGCCATTGGGCGACGGGCGCGAGCACCACTCCGGCGAAACCAAAGGCACCCGCCATGAGCCGCGCATCGGCCGTCTCGCTCTCGGAAAGTTCCTCGCCGCAGGCGGCGAACCACGCGCCGCGCGCGATCTCGGCGACGCAATCGCTGATCGTCTGTTCGAGGCCGCTCACGCCGCCTCTCGCACCTCGGGCAGCTTCAGGTGGAGATGATCCTCGACGACCGCGCGGGCGCGGGCGATGAAGTCGGCGCGCATGTCGTCGTTGCTGTGCTGCTTGATGCCCCATTTGCGGAACAGCGCGCTGTTGGCGGAATCGCTGCGCCCGAAGAAGGGCGGCATCATCGGGAAATAGCGGTCGATCGCGTCCTGCACCTTGGCGCGGCCGTCAGCGGTCCGGCACAGCTCGGTGCAGAAATCCTTGCCGAACTGGGCATGGAATTTCTCCTCCGGCATGGTGACGCGCGCGAGATTCCGCAGCGGCTGGAAGCTGCAATGGTTCAAGTCCTCGACCTGAATGATCTCGGCAAGGTCGGCCAAAAGCTTGATGACGCAGAATTCCTCCCACGTCTTCAGCGGAAACTCGAAGATCGAAAGCGGGCGGCGACCTTTGGGCGTCATCTCGTCTTCGGTGAGGCCGATCTGGCGGCCCAATTCGCGAAACCGGACATGGTGGCCGTATTCCTCCATGGCGACACGGCAGGTGAGCCACTTCGCATAAGGCGTCGGCGCCAAGGCGATCGCCGGCTCGTCGAACACCTGCGCGCCGTAGAGCTCGTTGACGGCGTGGCTGCGCACGATCTTGCGCACCGCGACCTGGTAATCCTCGGGCGCTTCGTTGAAGGCTTCGACATTGGCGACGGTCTTGGGGGCCATGAACTTACCCTTTCGTTCAGAGAACCGGCTCCGAGCCGAAGGCTTCGAGATCGGACGAGAGCGGCAGAAAATGCGGCGCGAGCGCATGGGCAACGGTGTCGCCGATCTTCGCGCGCTCGGGCAGCACGGTACGCACGGCGGGGCGCGGCTGCGAGAACAGCATGAGCTCGCGCCCGCGCACGCCGAAGAGTTGGCCCGAGACGTGGCTCGCTTCGGGCCCGGCGAGCCAAGCGACGAGATCGGCCACCGGCTGCGCCGGCACTTTCAGCGCATGCGCCTTGTAGGCTTCCTGGGTCGGGTTCTGCGGCTTGATGCGTTCGGTGACGCGCGTCGCGGCAAAGGGCGCTACCGCGTTGCACGTGACCTTGGTGCGCGCCATGTCGAGCGCCACGACGCGCGTTAGGCCCAAGAGGCCAGCCTTGGCGCTGGCATAGGCGACCTGGCCGAAATTGCCGTAGAAGCCGGCGGTCGAGACGATGTTGACGATGCGGCCCCAATCGTAATCGGCGCCGCCGCGCTTCGATTTCTGCTGCTCGCGCATGAGCGGCGTCGCCGCCGCCAGCACGAAAAAGGGCGCCGAGAGATTGGTGCGGAGCGCCGCCTCCCAATCCATCGCATCGGCCCGGAAGATGAAGGCATCGCGCAGGATCGCGGCGTTGTTGACGACGATGTCGATGCCGCCGAATTTTTCGACTGCGAGAGCGACCGCCGCGGATGCCGCCGAAGGGCTGGCGACGCTTTCGCTGAAAGGTGCCGCGCGCGGGCCGAGGGCCTTTGCCACGGCCGACGCCACGCCGGGATCGGCGCCGTCGCCGCGCATGTCGGTGCCGGAATCGGCGATCACGACGGACGCCCCGGCGGCGTGGAGCGTCTCGGCGATCGCCCGCCCGATGCCCCGTCCGGCGCCGGTGACGAGCGCCACCCGTCCGTCGAGCGCGCCCATGTCAGACCTCCCGCGCGGTGTTTTCCGTCCGAACCACTCTATCGCCTCGCCCACGGCCGGGCAATTCGGCCTTAAGACGAATTATCAGTGTAACGAACAATTGTCAACCTCGCCCGGGTTGCGCCGCGGCATCGGGCGGGCAAGAGTGGCGCCATGCCGTCGCACCCGGAGCACAAGCTCACACCGTTGCCGCGTCCGCCATTTCAGGATGTCGTGCTGCTGCTGCAAGGCGGCGGCGCGCTCGGCGCCTATCAGGCAGGCGTGTACGAAGCCCTCGCCGAGGCCGCGCTGCATCCCGACTGGGTCGCCGGCATTTCGATCGGCGCGATCAACGCCGCGATCATCGCCGGCAATCCGCCCGAAACGCGTGTCGACAAGCTCAAGGAATTTTGGCAGGGCGTCACCGCCGGCTCGAGCTGGGACGCCTTCAGCGATCCGCTGGCGCGCTATGCGCGCGGCACCGAGGCGCGCCTCTTCGTCAACCAAATGAGCGCGACCTCGACGGTGCTGACCGGCGTGCCGGGCTTCTTCACGCCACGCTTTCCCAGTCCCTGGACGCAGCCGCGCGGCAGCATGGAGGCGACGAGCTATTACGACACCTCGGCCTTGAAGGGCACGCTCGAGCGGGTCGTCGATTTCGACCGCATCAATCACTCGGACGCGATGCGCTTCAGCGTCGGCGCCGTCAACGTCAGAAGCGGAAATTTCATCTATTTCGACAACCGCAAGCATCGCATCGTGCCGGAGCATGTGATGGCTTCGGGCTCGCTGCCGCCCGGCTTTCCGGCGACCGAGGTCGAGGGCGAGCAGTATTGGGACGGCGGCCTCATCTCGAACACGCCGCTGCAATGGGTGCTGCAATACGGTCCGCGCCGCGACACGCTCGCCTTCCAGGTCGATCTGTGGAGCGCGCACGGCGATTTCCCCGAGAGCATGGCCGAGGTGGCGACGCGGCAGAAGGAAATCCTCTATTCGAGCCGCACGCGCGAGGCCACCGACCGCTTCAAGGTAACGCAGCTCATCCGCCATGCCGCGGCGAAGCTTCTGGACAACGTCCCGGCGGCAGCGAAACAGACGCCGGAATACGCGTTTCTCACCGATTACGCCGACCGAAAGGTCTACAGCATCATCGAGCTCGTCTATCACGCGCGGCACTACGAAGGCGATTCCAAGGACTATGAATTCTCGCGCCTCAGCATGGAAGAGCACTGGGGCGCGGGCTACGGCGACACCGCGCGCACGCTGCGCCATTCGGGCGCGTTGGCGCGGCCTGCAGCCAGCGACGGGCTCGCCCTCTTCGACATCCACGACTACGACTGAGCGCGGCGCCAGAAACGAGGGCGCCCGGTCAGGGGGGATGACCGGGCGCCGGAAGTCCCCGCGGAGGGGGAGCCCGGCACGGAGGCCAGGCCGCCGGCTGGGCCGGCCGCTTCTTGGAAAATAATTAGGAAGCGCCCGGCATCGCCAAAACCCAGGTAAATGCATGGCGGGTCAGCGCCTCGGGCATGGATTACGCGCCGAGGCTGTCCCGCACCAGTTCGGCGCAGCGCCGAGGTTGCTCCGAAATGAGCAGGTGGCCCGCGCCGCGCATTTGCACGAGACGCGCCTTGGGCATCAGCGCCGCCATTTCCGGCAGCGCGCTCGACACCCAGTCGTTGTCCGGCATCGCCGGATCGCCGCCGATTAAGGTTACCGCGCGCGCGATCGCCGAAAGGCGCTGCCACGTGTCGGCGTCCGACTGGCTGCGAAAAATGAAGCTCTCGATCGCGGGCGGACAGCAGAGACGGAAACCGTTCCCGCTGGGGCGCAAGCTCGCGCGACAATGCGCCTCGAGCATGGCGGGATCGAAGCGCGCGAACATGCCTCGCCCTTTCAAGCGCGCGGCGAGCGCCGCGGGGCTGGCCCACTCGGCGCGGCGTTTCAGCGTGCCCACGACGAGGCGCTCCTGCTTCTCGACCGCCTCGGCGCGCGCGGCGGTTCCGGGCGGCGGAAAGATCGGCGGCTCGAACGCGACGAAGGCGCGCCACGCCGGAGCGCGGCCCAACACGAGAAGGCGCAGCGCCGACGCGGCGCCGAGCGAATGGCCGACATAGGACAATTCGCCCGTCCCCGCTTCGGCGGCGACGCGGCGAGTCAGATGCACAAGGTCATCGGCGATGCGATCGACGGCAAAGACGGTCTCGATGGGCCCGTCGGGCCAAGTCGATCCGCCGTGTCCGCGCGCGTCGAACGCGAACACCTGCGCGTCCGCCGCAAGCAGGTCGAGCCACGGCGCATAGGATCCCGCCGCCATGCCGTTCGCGTGGCCGAAGAGAAGCGCCGGCGCATCCTTCGGTCCGCCGATGCGATAGACCGGCAGCACCGCGCCATCCGGCATCGCGACGTCGATGACGGCATCGGCCGATGGGAGCGAGCGGAAGGCGGTATTCATGACCCGGGGCGCGCAGCGCCGCTATACTGGCGGCGATGACGAGCGAGCTGCCTCTCAGCGCAAGCGACAAGCCGGCCAAGGCGCGCGCCATGCGCCTCGGATTTTTGGACACGCTCATCGGCTATCATTTGCGCCGCGCGCAGGTGGGATTGTTCCAGCATTTCGCCCGCACCGTCGGCCGCGCCGGAGTGACGCCGGGCCAGCTCGGCGTCGTCGCCATGATCGGCGCCAATCCCGGCTTGAGCCAGACCCGGCTCGGCCGTGCGCTCGGCATCGACCGCTCGACCATGGTCGCGGTGATCGACGCGCTCGAGAAGCGCGGGCTCGTGGTGCGCGAGGTCTCGCCCAACGACCGCCGCTCGCACGCGCTGCGCCTTTCGGGCAAGGGCACGGAGCTGATGGGCCGGCTCGAGGATGCGGCGCGCGCGCACGAAAGCGACTGGGCCGGAAACCTTTCCGACGCCGAGCGCCGCCAGCTCATCGAGCTGTTGCGGCGGCTCGTCGCCGAATAGGCGCATCACTTGCCGTCGAGCTCCCACAGCCGGTCCTTGAGCTTGAATCCCTCGGGGCCTGCGTCGAACACGTAGAACTGGATGCGTCGGTCGGTCTCGTCGCCGGTCCAGTTGGTGCCGATGAAAAGTTCCCCTTTCTGGCTGCCGTTGCTGACGGTGGCGATGCAGTTGGTCAAGATGCCCGAGCCGATACCGTTGGCGGCCATGTCGAGGATGTTGAAATCGGGCTCGCGGTAGAAGGACGTGCGGAAGCTGATGCCGATGTGGAGCTCCTGCGTCGCGAGATCGCGA
Organism: uncultured Alphaproteobacteria bacterium; assembly: GCA_963729295.1. Lineage (GTDB taxonomy): Bacteria > Pseudomonadota > Alphaproteobacteria > ATCC43930 > CGMCC-115725 > DATJLY01. Next base: position 373,677 of record CAVSNJ010000025.1, read on the forward strand.
TAATCGGGATCGGTGCAGCCGCCCGCCGTATCGACGAGCGAGAAGGTGCCGTCCTCACCCGGAGGATGGTACAGCGTCCTGAGGCTCGTCGCGCGCGCCGCGGCCTCGTCGTCGGTCGTGGCGTGCAGCTCGATATCGAACGTCTGGCTCGCCGCGCGCCAGCGCGCGGTGAAGGTGACCGGCACATCGTTGTCGCGATAATGGCCGATCCCGGTACAGATACGCGCCTCGTCGCTCGAGGACTGATCGGCGACGATGGCGCTCACCGAGAGCAGCGGCGCGCCGTCGTGAACGCTCGACGGGTCGTTCTGCACCACCGGCAGGAGGCTCGCGCAGTCGGGCGCTTTGGGCTCGTCGGCGGCCACGGCCGCGCCCGCAGGGGCGAGCAGCAGGACGAGAGCGACGGCGGCCGCCTGCAACGATCAGGCCGCGCGGCGGCGGCGGGCAGAAGCGTGGCAGGCTTCGCCGAAGGCGGCGAAGAGGGCGCGCGAGAACGGCGTCTCCTGATGGCGGTGCTCGGGATGCCACTGCACGCCGACGATGAAGCGCGCCTGCGGCAGGTGGACGCCCTCGATCTGTCCGTCAGGCGCGGTCGCCTCGACGACGAGGCCGGCCGCCAGCCGATCGATCCCCTGGAAATGCAGCGAATTGACGGTAAGCGCGGTCTCGCCGCCGGCAAGCTTGGCGAACAGCCCGCCGGGCGCGAGCGTGACCGGATGCGCCAGGTGGGCATAGCGCTCGTCCATCGTGTCGCGTTTCGGCGCGCGATGGTCGAGCCGTCCCGGCACCTCGTGCAGCACGGTGTGCAGGCTGCCGCCCAACGCCACGTTCAGCTCCTGCATGCCGCGGCAGATGGCGAGCACCGGCACATCGGCCCGCGCCGCCGCGCGAATGAGCGGCAGCGACGTCCGGTCGCGTTGCGGATCGATCTTGCGGTCGGGCAGGAGAGCGGCGCCGCCATAATTGTGCGGCTCGATATCGGTGCGCGAGCCGGTCAGGAGCAGGCCGTCGAGTCGCTGGACCATGTCCTCGGCCGCCACCCGGTCGCCCGCCGCCGGCACCAGAAGCGGCAAGCCGCCGACCGCGTCGACCACGGTGACGATGTACTTCTCGGACACGGTGTGAAAGGTGTGCTCGCCTTCCGTACGCACGCAACAAACGACGCCGATGACGGGCGGCGGCTCGTGGCCGCCAAAAGGAGCTGGCATGGCATTTATATGAACCGAACAGCGCCAGCGTGCAAGCGCGTGAGACTTAAAGTTGGTTAAGGATGGGCGTCGGGACGCGGGTCGGTCCAGTAGAACAGGTTGGCGTCGAGCGGCACGCCGAACTGCGGATTCTGGAGCGTCACCGTGACCTGCTTCCTCTGCGCGTCGAGCACGGTCCATTGCCGGAGCTGGAGCGGCTTGTCCGAGAGCACGACCGTGACCTGGCCGACATCGGCGTTCTTGGTCTCGACCAGAGTGAGGCGAAGTGTGTCGGCGGCGTGGCGAAAATCGGTCACGGTGATGTCGCCGCTAAGCACGATCGGATCGCGCAGCAGGAACCAGGCCGGCGTGTCGTTGACATAGGTGCGCGAGACCTGGTCGAGCCGGCTGTCGTAGTAATAGATCTGGCCCTCGGTCGCGACGATCAGGATCGGCGAGGGCGGATCGTAGACGACGCGCATCTGGCCGGGCCGGCGCAGATAGATCGTGCCGGCGGCGACGCCGCCGCCGTCGTCGACCTGCTCGAAGCGCGACTGCATCGTGCGGATGCCGTTCAGGTATTGCTGCGCCCGCGTCACGTCGTCGCGGGCGGCGGCGTCGAGCGGCGCCGGACGGGGCCCGGTCGGCGACGCCGCGCGCACGAGCCGCGGCGCGAGCGCGGCCGCGCCGAGAAGGGCAAACGCGGCGCGGCGGCTGAGGTGGGATCGGGAGATGTCTGCCATGATCCTTAGATAACAACTGACGCGACGATTTGCCCCCTCACCCTGCCCTCTCCCCAGAGAGGAGAGGGGCGACCGCAGTCGGGCGACGGTGAGGTGGGACTGCGCCTAGTCGAGCTTTCGGGCCAGGACTTCGCGCTTGCCGACATGGTTCGCGGCGCTCACCACGCCCTCGGACTCCATGCGCTCGATGATGCGGGCGGCGCGGTTATAGCCGATCTGGAGATGGCGCTGCACGAAGCTCGTCGAGGCTTTGCGCTCGCGGCAGACGAGCGCCACCGCCTGGTCGTAGAGCTGATCGCCCGAGCCGCCGTCCTCGTCCTCGCCGCCAACGCCGAAGACGCTTTCGCCGTCATCGGCGTCGCCCTCGGTGACCTCGTCGAGATAGGTCGGCTCGCCGCCACTCTCCTTGAGGAAGCGGACGATGCTCTCGACCTCCTCGTCGGAGACGAAGGGTCCGTGCACGCGGGTGATGCGGCCGCCGCCCGCCATGTAGAGCATGTCGCCGCGGCCGAGCAGTTGCTCCGCGCCCGATTCGCCCAGGATCGTGCGGCTGTCGATCTTCGACGTCACCTGGAAGCTGATGCGGGTCGGGAAATTGGCCTTGATCGTGCCGGTGATGACATCGACCGACGGGCGCTGCGTCGCCATGACGATGTGGATGCCGGCGGCGCGCGCCATTTGCGCGAGGCGTTGGATCGCCGCCTCGATGTCCTTGCCGGCGACGAGCATCAGGTCCGCCATCTCGTCCACCACGACGACGATCAACGGGAGCCGCGAGGTCTCGAGCGGCTGTTCCTCGAACACGGGATGGCCGTCGTCGTCGAAGCCGGTCTGGACGCGACGCATCAAGGTCTCGCCCTTCGCTGCCGCCTCGGCGAGACGCTGGTTGTAGCCCTCGATGTTGCGCACGCCGAGCTTCGACATGGCGCGGTAGCGGTTCTCCATCTCGCGCACGGTCCATTTGAGCGCGACCACCGCCTTGCGCGCCTCGGTCACGACCGGCGCCAGGAGATGCGGGATGCCGTCATAGACGGAAAGCTCCAGCATCTTCGGATCGATCATGATGAACTTGCACTCGTCGGGCGGCAGGCGATAGAGGATCGACAGGATCATGGTGTTGATGCCGACCGACTTGCCCGAGCCGGTGGTGCCGGCGATGAGGAGATGCGGCATGCGCGCCAGATCGGTGATGACGGGCGCGCCGGAAATGTCCTTGCCGAGAACGAGCGGCAGCTTGGCATTGGTGCGCTCATAAGCCTCGGTCGCCAAGAGCTCGCGCAGATAGACCATCTCGGTCCGCTGGTTCGGCAGCTCGATGCCGATGACGTTGCGGCCCGGCACGACGGCGATGCGCGCGGAGATGGCGCTCATCGAGCGCGCGACATCGTCGGCCAGGCCGATGACGCGCGAGGCCTTGATGCCGGGCGCGGGCTCGAGCTCGTAGAGCGCCACGACCGGCCCGGGCCGCACTTTCACGATCTGACCGCGCACGCCGTAATCCTCGAGCACGGATTCGAGAAGGCGCGCGTTCTGTTGCAGCGAATCCTCGTTGATGGTGGCGGCCTTCGCCGGCGGCACCTCTTTCAGGAGATCGAGCGGCGGCAACAGGTGCTCGCCCGAGCCGCGCAGATCGAGCGAGGCCTGGCGCGCGGGATCGGGCCGCTTCTTCGCGCGCGGCGGCACATCGACAGTGGCGGTGCGGCGCGGCAGCCGCGGCTCGTCCTCCTCCGCATCGCCGTCACGCTCGGCCAGGGGCGCGCGCGCCAGAAGCGGCTCGCGCCGCTGCGGGGCGGGCGCGTCGATCTCCTCGGCATGCTGGCGCCACGCGGCCACGCGCGCGGCGAGGCGCGCGAACACTCCCGCGCGCTTCGGCCGGTCCTCGCGCGCGAGCGTCGCCAAGGCGCGCGCCGCCGCCGCGGGCGAGAAGCCCATGACGTAAAGCAGCATGAGCGCCACGAGCGCGGCCGCCGCCATCGCGGTGATGGGGGGCGCGAGGCTCGCCCTATCGAGCGCCGTCGCGGCAAGCCCGCCGAGCGCGCCGCCCAATCCGCCCGCGAGCGGCCAGAAGGACGGCGCCGGAAAGATCGCGAGCGCCAGTGCCGCCGCCACCAGCATCGGCGGCAGCACGACGAGCCGCAGCCACAAGCGCGCGAGCCCGCGCCCGAGCAGCAGCCGCACCGCCCAATCGAGCAGCACGACCGGCAGGAGCCACGCGCCGAGGCCCAAGCCTTGCAGCAGCCCGTCGCTGAGACAGGCGCCGAAATATCCGAGCGCATTGCCGACCGGCTGATCGACGGCGTGGTTCCACGACGGATCGGCGCGGTCGTAGGTCGCGAGCGCCAGCGCCAGCAGCACCGCGGCGACCAGAAGTGCGAGCCCCGTCGCCTGCATCGCGAGACGGCGCAGCGAGAAACCTTCGGGCGCTTTCGCGAAATCGGAGAGCGCGCTCATGCCAGCACCTGGACCAGGCGCGAAAGCCCGGCCTCGATCGTCGCGTCGTCGTGCACGATCGCGACGCGGATGTAGCGCTTGCCGGGATTCTCGCCGCGCGCATTGGCCCGCGCGATGTAGGCGCCGGGGAGCGTCCTCACCGCCGCCTCGCGCCACAGCGTGAGCGCGGCTTCTTCGCCGTCGCCGACATCGAGCCACAACAGGAACCCGCCGGGCGGACGATAGAAGCCGAAGCGGCCTTTGAGGACGCGCTCGGCCACGTCGAACTTGCGGCGATAGAGCGCGCGGTTCTCCTCGACATGCGTCTCCTCGCGCCACAGCGCCGTCGCCGCCTCCTGGATCGGCAACGGCACCTGCGCGCCGCCGTAGCTCCGGAGCGTGTCCATCAGCGCGATGAGCTTGGGATCGCCGGCGACGAAGCCGCAGCGCAATCCCGCGGCGCTCGAGCGCTTCGACAAGGAGTGGAAGACAAGCACGTTCGAGAGGTCGCCACCCATCGCCGCGCACGCCTCGAGCGCGCCGGGCGGCGCGCCCTTGTCGTAGATCTCGCAATAGCATTCGTCGACCGCGAGCACGAAATCATGCGCGCGGGCGAGCCGGATCGCGGACTTGAGATAGTCGAGCGAGGCGATCGCACCCTGCGGATTGGCGGGGCTGCAGAGATAGAAGAGCGCGGCGCGCGCGAGCACGGCATCGGGGATGGCGTCGAGATCGGGCAGGAAGCCCGACTTCGCCGTTGCGTCCAGAAAGACGGGCTCCGCGCCCGCCATCTGCGCCGCGCCGTTATAGACGAGGTAATAGGGATTGGGCATGAGCACCGCGGGCTCGCGGCCGCGCTTCTCCTGCGGCACCGCCATCGCGGCGGCGAGGAAGAGCCCTTCCTTGGTGCCGTTCAACGAAAGCACGTGGCGCTCGCTGACGAGACCCGGCGGCAGGCGGTAGCGCCGCGCCAGCCACTCGGCGCAGGCCGCGCGATAGGCCGGCGTCCCTTGCATCGGCGGATAGCGGTTCCACAGTTTCGACGTCTCGGCGATGATCCGCGCCATCACCGGCGGCGGGTCGTGCTGCGGCTCGCCCAGCGACATCAGCACATGCGGCAGGTTGGTCCGGGGCGGCGCGGCGTCGAGCAGCGCCCTGAGACGCGCCCAGGGATTGTCGTCGATCCGCAACAGGCGGGGGTTCACCACGGGAGCCGGGCCTCCGCACCAGGTCGGGCCGAGCATAGAGGCTCCTCGCGCACCCGCCAAGCCAGCCCCACATGTTGGGGTGTGAGCTCCTCACACTACTATATAAGGGGCCATAGCCGCGCGAATTGGGTTCGTTCCGCAATTTCGGCTTCGACTCGGGCGAATTGGGTTCGTTCCGCGAATTTGCCGCGCGCCGGCAAATTGGGTTCGTTCCGCGAATTGGCTTCGTTCGGTCGATTCGCGCGGGCGCCTCAGCCGCGCCGTCCGCCCGGTACGTACAGCAGTGGATGTGGCGCGCGCGGCGCGCGGCGTCAATCCCGCCACAGCGGTTTCGCCGCCTCGTTGAGCGCATCGCAGCGCGTGATGCCGATGTCGCGCAGTTCGCGCTCGTTGAGCTGCAAAAGCTCGAAGCGCTCGCGCCGGCGCCGGAGCCAGGCATCGAGGAGCTCGAACCACAGGGCCCCGCGGGCGGCGGGCCGCGCCCTTGCCCGCGGGAAATCGGACACCGCGGCGCTCATCACGGCACCACGAACATCTGCGCCTGCGGATCGAGCTGCGGGACGCCGTTGACGAGGACCGAAGCCAGCACGATGGCGAAGATCACGAAGATCCCGGCGGCGGCGAGAAGACCCGGATGTACGGAAAAGCTTCGGCGGCGGGCGAGATGGCCGTGCGGCCGGGCGGCGGGGACGTAGGTCATGGCGAAACTCCTGTTTGGTCCATGCCCCAACTTAAGCTCTTTCCCACAACTGGATAATCATCAGATATATGATATTATTGATTGTTTCTGGTGATCTATGGCGATCGACCTCAAGACCCTGACCATCTTCGTCAAAGTGGGCGAGCGCCTCAGCTTCGTGCGCGCCGCGCACGAGCTCGGCATGGGCCAGTCGGGCGTGAGCAACGCGATTGCGCGCCTCGAGGACCAGCTCGACGTCAGGCTCGTGGCGCGGACGACGCGCAAGGTGACGCTGACCGAAGACGGCGCCGCGCTGTTGGACCGCGGGCGCCGCATCCTCGCCGATCTCGACGAAGCCGAGCGCGTCCTCACGCAAGCGCGGCTCGTGCCGACCGGACGCCTCAGGCTCGACCTGCCGATCGTGTTCGGGCGGTTGAAGATCATTCCGCTGCTGGGCTCGTTCCAGGAGCGCTATCCCGAGCTTCAGCTCGAGGTAAGCCTGACCGACCGCTACACCGATCTCGTCGAGGAGGGGATCGATGTCGCGGTCCGCGTCGGCGCGTTGCAGGATTCGACCTTGGTCGCGCGGCGCCTCACGACGAGCCAGCTCTGCGTCTATGGCGCGCCCGCCTATCTCGCGCGCCGCGGCCGGCCGCGCGCGCCCGGCGATCTCGCGCAGCATGTCTGCCTGCCCTATGTCATCCGCGACACGCGTGTCGCGCGCGATTGGCATTTCCGGCGCGGCGGCATGGATGCGACGGTGACGCCCAACGCGGCGCTGAGCTTCAACGACGGCAGCGCCATCATCGCCGCCGCGTGCGCGGGTTTGGGCCTCATCCAGATGAACGACTACACGGCGGACGCGGCGGTGGCGGCGGGCGAGCTCGAACCGCTGCTGCAGGAATTCAATCCGGATGCGACGCCGATCTCGCTGGTCTATTCGCCGACGCGGCACCTGTCGCCGAAAGTGCGCGCCATGGCCGATTTTCTCGCCGCACGGCTCTAGGTTTTCTGTCATTGCGAGGCGCGGCGCGACGATGCAATCTCGCGCGCCATGATGCCGCCGGAGCTCCATCGCCGTTTCATCGCGACCGCGGCGGGAGTGTCGGCGGCGCTCGCGCGCGATATCGAGGATATGGGCCCGATCTGGTTTCCCGAGCGCGAGGATCATGGGCCGGCGGCGTTCCTCGTGCGCTCGATCGTGGCGCAGCAGATTTCGGCCGCCGCCGCGCGCGGCATCTGGGCGCGCGTGCGCACTGCGGCGGCGGCGAGCGGCGGGACGCTGGCCGATTTTCTCGCGCGCACCGATGCCGACGCGCTGCGCCAATGCGGGCTTTCGGGCAACAAGGCGAAGGCGGTGCTGGCGATCCAGGCCGCGGCATCGGCGGCGCCGTTCGAGGCGCTGCGCGCGCTCGACCACGGCGCACGCTCGGAGCTGCTGTGCGCGATCTGGGGCATCGGGCAATGGACCGCCGACATGATGGCGATCTTCTATTATCGCGAGCCCGACATCTGGCCCGAGGGCGATCTTGCCGTGCAGCGCGGCTTCCGCTCCTATATCGGGCGCAAGAAGCCGACGAAGGCGGCAAGCCGGTTCGCGCCGCACCGCTCGCTCCTCGCGCTTTACATGTGGCGCTTGAAGGGCGGCGCGATGCCCGACAAATGAAAGGGGGCGGCCCGAAGACCGCCCCCATTCCCCCCTGCCGCTGGTACCGGCGAAATACTTACAAGAATCGTGCCAAGTCGCGCCTCAGTGGCGCAGGAACAGGAGCGCCAGGACCGCGAGGCCCAGCAGCGCCGCGACGCCTTGCCAGAACTGGACCGGCGCGCGTTCGAGGAGCGTGAGCGGCCGACCGATCGAGGCTTGCGCGCGCTGCGGCCCCGCCTCCATCTCGACCGCGAATTCGCCCATGTCGCGGAAGCGCTGCGCCGGATCGAGCGCGATGGCGCGGCCGAGCGCGGCCTGGAGCCAGGCCGGCAGGTCGGGACGGAGCGCGCACAGCTCCTTGGCGCGCGTGCGGCGCGGCTGGCTTACGGCATCGGCATTGCCGTAGGGATATTCGCCGGTGAAGGCGCGGAACAGGGTGACGCCAAGCGAATAGATGTCGGTCTGGACATTGCCGGGCTCGCCGGAAAACATTTCCGGCGCCATGTAGGCGGGCGTGCCGGGAATATGTTCGGGCGGAAAATCCTCGAGCCCGGGCACGCGCACGACGCCCAGATCGAGCAGCTTCAGCGAGCCGTTCGCCTCGAGGATGATGTTGTCGGGCTTGATGTCGCGATGGACGATGTCGACGCGATGGAGCGCCGCGGCCGCGCGCGCGAGCTTGACGGCGACGCCGCGTCCCTCCTCGAGCCCGATCGCGGGACGGCGCGCGAGGCGCGTCTCCAAGAGCTCGCCCTGGTAGAGCGGCATCACCGTGTAGAGACAGGTCTGCCGCCCCGGCGGCATCTCGATGATGCGACCGACCCACGGGCTTTGCACATGCGCGCCGACCCACGCCTCGCGCACGAAGGCGGCGTGATACGTGGCGACGGCCGCGACCTGGGGCTTGGGGAATTTGAGCGCCACCTCGCCGCCCTCGACCTCGTCCAGCGCGCCGAACAGGCGGCTGTAGCGGCCGTCGGACAAGAGCACCTTCAGGACATAGCCATCGACCGTCTCGCCCTCGATCGGCGTCGCGATCAGCGGAAGCTGCATGATGGCGCTGCCGATATCGGCCGATGCCGCGGTCGGAAGCTGCACCACGTCGAGCACGAGCGCGGTGCAGTTGTCGTCGCTGCCGCGATCGAGCGCGGCGCGCACGAGCTCCTTCGCCGTGTCCTCGGGGCCGGAGCGCTCGCGCAGGATGTCGGCGATCATCTCATCGGTCAGAAACCCGTGCACGCCGTCGCTGCACAACATCAGCCGGTCGTGCAGCGCGAGCGGCTGCGAGGCATAGTCGAGGCGCACTTCGGTCTCGATGCCGAGCGCGCGCGTCAGCACGTGCGAGCGGCGCGCGCCCTCTTCGCGCACGTGATCGGTGGTGAGCAGCGTGAGCCGCTCGCCCGACAGGCGATATGCCCGCGTGTCGCCGACATGGAGGATGTGCGCGATGCGGCCCCGGAGCACGAGGCCGGTGAAGGTGCAGCCCATGCCGGCGAGCGCCGGGTCCTGGCGCGCGAGCGAATGCATCCAGCCGTTGAGCGAGGTGGCGATGCGGGCGCCGCCGCGCCGCACCTCGACCGTTTCCGGCAGGTCGCAGAAGCCGTCGAGGAATCCCCGCACCGCGGTCTCGGCGGCGATGCGCCCGCCCTTGGCGCCGCCGATGCCGTCGGCGATCGCCGCCACCACGTCGCGGCGCGGCTCGGGCAATTCCCAGCCGAATACGGCGCCGCCGAAATCCTCGTTGCGCTCGCGCGGGCCCTTTTCCGAGGCGAAGCCGACGGTAGCCCTGACGCCGGCTCCGGGCGGTGCGGCGGTCGCTGCGATGTCGGCTTGCGGCACGGGCGTCAGCTCGAACTCTTCACCAGGCAGCTATTGAAGAGCATGCTGCCGCCGGTCGACGACGCATAAACTTGCGTGAGCTTGCCCGACGCGCGATCGAGCGTGTAGGTGTTGCCGTCCTTGTCGTTGTGCCAGGAAATCGCCGCGACGCTGATGCTGGCCGGGTAGGAATCGACGGTACGATTGGCGTAGTCGACGCTGATCTGCCAGGTGAAGCCGCTCGACGGATTGGTGCAAGTCAGCGCCGTCACCGCGGGCTCGGCCGGCGCGGCGCCGACGGAAGGAACCATGACGGCGGCGAGAATGCCCGCCGCCGCCCAGCGCACGGTAAGGATCATGGTCGCACCTGCATGGCCACGGACGCATTCCTAACCAATTCGGAGGGAGCTTGCAAAGGACGGGACGGGCGGCGCCCGGCTGCCCGGATCGGGCCGAATGAGCGAGTCGCCGCACAAAATTTGAACAGATTGCCGAGTTTTTAGTCAGACCGCGTGTGCCGGGCCCCGATTCGTTACGAGAATCCGCCTCTCGCGCGCCGCCCCGGGTCGCGCGCCCATTGGCATGGATATTGCGGAAACGCGAGCGGTGGTACGCGTCACCGCACGAGACGCCATGGGTTTGCGTCGCGTGCCGGCGCGGGTGGTTTGGCAGCAACAAAGGGGGAAAGGTCCATGCTCGTACCTTCACCGAAATGGTTAGATACCGGCGACAATGCCTGGCAGTTGGCGGCGGCGACGTTCGTCGGCCTGCAAAGCATTCCCGGGCTCACGGTTCTCTACGGCGGCATCGTCAAGAAGAAATGGGCGATCAACTCCGCCTTCATGTCGATGTACGCCTTCGCGTCCGTCCTCATCGTCTGGGTCCTGTTCGACTACAACATGGCGTTCGGGCCGCAATGGTTCCCGTTCCTGGGCCAGCCGCTGCCCGGACTCTCGGCCGCCTTCACGACCGGCCAGGCGACCATTCCGGCCGCGGCCTCGGGCATGCCCGACATGGCTTTCCCGATGGCCACGCTCATGTTCTTCCAGTTCGTGTTCGCGGCGATCACGGTCATCATTCTCGGCGGCTCGGTGCTGGGCCGCATGAGCTTCAGGGCGTGGGCGATCTTCTGTCCGGTGTGGATGACGTGCGTCTATACCGTCGGGGCGTTCAGCCTGTGGGGCGGCGGCTGGCTCGCCAGCATGGGCGTCGCGGACTTCTCGGGCGGGTATGTGATTCATCTCGCGGCTGCGATGTCCGGATTCACCGCCGCGGCGATGGTGGGACCGCGGCTGCAAGCGGACCGCGAGCATTTCCCGCCGAATAGCCTGCTCATCACGCTCGCGGGCGCCGGCATTCTGTGGATCGGCTGGGACGGCTTCAACGGCGGCGACCCGTACTTCGCCAACGCCGACGCCGGCGCGGCCGTGCTCAACACCAACACGGCGACCGCGGCGGCGCTCCTCGTGTGGACGCTGATGGACAAGATGGCCTATGGCAAGCCATCGATCATCGGCGCGGTCAACGGCATGATCGCCGGTCTCGTGGCCATCACGCCGGCCGCCGGCTACGTCGACGGCACGGGCGCCCTCATCATCGGTATCGTCGCCGGCATCATCCCTTGGTTCAGCATGAACAAGCTGCAGAAGACCAAGCTAATGATGAAGGTGGACGACACGCTCTCCGTGTTCTCGACGCACGGCGTCGCCGGTCTGACGGGCGGTCTCTTGACCGGCATCCTCGCCAATCCGGCCATGCTGGTCTATATCGGCACGGACAAGGATGCGCCCGGCGTGAACGTGACTGGTCTCCTCTACGGCAATCCCGGGCAGCTTCTGCTGCAAGCCGAAGGGGCGGCGTTCATCATCGTCTACAACATCATCGCGACCTTCATCATCCTCAAGATCATCTCGTTCATCACGCCGCTACGCATGGACGAGGCGACGCTTAAGGTTGGCGACGACGCGGTGCATGGCGAGACCGCCTACGCCATCGGTACGGAAGGCGAGTAGCCGGTCGGTTTCGCCGACCCGGTCTTTCCTCTGAGTTGAAGCCGGAGCGGAGCGATCCGCTCCGGCCTTTTTTCGCGCGGCTGGACAGGCTCCGGCGCCTCTTCCATGCTTCGCTTATGACTCCGCGTCGCGTCGAGTTGCTGGTCGTGGGCGGCGGGCTTGCCGGCACGACGCTCGCGCTCGCAGCGGCCAGTGCCGGGATCGCGACCGCGCTCGTCGATCGCGAGAACCCGGGTACCCTCCTCGCCGCGCCTTATGACGGCCGCTCCACCGCGCTCGCCTGGGGCTCGCACCTCGTTTTTGCCGCGCTCGGAGTCTGGGAGGACATCGCCGCCGAATCTTCTCCCATCAAGGAAATCCGCGTCGCCGATGGCGGCTCGCGCCTCTTCCTTCATTACGACCACAAGCTCGTCGGCGCTCATCCGCTCGGCTTCATCGTCGAAAACCGCGTGCTGCGCCGCGTGCTGCTGGCGCGCTGCCAATCGCTGCCGAGCCTCGCGCACGTGGCGCCGATGGCGGTCGAGCGCGTCGAGTACGAGGCCGGCGCGGCGCGCGCGAGCCTGGCCGACGGCAGCGTCATCCGCGCCGAGCTCGTCGCTGCCGCCGACGGCAAGACCTCGCCGCTGCGCGCGGCGGCGAACATCCGCACCATCCAATGGTCCTATCCGCAGACCGCGATCGTCTGCACCGTGCGGCACGCCGAGCCCCATCGCGGCGTCGCGGTCGAGCATTTCCTGCCGGCGGGACCCTTCGCGATCCTGCCGATGACGGGCGGGCGGTCGTCGATCGTCTGGACCGAGCGGCGCGATCTCGCGCCGCGGCTTCTTGCCGCAAGCGAGGATGAATTCCGCCAGGAGCTCGCGCGCCGCTTCGGCGATCATTTGGGCGCGCTCGAGCTCGAGGGGCCGCGCTGGTCCTATCCGCTGAGCTTCCTCTTCGCCACGCGCACGATCGCGCCGCGCTTGGCGCTCGTCGGCGAGGCGGCGCATCTCATCCATCCGATCGCGGGCCAGGGCTTCAATCTCGGCATCCGCGACATCGCGGCGCTGGCCGAGGCGATCGTCGATGCGCGCCGCCTCGGCCTCGATATCGGCGCGGCGTCGGTGCTGCGCCGCTACGAGAGCGCACGTCAGATCGACGCGGCAGTTCTCGGCACGGTGACGGATGGATTGAATCGGCTCTTCTCGAACGAAGTGGCGCCGGTGCGGCTCGCGCGCGACTTGGGCCTCGCCGCGGTCGATCGCACGGCGCCGCTCAAACGCCTCTTCATGCGCCACGCCATGGGCACGTACGGCAATCTGCCGCGCCTTACGCGCGGCGAGCGGCTCTGAGACCACATATTTCGATCATGGATGTTTATTCGATCGTCAAGGCGATTCATGTCATCAGCGCCACGATCCTGTTCGGAACGGGGTTGGGAATCGCCTTTTTCATGTGGCGCTCTCGCCATACAAAGGACCTCCACGAAAAACTGTTCGCGGTGCGAACCACGGTCATGGCGGATTACCTATTCACCGCACCAGCCGCAGTCGCACAGCCGCTCACGGGATTTTGGCTCGCTTGGATCGGCCGATATGATTTGACGGATCGCTGGCTGACGGCGACTTATGCCATTTATGTCGTCGCCGGCCTCTGTTGGCTCCCGGTCGTCTACATTCAGATCGCGCTGAAGCAGATGATCGCGCATAGCCTCTCATCCGGAGAAGCGTTGCCAAGGCGATACTATCGCTTGTTTCACATCTGGTTTCTCCTCGGTTGGCCCGCCTTCATCGGTTTAGTGATCGTGTTTTTCCTAATGGTGATGAAGCCGACGTGACAAAAACGGGCACCTACAAAGGCCGATGAGCAGGCGAGTTCTTGTCATCGGCGGCTACGGCACTTTCGGGGCCGCCATTGCGCGCCGGCTTTCACGCGAGCCGGATATCACTCTCGTCATTGCGGGCCGTTCGGCGGACAAATGCCGAACACTGGCGGATGCATTAAAGGCCGAATGGCTCGCCATCGATGTTCCCCGCACGATCGATGCTGGGCTCGAAACGGCGCGGCCGGACATCGTCATTCACACGTCGGGGCCATTCCAGACGCAAGGATACGATGTGGCCGAGGCGTGCATCCGCCATACGTGTCATTATATCGATTTGGCCGACGCGAGAGCGTTCGTCGCAAACATCGTGTTGCTCGATGAACCGGCGAAGGATGCCGGCGTTTTGATCGTCAGCGGCGCGAGTTCGGTGCCCGCGCTCACATCAGCCATCGTGGACAAATATCGCGCGGACTTCGCGACGCTGGAATTGCTCGATTTCGGCATCGCCACGGCGCAGAAGACGAACCGCGGCCGCGCTACCTCCGAATCGGTCTTGAGCTATGCGGGGAAGCCGTTCACGACCCTGATCGACGGCGCCCAGAAGCAAGTTTATGGCTGGCAGAATCTTCACTGGCGAAATTTTCCCGGCCTTGGCTGGCGTGTCCTCGGCAATTGCGACGTGCCGGACCTCGCCCTGTTTCCGGATCGTTACTCCGGCCTCAGGACGATCCGGTTCCGAGCTGGACTTGAGCTGCCCGTCATCCATCTCTCGCTTTGGGCCCTGGCCGGGCTCGTACGGATCGGCGTGTTACCAAATCTCGCGGCCGCGGCGCCGTTTCTCCTCGCTCTGTCGCGGCCATTCGATCTGATCGGTACGGGCTCCAGCGGTTTCTACATGGACATGGATGGCTACGACCGTGCAGCGCGCCACAAGCGGATCACATTCGATCTGATCGCCAAATCGGGCGACGGCCTCATGATTCCATGCGTTCCCGCGATCGTCACCGCGTTGAAGCTGTCGCGCGGCGAGATCATGCAACGGGGCGCGATGCCCTGCATGGGGATTGTCGAGCTCGATGCGATTCTCGACGAGCTTCGGCCGCTCGACATCCGATGGGATATCAAGCGCTTCCCGGAGTAGCGACGCTTCCGGTCTAGTTACTTCGCGTTGGCCGAAACGCGCTCGAAGCGTGTCGCCTTCTGCGCCGCGATGAGCGGCTTCGCCGCGGCGAAGAACGCGGAGAAATGCGGCATCTTGCCGTGCGCCTCGAACGCGGCGGCATCGCGATAGACTTCCCAGAGCGTGACGCGGTGCGGGTCCTTCTCGTCGCGCGCCACGTCGAATTGCAGGCACCCCGGCTCGTCCTTGACCGAGGCGCGCGCATTCTCCGCGATGAGGCGCAGGAAGCGCTCGCTCTCGCCCGCTTTCACTTCGAACTCGACCACCAGTACGAAATTGCCCATCTCGCTCTCCCTCAGGCGCGTTTTGACGGCTCGCGCGACTGGCCGGCCTTTTCGAGCGCGGCGAGATATTCGGCCCAGCGCTTCTCGCGCTCGATCCCGAGTTCGTAGAAATAGCTCCACGTATAGATCCCGGTATCGTGCAGATCGTCGAACACGATGCGCACGGCGTAATTGCCGACGGGCTCGAGCCGCAGGATACCGACATGGCGGCGGCCGCTGACGAGCAGCTTTCCGCCGGGTCCGTGGCCCTGCACCTCGGCCGACGGGCTTTCGACGCGGAGATATTCCGCCGGCAGGCGAAATTTCGCGCCGTTGTCGAAATCGATCTCGACGCTCTTTTCCGCGGTCTTGAGGCGCAGCTCGACGGGCCAGTGCTGCGTGCCGAGATGCTCGCTCATGGCGGCGGCGGTTTGGCGGTGCCGCCGAAGCGCGCCTTTTCCTCGTCGCTCAAAGACCGCGCCTCGTCCACCAGCATGATCGGGATGCCGTCGCGGATCGGATAAGCGAGGCCCGCCTGCACGCTCACCAGCTCCTGCGCCGCGCGGTCGTAAGTGAGCGGGCCCTTGCTCAACGGGCAGACGAGAATTTCCAGAAGCTTGGGATCGACTTCGGCCATAGGTCCCTCAATGCCGCGCCGGGCCGGCGTCTTCGATCGACGCGCGCGACGCCATCTCGAGCAGCGCGACGAGGAGCCGCCCGCGCGCGGTCCAGTCGGCCACTTCGAGCAGCGCCTGCTTCTCGCCCGGCGCGAACGGACAGAGCATGGCGAGCGAGGAGATGAGCCGCTCGGCCGGCGCCCCGGCGATCGATTTGAAATCGGCCTCGATCCCGGTGCGGCGGAAATAGGGTTTGAGCGCCGCGACGAGGCGCTCGCGCTCGAGCTCGGGCTCGCTTTCGGCGAGATCGCCCTCGTACGGGCTCCAGTCCGGCACGACGGTGCGGAACAGCGTCTCACGCGGCGGCTCGCTCTTCACATCGAAGCGCGCGCAGCCTTTCAAGGTGATGAGATAGCGGCCGTCGTCGGTTTCGCGGAACTCGGTGATGCGGCCCATGCAGCCGGTGCGGTAGAGGGCCGGGTCGCCGACATCGCCGGCACCTTCCTGCGGCTGGATCATGCCGAGCATGCGGCCATGCGCCAGCGCGTGCCGCGTCAGCGCGAGATAGCGCGGCTCGAAGATGTTGAGCGGCAGGCGCCCGCGCGGCAGAAGCAGCACGCCGGTCAGGGGAAAGACCGGCAGGCGCGCCGGGAGATCGGCAAAGGAAGGATCGAACACGCCCTGCGTCATGAGAACAGGATTGCGGACAGGCGCCGGCGCGCCGCGACCGTCAGCGGGTCGGTGAGCCCGATCGCCTCGAAGAATTTCAAAAGCTGCTTGCGCCCCGCTTCCTCGTTCCAGGCGCGGTCGCGCCGGATGAGCTCGAGGAGCGCGTCGATCGCCTGCTCGCGCTCGCCCGCGGCAAAGAGCGCAGAGGCGAGGTCGTAGCGCGCCTGGTGGTCGCCCGCGTCCTTCTCCACCCGCGCCTTCAAGTCGCCGATGGCGCCCTCCGTCTTCGAGCCCGCCTCGGCCAGCTCGAGCGCGGCGCGCGCCGCCGCGATCTCGGCATGAACGGCCTGCTCCTTCGGCACTTGCGCCAGATACTGCTTCGCCTTGGCGAAATCCTTCTTCGCCACGGCGGCGCGGACGAGTCCGGCAATCGAATCGACGTTGCCGGGCTCGTGCTCCAGAATCTGCTGATAGATGTTCGTCGCGCGCGCGTGATCGCCCGCGGCCACCGCTTCCTTGGCGAGCGCCAGCGCCTCGGCCACCGGATCGCCCTCGGTGGCCCCGGCAGCGCCCGCGGCGCTGACGAGGCGCTGCACGAACTGCTTCACCTGGCTTTCCGGCAGCGCGCCGACGAAGCCGTCGACCGGGCGCCCGTCCTTGAAGGCATAGACCGCCGGGATCGACTGGACGCGCATCTGCGCCGCCAGCTCCTGGTTCTCGTCGACATTGATCTTGACCAAGCGGACCTTGCCGCGGGAATCGCGCACCGCCTTCTCGATCACCGGGCCCAACTGCTTGCACGGACCGCACCACGGCGCCCAGAAATCGACCACGATGGCGGCCTCGCGCGAGGCGTCGATCACGTCCGCCATGAAGGTTGCGGTCGATCCGTTCTTGACGGAAGAGGCGTCCGCCGGAGCGCCGCCGCCGATGAGCTGTTCCATGCCAAGTCCCTCGAAAGACCCCTAGAAGATGGCGGGCCGGGGCCGCTCTGGCAAGTCGGGCGGGTGCCCTTAGGCGGACGCCGCGCGGTCGAGATCGGCGAGATCCAAGGTCCGCGGGCGATGGCCGCACGCGTCGAGGAAGCGCACGAGGTCCACAGGCGAAATCGCCGTCGTCGCGGTATTGACGAGCGGATGGTAGTTGAGCGGATCGTGCCGCAGCATCGCGGCATCGAGCACCACCGTGACGCAAGCGGCGCTGTCGTTGACGAGCGCGAAGGGCGTGACGCTGCCGGGCTCGACCCCCAAGATCGCGCGCATCTTCGGCGGCGAGCCGAACGAGAAGCGCGGCGCGGCGAGGCGGTCCGCGAGCGCCTTCAGGTCGAGGCGGCGCTCCTCGAGCACGACGACGAGCCAGAATCCGCCCTTGCGGTCCTCGAGGAAGAGGCACTTGCAGTGCCCGCCCGGCAGCGTGCCGCGCAACGCCACCGCCTCGGCGACGGTGAAGACCGGCGGATGGGTGTAGGTGCGATAGGCGATGCCGAGCGCGTCGAGGCGGCGGAACAGGTCTGCTGGCGTTGCCGGCGCATCGGCCATGGCGGCGGAACTTAAGCGGCGTCGCGCGCGCTTGCAAACCGGTGGGCGGACAGTATCATCCGCCGCCTTGGAGCGCGGGCGTAGCTCAGGGGTAGAGCACAACCTTGCCAAGGTTGGGGTCGAGGGTTCGAATCCCTTCGCCCGCTCCATAAACCTTCACGATCGAAATCCTGCGACCTTGCACGGCGCCGCGTTGACGTGCGAGGGCGCGGCTCGCCGCTTCAGAGCAACGCGTCGCCGCGGCGCAGGCCGCGGCGAAGCAGGGCGCCGCAGTCGTGATCGCCTCGAGCCCGCAAGGCACGGGTGGATGAGGCGCTGGCCACGCTGCCGGCCGGCGCGGAAGGCCACGCGCTCGATCTCGCGGACGAGCGGGCGGTAAAGACGCTCTTCGCCGGGCTAGGTCCGTTCGACCATCTCGTCTTCACGGCCGGCGAGATGCTGCGGCTTGGCTCTCTCGTGGATACCGACATCGAAGCCGCGCGCAGCTTCTTTGGTGTCCGCTACTGGGGCGCCTTTATGGCCGCAAAATATGGCAGCGGCAGCATCCGCCCGGGCGGCTCGATCGTCTTCACCTCGGGCTTGGCGGGGATACGTCCGCGACCGGCTGGTCGCTCGGCGCAAGCATCTGCTCGGCCATGGAAGGACTGACGCGGGCGCTTGCTGTGGAACTCGCGCCGATCCGCGTCAACATCGTTTCGCCGGGCGTGGTGAAAAGCCCGCTCTGGGCAAACATGATGGAAGCCGACCGCGAGGAGCTCTACCGGCGGAGCGGCGAGCGGCTTCCCGCGGGGCACGCCGGCGAGACGGCCGAGATCGCACAAGCCTATCTCTATCTAATGCGGCAAACCTACGGGACCGGCGAGGTGCTGAAGGTCGATGGCGGCGGCGCGCTAGTATGAAGACGCGGCACTCAGTGCGCCAACACACTTTTATGGGAGTGTTTAGGTGCCTGACACAACCGCAGCATTTACGCCGGTAACTGCTTCGCTCCGGGAGCCTACACTATGCGCCGCATCAAGACCTTCGCCCTGACGGCAGTCCTTTTCGGCAGCCTTGCCGGCCTCCCGTGGACCGACGTTCGTGCCGCCCAGTCCAGTCCCGCCGTCGCTGTCGGTCCGCAATACGACTCGACCCACGTCTATGTCGTCCCCGACGATTTCGACCGGTTCGTCGCCAGTTTCATTGCGACATTCGGTGGCACGACATCCAAAGAAGGCGCGTTCACGGTCACGCCGACGCCGAGCCTCACCCTGTCGCAGATCGTCATGACCCCGGTCGGCATTTTGTCGGTCTTCGGCTTCAAGACACCGATCCCCTATCCCTTTGGCACGGAGCGGACCGGTTATCTCGTCACGGACATGGCCAAGGCCGTTCGCGCCGCGCGCGCCAATGGCGCCGATGTCCTGGTCGCGACGTTTCCCGACCCGATCGGCCGCGACACCATCATTCAATGGCCGGGCGGCGTCGAACATGCAGCTTTATTGGCATACGACCGCGCCGAACTACGCGGCGCTTCAGACCGTGCCCGAGAACCGGGTTTACCTGTCGCCGATCCGGGCCGATCTGTTCATCCGCGATTTCGTCGCCTTCTCGAATGGCAAAATCGTCTCTGACGACCGCATGGCGCCGGGCGTGGAGATCGGCCGGCCCGCCGACCGCTACCGGCGCGTTCGCATCGAGTCCACATTCGGGCGAATGACTGCGCTGGTGACCGACGGCCATCTCCCTTATCCCTTTGGACGGGAGACGACGGGCTACGAGGTCTCTGATCTTGCCGCGGCACTTGCCAAGGCCAGGGACGCAGGAGCTGCGATGCTGGTCGAGCCCTACAGGGCGGACGGGCGCGAGGCGGCAATCGTCCAGTTCCCCGGCGGCTACATCGCCGAAATCCACGCGGCCGCGCGCGGCCCATCGAACACTCCCTAAAGCCTTCGCCGGGTCACGACCGGGTCGCGCGCGAGCGCTTCGTAAAGCGTGGCGGCGATGGGCGGGAGGCCGAGCGCTTCGGCAAAGAAGCGGTCGAGCGCGCGGCGCGGGCCCGATCCTTGGGCGGCGCGCGCGAACTCAGGCCCGAACGGCAGGAAGCTGTGCCGGCCAAGCGCCTGGGCGAGCGCGGCGCAGGCGGCAAGATCGAGGCGCGCGGGATCGGGCGCCGGCACGTCCCCGAGCTGATCCTTCTTCATCTTGATGATGTCGCCCATGCTGCTCGTCGCATGCGCGAGAAAGCTCAGGATGCCGTAGGTCGAGTTGAGCCACAGCAGGATCGGCGCCTGCCATCGCGCCGCGCGCGGCGAAATCTCCCAGAAGGCGGTCGCCAGAACTTTTGTGGGGGCACGCATCGCGAGCAGCGCTTCGGTGCCGAGATGCGGGCGCTCGGCGACGAGCAGCCGGGCGGCGTGGCGGCGATGGAGCGCCTCAGCGTTGGCGGAGTTCGGCGCGCCGCGCGCGAGTTTTCCCGGGCTGAGCTCGATCGTCGTCATATCGCCCTGATGGCCGAGGACAAGCGGAAATCCAGCCCCGCCGCGCCCTCCGCGCGCGGGCGCGGGCGCAGGCGCCAGAAAAGCGCGCTTGACCTGAGCGATGTCGGGCCCGATCGCCGCGCACAGTGTTCCGAACGGCACGAGCCCTTCGTGCGCGAGGATGGCGCACGTAAGGCGGTTGAGATCGGGCGCGGCGAAGAGCGCCGGCGCGAGCCAGTTGCGCCGCAGCTCGTCCTGCGGGACGCGATAGAGCGTGGCGACGCGCGCGCCGCCAACGACGAGATCGCGCGCGCAGCCACCGGCGAGCGATCCCGGAATTTGCGCGCGCAGCGCCTGCCACGCGAGTGAGCCGGCGTCTTCATCGCTGCGCGGCTTGCGCGCGACATTGACGAACACGGTGGTGCGCTCCGCCGCCGGCTTTGCCGTCCGCTCGGCGACGATCAGGACCTCGCCGATCGCCGTGTTCTCGCTCCAGTTCCACGGCTCGACGTCGGGCGCGCCGGCATCGAAATTCGCGACGATGTATCTGATCTCGCACTCCGCGAGATAACGCGCGCGGATCTTCTTCCACGACACGCCCGACAGCATCGAGCGCGGCAGGACGAGGCCGATGCGCCCGTGCTCCTTGAGAAGCTCGAGTCCCAACAGCATGAAGTAGGGGCCGAGCCCGGCGCGGCCGATGCCGGAAAGGCCCAACGACCGCGCGAGGCCGGTGAGCGCTTCCTGCATCCGGCGGCGCATTTCCGCCGCGGAATAGCCGAAGGTG
The DNA here is from genome assembly GCA_963729295.1 of uncultured Alphaproteobacteria bacterium. Lineage (GTDB taxonomy): Bacteria > Pseudomonadota > Alphaproteobacteria > ATCC43930 > CGMCC-115725 > DATJLY01. Next base: position 394,719 of record CAVSNJ010000025.1, read on the forward strand.
AGGTTCGGCTTCGCCGAGCGCGAGAAGGGCGGGTTCATCAGCACGAAATCGTGGCGGCGGCGCGGTGGTACGCCGTGGCGAAGATGATCGAGGCTGCCGAGCCGCACCTTGCCCTTCGTGACGCCGACCGGGAGCGTGCGGAGATCGGCGCGCTCCTGTCGCGCCGGGCCCGCAGCGAGCGCGAGCGTCGCGCGCGCGACCTCGACCGCAAACGCCATCACGTCCCAGCCGTAGAGCCGCGCGTCGGCACCGCGCGCGCCATCGAGCGCCGCATGGGCCGCCGCCAGCAGCGTGCCGGAGCCGCAGGCCGGATCGATGACCGAGATTTCTTCGCGCGGCGCAGGAGCGGGCGCGCCGAGCGTGAGATCGGCCAGAAGCCGCGCCGCCGGCACGCTCGTGTAGTAGGTCGCGTAGTGCGGCCCCGCGGCACCGAGGAGCAGCTTGCGATAGATGCGCCCGAGGAAATCGTGCCGCGCGAAGACGCCCGAGCGCGCCGTCGCTTGCGCCGCCTGGGCGAGGCGCCCGAGCAAAAGCTCGCTCGCCGCCCCATCCGGCAGCGCACCGAGCACGGCCGACGCGAGCGGCACGACCGGCGCGGGCCCCATCTTGCGCCACGCGCCGCGCAGGAATTTGCGCCACGGCGCCGCCCCGCGCGCGGAAAACGGCGTGGCAGCGTCGTCGCCCACATGCAGCAGCAGCGCGACGTAGAGCACGAAACACGCGATGCGCAGAAAATCCGCCTCGGCGCCGAGGCTTGTCCCTTTCCTAGCCATCGCCGTCGCGGCCCAGCGCGCGGGCGAGCCGGCGCCGCAGCGCGGGCGCGCGGATGCGCAAGCCGGCGCCGAGGGCGAGTTCCAGCGCATCGGCAAGCGCGCGCTCGGCCGCGCCGAGCTCGGCGGCGAACGCGTCGGCCGCGTCGGCAGCAGCGGTTTCCCCGCGCTCTTCGAGCCTCTTCCGCAGCCGCGCCATCGGCGCATACTCTATCGGAAAGAGGGAGGGGAAACATGCGGCTCGGTGCGGCTTTCCTCACGCTTGCTGCGGCGGCCTCGCTGTCCGCGGCGGCGGCGGCAGACCCGGTGCCGATCCGCGCCGGCTGGGCGGTGGTGCCGGCGAGCCTTACGCCGATCTTCACGGCCCATCCCGGCCTCGCGCGCCATATCGGCACGAGCTATACGCTCGATCTCGTGCATTTCTCCGCGACGCCGCAGCAGATGGCGGGCTTTGCCGCGGGCGAAATCGATTTGGGTGCGTTCTCCTATTCGACGCTCGCGCTCGCTGTCGAGAATGCCGGGATCAGCGATATTCGCGTCGTCGCCAACGTCATGTCGGACGGCGCGCACGGCGCCTATTCCAACGAGTTCATGGTGCTGAAGGACGGACCCATTCACACGATCGAGGATCTGCGCGGCAAGGCGTTCGCGACCAGCGGCGCCGGCGCCTCGGGCGACATGGCGATGCGCCTCATGCTGCATCGGCACGACATCGACGACAAGGCGCTCACCTTCGTCGAGGTCCAATTTCCGAACATGAAGTCGATGCTGCTCTCGGGCAAGGCCGACATCATCACCGCGATCACGCCGTTCTCGATGGACCCCGAGCTGCGCGCGAAGGCGCGCACGCTCTTCACGCAGAAGGACGCGCTGGGACCGATCGAGCTACTGATGATGGCGGGCCACGCCCCGTTCCTCGCCAAGAACCGCGCCGCGGTCGTCGATTTCCTCGAGGATTACCTGCGCGTGCAGCATTGGTACATGGACCCGGCGAACCATGACGAGGCGGTGGCGATCGTCAGCCATTTCACGAAGCAGCCGCCTGCCTTCTATCAGTCGTGGCTCTTCACCGCGCATGGCGACGATTACCGCCCGCCCGACGGCGTTCCCGACCTTGCCAGCGTCGAGGCCGACATCAAGACCGAGTATGAGCTGGGCTATGTCAAAGCGCCGCTCGATCCCAGGCCCTATGCCGACCTGTCCCTGGTGCGGGAGGCGGCCGCGCGGCTCGACCGACCGTGATCGATCATCTTGCCAGCGCAACGATAGGGCGCTCTACTCGGGCGATGCGCATCGTCAATGACGCGGACGTGCTGGGCGCGCGGATCGAGGGCCTCGATCTGGCGCAGCTCTTGGCACGCGAGGCGGTGCGGGACATCCTCATGGCGCTCGGCGAGCGCGGCGTCCTGTGCTTTCCGGACCAAAATCTCGACCCGCCGGGCTTGGCCGCGTTCGCGGCGCAGTTCGGCGAGCTCGAAATCAACGTCGCCAACCGCTTCCACGCGCCGGACCATCCCGAGGTGATGATCCTTTCGAACATGGTCGAGGACGGGAAGCCCGTGGGCTTCGCCGATGCCGGCCAGGGCTGGCACACCGACGTGAGCTATAGCCGCGAGATCGCGCTTTCAACCCTGCTGCATGCGAAGCGCGTGCCGCGGCGCGACGGCACGCCGCGCGGCAACACCGAGTTCCTGAGTATGCGGCACGCTTATGACGACCTGCCGCAACAGGTGAAGGCGCGCATCGACGGGCGTCATGCGGTGCATGATTTCGCGAAGTTCTGGAACATGATGCTGGCGAAGCCCGGGACCGACCGCCTGCCGCTGTCCGACGCGCAGCGGGAGAAACGGCCACCGGTGGCGCAGCCGATCGTGCGCACGCATCCCGTCACGGGCAAGAAGGTGCTCTACTGCAATCCGGGCTATGCGACGCGCATCGAGGGGCTCGAGGCCGCCGAGAGCGACCAACTGCTGGAGCTCCTCTTCCAACACCAGGCGCAGAAGAAATATTTTCACGCGCATCGCTGGCGCGAAGGCGACGTTCTGATGTGGGACGACATCGCTACGACGCACAACGCCGTCGCCGATTACGGCGCCGACGAGCCGCGCTTCATGTACCGCGTGCAGGTGCTGGCGAAGACCTAGTGCCGCGCGCCGAAGCGGAAGAAGCGCGCGACGAGCGACATCGCGACGTTGCGCATCGTGTCGTGCGAGACGCCGTGCGGCGGCGCCTCGGTATCGAGGAGCAGCGCCGAGAGGTTGCCGTCCTTGGGCGGCATTGCCGCCTCGGGCATGCGCTCGCTGGGACCGAGCGTTTCGAGTGATGCGGCTACGCGGCGCATGCTTCGTCCTCGCCGTCGGCCGCGGGGGAGGCGGACACCTCGATGAGCGCCGGCAGCGGCGCCGGTACGGCGTAGCCGAGCCGCACGCCGATATAGGTCCAGAGCTGGCGGATCTCGGCGGCCGAGCGTGCTTCGCCGGGAATTTCCATGACGGTGCGGCCGTCGATCATGCTTGCCGCGAAGCCGGTGCGCTGATGCAGCATGACGGGTGCGAGCGTGCCGTGCTGCGACAGCGCGATCACCGCCTCGGTTGTGATGCGCGCGCGCTGCGTTGCGGCGTTGACGACGAAGATCGCGGGCTTGGTGTAGCGCTCGACGATCTCGATGGTGGTGCCGGCGGCGCGCAGATCGTGCGGCGAGGGCCGGACCGGAATGATGACGAGATCGGCGATGCGGATCGCGTCGATCATGGTGTCGGCGATCGCCGGCGGCGTGTCGATGATGAGGAGCTTGACGCCGAGGCCGCGGATGCGGTCGATCCCCGCCGCAAGGCGCGCCGGCGTCGCTTGCGCGAAGAGCGGCGTCGTCGATTGCCGCGCGTTCCACCAGCCGGTGAGGCTCGCTTGCGGATCGGCGTCGATGAGGACGACGGGGCCATGTCCCGCCTCCTGCGCCGCAACGGCGAGATGACCGGCCAGGGTCGTCTTTCCCGAGCCGCCTTTTTGCGATGCGATGGCGATGATCTGCATAAATTGAGCCGCTGTATTTGCTAGTGTTTTAGACGCAACTCGCTACGCTTCAGTTAACGGTTGCGGGATAGGCTCGCCGGGCGCTGTAAGGGACGCTTTACAACGCTGTCGCGGGGGCGCGAGAGTTCCAAGGCAAGTCTTTGATATTACTGGAATAGTTTGCCTGGCTTGGGATTTGCTTGAGGGACATCATGGTGTCCGTTTCGTTACGCGACGAGACCGAGCTGCGCTATCGCCGCCTCATCGAGCTCGGCATCGCGCTCTCGGCCGAGCGCAACCACAGCAAGCTCATGGAGAAGATCCTCCTCGGCGCCAAGGAGCTCACCAACGCCGACGGCGGCACGCTCTATCTCGTCGACGACAGCCGCAGCGAAATGCGCTTTGCCATCATGCGCAACGACTCGCTCAAGATCGCCATGGGCGGCACGACCGGCACGCCGATCCCGTTTCCCGCGGTGCGGCTCGTCGATGCCGACGGCACGCCCAATCACGCGAACGTCGCGGCCGCGGCGGCGATCACCGGGCGCACGATCAACATCGCCGACGCCTATGACGCGGCGGGCTTCGACTTCAGCGGCCCGCGCGCGTTCGACCAACGCACCGGCTATCGCTCGCGCTCGTTCCTGACCGTGCCGCTCAAGAATCACGACGCCGAGGTCGTGGGCGTGATTCAGCTCATCAACGCGCGCGAGCGCGGCGGCGCAATCGTGCCGTTCGCGGCCGAGATCGTGCCGGTGATCGAAGCGCTCGCGAGCCAGGCGGCCGTGGCGCTCGACAACCAGATGCTGCTTGAGGCGCAGAAGAACCTGTTCCGCGCGTTCCTCCAGGTGTTCGCGAGCGCGATCGACGCGAAGTCGCCTTATACCGGCGGCCATTGCCGGCGCGTGCCCGAGCTCACCAACATGCTCGCCCGCGCCGCGGCCGAAACGAGGAGCGGGCCGTTCGCCGATTTCGTCATGGACGAGGACGAATGGTACGAGCTCGAAGTGGCGGGCGGGCTGCACGATTGCGGCAAGGTGACGACGCGCGAATATGTCGTCGACAAGGCGACGAAGCTCGAATCGCTCTACAACCGCATCCACGAGATCCGCACGCGCTTCGAAGTGGTGAAGCGCGACATCGAGATCGAATTCCTGCGCGGCGTGGCCGCGGGCGGCGACGAGAACGCCTTGCGCGCCGCGCGCGACCAGCGCTTGAAGGCGCTCGACAGCGATTTTGCCTTCGTCGCCGAATGCAACATCGGCGGCGAATTCATGGCGCCCGAGAAGATCACGCGGCTCCAGCGCATCGCCGAGACCACGTGGCTGCGCACGCTCGATGATTCACTCGGGCTTTCGTGGGAGGAGGGCCAGCGCCGGCCCAAGACTCCCGCCCCGCTGCCCATGGTCGAGCATCTCCTCGCCGACAAGCCCGAGCACATCGTGCCGCATGACGGTCCGCCCTTGGCCGCCGACAATCCGTGGGGCTTCATCGTCAAGCCGCCGGCGCAGAAATTCAATCTCGGCGAGGTCTACAATCTCGCCATCCGGCGCGGCACCCTGACCGACGAAGAGCGCTATCACATCAACGACCACATCGTGCAGACCATCATCATGCTCGAGGCGCTGCCGTTCCCGAAGAATCTGCGGCGCGTGCCGGAATGGGCGGGCGGTCACCACGAGAAGATGAACGGCACAGGCTATCCCAAGGGCCTGAAGCGCGAGCAGATGAGCGTGCCGGCGCGCATCATGGCGATCGCCGACATATTCGAGGCCTTGACGGCGCGCGACCGGCCGTACAAGACGCCGAAGAAACTTTCGGAATGCATCGCCATCATGGCGAAGATGGCGAAGGACGCGCATATCGATTCCGAGCTCTTCTCGCTCTTCCTCAAATCCGGCGTCTATCGCCGCTATGCCCAAGCCTTCCTCGTGCCCGAGCAGATCGATGAGGTCGAGATCGAGCAGTTCCTGCCGGACGCGCCGTCGGTCGCCGCGCAATAACGCCGGCCGCGCATCGGCCCTTGCGTGACGCGATGGACCTCATCGTCGACAGCGGCGGATTTGCCACCTGGAACGGACAGCGCATGCGCTGCGCCGTGGGCCGCGCCGGGATCGGCCCGCGAAAGCGCGAAGGCGATGGCGCGACGCCCGCCGGGATCCTGCCGATGCGGCGCGTCCTCTATCGACCCGACCGCGAAGCGCCGCCGCGGACGCGCCTGCCGCTTGGGGCACTCGCACAAGACGATGGCTGGTGCGATGCGCCGAGCGACCCGCTCTACAACAAACCGGTGACGCTGCCCCACCGGGCGCACGCCGAGACGATGTGGCGCGAGGATGGTCTCTACGATCTCCTCGTCGTGCTGGGCTGGAACGATGCGCCGGTCGCGAAGGGAGGGGGCAGCGCGATTTTCCTGCATCTCGCCGCGCCCGGATACGCGGCGACGGAAGGATGCGTGGCCTTGGCCCGCGCGGATCTGCTCGCGGTGGTCGGCGGCGCGGACGCGGCGAGCCGGGTAATCGTCAATCCCTGACGCGCGATCAGCCGCGCGCCGCCAGGATCGCGTTCGCGACCTCGACGAAGCCCGCGCCGCCCGGCCCGTCGGTCACGAATTCGGGCGGCTTCTCCAGCGTGTCGAGCCAGCGCGTCACGGTCGCGACACCGACGGAATGGGGAAAGAAGGCGAATTGCGGGCCGTCATTGGTCGAATCGCCGACATAGACGATCTCCTCGCGCGCGGCGTCGATGTCGAGCGCGAAATCGGCGGCGAGCACGCGGCCGATCATGGCGAGCTTGTCGAACTCGCCGAACCAGGCGAGCGCCCAGAGCGAATTCTTGGTTGCGTACGCGCCCGCGTGCCGGAAAGCGGCGATGACGTCATTCATCCGCGCCGGCGGCGCCGTCATGGCGAGCGTCGTTTCGCGATAGGCGTCGTCGTGCGCCGTCGCCGCTCCCGGCACGATGAGGCTCACCTCGCTCGCGAGATCGCCGAGGCGCGCGCGGGCCGCGCGGCGCTCGGCCGCTTCGAGCCAATAGCGGCGCAGCGTCGTGCCGCGCGCCGGATCGTGCCGGAAATAGAGCCCGCCATTCTCGCCGATGACGCCATCGACCGGCCACATGCGCGCCCACGCATCGCACCAGCCCGAGGGTGCGGCGCTCGCCGGGATGACGATGAGGCCCGCCGCCTTCAGCCGCTCGAGCGCCGCATATGTGTCGGCCGGGAGCCGCGCGCCATGGGTCAGCGTGTCGTCGACATCGGTGACGACGGCACGCACGCGGCGCGCGATCGCGGCGGGAAATTCGGCGATGGGACGCATGCTATTTTTCCGCGAGCACCAGTTCCGCGCCCTTTTCGCCGTGATAGAGCCGCTCGAGATACATGGCGACGCAGCGGTCGTCGGGATTTTCCTGGTTCAAGGCGGCGAAGAGGCCCAAGGCCTCCGGCGCCTCACTCGCGAGCTTCTCCCAGGCTTCGCGATAGCGCGCGAGATAGGGCGTCTCCTCGCGCGCCGGTTCCCACACCTGCGTGCCGCTCGACCGGCCCTTCACGGTGACGGTGCCGAGCGGGCGGAACAGAATGCCGTGGCACAAGGCGCGCGTCGCTTCGCTGATGCAGATGCGGGTGCCGAACTGCTTGTTGACGCCTTCAAGGCGCGCGGCCGTGTTCACGGCGTCGCCGTGCGCGCTGTAGTCGAAGCGGCGGCGCGAGCCGAAATTGCCGACGACTGCGGATCCGGTATGGACGCCGATGCGGGTGTGGCCGAACGGCACGCCCGCGGCCTTCTGCTCGATGCTCCAGGCTTCGGCGACGCGGTCGAGCGCCAAGGCGCAGCGCACCGCGCGCTCGGCGTGATCGTGCTGATCCATCGGCGCGTTGAAGATGACGAAGAGCGCGTCGCCCTGGAACTTGCCGATCGTGCCGTCATATTGCATCACCACTTCGGTCATCACGTCGAAATAGCCATTGAGGACGCGCGCGAGATTTTGCGAATCGAGCGCTTCCGACATGGTCGTGAAGGCGGCGATGTCGGTGAAGAGATAGGTCATCACGCGCCGCTCGCCTTCGAGGCTCAAGCGCGCCGGATCGCGCACGAGCGCCTCGACCACGTTGGCCGAGACATAGCACGACATGGCGGTGGTTATGAATTCGCGCTGCCGGCGCGCCGTGCGCCCGGACAGCGCCTCGGTCCCGAACATGGCGAATCCCGCCGCGAGCGTCGGCGCGATGAGCCCGGCCATCGATCCCAGATAATGGAACGCCGCGCCGCCGCCGACCCATATGAGGAGAACGAGCACCAAGCCTGCGCCCAATCGCATGGACAGCGGCCAGCCGACCAGCCCGAGCGCCGCGCCAAGCGCCGCCACCGCGAGCGTCACCGCGAAATTCGGCGCAAACCCGAGCCCATAGGGCGGCGTCCGGTGCAGGAGCTGCGCCACGCCATGCGCGTGGATCACGACCGCCGGCTGGATCCCTTCGCCGCGCTCGAACAATGTCGAGAACGGCGTGCGGTGGCGATCCTCGAGCGTGCCGATCAGCACGACCTTGCCGGCAAACCACGCGGCCGGAAGATTGGCGACGAGATTGGCCGGATATTCGCGGAACGGCGGCTCGGCGCGCGACGGGCGCCCGTGCCAGACGATGCGCGTCAACTCGGGCGCCGATGCGACGCCCGCCGCGGCGGCGAGCGCGCGGTCGAAGCTCGGGATGAAGCTGCCGTCGCGCCCGTCGTGGCCGGGATAGATCCAGCGCACGGTGTCGAACTGGTCGGTGCCGAGCGCCGAAAGCCCGCGCGCTGCGGGCGGCAGGAAGCGGTCGAGGAAATCGCGCTGCGCTGGGCTCACGATGCCGTCCTCGTCGGCATAACTCGCGACGAGCGGCACCGGCAGGTTCGTGAGCACGCGGCGCAGCCGCTCGTCCTTCGCCGGCTCGGTCGGCTGCGCCAGGAGGATGTCGAGGCCGATGGCGCGCGGATGGCGCGCGGCGATCGTCTCGACGAGATCGGCGAGGAAGCCGCGATCGATGGGCGCCGTGTAGGCGAATTTCTGCAACGTCTCGTCGGTGATCGTGACGATCAGCACGTCGGGATCCTGCGGCTCTTGCGGCAGCAGCGCCGCCGTCTCCCAATCGCCGACGAAGCGATCGACATATTTCAGAAAGGCGAGCCGGTCGACCGCGAAATCGGCAAGCGCCGCGCATACCAGCGTGACGAGGAGCGGCGCCGCCGCCGCGACGAGAATTTGCCGCGCGCGGAGAAGCCAGGCCCCGGTCATGGCGGCAAGGTCTTGTAGAGCGCCTGCGCCTGCGGATCGCAGCCGACATCGGCGAGCCACGCCGCCTGCATCTCGGGATTGACGAGCGCGTTCGGCACGAGCTTCACGGTGACGTTCGCGTCGTTGCCGTCGAGCCGGACGCGATAGGTGATGCCGCCATGGAACGGCACGGTCGCGGGCAGCCTCATCTTGTCGGTCCCGGCATCCCACGTCGCATCGGCGCGCCAGGTGCGGTCGCCGGCCATGATCGTGAGGTCGCTCTTCGTCGCCGCGCGTTCGCGCCACAACACCGGCCGCTCGCCGTCCCTGAGGCACACGACGCCGGTGCGGCTCACGTCGAGGAGCCACGGCGCCGGCAGATCGACCGGCGTGAGCCCGTCGCGCACGACACCCGCTTCGGCCCGCGCGGCGCTCTGCGTCACGAGCGCGCGCAGCGCCGTGCCGAAGCCGCCATTGTCCTCGCCATTGCCGGCGGCGGGCGCGCGATCGAACGGTCCGTCGATCTTGAGCGTCGCGCCGCTCGCCGTAATGAGCGTGAGATGCTGGCCTTCCTTCAGATCGAGCGTCGCCTGATCGTCGATCACGTCGCCGGAATGAAGCCCGATGCCGCGCGCCTCGACGACGATGAGCTCTGCCGCGCGCGACGCCGTGGCGGGGAGAAGCGCGGCCGCGGCCGCCGCCGCAAGCGTGGGAAGGGTCGTGCGCGCTCGGCTCATGTGCGGCGTCCCATGGGTTCGGCCGACGCGGGCGCCGGACGCGCCCCGCCCGCGCCCGCGCCGCCCGCGCCGATGATGGAGAAGGCGGCCCAGTTGAAAGGATGCGCCGTCGCCGGATCGCGCAGCATCGCAAGCTGCGATTGCCGGAGCGCCTCGGCCAGACCTTCCGGCCGGTCCTTCGTATAGGTTTCGAACAGCCCGGTCATGAGCTTCACGGTCGAGAGCGACGGCACCTCCCAGTGGCTCGCGATCACCGCGCGCGCGCCGGCATTGAAGAAGGCGTCGGCCAGGCCGTCGAGCGCCTCGCCGCCGAAATTGCCGCCGCTCGCCGCCGTGTTGCAGGCCGACAGCACGACGAGATCGGCGTTGAGCTTCAGTTGCGCGATCTCGCTCGCATCCAAGAGCCCGTCCTCGGCCGCCGACGCGGCGGGCGCGGCGGGCGGCGACAGCGCCAGGCCCGGCTCCGACTGGCAATGCAATTCGCCGGGCAGGATCCCGTGCGTCGCAAAATAGAGGACGCCGTAATCGCCAAGCGGGCGCGCGCGAAGATTGGCCTCGGTCGCCGCGGCGCCCAGGAGCAGCGCATCGTCGCTGCCGCCCAAAAGATGCTCGACGATGCGCACCTCGTTCGCGGTCTCGTGCAGTGGTGCCAGCGCGCTCAAGAGCGCGGGCGCGACCGGGCCGTCCTCGCGGCAGCGCGCGGCGAGCGCGGCGAGCGCCTGGCTGCCCGCCTCGCCCGCGCCCTGGAACGCTGGATCGGCCACGGCGAAGAACGGTCTTGGCGCCGGCGCACTGTGCGCGCTTGCCGCACGGAGCGCGAGGAAGGCGCGCGGCGAGGGCACGTCGGTCACCGCCATGCGCCGGATGAGCCACGCGGCATTGCCATAGTCGGCGCGCGTGCGCGGCCGTTCCGTCACGAGGAGACCGAGCGGCAGGCTCGCGAGCGCGCCCGCCGGCGCCACGACGAGCCGGTCGATGCCGCCGAGCGCCGTCTCGAGCGGGCCGAGGAGCCGCCCGTAAAGCTCGTAGGAGGCTTCGAGATCGAACTCGGGCAGGCCGCCGAGCCGCGGCACGAACGCCTGGCGCAGCTCGCCGACATCGGCCGTGAGCGCGATTCCATTTTCCCGGATCGGCGCGACGGTGAGGCGATCGTGCGTGACGAGGAGCGCGTAGGAGGATTGGGTGGCGATGGCGAAGGTGAGGAACGCCTCGTGCGCGCCGAGGCTCCGCTCGAGCGTCGGAAGCGCCGCCGGGCCGGGATCGGCGAGATTCGCGTACTCGGGAAAATCGGCGGATACCTGCCGCGCGAGCTTATCCGCCGCGGCGCCCGCCGCCGCCATGTCGGCAGCGAGCTTCTTCTCGCGCGCCGGATCGCGCTCGGCATCGGGCTTGGCGGTTTCCGCGGCAAGTTCGATGCGCGCGGCATCGCGCTGGCGCTGCGCGTCGGCTTCGTTGCGCGTGAGCTCGGCGAGCGCGGGATTGGATGTGGCGACCGCCGACGCGGCGCGCGCGATGGTGCGGCCGGTGACGTCGGAGCTCACGAGCTGGATCGCGCGGAACATCTCGGCGTCGAGGCTCGCGCGCTGATCCGGGTTCTTGGCGGCCACGTCGGACGCGGCGGCGAGGAACGGCACGATCTGGTCCGGCAGGATCGCGGCGCGCGCGACCTCGTCGCGGGCGAGCCCGTCGAGCGCGCGGCGGAACACCGTCACCGCGGCGGGATAGAGCTGCTGCTCGGCATAGAAGCGGCCGAGCCGCAGCTCGGCATAGATCGTGGGCGCGGTGTCGCCGAACAGCTTCTCGTCGAGCGCCAACGCATCGCGGAACTGGCGCTCGGCCTCGACCACGCGGCCATCCTCGGCGTTGATCTCGGCCATCATCGCGATCGCATCGGGCCGCCACCACAACGGCAATCCCGGCTCGTCGCTGATGATGTTGAGCACTTCTTCGGCGGCGGCCAAGGCATCGGGCAGATCGTCGAGCTTCAGCGCCATCGTCGCCTCGATGCGCAGGCTGTGCGCCAGTTCGCCGCGGCTCGCCGGCGCCTGCGCCTCGGCGCCGGGGCCGCCCGCTTGCTGGTCGAGCTCGGCGCGGCGCAGCGCCGTTGCCCCGCGCGCGTATTTGAGCGCGTCGGAGTAGCGGCGCTGATTGGCGGCATCGAGCGCCAGATAGGATTGGAGGCGCGCCCGCGCCGAAACGCTGCCCGAGGCTTCGATGATCGGCTGCGCCCGCCGGAAGAGCCCGCTCGCCTCGTCGAACCGGCCCTGGTTGCTGACCTCGAGGGCAAGCTCCATCAGCGTCTGGCCGACCGCGGTGGAAGTGGCGCCGAAGAGCCGCGTTTCGATCACGAGCGCGCGGCGGTCGGCGGCTTCGGCGGCGGCGAAATTGCGCTGCGCGCCGTCGAGCCGCGCGAGCTCGACGAGCGACTTCTCGCTCGCGGCGTCGGCGCTGCCGGCATGCGCCAGCGCGGCCGGGTAATGCTGGTCGAGGAGCTTCAGCGCCGTCTCGGTCTCGCCCGGCGAAAGCGCCTGGCCCGAGCGCGACGCGATCGCCGCCTCGAGGATCGGCAGCAGCGCCGGCATGCCGTCGGCCTGATAGAGCGCGCCGCCCGCCGGCAGGACGAGGACGATGCGCGGCCAGCCGTTGCTGCGCTCGGTGCAGGCGAAGAAAAGCCAGTCGCCCGCCGGTGCGAGCGGGCTGCCCGTGTCGCAGGCGATGTCGTCGCCGCGGCCCAATCCCGCCGGCATCGTCTTCGCCGCGCCGATGACGGCCGCGCGGCGCGCATCGGGCGCCGCAGGGAGAGCGAGGCCCGGCATGACATAGAGCGCGCCGGCCGAGGCCGCTTTGCCGCACGCGATCGGGACGCCGCTCATCCCGCCGGCGCTGGCGCCGGCGGGACCGAAGGCGCAGGTCTCGCCGGCCAGGTCCATGCCGAGACCGGCGCCCTGCGCTTGCGCCTGCGCCGCGCCGGGCAGAAGGCCGAGCGCCGCGACGGCGAAGATGACGGAGGAGCGCAGGCTCATTGCCAGTAGGCCTCGTTGCCCCAGCTCGAATATTCCTGGTCCGCTGGCGGCACGCTGTGCGGCTTACAGGACGAGGCCGACGAGGACCCGGCCGAGCAGGCATTGGTCGGCGGCGGCGGCGTCTGCGTCAGCACGCCGTTCACGAGCGTCACCGGCTTGCCGCCCTGGGCGGAGGCGGGCGCTCCGCCGAGCGAGCTTGCGATCGAGTTGGTCGTGCCGTCGGTCTCCGCACCCGGCTGCGTCGCGTCCGCGCCGGCCGCGCCCGTCGTCGCACCGCCGCCGCCCGTCGCCCCGGTACTGCCGCCCGGGTTCGTGGTGGTGACGGTGAAGGCGTTCGCGGTCACGACGACGGTGCTCGTGCTCGTGTCGGCTCCGGCGCTCGCCGAGCCCGCCGTGCTGGTCGAGCCCGAGTCATCCGTCAACACTTCGAGCGGGCCCGCGCCCGGCGCGGTCGCGGCGCCGCCCGAGGCCGGCGCCAGCGCGTTGAGGAGCGACGCCGTCTCATCCGACACCACATCGCCGGTGGCGCCCGTGGGCGCCGTCGCGCCGGTCGTGCCAGTGCCGGCGCCGTTGTCGCTCGTCTCGGTCGGCGCGGCGTTACTGCCGCCGGTATCGGTCGTGCCGGTGTCGCCCGGGCTCGAGCCGGGCGAGCCGTTGCTGTTCGGCTCGATTGCGCCGACTTCCGAGGCCGGCGGCCCGCTGTTGGGCGGTACGACGTCGGTGATCGTCACGCCGGTGGGCGGCACGGCGTAGGTTACGGGGGTGCCAGGCTCGATCGCCAGCGTCTCGTCCGCGCCGGTCAGCGTGCCGGTGAAGGCGATGGGCGCGCCTGGGCTCGTGATGGTCGAGGGCGAGATGACCGTCGCCGGGCCGAAATTCGTCGCCTGGCCGAAGCCGAGCGCGCCGTTGAGGGCGACGGTGCCAAACGTGTAGGGCCCGCCAGCGATGTCGTAGCTGCCGCTGTCGAGCGTGACGAGCGCCGGCGCCGACGGCGTGAAGACGAGCCCGCCGACATTGACACCCGAAAGCGTCACATTGCCGACGCCGCTGTCGAGCGTGAGCGTATAGAGGCCGCCGTTCACCGGGCCCATCAGGTCGATGTCGGCGCCGGTGCCGTCGGTGTCGATCATCGCGTTCATGGTGAGCGTCACGGTGGCGTCGAGCATGACGACGCCGGACGAGGTCCAGATGCCGCTTGCGAGCATGACGTTGCTCGCGGTGATCGAGACGCCGCCGAGCGGAATCTCGCCGCCGACCGCGCCGCCGAACGTCACCGTGCCGGGATCGTCGATCGTGAGCGTGCCGGGACCGTCGATCGTGCTGGTGAAGGTGACGTTCGATCCCGCGAGCGTCACGCCGGGATCTGGCACGTCGGCGGCGCCGCCATAGGTTTGCGCGCCGCTCGTCGTCACGTTGTCGGCGAGCGAGATCGAGCTTGCCGTCACCGCGAACGAGGCGGCGTTGACGGTCTCGTCGATGGTGAAGGGCACGGGCGCGGTCAGCTCGAAATTGCTGCCGGCGAGATTGAGCGCGTTGCCGCTCAGGCTGAAGAGGAAATTCGGGCCGGTGATCGTGCCGAGCGTCGCGGCAAGCGCGGCGCCGGTTTGCGACAGCGAGGCGGGCGCGTTGAGGACGCGGAAGATGTTGCCGTAGATGTCGAGGTTCGTGATCGCGCCGGTCGCCTGGTTGTAGAAGCTGTTGCCGTTGACCGGGCCGCTCGCGATGTAGACGAAGAGGCCGGCGCCGCTGGGCGAGATCGTGCCGACCGGCAGCTCGAACTGGTAGGCGCCGCCCGCGCCCGACGTGACGGTGCCTTCGCTGTTGCCGCCGAGGATGAGGCCGATTGTGGCGCCCGGCAGCGCGGTCACGCCGTGATCGGAGAACACATCACCGCCGACGATCTGGCTCCCGTTGATCGTGAAGGCGGTGGCGTTGGCCGGCGCCTGCACGAAGGTGTAGTTGCCGAAATTGGCGTTGAGGCCCGTGCCGGTGATCGGATAGGCGCCGGTCGGGCTCGCGGGCGTGGCCGTGGTGGCGAAAGCGAGCGTGCCGGAGGTGGCGCTCGCGAGCGTGTCGGCACCCTGGAAGCCCGTCACCGAGCCCGACAGCGCGGGGATCGGCGCGCCGGCGAGCCCGTTGGTTGGGGTCGCGACGTAGCTCAGCGTTGCCGGCGTGATGGTGACGGCGCTGCCGTTGGTCGTGACGTTGGCGATCGTGTAGTTGCCGGCGGCGCTGCCGCCAAGCGTGAGCGAGCCCACCGAGGCGAAGCGCTCCGACCCGGCATTGGCACTCGCCAGCGTGCCCGCGGCACCGCCGAGCATAAGGTTCGCGCCGTCGAGGTCGTTGCTGATGGCGAGGTCCGCCGCGGGGGCGCTCGTCGTGGCGTCGTATGTCTTCGTGCCCGACAGCACCACGGCGAGCGGGTTCACCGTGACCTCGCTGCCATTCGTGGTGATGGCGCTGAGCGTATAGTTCCCGGCCGCGCTCCCGCCGAGCGCCAAGGTTCCGGCCGAGGCGAAGGCATCGGAGCCTGCGTTCGCGTTCGCGAGCGTGCCGGTGCCCGAGAGCGTGAGGTTGACGCCGCTGAGGTTGTTGGCGATGGCGAGATCGGCCGCAGGCGCGTTGGTCGTGGCGTCGTAAGTCTTCGCGCCCGACAGCACGACGGCGAGCGGGCTCACCGTGACCAGGCTGCCGTTCGTAGTGATAGCGCCGAGCGTGTAATTGCCGGCCGCGCTGCCGCCGAGCGTCAGCGTTCCGGCCGCGGCGAAGCCATCGGAGCCCGCGTTCGCGCTCGCGAGCGTGCCGATACCGGAGAGCGTGAGGTTGGCGCCGCTGAGGTTGTTGGTGATGGCGAGATCGGCCGCAGGCGCGCTCGTCGTGGCGTCGTAAGTCTTCGCGCCCGACAGCACGACGGCGAGCGGGCTCACCGTGACAGCGCTGCCGTTCGTGGTGACGGCGCCGAGCGTGTAGTTCCCGGCCGCGCTCCCGCCGAGCGCCAAGGTTCCGGCCGAGGCGAAGGCATCGGAGCCCGCGTTCGCGCTCGCGAGCGTGCCGATACCGGAGAGCGTGAGGTTGGCGCCGCTGAGGTCGTTGGCGATGGCGAGATCGGCCGCAGGCGCGCTCGTCGTGGCGTCGTAAGTCTTCGCGCCCGACAGCACGACGGTAAGCGGGCCGACCGTGACCGCGCTGCCGTTCGTGGTGATGGCGCTGAGCGTGTAGTTGCCAGCCGCGCTGCCGCCCAGCGCCAAGGTTCCGGGCGCGGCGAAGGCATCGGAGCCCGCGTTCGCGCTCGCGAGCGTGCCAGTGCCCGAGAGCGTCAGGTTCGCGCCGCTGAGGTTGTTGGCGATGGCGAGGTCCGCCGCGGGCGCGTTCGTGGTGGCGTCAAAGGTCTTCGCGCCCGACAGCACGACGGCGAGCGGGCTCACCGTGACCAGGCTGCCATTCGTGGTGATGCCCGTGAGCGTGTAGTTGCCGGCGGCGCTGCCGCCCAAGGCCAAGGTTCCGGCCGAGGCGAAGGCTTGCGCGCCGGCGTTGGCGCCCGCCAGCGTGCCGCTGCCGCCGATCGTCAGGTTGGCGCCGTCGAGATCGTTGGTGATGGTGAGATTGACGGACGAGATCGCCGTGGTCGCGGTGTAGGTGCGCGTGCCGCCGAGGATCACTGGCAGCGGGCTGATCGTGCCGACCGCGCCCGACGCCGTGCCGCTCGCAAGCGTGTAGCCGAACACCGGCATGCCGCCCGAATTGGCCGAGACGAGGCTGACGCCGGAGGCGCTGACTTCGATCCCGCTGCCGGCGTTGGCGCTGACATAGGTTCCGCTGGTCGGATCGTTGAGGGTGAAGCTGTCGCCGGGCTCGCCACCCATGACCGTGTAGTTCGCGGCCGTCAGCGTGGCGGCGGTCGTCGCGTCATAGGTCTTGGTGACGGTGCCGGTCAGCTCCGCCGTGACGGTCGGGCCGGCGAGCGAATAGAGCAGGCCGTTGCCGGAACCGGCCGGCGTGGTGACGCCGAACGTCGCGCCATACTGCTTGAAGGCGAAGGGCAGCCCGCCGACCGTGTCGCTCGTCGGATTCTGCGACCAGATGAGCCAGCGCCCGCCGCCATTCGCAACGACGCCGCCGCTGCCCGCGAGATTGTCGAAGACGCCGCCCGTCGCCAGCACCACGGCGGTGCCGGCGCCGCTGCCGGTGACGGTTGCGCCGGCATCGAGCGTGAGGTTGCCGCCGGCGGTGAGCGCCACCGTGCCCGTGGTCGAGATCGCATGCTCGAGCGTGATGGCGCCCGTGCCCATGGCCGCGACATTGCCGGTCGCGGTGATGCCGTCGAGCGTGAGCGCGCCGCCGGTGATGTCGACGGCGCCGACCGCGCTGCCGCCGCCCACCGCGCCGGTGAAGATCACGGCACCGGTGCCGGCAGTGATCGTGAGCGGCTCGGCGATCGCGCCCGGGCCGTTGACGGCAGCGAGGCTGACCGCGCCGTTGACGGCCGAGGTGTCGAGCGTGGTGGCGCCGACGAGGGTGATCGTGCCTGTGTCGCTGAAGCCAGTCTCGAAGGTGAACGTGCCGGCGAGCGTGGTGGTGGCGCCCGACACGGTGACGGGGCCGGTGAACGCCGCGCCGCCGGTCATGCCGAGGCTCGTCGCGCCGGCCGTCATGGCGAAGCTCGGCGTCGTCACCAGCCCGTCGAAAGTGAGGCTCCCGGCAGTGCGCAGGTCGGTGATCGCCGTGCCGACCGTTACCGCGCCGTCGAACGTCATTGCGCCGGAATTGCTGACCGTCGGGATCGTGCCGGGCGTGAAGCCGAAGGCGAGTGTGCCGAGCGCCGTCGCCGTGCCGACCGGCCCCGTGACCGTGACGCTGCCGTTACTCGCCTCGAAATGCAGGTTCTCGACATCGGCGCTCGTCGCTTGCACCGGCCCCTTGAAGCTCACCGTGCCACCCGCGCCCGCGCCGCCCGCGGCGATGACGAGCACGGTCGGGCCGCCGAACGCGGCCGAGGTGCTGTTCTGCAGCTCGATGAAGCTCGTGCCCGCGAGCGCCGCGCCACCGGCGCTGCCCTCGATCGCGATGTTGCCGCCGGCGCCGTTCACCGTACCGGTCGGGATGCAATGGCAGCCCGTGTCCGCCGTGGGATCGCCAACCTCGCCGCCGATCGAGAGAAGGCTCGCGATCGGCCCCTCGGCAATCCCGGTCGCGGTGTTGCTGGTGCCGTAGAGCACGACCGCGGCGCCGCTGGAGGCGGTGGCGATGAGGGTGATGTTGCCGCCGTGGTCGCCGCTCCCGGCACTGGCGGCCTGCGTGCTCCCGCCCGCCGTGTCGATGCCGGCGACGACGAGGTTCATGGCCGAGAGCGTGACGTTGCCGCCGGCGCCGGGCAATCCTGCGATCGAGCTGCCGCCTTCGCTGTCGATCCCGTTCTGCGGCCCGCCCGCGAGGCTGCCGGCGCTGATTGCGCCGGATGCCGCGGTCAGCGTGACGGTGCCACCATTGCCGCCATTCACCGGCGTCCCCGAGACTATACCGTCGCCGGCGCCGACATCGATGCCGAACGGCAGGGTAATGCTGCCCGCGGTGCTGGTGATCGCGACGTTGCCGCCGTTGCCCGCGGGCTGGCTCGCGCTGTTGGTGTCGAAGCCGCTCGCGTCGATGCTGGGCTCGTTCGTGACCTGGGTCCCCGACACCGTAAGCGGGATGCCGGCGCCGATCGCGACCGCACCCGAGGCCGTGATCGTGACCGCGCCGCCGCTACCGTTCTGGCTGCCCGCGGTGGCGATGAAGGAATTGTCGGTCAGCGAGGCGATGCCGGTGATGCTGACGGAGGCCGCGCTGAAGCCGTCAGCGTTGCCGTACGGCATCGACATGTCGACGGCATCGGCGCTCGTGATGGTGAAGGCGCCCAGCGACGAGCAGGTGCAGCCCTCCGTGGACGAGGAGGTCTGCTCGGCGCCGACGCGCTCGGTGAAGATCACATTGCCGGCCGTGCCCGCCGCGATCGAGAGCGTCTGGGTCTCGAACTGCGCCGCATCGACCGTGCCGTTGAAGGTCACGTTGGCGCCGGCCGAGCCGAGCGCCGCCGTGTTGATCGCGACGTTGTGGGTCAGCACCACCGGGCCGTTGAAGGTGACCGCGCCCGACTTCGTGGTGACGTTGCTGCCGAGGTCGATGAGCACGCCGTTCATGATGATCGCGCCGAGCGGCGTCGTGCCGCCGAGCGGATCGTTGATCGTGATGGTGCCGGTGCCGGCGTCGAGAGTGAGCGTGTCGGTGCCGGCCGTCGAATTGTCGATGGTCGCGTCGATCGTGATCGGCGCGTTGTTGCTGTCGATCGTGTCGTCGGCGTTGAGAACGAGCGGGCTCGAGATCGTGATTCCGCCGGAGAGGCTCGAGCCGCCGTTGAAGGTGACGATCGCCGCGTCCGCGGGGTTGTAGGTCGACGCGGTGACGAAGCCGTCGAAGGTCGCGCTGCCGGAGGTCCCGGTGATGTCGAGCGTCTCGACGTTGACGGCGCCGGAGACGGTGAGGTTGCCGTCGCTGCTGCCGGAAGGCAGCGTGTCGAGGACATTGGTAGCCGGCCCGAGCACGAGGGTCCCGAGCGGGATCGCGCCTGTGCCGACGCTGCCGGCGAGCGTGGCACTGCCGTTGGCGGAGCTGACCCGCAGGTTCTCGATGTTGGCGGTGGTTCCGACCACCGGCCCGTCGATGAGGATGGTGCCGCCCGTGCCGAGCCCGCCGGGCGCCACGATGCTGACGCTCGGGCCGCCATTGAGCGCGGCATTGGCGCTGTTGTTCTCGAGCCGGACGTCGGCCGTGCCGTTGAGCGGCTGGCCGACGCCGGCCTCGATGCTGATGTTGCCGCCGGTGCCGGTGATGGTGCCGTTGGGCAGCGCGCCCGCGGTCGTGACGTTGGTGTCGTTGTATTCGCCGCCGATCGCCGTCAGCGTGCCGACCGTATCTTCCGCAAGCGCGGCGCCGGCCGCGTTGCCGAAAAGCACGACCGCGTCGCCGGACGATGCGGTCGCGTTGAGCGTGATGTTGCCGGCCGCCTGCGCGGTGGCGGCGCTGGTGAGCGCGGAATCGCCGCCGTTGGTGCTCACCTTCGAGAGCGAGATCGTCTGCCCGCTGATGGTGACGTTGCCGGCCCTGCCGCCCGTGCCGTCGAACGAATTGCCGCCGTTGGCGATCACGCCGATGAGGTTGCCGGTCGCGGCGCTGCCGATCGTGACGCTGCCGCTTGTCGCCGTGATGTTGATCGTGGCGGCGCTGCCGCCGTTCGCTGACGAGCCCGAGATGGCTGCATTACCGCCGCTCGCGACGACCGACTGCGCCAGCGTGACGCTGCTGCCGGTGATCGAGATGCCGGTGGCACCACCGGCGGTCTCGGCGGCGGTGGTGGCCGAGAAGCCGGACGTGACGACAGCCGGCACCGAGGTGTTGACGAGCGTGCTGCCGCTGCCGCTCGTGGTGAGGGTGATGGCGCTGCCGATCGACACGGCGCCGCCGCCATTGATCGTGACGCTGCCGCCGTTGCCGCCGGCATTGGTGGCGGTGTCGAGACCGCCGGTGGCGATGATGCCGCCGCCGATCGTGATGGCGCCCGTCGTGACGATGTCGAAGGTGCCGCCGTTCGTCACCAAGGTCGAGGAAGTGGGGCCAACCGCGTTGAGGTTGCCGGCCGCCGTGAACGTCGTGGACCCGTCGGTGAGGCCCGCGATGTTGACGGTGCCGGTGAAATCGACCGCGTTCGCGCTGCTGATGATGGGCGTCCCGAGCCGGACCGTGGCGCCAACATTGCCGAAGGTGATGTTGCCGGCGCTGCCGGCATGGATCCTCAGATTGTCGGAATAGATCGACGTCCCATCGAGGGTGCTGTTGAAGGTTACGTTGGCGCCCGCAGCGGTATGGCCGCCGTTCGTGGTGTCGATCGAGACGCTGTTGTTGCCGAGCACGGCCGGCGAGTTGATTTGGACAGCGCCGCCTGCGGTCGTCACCGTGTTCTCGAGCGTGACCGCGGCGGCGCCGTTCACCGTCACGGCGCCGAGCGCGGTCGTGCCACCCAGCGCCGCGCTGATCGTGGCGCCGCCCTGGGGCTCGTCGAAGGTGAACGCCTGCGCCCCGGCCGTCGTACCGTCGATCGTGCCGCCGATCGATATGCTGCCGCTGGCGGCCGAGAAATCGAGCGTCGTGGCGCTCGCGAGGACGATCGTGCCGGTGACCGAGCCGCCGATCGTCGTGTCGAACACGATGTCGCCGCCGAGCGCGAGCGGCGCGGCCGCCGAGCTCGTGACCGAGAAGATGTTGGAGAAAGTCCCGCCGCCGAGGATGCTGACACTGGGTCCGTTGGCGCTTAGGTCGGGCGTGGTGAGGGGGCCGTCGAAGGTCAGGCTGCCGCTCGAATTGAGGTCTTGGAATTCCGTGCCGACCGTGACCGCGCCGCCGAACGACAAGCTGCCGCCGTTGCCGCCGGGCGGAACCGTGTTCTCGCCGTTGCCGATCGTGATGTTGGCGAGCGATACCACGTCGCCCACCGCGCCATTCGTTGTGAACGCGCCGTCCGCCGCGAAGAGCCGCAGCGACTGCGTGTTGGCGGCGGCGCCCTCGATTGGGCCGGTGATGCTGATCGTGCCGCCATGGCCGAGACCGCCGCTCGCCGACAGCCCCACGGTCGAGCCGTTGTTGTCGCCGTTCGGCACCTGGAGGAAGGTGATGGGGCCACCCACTTGGCCGCCGGACGTGACCGTCTCGTTGATGGTGATGGTCGAGGACGTATCGCTAACGATCGCGGCTCCGGCGGGAATTCCCGGACCTTCGATCCACTCGCCCACTTCGATATTGTCCGTGTTCGCGACGCCGGTGATGACGTTCGAACCGTTCGTCGTGGTGCCGGTCGTGCTGGTCGAGGCGTTGCCGGTGTTGGCGGTGCTGGTGGCGAGTACGATCGTGCCGCCGGTCGGCACGCTCAGCGACAGCGTGCCGCCGGCGCCGCTGATCGTCGCCGGCGAGCTGACGTTGCCGAAGCCGTTCATCAGCATGTCGTCGAAGCCGCCGCGCGCGCTCAGCACGCCCTCGAGAGATGTCGAGGAACCGGTCGCGGGATCGTTGTTGCCGTAAAGCGTGATCGCGCCGGCCACCGCGCTCGTCGCGGTTAAGGACAGGTTGCCGCCTGCGCCGCCCGAGCCGGTGGCCGACAGCGTGTCGCCGCCGAAGGAGCCGACGCGCGCCACCGCGATCGTGTCGCCCGAGATCGTGATAGCGCCGCCGGCCCCACCATTGCCGCCGGTCGAATCGCCGCCGCGCGCGAACACGCCGATGACGTCGCCGGTCGCGGTGCTGGACGTACCCGCCGGCGTGCCGACCGTGACGGCGCCGGCGGTTGCCGTCAGTGTGATCGATCCGGCATTGGCGCCGTTGGCGGTCGAGGGCGTGGTATAGCCAGTGACTGCCGTGGGCGCCCAGCCGACCGGCCCGCTCGATAAGGAATAGAGATCCGCGGCCTCGCCGCCGCCGCTCGAGGCGCCGAACGGCAGGCTGATGCTGGTGCCCGTCACCATGATCTGGCCGCCGTTGCCCGGCGTGGACGCGCTCGTATAGGTCTCGCCGCCGCGCGTCAGGATGCTGGCGACATCCGCCTTCAGTTCGCTCCCACTATATTGCGTGACGAGCGGCAGCGCGGTGCCGATTGCGACGGTGCCGCCGGCGTCGATCGTCACGGCGCCGCCGAAGCCGCTGGTGCCCCCGCCGCCGGCCTCGCCGCCCACGGTGACGAGGTCCGCCGGCAGCGAGACGCTGCCGGACGCGGACGTCGCAGTGATGGTGACAGCGGCGCCGTTGCCGCCGTTCGCGGACGCGGCCGTGGTGCCGCCGGTGGCGGCGATCGAGGTCGGCAGATTTCCGCTCGAGACGCTGTCGCCGAGAGTCACGCCGCCGGTCGTCGCGGTGAGGCTGACCGTGCCGGCATTGCCGCCCGCGCCGACCGAGCCCGTGAACTCGGCTGTGCCGCCGTTGCTGATGATCGAGGTGCCGATGGTGATGCTCGTGCCGGTGATCGAGACGTTGTTGCCGCTGCCGGCGCCCTGACCCGCCACGGACGAATCCGCGCCAGTGGTGTAGCCGGTGGCCAGGATCGATGGGGTCGACGAGGTGAGCGACGTGCCGATCGAGACGCTGCCCGCTGTCGCATCGACCGTGACCGTGCCGCTATTGCCGCCGATGGCGGGGGTCGAGGCGTTGAACCCGCCGCCCGCGGTGAGGTCGCCGGCGACCGACACGTTGCCGGTGGTGTCGATGAGGAGGGTGCCGCCGTTCGGGTGCGAGGAGCCCCCGGATTCGCCGTGCGTACTGATGTAGCTCGTCGTGGTGAGGCTCGCCGCGGGGCCGGTGAGCGAGAACGAGGCGGCGGCGAAGCCGTCAAGCCCGCTATTCGTCGGCATCGTCATGTTGACGTTGCCGGTCGTGGTCAGGCTCACCGCGCCGGGCGAGACCGCCGACGAATTGACCACGCTGCCGTCGTAGCCGACGCGGCCCGCGAAATCGATATCGCCGCCGCCGGCGGCGACGGTGAGGTTGTCGAGGAAGAACGTGGTGCCGTCGATCGTGCCGGCGAACGTCACGGTGCCGCCGCCCGGATCGATGTTGCCGTCCGTCGTGTCGACCGTGGTGTTGCCGGTCAGCACCACCGGCCCCTGGAACAGCACCGGCTGGCCCTCGCTCGTTGATCGTGCCGGAAAGATCGATCTGCCCGCCGCTGCCGAGGGCGAAGATGGTGGTCGCGGGCCGGGAAGGTGACGCCGCCGGCGATGGTGATGAGGCCGGTTTGGTTGGGCGCGCCGGTGCCGATCTGCAAGGACGTGCCCACCGCGCTGAGCGTCGACTGGCTGAGCGACAGCGTGCCGGCGCCGGTGCCGACGCCGATCGTGGTTGCGGGGGTCAGGCCGAAGAGCACGGTGACGCCGCTGCCGGTGATCGACGGCGCGCCGCCCGCGAGCGCGGAGAGCGAGATGGTGTCGGCGACGAAGGCGGCGCCACCCGAACTATCCGTCAGCGCGATCGTGGCGCCTTGCGTTTCGGAGACGCTGCCCGTGCTCGCGGTGAAAGTGGCGGTGTTCGCGATGGTGACGTTGGCGGTGGTGCCGAAGGCGATGCTGTTCGCGGTAAGCGTCGTCGCGCCGCTCGTATCGAAGACGTTCGTGCTGCCGGCCGGATCGATCGTGAGCGTGCCGGTGGCGTCGAGGGTGATCGTGCCGGTATTGGCGGCGAGGTTGCCGATGCTGTTGTTGGCGTCGGTCAGCGTGTAGCTGCCGCCGGCGCCCAACAGCGCGAGCCCGGCCGCGCTGATCGAATCGGCCTGCGTCACCGTGCCGGTATCGTTAATGGTGAAATTGCCTGTGAAGGTCGCGCCGATCGTCTGGCTCGCGGGCGGTCCGAGCGTGGTGATCGAAAGGTTCGACGCATCGGCGATGCTTGCGCTTCCGGTGTTCGCAGCGAACTCGCCGAAACTGTTCGCGGGATTGGTGAGCGTGTAGGTCGCCCCGGCGCCAGCGAGGGTGAGGGCGCTGGTGCTGAAGGGCTGGGTTTGTTGCACCGTGCCGCCGCCCTGGTCGCTGAACGAGAGCTGAATGCTGCCGAGATTGATCGGTACGTCGAGAGTGAGGAGCGGGGCGCTGGGGATGAAGGCGAGCGTCGACTGCCCCGCCGGCAGGCTCGGCACGTTGTTGGCGCCGAGGGTGAAGCCAATCCCGGTCCCGCCCGATCCGACCGCCGTGGCGAGATCGTTGAAAATGCCGCTCGCCGTTGCGCCGCTGCTGATGAGGCGTAGCGACGTGCCATCGAGATTAACGCTGCTGACCGAGCCGTCGGCGTTGTCGGCGAAGGCGTTCGCCTCGGTGTAGTTGACGCCGCCGGTCACGGAAGAGACGAGGACCTGGCCGTTCGCCGCGGGGATCGTGCCGTTCTGCAGCAGGAAATAATAAACGCCGTCGGCGCCGGTCACGGTCTCGCCGAAACTGGTGCCGTTGGCCTGGCCGGCGATGAGCTCGCCTTCGATCGGATTAACATTGATGGCGCTATAGGCCGTGCCGGTGACGACCTCCGGGGTGGTGGCGAAAATCGCCGTCAGATAGGGGTAGCTCGGCACCGGCGACGTCAGGACCGCCCAGTTGCCGTCGTTGAATCCGGCCGGCAGCGCGCCTTGCAGCGCCGCCGTCGCCATGCCGGTACCAGCGGCGCTGGTGGACTGGCCGCTCGTGCTCGTATCCCAGTAGGAGTTCGTGACCTGGGACGTGGTGGCGCCGCTGAGCGTGCCCACAAGACCGCCGGCCGCGAACGCGCCCGTCCCGCTCACAAGGCCGGTCGAATAGGACGTGCTGATCGTACCGCCGCCCTCGAGATTGCCGACCAGTCCGCCGTCGGTGCTGGTGGCGCCGCCGATGACCGCCGCAGTCGAAAACGAATCGGTGATCGTGCCGGAGTTGAAGGCCGCGAGCCCGCCGGTCAGGTCGCTGTTCAGGACCGCGCCCGCCGCATAGGACTGCGAGATCGTGCCCTGGTTGCCGCCGACGAGACCGCCGACCTCGAAGGTCACACCGAAGCCGGCGCCGCTGAACTTGCCGGCCGCGTAGGATTGGGTGATCGTTCCGTTGTTGGAGCCGACCAGGCCGCCGACCTCGGCGCCGCTAGTGCCGGTGACCGAGCCGTAGGCGGAGCTGTTGGAAATGGTGCCGTTGTTCTCGCCGGCGAGCGCACCGACATTGCCCGTACTCGCGGACGAGGTGACGTTGACGTTCGCGAGGCTCGAGGATCCTCGACGATCCCGCCGCCGCCGATATTGCCGAAGAGGCCGACATCGGTCGCGCTCGACGAAATCGTCAGGTTGGCGATGGTGTTGTTGCCGCCGTTGAAGCTGCCGGTGAAGGGCGTCGACGACGAACCGATCATGAAGGACGCGAAATTCGCCACCGAGCTCAAATCAAGCGTGGAGCCCGACACGTCGAGAACGAAATTGCCGGACAGATTCGAGTTGATGGCTTCGAGGTCCGACACCGATTCGACATTGAGGGTCGGCGTGAAGGTGCCGCTGCCCATGGTTACGTGCGAGAGCACGGTCGGATCGTTGTTCGGGAAGCTCGCCGGCCGATAGCTGAGGTCGACGTTGCCGGAGGAGCCGGCGAAGTCGATCTCGCCGCTCACGCCGAATACGAGCGTGCTGGTCGGCGGAATCTGGCCCGCGGCATCGCTGTCGCCGGCGAGAATGATGAGGGTCCCAGAGCCCGAGTTCTCGACGATCGGCGCGTCGATCACGACATTCTGGTTGACCAGGATGTTCATGCCGCCGCTGCCGAGCGTCACCGGCGCCTCGAAGTCGACGCCGGTGGTGATGGTGCTGCCGTTGCCGCCGCCGCTCAGGTTAATGAACTGAAGCGTCCGCGTGCCGCCTACGGCCGCGTTGAAGGTGATCGTGGCGTCGCCCGAGGTGACCGAGAGCTGATCGCCGTTGGCGCTGAGGTCGTTGACGGTGCCGTTGAAGGTCACCGCGGCGCCCACCGCGTCGGCGAAATTGTCGGTGCTGTCGACCGAGACCGATGCCGACACGACCGTCGGCGCGCTGAGCGTGATCGTCGCCGCCCTGGGTCAGGAGATCGCCGCCGAGCGCGAGCGTTCCGGTGCCGCCCGAGACGGCGAGGCTGATCGCGCCGCCGGTTTCGTTGTTGCCGTCGGTCGCGATATTGGCGTTGAGGGCGATGCTGCCGCTGCCAGTCGGCGTGCCGGGGCCGCTCGAATTGGCGGTGAGGCTGACCGTGCCGCCGTCCGACGTGATCGGCGCGTCGACGTTCGTGGAGATGTTGCCGGCGCTGACGATGCTGATGCCGCCGGAGCGGCGGTGAGCGGACCGCCCAGAATGACGCCGTTGGGTCCGGCGGTGAGCGTGACGGCGCCGCCCGCGTTCGTCGTGCCGCTCAATGTGATTTCGCCGCTCGCCACCGCCATCGAGATGTTGAGGGTGCCGCCGCGCTGCCGAGCGTGGAGATCGTCACGCCGGAATTCTCGACGAAGGTCCCCGACGGGGCCGTTCCGGTGGCGCTGAAGCTGCCGCCGCCGGTCGTGATGTTGGCCGCCGACCGTAATCGCGGCGCCGGAGGGCATCGTGAGCGCGACGTTGAGCGGCGAGCTCGTGCTGCCGGCGATCGGCTGGTTGATGGTGATGGCGCCTTCGGAGCTGAGCGTCAGCGTCGGTACCGGGCCCAGTCGGAGCTCGTCACGTTGATCGCGCTCGCGACCGTGATGCTGCCGTTCTGCGCGCCGGGATTGGTCGTCTCGACCGTGACGCTCGTGCCGCCGTTGAGCGCGGTCTCGATGGTCGAGACGTTGATCTCGGAATTGTCGCCGCTCGAATTGCAGACGATCGGATTCCCCGAGGTCGTGCAGGACCCGTTCGAGGTAGAGGTCGTGATGGTGAGGTTCGAGAACGGATCGAGAAGCCACGTGCCGGCCGTTCCGCCCGAAGAGCCGGTGAGGACCGAGGCGCTGCTCCCGACCGTGAGCACGCCCTCGCCCGAGGTCTCGACCGTGCCGCCATTGCCGCCCTCGGCGCCGCCCTTGGCCACGATGGTGCCGTCGAACACCGTCGTGCCGTTCGACCACACCGCGACGCTGCCGCCATTGCCGGTGGCGATGGCGCTCGCGTTGATGACGGCGCCCGCGGCGATCGTCGTCGTCGTCGCATCGGCCAAGGGGCCGGCGCCGTGGAAGTCGCCGCCGAGCGCGACACTGCCGCCGCCCGCGTCGCCCGAGGCGTCGATCAGCGCGCCGGCATTGACCGTGACGCTGCCGCCCGTCGCCGTGACCGTGCCGCCGGTCTCGCCCGCCGCCTTGCCCGAGACATCGAGCGTGCCGGAGATCTCGGCCGCGCCGTCGCCGGCATCAAGCACGATCGTGCCGTTCTCGTCGTGTGCCGAAGTGGCTTCGATCATGCCGGAGGTGTTGATGACGTTGGTCAGAACGCTGCGCGCCGCGCGCGCGGTGAGCAGCACCTGGCCGCCTTGGGCCTCGATCGTGCCGGCATTGGCGACGAGCGCAGCCGTCGGATTGCCGTTGCGGTCGAGCGGCGTCTCGCTCACGCCCGCGCCGATCGCGAAATTGATGAGCTTGTCGCCGGTGAAATCGACCGTGAACGTGTCGGCACCGGCGAGCACGACAGTGCCGAGCTGCGCCTCGATCAACCCATTATTCACCACGCGCGCGCCAGCGAGCACCGCCGCGCCGCCCGGCGAAATCGAGATCGTGCCGTTGTTGACGACCGCGGCCGACGGATCGTCGGTCGGCGTGCCGAATGTGACCGAGCCGCCGCCGTTCAAAAAATTCTGGTCGCCGCCGGCGATATCGGAGGTGGTGGCGATGAGGCCGGCGACGTTGACCGAGGCGCCGTGGCCGAACAGGATGCCGGCCGGGTCGATGATCCAGACTTGGCCGTTCGACAGGATCGTGCCGTTGACGAATGCGACGCCGCTCGTCACGCGGTTCAGCGCGATCGACGAGCTGCTCGGCTCGTTGAACTCCAGAATCCCACCGGCCGGAAGATTGAAAGTCGGCCAGGTGTAAACCGCGCGCGACGAGGTTTGGTTAATGATCGTGACGTTGCCGGAACTCGCGACCGTGGCGCTGCCGCCGCTGACGGCCGGTCCACCGGCGCGCGCGGCCGGAGCGAGGCCTGCGGCAATGGCTGCGGCAAGGGCGAGGCGCGCCCGGCGCTTCATGCCGCCCTCTCCATATATATAGAGAGCGTCAGAAGCGGATCGCGGCTTCCATCAGCAGCTTCGTCGATTTCTGGCCGTTGTCGCTGCCCGGCACGGCGCGCAGCGTGCGCGACACCTCGAAGTCCGTGCTGATCGCGTGCGGCAGGAAGAAGCGCAGGCCGAACCCGGTCGAATCGATCGACTGGCCGCCGCCCTGGTTGGGATGGAAGTTCCACACCTTGCCGGTGTCGAAATAGACATAGGGCTCGACCGTCTCGAGATAGAAGGACGGGAAATGCTCGTCCCAGCGCAACTCGGCCGAGCCGCCCGCGCCCTCGTCTCCCGTCAGCGCGCCCGGATCGTAGCCGCGCCCGATCTGCGTGCCGCCGAACGTGATCTGCTCGCCGGCGACAAGCGGCGCAAAGCCGTACTGGCCTTGTCCCGAGATCGCGAGGCTCAGCGGCCCGATCAAAGTGCGCACGTGCCGGAAACTCGCCGTGAGCTTCGTGAACTCGGTTGCGGCGCCGGGATGCGACAGCGTCTGCGTCCCGTCGGGCGTCGCACCCAGGATGCCCAATCCCTCCGCGCCGTCGAAGCTCCCCGACCAGATCCCGCCCAAGGCAAGGCGCGAATAGGTCAAGCCGACATCCGCGACGCGCCATTGATCGTGCGAGAACGGCAGCCCGAGACTCTCGACGTTTGCCTGCTGCACCGTGAAGCCGCCCTCGATCGAGAGACTCTCCGCGCGCGTGCGAATGATCGGATAGGAGAGGCGCGGGCCGACCGCGAGGCTCGTCGTGACGAGATCGAACGGTTTCAAGCTTCCGCCCGGCTCGCCCCACGACTCGGTGGCGATGAGGCTCGCCGTCATGCCGTCGGTTCCGACCGGCCGGCGATAGCGCAGTTGCGCCGACGATTTCTCGAGCACGTTGGGCGAGGAGGAATAGTTCGCCGCAAGCTGATCGCCGGCGCCCACCAGTCCGTTCGCCTCGACGTCGCCGCCCAAGGTCCACACGTCCTGGAAGCGCGAGCCGCGATTGTCGACGGCAAGACCGCCGGTCGCTCTCGTCTCGACGATGGTGACGACGAGCTCCGAGGCGCCCGGCGTGTTCGGCGCCGGACGCAGAACGCCCGACGCCGTGATGCCCGGAATGTCGTTCGCAAGCAGCAGCGCGCGCTCCAATGCCGAAAGCGAGAGCGGCCGCACGTCCATCACCGGCTCGACATAGGAGCGCACCAACGCCTGCGTCGCGGCGTCGCCACCCTCGATCGTCACCGAGGCGACATAACCCTCGACCACGTTGATCTTGAAGACGCCATTGTCGACGCGCTGCGGCGGTACGAAGGCGTGCGTCAGCACGAATCCTTTGCGCCGGTACATGTCCTCGATCGCGTCGGCGACGTCGAGAATGTTCGAGACCGTCACTTCCTGGCCGAGCAGATTCTGGTAGAGCGGACGAAATTCCTGCGCCGGCAAAGTCTGCGCGCCCTCGATCTGAACGTCGGTGAGCGTGAAGCGCAGTTCCTCGACCGCGCGCGGAATCTGCGAGCGCGACGGCGCCTCGATCGTGAAGTCGAAGGACGGCTGCGTCGGCTCCGCGGGCGGCGGCCGGTCGCGGCCCGGTTCGACGGCGCCGGGAAGCTCGCCACGCGGGAGCGGTACGACCTGGCCATAGGCCAGCCGGTCCACTCCCCCCGTGAGCCCCGCGCACAACAAACCGATGCCGACCAGCGCCCCTCTTTGCGTTGGCAACAGTGCGCCTTTCCCCAGCGAAAATTCTCCCCGCCTCCCACCCGTACGATCACTCGAAAGCGCTTAGCGCGGCGGGCTCGGGACCCAACTTTCGGGTGATCAATGTCAAATTTCTTGTGCTTTTGAATGAAAATATCACGTCGCAGTGGGACGTGCCAAGTGCCTTGATTTCTTTGTTAATTTATGCCGCAGAACCCGCGGATTTCCGTGCTTTTCAAAGGTTGCGCCGGGCCCCGAAAACGGCTGTGCCGACCCGAACGAGTGTCGCTCCAAAGCGTATGGCGATCTCGAAGTCGGCGCTCATTCCCATGCTGAGTTCGGGCAATTCGTTGCGCCGCGCGATCTCGCGCAAGAGCGCGAAGTGCGGCGCGGGCTCCTCGTCTTCGGGCGGAATGCACATCAATCCCGCGAGCGGCAGCGCCAGCTTGTCGCGGCAGAGCGCGATGAACGAATCGGCGTCGTGCGGCAGCACGCCCGATTTCTGCGGCTCCGCGCCGGTGTTCACTTCGATGAGACAGCTCGGGCGTTTTCCCTGCCGCGCCATCTCGCGCGCCAACGCTTCGGCAAGGCGCGGCCGGTCCACCGTCTCGATCGCGTCGAACAGTTGCACCGCGTCACGCACCTTGTTGGTCTGCAGCGGCCCGATGAGATGGAGGCCGAGACCAGGCCAGCGGGCGCGGAGATCCGGATATTTCTCGGCCGCCTCCTGGACGCGGTTCTCGCCGTAGAGCTGTTGCCCGGCGCCGAGCGCGGCGCCGACCGCGTCGGCGGGCTGTGTCTTAGACACGGCGATGAGCCGGACGCTCGCGGGATCGCGCTGGGCCGCGCGCGCCGCAGCGGCGATGCGCCCCAGCACCGAAGCCAAATTCGCGCCGATCGCGCTCTCCGCCGGCTCACTCGACATGGCGAAATGCTACCGCCCCGGCGCCGGCCCGTCACCCCGGGGCGGGCATATTGTTTTGCTGCGCCGCAAGAGCCGTTGTAGTATCGCCGTTCCGCGGGGAGGTTGTGAGGGAGTTCTCCTATGTCGGCACGTGCTGCGCTTGTCGCCTGTGTTGCCACCGGCTTTCTGCTGGCCGGCTGCGGGCTGTTCGGCTCGAACAACGACAACGTCCTGGGCCGCAACGATCCCGACTACGCCAAGCGCACCAACGACCCCTATCACGACGATCCCGACTACGACGCCAATCCCGACCAGTTCGACACGCGCGGCGCCGATGTCGGCACCAACAACAATTCGCTCCTGTCCTCGATCTTCGGCAACAGCAAGAGCGAGAACGGCGGCGGGGTTGGCGGCGGCGGCGGCGCGGCGATCGGCGTCAATTCCTATCTCTGGCGCGCCACGCTCGACACCGTTTCGTTCATGCCGCTCGCGTCCGCCGATCCGTTCGGCGGCGTCATCATCACCGATTGGTACAATCCGCCCGACCAGGCGAACGAGCGCTTCAAGGTCAACATCTTCATCCTCGGCCGCGAACTGCGCGCCGATGGCGTGCGCGCCAGCGTGTTCCGCCAGACGCGTGATCCGGGCGGACAATGGATCGACGCCGCGGTCGATCAGGCGACCGGCACCGATCTCGAGAACGCCATCCTGACGCGGGCGCGGCAGATGCGCCTCAGCACGGCGTCGAATGCGCAGTAGCGGGACCCGTTCCACTCTCGCATGACCGACACGGACCCGCGGCCGCAGCGCTACAACGCGAAAGAGACCGAAGAGAAGTGGCGGTCGATCTGGTCGAGCCGCGGCACGTTCGCGGTCGAGGCCGATCCGGCGCGGCCCAAATACTATGTGCTGGAGATGTTTCCCTATCCCTCCGGCAAGCTCCATGTCGGGCACGTGCGCAACTACACGATGGGCGACGTCGTGGCGCGCTACAAGCGCGCGCAGGGCATGAACGTGCTGCATCCGATGGGGTGGGATGCGTTCGGGCTGCCGGCCGAGAACGCGGCGATGCAGAGCGGCGAGCCCCCGGCGCGCTGGACGCTCGAGAACATCGCCGTGATGCGCGAGCAGCTGAAGCGCATGGGTCTCTCGTATGACTGGCGGCGCGAGATCGCGACCTGCCATCCGGATTACTACCGCCACGAACAGAAGATGTTTCTCGACTTCCTCGCCGCCGATCTTGCCTACCGGCGCGAATCCTGGGTCAACTGGGACCCCGTGGAGAACACCGTCCTCGCCAACGAGCAGGTGATCGACGGGCGCGGCTGGCGCTCGGGCGCGCTCGTCGAGAAGCGGCTGCTCGCGCAATGGTTCCTGCGCATCACGCGCTTCGCCGACGATCTGCTCGACGATCTCGCAACGCTCGAGCGCTGGCCCGAGCGCGTGCGCATCATGCAGGAGCATTGGATCGGCCGCTCGGAAGGCGCGCGCGTCTTTTTCGCGCTCGACGGGCGCCGGGATCGGCTCGAAGTTTTCACGACGCGGCCCGACACGCTCTTCGGCGCCGCCTTCTGCGCCATTGCGCCCAATCATCCGCTCGCCGAGGAATTGGCGCGCGGCAATCCGGCGCTCGCCTCGTTCATCGCCGAGTGCAACCGCATGGGGACGAGCGAGGCCGTGCTCGAGACCGCGGAAAAGCGCGGCTTCGATACCGGGCTGCGCGCGCTCCATCCGTTCCGCGGGGGACAAAGCCTTCCGGTCTATGTCGCCAATTTCGTGCTGATGGAATACGGCACCGGCGCGATCTTCGGCTGTCCGGCGCACGATCAGCGCGATCTCGACTTCGCGCGGAAATACGCGCTTCCCGTCCTGCCCGTCGTGCTGCCGCCCGATGCCGATGCGAAGAGCTTCGCCGTCGGCGCCGAGGCCTATACCGACGAAGCAGGGCACGCCTTCAATTCGGATTTCCTGAATGGGCTTGCCGTGCCGGCGGCAAAGCGCGCCGCGATCGCGCGGCTCGAAGAGCTCAAGGCCGGCACTGGCACGATCGCCTATCGCCTGCGCGACTGGGGCGTGTCGCGCCAGCGTTATTGGGGCTGTCCGATCCCGGTCATCCATTGCGGCACATGCGGCATCGTGCCGGTGCCTGAGAAGGATCTGCCGGTGCGGCTTCCCGACGACGTGAGCTTCGACAAGCCGGGCAATCCGCTCGCGCATCATCCGACGTGGAAGCACGTGACGTGCCCCACCTGCGGCGGCCCCGCCGAGCGCGAAACCGACACGTTCGATACGTTCTTCGAATCGTCCTGGTATTTCGCGCGCTTCTGCTCGCCGCGCGCGCCGACCGCGTTCGCGCGCAGCGAGGTCGATTACTGGCTCCCCGTGGATCAGTATATCGGCGGCATCGAGCACGCCGTGCTGCACCTTCTCTATGCGCGCTTCTTCACGCGCGCGCTGGCGCAGTGCGGCTACCTGGGCGTCACCGAGCCGTTCGCCGGCCTCTTCACCCAAGGCATGGTGTGCCACGAGACCTATCGCGGCGCGAGCGGCGAATGGCTCTTCCCCGAAGAGGTCAAGCGCGAGGACGGGATCGCGCGCGACGACAAGGGCCGGCCCGTCACGATCGGCCGCATCGAGAAAATGTCGAAGTCGAAGAAGAACGTGGTCGGGCTCGAGACGATCGTCGATGCGTTCGGCGCCGACACGGCGCGGCTTTATCTCCTGTCCGACAGCCCGCCCGAACGCGATCTCGAATGGACCGACGCCGGGATCGAGGGCGCGTGGCGCTATGTCAACCGGCTGTGGCGGCTCGTCACGGCTCCGCCGGTGAGGCTCGCGCCCGCCGGCACCGCGATCCCAGGCGCGCTTGCGCCCGCTTTCGACGATTTGCGCCGCGCCGTCCACCGCACGATCGTTTCCGTGACCGAGGATCTCGAAAAATTCCGCTTCAACCGCGCCGTCGCCCATATCCGCGAGCTGACCAACACGATCGAGGCATGCGCGCCGGCGGAGGGCGCGGGGCCCGTGCTGCGCGAGGCGATCGAGACGGCGGTGCTGCTGCTCGGGCCGATGATGCCGCATCTCGCCGAAGAGTTGTGGCAGGAACTGGGTCATGCGCGGCTCATCGCCGACGAGCGCTGGCCCGCGGCCGATCCCGAGCTCGCGCGCGAGGAGCGCGTGATCCTTGCCGTGCAGGTGAACGGCAAGCTCCGCGGTACGGTCGAGCTGCCGCGCGATGCCGGCGAGGATGCCGCGAAGGACGCGGCGTTGGCGCTGCCGGGCGTGCTGCGCGCGCTTGAAGGGAAGGCGCCGCGCAAGACCATCGTCGTGCCCAATCGGATCGTCAATGTCGTGGTCTGATCGAACGCGCCCGTGGCGCGCGCGCCTGGCGCTCGCGCTCCCGCTCGCGGCCCTCGCGGCGTGCGGCTTCCATCCGCTTTACGGCACGCGCGAGCCGCTCGGCTACGACCCCATCCTTGCCGCGGTCGAAGTCCGCCCCGCGCCCGATCGCGTCGGGCAGATCCTGGTCGACCGGCTGCGCGAGGAGCTCAATCCCCAAGGCGCGCAGCTGAAGCCGCGCTATGTGCTGACCCTCACGCTCGCGCTCGTGCCGGTCAATCTCGGGCTTCAGCGCGACAACACCAGCACGCACGGCGAGCTCACCATGACCGCGACCATGAAGCTCAGCCCAGAGGGCAGCCAGACGGTCGTGTTCGAGCAGACGGTGCAGCGCATCGCTTCCTTCGACTATCCGTTCGACGCCTATGCCGCGACCGTCGCCCAGAACAACGCCCGCGACATCGCTGCCAACGATCTCGCGCGCGAGATCGCGGAGAAGCTTGCGATCTATCTGCAACAGCATCCGCCGCCGGAGCCGACGTGAAGCTGCAAGGCGCGCGCGTCCAGCGCTTCATCGCAGCGCCCGACGCGGCGATCCGCGCCATCCTGCTGCACGGCGAGGACGAAGGACTGGTGCGCGAGCGCGCCAAGCGCATCACGCAAGCGATCGTGCCCGATCTCGGCGACCCGTTCCGCGTCGCTGAACTTTCCGCCGAGGCGCTGCGCGCGGATCCCGTCCGGCTCGACGACGAGGCGCGCGCGCTGTCGCTCGTCGGCGGCCGCCGCGTCGTGCGCATCAGGGGCGCGGATGACGGGCAGGCGCCGCTGTTCGAGCGCTTCTTCAAATCGCCGCCGCCGGGCGACAGCCTGGTCGTGGTCGAGGCGGGCGATCTTTCCGGCAAGTCGGCGCTCCGCCGCGCGTTCGAGGCGGCGAAGGACGGCGCAGCGCTCCAGTGCCGCGCCGACGGCGAGGAGGAGCTCGCGGCGCTCGTCGACAGCGTCATGGCCTCGCACCGCGTCACTGTCGCGCGCGACGCGCGGCGCTATCTCGCGGAACATCTCTCGGGCGACCGGCTGTTGAACCGCGGCGAGCTCGAGAAACTGGCGCTCTATGCCGGGGACGGCGGCTCCGTCTCCTATGACGAGGCGCGCGCAGTGGTCGGCGACAGCGCCGAGATCACCCTCGACGACGCGGTCAAGGCGGCCGCCGCGGGCGATCTTGCGGCACTCGAGCACAGCTTGCAGCGCGCCTTCGAGGACGGCGAATCGCCGGTCACGGTGCTGCGCGCGGCGCTCCGCCATTTCCAGCGGCTCTATGTCGCCGCGGCGCGCGTCGCCGCCGGAGCTTCGCCCGAGGACGCGATGTCGGGATTCCGGCCGCCGGTTTTCTTCACCATGCGCGACGCGTTCCTCGCGCATCTGCGGCTCTGGTCGAAAGGCCGCGCGGCGGCCGCGCTCGAAGCCTTGAACGCGGCCGAGCGCAACACCAAGCGCACCGGCCTGCCGCCCGAGGCGGTCGCCCGCGACGCGCTGCTGCGGGTCGCCCGCGGCGCCCGCCGGGCCCGCTAGAGCAAGATCGCTTCGAATGGAAAGGCGTTTTCCACTCGAAGCGTGACTCTTGCTCTCACTCAAAGAAGTTAGACCATGATCGGATCATGGTCTAGGCGCGCGAATTAACGCTTCGCTCCGCCATTTTCGTATAAACTCCGCGGCTCCGATCCCACCACCGAATCCGAGGCAGCCGCCTTGCCCTGGGAACGCCGCCACCGCCGTTTGCCCGAGCGCATCGGTTTCTTCATCGCGATCGCCGGCGCCATCGCCATCGTCGCAATCGTCATGACGGTCCTGAACCTGACCTCCGGCAGCAGCGTTCCGTGACGGGCGTCAAAGCCTAGCGGCTTATGCTACGATCCGGCCGCCTTCCGGGAGGAGGAGTTGGCCGACGCGCTGAGGGAGACGCCGACGCAAGCTGCGGCCGACGCGCCGCAGCCGCAGCGTGCGCCAAGGGGCCGCCTTTTCCGCAAGTATGCGGCGTTTTTCGTCGCCGTCGTGACGGTGGCGCTCCTCGCCAACGGCGCCTTCGAGATCTGGTTCTCCTACCAGGACCACGAGGCCTCGCTCATCGGCATCGAGCGCGAGGAGGCGCAGGGCGCCGCCGGCAAGATCGAGCAGTTCGTCGGCGAGATCGAGAGCCAGATCGGCTGGACGACCGAGCTGCCGTGGTCGGCCGCGACCCTCGACCAGCGCCGCTTCGACGCGCTCCGCCTCCTGCGCCAGGTTCCGGCCATCACCGAGCTGTCGCAGCTCGACGCCTCCGGCAAGGAACAGCTTCGCGTCTCGCGGCTCGAGATGGACGTGGTCGGCTCGGGCACGGACTACTCGCACGACCCGCGCTTCACCGATGCGGTGGCCAAGAAGGCGTGGTTCGGGCCGGTTTATTTCCGGCGCGAGAGCGAGCCCTATATGACGCTGTCGCTCGCCGGCGCGCGGCGCGATGCCGGCGTCTCGGTCGCCGAGGTCAATCTCAAATTCATCTGGGACGTCGTCTCGGCGATCAAGATCGGCAAGCACGGGCTTGCCTATGTCGTCGATGGCGACGGCCGGCTCATCGCGCATCCCGACATCTCGCTCGTCCTGCGCAACACGAGTCTCGCGCGCCTGCCGCAGGTGGCGGCGGCCTTGCGCGGCGCGCCGCAGCAGACGTTGCGCGAGGCGAGCGACCCCTCGGGCAAGCGCGTCCTCACCGCCTGGGCCAAGATCGCGCCGATGGGCTGGTACGTCTTCGTCGAGCTGCCCTTGGACGAGGCGAATGCGCCGCTCTTCGACTCGATCGAGCGCGCCGGCGCGCTTTTCGCCGGATGCCTTCTCTTGGCGTTCCTCGCCGCCCTTTTCCTTGCGCGCCGCATGGCGGTGCCGATCGAGGCGCTGCGCGCGGGTGCGGCGCGGATCGGCGGCGGCGACCTGGCGCAGCGCATCTCGATCAAGACCGGCGACGAGCTCGAGTCGCTCGCCGACCAGTTCAACGACATGGCCGGCCGGCTCGCGGACTCCTATGCCGGCCTCGAGCGCAAGGTCGAAGCGCGGACGCAGGAATTGTCGCAATCGCTCGAGCGCCAGACCGCGACGTCCGAGGTGCTGGGCGTGATTTCCTCCTCGCCCGGCGAGTTGAGGCCGGTGTTCGAGACCATGCTGGAGAACGCGGTGCGGCTCTGCGAGGCGTCGGCGGGGCTGCTCTTTCTGCTCGACGGCGACGTCTTTCGCGTCGCCGCCGTGTCAGGCCTGACCTCCGCCTTTACGACGGAGCACGGCCGCGACACTACGACCGCGGCTCTTTTGCAAAATCCCAAGCTTCCTACCGCGCGCGTCCTTCTGTCGGGGCAAACGGTTCACATCCCCGATCTTTCGCAGGATGCCGACGCCATGTCGGGCGCCCGCGTGCGCGCCGTGGTGGCGGCTGGCGTTCGGACGACCGCTTACGTTCCGATGCTCAAGGAGGGGCACGTCGTCGGTCTGTTCGCCTTGGCACGCCAGGAAGTTCGACCGTTTTCCGCGAGCCAGATCGAGCTGGTCGAAAACTTCGCCAAGCAGGCGGTGATCGCGATCGAGAACGCGCGGCTCCTCAGCGAACTGCGCGAGAGCCTCGACCGGCAGACCGCGACGTCGGACATCCTGCGCGTCATCGCCTCGACGCCGGGCGATCCCAGGCGGGCGCTCGACACCATCGCCGAGACGGCGGCGCGCATGTTCGACGCCGCGAGCGTCGCCATCCGCCGCGCCGAAGGCGACGTGCTGCGCGGCATCGCCTTCGCGGGGCCGGCCG
This sequence comes from uncultured Alphaproteobacteria bacterium, assembly GCA_963729295.1. GTDB lineage: Bacteria > Pseudomonadota > Alphaproteobacteria > ATCC43930 > CGMCC-115725 > DATJLY01. Next base: position 433,025 of record CAVSNJ010000025.1, read on the forward strand.
CCTCGCGCATCGGGCAGGCCATCGCCGAACTGCGGATCGACGATGCAAACCCGTTCAGCCAAAGCGTGCGCGAGAACCGGCAGCTTCACTTTGCCGATTTCGCGCAGTCCGTCCCTGCCTTCGGCTCCGATATCGTCCGGCTGGCGGCAGAGATGAGGCTTCGCACGACCGCGTTCACGCCGCTGACGCAGGAGGGCCGCGCGATCGGCGGCATGGCCGTCCTGCGCGACGAGGTCCGCCCGTTCCGGCCGGACGAATTGGAGCTGATGCGCGGCTTCGCCGATCAGGCGGTGATCGCCATCGAGAACGCGCGGCTCCTCTCCGAATTGCGCGAGAGCCTCGACCGGCAGACCGCGACCTCCGAGGTGCTGAGCGTGATCTCGGCATCGCCCGGCGAATTGAAGCCGGTGTTCGAGACGATGCTCGCGAACGCGCTGCGGCTCTGCGAAGCGGCGGCGGGCACGATGTATCTCCGCGACGGCGATGGCTTCCGGGTCGCAGAGACCTTGGGCATGCCGTCGGCATTCGCGGAGATACAGGCGCACGATCTCATCCACCCCCATCCCGATACCGGCCTCGGGCGCGCCCTGGGCACGCATCGTACGGTTCATATCCCCGACCTGTTGAGCGATGCCGCTCACCGCCATGGTTCTCCGCGCATGGCCGCCCTCGACGCCACCGTGCGCTCGCTGCTCGTCGTCCCGATGCTGCAGGAAAATGAGCTGATCGGCGCGATCTCGATGTATCGCCACGAAGTTCGCCCGTTCGAAGATAAACAAATCGAGCTGGTCGAAAACTTCGCCAAGCAGGCGGTGATCGCGATCGAGAACGCGCGGCTCCTCAGCGAACTGCGCGAGAGCCTCGACCGGCAGACGGCCACATCCGAGGTGCTGAGCGTGATCTCGGCCTCGCCCGGCGAATTGAAGCCCGTCTTCGATTCGATGCTCGCCAATGCGCTGCGACTCTGCGAGGGGCAATCGGGCGTGCTGCTGCGCTACGACGGCGACATGTTCGAGACGGCGGCGGTGCACGGCATCCATCCGGATTTCGCCAAGGTCTGGCTAGCGGACCGTTTCCGCATGTCGCCCGATACCAACATGGGCCGCATGCTCGCGACGCGCGATGTGGTGCACGATCTCGATCTCGCCGCGTCGCCCGGATACCTCGCCCGCTCGCCCATGCCGGTGGCTGGCGTCGAGATTGGCGGAGTCCGGACCGGCATTCACGTACCGATGCTCAAGGAAGGCGCCGTGGTTGGCGCGTTCATCGTCCTGCGCACGGAAGTGAGGGCGTTCGCCGACAAGCAGGTCGATCTCCTCAGGAACTTCGCGGCGCAGGCCGTCATCGCCATCGAGAACGCGCGGCTTCTGTCCGAGCTGCGCGAAAGCCTCGACCGGCAGACCGCGACGTCCGAGGTGCTGAGTGTGATCTCGGCATCGCCAGGCGAATTGAAGCCGGTGTTCAACGTAATGCTGGAGAACGCGCTGCGGCTCTGCGAATCACAAACCGGCATTTTGCTGCGATACGACGGCGAAGCATTCGAGACGATGGCGGATGTCGGGCTGCCCGAAGAATTGGCGGATTATTGGCGACGCAATCGCATCTTCATGGGCCCCGAAACCAACATGGGCCGCATGCTTTCGACGAAGGACGTGGTCCACAATCTCGACCTCGCTCAATCGCCCGGCTACCTCAGCCGTCTTTCCGTGCCGGTGCTGGCGGTCGAAGCCGGCGGTGTTCGTACCAACCTTTCCGTCCCGATGCTGAAGGATGACGAAGTCGTTGGTGCGTTTATCACGTGGCGAACGGAAGTCCGCCCCTATACCGAGAAGCAGATTGAGCTCGTCGAGAATTTTGCCGCCCAGGCCGTCATCGCCATCGAGAACGCGCGGCTTCTGTCCGAGCTGCGCGAAAGCCTGGACCGGCAGACGGCCACGTCCGAGGTACTGGGCGTGATCGCGTCGTCGCCGGGGCGGCTTGAGCCCGTGTTCGACACCATCCTCGAGAACGCGCTCCGGCTGTGCGAGACGGACACAGGGCACATCGCGCGCATCGTGGAAGGCGGGCTGCACGTTGTCGCATTGCGCGGTGCGCCAACGGAATTTGCGGAATTCGTGCGGGGGCGGACCGTGCGCGTGAGTCCGGGGACCCACGCGGGCCGCGCGATCGCGGAGAAGCGGCCAGTCGAGACCGCCGATCTGCGTCAGGCGCCGCAATATCTGGCGCGCAATCCGATGACCGTCGCGGCGGTCGAGCTGGCCGGGGTTCGGACGGTCCTCTACGTCCCGATCATCAGGGGCGAGGAGACGATCGGTCTCATCACGATCTATCGCCGCGATGTCCGTGCCTTCCTGCCGAAGCACATCGCCCTCGTCGAGAATTTCGCCAAGCAGGCCGTGATCGCCATCGAGAACGCGCGGCTCCTCTCCGAATTGCGCGAGAGCCTGGACCGGCAGACGGCGACGTCCGAGGTGCTCGGCGTCATCTCAGCTTCGCCGGGCGAGCTCGATCCTGTGTTCGCGGCCATGCTGGGTAGCGCCGTGCGGCTGTGCGAGGCGGCCCAGGGCGGGCTTTGGCGGATCGAGAACGGCACGCTCTATCGCCTGGCGGAGCGCAACCAGTCCACCATTGTCGCCGCGTTCCCGCAAGGGTTCGTGCCGCCGCCGGACTCGGCGCCCGGCCGGATGCTCGCGGCCAAGGCCACGGTCCATATCGGCGATCTCGTCCAGCTCTCGGACCCCGCCTCGCAGACTGCCGCCGCTGCGGGCGGCATCCGCACCGCGCTTTGGGTCCCGATGCTGCGTGACGAGGCGGTGGTCGGCGCCTTTAGCCTCGCCCGCAACGAGGTCCGCCCGTTCAACAATAAACAGGTCGAGTTGATCGAAAACTTCGCCGCCCAGGCGGTGATCGCCATCGAGAACGCGCGGCTCCTCTCCGAACTGCGCGAACGCACGGGCGAGCTCGCGCGCTCGGTCGAGGAATTGGGCGCGCTCGGCGAGGTGAGCCAGGCGGTCAATTCCTCGCTCGATCTCCAGACCGTGCTCACCACCATCGTCACCAATTCCGTGCGGCTCTCCGCGACCGACGCGGGTGCCATCTATGTCTATGACGAGGGGGCGGACGAGTTCGCGCTCCGCGCCACCTTCGGCATGGACGAGCGTCTCATCGCCGCGATCCGCGGCCAGCACATCCGCTTCGGCGCCGCCGGGATCGGCGAGGCGGCGGAACGGCGCGCGCCGGTGCAGATCCCCGATCTTCGCGCGGGCGAGCGGAGCGCCATCACCGAGATCATCGTCGAGGCCGGATTCCGCGCGCTTCTGGTGATGCCGCTCTTGCGGCCCGACCGCGTCGTCGGCGCGCTCGTCGTGCGCCGCCGCGCGCCCGGCGAATTTGCCGCCGCCACGGTCGATCTCCTGCAAACCTTGGCGGCGCAATCGGTCGCCGCGATCGAGAACGCGCGGCTCTTCGGCGAGATCGAGGAGAAGAGCCGCGAGCTTGTCATCGCGAGCCAGCACAAGTCGCAATTCCTCGCCAATATGAGCCACGAGTTGAGGACGCCGTTGAACGCGATCCTGGGATATACCGAGCTCATCCTCGACGACATCTATGGCGCAGCGCCGCCCAGGATGCGCGAGGTGATGGAGCGCGTGCAGACCAACGGCAAGCACCTCTTGGGTCTCATCAACGACGTGCTCGATCTTTCCAAGATCGAGGCGGGTCAGCTTACGCTTCAGCTCGCGCCCTATTCGGTGAAGGACATGCTGCAAGGCGTCTATGTCGCGGTCGAGCCGCTCGCGTCCACCAAGAAGATCGCGCTGAAGCTCGATCTCGCGAAGGACTTGCCGGCGGCCAAGGGCGACGAGCGGCGGCTCTCGCAAGTCGTGTTGAACCTCGTCGGCAACGCCATCAAATTCACCGACGTAGGATCGGTCACGATCGCAGCGACCGCGGGAAGCGGCGCCGTCCTCGTCCAGGTCAAGGACACCGGACCCGGCATCGCCGCGGCCGATCAGCAGAAAATCTTCGAGGAGTTCCAGCAGGCCGACAATTCCGCGACCCGCGCCAAGGGCGGCACGGGATTGGGGCTCGCCATCTCGCGCCGCATCGTGGCGCTCCATGGCGGGCGACTGTGGGTCGAATCGGCGTTGGGGAAGGGCTCGACCTTCTCCGTTTCGCTGCCCGTCACCGTCGAGCGGCAGGTGGAGACCGCATGACGCAGCGCATCCTGGTCGTCGAGGACCACGAGGACAACCGGCAGATCCTGCGCGATCTCCTGGGCTCCGCCGGCTACGAGATGGTCGAGGCGCATGACGGCGAATCGGCGCATCCGATGGCGTCGAAGGAAAAGCCCGACCTCATCCTCATGGACATCCAGCTTCCCGGCCTCGACGGCTACGAGGCGACGCGGCGCATCAAGGGCGATCCGGCGCTGAAGGCGATCCCGATCATCGTCGTCACGTCTTACGCGCTTTCGGGCGACGAGGCGAAGGCGCGCGAGGCGGGGTGCGACGATTACGTGGCGAAGCCCTATAGCCCGCGCCAGCTTCTTGCCAAGATCCGCCATTACCTGGCGGGCGCGCCATGAACGATCCGCCGCTCCTTCTCGTCGTCGACGACAACGAGGCCAATCGCGATATCCTGGCGACGCGGCTTGCGGCGAACAATTACCGCATCGTCATGGCGGCGGATGGCGAGGAGGCGCTCGCTGCGACCTATGCCGAGAAGCCCGATCTCATCCTGCTCGACGTGATGATGCCGAAGCTCGACGGGATCGAAGTGTGCCGCCGCCTCAAGGCCGATCCTTCCTTGCCCTTCACGCCGATCATCCTGGTGACGGCGAAGGGCGACACCAAGGACGTGGTGCAGGGGCTTGACGCCGGCGCCGACGAATATCTGACGAAGCCGATCGATCAGGGAGCGCTCGTCGCGCGCGTGCGCTCGGTGCTGCGCCTGAAGCAGCTCCACGACGAGGTCGCGCGCCAGGCGGCGGAACTGAAGGACTGGACCGCGACGCTCGAGGCGCGCGTCGCGGCACAGCTTTCGGAATTGGAGCGCGCGAGCCGGCTCAAACGCTTCCTCGCGCCGCAGATCGCCAACGCCATCGCGTCGGGCGACGAGCGCGCGCTCGAGGGCCATCGCCGCGACGTCACGGTCGTGTTCTGCGACCTGCGCGGCTTCACCGCGTTTTCCGAAGGCGCCGAGCCCGAGGAGGTGATCGCGGTGCTGCGCGAGTATCACAAATCGCTCGGCGAACTCATCCAGCACCACGAAGGCACGCTCGAACGCTTCACCGGCGACGGCGTGATGGTGTTCTTCAACGACCCGATCCCGTGCCTCGATCCCGCCCTGCGCGCCGTGCGCATGGCGGTGGCGATGCGCCAGCGCGTCGACGAGCTCGCCAAGACCTGGCGCAAATACGGCTATGCCCTGGGCTTCGGCGTCGGCATCGCGCATGGCTATGCGACGTTGGGGCGGATCGGCTTTGCGGAACGCTCGGACTATGCCGCCGTGGGCTCGGTCGTGAACCTCGCGGCACGGCTCTGCGGCGAGGCGGCAAGCGGCCAGATCATCATCGAGCGCAAGGTGCTGGTCGCGATCGAGGAGTTGGCCGAGACCGAGGAGCTGGGCGCACTCGAGCTCAAGGGCTTCCACCGCCCCGTGCCCGCTTTCAACATCGTGCGGCTGAAGGAGTGAGATCGCTGCGATAGCAATCTCACGCCGCCTAGAGCGTGATCGCCTTAAGCTGAAGCATATCCTGAGTTTGCGAGATAGTTGGCGCATTCCTGTGGCGTGAAGGCGTCGAGCAGCTTGCCGATGCGTTGCCAGGTCGCGGTGATGGTTCGCTCGGCGGCCTTTCGCAGGAGCGCTTTGAGCTTCGCTAACACCTGCTCGATCGGGTTGAGGTCCGGCGAGTAGGGCGGCAGGAAGAAGAGCCTTGCGCCGGCGGCGCGGAGGATGCTTCGGATGACGCGGCCCTTGTGACTGCCGAGATTGTCCATGACGACGATGTCGCCGGGGGCCAGCGTCGGCACAAGAAACTGCTCGACATAGGCGCGGAAGCTCAGGCCGTTGATGGGGCCGTCAAGCACGCACGGCGCATCGATGCGGTCGTTACGCAGCGCGGCGAGGAAGGTCAGCGTTCGCCATCGTCCATGCGGGACCTTGGCGACGAGCCGCTTGCCCCTGGCGCAGCGGCTATGGGTGCGGGTCATGTTGGTCTTGGCCCAGGTCTCGTCGATGAAGACGAGGCGCTTGGGATCAAGCCTGCCCTGATACGTCTTCCAGCGGGCGCGCCGGCGCGCCACGTCGGGGCGATCCTGCTCGCTGGCGTGCAGGCTTTTTTTTGAAGCTGATCCCCTCGTGCTCGTAGAAGTGCCAGACCGCGAAATAGCTTACGGCGATCCCGCGCGCCGCGAGCTCGGCAACGAGCGCCCGCAACGTCAGGTCGGGGCGCGCCGCGATCCGCGCCAGAAGCCAGTCGCGCTCGCCCGCCAGAGCCAACCGACGATAGCCGCCCATCCGCTTCGCCGCCGCGCTGCCCGTCGCGCGGAACCGCTGCGACCACTTCACGACACTCGCCACGCTGACCCCGAACCGCACCGCCACCGCGCGACAGCTCTCACCCGCCATCACCCGGCTCACCACACGTTCTCGAAGATCCAAGGAATAGGGTCAACTCATCGATGCTGGCCCCCAATCCCAGCCAGCACCTTGAATCAGAAACCAGCGTCCCTGGGAATCCCTAAAAGCGATTCAGCCAAAATCATCCCTTAGAGCATGATTTTACCGTTTCGAATCGATTTGGGATTCCCGACTCGGGGTCATTTCTGATTCAAGATGCTGGCTGGGGGACGGAGGCCAGCATGGATGCCGAGAGCCTATTCACTCGACCTTCGCGAGCGCGTCGTTGCGGCGGTGGCGGCCGGGGAGAGTTGCCGCGCTGTCGCCATGACCTTCAAGGTCAGCGTCGCGAGCGTGGTGAAGTGGTCGCAGCGGTTTCGTACTACCGGCAGCGCGGCGGCGAAGCCGGTAGGCGGTGTGCGGCGAAACTCCTTGGGCGGCCAGCGCGACTGGCTCCTGGCGCGGATCGCGGTCTCGCCTGACGTGACATTGCGGGGCCTGGTGGCCGACCTGGCGGAACACGGCGTGAGATCGAGCTACTACGCGGTCTGGCTGTTCTTCGCGCGGGAAGGCATCAGCTTCAAAAAAAAGCCTGCACGCCAGCGAGCAGGATCGCCCCGACGTGGCGCGCCGCCGCGCGCGCTGGAAGGCGCACCAGGGAAAGCTTGATCCCAGGCGGCTCGTCTTCATCGACGAGACCTGGGCCAAGACCAACATGACGCGCAGCCACGGACGTTGCGCCAAGGGTCGGCGGCTCGTTGCCAAGGTGCCGCACGGACGCTGGCGAACGCTCACCTTCCTCGCCGCCCTGCGCCACGACCGGATCGACGCGCCCTGCGTGCTCGACGGCCCGATCAATGGCCTGAGCTTCCGCGCCTACGTCGAGCAGTTCCTGGTGCCGACGCTCGCGCCCGGCGACATCGTCATCATGGACAACCTTGGCAGCCATAAGGGCCAGCTCGTGCGACGCGCCATCCGCACCGCCGGCGCCAGGCTCTTCTTCCTGCCACCCTACTCGCCCGACCTAAACCCGATCGAGCAGGTCTTCGCGAAGCTCAAGACACTGCTACGCAAAGCTGCCGAGCGAACCATCACCGCCACTTGGCAGCGCGTCGGCCAACTCCTCGACGCCTTCACGCCACAGGAATGCGCAAACTACCTGCGTAACTCAGGTTACGCTTCAACGTGAGAAGATCGCGCTCTAGAGCGTGATCGCCTTAAGCTGAAGCATATCCTGAGTTTGCGAGATAGTTGGCGCATTCCTGTGGCGTGAAGGCGTCGAGCAGCTTGCCGATGCGTTGCCAGGTCGCGGTGATGGTTCGCTCGGCGGCCTTTCGCAGGAGCGCTTTGAGCTTCGCTAACACCTGCTCGATCGGGTTGAGGTCCGGCGAGTAGGGCGGCAGGAAGAAGAACCTTGCGCCGGCGGCGCGGAGGATGCTTCGGATGACGCGGCCCTTGTGACTGCCGAGATTGTCCATGACGACGATGTCGCCGGGGGCCAGCGTCGGCACAAGAAACTGCTCGACATAGGCGCGGAAGCTCAGGCCGTTGATGGGGCCGTCAAGCACGCACGGCGCATCGATGCGGTCGTTACGCAGCGCGGCGAGGAAGGTCAGCGTTCGCCATCGTCCATGCGGGACCTTGGCGACGAGCCGCTTGCCCCTGGCGCAGCGGCTATGGGTGCGGGTCATGTTGGTCTTGGCCCAGGTCTCGTCGATGAAGACGAGGCGCCTGGGATCAAGCTTTCCCTGGTGCGCCTTCCAGCGCGCGCGGCGGCGCGCCACGTCGGGGCGATCCTGCTCGCTGGCGTGCAGGCTTTTTTTTGAAGCTGATCCCCTCGTGCTCGTAGAAGTGCCAGACCGCGAAATAGCTTACGGCGATCCCGCGCGCCGCGAGCTCGGCAACGAGCGCCCGCAACGTCAGGTCGGGGCGCGCCGCGATCCGCGCCAGAAGCCAGTCGCGCTCGCCCGCCAGAGCCAACCGACGATAGCCGCCCATCCGCTTCGCCGCCGCGCTGCCCGTCGCGCGGAACCGCTGCGACCACTTCACGACACTCGCCACGCTGACCCCGAACCGCACCGCCACCGCGCGACAGCTCTCACCCGCCATCACCCGGCTCACCACACGTTCTCGAAGATCCAAGGAATAGGGTCAACTCATCGATGCTGGCCCCCAATCCCAGCCAGCACCTTGAATCAGAAACCAGCGTCCCTGGGAATCCCTAAAAGCAATTCAGCCAAAATAATCACGCTCTAGTGCTGCGGTGGCGCTTCCTTGGCGGCGGCGGCGGTCTTCAAACGCGCGAGCCACACGGAGTCGAGCCGCCCGTCCTCGGCGATCACCGATTTCGGACCCTCGCCGCTGGCGTCGAACTTGACGAGCGCCTGCACCGTGCGCCAGCTCATGACGCCGTCGATGTCGCCGTCGTAATAGCCGAGGCGCTTCAGATATTCCTGCGCCTCGCGCACGGATGCATCGCCGGGCGCCACCGCGACATCGGGCGAGTGCAGCTCGCCGACCGGGATCGCGGCGCCGAGCGGATCGGATTCGGACGACGCGACGGCCCGCGCGGCAAAAGGCGCCGCCGACGCCGTCGTGGCGGCGGGGGCGACGGCGGGCGCCGCCGGTCCGCGCAGCTTCATCGCGAAGGCCGCCGCCTCGTCGTAGCTCGCTGGCGCGACCGCGGCGGCCGCGGCCGGCGCGCGTGCGGATAGGTTCGGCGCGAAGGCCAAAGCTTCATCGTCGCGTGCCGGCGCGGCAGACGCGGGCGAGTTCGATGCGAAAGCCGCTGCTTCATCGCCGTTTTCCGCCGCCGCATTCGGCGCGAAGGCCGCGACTTCGTCAGCCGGCGCTTGCGCCGGCGCCGGCGCGGGAGGAGTCGCGGCGACGGCGGCAGGCACGGTCGCCGGCACCGCGGCGCCCAGCGGATCGGCCGATCCCGGAGAGAGCGCGGCAATGTTTTGCGCCGGAGCGGCCGCTTCTGCCGGCAGCGCGGTCTCCGCTGGTGCGGCCGCAGCCGCTGTTGTCGCCGGCACCGGCGCGGCCTCGGCCGGAATCGAAGCATCCGCTGCGGGCGAAGGCGCGGCCTCGGCCGGAATCGCAGCTTCCGCCGCGGGCGAAGGCGTGGGCGTGGGTATCGGCGTGGGGGAAGCCGCAGCTTCGCTCGGCGTCGCCGGCGCTGGCACGGGCGGCTTTTGCGCCGGCTCCGGCTGCGCGGCAGCGGCTTGGTCTGGCGCTGCCGGCGGAGCGGGTGTCGAAGGCGGCGCTGTGTCCGTGACCGGCGTCGTCTCGACCGGCGTGCTGGGCGATGCCTTGGGCACGGCGTCGGATGCCGCGTCGGGCGCGGCAACAGGCGCAACGGCCTGCGGCGCCGGCGCCGCAGGCGGTGCGAAGGCAGGCGTTTGCGGCACGAACGCGGGCGCGGGCGCGGGCGGCAGGATCACCGGCGGAACCGGCGCCGCTTGCGGCACGAAGTTGGGCGGCGTCAGCGCCGCATATTGCGGCCGCGCGCGCGGCGCCATGAAGTGCAGCGCGTTCTGGACGAGCGGCCCGGCGACACCGTCCTGCGGCAGGCCGTAGTCATGCTGATAGGCGAGGATGGCGCGATATGTCGCCTCGTTCATCGCGCCGGTCGCGGGCCCGGCATCGTAGCCGCGCACCCTGAGAAGGCGCTGGATGTCGCTGATGCCGATGGCGGCGAGGCCGGGCGCGAAGGCGCTTTGCCGCGGCATCTCGTCGCTCGCCAGCGTTGGGGCGGCCGGCACGGCGAGCGCCGTCCCCGCCAACAGAACGAGACCCGCGCTTCGTCTTGCCATGTGCGTATCCTCCCGCCGCGAATACAGTATTCCTCTTTCAACCGACAGTCAAACACCGCCGCTCGCAAATGAAGCCGTAGCGTTCTTTCCGAGTTAATTCAAAGCCTCGCCGCGGCGGCACGGGTGATCCGCGCGGCCGGCATCGGCGTATTTTTTGAAGCAGCACTCCGGCGGGGCAAAGCTTGGACGAAGCGCAGAAATGGCGGGCGCGCGCGGCGCGTTATCGCGAGTTCGCCGAGTTGGCGATGGACGGCGCGGCGCGGACACGGCGCATGGAACGGGCGCGCAAATTCGAGCGCCTTGCCGCCGAGCTCGAGGGCATCGCCGCACCTAGCCCGGCGCTCGGTCGTCCAGTGCTCGCTGGACTGCGCCGCACGCTGTCGCGCGTCGCCGGGCTTTGGGCCACGGCGAGCTGACTGCGGCGCGATCGTTCGGGTGCGCTACTTCGCGCCGACCAGGCTCTCGCTGCGCTTCGAGTCCTGATGCGCGGCGCGCAATTCCATCTCGATGTCGGCGACGAGCGGCAGGGACAGGATGAAGAACATGCCGCCGGTTTCCGACCCGATCTCCTTCACCTCGGCGCCGCCGTGCGGGACGTACATGTAGGTGCCGCGGTCCGCGGTCCTGCCGCCGAGCCAGGTCTTGCCGTCATAGCTGATCGAGCCGTCGAGCAGATAGAAGATCTCGGCGTCCTCGCTGCGATGGGCGGGGACGCGCGCGCCGGGCGCGAGCCGCAAGAGACGCGCGGCCGAGCGCCGGTCGCCGAACGTGCCGAAATGCTTGTGCTCGACGCCCGCGAGCGTGCGGTCCATCACCCAGCGCTCGTTGTCGCCCTTCACCACGACCGGCGCGGCAAAGCGCGGCGGCGGATAGCGGAATTTCATGCCGGCCGCTTCTTCCCAGCACGCCATGTGGCTGTCCTTGTTGATCTTGCGGCCGTCGGGCCGGATCTCGGTATAGACGCCGTTGGCGAACGTGCCGCCGCGCGCCGAAAGCCGCTCGCGCGCCGCGCGCAGCTCGGCATGCGTCTCGTACGGGATGCCTTCGGGACCCTGGAATTGCAGGCCGAGGCCGGTGCTCGGCATCTTCTGCAATTGCGGGCCGTACGACACGCCCTCGGGATAGAAGCCGCAATCGCCCGGCTTCAGATAGCCGTCCTTGATCTGGCGGTCGCCATCGAGCGCATAGCGGAACTGGTCGAAGGCGTGCTTGTGGCGCGGCGTCGCATAGCCCGTGTCATAGGCGTTCCACGAGAATTCGAGCGCCGTGCCGGGGACGCCGGTGTCGAGCGGGAACTGCTTGTAGGTCGCGCTGCCTTCGCGGGCGCCGCCCGAGCCCATGGGCCTGATCTCGGTGATGCTCATGATGATGACGGGCCGCGCCATGATTCATTCTCCCTTGGATAAGAGAAGGGTGCGGCCTCGCTTGCGCCGAGTCAAGGCGAGGGCGCTTCAGTGCAGGATCGCGATGCTGCTCGCGTCGGGCGGCTTCGGGATCGATTTGAGGTAGGCGTAGATGCTCGCCGCGTCGCCGGTCGCCAGGACCTGTGGCTCATAGGGCGGCATGTTGTTGCGCGGCGCCCTGAGCTGCTCGAGGAATTTCGACCACCGCAGCTCTGCCGGACCGATGCGCGGGCCGGCGAGGCCGCCGCCCTGTCCGACCGTGCCGTGGCATTCCCAGCAGCCGTCGGCGTGGAACAGGGCCTTGCCGCGCGCGGCATCGCCGGCCGGAGCCTGATCCGCATCTTGCGCCGCGGCAGGGAGCGCACCGAGACACATCGTCAAAGCCGTCGCCACGACCGCGGCGGCCGCAAATCTGCGCACCATTTTTCCTACTCCCTCACCGGCCCTGCGCGACCACGTCGATGAGCGCGGGCTCGCCCTTCTTCACCACCGCCACGGCGCGCTGGATGGCCGGGCCGAGCTTGGCCGGATCGCTGACCGGTCCCTCGGCGTAAAGCCCATAGCTCTCGGCCATCTTGGCGAAGTCGATGTTCGGATTGGCGATCTCGGTGCCGATCCGGGCGGTGCGGATATCGCGGTTGTGGCGATTGGCCATGGTTTGCAGATGCATGAACTCCTGAAAGTAGGCGCGGTTGTTGTGCACCAGGATCAGGATCGGGATCTTGTGCTTGGCCGCGGTCCACAACGAGCCGGGCGACATCATCAGGTCGCCGTCGCCGGTGACGGCGACGGTGAAGCGGCCGTATTTGCGGTTGGCGAGCGCCGCGCCGATCGCGCCCGGCGTCGTATAGCCGACGCCATAACCGCCGCCGCCGCCGACCATGTGATAATATTTCTTCATGTCCCACAGCTTGTGCGCCCACGAACCCTGGAACGCATCGTCGGACGCCAGCGACCAGTCCTCGCTCCGGATCGCCGCCCACAATTCCATCATCATGCGCCCGGTGCTGATCGGGCTCGCGTCCCAGCCATAGGTGACGCCGTCCTTGTCCTTGTCGTAGGCGGCCTTGCGCGCCGCGCCGAGTTTTTGGCCGCGCGCCTCGAAGGCGGCCTTCTGGTCGCCGGTCACGAGCTTCTTCACCGCCTCGACGAGCGCCGGCAGCGTCGCCGCGCCGTCGCCGCTCACCGCGAGATCGACGTCCGGGAAGCGCTCGAAGTCCTGGAAATTGGCGCTGATGACCTGGTCGTCCGCGCTGATCGAGACGGTCTTCGCGCCCGGCTTCAGGAGCGAGCGCGACGTGCGTTCGAGCTGATCGCGATAGGCATGGACCTGGCCCCAGAAATCGAACATGTCGATCCCCACGATCAGGTCGGACTGGGCGATCATGCCGCGGCCGCGGAAGCTTTGGTTGAGCGGATGCTGGGTCGGGAAGTTCATGCGCGAGCTGGCATCGACCACCGAGCATTGCAAAACCTCGGCAAGCTCGACGAGGCGGTCGAGAACGCCGTTGGGACCGGGCACGCCGCGATCGGCGACGAGCACCGGCGCCTCGGCTGCGACCAGCATCTTCGCGACCTCGGCCACCGCGGCGTCGTTGCCTTGCGCAACGGCCATGCGCGGCAGCTTCGGAATGGTGAGCTCCTCGTCCGGGATCGGCCGCTCCTGCAGGTCGCTGTCGGCGACGAGCACGACCGGACCCATGGGCGGCGTCACCGCGACCTTGTAGGCGCGCACGCCGGACTCGGCGAAATGCTGGAGCGAGCCCGGCGCATCGTCCCATTTGGTGAAGCCGCGCGTCATGGCCGGACCGTCTTGCACCGTATGCGCCCATTCGACGCCCGGACGCCGCATCGTTTCGTCGGCGACGTTCGCGGTGACGATCAGCACCGGCGCGCGGTCGCAATAGGCGTTGTAGATCGCCATCGACGCATGCTGGAGCCCGACCACCGCGTGGACAGTGTTCAGCATCGGCTTGCCTTCGATCTTGGCGTAGCCGTTCGCCATCGCGACCGAGTTCTCCTCGTGCAGCGTGGTGAGGAATTCGGGCGCGGAATTCTTGCCGTAGTTGACGATCAATTCCTGCAAGGCGCGCAGGCTCGATCCGGTGGTCGCCGCGACATACTCGATGCCGAGGCTCTTGATGACGTCGACCATGAAGTCGGAGCCGCTGCTCGACTGCGTGAGCTGCGCACCGGGATCGACGGTGCCGGTCTCGGCCGCCTTCTGCGTCGTGCTGACGCGCGCCTTCGGTCGTTCCTGGAGCGAGGGCGCCTGGGTTTGCGCCGTGGCGCCGAGCGGCGCTGCGATCGTCGCGGCGCCGGCGAGGGTTGCGCCCTTCAGAAATCCGCGCCGTCCGACCTCCGTCCCACCTTCACGCTTCGCCATCGCTTCCTCTCCCGCACCATATGTCGCCCCCCGCCCGGACGCGGCTCATACGCCAATTTGTTGCATGGCGCTACAGGTGTCCCGCGCGCGCCGAAGATGTGATCGAATGAGGCCGGCCGAGACTAACGCTTCGGGTGTTTGAGGCGCTCGATCAGATCGTCGAGCTGTTCGAGCGTGCGCCAGCGGATGGTGAGGTCGCCGCCGGTCGTGTCGATGTTGCGGATCGCGACCTTCATGCCGAGGGCCATCTGCAAATCTTGTTCCGCCGCCTTGACGTTGGGATCGCGCCGCGGCATCGGGTCGCCCGGGGCCAGCGTCGCGGCAGGGCTCGTGTCCTTGCCGTAATTGGTGGCGGCCTCGACTTGGCGCACGCTCATGCCGTAACGGACGACCTCGCGCGCCAGCGCCACCGGGTCCTTCGCCATGAGGAGCGCGCGCGCATGGCCGGCGCTGATGCGACCGTCGCGCACCAGCTCCTTCACCTCGTCGGGCAAGCCCGTGAGGCGCAGGATGTTGGCGACGTGGCTGCGGCTCTTGCCGACGCGCTGCGCCAGTATCTCCTGCGTGTATCCGAAATCGGCCATGAGGCGCTGATAGCCGTCGGCCTCCTCGAGCGCATTCAGATCCTCGCGCTGCACGTTCTCGACGAGCGCGAATTCGAGCGCGTCGCGGTCGCTCACCTCGCGCAGCAGCACCGGCACCTCGTGGAGCTGCGCGCGCTGTGCCGCGCGCCAGCGCCGCTCGCCGGCCAAAATCTCGAATTCGCCGGGGCGGCTCGGGTGCGGGCGCACAAGCAGCGGCTGGAGCACGCCCTGCGCCGCGATCGATTGCGCGAGCGCGTCGAGCGCTTCCTCGTCGAAGCGCCGGCGCGGCTGGAAGCGGCCGGGATGAAGGTGCTCGACCGGCACGGTCTTGACGCCGGATTGGGGCGGCGGCTCATCGCCCAACAGCGCCGAAAGCCCGCGCCCCAGCCCACGCCGCGATTCCGAACTCATGCGACCCTCCGTTCGCGCCGCAGCAATTCGCCGGCGAGATGCACATAGGCCTGCGCGCCGGGGCAGCGGAAATCGTAAAGCAGCACCGGCTTGCCGTGCGAGGGCGCCTCGGAGATGCGCACGTTGCGCGGAATGACGGTGCGATAGACCTTGTCGCCGAAATGATCGCGCACGTCGGCGGCGACGAGATCGCTCAATTTGTTGCGCTTGTCGAACATGGTCAGCACGACGCCCTCGATCTCGAGCGCGGGATTGAAGCGGCGCTTGACGCGCTCGATCGTGTGGACGAGATGGGAGAGGCCTTCGAGCGCCAGAAACTCGCATTGCAGCGGCACAAGGACCGTGTCGCACGCGACGAGCGCATTCAACGTCAGAAGCCCGAGCGAGGGCGGGCAATCGATCAGCACGTGATCGTGCGCGGAACTTTCGCGTTCGAGCGCGTCGCGCAGGCGGAACTCGCGCCGCTCTTCGCCGACGAGCTCGAGCTCGGCGCCGGTCAATTCGACCGAGGCCGGAACGATGCCGAGGTTAGGAATTTCGGTAGCAATAATTGCATCCGCAAGCATTGTCTCGCCGGTCAGAAGCTCGTAGCTCGTGCGCACGCGCCGCTCGCGCGCGATGCCGAGGCCGGTCGAGGCGTTGCCCTGCGGGTCGAGATCGATCAGCAGCACCTTGGCGCCGGCAGCGGCCAAGGCGGTCGCGAGATTGATCGCGGTCGTGGTCTTGCCGACGCCGCCCTTCTGGTTGGCGATCGCGATGACGCGGCGCGCGACGGATTCGGCGCGGGCGCGGGCGCGAGTTCGGGCGCGGGGAGGAGCGCGTCGCTCATGGGCGCGCCCGCCTGGCCAGCTTCTCGACGATCACGATGGTGCCGCCGGGATCGCTCCGGCTCGGCTCGAGTCGCGCCGTCATGGTCCAGCCTTTGGCTGCGTCGGCCACCTCGTCTCCCGCCCCTCGACCTTTGAGGAAGAGGCAAATGCTGTGGTTCGAGAGGAACCGTTCCGCAATATCTAGCAGATCGGGCAGGGGCGCAAGAGCCCGCGCCGTCACCACGTCGGCCGTCAGGGGCCCGAGTCGCTCGGCCCGCGCGGCGTGGATTTGCACCGGCGTTGCCGAAACCCGCGCCGCCTCGCGCAAAAACACGGCCTTGCGCTGGTCGCTTTCGACGAGATGCACCTCCGGCACGCCGAGAATGGCGAGGACGAGGCCCGGCAATCCGGCGCCGCTGCCGAGATCGACGAGGCTGCGGGCGCTCGCCGGCAGGTGGCGCAGGAGCTGCGCCGAATCGAGGATGTGGCGGCGCCACGGATCCCCCATCGTCGTGACGCCGACGAGGTTGATGCGCCGGTTCCAGGCTTCGAGCAGCCCGACATAGGCCTCGAGCCGCGCCAATGTTTCACGTGAAACATTGGCGAGCCGGGCGAACCCGTCACGGGTGAGGGCGGTCCGGACCGGCCGGTCGTTCACCGGCCGCCGCTGGGTCATGCCTCGGCAGAGGCGGCGGCGGGCGCGTCGCGCCGGACATGGCGCAAGAGCGCCACCAGCGCCGCCGGGGTGACGCCCGAGACGCGACCCGCCGCGCCCAAGGTCGCAGGCCGCGCCGCGCTCAGCTTCAAGCGCACTTCGGCCGACAGCGAACCGATCGCGCCGTAATCGAGATCGCGCGGCAAGGCGAGCTGCTCGTCGCGGCGGAAGGCGCGGATCTCGGCTTCCTGGCGCTCGAGATAGCCGCGATAGCGGCCGTCGATCTCGATCTCCTCGGCGATCCCGGGCGCGATGGCGCCGAGCTCGGGCCAGATCAGCGCCAATCGCGCGAGATCGATGCCGGGATGACCCAGAAGATCGGCGGCCGTGCGCAGAATTCCGTCGGCATTGACGCTGATGCCCTGCTTCGCCAGCGCCGGCGGCGACAGCATCAGGCGCCGCACCAGCGCGCGCGCATCGTCGAGCGCGCGGGATTTCGCGCGGAACGAGGCGGTTCGTTCGCCGCTGATGCAGCCCAGCGCGATGCCGAGCGGCGTCAAGCGCTGATCGGCATTATCGGCGCGCAGCACGAGCCGATATTCGGCGCGTGAAGTGAACATGCGATAGGGCTCGCTCGTGCCCTTGCTCACGAGGTCGTCGATCAGCACGCCGATATAGGAGCTGGCGCGGTCGAGCGTGAAATTCCTCCCGCCGCCACAGAGCAGGGCCGCGTTGAGACCCGCGACCAGGCCCTGCGCCGCCGCTTCCTCGTAGCCGGTGGTGCCGTTGATCTGACCCGCGAGAAAGAGCCCGCGGCAGCGCTTGGTCTCGAGCGTCGCGTAGAGCTCGCGTGGATCGACATAATCGTACTCGATGGCGTAGCCCGGCCGGATCATGCGCGCGCGCTCGAGCCCCGGGATGGTGGCGACGAGCTCGAGCTGCACCTCGCGCGGCAGCGAGGTCGAGATGCCGTTGGGATAGACGGTGTCGTCGTCGAGCCCCTCGGGCTCGAGAAAAATCTGGTGCCGCGGACGTTCGGAAAAGCGCACCACCTTGTCCTCGATCGACGGGCAGTAGCGCGGGCCGGTCGAGCTGATCTGGCCTGAATACATCGGCGCCCGGTGGAGGTTGGCGCGGATGATGGCGTGCGTCGCCGGATTGGTCGCGGTGATGTGGCAGGGAATCTGCGGCGTGGTGATTGCCGTCGTCAGGAACGAGAAGGGCGGCGGCGGATCGTCGCCGTGCTGCGCTTCGAGCCCGGCCCAGTCGATCGTGCGCCCGTCGAGGCGAGGCGGCGTCCCGGTCTTGAGCCGGCCCAGCGCGAAGCCGAGCCGCGCCAAGGTCGCCGCCAGCCCGACCGAGGGCGGCTCGCCGACTCGGCCTGCCGGTATCTTCTCCGCGCCGATATGGATGAGGCCGCGCAGGAACGTGCCGGTGGTGATGACCACGGCGCCGGCCGCGATCGTTTCGCCTTCGGCGGTCGCCACGCCGCAGACGGCGCCGGCAGCATCGAGCGCCAGGTCCGAAATCTCGCCTTCGCGGATCGCCAGGTTTGGGATGTCCGCCAGAATGCCTTGCATGGCCTGGCGATACAGCTTGCGGTCGGCCTGGGCGCGAGGCCCGCGCACCGCCGGGCCCTTGGAGCGGTTGAGGATGCGAAACTGGATGCCGGCGCGATCGGCGGCGCGCGCCATCACCCCGTCGAGCGCATCGATCTCGCGCACCAAATGGCCCTTGGCGAGGCCGCCGATCGCCGGGTTGCACGACATCTCGCCGATCGAGCTGTGGCGATGCGTCGCGAGCAGCGTCTGCGCGCCCATCCGCGCCGCCGCCGCCGCCGCCTCACAGCCGGCATGGCCGCCGCCGATAACGATCACGTCGTAGCGCATGGCCGGGCACTCTAGACGTTTCACGTGAAACATCGCAACCGCAGGCGGGGCTGTGAATAATTGCCGGTGAATTACTTAAGGAAGTATTCACCAACGAAAGTAATACTATATATAGTCAAGAGAATCGGAGTCGTCCCCGAGACGTTCCGCGAACCGCCACAAGATACGCGATCGCGACATGCCGATGTTCAGTCTTTGTTCCTACTTGCCAATGCAAAATTGGGCAAAGAGGCGATCGAGCATGTCCTCGACATCGACACGGCCCGTAATGCGGCCCAGGGACCGGGCGGCGGCGCGCAAATCCTCGGCCGCGAGCTCCGGCAACCGGGCGTCGCCGAAGCGCCGCAGCGCGGCCAAACACGCCTCGAGCGCGGCGCGGTGGCGCACCCGCGTGACGATGGCGGCGCCCGACGGCGCCAGGCGCTGCGCGACCGCGGCGCCGAGCGCTGCGATGAGTTTGTCCATGCCCGCGCCGGTCTTGACCGAAAGACCGAATCCCTTCGGCGCCGGGGTGCCCGGTGGCATCAGATCGATCTTGTTGCTGACGACGATCGCATCGTCGTCGATGAGATCGCGAATGCCGAAAATTTCATCGGCATTATTGGCATCGACGACGATGAGCTTGAGGTCGGCGCGCGCGGCGCGGTCGCGGGCGCGCTTGACGCCTTCTTCCTCGACGGCATCGCTGCTCGCGCGCAATCCGGCCGTGTCGGCGAGCACGACAGGATAGCCTTCGAGATCGAGCGCCACCTCGATCACGTCGCGCGTCGTTCCCGCGGTCGCCGCGGTGATCGCCACCTCGCGCCGCGCGAGCGCGTTCATGAGGCTCGATTTCCCCGCGTTCGGCGGGCCCAGGATCGCGACCGAAAGTCCCTCGCGCAAACGCTCGCCGCGACGATCGTCGGCCAGAAACTTTTCGATCTCGGCCGCGAGCGCCGCGGATTTCTGTCGCGCCTCGTCCCACAATCCGGGCGGCAGATCCTCGTCGGGGAAATCGATCGCTGCCTCCAATTTCGCTTGCATTTGCAACAATTGCTCGCGCCAGGCTTCGGTCGTGCGGCCGAGCTCGCCCTCGAGCTGGCGCAGCGCCTGGCGCCGTTGCGCCGCAGTCTCGGCGGCGATGAGGTCGGCAAGCCCTTCGGCCGCGGCGAGATCGAGCTTGCCGTTCAGAAATCCCCGGCGCGTGAATTCGCCAGGCTCGGCGAGGCGCAGGCCCACGCGCGCGAGCGCCTCGAACGCGGCGGCAAGCACGGCGCGGCTGCCGTGGAGATGCAGCTCGGCCACATCCTCGCCGGTGACGCTTGCGGGCGCCGGGAAATAAAGCGCGATGCCTTGGTCGATGGTGTCGCCGGTGCCGTCGCGAAAGCGCGCGAGCGTGGCGCGGCGCGGCGGCGGCACGCGGCCCGCGAGCGCCACGAGCGCCGCCGCGGAGTCCGGGCCCGAGAGCCGCACGATGGCGATTCCGGCGCGGCCCGGCGCGGTCGAGAGCGCGTAAATCGTGTCGGCATCGCCCATGGGGCCTTAAGTCTAAAGTCCGGATCACGCCGGCGAAACTCGCGCCGCGTCCTGCGACCCCGCGGCACGGCAAAAATCGCATATAGGGCGAAGTCGCGCGGATCGTTCTCGGCACGCCGCGCGATGCGAAGCGGCCGTGCACGGCACAAGAGCTAACGATGCACGTCATGGCCGAGCTGGCCGCCGCGAGTCAGTCGCCACAAAGAAAAACCCCGCCGAAGCGGGGCTAAGTTAGGGACGATATCCGCGGCGCGGGAAGGCAGACGCCGCAGCATCGCATGATTTCATACTCTCGTTTTGGTTGTGCGCACACCCCCGGATTCTACCTACGTAATGTTGACTCACTCCAAGTCGGGCCCGAGGTGAGTTTGCTGCCTGATGCCGCAAAAACCGCTCGAATTTTCCTTACATGTGAAGCGCTTCACACCACGGTCTGCGGATTTCCCCGTACTTATCGTCCGGAACCGTTGGAGTGCGGACCATGCGTCAAGTCACGGCCTTCCCGATCGTCCCGCTGCGCTTTCGCTCGCGCGATCCCGATATCGGCGCATTCTTCTCCCTCCGCGCGAGCCTGCGCCGCTGGCGCCGGCGCGCGAGCGTCGATGCCATCGGCCGCGCCCTCACCGACGCGAGCCTCAATCCCTATCTGTTCCTGATCGAGTCCGATCACTGAGCGGGAAAAGAAACGCCCTGCCACGGAGGAGGCAGGGCGAAGGTTCTGCGCGAGCCCCGCACGATGCGGGGCTTCGCATGAAGCTAGCAGGCTCGAGATTGGTTGGCTAGCAGAAACTATTGCCCCCCCATCCAGCCTTCACGTCGTCACGGCGACGGGGGGAATGCTTTCCCGGCTGCCGCTAATCCTCGACGTGGTCGTGGCCGCCGATACGGCCGGGCCGCCAATAGCCCTCGGAATAGATCTGCGAGCGGTCCATGCCGCGCGCGAGGAGGTCGTGGCGGCGCGCGCGCACGCTGCCGGTCTCGCCGAGGATATAGGCGTGGCCATTGCCGGGCGGCAGCGTGAACGCCGCGACCGCATCGACCAGGAGCGGCCGCGCACCGGGCGCCGCGCCGTTGCGCGAGAGCCAGGTGAGATCGACATCGGCCGGCGAAGCGAGCGTGTCCTTCTCGCCCTCGTCGGCGATTTCGAGGAACACCCGCGCCTTCGCGCCCTTGGGCAGCGCCTCGATCAGCCCGAAAATCGCCGGCAGCGCGGTCTCGTCGCCGGAGAAGAGATGCCACGCCGCATCCGGCGCGAGCGCGATGCGGCCGCGGGGCCCCCGAATGTCGATCGCGTCGCCCGCCTTGGCGCGGCGCGCCCATTCGACGCCCGGCGTCACATGGTCGTGCAGCACGAAATCGACGTCGATGCGCTTCTGCGCGCGGTCGAAGCGGCGGATCGTGTAGTGGCGCCGCGCCGGCTCGCCGCCGTCCTGCGGGATCTGGAGCACGATCTCCTGGCCCGGCCGCGGCGCGAATTCGTCGAGATTGTCGCCCGTGAGCTCGACCCGGCGCATCAGGCGCGTCACGTCCTTCGCTACCACGACGCGCAGCGACCATGGCCGTCCGCGCCGCGCCTCGAGCACCGCCGGATCGATCGGCGGCCGTTCTCTCACATCATCGGCGCTCATCGCGCTCTCCTCGTGCCATCTTCTGTCTGGGCCCAGTCTAGCGGATCGGCGCGCTCATTTCTCACTCTCTCTTGCGGCGCAGCAGCACATAGAGCGCGCCCTCGCCGCCATGGCGCGGCCGCGCCGGCGCGACCGCCAGCACCAGCTTGCGGCAGCGCGCCTCGCCAAGCCAGCGCGGCACGGCGCGGCGCAGCACGCCTTCGCCCGCGCCCGGGCCGCCGCCCGCGCCCTTGCCGGTAATGACGAGCACGGTGCGCGAGCCCGCCTCGTGCGCCCGTTCGACAAACCGCACGAGCGCGCGATGCGCCTCGTCCTGCGTCAGGCCGTGCAGATCGAGCCGGCCGGCGATCGCCATCTCGCCGCGCTTGAGGCGCCCGGCGCTCTTGCGGTCGAGCCCGCCGCCCGGCGGCGTCGCACGCGCGTCCTGCGCTGGTACGTGCGGCGCGGGCGGAGGCGGCGGCAGCGGTCGTGCGGATGACGGCGGAGCGGGATCGACATCGCGCATCGCTTGCCGCCACAACGCGCGCTCCTCGGCCGACGCCTTACGCGCCATCCTCGACCAGCACGATGTGGAGGCGCTTCGGCCCGTGCGCGCCGAGCTCCATTTTCTGCGCGATGTCGCCGGTGCGCGAGGGGCCGGTGATGAAATTGACGATGCGCGGCATGGCGCGCGCGGCGCGCAGGCGATCCCACGCCTCCTCGTAGGTGCCGACGACATCGCGCGCGCGCAGCACCACGACATGCGTCTCGGGCAGGAAATTGTTGCGCGTCGGGCTTTCGGGGCCCGACACCAGCATCACCGTGCCGGTCTCAGCGATCGCCGCAAAGGAGGCAGTGACGCCGACCGCGTCATCATCGGCCGCGACGCCGCGCCGCACCGCGAGCGCCGTCTCCTGCCACGGCAGGCCGTCGAGCTTCGGATCGGGCGTGGCCACGAGGCGCGCCGGCAGGTTGCGCTCGGCGAGATAGCGGGCGATCTCGCGCGGCACGTCGTCAACGGCGGCAACGCGCGCGACCGTCGTATCCGCTTCCTCGGCCATGCCGACAAAGAGCGCCTGGCGTGCCTCGTCGCCAAGATTTTTCGCGCGCGCGGGCACGAGATTGCGCGGATGGCTCTGGAGCCGCGCTTCGGCATCGGCGCGCGCGCCGCCGGCTCGGCCGGGCGAGACCGCCGCGCGGATGCGGCCCAGAATTTCGTCGCGCGCGTCGCTCATCGTTTCTGCCACTGGCTCATGAAGCTTCGTCCTTCGGGCGCGGGGAGATCGCGCACGCGCGTCCAGCCCGATGCCATCGGCAGCGCGCGAAAGCGACCGCGCCCTTGTCCCGCCCAGCCGAGCGCGCGCGCGGCGAGCGCGGAGACCGCACGATAAAGCATCGGGCGCCGCGCCAGGAACGCCCACGCGGCCAGGCCCCAGCGTGCGACGGGCGGCGTGAGCCGCGCCGCGAACTCGCGCTCGCGCCAATGCCGCATCAGCTTGGGGAGCGGAATCTTCACCGGGCACACGGCCTCGCAGCGGCCGCAGAACGTGGAGGCGTTGGGCAGGTGCGCGGCCTCGGCGAGGCCGAGAAGCGTCGGCGTCAGCACCGCGCCCATCGGCCCCGGATAGACCCAGCCATAGGCGTGCCCGCCGATCGCGCCATAGACCGGGCAATGATTGAGGCACGCGCCGCAGCGGATGCAGCGCAGCATGTCTTGCATCTCGCCGCCCAAGAGCGCGCTGCGCCCGTTGTCGAGCACGATGACGTGATACTGCTCGGGCCCGTCGGGATCTTCCGCGCGGCGCGGGCCGGTCGAGACCGTCGTGTATGTGGAAAATTCCTGGCCCGTCGCCGAGCGCGCGAGGAGCCGCAGCATGAGGCTCGCGTCCTCGAGCGTCGGCACGATCTTCTCGATCGAGGCGAGCACGATGTGGATTTTCGGCAAGGTCTGCGTCAGGTCGCCGTTGCCCTCGTTCGTCACGATGATCGAGGAGCCTGTCTCCGCCACGAGAAAATTGGCGCCGGTGATGCCGACATCGGCGGCGAGGAAGCGCTGGCGGAGGATGGCGCGCGCCTCGTCGAGCATCTGGCGTGGTTCCGACAAGGGCCGCGCCGGATCGAGCTCCAGGTGCGTCGCGCGGAAACTTTCCGCCACCTGCTCCTTGGCGAGATGGACCGCGGGCGCGATGATGTGGCTCGGCCCCTCGTGGCGGATCTGGATGATGTATTCGCCGAGGTCGGTCTCGACCGGCGCGATGCCGTTCGCCTCCAGGAAATCGTTGATGGCGATCTCCTCGCCGATCATCGTCTTGCCCTTGGTGACGGTGCGCGCGCCCGCGCCGCGGCAGATCTCGAGGACGCGCACCCGCGCCTCGGCGGCATCGCGGCACCAATGCACATGGCCGCCCAGCGCCAGGACGTTGCGCTCCCAGGTCTCGAGATAGAAATCGAGATGCTCGAGCACGTGGTCCTTGAGGGTCTTGCCCTCCTCGCGCAGGTCCTCGAACTCGGGCAGGCGCGCGACCGCCTTGGCGCGGCGCGCGGCGAAGCCCTCGCGCATCATGATGCCGAGCGAATCCTGAAGCACCGCATCGCCAAGCGCGCGGTGCGCGTTCTCCTTGAAGGCGCGGCTCGTCGCCTCCATCAGCCTTTCCTCGGCGCGCCGATCGGCGGCGCGTCGGTCATGCCGGCCAGCACTTCGGCGACATGGCGCACGCGCACCGCGCTGCCGCGGCGCGAGAGCTTTCCCGCCATGTTGAGCAGGCACCCCATGTCGCCCGCGAGCACGGTATCGGCGCCCGAGGCTTCGATGTCGGCCGCCTTGTCGCTCACCATGCGGTCGGAGATGTCCGGATACTTGACGCAGAACGTGCCGCCGAAGCCGCAGCAGATTTCCGGGCTCGCCATCTCCTTCATGCGCAAGCCCGCCACGTCGGCGAGAAGTTTCCGCGGCTGATCCTTGACGCCAAGCTCGCGCAGGCCCGAGCAGGCGTCGTGATAGGTGGCGACGCCGTCATAGCGCGCGCCGGCGCCGGCAAAGCCCATGACGTCGGCCAGGAACGCGACGAGCTCGTGCGTCTTCGCGGCAAGTTTTTGGGCCGCCGCGCCGGCACCAGGATCGTCCGCGAAGAGCGCGGGATAATGCTGCCGGAGCATGCCGCCGCACGAGCCCGATGGCACGACGACATAGTCATAGGGCTCGAACGCGGCGATCACCTGGCGCGCGACCGCCTTGGCGTCGGCGCGGTCGCCGGAATTGTAGGCCGGCTGGCCGCAGCAGGTTTGCCGGCGCGGCACCTCGACCGTGCAGCCGCACGCCTCGAGCAGCTTCACCGCGGCGAAGCCGACGCTCGGGCGGAACAGATCGACGAGGCAGGTGACCAGGAGTCCGACGCGGACCGGCGCGCTCATGAAGGCGCAGGATTGCCGCGCCGAGCCAGCAAAGGCAAGCGCTGGGCGGCGCGGCGCCAATGACGCGCGAAGGCTCAGCCGCCGGGCGGCGGCGGCGGCGGCGGGTAGTAGCCCGGAGGCGGCGGCGGGTAATAGCCCGGCGGCGGCGGCGCTGCGACGACGGCGGGGCCGGGCACGACATAGACCGGCGCGCCAACGACCGCGACATAGTTCGGCACCTGGTCGCCGTGCGCATACATGCACTGCTCGTAGGCGACGTTGTATTGCCGCTGAATGCCCATCTGCGACCACTGCGAGCCGTTGGCGCCGTAAGCCGTGCCGACAAGCGCGCCCGATCCGGCGCCGATCGCGGCGCCGCGTCCGCCGCCGATCGCGGCGCCGAGGCCGGCGCCCAGCACCGTGCCGATGACGGCCGAGCCGACCGCGCGGTTGTTGGCCGCCTCCGCCTGGCCCTGCACGGCCTGATTCGCCCAGCCGCGGCATGTTGCGTCGTCCGACTGGAAAACCTGGAACGGCTTGTTGGGTCCCGGCATGACGGAAACCGTCGGGCCCATCGGCGGCGAGGCGCACGCGCTCACCATGGCGACCATCGCGACCGCGGTCGCTGCTTTCTTGGAATTCTTCACCTGGCCTCTCCGTGATGCGTGTTGGTGAAATCGTACATCAACGCACTTGCGCCGGCACTTCGCGCCAAGTGGTCGTGCATGTTTGGACCGAAGGGTAATAACCTTTGGGGTCGTCGCAGTAGTACCAAACTTGTGGCCGCGGCTGGACCGGCGCGGCGACGGCGGGCGGCGCCACGACGACCGCCGGCGGGTAGGAATAGCCGGGCGGATAAACAGGCGCGACATAGGCCGGGCCAGGCGCGGCATAAGGATAGCCGTAGGGATAAATCACTTGCGCCCCGGCCGGTGTCGTCATCATCGCAACTGCCACCACAAACAGCCCCGCGAGGCCGCACAAACCCTTGCGCCTGGACATGTCTTCCTGCATCCGCCGCCGATGGTTGCGTCGGCCAACCAGCTACAACCAGCCGGTTTACAAATCAATGCCGGCCTACCCGGTAAACGCCCTTTTCGCTGCCTCCGGGGCAACCTGGCGCGGCAATAACAGGTAATAGGCGCCTTCCGCGCGCATCCTCCCCGCGGACAACTCGGCCGCGGCGCCGAAGCCCCAGAAGAGATCGCCCCTGACCGGCCCGCGAATCGCGCCGCCCGTATCCTGCGCCACGACGAGCCGGCGGAGGGCGAGGCCGTCCTGCGCCGCGTCGAGCCACATCGGCGCGCCCAACGGCAGGAACGCCGGATCGACCGCGAGGCTTCGCCCGGCGGTCAGCACCGCGCCCTCGGCGCCGAGCGGACCGTCGGTCGTGAGTTCGCGGAAGAAGACGTAGGCCGGATTCTCGTCCATCAGCGCGCGCGCCTTGTCCGGATGCGCCGCAAGCCAGGCGCGGATCGATGCCAGCGATACATCCTCCTGCGCGAGCTCGCCGCGCTCGACCAGAATCCGGCCGATCGGCACATAGGGGCGGCCGTTCTGGCCGTCATAGCCGAGCTGGATCAGCGTTCCATCCGCAAGGCGCACGCGGCCCGAACCCTGGATCGACAGGACGAAGGCATCGACCGCACTGTCCACCCACAGGAATGCGAGGTTCATGCGGTCGAGCGCGCCACGCTCGATCTCGCCGCGCGTCTCGTAGGGGCGAAGCGCGCCGTTGACGACGCGGCCGGCGAGCCGCTCGCCGCGCCAGTCGGGGCGAAAGAGGCCGAGATCGACCGCCACCAGATCGGGCGGGCGCCGCAAGAGCGGCACGGTGAATTTTCCGCCGGGCGTGCGCGCGCCCGACAGCTCGGGCTCGAAATAGCCCGTGAACAGTCCGTTCGCGTCGCCATTGTTGCCGACGCGCATCGGCACGAAATTCGCCGCGAAGAATTGCCGCGCGGCCGCATCGCTGACCGGACCGAGCGCACGCGCAGCATCGCAAACGCCGCGCCAATCGCCCGCACGTCCGGCGACGCCGCCCGGTCCGAGCGGCTGGTCGGGCGCGAGCGCCTCGATGAGGGCGCAGGATTTTTGCACTGCCGGAAGCGCCTCGGCCGTGGCGTCGTCGCTCCAGCCGCGCAGCTCGGCGAAGGATGCGGGCGCAAGCGTGAGATGCGGCGGCGGCGGCGGCACCGGCACGCGCGGCGCGCACGCGGCGAGCGCGAGCAGAAGTGCTGCGGCCGCCGCTTGCGCCGTGGTCACGGGCTTTTGGTTGCGACCAGCATCCAGTTGGGGTCGCGCGCGCGCAGCGAGCGGGCGAAGGTCCAGAAATCGACATGCTCGCTGACGCGGTCGGGGTCGCCGTCCACGATCTTGCCGTCGGCGGCGCGCGTGACGTTCGCCTGATCGGTCACGAACTTGACGGTGACGAAGCCGGTCGAGCCTTCGACCGCGCTGTCGACGATCTCGGCGGATTTGATCGCCCCGAGTTTCGTCTCCATCGTCTCGTTGGCGGCGCGGCGCGCGTCGATCGCGCCCAGGAAACTCTGGCTCACCTCCTTGCTGAGCAAGGGGGCGAGCACCGCCTTGTCGCCTTTGGCAAAGGCGTTGACGATGATCTCGAAGGCGCCGCGCGCGCCTTGCAGGAACGGGTCGTCGGCAAAGCTCGGATCGGCCGCCTTGAGCGTGGCGGACGGCCCGGCGGGAGCCGCGCCGGCGGGCGAGGCGTCGGCGGGCGCTGCGCCGCCATTGACGGCGCGGAGCCGCGGCGGGGCGGCCGGTGCTCCGGCGGGCGGCGGCGCGGGCGGCGGCTGGAACGGGTCGCGGCGCTGCTCGAGCCCGGTGCGGCGGCCCAGCACGCTCCGGAGGCGAAACACCAGGAACCCGGCGATCCCGGCAAAGAGCAGGATGTCGATGAGCTGGTAGCCGTTGTCCATCACGACTCACATAGGCGTTCCGGGCCGGAACGGCAAGAAGCGGCGATTGTCACCCGCGCCGATCCATGCTAGCGAGCGAGATCGCAGCGGGAGCTTCTCTCATGGCGGAAACCAACGGCGGGACGACGCCTCAGCCCGGCGCGGGCGCGCAAGGCGCCCAACCCGGCGCCCAATCGACGCAGCCCATGGTGCTGATCAACGCGCAGTACGTGAAGGACCTGTCGTTCGAGAATCCGCGCGCGCCGCAAAGCCTGTTGCAGACGCAGACGCAGCCGGAAGTGCAGATCGGCGTCGACGTCAAGGCGCAGACCGTGGCGCAGGGCCTCTACGAAGTGACGCTCACGATCAACGCCGACGCCAAGTCCGGGGCCGAGCGCGTGTTCCTCGTCGAGCTCGCCTACTGCGGCATCGTGACGGTGCAGAACGTGCCCGAGGCGAATCTGGGGCCGATCCTGCTGGTCGAGACGCCGCGCATCCTCTTTCCGTTCGCGCGCGCCATCATCGCCAACGCGACGCGCGAGGGCGGATTCATGCCGCTCCTGCTGCGCCCGATCGATTTCGCCGACCTCCTGCGCCAGCAGCAGGAGCGCGCGCAGGGCCAGACCGCCGTCGCCTAGAGCCGGATCGCCCTTGATGGAATCGCTCCGGCGATTCCATCAGGCGTGAATCCGTCTCTAATTCAATGATGAGAGCGCGATTCACCGGTCGGATCGCGCTCTAGGGGCTCAGCCGCCGCGCCAGATCGGCCGCGACAGCTTCTCCAGAAACGCCGCGTGCGCCGCACGCTCGTCGGCTGTCGCCGCGTGCGGGCGCGGCGCGCGCACCGGGCGCTCGACGCCGCCGTTCCGCGCTGACGCCGTATCGGCGGCGAGGTCGAGGCCCGGCTGACGCCCGCCGATGAGCTCGAGATAAACCGTGGCCAGAAGCTCGCAATCGAGCTGCGCGCTGTGCTTCTCGCGCGCGGACAGATCGATGGCGAAGCGGCGGCACAGCGCATCGAGGCTCGCCGGCGCGCCAGGATAGCGGCGCCGCGCCAGCGCCAGCGTATCGGTGACGCCGCAGGCGAGCGCCGGGCGCCCCAGGCGCTTCAGCTCAGCATTGAGGAAGCGCACATCGAACTCGGCATTGTGGATGACGAGCGGCCCCGCGCCGAGGAACTCCAAAAGCTCGTCGGCGATCGCGCCGAACACCGGATGGCGCGCGAGAAACGCGTCATCGAGCCCATGCACCAGGAGCGCTTCCGCCGGCATCATGCGCTCGGGATTGACATGGCGATGAAACACCTTGCCGGTCGGCAGGTGGTTCAGAAGCTCGATGCAGGCGATCTCGACGATGCGATGGCCGGCATCGGGTTCGAGGCCCGTCGTCTCGGTGTCGAGCACGATCTCGCGCATCGCAAAATTCTACCGGCGGGCGAATCGCGGAGGCAAGCGAAAATCGCCTCACGCGAGAAGCGCGCGCGCGAGAAAGACGGCGCCGAGCACGGCAAACACGATCGAGGCCACGAAATTCATCGCCCGGATCGGCAGCTTGTCCGAGAGCGCGTCGCCGATGAAGACGGCCGGCACGTTCGCGATCAGCATGCCGGCGGTGGTGCCGGCGACGACGGCGACGAGATTGGGATATGCGGCCGCAAGCGCGAGCGTGGCGATCTGCGTCTTGTCGCCGATCTCGGCGACGAAGAAGGCGACGCACGTGGCGAGGAACGCGCCCTTGTTGCTGATGTGCGGATTGCCGCCTTTCAACGTATCCGCATGCAGCACCCAGAGCGCCATCGCCAGCATGCTCACGCCCACGAGACCGTCGAGCACGCGCGGCGTCAGGACCGCGCCGAGCGAGCGCCCGAGCGCGCCGGCGACGGTGTGGTTGGCGATCGTCGCGACCAGGATGCCGGCGATGATCGGCCACGGCTTGCGGTAATGCGCCGCGAGCGCCAGCGATAAAAGCTGCGTGCGGTCGCCGATTTCGGTGATGGCGATCGTGGCGATGGCGACGACGAAGGCGTGCATGCTTGCCCCCGAGCCCGCGAGACCACGGCCGCCACGCCTCCGCTCGGATCGGACTGCGCGCTGCCGTTGGTCTCGCCATGCCCAAAGGGGCCCCGTGCGCCATGGCTCATCGCCAAGCATGTTGACGCACGGCCCGGACGCGAAACGCGCCGGTCGGCTACTCCCCAAACGCCGCAGGTTTTATCACGGGGCGCCTAAGCCGCGCCATCGCTTTCGCGGGGCCTGAGCGCGCGCACGACGCGGGCGAGCCCGCGCCAGGTGAGCGCCCGGCCAAGTCCGCTCGGCACGAGAAAGTCGGCGCGGCGGCGCTTTTCTCGCTCGCTCGTCTGCTGCGCGCGGAGGAAGGCGAGGCGCGCCGCCGTCATGCCGGGCCGCTTCAGCACGCGCGCGCGCTGGATCTGCGGCGGCGCCCACACGACGACGACGGCGTCGCAGCGCCGCTCGCCGTGGCTTTCGTAAAGGAGCGGCACGTCGAGCACGACGAGGTCCCGGCGCGCCGCCCGCGCGCGGTGCACGAAACGCCGCTCGGCCGCGGCGACGCGCGGATGGAGGATGCGCTCGAGCCGGGCGAGCGCCTGGCGGTCGCCGAAGACGCGCTCGCCCAAGGCGCGCCGGTCGATGCCGCCATCTTTGCGCGCGACGCCCGGAAACGCCTGCGCGACGAGCGCGGCCGCAGCGCCGCCGGGCGCCAGCATCCGATGCACCGCGGCGTCGGCGTCGAACACCGGCACGCGCATGCGGCGCGAACATGGCGGCGGCCGTGCTCTTGCCCATGCCGACCGAGCCGGTGAGGCCGAGGATCTTCATCGCGCGAACGTCTTCAGCATCGCCTGGCGCAGCGCGGGCGTGACCTCGGGCATGACGCCGTACCACGCCGCGAAGCCCGGCCGGCCCTGATGCAGGAGCATGCCAAGCCCATCGACGACGCGGTTGCCGCGCGCCCGCGCCGCGGCCAGGAGCGGCGTCTCGAGCGGCACATAGACGATGTCGTTCACCACCGCGTCGCGCGGCAGGCGGTCGAGCGGCAGGTCGAGCGCGGTCCTGCCTTCGAGGCCGAGGCTCGTCGCATGGACGAGGAGCGCCGCACCCGCGAGCGCGGCGGCGCGCTCTTCCCACGGGAGCACCGCGATCTTGCCGCCAAGCTCGTGCGCCAGCGCCGCGGCGCGCGCCGTCGTGCGGTTGACGAGACGGATCTCCGGCGCGCCATCGTCGAGGAGCGCCGCCGCCACCGAGCGCGCGCCACCGCCCGCGCCGACCAGAACCGCGGGGCCGTCGCCCGCGCGCCAGCCGGGCGCGCCTTCGCGCAACGCCGCCAGGAAGCCGAAAATGTCGGAGTTGCGAGCGCTGAGCCTGCCGCCGGGCCCGACCACGATGGTGTTGGCGGCGCCGGCGCGCTCCGCTGAACCGTCGATCTCATCGACGATCTCGAGCGCCGCCTCCTTGTGCGGCAGGGTGAGATTGCAGCCGGCGAAGCCCAGCGCCGGCAGCGCCGTCAGCGCCGCACGCAGATTCTTGGGCTCGACCGGCATCGGCACATAGGCGCCGTCGATCTTGTGCTCGGCGAGCCAGAAGCCGTGCAGCGCCGGCGAGCGCGAATGCGCCACCGGCCAACCCATGACGCCGGCGATCTTGGCGGCGCCGGTGAGGCTCATGGCGCGAGCGCGCCGCGTTCGCGCAGATAGGCCAGGAGCGGTAGCAGCGGCAATCCCAAGATGGCGAAATAGTCGCCGTCCACGCCTTCGAAGAGCTGCGCGCCCAAGCCTTCGAGCTCGTAGCCGCCGACGGTGCGCAGCACGCGCTCGCCCATCGCCGCGAGATAGCGCTCGAGGAACGCATCGCTGAAGCGGCGCATGACGAGCCGCGCCGTAGCGACGTGCTGCCACAGGATGTCCGTGCGCGCCATCGCCACGGCGGCCGTCACGAGCTCGTGCTCGCGCCCGCGCAGCCGCACAAGCTGCGCGCGCGCATCGGCAAGATCATGCGGCTTGTCGAACCAGGTTTTTTCGCAGTCGAGGATCTGGTCGGCGCCGATGACGACGGCGTCCTGGCGGCGCTCGGCCACCCGCGCGGCCTTGGCCCCGGCGAGCGCCAGCGCGCACTGCGCCGCGCTCTCGCCGCGCTCGCGGCAAGACCGCTTCAGCGCAGCTTCGTCGATCCCGGCGGGCTCGGCCGAGAACTCAACGCCGGCCGCGGCCAGGAGGCGTTGGCGCGCAGTACTTTCGGAGGCGAGCACGAGCCTCATGTCTCGAGGCCCTGGCGCCGCGCGTTGAGCTTCAGGATCGCCGCCGCCGTCTCCTCGATCGAGCGGCGCGTCACGTCGATCACCGGCCAGCGCCGCTCGGCGAAGATGCGGCGCGCAAACAGCACTTCCTCACGCACGGCATCAAGATCGGTGTAGTCCGTGTGCTCTGCGTCCTGGCGCAGCTGCGTCATGCGGTTCTGGCGCACCTGGATGAGGCGCTCGGGATCGTTGGTCAATCCGACGACCAGCGGGCGCGTCACCGCGAACAGCTCCGGCGGCAGCGCCACGCTCGGCACGACCGGCACGTTCGCCGCCTTGATGCCGCGATTGGCGAGATAGATGCAGGTCGGCGTCTTCGACGTGCGCGACACGCCGACGAGGATCACGTCGGCGTCGTTGAGGCCCCAGACCGATTGGCCGTCATCATGGTTCAAGGCGAAGGTCATGGCGTCGATGCGCTGGAAATACTCGGCGTCGAGCAGATGCTGCTGCCCGGGCAAGCCGCGGCTCTGCCGCCCGAGATAAGAGGCAAGCGCCCCGATCACCGGGTCGAGCACGGGAATGGTCGGCACCGACAGCTTGCGGCAGCCGTCGACCAGCGGCTCGCGCAGCTCCTCGTTGACGAGCGTATAAAGGACGACGCCGGGATTGAGCGAGACGCCCTGCACCACCCGCTCGATCTGGCTCTTGGTGCGCACCATCGACCAAATGTGCTCGATCGCCTCGGCGCCCTCGAACTGGACGAGGCAGGCGCGCGCCACGGCATGAACCGTGTCGCCGGTCGAGTCCGAGACGAGATGGAGATGGAAGGCGCTCACCTTACCCCCTTCTGGGGATAAGGCTGACTTATCCCAAGGGGTCGGCCCTCACCGCGAAATGATCCCCACTCGGGGTCTATCCATACAGACGATTGCTGCCCGGTGCGGAACGCATGGCCACCCTTCGCGACTCGGGGATTGCCGTCTGGGCCGCACAAACGATCCACGTTATCCCTGCCTTTCATCTCGTGCGGAGTCGGCAGCTTCCGCCCTTCGCCCGCGCCTTATACACGGTTTTACCGCAGACGGCGCGCTGACCGCCCTCCATTCGGGATCGATTCAGAGGAGTCGGTAATCCCCGATACGCATGACCCCAACTACTACCACTATCTTTAGATTCTAAATAAGTAGAGGTAAGAGCAGCGAATGGAACAGCGGGAGCAAAGGGCCGCGTCGAAACCGCTTCTGCGGGCGCTCGCCGGCGAAACCTTGCCCGTTCCGCCGTTTTGGCTGATGCGCCAGGCCGGGCGCTACCTGCCGGAATATCGCGAGTTAAGGAAGAGCGCCGCCACTTTCCTCGATCTCTGCCTCACGCCCGAGCTCGCCGCCGAGGCGACGCTCCAGCCGATCCGCCGCTTCGGCATGGATGCGGCGATCCTGTTCTCGGACATCCTGGTGGTGCCGCATGCGCTGGGCCAGACGGTCGCATTCCGCGACGGCGAAGGCCCGGTGCTCGCGCCGGTAAGGACGGCCGAAGCGGCGGCGGATCTGACGGTCAAGGACGCCCCGGAACGGCTTCAACCGGTCTACGAGACTGTGCGGCGGGTGGCGAATGTCTTGCCGCGGGAGACCGCTCTCATCGGCTTTGCCGGAAGCCCGTGGACCGTCGCGACCTACATGGTCGAGGGCGGCACGAGCCGCGATTTCGCTCATGCGAAGAGCTGGGCCTTCACCGATCCCGAAGGGTTCGGCGGGTTGATCGACAAGATCACCGAAGCCACGATCGAGCATCTGTCGGCACAGATCGAAGCCGGCGCTGATGCCGTGCAGCTTTTCGACAGTTGGGCTGGCGCGCTCGACGAGCCGAGTTTTCGGCACCTCGTCATTGCGCCAACGCGCCGGATCGTCGCGGCATTGAGGAAGCGGCATCCGGCGACGCCGGTGATCGGCTTTCCGCGTGGTGCGGGATTGATGTACCGCGCCTATGCGAGCGAAACCGGCGTTACCGCGCTCGGCCTCGATACGAGCGTGCCGCCGGCGATCGCGCGCAAGACGTTGCAGAGCCTCGTGCCGGTGCAAGGCAATCTCGATCCGGCGATCTTGCTGGCCGGGGGCGCGCGGCTCGAGCAGGCGGCGAGCGCGATCGTCGCGTCGTTCCGCGACGGGCCGTTCGTGTTCAATCTTGGCCACGGCGTCCTGCCCGAGACGCCGGTCGCGCATGTGTCGCAGCTCGCCGAATTGCTGCGCCGCGCTCCATGACACGCTGCGCCGTGGTGCTGTTCAATCTCGGCGGGCCGGACAAGCTCCAATCCGTCGAACCGTTCCTGTTCAATCTGTTCAACGACCCGGCCATCATCGCATTGCCCGCGGTGCTGCGCTGGCCGCTGGCGAAGTTCATCGCGCGCCGCCGGCGCGAGGTCGCGCGCGATATCTATGCGCGGATGGGCGGCGGCTCGCCGCTCGTCGCCAACACGGCCACGCAGGCGACGGCGCTCGAGGCGGCGCTCGGCCCCGGCTTCCGCACCTTCATCGCCATGCGCTATTGGCCGCCGCTGACGGAGGACGCGGTGGCGGCAGCGAAGGCGTGGGGCGCCGACGAGATCGTGCTGCTGCCGCTCTATCCGCAGTATTCGAGCACGACGACGGGATCCTCGCTCGCCGCCTGGCGCGAGGCGGCAGCGCAAGCCGGGCTCGACGCGCCGGTGCGCGCGCTGTGCTGCTATCCGACCGGCGCGGGCTTCATCGCCGCGCTCAGCAAACGGATCGAGACTGCGCTCGCCGCATGGCCCAAGGATGTGCCGCTGCGCATCCTTCTGTCGGCGCACGGCCTGCCGGAACGCATCGTCGCGAAGGGCGACCCCTATCGCTGGCAGATCGAAGCGACCGCGGCCGCGGTCGGCGCACGGCTGGGCGGGCGGGCGGGCGGCCCGAGATCGTGGTCTGCTACCAGAGCAGGGTCGGGCCGCTCGCTTGGCTGAAGCCCGCGACCGACGCGGAAATCCGCCGCGCAGGCGCCGATCGTGTCGGGCTCATCGTCGCGCCGATCGCGTTCGTGTCCGAACATTCCGAAACGCTGGTCGAGCTCGATCTCGACTATGGCCGCGTCGCGAGCGCGGCGGGTGTGCCGCGCTATGTGCGGGTGCCGACGGTGAGCGACGATGCGGATTTCATCGCCGAGCTTGCGGCGCTGGTTCGAGCCGCGAGCGGCAAGGTGGGCATCGCACCGGCCTCCGGCCGGCGGCTCTGCCCGCAAGATTTTGCGTTCTGCCCGTGCGGCGGCGGGAGCGAACCATGAGCGCGCTCTATCCGTGGCTCAAGGTGCTGCACATCCTGAGCGTCATTGCCTGGATGGCGGGGCTCCTCTATCTGCCGCGGCTCTTCGTCTATCACGCCGGCGCGCGGCCCGGCTCCGACGCGTCGGACACCTTCAAGGTCATGGAGCGGCGGCTCCTGCGCGGCATCATGAACCCGGCGCTGGTCGGCACCTACCTGTTCGGGATCGCGCTCGCGGCGACGCCGGGCGCGGTCGATTGGGGCGCCTGGTGGATTTACATAAAGCTTGCCGCGGTCCTGGGCCTGACCGCGCTGCATTATAGCTTCGCCCGGTGGCGAAAAGCGTTCGCCGAAGACCGCAACCGGCGCTCGGCCGCGTTCTTCCGGGTGGTAAACGAATTGCCAACCCTGCTCCTCATCGTCGCCGTCGTCATGGTCGTGGTCCGCCCGTTTTGAGCATTGCACGATTGGCATTTGACTTAGGCGCCGCTTTTCGATTAGATACTGAGACCCGCCGCGGCGACTGAATCGCCAGTCGCAATCAAAATCCAAAAACACAACATTCGGTCGCAAGCGCGGATCGTTCGCCATTCCGGCGACAGGCTTTCGGGCGCGCCTTCCCACCCTCTCCCAGCGAACCCTCATGAATCTCCAGGAACTCAAAGCCAAATCCCCGGCCGAATTGCTGCACTTCGCCGAGGAACTGCATATCGAGAACGCGTCCTCGCTCAGGAAGCAGGACATCATGTTCGCGATCCTGAAGCAGCTCGCCGACAACGACCAGGCGATCTACGGCGACGGGGTTCTCGAAGTCCTGCAGGACGGGTTCGGCTTCCTGCGAAGCCCGCAGGCAAACTATCTGCCGGGACCCGACGACATCTATGTGAGCCCCTCGCAGGTGCGGCGCTTCGGGCTCAGGACGGGCGACACGGTCGAGGGCCAGATCCGCTCGCCCAAGGAAGGCGAGCGCTATTTCGCGCTCCTCAAAGTCAACGAGATCAATTTCGACGAGCCCGACAAGGTCCGCCACCGCATCAATTTCGACAACCTGACGCCGCTCTATCCCGAGGAGAAGATCAAGCTCGAGCTCGAGGATCCGACGCGCAAGGACCTGACGCCGCGCGTCATCGACCTCATCACGCCCTTGGGCAAGGGCCAGCGCGCCTTGATCGTATCGCCGCCGCGCACCGGCAAGACGGTGATGCTGCAAAACATCGCGCACGCCGTCGCCTCGAACCACCCCGAGATCTATCTCATCGTGCTCCTGATCGACGAGCGGCCCGAGGAAGTGACCGACATGGCGCGCACCGTCAAGGGCGAGGTCGTGAGCTCGACCTTCGACGAGCCGGCGGTGCGCCACGTCCAGGTCGCCGAGATGGTGATCGAGAAGGCCAAGCGCCTCGTCGAGCACAAGCGCGACGTCGTGATCCTGCTCGATTCGATCACGCGCCTCGCGCGCGCCTACAACACGGTCGTGCCGAGCTCGGGCAAGGTGCTGACGGGCGGCGTCGATGCCAACGCCTTGCAGCGGCCGAAGCGCTTCTTCGGCGCCGCGCGCAACATCGAGGAGGGCGGCTCGCTCACCATCATCGCAACCGCCTTGATCGACACCGGCTCGCGCATGGACGAGGTGATCTTCGAGGAGTTCAAGGGCACCGGCAATTCGGAAATCGTGCTCGACCGCAAGGTCGCCGACAAGCGCACATTCCCCGCGCTCGACATCACGAAGTCCGGCACGCGCAAGGAAGAGCTGCTCGTGGACAAGGCGGTGCTGTCGAAGATGTGGGTGCTGCGCCGCGTGCTGATGCCGATGGGCACCATGGACGGGCTCGAGTTCCTGATCGAGAAGCTGCGCCAGTCGAAGAACAACCACGAGTTCTTCGAGGCGATGAATACGTAGCGATCAGCGATCAGCTTTCAGCCGTCAGCGAGTAAAAATGGTCATGGCCGGGCTTGTCCCGGCCATCCACGCATGGATCCCCGGGACAAGCCCCGGGGGTGGCGCCGTTTTACTGATAGCGGATAGCGGATGGCTGACAGCTGACCGCTCTTCTTCCTTCTACACCGTCAGCACCGAGGAGCCCGTGGTCTTGCGGCTCTCGAGGTCGCGATGGGCGCGCCCGGCCTCGCGCAGCGGATAGGTCTGGTTCACCTCGATCTTGACCGCGCCCTTCTGCACCACGTCGAACAGCTCGTTCGCCATCTGCACCATGGTCTCGCGCTTGGCGCCATAGGTGTTGAGCGTCGGGCGCGTCAGATAGAGCGAGCCTTTCGCGGCCAGGATGCCGGTATTGAAATTGTCGACCGGCCCCGAAGCGTTGCCGAACAGAACCGCGAGGCCGAACGGCGCGAGGCAATCGAGCGACTTCATGAAAGTGTCCTTGCCGACGCCGTCATAGACGACGGGCAGCTTCTTGCCGTCGGTCAGCTCGGCAACGCGCTTCACGAAATCCTCGCGCGTATAGACGATCGGATGGTCGCAGCCATTGGCCTTGGCGAGCTTCGCCTTGTCGTCGCTGCCGACCGTGCCGATGACGGTGGCGCCGAGATGCTTCGCCCATTGGCACAGAATAAGCCCGACACCGCCCGCCGCGGCCTGAACCAGGATCGTGTCGCCCTTCTTCACCTTGTAGGTCTGGCGCAGGAGATATTGCGCGGTGAGGCCCTTCAGCATCATCGCCGCGGCGCGCTTGTCGTCGATCGAGTCGGGCAGCTTGACGAGCCGGTCCGCCGGGATCACCCGCGCCTCGGCATAGGCGCCAAGCGGCGAGCTGCCGTAAGCGACGCGATCGCCCTTCTTCAGGTAATCGACGCCCGAGCCGACCGCCTCGACCACGCCCGCACCTTCGGCGCCGAGCCCCGTCGGCAAGCTGCTCGGGTAGAGCCCGGTGCGCATGTAGACGTCGACGAAATTGACCCCGACCGCGCTCTGGCGGATGAGCGCCTCGCCCGGTCCGGGGGCGCCGACCTGCACCTCCTCCCACTGCATCACTTCCGGGCCGCCGGTTGTGTGGATGCGGATGGCGTGCGGCATGGATCGCTCCCTCGTTTGTGATGTGGCGGGAAGAGTAGCCGCCGCGAAGAGACGAGTCACGGGGCCGGCTTCCGTGATATGCTCGGCGCGATGATGCGGATGCGGGGGCAGTTGCGCGCATGGGGGCTTCGCCTCGCCTTTGTCGCGCTTGCGCTCCAGGCGGCGATCCCGCTCTTCATCCTGGTCGATCAGCGCGCGCTCGCCGCGGAACAGGCGGCAGACGAACTCATCGGCCAAAGCCTCTGCATCCACGACGGCTCGTCAAGCCCCGCCGGCGCGCCCGCGCACCCATGCAGCCTTTCGGCCTGCCCGCTGTGCGCGGCGCTCGCCGTCGCATCGGCGCTCGGGGCGCCTGCGCCCGACGGGCCGGCGCCCCCGGCCTTCGCGCACGAG
The DNA here is from genome assembly GCA_963729295.1 of uncultured Alphaproteobacteria bacterium. Lineage (GTDB taxonomy): Bacteria > Pseudomonadota > Alphaproteobacteria > ATCC43930 > CGMCC-115725 > DATJLY01. The sequence continues at coordinate 471,978 of CAVSNJ010000025.1, forward strand.
GCGCCGTTCGCGGTCCTCGCCGCAATCGGCGCGCCGCACGAGGCAAATCCCCTCTCCTATCGCTCGCGCGCTCCACCGCTGGCCTGAGCCTCACGTGACGGACCGCGCACGGCGCTCTCGCGCCGTCGCGCGCTTTTCCTTGAGCCAGCGGAATGGAGAGAGATCATGAGACTCGCAGTATGTTCGACGGCCGCGCTCGCCGCCGTCCTCACGCAATACGCCGGTCCAGCGGGCGCGCACGGCTTCGCCGGCGACCGGTTCTTTCCGGCGACGCTCGAGACGGATGACCCGTTCGTCGCCGACGAGATGTCGCTGCCGACGCTCACGCGCAATCCGACCGACGCGACGGGAACGCAATCGTACTCGATCGAGACCGATATCTCGAAGCGCTTGACGCCAACATTCGGCCTCACGGCGCAGTACGAATGGAACTATTTCCAGCCGCAGGGCGCGGCAGCGATGCATGGCTTCGGCAGCCTTACCACCGGCGCGCAGTATCAGCTCTTCATCAATCCGCAGCACGAATTCATGGCGCTTGCCAATCTCGGCGTCACCTGGGCGCATACCGGCGCGGTGCATCAGGGTATGGCGGACGACCACACCACGATCTCGCCCGGCATCGATTTCGGCAAAGGGTTCGGCGACCTGCCGGACAGCCTGCCGTGGCTGCGCCCGTTCGCGATCACCAGCAATATCAGCGTGGATTTTCCGACCCGCGTCAACAGCGCCGGCGCGCTCAATCAGAACGTCTTCAACGCCGGCTTCGCCATCGAATATAGCCTCGAATATCTCGAGCACCATGTTCGCGACGTCGGATTGAAGGCGCCGTTCGACCGCATGGTCCCGCTCGTCGAGATCACCTCGGCGACGCCCTTCAACCGCAACGCCGTCATGGGCGCAACGAACGCGATGGGGAACGCGACGACCGGCCTGGTGGCGCCGGGCCTGATCTGGGCCGGCCAGTTTTACCAGATCGGCGCCGAGGCGCTCATTCCCTACGGCCAGGGCCAAGGGCACGGGCTCGGCGCCCTGGTGCAGTTCCACATGTTCCTCGACGACCTCTTCCCCAACTCGATCGGCCGGCCGCTGCTGCAATGGTGATGGCCATGAAACAGAGTCTGTTCGCTGCCGTCCTGGCGGCGGCCCTCGTCTTCGGCGGCGCGTCGGCGCGAGCGCACGCCTTTCCCGATCATTCTGAGCCGGCTGTCGGCAGCACCGTCGCGACGGCGCCCGCGCAGGTCCGCATCTGGTTCACCGAGGCGCTCGAGCCGGCCTTCAGCACCATTGACGTGACCGACGCGCAGGGACATGCGATGGGCAAGGGCAAGGCGAAGGTCGATCCGTCCGATCCGAAGCTTTTGGTACTCGACGTGACAAAGCTGCCGCCGGGCGCCTACCGCGTGACCTGGCACGTCGTCTCGATCGATACGCATCGCACCGAGGGCGATTTCACTTTCACGGTTAAGGGTCCTTGAGCGGGATCGAGGTGGCACTCGCCGCCGCGCGGCTTGTCCACTTCGCGGCGGCGATGGTGCTGTTCGGATCGTCTGCCTTCGCGCTTGGGCTTCAGTTCCGTTGCCTCGGCTTTGCCGCAGCCGAGCACAATTTCGCACGCTGGCTGCGGCACGCCCTCATCGCTGCGGCAATCGCGGCGTTTGTTTCGGCAGCGTTGTGGCTCGATCTCGAAGCGGCCTCGATGGACGGCAGCTGGTCCGGAGCTTTAGACCGCGACACCGTCAGCGCCGTACTGTTCGAGACACTATTCGGCCATGTCTGGCTCTGGCACTTCGGGCTCGAAGCGGCGCTTCTCGCGGCTCTCGTGGTTCTGCACGGCACGTTCGCGCTGGCGCTCGTCCTGCTGCTTGCGGCCGCCCACATCGCGAGCCTCGCCTGGGCCGGCCACGCGGTGATGCATCCGGGCGCCACGCAGCTCGTCGTGCAGGTGCTTCATCTTCTCGCCGGCGGCCTGTGGCTCGGCAGCCTACCGGCGCTGTTCCATCTGCTTGGGCGCGCGCGGGCGGAGCCGTCGCCTGCGCTCGAAAGTGCCGTGCGCACCATGCTGCCGCTTTACTCGCGTGTCGGATATCTCGTCGTGAGCGTCCTGGTGCTGAGCGGGATCGGCAACAGCATCTTCCTCGTCGGCAGCACGGGTGAGTTGCTTTCGACGCCTTATGGCCGCGTGCTTCTCGTCAAGATCGCGCTGGTGCTGACGATGATTACGGTGGCGCTCGGCAATCGCCTCACGCTCACGCCGCAGGTGATCGCGCGGAATCCCGCGGCGGTCGCCGCGCTCGCGCGCCGGGTCGCACTCGAACAGGTGCTCGCGCTTCTGGTTCTGGCCGTGGTGAGCGTGCTCGGGCTTCTGCCCCCGGCGCTACAGCAGTAGCGCGTGCTCAAGCTGCAGCAGGCGGCGCTTCGTCTCCGCGCCCTCGCCGCCGCTATAGCCGCCGAGCGCGCCGTGCGAACCGACGACGCGATGGCACGGAATGAAGATCGGCAGCGGATTGCGCCCGCACGCCTGGCCCACGGCGCGCGGCGCCATCGCGAGCGCCTTGCCAAGATCGCCGTAGGTCCGCGTCTCGCCGAACGGGATCTCGGCCATGAGCTGCCACACGCGGAGCTCGGTCGCGGTGCCGTCGGGCGCCAACGGCAGGTCGAATTTCTTGCGCCGGCCGGCGAGGTATTCGAGCAGCTGGCGCTTCGCTTCGAGGAGGGGCGGCGACGGCTTCCCCATGGCGCGGCCGCCCCAATCGAGCGCCACGATCCGGTCCTCGTCCTCGCCGATGGTGAGGCGGCCGAAGCGCGTCTCGAAGGAGAGTTTCCGCATCAGCGCCGGGCGAGCGCCGCCGCGAGCGCCGCCGGATCGTTCAAGGGAAGCGAGCATGTCGTGCCCTCGCAGAGATAGGTTGTGGCGCGGCCGCCGATTGATCCCTTGCCGGCCGCCGGATGGGCTTCGGGAAGCTCCGCCCCGTGCGCCACGACGAGCAGAACCTTGGCCGGCAAAGGTGCCGCGCTGACGGCGCGCACCATGGCCTGCGTGTCGGCGTCCTGGCGCTCGCCGACGATGACGATTTGCAGCGCGTGCTGCAAAAGCTCCGCGCCATTGAGGAGCGTCGCGAGGCCGAACAGGTTTCTTTGCAGCTCGCCGGCAAATGCGGCGATCACTTCCTCCGCGCGCGCGCGGAACTTCGCCTCGCCGGTCAGGTGATAGAGCCGCGCGAACACTTCGACGAGCGTGCCGTTGCCGGACGGGTTCGGCTGATCCATCGCCTGCTTGGTGCGGACGAGGAGCGCCTCGGCGTCGTCGGCGGTGAAGAAATATCCGCCGCGCGGGTCGCGATAGTGCGCATCGCAAATCTCGACCCAACGCCGCGCCGCCTCGAGAAAGCGCACCGCGCCCGTCGCCTCGTAGAGCAGAAGCGCGGCGCGGCTCATGTTGGCGTAATCGTCGAGCACGGCCGTGTGCGCGCGCTTTCCCTCGCGCCATGCGTGTGCGAGCCGCCCGTCCGCGCCGCCGAGATTCTGCACGACGAAATCGAACGAGGATGCGGCGCGATCGAGCCAATCGGCGCGCCCGAAGGCGCTGCCGGCAACCGCAAAAGCGGCGATCATCAGCCCGTTCCAATCGGCCAGCACCTTGTCGTCGAGGCCGGGCCGCACACGGCTCGCTCGTGCGTCGAACAAGATCGCTCGCGCCGCGCGCAGCTCTTCTTCCGGCGCGTCCTCGAGCGGTGCAAGATGGTTGAGGCGATTTAGGATCGTCTTCCCTTCCCAGTTGCCGCCCGCGGTTACGTCGTAAATCGGCTTGAAGCGCTGCGCGCGCGGCCCGAGCAGGCGATCGATCTCGGCTTCGCTCCAGACATAGAATTTCCCTTCCTCGTGCTCGCTGTCGGCATCGAGGCTCGAGGCGAATCCGCCCTCGGGGCACAGCATCTCGCGCTCGGCCCATTCGATCGTCTCGGCGACGCGCGCGGCATAGAGCTTCGAGCCCGTCTCCTGCCACGCGCCGCTGAGAAGTTCGATCAGAAGCGCGTTGTCGTAGAGCATCTTCTCGAAATGCGGCACGAGCCAGCGCGCATCGACCGAATAGCGCGCGAAGCCGCCGCCGATATGGTCGTAGATGCCGCCCTGGGAAATATGGTCGAGCGTCGTCAGCACCGCGCTTTTGAGGCCGTCGTTCTTGAGCCTCTTCGCCGCGCGCCACAGCAACGCGAAGAGCGGCGCCTGCGGGAATTTGGGCGCGCTGCCGATACCACCCTCGACGCGATCGACCTCTTCGGCAAGACGAAGGGCCGCCTGGTCGATGAGGCCGATCGAAACGTCGGCGCCCGTGCCTGCGGCGGGCTCCGACAATTTGGCGAGCGCCTTGCGAAGCGCGCCGACATTCGTGGCGATCTGGTCGCGCTTGCCGTGATACGCTTCGGAGATGGCGCGCAGCACGTCGGGAAAACCCGGCCTTCCCCAGCGCGAGGTCGGCGGGAAATATGTGCCGCCCCAGAACGGCTCGCCCGCGGGCGTCAGGAACATGGTGAGCGGCCAGCCGCCCTGCTCGCCCATGGCGTGCACCGCCTGCATGTAGATCGTGTCGAGATCGGGCCGCTCCTCGCGATCGACCTTGATGCAGACATAGAGCTCGTTCATGAGCCGCGCGATCGCCTCGTCCTCGAAGCTTTCGTGCGCCATGACGTGGCACCAGTGGCAGGCGGCATAGCCGATCGAGAGCAGGATCGGCCTGTCGGCCGCGCGCGCGGCATCGAGCGCGGCCCTCCCCCAGGGCTGCCAATGCACCGGGTTGTCCTTGTGCTGCAGCAGGTAAGGGCTGGTCTCGCCGGCGAGCGCGTTTTTGTCCATGTCGGAAGAACGCCCCCGCGCTTACTCCAGCTCGTAGTTGCGGTCGAAATCGTCGGGCACTTTCGGGCCCCAGCGATAGAGCGCGTCCTCGGGCCCGTGCTCGCCGGCCTGCCACGAGCCGTCGGCGGGGACCTGGTCGATGTCGCAGAAATACTCGGCCATGCTCATCCACGGATCGCGCAGGTAGTGGAAGAAATTGGAGCCGAGCACGTGCCGCCCGAAGCCCCAGCCGTTGCGATACCCCGCCTCGAGCACGGTCTGCGCGCCCAAGCCGATCTCGTCGGGCGAATCGACCTCGAAGCTCGCGTGGTGGAAGCCCGGCCGGTCGGATTTCAGCACCGCCACGACATGATGATCGCCGCCCTGCGGCAGATGCATGAAGGCGATGAGGCCCGGCACGTGGTCGGTGAGCTTCAGCCCCACCACCTCGGTATAGAACCGGCACAGGCGCTCGGGATCGGGCGTCTGCAGCAGCACATGGCCCAATCGCACCGGCCGCACCTCGTGGCGCGGCGGACAGCCGCGGCCGCGCACGAGAGCGTGGCCGGGATTGTTGATGACGAACGGTTTTGCGCTGCGCCACGGCTGCGCCTTTTCCGCGCGGACATTGAGCGCATGGCCATCGGGGTCTCTGAGCCAGAGCCCGCCGCCGAAATCGTTGCTCGGCGCGTCGATCTCGGCCACGGCACGCGATTTCATGCGCGCGCGGATCGCGGACATCCCGGCCTCGTCGCTGCCGAAGCGCAGATGGTTCAAGCGCTTCTTCGCGCCCTCGACGAGCAGCACCTGGTCCTGTTCGCGCCCATCGCAGCGGAACGCCAACGCGGTGCCGCGGTTCTGAGGCGCGAGGCCGAAAAGCGAATAGAATTTCCGTCCCGCCTCGAGATCGGGCACGGTGAGCGCGTAGCTCAGAAGCGACTGCACCGCCATCTGTCCCTCCGGTCCTCGGACAAGCGCAGCTTATCGCATGCGCCGCCGCGGCCCAACCCTCTGCGCCTAGTGGGCGCCGCCCTCGACCTGGTGGCCCTCGGCGCGCCAGCGCAGCATGCCGCCGGCGAGATTCGCGACCTCGCCGAACCCCGCCTGGGCGAGGAGCGCGACCGCCTGCGCCGAGCGGCTGCCGGCGCGGCACACGGCGACGACGGGCCGATCTTTCGCGAGCTCGCCGACGCGCCCCTCGAGCGCGCCCAGCGGAATCGGGATCGCGCCGGCGATATGGCCGAGGGGCCCGACGAACTCGTTGGGCTCGCGCACGTCGAGCACCTGAACCGGCCCGGTCAGGTCCTCGAGCGCCTGCGGCTGGATTTCCCAGATGCCGGCGAAGGTATAGGCGAGCGGCGCCCAGCCGGGATCGCTGCCGAGTGCGGGCGCGGCGGCCGGCCGGCCGCACTTCATGTTGGCCGGCACGGCCGCGTCCATCTGCTTCGGGTGCGCGAGCTTGAGGTTCGCCATGTAGCCGGCGAAATCCTCGGCCGACGCGGCGCCGCCCAGGCGCGGATTGAAGCGCCGCTCCTCGGCGACCGAGGTGACGGTGAGCCCGCGATAGTCGTGCGCCGGATAAAGCAGGCACGACTCCGGCAGCGAAAAGATCTGCTGCCGCACCGAGCGGTACATCGTGACGGCGTCGCCATGCTGAAAATCGGTCCGGCCGCAGCCGCGGATCAGCAGGCAATCGCCGGTGAACGCCATGCTGCGATCGTCGAGCGCGTAGGTGAGGCAGCCGTCGGTGTGGCCGGGCGTCGCCCGCGCCGACAGATGGTGTGCGCCGAAGGCGATTGTGTCGCCCGCTGCGAGCAGGCGGTCGGCGCCCTCGGCGCCGCTTGCCCGCGCCAGTGCCGTCCGGCTGTCGAGGCGGCGGCGCAGCAGCCACGCGCCGGTGACGTGGTCGGCGTGGATGTGGGTCTCCAAGGTCCAGAGCAGCCGCAAGCCCAGCTCCTGCACGAGCGCCGCATCGCGCCGCATCTGCTCGAAGACGGGATCGATCAGCACCGCCTCGCGCGCTTCGGTGTCGCCGAGGAGATAGGTGTAGGTCGAGGATTGCGCATCGAACAATTGCCGGAAGATCAGCATGGGTGAGTTCCCCCATGAGCCACGCAGGGTCGCTTTGTGCGGCCCCTTTGTGCGGCCACTTTATCATGCGAAGCCGGCGCGCGCGCTTTGCTAGAGTGGCGGCGATGAGGGCTCCGCCGCCATGACGCCCTTTGGCGTGCGCCTGCGCCAGCTCCGCGACGAGCGCGGCATCGCGTTGAAGGACATGGCCGAGGCGCTGGGTGTCTCGGCGGCCTATCTCTCGGCGCTCGAGCACGGCAAGCGCGGCCGGCCGACGCACGCCATGGTGGTGGCGATCTGCGCCCAGCTCAACATCATCTGGGACGAGGCCGACGAGCTGATGCGCCTGGCGCGGCTGTCGCACCCGCGCGTCACGGTCGATACGGGCGGGCTCTCGGCCGCTGCGACCGAGCTCGCGAACCTGCTCGCCGAGCGCATCCGGAAACTGCCGCCCGAGCGGATTGCGCGGCTCCTGGAGCTGGTCAAGACCGCGCCCGTCCCGGCGGCGCGGCGCTCCCGGCGGCGGGTAACAAGGTCTTAACCGGTTCGCGTAAAACTTGCCCCATGTCGCAATCCGAAGCCGCCTATCTCCGCCAGCGCGACTTCTCGCGCCGCCGCCTTCAGGAAATGAGCCAGGACGAGCGCGCCGAATTGCTGCGCCGCTACGCCCGGTTCGTCGATCATTTCCGCGTCGGCGAGAAGGAGGAGAAGCCCAAGACCGTGCGCAAGTGGGTCCCGGGGCAAACCGCCTGAGAGCTTGCGCCGCTTAGCTATTCTTTCGTCATGGCCGGGCTTGTCCCGGCCATCCAAGTTTTCCTTCCGGTGTGAAAACCCGTGGATGCCCGGCACGAAGGCCGGGGCATGACGGACTGGGGTGGCTTGGAGAGAGGCCGCCCTACAAAATGAACTTCGACAGGTCGGCGTTCTTGGCGAGCGCGCCGACGCGCTCGCGCACGTAAGCGCGGTCGATCGTCACTTTCGTGTCGGGCGGCTGGTCGGAGGCGGTGAAGCTCACCTCCTCCAAGAGGCGCTCGAGCACGGTGTGGAGGCGCCGCGCGCCGATATTCTCGATCGCGGTGTTAATCTCTTCGGCCAGGAGCGCCAATTCGTCGATCGCGTCCGCGGTGAAGTCGAGCGCCACGCCTTCCGTCTGCAGCAGCGCGCGGTACTGCTTGATGAGGCTCGCCTCGGGCTCGGTGAGGATGCGGCGGAAATCGTCGCGCGTAAGCGGCTTGAGCTCCACCCGGATCGGCAGCCGCCCCTGCAATTCCGGGAGCAGGTCCGAAGGTTTCGCGATATGGAACGCGCCCGAGGCGATGAACAAGATGTGGTCGGTCTTGACCGCGCCGTGCTTGGTCGCGACCGTCGTTCCCTCGATCAAGGGCAGGAGATCGCGCTGCACGCCCTCGCGCGACACGTCGGCGCCCAACCGGTGCTCGCTGCGGCCGCAGATCTTGTCGATCTCGTCGAGAAACACGATGCCGTTCTGCTCGACCGCCGAGACTGCCTCGCGCGTCACCTTCTCCTGATCCAAAAGCTTGTCGCTCTCCTCCTGGATCAGCACGTGATAGCTGTCGGCCACGCTCATGCGGCGCGGCTTGGTGCGGTTGCCGAACGCCTTGCCGAAAATCTCGCCGAGATTGACCATGCCCATCTGCGCGCCGGGCATGCCGGGAATGTCGAAGGTCGGCAGCCCCATGTTGGTGTCCTGCATCTCGATCTCGATCTCGCGCTGATCGAGCTCGCCCGTGCGCAGCATCTTGCGGAATTTCTGCCTCGTGTCGCCGCTCGCGTTCTGGCCGACCAGAACGTCCAGCACGCGCTCCTCGGCGCGGAGCTCGGCGCGCGCCGTCACCTCCTTGCGCAGGCGATCGCGCGTCATGCCGAGCGCGATCTCGACGAGGTCGCGCACGATCTGCTCAACGTCGCGCCCGACATAGCCCACTTCGGTGAATTTGGTCGCCTCGACCTTGATGAAGGGCGCCTGCGCGAGCTTGGCGAGGCGGCGCGCGATCTCGGTCTTGCCGATGCCCGTAGGCCCGATCATCAGAATATTCTTCGGCAGCACTTCGTCGCGCAATTCCTCGGGCAGCTGCTGGCGCCGCCAGCGATTCCGGAGCGCGATCGCGACGGCGCGCTTGGCGTCGCCTTGGCCGACGATATGGCGGTCGAGCTCGGAGACGATTTCGCGCGGGCTGAAGGCCGAGGTCATAGCGTCTCGATCAGGATCTGGTCGTTGGTGTAGATGCAGATTTTCGCGGCAATCGCCATTGCGCGCCGGGCGATCGTCTCGGCATCGAGCGCCTCGCCGATGAGCGCGCGCGCGGCCGCCAGCGCATAGCTGCCGCCGGAGCCGATACCGATCAGCCCGTCCTCGGGCTCGAGCACGTCGCCGGTGCCGGAGAGCACGAGCGAAACCTGCTTGTCCGCCACCGCCATCATCGCCTCGAGCCGGCGCAGATAGCGGTCGGTGCGCCAGTCCTTGGCGAGCTCGACGCAGGCGCGGGCGAGCTGGTCGGGGTGCTGCTCGAGCTTTGTTTCGAGCCGCTCGAAGAGGGCGAAGGCGTCGGCCGTGGCGCCGGCGAACCCGGCGATGACCTGGCCGTTGCCGAGCCGGCGCAGCTTCTTCGCGTTCGACTTGACGATGGTCTGGCCCATCGTCACCTGGCCGTCGCCGGCGATGACGACGCGCCCGTCCTTGCGCACGCTCAAGATGGTTGTGCCATGCCACGCTTCGGCCATGGCTGAAATATGGTGGCGCGCGGCGCGCGCGTCCACCGCCTATCGCGGGGGCGGGGCCGGCCTAGTCCCAGAAGTCGGAGGCGGCGATCGCGAAATTGAGGTTCTGCGAGCCCGGCAGCGAGGCGAGCGTGGTGATGCCGAGGAGATTGCCGCGCTCGTCGAAGAGGCCGCCGCCCGAAGAGCCGGGCGACAGCGGCGCCGAGGTCTGGATGAGATTATGGCCCTTGGCCGAGCGCAGGCCCGAGACGAGCCCCTCGGTCAAGGTGCGCTCCAAGGCGCGCGGCGCGCCCAGCGCATAGACATGCTCGCCGACCGCGATGTCGGTGAAGGCGCGCACGCCGGCGACGGGTACGAGCGCGTCGCCCTCGCTCTGGAGGACGCAGCGGTCGGACACGGTATCGGCCGCGACGAGCTTCGCGCGGACGATCACCTTGTCCTGCATCAGGACGATGAGCGGCCGGTGATCGACGACGTGGCAGTTGGTGAGCAGCAGGTGCTCGGAAATGGCGATCGCCGAACCCTGCACGATGTCACGTGCGCGGGCGTCGCCGACCGAGCGCGCCGCGCCGACGACGAACACCGAACGCTCGAGCTTCTTGTAGAGCGCCTCGGCCGAGAGCGCGTCGTGCGCGACCCGGTCGGGCCGCTTCGGCAGCACCGAGGACGGCAGCGGCATCTGCACCACGGCCGCTTCCTCGACCGTCGCCTCGGGCTCGGTCATCGCCTTGGCGAGGCCGGCGGCGCTCGCGATCTGGTCCTTGTCGTCGGCGTCGGGCGCGGGCGGCGCGGCCGTTGCCTCCTTGGTGAGGCAGTCGTTGTACTCGCCGATGCCGATGCGGCGCAGATAGTTGCAATCGCGTGCGATGGCGTGGCTCTGCGCGTCGGAAAGCTGGGTGCGGTCGGGCGCCGGATGAGTCTTGAGCTGGGTCATCTGCGAGGCGACGCAATCGTCGAACGCGCCCTCGCCCTTCGCGTGCGCGGCAAAGCATGCCGTGTTGATGGTGACATTATCCTCGTAGGAGATCGAGGATCGGCTTGGCTCCCCGGCAAAGCTCGGAGCTGCCAAAGCAAAGGCGGCCAACGCCGCCATCCGCCACGTGCTGTTCATGGGGCGATCCTCGGACGGCCGTGGTTGCCCGAGCGTTAAGCCCCGGTCCCTCCGATGCCACAATCGCGCGACTTTTTCCTAAAATGCCGGAGATTTTTGGGACCGCCCCTCCTATCCCGTCATGGCCGGGCCGGCCGAAGGCCCGAGTCCCGGCCATCCACGTGTGTTAGCGACGCAAGAAACTCGTGGATGGCCGTGACGAGCACGGCCATGACGACGGATCGTTGGCAGCAGTCGAATTTGCCGCAACCCTTGCGACTTGGTAAAAGGCGCCGCGTGGCGAAAGCGAAGGAAAAATCCCGGACGGCGCGCGTCGAACGCAAGACGCGCGAGACCTCGATCACGGCGTCGGTCGTGCTCGACGGCACGGGCTCGTTCGACGTCGCGACCGGCATCGGTTTTCTCGATCACATGCTGGAGCAACTGTCGCGTCACAGCCTGATCGATCTCACCGTGAAGGCCGCGGGCGACCTGCACATCGACTTCCATCACACCACCGAGGACACGGGCTATGCCGTCGGCGAGGCGGTGGCGAAGGCGCTGGGCGACCGGCGCGGCATCGCGCGCTGGGGCGACGCGCTCATCCCGATGGACGAGACGCTGACGCGCGTCGCGCTCGACATGTCGGCGCGCCCCTATCTCGTGTGGAAGGTGAATTTCTCGCGCCCCAAGCTCGGCGTCATGGATACCGAGCTCTTCAAGGAGTGGTTCCAGGCGTTCGCGCAATCGGCGGGCGTCACGCTCCATGTCGAGAATCTCTATGGCGAGAACAATCACCATATCGTCGAGTCCTGCTACAAGGGCCTGGCGCGCGCGCTGCGCCAGGCCGTGGCGATCGACCCGCGCCGCGCGGATGAGGTTCCCTCGACCAAGGGCGTGCTCGGCGGCAGCCTCTGATGGCGCTCGTCGCCGTGATCGATTACGGCTCGGGAAATTTGCGCTCGGCGGCAAAGGCCTTCGAGCGCGCCGCGCGCGAATTGGCTCGTGATGATCGCATCGTGGTGACCGGCGATCCCGCCACGGTCGCGCGCGCCGACCGCATCGTGCTGCCGGGCGTCGGCGCGTTTGCCGATTGCCGCCGCGGCTTGAGCGACATTTTCGGCATGGAAGAGGCGCTCGCCGAAGCGGTGCGAGAGAAGGCGCGGCCCTTTCTCGGGATCTGCGTCGGCATGCAGCTCTTGGCGACGTGCGGGCGCGAGTTCGAGACCGTGGCGGGCCTCGGCTGGATCGAGGGCGAGGTCGCGGCGCTCAAGCCCTCCGATCCCGCGCTCAAGATCCCGCACATGGGCTGGAACGAGCTGCGCGGCGCGCGCCCGCATCCGCTCCTCGCCGGGCTCGACGACGGGACCCACGCCTACTTCGTGCACAGTTTCGGGTTCTTCCCGGCGCGCGCCGAGGACGCGCTGGCGACGGTCGATTATGGCGGCGCGGTGGTGGCGGCCGTCGCGCGCGGCAATGTCGCGGGCGTGCAGTTTCATCCCGAGAAGAGCCAAGGCGCGGGCCTGCGTGTCATTGCGAATTTCCTGGGCTGGCGGCCGTGATCCTCTATCCCGCGATCGATCTGAAGGACGGGCGCTGCGTCCGCCTGGTGCGCGGCGAGATGAGTGCGGCGACCGTGTTCAACGACGATCCGCCGGCCCAGGCCCAGAAATTCGCTGCTGCGGGCGCGCGCTGGCTCCATGTCGTCGATCTCGACGGCGCGTTCGCCGGCGAGGCGCGCAACGGCGCCGCGGTCGACGCCATCCTGCGCGCGACCTCGCTCAACGTGCAGCTGGGCGGCGGCATCCGCACGGAAAGCGCCATTTCCTTCTGGCTCGCGCGGGGTGCTGCGCGCGTCGTGCTCGGGACCGTGGCGCTCACCCAACCCGCTCTCGTCAAATCCGCCTGCCGCGCCTGGCCCGGCCGTATCGCGCTCGCGATCGATGCGCGCCACGGGCGCGTCGCGGTCGAAGGCTGGGCGCGCACGTCCGATGTTGCGACGCTCGAATTGGCGCTCGCCTTCGAGGATGCCGGCGCCGCCGCCATCGTCCACACCGACATCGAGCGCGACGGCGTCTTGGCCGGCGCCAATGTCGCGGCGACGGCGGCGTTGGCGCGCCGCCTCAAGACGCCGGTCATCGCCTCGGGCGGCATCTCGGCGCTTGCCGACATCGCCGCCTTGAAGGCGCACGAGCAGGATGGCATCGCCGGCGCCATCATCGGCCGCGCGCTTTATGACGGGCGCATCGATCTTTCCCGCGCGTTGGCGCTTGCCGAATCGTCATGCTGAAGCGTCGCGTCATTCCCTGCCTCGACGTCAAGGACGGCCGCACCGTGAAGGGCGTCAATTTCGTCGCTCTCGTCGATGCCGGAGATCCGGTGGCGCAGGCGAAATTCTACGACGAGGAAGGTGCCGACGAATTGTGCTTCCTCGACATCACCGCTTCGGCCGAGAACCGCGCCACGCTGTTGGACGTGGTGCGGCGCACCGCCGAGCAGTGCTTCATGCCGCTGACGGTGGGCGGCGGCGTGCGCTCGGTCGAGGATATCCGCACGCTCCTCCTCGCCGGCGCCGACAAGACCTCGATCAACACCGCCGCCGTCGCGCGCCCCGAGCTGGTGCAGGAAGCGGCCGAGAAATTCGGCAGCCAGTGCATCGTCGTCGCGATCGACGCGAAGGAGGCCGCGCCCGGGCGCTGGGAGGTCTTCACCCATGGCGGGCGGCGCGGCACCGGGCGCGATGCGGTCGCATGGGCGCGCCAGGTCGTGTCGCTCGGCGCGGGCGAGATTCTCCTCACCTCGATGGACCGCGACGGCACCGGCGAAGGCTTCGACATCGCCCTGACGCGCGCGATCGCCGACGCCGTGACCGTGCCGGTCATCGCCTCGGGCGGGGCAGGCCAGCTCGACCACCTTGTGGACGGCATCCGCGACGGCCATGCGAGCGCCGTGCTCGCCGCGTCGATCTTCCACTTCGGCACCTTCCGCATCCGGGACGCGAAGGCGGCGCTCGCCAAGGCCGGCATCCCGGTCCGGCTTGACCGCGGAAGCCGAGGCGCCCCTAGATATTGTACGTCTTGCGCGTACGAGCGCAGCACCTGCGATTTGACGGAACGAAGCCAATTTTCCGGGGGCCCCATGCCCGACATCGACGGCAGCATCCTCGACCGGCTCTACGCGACGCTTGCCGATCGCCGCGGCGCCGACCCGAAAATCTCTTACACCGCGAAGCTCCTGGCCGAAGGCACGTCGCAGATCGCCCGGAAGCTCGGTGAGGAGGCGGTCGAGACCATCGTGGCGGCGCTCTCCGCCGGGCCGGATGCGCTCGCCGGGGAAAGCGCCGACCTCCTCTACCATCTCCTCGTGCTGTGGCAGGATCGCGGCATCGCGCCCCAAGACGTGTGGCGCGCGCTCGAGGCCCGCATGGGCGTTTCGGGCATCGCCGAGAAGGAAAGCCGCACGCGCGGCTGACGGAGGTTTTCGATGGCCTATGATCCGAACAATGTCTTCGCCCGCATCCTGCGCGGCGAGCTGCCGTGCAAAAAGGTGTACGAGGACGGAAATGTCCTCGCCTTCCACGACATCAGGCCGCAGGCGCCGGTCCATGTGCTGGTGATCCCGAAAGGCGCCTATGTCTCGCTCGAGGATTTCTCGGCCAAGGCGCCGGCGGCCGAGCAGGGGGCGTTTTTCGCCACGGTCGGGCAGATCGCGCGCGCCCTCGGCCTGGTCGAGAGCGGCTACCGCATCCTCGCCAATCACGGGCCGAATTCGAACCAGGAAGTGCCGCATTTCCACGTCCATATCTTCGGCGGCCGCAACCTCGGCCGGCTGCTGGAGCCGCAGAGGGGCGCGTGACGAATTTCTTAACCGTCCCGGCCTAGCATCTTCACCGTATCGGAGGCCGGAGCGGGGAATGGCGATCGACGGCGCCCATGGCGGCGCGCGCACGGAAGAGCAGCGGCTTCGCGATTATGCCGAGGCCGCGGCCGACTGGTTCTGGGAGATGGATTCGGGTCTGCGCTTCACGCGCATGAGCTCGAGCACGCACCTGCCGCAAAGCTACGAGAGCCAGGATTTCATCGGCCGCCGCCTCGACGAGGTGCACGGGCTGGGCGTCGCCGGAGACGACTGGCAGCCGCTCGTGGCGCTCTTGGACGCGCGCCTGCCGTTCCGCGACGTGCGTCTCGTCTGCCGCGGCACCGACGGCTCGTATCTCCATCTCTCGCTCTCGGGCCTGCCGCTCTTCAACGAAGACGGCACCTTCGCCGGATATCGCGGCATCGGCCGCGACTTGACGCTGCTGAAGCGCGCCGAGGAGCACGCGGCCAAGGCGCAGAGCGCGCTCGCCGCCACCACGGAGCTGCTGCGCGCGACGCTCGACAACATGGAGCAGGGGCTGCTCGTCCTCGATGGCGAGCTGCGCATGCGGCTTTGGAACGACCGAATGTTCGCGCTCTTCGGCCACGAGCCGAAGAATTTCTGGGTCGGGCGTCCCTTCGCCGACATGGTGCGCGAATATGCCGGATCCGAAGGTCAGGAGCGCGCCAGCATCTCGATCGCCTTCACCCGCCGCGTCAGCGAGACCGGCAAGGCCGCGGTGCGCGAGTTCATGGCGCCCAACGGCTCGTTCATCGAGATGCGCGTGACGCCGATGCCCGAAGGCGGCGCCATCGCCACATATTCCGACATCTCCGAGCAGAAGCACGTCGAGGCCGATCTGCGCCGCGCCAAGGAGGAGGCCGAGCTCGCAAGCCGCAGCAAGAGCGAGTTCCTCGCCAACATGAGCCACGAGCTGCGCACGCCCTTGAACGCCATCATCGGCTTCGCCGACATCCTGCGCGGCGAGATTTTCGGGCCGCTCGGCGATTCCCGCTATGCCGACTACGCCACCGACATCCGCGACAGCGGCCTCCATCTCCTGAAGCTCATCAACGACGTGCTCGACGTCTCCAAGGTCGAGTTCGGCAAGATCGAGCTGGCCGAGGAGGCGGTCGACATCGTCAGCGTGATCGAGGGCTGCATCCGGCTGATGCGCGAGCGCGTCGATGCCGCGGGCCTGCACTTGAAGCAAGCCATGCCCCTGACCCTGCCGCTCGTGCAATGCGACGAGCTGCGCATGAAGCAGGTG
Source organism: uncultured Alphaproteobacteria bacterium (assembly GCA_963729295.1). Lineage (GTDB taxonomy): Bacteria > Pseudomonadota > Alphaproteobacteria > ATCC43930 > CGMCC-115725 > DATJLY01. The sequence goes on from CAVSNJ010000025.1 coordinate 487,835, forward strand.
CTGCTCAACCTCCTGTCGAACGCCGTGAAGTTCACGCCGGCCGGCGGCAGCATCACGGTGCGCGCCCAGCTCACCGACAAGGGGCTCGGCATCACCGTCGACGACACCGGCATCGGCATCGCGCCCGGCGACATCGACAAGGCGCTGCGCCCGTTCGGCCAGATCGACAGCCGGCTGGCGCGGAAATACCAAGGGACCGGGCTCGGATTGCCGCTCGCCAAATCCATGATCGAGCTGCATGGCGGACGGCTCGACATCGACAGCGCGTCGGGCGCGGGGACGCGCGTGACGCTGTGGCTGCCGATCGAGCGTGTGCTCGTCCCGACCGGCTCGCGCAGCTTCGCCGGCGTCGAGCTCTGATTTCAACTCGCCGCGCGCTGACGCGGATTGCGGCGCGCTCCTGTGGATAAATTCCGAGTCGGATCTCTCTTTTGCGCCGATTAAGGAACCTTTTGCGCTTGTTAGGAAAAAATTAACTCGGCACGCGCGGAGTGAAGCTCGTGCAAAGCCGCAGAGCTTCGTGAAGCGATGTCCGCCCTGCCCGTGACCGATCCGCATCTCTTGGCGCTGTTGCGTTATTGGCTCACGAAACGCGGCACGCGGCCGCTCCCCACGCGGCGCGACATCGATCCCGTGGAAATCGACCCCGAGCTGTTGCCGAACCTCGTCCTGGCCGATCTTTTGGAGCGCGGCACGCATGTGCGCTTCCGGCTCGTCGGCACGGCGGTGGTGAAGCGGCTCGGAAGCGACCCGACCGGACGTTATCTCGAGCGCGAGCTGCGCGGCGGCTGGTTCACCGAGCTCGGCTCGCTCTTCCGCCTCGTCTATGCCGAGCGCGCGCCGGTCTATGCCGAAAGCGAGCTGCGCTGGGGCGCAGGGCGATCCTTGCGCGTCCTCAATCTGCTGCTGCCGCTGGCGCAGGACGGGCCCGATCCGGCGATTGCGCTCGCGGGCCTCGCCTTCGCCTCGAGTGAAATCTTCCCGCCGTCGCTCAAGGCGCTCGCTGAAAGCGGCGTGCACCACGAGCTGCGCCGGCAGGTGCTAAAGGAGCTGCCGGCGCTCGACGCGCCGCAGCGCCTCGGGCGCCTCATCGCTTAGCGTGTTCCCTCTCCCAGCCCGCGGGCGGGGAGCGTCGCGATCAGATCTCGACCTGGCCGCCGAGCTCGACGACGCGGTTCGAGGGGATGCGGAAATACTCGGTGGCGCTCATCATCGTGCGGTGCATCATGATGAAGAGGCGTTTGCGCCAATCCCAGAACGGCGAGTGCTGCCCGATCACCACCTTCTCGCGCCCGACGAAGAACGACGTCTCCATCAGATTGAAGCGGAACTGCATGAGGCGAAGCTGCGCCAAGGTGCGCGGGATGTTGGGCTCGTCCATGAAGCCGTAATGGACCGTGATCGCGTGGAAATTATGGTCGAGATGCTGCATGACGATGCGCTCGCTGTCGGGCACGTGCGGAAAATCCTCGGTGTCCACCTTCATCAGCACGACGCGTTCGTGCAGCACCTTGTTGTGCTTCAGATTGTGCAGCAGCGCCGGCGGCACGATGTCGGCATTGGGCACCATGAACACGGCGGTGCCGGGCACGCGCTGCGGCCGGTCGGGCCGGAGCGTCTGGAGGAAGGTCTCGAGCGGCAGCGCCTCGCGCCAGCGCTCGACCAGAAGCCGCTCGCGCCCGCTGATCCACGTCGTCATCAGCAGGAACAGGATGAGCCCGACGACCAGCGGGAACCAGCCGCCCTCGACGATCTTCAATAGGTTCGAGCTGAAGAACACGAGGTCGACGATGAGGAAGAAGCCGAACACCGATCCGGCGACGAGCGGCTTGTAGTGTGCGACCGCGATCGCATAGACGAACGCCAGAACCGTCGTCAGCGTCATCGTGCCGGTGACGGCGACGCCATAGGCGGCGCCCAGATTGTCGGAGCTCTTGAAGCCCAGGACGAGCGCCAGGGTCGCGACGAGCAGAAACAGGTTGATCTTGGGCACGTAGATTTGGCCGATCTCGGATTCCGACGTGTGCCTGATGTCGAAGCGCGGCAGATATCCGAGCAGCACCGCCTGGCGTGTCATCGAGAAGGCGCCCGAGATCACCGCCTGCGAGGCGATCACGGTGGCCGCCGCCGACAGCACCACCATCGGATAAAGCGCCCAGGCGGGCGCCAGGCGATAGAACGGATTGTCGAGCGCCGCCGGCGAATGAAGCAGCAGCGCGCCCTGGCCGAAATAGTTGAGGAGCAGCGCCGGGAACACGAAGCTCATCCAGTCGACGCGAATGGGCCGGCGCCCGAAATGGCCCATGTCGGCATAGAGCGCCTCGACCCCGGTGAAGGCCAGCACCACCGCGCCCAGGAGCAGCAGCCCCTTGCCCGGGTCGGACCACAGCAGCGCCATGCCGTAATAGGGATTGAGCGCCTTCACGATGCCGGGCTGGCGCACGATCTCGACGAGGCCGAGGCCGCCGATCGTGAAAAACCACAGGATCATCACCGGGCCGAACGCGCCGCCGACGCGCGCCGTGCCGCGGCGCTGGAACAAGAACAGGAAAAGCAGCAGCACGACGCTGATCGGGATGACGTAAGGGTCGAAATAGGGCGTCGCGACTTTGAGTCCCTCGACCGCGCCCAAAAGCGAGATCGCCGGCGTGATGATGCCGTCGCCGTAAAAAAGCGCCGCGCCCAGGAGGCCGGCGGCGAGAATCCACCAGCGCACGCGCGGCCGGCCCTCGCCGGCGCGGAGCGCCAGCGCCGTCAGCGCCAGGATGCCGCCTTCGCCGCGATTGTCGGCGCGCATGATGACGGTCACGTATTTGAGCGTGACCACCACCATCAGCGCCCAGGTGATGAGCGACAGCACGCCATAGACCGCGAACGGCGACACATCGCCGCCGATCTCGATGAAGCATTGCTTGATCGTGTAAAGCGGCGACGTGCCGATATCGCCATAGACGACACCGAGCGCGCCAAGCATCAACAGCTTCTGCGCGCGGCTGCGCGCTGCCGCCGTTCCGCTGGCCGCGGTAACCTGTGCCATGAATCCCTTGAACCCGGCGGGGTGGGGTGCGCTCTCTAGACAATCCGCCGCCCGGGGGCAACGGGCGGGCCGATTGAAACTTTCTCGCCCGTCCTGTATGTGCGATGGCGCAAGGGGCGGGGGAAAGCGCGGAGGTCGATGGACGCACCGATCCGAAAACCGGCCGAGGATGCCCGGCGCTTGCTGGCGAATTGCTTTTTATTCCAGGGACTTGGCTCCGAAGAGCGGGATCAGCTCGTGAGCCGCGCCCACATCCGGCGCTTTGCCGCGGGCGACCCGATCTTCCGCATGGGCGCGCCCGGCTCGAGCATGATGGCGGTGCTGTCGGGCCAGGTCCGGATCAGCATCTCCTCGCCCGAGGGCAAGGAGCTGCTGCTCGCCATCCTTCACCCCGGCGAGGTGTTCGGCGAGATCGCGCTTCTGGACGGCAAGGAGCGGTCGGCCGACGCCACCGCGATGACCGCGTGCAGCCTCGCCGTGCTCGAGCGGCGCGAAGTCATGGTGTTCCTGGAGCGCCATCCCGAGGCCTGGCCGCGCATCGTCGAGGTGCTGTGCGAGCGCTTCCGCGAGAACACCCAGCACGCGGCCGAGGTCTCGCTGATGCAGCTGCCGGCGCGGCTGGCGAAGGCGCTCCTGCGCATGGACAGCGACCCTGTCGGCGGCGGCAAACCCCTGTCGCAGCGCGACCTCGGCAACCTGGTGGGCGCGGCGCGCGAGAGCGTCAACAAGTGCCTCAACGAATGGCAGCGCCGCGGCGTCATCCGGATCGACGACGCCTCGATCGCGATCCTCGACCGCACGACGCTCGACGAACTGACTCGTTGATGAGGGCTTAGGCGGCGGCGCGCGCGGCGGGCGCCGCGACCGAGGTCCCGAGCGCCTCGCGCAGGCGCTGGAACGCCAACCGCATGCGCGACTTCACCGTGCCGAGCGGAATCGCCAGGTGGCACGCGATTTCGCCGTGCGACTTGCCCTCGTAGAAGGCGAGGCTGACGACCGCCGCCTGCTCCTGCGGCAGCGCCTCGAGCACGCTGCGGACGCGCTGCTGCTCGGCGGCGGAGGTGAGACGCGCGTCGGGCTGCGGCACCGGGGTCGACTCGAGCGCCGGCTCGTTCGGGTCGAAGGCTCGGCGCTGCTCGCGGCGCAGCGCGTCGATGCGCAAATTGCGGGCGATCGTGAAGATCCACGAGCTCACCGCCGATTTCGTCGGGTCATAGCTCTCCGACTTGCGCCAAACCGTGAACATCACGTCCTGCACCAACTCTTCGGCCAGCTCGTCGGTCGTGCCGAGCTTCTTCATATAGGATTTGAGGCGCGGCGCGAAATAATTGAACAGCTCCATGAAGGCCTTGGTGTCGCGGCGCTTCGTCACCGCGTCGATGAGGCGGCGGTGGCCCAGCGACGTGTCGCTCGGGACCGGAAAGCGCGCGATCGTGGCCACGATGCGCGCCGGCAGGGGCTGGCGCTGGGCTTCACGATCGGGTGCGAGAATGGCGGCGTTCATCGGACTTCCCCTGTCTCCCGTGCCGCGCTCCTAGGGCGGCCTCTGAGAGCCATAAAAGCAGGGTTCGCCCGGGGCCCTTGTGAAGTGGTTCACAGGGGCCGGGTCTTTTTGCGGAATCGGTGATCTAAGTCACAAGCTTTGAGCGTTTTTATGGGGTCGTCGGCGCGCCCTCCGACGGCTCAGGGCGGGACCGGCCGGGGCGGCGGGGGCAAAACCCCGGATCGCGGCCGCCTCCCGCGGACAAGCGGGGCCGCCCGCCCCCGCCTCCGGCGCGACCCGACTGCGGTGCGCCGGAGGGGTGCGGTCGCCTACCCGCGCGCGACGGCGTCGAGCGTGTCGCGCCGGCCCAATCCCATGCCGGCGAAGCGCACGAAATAGAGTCGCGCCAGGACGAAGCTCGCGACCGTGCCGATGCCGAGCGGCACGAGCAGGGCGAGATAGAGCTGCTGCACGGCGAGGTGCATGTCGATCAGCACGCCCGCGACATAGGGTCCCGCGACCGCGCCGCAGCGCCCGACCGCGAACGCCCAGCCCGAGCCGTTCGAGCGGATCGAGGTCGGATAGATCATGGCCGAGGTCGCGTTGAGGCCGAACTGCAGGCCGAGGAGCGTGAAGCCGCAGAAGAAGATCACGGCCATCAGCAGCGTTTCGCTCGCTTCCGTCGCGTAGCCGGTGAAAGGCGCCACGCACAGCGAGACGACGAACAGCGCGCAGACCGGCATCAGCCCCATCTTGTCGATCGGCCGCGACAGCGCGAGCCCGCCGAGCGTGCCGCCGATCTGGAACACCGACGTGCTGAGATAGGCGTCCGCCATCGGCACGTGCGCCTGGGCGAGCACGGTCGGCAGGAACTGGTTCATGAAATAGAACGACATCAGGTTGCAGACGAAGCAGAGCCACAGCAGTGGCGTGATCCACTGCATCCCGTCCTGGAAGAGCTGGTTCGGGCGGAATTTCGCATAGACTTTCTCGTCGCTGACGACGAAGCGCGTCCCGGCCGGCACGGTGCGCGACGGGTCCATCGCCTGGACGATCGCGGCCACGCGCTCGCGGTTCTCTTCCCGCACGACGAGGTGCTTCAGCAATTCCGGCAGCCAGAACCAGGCGATGATGGCGATCACGATCGGCGTCACGCCGCCGATGAAGAACAGCGATTGCCAGCCATAGGCCGGAATGATGCTGTTGGCGATGAAGCCCGGCACCGCGCCGCCGAAGGTTATGCCGGTGAACATGACGATGATCATGGTGGCGCGGGCGCGCTTCGGCGCGAACTCGGCGTTGAGCGCGATCGTGTTCGGCGGCATGCCGCCGAGGCCGATCCCGGTAAGGAAGCGGTAGACGGCGAGGCTCGTCAGAGAATCGGCCGACATGGTGAGGAGGCTGAAGGCGCCGATCATCAGCAGCGACAGAACGATCGCCACCCTGCGGCCATAGCGGTCGCCGATCCAGCCGAGGATCATCGAGCCGAACAGGATGCCGAAGAGCGCGGCGCTGAATGCCATGCCGAGCCCGGCCATGCTTTTGAGGCCCCACAATTTCACGATCGCGGGTCCGGCGGAGCCGACCGTGCCGATGTCGTAGCCGTCGAACAGGATGATGAAGAAGCAGAAGATCACGATCATCGCGTTGAAGCGGTTCATCGGGCGCTCGTCGATGAAGCGCGAAATGTCGAACACCTGCTCTTTCGCCATGTTTCCTCCTGGCCCGGCCGCTTGGCGGCGGGGTCGTTCGTTCCGCCGCCGAGTCTAGCCGCGCCGCCCGATTCGGGTCGCGTGGGATGTCGCCCACAAAGGGCGACGGGCGAGAGGGATCGCGCGCGCCGGCGTTTTTGCCGCGAGGAGGTCTGGCGATGGCGAGCGCAAGCGCGCGGCACTGCGCGATGCGGGCGGTGGCGACGCGGATTCCGGCGCGGCTCGACCGCCTGCCGTGGTCGCGCTTCCACGCGCTCGTCGTCGCCGCGCTCGGCATCACGTGGATTCTCGACGGGCTCGAAGTGACGATCGTCGGCGCGGTCGGCGCGGTGCTGCAGGATCGGCGCACGCTCGGCCTCTCGCCCGCGGAGATCGGCGCCGTCGCATCGTTCTATCTCGCGGGCGCGGTCACGGGCGCGCTGGTCTTCGGCTGGCTGACGGATCGGTTCGGCCGCAAGCGCATGTTCTATCTGACGCTCGCGGTCTATCTCGCCGGCGTCGCGCTCTCGGCGCTCGCGTGGGATTTTTGGAGCTTCGCGCTCTTTCGCGCCGTGACCGGCGCCGGGATCGGCGGCGAATACGCCGCAGTCAATTCCGCGATCGACGAGCTGATTCCCGCGCGCCTGCGCGGCCGGATCGACCTCGTCGTCAACGGCAGCTACTGGCTCGGCGCGGCGCTGGGCGCGGCGGCGACCTTGGTGCTGCTCGATCCCGCGAAGTTCCCGGTCGATCTCGGCTGGCGCCTCGGATTCGCCATCGGCGCGGCGCTCGGCCTCGTCATCCTGCTGCTGCGCCGCGCCGTGCCGGAAAGTCCGCGCTGGCTCGTGACGCATGGCCGGGCGCAGGAGGCGGAAGCCGCCATCGGCGAGATCGAGTCCCGCATCGTCGCGGCGGGACATGGCTTGCCGCCGGTCGCGGGCGATCCTCTCGTCGTCCATCCGCGCAAAAATTTCGGCTTCGCCGTCGTGGCGCGCGTCATGCTCGGACGCTATCGCGCACGCTCGCTTCTCGCCTTCGTGCTCATGTTGGCGCAAGCCTTTCTCTACAACGCGCTGTTCTTCACCTATGGCTTGGTGCTGAGCCGGTTCTATGGCGTCGCGCCGCAGGACACCGGCCTCTATCTCCTGCCGCTCGCGGCCGGGAATTTCCTGGGGCCGCTCCTGCTCGGGCGTTTCTTCGATACGGTCGGACGGCGCACGATGATCGCCGCCACATATCTTGTTTCAGGCATGCTTCTGGCGGGGACCGGCTATGCCTTCGCCGCAGGCGCGCTCGACGCCACGACGCAGACGCTTGCCTGGTGCGCGATCTTCTTCTTCGCTTCGGCTGCGGCGAGCGCCGCCTATCTCACTGCGAGCGAGATCTTTCCGCTCGAGATTCGGGCGCTCGCGATTTCGTGTTTTTATGCGCTCGGCACGGCGGCGGGCGGCATCGTCGCGCCGTGGCTCTTCGGCACGCTCATCGGCGTCGGCTCACGCTGGTATATTTTTGCGGGCTACGGCGCGGCGGCCGTATTGATGGCGGCGGCGGCGCTGGTCGAATGGTTGATCGGCATCGACGCCGAAGGCAAGTCGCTCGAAGCGGTCGCGCTGCCGCTCACGGCGGACGATTCGTAGCGGTTGGGGCGGCGGTGATCCGCCGCCCCCCAAATATCAGAATCCCCCGGTATTGCCGCCGTAGCCCGGAGCGGGCAGGCCATAGACCGGATCGACGGGATCGCCGTTGCCGTTCCTGAGCCGCGACCAAGGCGGCACCTTGTTCGGATTGTAGGGGGCGTTGGCGCTGCCGAGATAATCGTCCCCCGGCTGCACCGGCTGCGTCGCGACTTGCGGCGGATTCGAGGTCATCGGCGGCGGCATGTCGTCGGCCAAGGCGAGCGAGGGCAGGCCCAGTCCGAGCGCGAGAGCGCCGGCGCCCAATGCGAGAATGATGGTCTTCGTCACAACATTTCCTTTCGAGATAGCTCTTCGACGGATGAAGCGCTACGCGCATGCGCGCACGCCGACAAGCGGTGCCTCGTCATATGAAAGTTGCGATGCACGCGGGGATGCTGGGCGCTCCCGCTGCTTAGAAACGTCACCCGGCGCGTGGCGCAAGTGTAGTTAGGAAACTTTTAAGGAGTTTTCGCGCTCACGTAGGGGAAAGCGAAGTCGCCCGTCTTCTTGCGGTCCGGCCACACGATCGGCTCATGCGAAATGTCGCGGAACTGGTCGACCGTGTGCCCGGTCACGTGCTGGAACTGCACGAAGAACTGCTCCGACTTGGTCCACTCGCCGTCCGGCCCGAAGCTGATCGCTCCGACGACGGTATGGAACTCGTGCGCATGGATGTATTGCGCGATCTTGTCCTGGTCGAGGCTTTGCGTCGCCGTGACCGCTTCGGCGAGCACCTGTCCCGCTGAATAGGCGAAGGGCGGGAAGGAGTAGCCCAGAGGATCGAGCCCTTCCTTGGCGGCGACGTCGGCATATTTGGCGAGCAGACTCGTGGTCTCGGGCGTCATCACGCTCGGCACCGGCAAGAACGCCTCGGTGTTGACGATGCCGTTGATGAGCGGCCCCAACTGCATCTTCACCGCGGTAATGATGAGGCCGATCATGGCGCCGCCGAACATTTTGGGCTCGAGTCCGATCTCGTTCGCCGCGCGCACGATGCCGACAGAATCGGGCGGATATGCGGCGGCATAGACGATGTCGGGCTTCGCCGCCTGGATCGCGCGCAGGATCGGCGCATAGTCGGTCGTGTCGGGCGGATATGACCTGTCGAAGACGGTGGTGAAGGGCAGGTCCTTCAGGTTGGCGCGCGCGCCGGCGATGGCGTTTTGCGCGAACTCGGCGTCGGCGCCGACGATCGCCACCGTCTTGAGCTCGTCCTTGTGCTGCATGGCGAGCTCGAAGAACCCGGTCGAGAAGGATTTCTCCGGCTCCGGCCCCGACGACAGCATCGAGAAATAGCGCGGATAGTGGAACTTGCTGTTCGCGGCGTTGGCGAGAATCCCGATCGTCGTCATGTTGTGCGCGGCGATCACCGGAATGGCCGGCGCCACCATGTTGGTGGCATAGGGCCCGATCAGGAGATCGACCTTGTCGACCTCCATCAGCTTCGTATAGATCGGCGGCACGTTCGAGGGATTGCTCTGGTCGTCGTAATAGACGATTTCCACTTGGCGGCCCAAAAGACCGCCCTTGGCGTTGACGTCGTCCTTCCAGATCTCGAGCGCCGCCAGCACCTGCTTGCCGATGGCGGCGACGCCGCCGGTCAAGGCCATGCTGCAGCCGATCTTGATCGGCTCGTCCGCCCGTGCCGCCGGCACCGCCGCCGCCGCGACGAAGAACGCGGCGACGAGGGCGACAGCGGCCTTACACACCCAGCGCATGCGCAGTCTCACTCCTAATTACGGCGCCTTGTTACTGCGCCTTGTCGTACGGCATCACGTTGCCGTTCTTGTATTGCGGCGGCCACACGGTGACGACGTGCTTAGGGTCGCTGAACTCCTCGAGCGAGCCTGTCTTGATGTGCTGGAACTGCACCACGACCATGCGCGCCTTGGTCCACTCGCCGTCGGACGTGAAGGAGATCGGGCCGGCGATGGTCTGGAACTCGTGGCTGTGGATGTATTGCGCGATCTTCTCGTTGTCGAGGCCGCCCGTCGCCGTCACCGCCTGGGCCAGAACCTGGCCGGCGCCATAGGCGAACGGGATATAGGAATAGCCGATCGGATCGGTCTTTTCCGTCACCGCGCGCGCCTGATAGCGCTTCAGCACGTCCTTGAGGCCGGGGAAATCGAAGCCGAGCGAGAACGCATCGACATAGAGGATGCCGTTCGCCAGCGCGCCAAGCTGCATGCGCCCGGCCGTGGAGGCGAGCCCGACCATGGTGCCGCCGAAAATCTCGGTCTTGAGCCCGGTCTCGTGCGCGGCGTGGACCATGCCGACGGTGTCGGGATTGTAGCCGGCGTTATAGACGATGTCGGGATGGGTCGCCTCGATCGCGTGCATGACCGGCCCGTAATCGGTCGTGTCCGGCGGATAGGCCTTGTCGTAGACGATGTCGAGCCCGTCCTTCTTGGCGTTGTCGCGCGCGCCGTCGATCGAGTTCTTGGCGAACTCGGCGTCCGCGCCCGAGAGCGCGATGGTCTTGGGCTTGGGAGTCATCCCGAGCGCGACCGCCATGAACCCTTCGGTGAAGGCTTGGCGCGGATTGGGGCCGCTCGACAGCATCACGAAGTAGCCGGGATAGTGGAACTGGCTGTTCGCGGCCAAGGCGGTTACCGCGATCGTGGTCATCTTGTGCTGCATCAGGATCGGGATCGTCGGCACGGCCATGTTGGTGGCATAGGGCCCGATCAGGAGATCGACCTTGTCGACCTCGATCAGCTTCGTGTAGATGCCGGGGATGAGCGTCGGATTGCTCTGGTCGTCATAGCAGTCGAGCACGACCTGGCGGCCGAGCAGCCCGCCCTTGGCGTTGACGTCGTCGCGCCACAACTCCCAGCCCATCTCCACCTGCTTGCCGTTGACGGCGACGCCGCCGGTCAAGGACGCGCTGCACCCGATCTTGATCGGGTCGGCCGCGTGCGCCGCACCTGCCGCCACGATGAAACCTGCTGCCAGCGTCACGATCTTCTTCATGGGTTCCCTCCAAATCTCTATTGTTTCGCCGTGTCGTAGGGATAAACGAAATCCGCCGTCTTGATCTTCGCCGGCCACACGACCTCGGCGTGATCAGTGCCGCGGAACTGGTCGAGATTGTTTGGCGCGACGTGCCGGAACTGGACGAAGATCCGGCCCGATTCGGTCCACTCGCCGTCGGCATCGAAGCTGATCGTGCGCAGCACCGTCGGCACCGGATGGGCGTGGAGCCAGGCCGCGATTTTTTGCGGATCGAGGCTCTTTGATCCTTCGACGCCGGCGGCCAGCACCTGGCCCGCGGCATAGCCGAACGGCGGGAACACATAGCCCAGCGGATCGACGCCCTGCTCCTTCGCCGCGCGCTCCTGATAGGCGGAAATGAGCGCCACGGCATCGGGCGTCAGCAGCGCCTTGGCCGGCGCGAAGACGGTGCTGTTGAGCATGCCGTTCATAAGCGGACCCAGTTGCAGTTCGACGCTGGTGATGCCGAGGCCCACGAGCGCGCCGCCGAAAATCCTGGTCTTGAGCCCGATCTCGTTGGCGGCGCGCACGACGCACACGGTATCGGGCGGATATGCCGCGACGAACACGATGTCGGGGTTGGTTGCCTGCACCGCGTGCATCACCGGCGCGCAGTCGCTGATGTCGGGCGGATAGAACTTGTCGTAGACGATCTTGTAGTGCTGCTCGGCGGCGTTCTTGCGCGCGCCCTCGACCGCGTTGCGGCCGTATTCGGCGTCGGCGCCCAGGAGCGCGATTGTCTCGGGCCGCGGCTTCTGCGCGTTGGCGAGCGCCAGGAAGCCCGTCGAATAGGAGCGCTCGGGGTCGGGCCCGGTGGCGTTCATCGAGAAATAATTCGGATAGTGGAACTCGTGATTGGCCGAGTTGGCAAGGATGCCGACCGTCATCCGGTTTTTCTGCATCAGGACCGGGATGGCCGGCGCCACCATGTTGGTGGCATAGGGACCGATCAGGAGGTCGGCCTTGTCGATGTCGATGAGCTTCGTATAGATGCCGGGCACGTTCGCCGGCTGGCTCTGATCGTCATAGCAGTCGAGCGCGACGGGGCGGCCCAAGAGCCCGCCCTTGGCGTTCACTTGGTCGCGCCAGATCTGGAGCGCGAGCAGGATCTGCTTGCCGATCCCGGCGACGCTGCCGGTCATCGCCATGCTGCACCCGACCTTGATCGGCTCGGCAGCCGCGGCCGGCCGAGCGAGCGCCGACGTGGCGAAAAGGGCGGCGGCGAAGAGCGTGCGCATCTAATTCTCGACCCGCTCGGGGATGAAGCGGTTCTTCATGCGGCCCAGGCCCTCGATCTCCGTCTCCATCACGTCGCCGGCCTTCAAGAACGTGTTCGTGCCCTGGCCGACGCCGCCGCACGTGCCGCAGAACAAGAGATCGCCCGGCTCCAAGGTCGAGATGCGCGAGGCAAATTCGATCTGCTCCTCGGGCGTGTAGATGAATTGCGAGGTGTTGCCGTCCTGCTTCGTCACGCCGTTGACGGAAAGATGAATGCGCAGCTTCGTGTGGTCGGGGACGAAGGCGCGCGGCACGAGATAGGGGCCCATCGGCGCGAAATTGTCGGAGCCCTTGCCGCCGAACCAGTCGGAGCGAAGGCCGGGCCGGTCGGGCCGCATCTGCCAGTCGCGGCACGAGACGTCGTTGCCGGTCATGAACCCGGCGATGCATTCCAAGGCGCGCGATGCCGAGACGCGCTTGGCTTTCCGTCCCATGGCGAGGCAGAGCTCGGCCTCCCAGTCGATCTTCGAGGTGCCGTGCGGGATCTCGATGTCGTCGAAGGCGCCGGCGAGCGCGCTTGGCGCTTTCAGGAACATGTACGGGTGCGACGATGCTTTCTCGCCGGTGAACTGGCGATCGGCCGGCGACATGCCGGCGCGGATCATCTCGTTCACATGCTCCTGGAAATTCTGCGCCGCGTTCAGAATCTTGCCGGGCCGTCCTACGGGCGCGCGCGGGCGCAGCGCCGAAACCGGCGCTACGGCGCCGCAAAACGCGCACTGCCAAGGCTTTCCTTCTCGATGAAGGCGACGAGCTCTTGCAGCACCGCGAAATTTGCGTCCCATTCCTCGACGAGGCCGCGCAGCGATCTCGTGTCGCCGAGCGTGTGCTTGCGGCCGGCCGCGGTCTCGCGAAATGCCGCGTGCGCGCGCTCGATCCCGATCGCCTGGTCGCCCAGCACGATAGCCGCGAATTCTGCGCCGCCGGCGGCGGCGAACGTCGCGAGCTTGAATGGCGTCCCGTCCATGGCGTCCCCTCCCGGCCAGGATTTTTCATGATCCTACCGGGAGGGCGCCGGTTCAGCCATAGGTCTCGTCGCGAGGCGGCGCGCGATGAAACGATCATTCGACGACGACGGTGCCCTGCATGCGCGGATGGATAGTGCAGATGTATTTGTAGGTGCCGGGCGTGTCGAAGACGAACGAGAAGCTGTCGTCGGTGTCGAGCGGCGGCGATTTCCACAATTTCGGATCGCCGTCGGCCACGACCGTGTGCACATCGTCGTCCTTGTTGGTCCAGATCACCCTGGTGCCGCGCTTCACCGTGATCGTGCCGGGCCCGAAGGCAAAGTTGTCGATCGCGACGGACACGTCCTGCGCCGTGGCGGCAACGCCGGAGCTCATCAGAAACCCGCCGGCAGCGAGCGCCACGAGCGCCGCCACGACAAGCGGCAGCGCAAGACGGCGGCCGCACCAGAACTGAAGCATGGCGGCCGCCTCAGGATGCGAGAGTCGCGTCGCTGAGCGACGCTTTTTCCGCGACGATCTCGACGCGGCGCACGCCGAGCATGGATTTCAATTGCTCCGCCGGTACCTTGAGCGGCCCGGGCGACGCGCCAGGGGCGCCGGGCGCGGCTTGCGGAAAGCAGGTCGAATAGGCGGTGCGGCAGGTGATGTTGCCCTCGACTTTCTGGATCACCTGGTGGATGTGGCCGTTCAGCACCGTGACCGAGCCGAAGCGCTTCAGATACGCCATCGCCGCGTCGGCATCGTCGGTGCCCCAGCCCCATTGCGGATAGACCGACCAGAGCGGCATGTGCGAGAAGACGACGACCGGCGTCGACGCGCTCTTGCCTTTCAAGTCATCCTCGAGCCATTCGAGCTGTTCCTGGCCAAGCGAGCCCTGGCCGCCCGCCGTGAGATTCAGCACGTTGACGAGGGCGACGAAATGCACGCCGCTTTTGTCGAAGCTGTACCAGCCGCCGGGCGATTTGCCGCGGCCGAAGCGCGCGAAGAATTGCTTGCCGTCGTCGCCGATCACGTCGTGCTCGCCCGGTACGTGGAAGGTCTCGAGCTTCGCCCCCTTGAGCAACTGGTCGGCTTGATCGAACTCCTCGGGCTTCGAGAGATGCGTGACGTCGCCGGTATGGAGCATGAAATCGGGCTTCGCCGCCACGATCCGGGTGAGCGCCTCGGTCAAGGTTCCGTCCGGGTCGGGATTGATCGGGTTCTTGAAGCCGATATGCGTGTCGCTCACCTGGGCGAAGCTGAACGTGCCGGGCTCGGCCGCGGTGGCATCGCCGATCAACTGCAACGAGTGCGGCACTCCGCCCTGCACCGTCCACAGCACGCCGGCGCTGCCGAGCATGAGGCATTCTATCGCCTTGCGGCGGGTCGTTCCGTTGACGTTCCTGTCGTGCGGCATGTCGTCTCCTCTTGGGGCCATGCGGAGAAGATTGCCGGCACCCCTCGCTTATTCGGTGACGGCAAAAAATTTTTGCGGGAATAAAATGGCCGCGGCTCCGATCTGGACTCGTTCATGGAACGCGATCGCGATTTTGCCGGCGTGGCGCTTCCGCATCTCGATGCGGCCTACAACCTCGCGCGCTGGCTCACCGGCAACGGCGCGGAGGCGGAGGACGTGGTGCAGGAGGCGCTGGTGCGGGCCTTGACCTATTTCCCGGGCTATCGCGGCGGCAACGCGCGCGCCTGGCTGTTGCGGATCGTGCGGAACGCCGCCTATGCCGCCTTGAACGCGCGGCGCGAGGGGGCGGGGGCGGCGCAGCCGCTCTGGGACGAGGATGGGGGCGTGCCCGAGCCGGCCGATCCGGGCGACGATCCCGAGACCGCGCTCATCCGCGGGCGCGCCTCAGCCAAGCTCGACGAGCTTTTGCAGCGCCTGCCGCCCGAGCTCAAGGAGACGCTCGTGCTGCGCGAGCTCGAGGAATTGTCCTATCGCGAGATCGCCGAGGTGACGGGCGCGCCGGTCGGAACCGTCATGTCGCGCCTGTGGCGCGCGCGGCGCTTGCTCGCCAAGGCGGGAGCGGGCGAGCGATGAACCAATCCTGCGACCGCGCCCTGCTGCTCCAGGCCGAATTCGACGGCGAGCTCGACGCTGCGCAATCGGCCGAGCTGGCGCGGCATCGCGAAAGCTGCGCCCTCTGCCGCGCCAACTGGGCGAGGCTCGAAGCCTCGCGCCGGGCGTTACGCGAACTGGCCTACCACGCCGCGCCCGACGCGTTGAAGGCGACGCTCGCCGCGCGCCTCGCGCCGCCCGCGCCGCGGGTCCGGCGCAGCCCGTGGCGCGAGCCGTTGAGCTTTGCCGTGGGTGCTGCGCTCGCGGCGATACTCATCCTCGTCGTGTGGCCCGCCGGCAACGATGCGATGCTGGCGGCGCTCGTCGACGATCACGTGCGCTCGCTCCAGCCCGGGCATTTCTACGATGTCGCGTCCTCCGACAAGCACACGGTGAAGCCGTGGTTCGACGGCAAGCTCGACTTTGCGCCGCCGGTGAAGGATCTGGCGGCGGACGGATATCCGCTCGTCGGCGGCAGGCTCGATTATCTCGGTGGCCGCGCCGTCGCCGCGCTCGCCTACGAGCACGGCAAGCACCCGATCAACCTGTTCGTCTGGCCGGCGCGCGCGGGCGCGGGCGAACCGCCGGAAGCGGAGCGCGCGGGCTACAACATCGTGCACTGGGACGACGGCGGCATGTCGCTCTGGGCCGTCTCCGACATGGAAAAGGACGAGCTCGAGGACTTCGCACGCGATTGGCGGAAGGCACCCTAGAAACTCAGCGCATGCACACCGTCTCGACTTCGAGATCGGCGCCCAGAATTTCCTCGAACAGCGACAGCGCCGCGTGCAGCGCCTCCATCGGGTGGACGCGGCGCAGCGGATAGCGCCGCGTCAGGCGGTCCCAGCACACCACCGTCTGATCGAGCTTGCCGAGCGCGTCGCCGATCTCCCAGATGGTCGCGCGGCAATTGCGCAGGAAGGTCAGGAACGGCGCCGGATCGGTCTTGCGGAGGAACATCTTGTCGTAGCCGTCCTCGTAATCGGCGAGGATCGCTTCGATCTTGCCCCATTGCGCCCTGAGTTCGGTCCTGACGCGATGATGCAGCGGCAGCAGCGCGTGCCGCGTCGATCCCGCGCCGAAACTGCCCATCCCCTCGCTGTTCTTGAGCCAGCGCGCAAGTTCAAGAAGTGCCGGCCTCAGGCGCTGATACTGGAAGGCGTAGAAGGTGATGATCTTCCACGAATAGAGGGTCTCGAGCGCGCCGTCCTCGGGGAGCCGGAATGTCGCGATGATCGGCGCCAGCGCCTCCTCGTCCTTCGCCTCCCACAATTTCTCGATGAGCTTCTTCACCTGCCCGCGCGACGCCTTGGCGTCGGGATAGGCCGCGCGCACGATCGGCACGAAGCGCTCCTGGATCAGGGCCTGGAGCTCGAGCCACTGCTCGTCGCTGATGTCGAGATAGCGGTCGTTGACCGAGATCGCTTCGGCCTCGAGCACGTCGCGCAGCAGGAACGGGTCGAGCGTCGGCAGCCGCGCCAGCGTGCGCAGCAGCCGCAGATCCTCCTCGAACGCCTCGCGGTCGCCGTTGCGATTGAGGCCGCATTTCTCGGCGAGCGCTTCCTCGAGCTGGCGGTCGTGCAGGAAGATGGTGCTGCCGCCCTCGCCGGGGCTTTTCTCGTTGAACGGGAAGAACAGCTTGGTGCCGACCGGCGGGTCGCGGCGCGAGCGCCGCTCGGACGGCAGCACGCTGTGCTTCATCACCACGACGCCGTTGAGGCAGGCGTGGCGGAAGAACAGGTCCCCTTCCGCGGGATTGTCGGCGAGAATTTTCAGGGTCGTGCCGTTGCAGTCGAACACGCGCGACGAGCCGGTGTCGATCATCGGGCTGAAGAGGTCGTCCTTCATGTTCTTCCGCGAGAGAGTGTCCGGCCCCGCTCCGATTGCAGCGCAGGAAAGTTAACAAACTCCCTCTGCCGCCCCTTTGGTATGGTCGCCCGATGCGGCTTTTCCTCCTCTTCCTGCTTTTCCTGGCGCACGGGGCGGCGGCCGAGGAATTGAAGATCGGCAGCCTTCGCACCGTCGCCTCGGGGCCGGTCTTCATCGCCATCGAGAAGGGATATTTCGCGGCCGAGGGGTTCGAGGCGACGCTGGTCCCGTTCGCGACGGCGCAGCCGATCGCGGTCGCGGTCATGACCGGAAACTGCGATGTTGGCGTCGCGGCGCTGACGGCCGGGTTCTACGCGCTCGCCGGCGCGGGCGAGCTGCGCCTCGTCGCCGGGCAAAGCCGCGACGTTCCGCAGTATCAGAATATCACCTATGTCGCCGCGAACCGCGCTTTCGCCGCCGGCCTCGTCGCGCCCAAGGACCTGCCCGGCCATACGCTCGCGATCACCCAGATCGGCGCGCCCGGCCATTACGCCTTGGGGCTTTTGGCCGAGAAGTACGGGTTCGATCTCAACAGCGTCCGGCTCGTGCCGCTGTCGTCCTTCCCGAACATCGTCACGGCCTTGGCCGGGAATGAGGTCGATGCCGGCATGCTCGCCGCCACGCCCGGCATCGAAGCGGTGGCGCGGGGCGCGGCGAAGCTCATCGGCTGGACCGGCGACGAGACGCCGTGGCAGGCGGGCGGCGTGTTCGTCTCGACCTTGACCGCGAACGATCGGCCCGAGTTCGTCGAGCGGCTTCTGCGCGCCTATATCCGCGGCGCGCGGGATTACTTCGCGGCGTTCTCCGCGCCCGACGGCACGCGCCGCGACGGGCCGGACGCCGACGCCGCGCGTGCCATCATCGCCAAGTACACCGGCGAGACGCCGGCCGAGCTCGCCCAGGCGATCGCTTACGTCGATCCTGAGGCGCGCTTCGACGCGGCCGACATCCTGCGCCAGGTCGCCTGGTACAAGGCGCACAACATGCTGAAGGATTCGGTCGACGGCGCCGCTCTCATCGATCGCCGCTACGTGCAGACGCTCGGTCCCTGACCTCACCCCGAGCGGTGGAGCGGCAGTTTCGAGCCGGCGGCAGTGCGCTCGACCACCACCTCGCCGCGGAAGCGGAAGAGTTTCGCGGGCCGCCCGCCGGTCCCGGTCGAGACTTCGCCGGTGTCCTCGACGAGACCCTGGCTCTCGATCAGACGGCGGAAATTTTGCTTGTGCAGGCGCCGCCCGGCCAAGGCCTCGACCGTGCGCTGCAATTGCAGGAGTGTGAAAGAGGCGGGCATGAGCTCGAACACGACGGGGCGGTACTTGATCTTGGCGCGCAGGCGCGCGATGCCGGTAGCGACGATGCGGCGGTGGTCGTGCGCCATCGCCTGGCCGAGCGGCAGGCTCGCCGGCGACGCATCCCTGCCCGCTTCCGGCACGAGCCCCGCCTCCCACAGCAGCTCGTAGCGTTGCAGCACGAACTCCTCGTTCCACTGCCGGCCCGAGGGCGCGAAAGTGACGGCCACGCGCTGGCGCCGCTCGCGCCGCGCGTCGCTGGGCGCGCTTTCGACCCAGACATCGAGGCGCGGAAGGATCATTTCGGCGACGATCGCCGGCGCGCCCGCGCGCCAATCCTCCCACGGGAAATAGCCGTACCAGCTATGCCATCCGGCGGCGGCGGCGGCCGCGCCGGCGCGCTCCCGCGTCAATCCGAGATAGCTGATCGAGACGACGCGCCCGCCGGCAGCATCCCGCGTGCGGTCGCGGTCGGCGAAGGTATAGAGCTGCTCGACATATCCCAAGGGATAGCGCGTCTGCTCCTCGACCCAGGCTCGTGCGCCCAGTTGCAGACTGCGGTGGCGCGACTGGAACGGGCCGGACGGCAGCGCGCGCCCTTCCTCGAGCGCAAGGACGCGCGGCTCCTCGCCTGTGACGGCGACGATGACGGCGGTGAGGTCGATCGCGAGCGCGTCGCTCGCCTCGTCCTGTTCGAGCTGGCGCGCCATCACGAGCCGCGCAGGACGCTGAGACTTTTGCGCTGACGTCCGTCCGCATCGAAATTCGCCGGATCGAGCCAGCGCCGGAACGAGGCTTTCAGCGCCGGCCATTCGCTGTCGAGGATCGAGAACCAGGCGGTGTCGCGATTATGGCCCTTCACCACCTGCGCTTGGCGGAACGTGCCCTCGTAGCGGAAGCCCAAGCGCAAGGCCGCGGCGCGCGACGGCGAGTTCAAATCGTTGCACTTCCACTCGTAGCGGCGATAGCCCAGCTCGTCGAAGGCGCGCGCCATCATCAGATACATGGCCTCGCTCGCGACGGCGGTGCGCTGAAGCGCCGGCGCGAAATGGAGATGGCCGATCTCGATCACGCCATGCGCCGCGTCGATGCGCAGAAATGACGCCATGCCGAGCGCCTTGCCGCTCGTCCGCTCGATCACCGCATGGAACAACGGATCTTCGCGCGCTGCGATCGTGTCGAGCCAGGCGCCGAGCGCGCGCGCGTCAGAGAAAGGTCCATAAGGAAAATAGACCCACCCATGCCCCTCCCGGTCCGCGGCGAAGGCTGTCCACAAATCGTGTCCGTGGCGCGCGGGATCGAGCGGCTCGACGAGGGCGAAGCGGCCGCTCATCGCCGTCCGCGGCGGCGGCGGCCGCGCCGTCCAGCCGGGGACTTCCGGCCCTATCTCCAGGGGCTCGTTCCCTGCCACGGCCTCAGCGCCAGGACAGGAACGCCTTTTCCGTCAGCGTCAGGATCGCGCCGAGGCTGAGGCCAAGGATCGACAGGATGACGACGCCCGCCATCAGATCGTCGGTCTGCATCAGATTCCCGGCGGTGAGCAGGAAGGCGCCGATGCCGAACTGCGCGCCGATCATTTCCGCCGTGACGACGAGCAGGAGCGCCGTCGCCATCGAGATGCGGAAGCCGGCGAGGATGCCCGGCAAGGCCGACGGCAGGACGATCTTCCAGATGATGCCGCTCACGGGCACGTTGAAGCTCTGCGCCATGCGGATGAGGTTGCGCGGCACGCTGTCGATGCCGCTGAACGTGGCGATCACGGTCGGGAAGAACACGCCTGAGGCGATCGTCACGATCTTCGGCGCCTCGCCGATGCCGAGCCAGAGGATGAAAAGCGGGAGAAGCGCGATCTTGGGAATAGGGAAGATCGCCGACACCATCGGCATGCCGACGGCGCGCGTGACCGACGAAAGCCCCATGGCGATGCCGACGATGAGGCCGAGCCCGGTGCCGACCACCCAGCCCGAGCCGATGCGCATCAGCGAGGTGGAAAGATGGACCCACAGATCGCCTGAGCGCGCGAGGTCGTAAAGCGCCTGACAGATCGCGGCCGGCGAGGGCAGGAACACCGGGTCGAGCCAGCGCCGCGAGATCGCCACCTGCCACAGCGCGATCACGATCGCGAAGGCGATCCAGGAATGGATCGCGTTGGGCTTCGGCAGGAAGCCGCCGCCGCGGAACGCGACCTCGCGCCGTCCTTCGGCGGGCGCCACCCCGCCGCGTGGTGCGGCGATGGTATCTTCAAGCATCGACCACCTCCCGTTCAGCGCTCGAAGCCTCGTCGCGGATCAGCGACCACAGCCGGTTGCCGAGTTCGGCAAGCTCGACCTGCGCCGATGTCCGGGTGCGCTCGCGCTGCGGGATGCGCACCTCGACGACCTCTTTGATCTTTCCCGGCCGGCGCGACAGCACCATGATGCGGTCGGCCAGGCGCAGGCATTCGTGAAAATTGTGCGTGACGTAAACGCCGGAAATGCGCTCGCGCAGCCAGAGATCGAGGAAATCCTCCATCAGCAGGTCGCGTGTCTGCGCGTCGAGCGCGGAGAGCGGCTCGTCCATCAGCAGACAGGCGGGGCGCACGACGAGCGCGCGCGCGATGCCGACGCGCTGCTTCATGCCGCCCGAAAGCTGCTTCGGCAGGGCGTTCGCGAAATCGTCGAGCTTGGTGCGCACCAGCGCGTCCTTGACCCGCGCCGCGCGCTCGGCCGACGAGAGCCGATGGTGTTCGAGCGGCAGCGCCACGTTCTGCGCCACCGTGCGCCACGGCAGGAGCGCGAAATCCTGGAAGATGTAGGTGAGCGGATTGAGGCAGTCGTCGGGCGCCGCGCCTTCCATGTGAACGGTGCCGTCGCTCGCCTTGAGGATGCCGCCCATGATGCCCAGAAGCGTCGACTTGCCGCAGCCCGAAGGCCCGATGACGGAGACGATCTCGCCCTTGCGCAGATGGAGGCGGACATCCTCCAGCACTTCGAGATCGCCATAGGCGTGGCGCTTGACGTTAACGATCACATCCATCGGTAAGTCCTGGACCTGGGCGGCAAGTGTAACCATTTGCCGCCGCCTTGTCATCGCGCCCCGGCGAGGCTATCGCTTCCCGCATGGCATCGCGCGCGGCCGGACGGCCCAATTTCCTCGTCTTCATCGCCGATCAGCTCCGTGCCGACCACCTCGGCTGCTACGGTAACAAGATCGTGCGCACGCCGGCGATCGACCGGCTCGCGGCCGAAGGCTTCGCCGCCGAGCGGTTCCACGTCGCCTCGCCCATCTGCATGCCGAACCGGGCGAGCCTCTTCACCGGCCGCATGCCGTCGCTGCACGGCGTGCGCCACAACGGCATCCCGCTGTCCTTGAAAGCCGCGACCTTCGTCGAGCGGCTGCGCCAGGCCGGATACCGCACCGCGCATGTCGGCAAATCGCACCTCCAGAACATCACCGGCAATCCGCCGGCCTGGCCGCCCGATCCGGCGTTGCGCGGCGCGCCCGAGGCGGTCGCGCTCGAAGGGAACTACGGGCAGGAATGGGCGCCCAACTGGCGCAACGACGCGAAGCACGAGGTCGAGCTGCCCTATTACGGCTTCGAGCAGGTCTTTCTGACCGTCGAGCACGGCGACAACGTCGAAGGCCATTACCGGCGCTGGCTGCGCGCCGAACGCCCGGACGCCGACACTCTCATCGGGCCGGAGAATGCGCTGCCGACGCCAGGCTTGGCGCTCTACGAGGCGCGCCAGGCGTGGCGCACGCGGGTTCCCGAGAACCTCCATCACAATTCCTATTGTGCGGCGATGAGCGAGCAGGTACTCGCCGCGGCGGCGCAGGACGCGAGACCGTTCTTCCTGTTCTGCTCGTTCGCCGACCCGCACCATCCCTTCACGCCGCCCGGCAAGTACTGGGACATGTACCGGCCGCAGGAGATCGAGCTGCCGCGCTCGTTCGCGCTCGGCGTCAACCGGGCACCGCCGCCGCATGTCGCGGCGCTCGTGAAGGCACGCGACGAGGGCCGTGCGCAAAAACGCACGCCGCAGCTCTTCGCCTGCACGGAACAGGAGGCGCGCGAGGCGATCGCACTCAATTACGGATCGATCCGCTTCATCGACGACGCGGTGGCGCGCGTCCTCGCCCGCCTCGAGGCGCTGGGCCTCGCCGAGAACACGGTCGTGATCTTCACCTCCGACCACGGCGACTTCATGGGCGACCACCAGCTCCTCCTGAAGGGGCCGATCCACTATCGCGGCTTGATCCGCGTGCCGTTGGTATGGCGCGATCCCGCCGCCCCGCGCGGTTTGCGCAGCACCGCGCTCGCCAGCGCGATCGATTTCGCGCCAACCATTTTGGCGCGCGCCGGCATCGCGCCCTGGAACGGCATCCAGGGCGCCGACATGGGCCCGCTCATCGCCGGGCATGGCTCGGAGCTCCATGCCGAGCTGCTGGTCGAGGAAGAAGGGCAGCGGCCGCAACCGCCCTTCGAGGGCCGCGTGCGCATGCGCTCGCTCGTCACGGCGCGCCATCGCCTGAGCCTCTATGACGGCGTCTCCTGGGGCGAGCTCTACGACACCCAGTCCGATCCCGACGAGATGGTCAATCTCTGGGACGATCCGGCGAGCGCGGGCCTGCGCACGGAGCTCTTGCAGCGCCTCGCGCAGAAAATGATCGCGCTCGCGGAGACGAGCCCCAATCCGACCGCGGTGGCCTGACCCGCGTCCGCGCCTCAATCGAGCGCGACCAGAGCGATGCGAAAGCCGCGATATTTCTTCCGCAGCGCCATCCGGATCACGACGGCGGTCCAAATGCCGGCGGCAACGACAGCGACCACTCTGATCGGCAGCAGCATCATCGCCACCGGGACGCCCGCGAAGTAGGCGGCGACGCCGAACATGGCGCCAATGACAACGCCGATCACCAGGCTGCCGACCACGTTGCGCCAGGCAATGAGCCACCAGATCGCGATCGTCTTGCCCCAGCTCGGCTCCAGCTCCCCCATCGCGCCCTCCCCCCGATCATTACGCCGCAATTCTACAGGGTCTCGCGGGCCTGGAACCGTTCCGCGCTTGACACCGTCTTATGCTCAGGCGTAGCATAATTGAAATGTGCTCATCTTGAGCATAAGGGGCAAGTTATGCCAGATAGCCTGGACCGCCAATCGCTCGCCCGTACGCGGCATCTCTACGACCGGGTCGCACGATTGATCCCGCCGGCCGAGTGGGGCGCGTTCGCCGACGATCTCGACGCGATTCTGGCGCTGAAGGCCGAGCGCCACGCCGTCATCCTCGCGCACAACTACCAGACGCCGGAGATTTTCCACTGCGCCGCCGACATCACCGGCGACAGCTTGGCGCTCGCGCGCGCGGCGGTTCGCACCGGTGCCCGGGTGATCGTCTTGGCCGGCGTCCACTTCATGGCCGAGACCGCGAAGCTGCTCAATCCGGAGAAGACCGTGCTCGTGCCCGATCTCAGGGCCGGCTGCTCGCTTGCCGCCTCGATCACGGCCGACGACGTGCGCCTCATGCGCCAGCGCTATCCCGGCGTGCCGGTGGTGAGCTACGTCAACAGCTCGGCCTCCGTCAAAGCCGAGAGCGACATCTGCTGCACCTCGGGCAATGCGAGGAAGGTGGTCGAGGCGCTGGGGCACCCGCGCGTCATCATGCTGCCGGACGAATACCTGGCACAGAACGTGGCATCCGAAACGAAGGTCGAGATCATCGCCTGGCGCGGGCATTGCGAGGTGCACGAGCGCTTCACCGCCGCCGAGATCGCCGAGCTGCGCCTGCGCTATCCCGGCGTCACCGTTCTGGCGCATCCCGAATGCCCGCCCGAGGTGGTGGCCGCTGCCGATTTCGCGGGCTCGACCGCGGCGATGGCGGATTATGTCGGGGAGAAGCGTCCGCCGCGCGTGGTGCTGATGACGGAATGCTCGATGAGCGACAACGTCGCGCTGGCGCATCCGGAGACAGAATTCGTGCGGCCGTGCAATCTCTGTCCGCACATGAAGCGCATCACGCTCGCGAACATACGCAGAGCGCTCGAGACGATGAGGCACGAAGTAACGATCGACCCCGCCGTTGCCGTCCGCGCGCGGGCCGCAGTCGAACGCATGCTCGCGATTTGAGGGATGAGAAGATGCCCGTTCCGCCTCTCCCGGAAATCATGATCGAGCCGGCGGTACGCGCGGCGCTGCTCGAAGATCTGGGCCGCGCCGGCGACATCACGACGGACGCAATCGTGCCGCAGGACGCGCGGGCATCGACCGCACTCGTCGCGCGAAATCCCGGCGTGGTCGCCGGGCTCGGTTGCGCGCTGCTCGCGTTCCGTCTCGTCGATCGCGACGTCCGCGCCGAAGTTTCGCGCCCCGACGGCAGTGCGGTCGCGAAGGGCGAGGTGATTGCCACCATCTCTGGCCCGACGCGCGGCATCCTTTCGGCCGAGCGTGTGGCGCTCAATTTCCTCTGCCATCTCTCCGGCATCGCATCGGCCGCGGCCTCGATCGTCGCCGCGATCAAGCCGCACAAGGCGCGCCTCGTCTGCACGCGCAAGACGACGCCCGGCCTGCGCGCGCTGCAAAAATACGCGGTCCGCGTCGGCGGCGGGTTCAATCATCGCTTCGGGCTCGACGACGGCGTCCTCATCAAGGACAACCACATCGCCGCCGCGGGATCGCTCGGCGATGCCGTCGCGCGCGCGCGGGCGGCAATCGGCCACCTCGTCAAGATCGAGGTCGAGGTCGATACGCTTGCCCAGCTCGAAGAGGCGCTCCGGCTCGAGATCGATGCCGTGCTGCTCGACAATATGAGCTTCGACGAGATGCGCCGCGCGGTGGCGATGGTCGATAGCCGCGCCGTCGTCGAGGCGTCGGGCCGGATCACCCCGCAGACCGCGCCGCAAGTCGCGGCCACGGGCGTCGATCTTCTGTCGAGCGGCTGGCTCACCCACTCGGTCACGGCGCTCGATATCGGCCTCGATTGGCGCTGAGCGATCTTCTGGTATTCTGCGTCTAACCCAAGGGGAGGCGCAGATGCCGGTACTGAAGCTCACGGACGCCGAGATCTATTACGAGGAGCACGGCAAGGGCTATCCCATCCTGCTCTTTGCGCCGGGCGGCATGCGCTCGCAGATGGGGATGTGGCGGAAGCCCGCCGACGGGCCGGCGCGGCCCGTGGTCGGACTGGATCGAGCTGCTGTCGCCGCATTACCGCGTCATCGCCATGGACCAGCGCAACGCCGGCAAGTCGAAGGGCGTGATCGAGGCCAATCACGACTGGAACACCTATGCGCACGACCAGCTCGCGCTCTTGAAGCACCTCGGCGTCACGGCCTGCCACACGCTCGGCGGCTGCATCGGCTCGAGCTTCTGCCTGAAGCTCATCGAGATGGGCGGGGCCCGTACCAGCGCCGCCGTGTTGCAGAACCCGATCGGCCTCAATCCCGAATTCCCGACATATTTTCCCGAGGGCTTCGCTGACTGGACCGAGGAACAGGTGAAGGCGCGCCCCGATCTCGACCGCGCCGCGCTCGCCTCGTTCGGCCGGCGCCTGTGGAGCGGCGATTTCGTGTTCAGCGTGCCGCGCGATTTCGCCAGGCATTGCGCCACGCCGTGCCTCGTGCTGCCCGGCAACGACAAGCCGCATCCGGCGGTGACCGGGCTCGAGCTGGCGAAGCTCCTGCCCAACAACGAGATGCTGCGCGACTGGAAAGGCCCCGACCATATCGAGGCGCAGCGCCGCACCGTGCTCGCTTTCCTCGCGAAGCACACGCCGGCCGCGGAACGCCGCGCATGAGGCGCGCGCTCGCCGCGGCGCTCGCGGCGGTTCTTCTGCTTGCGCCCCTTGCCGCGCGAGCCGAGCACATCAAGCTCGGCGCGATCAAGACCGCGGGCGCCGGGCCCATCTTCATCGGCCTCGACAAGGGCTATTTCGCGGCCGAAGGGCTCGACGCGGAAGTGGTCTTCTTTGACGCGGCGCAGCCGGTCGCGGTTGCGGTCGTCTCGGGTGACATCGATTTCGGCATCACCGGCGTGACCGCCGGCTTCTACAACCTCGGCAGCAAGGGCGCGTTGCGCATCATCGGCGCGCAAGGGCGCGAATCACCCGGCTTTCACAACGTCGTCCTGCTCGGCTCGAAGAAGGCCTATGACAGCGGGCTGACGTCGCTGAAGGAGCTGGGCGGCCACTCGGTCGCGATCACCGGCACGGGCACGCCGGGCCATTACGCCGTCGGGCTCGCCGCCGAGAAATACGGATTTCCCGTCGCCAGCATCCGCTTCCTGTCGCTGGGCGGCGTGCCGAACATCGTCTCCGCCTTGACCGGCGGCCAGGCCGATGCGGGCGCGACCGTCGTCACCGTGCCGATGGTTCCCTCGATCGATCGCGGCGATTTGAAGGTGCTGGGCTGGGTCTCCGACGAGTTCCCGTTCCAGGACCGTGCCATCTTCGTCTCGACCAGGACGGCGGACGAACGGCGCGACACGATCGAGCGCTTCTTCCGCGCCTTCCGGAAAGCGGCGCAGGATTATCACGACGCCTTCATCGGTCCCGATGAGCGGCCGAAGGACGGCCCGACTGCGAAGGCGACGCTCGAGCTCATCGCGAGCCATGTCGGCCAGAAGCCGGAAGCCGTGCGGCTCGGCATCGCCTATGTCGATCCGAGCTTCCGCGTCGACGTCAAGGACATCCGCCGCCAGATCGCCTGGTACAAATCGCAAGGCATGGTGAAGGACGACGTCGATCCCGACGCCATCATCGACAAACGCTATGTGGTGCCGCTGCCATGACGCTCAGCACAGACCGCATCCTCACGACTCATGTCGGCAGCCTGCCGCGGCCGACGCCCTTGCGCCCGCTCCTCGCCGCGAAAGACAAGGGCGAGGCGCTCGACGAAGCCCAGTTCGAAGCGCAGGTGAAGGACGCCGTGCGCGACACGGTCGCGCGCCAGGTCGCGCTCGGCATCGACCTCGTCAGCGACGGCGAGATGAGCAAGGTCTCGTATTCGACCTACGTGACCGAGCGCATCTCGGGCTATTCCGGCAGCGGGCCGGGCACGCTGGCGCGCGATCTCCAGGATTTTCCCGAGTTCGCCAAGACCAGCAGCCGCGGCCTCAGCATAAGGCGCTCGCTGTGCGAGGCGCCGCTCGCGGCAAAGGACGACCGGCCGCTGAAGCGCGATCTCGCCAATTTCCGCGCCGCGGTCGATGCGGCGCGCCCGACGGGATCCTTCCTGTCCGCCGCTTCGCCCGGCGTCGTCGCGTATTTCCTGAGGAACCGCTACTACCCCTCGCACGAGGCCTATCTCGGGGCACTCGTGCCATTGATGCGCGTGGAATACGAGGCGATCGTCGCCGCGGGCTTCGACGTGCAGCTCGACTGTCCGGACCTCGCCATGTCACGCCATCTCGGCTATGCCGACAAGAGCGACGGGGAGTTTCAGCGCCTCTCCGAGCAGGCGATCGAAGCGATCGGCGAGGCGACGCGCGGGATACCACCCGAGCGCATGCGCGTCCATCTGTGCTGGGGCAACTACCCGGGGCCGCATCACTACGATCTGGCGCTCGAGCGCGTGCTGCCGCTCGCCGTGAAGACGCGGGCGCAGGCGATCTCGTTCGAGGGGGCGAACCCGCGCCACGAGCACGAATGGGAAGTGTTCGAGAATTTCCGCCTGCCGGACGACCGCACGATCATGCCGGGCGTCATCGACAGCGCCACCAACTTCATCGAGCATCCGCGCCTCGTGGCGCAGCGCATCGAGCGCTATGCCAACATCGTGGGGAAGGAGCGCGTGATCGCGTCCGTGGATTGCGGCTTCGGCACGAGCGCCATGAGCCAGAACGTCGATCCCGAGATCGCCTGGGCGAAGCTCGGCGCGCTCGCCGAGGGCGCGAAGACCGCGTCCGACCGGCTCTGGAAGAAGTGACGATCAGAGAAAATGCCCGAGCTTGCGCAAACGGGCAGCGGCATCGAATTGCAACACTGCGCGACCACGAGGCGGGTCCGCTGCGGTGCCTTGGTGCTGGCGCTGCTCCCCGCCGCTTGCTCAAGCGGTCCCCCGCCCATTTCCTATGATCGCGGCGCCGACCACGTGAAAGTCATAACGCTGCTCGAGCCGGCGGGCGGAGAAAAACCCATGCTTCGCTCGGCTGCGCCGGTTTCACCGCTCGGCATGTTCGGGGTGATTGGAGCGCTGGGTGATTTGCAGATACAGAGCAGTCACGAAGACCACTACGCTATGCTTCTCGAAAGTCGGAAATTTTCGCCGCGGCCGCTGCTGATTGCGGATGTCACGCGGGTTCTCGCCGCCGAGGGCTATACGGTGAAATACGTCGAAGTCGCACGACCTGATCTTGATTTTCTTGCTCAATATCCCCCCGATGCGGCCACTGCGAGCGACGCGTATCTCGATATCGTCTTGACGAGTTACGGCTATTTTGCGCTCACGGCCTTGGATCCGTACGAGCCGGTCGTGCACGTCAAATTCAAACTCATTCGGCCAAACGACAGCAAGCCGCTGATGCAGGGCTCGTTCGTGTATTCCGGATATGACAAGGGCGCGACCCACCCCGATCCAGCTTTCGATTATCTGCACTACACCGATTTCGACGCAGACGTGGACCGCTCGATCAAAGGGATTGAGCAGGGCTTGAGCGAAGCGGCGGATGCGATCGGAACGGCGCTAAACTAACTGAGGAAGACGAGGGTTCCAGAAAATGCCGGACCTCTATGTCGCAACGAACGGCCTCTCGGTGTGGCGGAGCGGCGATCTCGGCGAAACGATCGCGCGCATGCCGAGCGGCACGAACCTCTACAGCGGCAGCCAGGTCTGGGCGCTGGCGTCCCACCCGGCCGATCCGCGCCACGTCTACGCCGGGACGGATGGGGGCCTCCATCGCCTCGACCGCAGCGAGGGGCGGTGGACGCACATCTCCTCGCCGATGGACGAGGAGCGCCTCGTCACCGCGATCGCCATCTCGTCGCGCGATCCGAATGTGATTTTCTGCGGGACGCAGCCGTCGTGTCTCTATCGCTCGCACGATGGCGGAAAAAGCTGGCAGAAGATCGAGACGGCGATGAAGCGGTTCACCACGAGCGGCTTCTACGGCAGCGACCGGCCCGGTTTCGCCGACAATGGCGGCAGAGACGGCGTCAAGCATTGGACCCGCGTGACGCAGATCGCTCTCGATGACGATGATCCGAATCTCGCCTGGGCCGGCGTCGAGATCGATGGCGCGTGGCTGAGCCGCGACGGCGGCAAAAGCTTCGCGCGCATAACGGACGGGCTCGAGACCGACGACATTCACGGCTTCGCGGTGACGAGAAGCGGCGGCCGTACGCTCTTCGCTACCACCAACGCCGGGCTTCATCTGAGCCGCGACGCGGGCCAAAGCTGGCGCCTCTCGCGCATCGATTCGCCCTGGCAATACACGCGCAGCATCGTGGCGCGGGCCGACGGCTCTGGCGTCATGTTCATGACCAACGGCAACGGCCCGCCCGGCACCGGCGGCAGGCTCTTCCGCTCGCGCGACGGCGGCACGAACTGGGAGAACGTGCCGCTCGATCCCGCGCCCGACAGCTCGCTCTATTTCCTCAGCATCCATCCGGCCGATCCGAAACTTCTCTTCGCCGCCGCGACCTTGGGCCGGCTCTATCGCAGCCTCGATGGCGGCGAAAGCTGGGTTGGATTGCAGGCGCGCCTGCCGGAGATCCGCGCGCTCCTGTGGGTCCCGTGATGCGCGCGCGCCTCATCCTCGCCGCGGCGCTCACCGCTCTCGTCCTCGGGCCTGCCCGCGCCGAGACGGTAAAACTCGGCATCCAGAAACTCGAAGGCCAGGGCCCCGTCTTCATCGCGCAGGAGAAAGGCTATTTCCGCGATGCGGGGCTCGCCGTCGACATCGATTATTTCACTGCGGCGCAGCCGATCGCGGTCGGGATCGTGTCCGGCGATCTCGATTTCGCGGTCGCCGGATTCGGGGCGGGTTTCTACAACCTCGCGGCGCAAGGGGAGCTTCGCATCATCGCGGCCTATGTGCGCGAGATGCCGAGCTTCCAGGCGACCGCCTATGTCATCTCGAACCGCGCCTACGAAGCGGGCTTCACCTCGCTCAAGGATTTTCCGGGCCGCACCGTCGCGGTGATGCAGATGGGCTCATCGCAGCATTACGCGCTGGGGCGGCTCGCCGAGAAATACGGGTTCGACCTCAAAAGCGTGCACGTTATCGCAGTGCAGTCGGGCGCCAACGAGGCCTCGGCCGTGGTGGGCGGCCAGGTCGATGCCGCGGTCGTGCCCGAAACCTATGTGAAGGCGGCCTTGGCCGAGGGCGGCGCCAAGCTCATCGGCTGGGTCGGCGACGAGACGCCGTGGCAGCTGGGCGCCGCGTTCTGCGCGACCAAGACGGCGGACACGCGCGGCGATACGGTGCGGCGCTTCCTCGCCGCCTACAAGCGCGGCGTCGCCGAGTTCCATGACGCCTTCGTCGGACCCGATGGGCGCCGCCATGACGGCCCCACCTCGCCCGAAATCCTCGCGATCATCGGCAAGTATGTCGGCGAATCGCCCGACAAGGTGCGCCTCGCCATTCCCTATTACGACCGCGAGGCGCGGCTCGACGTGAAGGACGTGCTGCACCAGATCGCCTGGTTCAAGGACCAGGGCATGCTGAAGGGCGATGTCGACGGCAACGCGCTGATCGACCGCCGCTATGTCGTGCCCTTGCCGGACGGCGAATAGCCCCTTACCCGCGCAGATCGGCGCCCAGGAGAATGCGGCGGTAGGACAGCGCCTCGGCGATGTGGATGCGGCGCAGGCTTGCGCTCGCCTCGAGATCGGCGAGCGTGCGCGCGACGCGCAGCACGCGGTGATAGCCACGCGCCGAAAGCCGCAGACGCTCGGCCGCCTCGGTCAGGAGGCGCCGCCCGTCGGCATCGACCGATGCCACCTCGTCCAGGAGCGCGCCGTCGGCTTCGGCATTGGTGCGGATGCGGCGCTCCTCGGGCAGTCTCTGGTAGCGCAGAAGCTGCACCGCGCGCGCGGCGCGGACTCGCGCGGCAATCTCGGCCGAGCCCTCGGCGGGCGGCGGCAGCGCAAGGTCTGAGGCCTTCACCGCCGGCACGTCGATGTGCAGATCGATGCGGTCGAAGAGCGGCCCGGAGATACGCGACTGATAGTCTTGCGCGCATTTGGGCGCGCGCCCGCAGGTCAAGGCCGGATCGTCGAGATGGCCGCAGCGGCACGGGTTCATCGCGGCCACGAGCTGCACGCGCGCAGGATAAGTGACGTGCGCACTGACGCGGGCGACGTTGATGCGGCCCGCCTCGAGCGGCTGGCGCAAGGCTTCGAGCGTGGCGCGCTGGAACTCCGGCAGCTCGTCGAGGAAGAGGACGCCCAGATGCGCGAGCGACACCTCGCCTGGCCGCCCGCGCGTGCCGCCGCCGACGAGCGCGGGAAGCGATGCGGAATGATGCGGATCGCGGAACGGGCGCTGGCGCATCAATCGGCCCTCGCGCAGGAGGCCCGCGACCGAGTGGATCATGCTGACTTCGAGCGCCTCGGCCGGATCGAGCGGCGGCAGCAGCGCCGGAAGCCGCGCCGCGAGCATCGACTTTCCCGCGCCGGGGGGCCCGATCATCAGCAGGTTGTGACCGCCCGCGGCCGCCACCTCGAGCGCGCGCTTCGCCGTCTCCTGTCCCTTCACGTCCTTAAAGTCGAGCGCGCTCGCCGGCTCCTCGGCGATGCGCGGCTTGGGCGGCGACAGAAGCTGCGTGCCCTTGAAGTGATTGACGAGCGCCAGGAGCGACGGCGCCGCCACCACTTCGAGCCCGTGCGCCCAGGCCGCCTCGCCGCCCGAGGCTTCGGGGCAGATGAAGCCGCGCGAAGCCGCCGCCGCTGCCATCGCCGCCGGCAGCACCCCCGCCACTGGCAGCAGCGAGCCGTCGAGCGCGAGTTCGCCCATCGCGACATAGCTTTCCGCCTCGTCCTCCGGCAGCACGCCCATCGCGGCGAGCAAGCCAAGCGCGATCGGCAGGTCGAAATGGCTCCCTTCCTTGACGAGGTCCGCCGGCGCGAGGTTCACCGTGATGTGGCGCGCGGGCAACGCCAGGCCCATTGCGGCGAGCGCGGCGCGCACGCGCTCGCGCAATTCGCCGATCGCCTTGTCGGCCAAGCCCACGATGATGAAAGCGGGCAGGCCGGCGGTGATGGTGACCTGGGCCTCGACGGCGACCGCGTCGATGCCCTGGAACGTCACCGTGCGGACCCGCGCGACCAATTCTTAAGGCTCCCCCGCCCCGTTTGCGGCGGAAAACCTAACAGGATTGAGCCGCGAATACGAGGCACGCGCGGCTTGACCGGCCCCACCGGCCCTGCCTTTACTGTCGCAAAATAGGGAAGGCGCCATGGCCGGGTTCGAGGACCATTGCTGGCGGGACATCGTCCCGGCGGACATCCTGGACATCTATTCGCATTACGAGCGCCCGGTCGGCGTAGGCGCAGCGCCGGCGTTGATCGCGATCGACCTCTACGAGCTTGCCTATGAGGGCGGCGCCAAACCGGTCGCGAGCCTGCACAAGACCTATCCGAGCTCGTGCGGCGAGCACGCCTGGGCCGCGATCGAGCCGACCCGGAAACTGTTCGACGCCGCGCGCCGCGCCGGCCTCCCGATCTTCTACTCGACGCAGGACACGCGCACCGACTCGAAGCCGAGCTTCCTTCCCGCGACGCGGCGCCAGCGCGTCAAGACCGCGCCCGAGCTTTACGCGATCCGGCCCGAGTTCCGCCCGCAGCCGGGCGACGTCGTCATCACGAAGCAGCGCGCCTCCGCCTTCTACGGCACGCCCTTGGCGGCACACCTGACGCAGCTCGGCACCCGCACGACGATCATCTGCGGCGAAAGCACGTCGGGCTGCGTGCGCGCCACCGCGGTCGATGCCTATTCGCACGGCTTCGACGTCGTGCTCGTCGAGGAATGCTGCTTCGATCGCAGTCCGCTCTCGCACAAGGTCAATCTCTTCGACATGCACCACAAATATGCCGACGTGCTGCATCTCGACGCAGTGCTGGCGCACCTCGAGGGGCTCGCCGTGAAGAAGGCGGGCTGATGGCCGAGCCGCTGCCGCAGGCGAGAACGGATGCGCCGCCCGCGCCGTGGGACGGGCTTGCGAAAATCCTGCAGCCGTTCTTCCTGAACCGCGCGCGCGGCGTGCTGTCGATCGTCGGCGGTCTCGCCATCTGGGAATTCTTCAGCCGCGTCGTGGTCGACAACGCGCTTTTCCTTGCGGCACCGACGCAGATCATCGCCGCGCTCTGGAACCTCACCGAGACGGGCGAGCTGCAGCATCACATCGCGATCAGCGCGATCGAATTCGCGCTCGGCTTCGTGATCGCGAGCGTCCTCGGCATCGCGCTGGGCGTCGGCATGGCCGGCAGCGTCACCATCAAGCAGGTGATGCAGCCATGGGTTTCCGGCATCTATGCGACGCCGACGATCGCCTTGGCGCCGCTCTTCATCCTGTGGTTCGGCATCGGCATCTGGTCGAAGGTGATCGTGGTGGTGACGCTCGTCCTGTTCTCGGTCAGCATCAACACCGAGGCCGGCTTGCGCCAGACGAGCGACCGGCTGGTCGAGATGCTGCGCAGCTTCGGCGCCACGCGGCGGCAGATCTTCTGGAAGCTGGAGCTGCCGTCGGCGACGCCCTTCGTGCTGACGGGCCTCAAACTCGGCATTGGCCGCGGCCTCATCGGCGTGGTGGTGGCCGAGCTGTTCGGCTCGCGCGCGGGATTGGGGCGCCTCATCAGCCAGTCGGCCGACAGCTTCAACATGCCGGAGCTGTTCGCTGGCGTCGTCGTGCTGGCAGCCGCCGGCATTGTCATGACGGCGGGGTTTTCCTGGCTCGAAGGAAAACTCGTGCCGTGGACCAAGGATTGAGCGTGGAGGCCAAACTTTCCGTCTCGGCCTTGAGCAAGCGCTTCGGCGATCTCGAGGCGCTGCGCGACATCGGGCTCAGCATCGGCACCGGCGAATTCGTGTCGATCGTCGGTCCCTCGGGCTGCGGCAAGACGACGTTCCTGCGCATCGTCGCCGGGTTGGAGCCGGCAAGCGCCGGCGAGGTGCGGATCGACGGCCGCGTCGTCGCCGGCCCCGGCGCCGACCGCGGCTTCGTCTTCCAGCAGGACAGTCTCCTGCCGTGGCGCACCGTCTTCGCCAACGCCATGATCGGCCCCGAGATCGGCGGCAACGAGGGCGAGCGCGAGAAGCGCCGCACGCTCGACCTGCTGAAACTCGTCGGATTGGCCGGCTTCGAGGGGTACTTCCCGCGCCAGCTCTCGGGCGGCATGCGCCAGCGCGTCAATCTCGCCCGCGCACTCGCGATCGATCCGCAGATCCTGCTGATGGACGAGCCGTTCTCGGCCCTCGACGCGCAGAGCCGCGAGATCATGCAGACCGAGCTTCTGCGCATCTGGGAGCAGGGCCGCAAGACCGTGATCTTCGTCACGCACCAGATCGACGAGGCGGTGTTCCTGTCGGACCGCGTCTTCGTGTTCGCGCGACGCCCCGGCCGCTTGCAGGACCGCGTCGAGATCGACCTGCCGCGCCCGCGCACGCTTGCGGTAAAGCGCACGCCCGAGTTCGTGGCCTATGTCGACCGCATCTGGAAGCTGATCGAGAACGACGTGCGCGATTCAGTCCTGCACGAGCACGTGTGAGCCGAGGGCTCAGTAGAGCTCGTCGGGCATGCGCTTGGCGTACTCCGCGTCGTAGCTCGCGCTGTCGGTGTCGGGATTGCGCGCGGCGGCGAAGCTGCCGATCGTCGGCACGCCCTTGGGCCGGCCCTCTTGCGCCGCCTGCCAGAAATTCGAGCGCACGAGCGCCTTGGGGCAATGCTGGAATGCCTGCTCGACCGCGATCACCATGACGATGGCCGGCTCCTTGCCGTCGACGGCGAAGCGGGCGCTTCAGCGCCGGATCGGTGCTGATCTTCGCGCGGCCGTTGACGCGATAGGTCTCGTTGGCGCCCGGCGCGAAGAAGATGATGCCGACGCGCGGGTCGGCGATCAGGTTCTTCAGCCCGTCGATACGGTTGTTGCCGCGCCGGTCGGGGATCATGAGCGTGCGGCCGTCGTCGGCGACCGCGACGAAGCCCGGCTTGTCGCCCTTGGGCGAGCAGTCGAGCCCGTGCGGCCCGCCGGTCGCGAGCACCAGGAACGGCGAGCCGGCGATGAAGGCGCGGCCGAGCGCATCGACATGGTCGAGCTCCTTCTTCAGCACGCGCTCGTGCGGCGTGCCGTAGAGCGCCGCAAGCTCGTCGGCGGTGGTGACGGTGTGCTTCGCAAGGCCGTCCATGGCGAGCGTCCTTCCAAGTGCCGCGCCATTATAGCAGCCCGTCACTATGGCAGAAGGAGCGCCGGATTCAGCGCGGCGCCTGGCGCGCGCCGTCGAGGAACAGCCGCACGGCGCGGCCGGCCCAGGCGCCGAGCTCCGCGGCGCCGAGCTCGGGGCCCATGCCGAGCGCGCGGCGACGCGGGCCTGCGATCACCAGGTTGACGAACTGCTCGGCGGCATAGCGCGGATCGAGCGCCAGCGTGCCGCGACGCGAATTCGCTGGCAAAAATCTCACCAAGACGCCCGTTCGCCGCAGCGCTGCTCTCGGCGACGATGCGCGTGAGCTCGGGAAAGCGCGGCGCCTCGGTAATCAGCAGGCGATAGAGCTTCAGCGCCTCGGGCGAGAGCGCGGCCGCGAGCATCTGTTTGGCCGCCGACTCCAGCACGTCCTCGAGCGTGCCGCCCTCGTCGAGCTGCGCCTCGAACGGCTGCACCCAGGTGGCGATGAGGCGGCGCACCACGGCGCGGAACAGGTCGGGCTTGTCGCGAAAGCGGTGATAGAAGGTGCGCTTCGAGATGCGGCAGGCCGACGCCACGGCCTCGATGCTGGTGGCGCCGAACCCGTCGCTCAGGAACAAGCCGGTCGCGACTTCGAGGATGCGCTCGCTGAGCTCGGCCGCGGCGCTGCGGGTGGGGCGGCCGCCGCGCCGAGCGGGGGCCGTCCCTTCCAACGCGGTCATCAGCGCCAGCCGCGGCCGTAGTACCCGCCGCCATAAGGATGCCCGTAATAGCCGGGGCCGGCCGGATAGACGACGCAGCCGGCGAGCAGCGCCGCCAGCGCCGCCGCGACAAGCACCCCGGCGCCACGCCGGACGATGCTGTTTTTCGCTGTCTGAATTCGCTTCATGGATTGGCTCCTCTCACCCTCAGGGCTCCTCGCCCTTCCCCAAGTGATACGCTCCATCCTTATGAAACGCTCCCGATGCGTAGCAAATTTATTTTTGAAATATAGGGGATTATGGCGGGG
Source organism: uncultured Alphaproteobacteria bacterium (assembly GCA_963729295.1). Taxonomy (GTDB): domain Bacteria; phylum Pseudomonadota; class Alphaproteobacteria; order ATCC43930; family CGMCC-115725; genus DATJLY01. The sequence continues at coordinate 524,487 of CAVSNJ010000025.1, forward strand.
ATGCCAAGCCGAAATCGGCCTTAGCACCGGGTATAGTCTGTTATCGAGAGGACAGTTCCATGACCAAGATCCGCAGCTTCCTCCTGGCTTTCGCCGTCCTCGCCGGCACGGCCGGCATGACCGCCGCCCCGGCGCTGGCGGCCGACTGGGGTCATCGTGACGCCCGCATCCACGATTGGCGCGGGTATGGCCGGCCGGTCTTCTACGCCGGCGTGCCCTATGCCTATCCCCCCTACGCCTATCCCCCCTACGCCTATCCCTACACGGCGCCGGCCCCGGCCTACGTGCCGCCGCCGGTCGTCTATGGCGCGCCGGCGCTCTCGCTCGGCATCGCGATCCCGTTCCACCGCTAATCGAACGCGCGGGACGCTCCGCCATTTTCCGGCGGGGCGTCCTGCCCCTTTTTGGGGGATGTATCGAGTCGCGGCGGCGCACAACATTACGTCACCGCATCGAGGGAGAAACACGAAGATGACTGGCAAACGCATGTTGGGCGCGAGCGCGCTCGTCGCCGCTCTCGCGCTCGGCGCGCCGCTCGCATTGGCGCAGCAGCAGATGGCACCCGCCGCAGCCACCGCGGCACCGGCACCGAGCACGAGCGCACGCACTGCCGCGAAGCCGTCGCGCGAGGCGCGTGTCGAGGCGCGCATCAAGACGCTCCACGCGCAGCTCAAGATCACGCCCGATCAGGAGCAGGAATGGGGCGCGGTCGCGTCAGTGATGCGCGATTCCGCAAGCAACATCGATCAGCTGTCGCAGCAGCGCACGAAGGATCGCACCAGCATGTCGGCAGTCGACAATCTCAAATCCTATCAGGGGATCGCCGACGCGCACGCCGACGAGATGAACAAGCTCGTGCCGGCATTCTCGGCGCTCTACGACAAGATGTCGCCCGACCAGCAGAAGAACGCCGATCAAGTGTTCAAGCCGCGCACCGCGCGCCACAGCACGACGACGAAGAAGAGCGGCTGAGCCGCCCTATCCCGAAGGAGAAAATGCGATGTCCCGTCTTCGCATCGCGATGCGATGCATGATCGCAACGCTTGCCGCCGCAACGCTCGCCGCCGGCCTCTTCGGCACGGCGTCGGCGCAAGATTATCGCGACCGCCGCCCGCCGCCGCCACGCCATTATCGGCACCGGCCGCCGCCGCCGCCGGCCTGGGGCTATGACCAGCCGAGCTACGTAGTGGCGCCACCGCCCGTCGTCTATGCGCCGGAAGGGCCGCCTGCCGCGATCAATTTCAGCCTCAATTTGCGCTGAGGCGCGCGCCTAGAGCCGGATCGCCCTCGATGGAATCGCTCTGGCGATTCCATCAGGCTGCGGTGCCGCCGTTCAGCGGGTGTCCTTCGACGGCGACGCGCGGCGGTATCGCGCGCCGCGGCGCAGCCGCCGTGCCGAGGAGATAATCGACCTGCTCCTCGAGCCGCTCGATCCGCTGCTGCAGCCCTGGCGTCGGATCTTCCTCGATGAGGGCGGCCAGCCGCTCGCGGAAGCGCGGCTCGATCCGGAGACGCACGGCGACGGCGCGCAGCAGCGGCTTGTCGCCGGGCGGGACGCGGACATTGGTTTGGACGGTATTCATGGCATTGAGCTCCGGCGCGCACTCGACGCGCGCTCGCCATTAGATAAGTCACTAGATATTACGAAGAGGCGGCGCTGCCGGATTGGCCGCGGCGGATTATTGCGCAGCGGGATTGCCGATCGTGAAGGCGCGCCAGGCGGCGATGGCGCGCCGCAGTTGCCCGGCGAAAGTCCTGCGCTCGTCCGGCGCGAGGAAGCTTCCCACCACGAGGCTTCGTCCGTGCGAGGCCAAGGTGAGGGGGCTGCGCTCTTCGGTGTCGTCGAAAATGATGCGCAGCCAAGTCGGCTCGAAGCGAAACTCGTTACGCTCGCCCTTCACCGAGACGCGCTCGACCGTGAGGGCCCGTTCCGTCAAGCGCACGGCTTCGTGCTGGCGCGCGCTGCGATAGCTTGCCCGGAATGCGACATAGACGAGCAGCACATCGAGCCCGAAGAAGCCGAAGATCGGCCAGCAGCCGGCGAGGATGCAGATCGTCCCGGCGATGAGGCTCAAGGCCGCCAGCGCCGCCATCAGGATGACGAATCCCCGGGGCTTCAGGCTGCGATAGGGATGCAGCACCGCGTCGAGAAAGACTCTGGGGGCCTCGGTCTCCGCCTGTGCCATGAGAAAACCCTCGGGCCTCGATGCTAGTGCGGACCGGGCCGCGGCGGAACCGGTCCGCCGCCGGCCATATTAACCCTTGCTTAACCACATCGCGCCGAAACTTTTCCACGGGCAAAGAGGGGCAAGTTCGTGGGGAAACCTGTGGCCCTCGTTACACTCGAGCGCGCGGCCGGGTCGGGTCCATGGCACCTTTGGTGGCTCGCCACGGCGCTTCTGAGCCTCACGCTCTGGGGCGGCATCTTCCTTCTGGCGGCGGCGCTCGGCCACTTCATCTAGCCATTTGGTGCAGCGCAACCGCGCATTTGTGGAAAAGGTGATCCGACCGGTTCAACCCATCGTAGAGGGGGTCTGAGCGGCCTTTGCCGCTCGCTCTCCTGGCAAAGACACGAGGGGTTGGTTCGGTGCTCAGGATTTTCCGACATTACTGCTCTGCGCCTGCGCTCTTTCTCTGCGTGTGCGAGACGAGCGCCGTGGCGCTGGCGCTCTATGCCGCCGCCTCGATGCTGCTGCCCGCCGATGCCGCCAATGGCCGGCTCATCGCCGCGGCACTCGTCCCCGCGCTGGTCAACGCCGTCCTCATGTTCGGCATGGGTCTCTACGACCCGCCGCATGTCGCCAATTTCCGCCGTGCGCTGCCGCGCCTCATCGCCTGTCTTTGCATCGGCGCGCCGCTCCTCGGCCGCTCGCTCTCGATCGATGGGACCGAGCAGGCCCGCTGGGTCTTCTATCTCGCCTGGACCGTCGTGGTCATCGCCTGCGTCGTGGTCGCGCGCATGGTGGCGACGCCGTTGGCGCGCACCGGCTTCTCGCCGCGACGCGTCGTTGTCGTCGGCGCCGGGCGGCTGGCCGCCGAGATCGAGCAGTTGATGGCGCGCGCCCATTCCCGCACCGAGGTGGTGGGCTATGTTGCGCTCGGCAGCGAGACGCGCGAAGTCCCCGAATCCCGCCTCAAATCCGGCAAGGAGCCGCTCATCGACGTGGTGCGCGACAGCGCCGCCAAGGAGATCGTCGTGGCCGCCGACGATCGGCGCGGCATCTCGCTGCAGCCGCTGCTCGATGCGCGCATGGAAGGCGTCACCGTCACGAGCTTCCTGAGCTTTTGGGAGCGCGAGACGCGCCGCGTCAATCTGCGCGCGCTCGATCCGAGCTGGCTCATCTTCTCTGACGGCTTCCATATCAGCACCGCCACCAACGCGGTCCTGAAGCGCATGCTCGACATCGCTGCGAGCCTCATGCTCCTGGTGCTGACCCTGCCGACGCTGCTGCTCGCCGCCATCGCCATCAAGCTCGACAGCAAGGGCCCGGTGCTCTACCGCCAGGAGCGCGTCGGCCGCCGCGGCCAGATCTTCCATATCGCCAAGTTCCGCACCATGCGCGTCGATGCCGAGCAGAATTGCGGCCCGCAATGGGCGAGCGTCGGCGATCCGCGCGTCACCCGCGTCGGCCGGTTCCTGCGCCGCATGAGGATCGATGAGCTGCCGCAGATCTTGAACGTGCTGCGCGGCGAGATGAGCTTCGTCGGGCCGCGTCCCGAGCGGCCGCATTTCGTGCGTCACCTCGCGGCCGAGATTCCGTTCTACGCCGAGCGCCACCGCGTCCGTCCCGGCATCACCGGCTGGGCCCAGATCAACTACCCTTACGGCGCCTCGATCGAGGATGCCCGCGAGAAGCTCTCCTACGACCTTTACTACATCAAGAATTTCAGCTTTCTATTCGACCTGCTGATCATCCTGTCGACGGCCAAGGCCGTGTTCCTGGATGGCGGCGGCCGCTGACGGAAATTTTTACACTTTTGTTATTGGTTAACTCTAGTTAACCACATTAACTCATTGATTGCAATTTGAAAAAGCCCTCTGGCCCCGATTTTGCTTCCGTCCGTTCGAGGGGTATGAAATGGACGATGGCGATCTCGGCGTGACGACGCTCGAAGAATGGCGCGAGAAGAATCGGGGCTTCATGGTAGCCCTCAGCATCTGTCTCGCCATCTGGGTTCTCGGCATCTGGCTGATGGTTCGTACCTAGCCGGCAGCGCCTGGACAGTGTTTAGGTCATTCGCCAGAATCGGCGGATGACCAAAGCCGAAGCCGTGCGGTTTTTCGCCCTGCTGGCGAAGGACCGTCCGGATCCGACCACCGAACTCGACTTCATCAATCCCTATACTCTGCTCGTTGCGGTTGTGCTGTCGGCGCAGGCCACCGATGTCGGCGTCAACAAGGCAACCGAAAAACTGTTCGCGCTCGCCGACACGCCGGAACAGATGCTCGCGCTGGGCGAGGACCGGCTGATCGAGACGATTCGCACGATCGGGCTCTTTCGCACCAAGGCGAAGAACGTGCTGGCGCTGTCGCGCCTCCTGATCGAGAAGCACGGCGGCATCGTGCCGGACGACCGCGCCGCGCTCGAGGCGTTGCCCGGCGTCGGGCGCAAGACCGCGAACGTGGTGCTGAATGTCGCCTTCGGCCATCCGACCATCGCCGTCGACACGCATATCTTTCGCGTCGGCAATCGCACCGGTATCGCGCCCGGCAAGACGCCGCTTGCGGTCGAGGAAGGGCTCGAGCGGATCGTGCCCGATGCCTACAAGATGGGCGCGCATCATTGGCTCATCCTGCACGGGCGCTATGTCTGCACCGCGCGCAATCCGAAGTGCGAGGCGTGTGTCGTCAATGCGCTATGCGCTTATCCCGCCAAGAGCTTTGAGGCGAGAGCCGGCGTCAGCCGAGGCCGAGCACGTCCGCCATCCCGTAAAGCCCCGGCTTCCGGCCAACGCACCACTGCGCCGCGCGCACGGCGCCGCGGGCAAAAATCTGCCGGCTCCCGGCGCGGTGCGTAAGCTCGATGCGCTCGCCCTCGCCGGCGAAGATGACGCTGTGCTCGCCGGCGACGTCGCCCCCGCGCAAGGTCGCGAAGCCGATATCGCCCTTCTTGCGCGGGCCGGTGATGCCGTCGCGTGTGCGCTGGCTGCGCGCGGCAAGATCGATGCCGCGCCCTTGCGCCGCCGCACGGCCCAACGCGAGCGCGGTGCCCGACGGCGCATCGACCTTGTGGCGGTGATGCATCTCCAGCACCTCAACGTCGTACTCGTCGCCGAGTCGCGCCGCAACCTCGCGCACCAGGCCCAGCAGCAGATTGACGCCGAGGCTCATATTGGCGGCGCGCACGATCGCGACCTTGCCGGCAGCGTCGGCGATGGCGCTTTCGTGCCGGGGCTCGAGCCCGGTCGTGCCGATCACCAGCGGCTTTACGAGTCGCGCCGCGGTGGCGGCGTGGAGAACCGTCGCTTCGGGTGCGGTGAAGTCCACCACCACGTCGGCCTTGGCGAAGAGCGCCGCCACATCGTCATCGGCGGCGAGCCCGATCGGCCCGAACCCGGCGAGCTCGCCGAGATCGCGCCCGATCGCGGCGCTGTCCTTGGCGTCGATGCCGCCGGCGATGCGGCAGTCCCGCGTGCCCTCTATCTCGGCGAGCAGCATCCGCCCCATGCGTCCGCCGCACCCGGTCACCCCGATCGCGATCTCCGCCATCGCCGCCTCCGTTCCGAAGCGGCGATGATAGCGGGAAAGGCCGGGCGGCGGGCGCAGTTGTAAGGAATTGCGACACGCGGCCCCTTCCCTAACCCCGCCTTGTCCATTAGACGGGAACGCCATGGCGCTCCTGCGTTCGGTCGCGACGGTCGGCGGCTACACCATGGTGAGCCGCGTCCTGGGCTTTGTCCGCGACATGATGACGGCGGCATTTCTCGGCGCCGGGCCCGTGACGGACGCGTTCTTCGTTGCGTTGCGCCTACCAAACCTATTTCGCTCGCTCTTTGCCGAGGGCGCGTTCAGCGCCGCCTTCGTGCCGCTCTTCGCCGGCATGGTGGCGAGGGATGGGCGCGAGGCGGCGCGGCTCTTCGCCGAGGACGCGCTCGCCGTGCTGCTCGCGGCGTTGCTCGTGTTCGTCATCGCGGGCGAGGCGCTGACGCCGTTGCTTCTGCACGTGCTCGCGCCCGGCTTCGCCGATATCCCGGCGACCTTCGCCCTCACCATCCGTCTCACGCGCATCACCTTCCCCTATCTCCTCTTCATCTCGCTGGTGGCGCTGCAAGGCGGCGTGCTCAATTCGGTCGAGCGTTTCGCCGCCGTCGCGGCGACGCCGGCGCTCCTCAACATTTTTCTCATCGGCGCGCTCACCTTCGCCAATCCGCCGAGCGGCGACGCGCTCGCCTGGGCCGTGACGTTCGCCGGATTCGCGCAGTTCCTGTGGCTCATGGCCTCGTGCGCGCAAGGCGGCATCGCGCTGCGGCTCCCGGTCCCGGTGCTGTCGCCGGCCGTCAAGCGCATGCTCGGCCTCATGCTGCCGGGGGTTTTGGGCGCCGGCGCTACGCAGCTCAACATGGTGATCTCGACCGCGATCGCATCGCTGCTGCCGACCGGCGCGGTGTCGTATCTCTATTACGCCGACCGGCTCGAGCAGTTGCCGCTGGGCGTCGTCGGTTTCGCCGTTGGCACCGCGATCCTGCCGCCCTTGTCGCGCCAGGTGCGCGTCGGCGACGAACAGGGCGCCATCGACACGCAAAATCGCGGCCTCGAGCTGGCGTTGCTCCTCACCCTCCCGGCGGCCGTTGCGTTGGGCGTCGCGGCGTGGCCGATCCTGCACGTGCTGTTCGAGCGCGGCGCTTTTGGCGCGGCCGATACGCGCGCCACGGCCGGCGCGCTCGCCGCCTATGCCGCGGGGCTTCCGGCCTTCGTTCTCGTCAAGGTCATGGCGCCCGGATATTTCGCGCGGCACGACACGAAGACGCCGGTCAAAATTGCGCTCACCGCGATCGGCGCCAACATCGTGCTGACGACGACCCTGGGCCTGATGACGCCGCTCGCCCATGTCGGCGTCGCCATGGCGACCTCGGCCGCGGGCTGGATCAACGCGCTCCTCCTCATCCATATCCTGATGCGGCGCGGCCATTTCGCGCTCGACCGGCGCGCGCGCCGTGCGCTGCCGCGCATCGCCGCCGCCGCCCTCGGCATGGGCGCACTCATCGTCGCGCTCGAGACCTGGCTCGGCCCCGCTTTTTCCGGCGGCATCCTCGCGCGCCTCGGGGCATTGGCATTTTTGGTCGGCGCGGGGTTTTGCGCCTTCGCCGCGCTCGCCGTAGTGCTGGGCGCCGCGCCCTGGGCCGAGGTGAAGCGGCGCCTCGGCCGTGCCTGAGGAGGAGAGATGTATCTGCCATCGCATTTCGCCGAACCGCGCGTGCCCGTGCTGCACGACGCGATCGCCCGCTCGGGCATCGCGACGCTCGTGACGTCGGGTCCCGCCGGCATCGAGGCAAGCCACGTGCCGATGCTGCTCGATCCCGATCCTGGCCCGCTCGGCACGCTTTTGGGCCATATCGCGCGCGATAATCCGCAATGGACCGGCGGCGCGGGCGAGGCGCTCGCGATCTTTCTCGGCACCAACTCTTATGTCTCGCCGTCCTGGTATCCGACCAAGAAGGAGAGCGGCAAGGTCGTGCCGACCTGGAACTATGTCGCGATCCACGCGAAGGGCCCGATCGAATGGTTCGACGATGCCGAGCGGCTCCGCGCCATCGTCACGCGCCTCACTCAAAAATACGAAGCCGGGCGTCCCGCGCCCTGGGCGGTGACGGACGCGCCGCCCGACTACGTCGACATGATGCTGAAGGCGATCGTCGGTTTCGCGATCCCGCTCGCGCGGCTCGAAGGCAAGTGGAAGATGAGCCAGAACCGACCTCCCGCCGACCGCAAGGGCACAGTCGACGCGCTCCGCCGCGAGGGGAAGGGTCCGGTCGCCGACGCCGTCGAGAAACCGCGCACGACTTGACCCTGGCGCAGGCCGCGCGCGATAAGGCGGCGATGAATCGGATTTTTTCCGGCGTCCAGCCGACCGGCAGCCTGCATCTCGGCAATTATCTCGGCGCGATCCGCAACTGGGTGCGGCTCCAGCGCGATTTCGACTGCATTTTCTGCATCGTCGATCTGCACGCGCTCACCCTGCCGCAGGACCCGGCGCAGCTTCGCGCCCAGACGCGCGAAGTGACCGCCGCCTATATCGCCGCCGGCATCGATCCCGAGCGCTGCATCATCTTCGCGCAGAGCAGCGTCTCGGGCCATGCCGAGCTCGCTTGGCTGCTGGCCTGCATGACGCCCTTGGGCTGGCTCAACCGCATGACGCAGTTCAAGGAGAAGGCCGGCAAGGCGCGCGACGAGGCCGGCCTCGGGCTTTATGCCTATCCGGTGCTGATGGCGGCCGACATCCTGCTCTACAAGGCGACGCACGTGCCGGTCGGCGAGGACCAGAAACAGCATCTGGAGCTTTGCCGCGACATCGCCGGCGCCTTCAACCGGCGCTATGGCGTCGAGTTCTTCCCGCTGCCCGAGCCGCAGATTTTCGGCACCGCGGCGCGCGTCATGAGTCTGCGCGACGGCACCAAGAAAATGTCGAAATCCGACAGCTCGGATTATTCGCGCATCAACATGACCGACGACGCCGAGACGATCGCGCTGAAGATCAGGAAGGCCAAGACCGATCCGCAGCCTTTGCCGGAAACGGTCGCGGCGGCCGAGGCGCGTCCCGAGGCCGACAATCTTCTCGGCATCTACGCAGCACTCGCCGACATGCCGCGCGCCGAGGCGGTTGCGCGCTATGCCGGCAAAAACTTCTCCGACTTCAAGCGCGACCTCGCCGATCTTTCCGCCGAGGTGCTGGGCAAGATCGGCGGCGAGATGCGCCGCCTCCAGAACGATCAGGGCTATATCGACGGCGTTTTGCGCCGCGGCACCGAGCGCGCCTCGGCCATCGCCGGCCCGGTGCTGGGCGAGGTGTTCGATATCATGGGGCTGCTCAGGGTCTGACCGCTATTCGACGAGCGCGATGAGCTCGATCTCGACCGGGATCTGATTGGGCAGCGAACCCATGCCGACGGCCGAGCGAGCGTGGCGGCCGGCCTCGCCGAACACTTCGACGAGAAGATCGGAACAGCCGTTGATGACCTTGGGTTGATCGCCGAATTCGGGCACGGCGTTGACCATGCCGAGCACCTTCAGGATGGCTTTGACGCGGTCGAGATCGCCGAGCTCCTGCTTCATTGCCGCGATGAGGCCCAATCCCACGGTGCGCGCGTGCTGATAGGCCTGTTCGACGGTGATGGTGGCGCCGACCTTGCCCGAAACCTTCCCGGGCCCCTGGCCCGAGAGGAACAGGAGATTGCCGGCGCGCCGCGCGGGGATGTAATTCGCCACCGGCGTGGGGACTGACGGAAGAGTGATCTTCAATTCCTCGAGCCGCTTCTCGATCTTCATTTCATGCCTCCTCGTTCGTCCGCGGCTCATGCCGCGCGGCGCGGCCATTCTCTAAGGCAAAGGCGCTTGCGTCAAATATGTGGCGGACGCGCGGCGCAGCGCCTCTGAAAATTTTTTAAGTTGCTGCCGGCGCGCGGCGCTGGTTCCATTCCTCGGGTCAGGATTGACGGAGTGCGCATGATGCTTGCAGAAGCGGGTGCGCGCGCAAGATGCGTGGCGCGCGCCCTCATCTCCTCGCATGGCAGGAGCGCCCAGGCGATCGCGCTTGCCACCGCCGCCGTGCTCCTGGAAAACGGCCAGGGCGATTTCGCCGTTCTGTGGCAGCAGGTTGCGCGCGTCGTCGGCACCCTCCTGTCAGGCGACACCGGCGTCTAGGCGGAAATTAAGCGTCGATTAACCGTTGCCGACAATGCTCGGGCAATGGACAAATTCGAGTGCTCGCAGGCGGCGGAGCTCGACCTTCCGCCGTGCCACGAGAAAATCGCGGCGATCGTGCGTTATTGGCGCAGAATTCGCCCCGCCGACGGCACGCCTCCGGGACGGCAGCATTTCGATCCGGCCGCGGTGCCGGCGCTGTTGCCGTGCATCCGGCTCTACAACGTCTTCCGCGAGCCGTGGCGCTTTCGCTATCGCCTCGTCGGCACCGAGCTCGTGCGCCATCTCGGCCGCGACCTCACCGGCACATGGTTCGGCGAAGACGTGCCCGATTCGGAGACGAGCAAGAGCTATCGCGATCTCGTATTCGTCGCGTCGGGGGGCGGCCTCTCGTATCACCGTGGCTATCCTGTCTACACCAACCCGCACAAGAATCATCTGACCGCCGAGCGCATCCTCTTGCCGCTTGCGCGGAACGGCAGCGAGGTCGACATGATCCTCGGCCTTTCGGTGCTGCACGCCGCCGCCGCTGCCGTGCGCGTCGCCTAAAAAATCGCTCAAATGCGCGGCGAATTCGCCGCGATCCTAACGCGCGAATTCAGCATCCCTTCATGGAGCGCGCGCGACAACTGCGCCATGCTGATGGCTGCGAGAACCCCCATGCGCCAAACGTCCCGCCCGCTCGCGCGCGAGCTTTCGCTCATGGTGCTGGCGAGCGCGGCGCCGGCCGCCGCGTGTGCCGCCGCGCTTGCCGCGAGCGTCTATGATCCGGCCTGGCAGAATGCGCTGTTGCTCGTGATGAGCGCCACCGCGTTGGCCGCCGGCGTCTCAATCGCCTGGCTCATCGCGCGCGGTCTTGCGAACGCGCTCGAAGACATTGCCGCCGATGCGCGCATGCTCGCGCGCGGCGCCCCGCTCGCGCGGCTCGAGACGAAAATCGGCGAATTCGCCGCCATCGCCGACGCGCTCGAAGCGGCGGCAGCGCGCCTGCGTCCGGCAGAGCCCGTTCGCGTCGATCTTGCCGAAGGCCAGGAAAGCTGGTCGCGCGCGGTCGCGGTGCGCTATCTGAAGAGCGCGCCGGCACCGATGCCGTCGCACGCGGCGGCGATCGCAGATGAAGGATGCGATCCGGGCGAGCTGCTGAAGCGTCTCGCGCATGGCTTCGCGCCGGGCGCCGCCGCGGCCGGGATCGCGCTCGATTTCGATGTCGCGCCGGGATTGCCGACTGTGCGCGGCGCGGCGCAAGACCTCGAGAGCGCGCTCTTCGGGCTTCTCGATGCGGCTCTCACCGTGACCGCGCGCGGCGGCCGCATCTCGCTCTCCGCGCGCGCGGCCGCCGAGGGCGCGGTGCGGATCGTGCTCGCCGCCGCTTGTCCCGCTCCTGCCGACGCGCGCGGCATCGAAAACGCCGGCGGCAGGGTCGAGCTTTCCTGCGGCGCGGCGCTCGCAGCGAGCCTGGCGCGGGCACGCGCCCTCGTCGCCGCTTCGGGCGGCGAGCTCACGCCCGGCGCCGGCATGATTACGATCCTGCTCGCTCCCGCGGCGCAAGTTCGGCGCGCAGCTTAAGCCTCAACCCTCCCATTCGGCCGCAACGTCGGGGTCGGTTTCGCCCGGGCGGAAGCGCGCCGCGAGCGCGGCGGCCTCGCTTGGCGCGGCGAGGCGGCGCACCGCCCAGACCGCCATCGCGCGCACGAGCGGCGAGGCGTCATCGAGCCGCGCCGCGGCCGCGCCGAGAAGGTGTGGCGCGGCGCTGTTACCAATCGCGATCAGCACGTTCCTGACGAAGCGGTCGCGCCCGACGCGCTTTTGCGGCGAGCCGGAGAAGAGCCGCCGGAACGCGGCGTCGTCGAGCGCCGCCAAGTCTTCGAGCCGCGGCGCGCGCAATTCCTCGCGCGGCGCCAGCGCCGGCAGCGATGCCGCTTGCGCGAACTTGTTCCACGGGCAGACGGCAAGGCAATCATCGCAGCCATAGATGCGGTTGCCGATGAGCGGGCGGAGCTCGCGCGCGATGTGGCCCTTGTGCTCGATCGTCAGGTACGAGATGCAGCGCCGCGCGTCGAGCCGGTGCGGCGCCGGAAAGGCATTGGTCGGGCAGGCATCGATGCAGCGCCGGCACGTGCCGCAGCGGTCCTCGTGCGGCGGATCGGGCGGCAGATCGAGCATCAGATAGATCTCGCCGAGAAAGAGCCACGAGCCCATGTGCCGCGAGACGAGGTTGGTGTGCTTGCCCTGCCAGCCGATGCCGGCGCGCTCGGCCAAGGGCTTCTCCATCACCGGCGCTGTGTCGACGAAAACCTTGAGCGCGCCGGGCCAGCGCGCGGCGATAAATCCCGCAAGCCGCTTCAGGCGCGACTTGACGAGATCGTGGTAGTCGCGCCCCTGCGCATAAACGGAGATCGCACCCGTCTCGCGCGCTTCGAGCGCGGCCAGGGGATCGCCTTGCGGCGCATAGGACAGCCCCAGGACGACGACGCTCTTCGCCTCTGGCCAGAGCGCTCGCGGCGAGGCACGCTCCTGCGCGCGCGCAGCGAGCCAGCCCATGTCGCCGTGATAGCCATCGGCGATATAGCGCTCGAGATCGGCGCGCGCCTCCGGCAGAAGCTCGGCCGCGCAAAAACCGACCGCGTCGAATCCCAGCTGCAGCGCCTCATCCCGGATCGCCGCCTTGATCGCGATCCCCGCGCCGTCGTTCATCCGCGCCCGCGATAAGGGCTGACGCCCTGGTCGGGGAGCCACAGACCCTCGGGCGGCGCGCCGGTCTGATAGAAGACGTCGATCGGCATGCCGCCGCGCGGATACCAATAGCCGCCGATCCTGAGCCATTGCGGCTCGATCGCCTGGACGATGCGGCGCGCGATCAGTAGCGTGCAGTCCTCGTGAACGGCCGCGTGATTGCGGAACGAGCCCAGGAAAAGCTTCAGCGACTTGCTCTCGACGATGCGCTCGTTGGGCACATAGTCGATGACGAAATGGGCGAAGTCGGGCTGGCCCGTGATCGGGCAGAGCACAGTGAATTCGGGCGCGGTGAAGCGCACGAGATAGAGCGCACCTTTGTGCGGATTGGCGACATGCTCCAGCACCGCGTCGTCGGGCGAGGCGGGCGGCGCGGTCTTGGCGCCAAGCTGTGTGAGGGGAGGGTCTCCCATATCGCCTCTCAGAGCGGCTCTATGTCGCCCGCGGCAAGCAGGGCCGCGAGCGCGCCGACGTGATCGTCGACCGCGCCCCGCTCGATTGCGGCGCGCAAGCCTGCCATCAGGCCCTGATAATAGCGGAGATTGTGCTCGGTCAGAAGCATCGCTCCCAGAATCTCGTCGTTGCGCACGAGATGATGGAGATATGCGCGCGAGCTTTGGCGGCACGCGGCGCACGGGCACTCCTCGTCGAGCGGGCGCGCATCGTCGGCATGACGCGCGTTCCTGAGATTGACCGTGCCGCGCCGCGTGAAGGCCTGGGCGGTGCGGCCGGAGCGCGTCGGCAGCACGCAATCGAACATGTCGATGCCGCGCAGCACCGCGCCGATGATGTCGTCGGGCTTGCCGACGCCCATCAGATAGCGCGGCGCATTGTCCGGCAAGGCCGGCACCGTCCAATCGAGCACCGCGAACATCTGTGTCTGCCCCTCGCCGACCGCCGTTCCGCCGACGGCATAACCGTCGAACCGGATCTCGCTGAGCCGTGCGGCCGATTGCTGGCGCAGCGCCGGATATATCCCGCCTTGGGCGATGCCGAAGAGCGCGCCTCCTTGGCGGAAGGCCGCCTTCGATCGCTCGGCCCAGCGCATCGACAGCTCCATCGAGCGGCGCGCCTCGTCGTCGCTTGCCGGGAAGGGCGTGCATTCGTCGAACGCCATGGCGATGTCGGCGCCCAAGAGCGATTGGATCTCGATCGAGCGCTCCGGCGTCAGATGATGCTCGCTGCCGTCGAGGTGCGAGCGGAAGGTGACGCCGCTCTCCGACAGCGTGCGGAGCTTCGCGAGCGACATGACCTGGTAGCCGCCGGAATCGGTGAGGATCGTGTGCGGCCAGCCCATGAAGCGATGCAAGCCCCCCAAGCGCGCGATGCGCTCTGCGCCCGGGCGCAGCATCAGGTGATAGGTGTTGGCGAGCACGATCTCGGCGCCGGTCGCGGCGACATCGGCGGGCCGCATCGCCTTCACGGTCGCCGCCGTGCCGACCGGCATGAAGGCGGGCGTCTCGATCGTTCCATGCGCCGTCGTCATGCGCCCGCGGCGCGCGTTGCCCGCGCGCGCCAGAAGCGTGAAGCCGAAGCCGCTCATGTGGTCCGTGCCGGCGCCAGGAGAGTGGCGTCGCCGTACGAGAAGAAGCGATATTTCTCGGCGACCGCATGTGCGTAGGCGGCTTTCATGCGCTCGAGCCCGGCAAACGCCGCGACCAGCATGAAGAGCGTCGAGCGCGGCAGATGGAAATTGGTGAGCATCAGATCGACTGCGCGAAAGCGATAGGGCGGCGTGATGAAGAGCTTCGTCTCGGCGGCGAAAGGATGGATGAGGCCGGTATCGTCCGCGGCGCTTTCGAGAAGCCGCACCGAGGTCGTGCCGCACGCGACGACGCGCCCGCCGCGCGCCCGCGCTTCGTTGAGGCGCGCCGCCGCCGCCGCATCGAGCATGCCCCACTCGCCATGCATGAGGTGATCGTCGGTATCGGCCGTGCGCACGGGCAGGAACGTGCCGGCGCCGACATGGAGGGTAAGGGCGACGCGCACGATGCCGCGCTCGTCGAGCGCGGCGAGGAGCCGCTCTGTGAAATGGAGGCCGGCCGTCGGCGCCGCCACCGCGCCCTCGGCCCGCGCAAAGATCGTCTGATAGTCGGCGCGGTCGCGCGGATCGCCGGCGGCCCCGCGCCTGATATAGGGCGGCAGCGGCATCCGCCCGTAGCGCTCGAGCGCCGCGCGGAACGCGGCTCCCTCGCAAGGAAACGCGAGCGTCACTTCGCCTTCGTCCTTCGCCTCGACCTCGGCTGCGAAATCGGCGGCGAAGTCGATGCGGTCGCCACGCTTCAATTTGCGCGCGCCCTTGGCGAAGGCGCGCCAGCGCCCGCCGCCGACATCCCGGTGCAAGGTCACTTCGACCTGCGCCGCCCCGCGCCGCCCCGAAAGCCGCGCCGGGATGACCCTCGTGTCGTTCACCACAAGCACATCGTCGCGGCGGAGAAGGTCGGGCAGGTCGCGCACCGCCCTGTCGGCGAGCCCGTCACCCACGACGAGGAGGCGCGCAGCGTCGCGCGGCTCGGCCGGCCGGTCCGCGATCAGGTCTCGGGGCAGGGCAAAATCGAACGAATCGACCCGCATCGCCGCCGCTTAGCCTGAAAAAGCGGCGGGGGGAAGCTTGACGGCAGCGCCCGGCGACGTCATCTTTCCGTACGTATAACGCGTTGATCGGCGCGGCGAATTCGCGAATTTACCGAACGAAGCCAATTTGCCGGCCGAGGCCGTCATGGTAGAATAGAAGAAGGATTAGGAAGAATTCTGCCATGAGCCTCAATATCAAGAACGAAGAGGCCGACCGCCTCGCCCGTGAGCTCGCGGACCTCACCGGCGAGAGCGTCACCGCCGCCGTGACCGAGGCGCTGCGCGAGCGGCTCGCGCGCGAGCGGCGCCAGCGCCGGCGCAAGGCCAGCCTCGACGAACTGCGCGCCATCGCTGCCGATATTGCTTCGCGCATGAAGGAGCCGTGGAAGTCGATCGATATCGATGAACTGCTCTATGACGAGAAGACGGGACTGCCGAAGTGATCGTCGATGCCTCCGCGATCGTGTCGGTGCTGCGCAAGGAGCATGACGCGGAGCGTTTTCTCCAGGCGATCTTCGCTGCCGATATTTGCCGGCTTTCGGCGGCGACGTATCTCGAAACCGCGATAGTAGTCGATTCGCTGCGAGACGCCGTCGCAAGCCGCCGGCTCGACGAATTCATTGAGGAGGCCGAAATCATCATCGAGCCCGTGACCGTGGAGCAGGCGCGGATCGCCCGCGCGGCCTATCGTGACTTCGGGCGCGGCAGCGGCCACAGGGCGCGGCTCAATTTCGGCGACTGCTTCGCCTACGCGCTCGCCAAGACGACGGGTGAGGGGCTGCTCTTCAAGGGCACCGATTTCGGCGCGACCGACGTGAGGCGCGTATGATGCAGAACATCGCAGACGCGCTCAAGCTATATCGCGAGGAAGGCTACGCCGTCGTGCGCGACATGTTCGCGCCGGCCGAGGTCGCGGCCATCGCCGCCTCGTTCGACCGGCACTGGCGCACCGGCCTGTCGCATCGCGCGAGCTTCCGGCACGGCAACCTGTTCTACCGCCAGGGCAAGGATCCGGTGCTCGGCAAGATCCTGCGTCTCGTGCAGTGGCCGTCCTATGTCGATCAGACGCTCGAAGGGGTGCGGCGCGATCCGCGCTGGCGCGAGGTTTTGGAGCCGCTCATCGGGCGCGACGTGAAGCAGATCATCAACCAGCTTCATTGGAAGCCGCCCGGCGCCACCGCGGCCGATTTCGCATTCCATCAGGACGTGCGCTTCCGCCGCCCGCGCTCGGCCTATCGCAATCTCATCGATGCCTACGTGCAGACCGGCCTCGCGGTCGATGCACACGCGCCCGGCAATGGCGCGATGCGGCTGCTGCCGGGCTCGCACCGCCTGGGCGAGATCGAGATCGCGGGTGAGGGGCCGGTGCTCGACCAAAAAATGGCGGACGGGCGGCTCGAGCGCTGCGGTCTCGATCCGAGCCGCCTCGTCGATCTCGCGCTCGAGCCGGGCGACGTTGCGCTCTGGAATCTCTACACGATCCATGGCTCGGGTCCGAACCACACGCGCGCCGACCGGCGCTTCTATCTCAACGGCTACGTGCGCGCGTCGGATTGCGACCGCGGCGAATGGGTGTTCCGCGACGGCGCACCGGTGCCGCTGGGCGATCCGGTGCTGGTGCATTACGACGATCTCTTCGCCCGGCCCGAGCCGCATTACGTCGAAGGCTGAGCTGCGTCTCTTCAGCCCTCGGGGTCGAGCGCCGCGGGATCGCCGAGGCGGAGGAGGCGGCTTGCCGCAAGCCGGCCAAACCGCAGCATCAGCGCCTTGCGCCGCGCCGGCGCCAATGGCGTCGAGGAACCTTCGCGCAGGATCATGGCGTCGAACGGGTCCGCCACGATGAGGCCGCAATCTTCCGGGATAAGCTCGCGCGGAAAGTCCGCCGCCACCGCGAAGGCGAGGCGGTCGCAGAAGTGGCGGTACTCGCCCCATTTGCGGTCGTTGCGGAAATCGGCTAGCGAGGATTTCACTTCGACGATGAGGAGCATCCCATCGCGACCGACCGCGAGAAGATCGGCACGCCTGCCATTGGCGAGCGGCACTTCGGCGAGGCTGGCGAGGCCCAGCCGCGCCAACGCGCGTGCCGTGCCGCGGCAGATATCTTTTGCGTCCATGCCGGCGTTCTCGATGACCGGCCGGAGTATTGAGGCATGAACGGCCAGAAACGAAGAGTCTTCCGCGACGCCTGGCGCCTCTCGGTGCCGTACTGGCGCTCGGACGAGAAAGGCTGGGCGTGGGGATTGCTGGTGGCCGTTACCGCGCTCAATCTCGGCACCGTCTATATCAGCGTCCGTTTCAACTACTGGCGCAACGATTTCTACAACGCGATCCAGCAGCTCGACGAGCACGCCTTCTTCTATCAGCTCATGATCTTCTCGATTCTCGCGACCGTGTTCATCGCGGTCGCGGTCTATCAGACCTATCTGCAACAGATGCTGCAGATCCGCTGGCGGCGCTGGCTGACGCGGCGCTATCTCGAGGCTTGGCTCGACGAGCGCTCCTATTACCGGATGCAGCTTTCCGGCCCCGGCACCGACAATCCGGATCAGCGCATCCAGGACGATCTCGACCGTTTTACCGGGCAGACGCTCGGCCTCGCGCAAGGCGTGCTCAACGCGATCGTGACGCTGTTGTCGTTCCTGGTGATTTTGTGGACGCTCTCGGGCTCCTTGACGATTCCGCTGGGATCCGCCGGCTCGGTCGTGATCCCGGGTTACATGTTCTGGGTGGCACTCGTCTACGCCATCGCCGGCACGTGGCTCACCTACAAGATCGGGCGTCCCCTCATCGGCCTCAATTTCCAGCAGCAGCGTTTCGAGGCCGATTTCCGCTTCAGCCTGGTACGCTTGCGGGAAAACACCGAGAGCATCGCGCTCTATGGCGGCGAGGCGCGCGAGTACGGCAATTTCATCGATCGCTTCGGCCGGCTATATGGCAATTTCTGGGCCATCATGAGC
This sequence comes from uncultured Alphaproteobacteria bacterium, assembly GCA_963729295.1. GTDB lineage: Bacteria > Pseudomonadota > Alphaproteobacteria > ATCC43930 > CGMCC-115725 > DATJLY01. Next base: position 542,610 of record CAVSNJ010000025.1, read on the forward strand.
CGGATCAAGATGCTCAACTGGTTCACCAACGGCTATGGCCAGATCGCCATCATCTTTCCCTTCGTCGTGGCGTCGCCGCGGCTCTTCTCGAAGCAGATCCAGCTCGGCGGGCTGATGCAGACGGCGGAAGCCTTCGGCCAGGTGCAGAACGCGCTGTCCTTCATCGTCAATTCCTATACCGACATCGCGCAGTGGCAATCGGTGATCGAGCGGCTTGGTACGTTCGAGGAACGTATCCGCGAGGTGACCGATGCGGCGCGCGCGCCGCAGCAGATTGCGATCGAGCGCGCCGGAACGGGCGTCGCCGTCGATGCTCTCGACCTCGATCTGCCGGACGGTTCGCCCCTGCTGCGCGGCGCGAGTCTCGCCGCCGCATCAGGCGAGGCGTTGTTGATCGAAGGTCCGACCGGCTCGGGCAAGAGCACGCTGCTGCGCGCGCTCGCCGGCATCTGGCCCTATGGCAAGGGCCGCATCCGCATCGGCGAAGGGGCGATGCTGTTCCTGCCGCAGCGGCCCTATCTGCCGCTCGGTCCGCTGCGCGAAGCGCTCCTTTATCCGAAGCCCGCCGAAGGGATCGACGACGCGCGGCTTTGCCGAAGTGCTCGAGACGGTCGGATTGAGCGCGCTCAAGACGCGGCTCGACGACGGCGACAACTGGGCGACGAGCCTCTCGATCGGCGAACAGCAGCGCCTGGCGTTTGGCCGCATCCTGCTGGTGCAGCCGGCGACCGTGTTTCTCGACGAAGCGTCTTCGGCCTTGGACGAGCCGGCCGAGGCGGAACTCTACCGCCTCCTGCGCGCGGCGCCGTGGCGGCCCACATTGGTGAGCGTCGGCCATCGCAGCTCGCTGCGCGCCTTCCACGACCACGTCCTCGATATCGCCCGCTTCGGCGCGCGCAAGGAAACGCTCGCCCCCGCGGCCGACTGAGCTCAAGTCTCGCTCGGCCGCACGAAGCACATGATGCCGAGCCCCGGCAGATAGCACACGACCGCGCGCCCGGTCGGATTGTCGATGTGATCGAGCACCTTTTCGGGCGGCACCGCGATCCAGCGGTCGCCGATCAGCGCCTCGTAGCCGTCATGCCCCGTGCGGTACTCGGTTTGGCGGCAATCCGCGATCGAGCAGCAGGAGACGCCGGTGCCGGGCTGGCGCAAGCTTTGGAACCAGGGCGCTAAGAATGGATCGGCGCCGTCGGGCGGGGCGGCCTCCGCCGCCGCCAGGATGATCGCAAAAGCGGCAACAAGCAGAATTTGCGGCAGCAAGTTTGGGCGAGTCGCAAGCAAGATTCCGAGTCGCATGCCAACCTACCGGTCGGAAGGATGGGGCCTCCCTTGGGTCTCGCGGATTAGCGTCTCCGCGCCCGTCACGAAACTATGCACGAAGCATGCCGGAGCGCGAGACACGTTTCCGTCATGCGCGGGCTCGCCCCGCGCATCAGCCTCTTTCTACGTCCGTCCTGCGCGCGTGGATGGCCGGCCCCGGGCCTTTGCCCGGCCCGGCCATGACGCGCTAGGGTGCGAATCGCATGGCGGAAGAACGCGAAGAAGGGCACGAGGAGAATCAATTCCGCGCCGCGCGGCTCAAGAAGCTCGAGGAGCTGCGGCGCCTGGGCGTCGATCCCTATCCGCGAGGATTCGCGCGCACGGCCGAGGCCAAGGCGCTTGAGGAGCGCTATGCCGGTCTTGCCGCGGGTGCCGCGACCGAGGACCGCGTCGCCGTCGCCGGCCGCATCCGCGCCATCCGCAACAACGGGCTCTTCATCGATCTCCTCGACGGCACGGGCAAGATCCAGATCTTCAATCACAAGGATAATCTGCCGCCGGAAAAACTCGCCGTCGTGAAACTCCTCGATTTGGGCGACATGATCGGCGCCGAAGGCGTCGTGCGGCGCACGCCGCGCGGCGAGCTCACGATCAACAGCCGCGATGTCACCGTGTTGGCGAAGGCGCTCTTGCCGCTGCCGGAGAAATATCACGGCCTCGCCGACATCGAGACGCGCTATCGCCAGCGCTATCTCGACCTCATCATGAGCGAGGAAAGCCGCCTCACCCTGCGCCGGCGCAGCGCGGTCATCGCCTCGATGCGCCGCCGTCTCATCGCTGCGGGATTTCTCGAAGTCGAGACGCCGATGCTGCATGCCATTCCCGGCGGCGCCTCGGCCAAGCCCTTCGTCACGCATCACAACGCCTTGGACCTCGACCTTTATCTCCGCATCGCGCCCGAGCTGCATCTGAAGCGGCTCCTCGTCGGCGGGCTCTCGGAAAAGATCTTCGAGATCAACCGCAATTTCCGCAACGAGGGCCTGTCGCCGCGGCACAATCCGGAATTCACCTCGCTCGAGCTCTACGAGGCCTATGTCGATTTTCGCGCGATGATGGATATCGCCGAAAACCTCATCGCCGGCGCGGCCGAGGACGTGCTCGGCACGACCCGCATCGAATATGGCGGGCGCGCGATCGAGCTGAAGCCGCCGTGGCAGCGGCGCTCCATGGCGGATCTCGTGCGCGACCAGACCGGCATCGATTTCCTGGCCATTGCGAACGATGCCGAGGCGCGCGCGAAGGTGCGCGCGTTGGGTCACGAACTGCCGGACACGGCCGGCTGGGGCGCAGCACTCGAAGCGGCGTTCGCGGCCACCGTCGAAAGCGGACTCGCGGGCCCCGTGCATGTCACCGGCTTCCCGCGCGAGATCTCGCCGCTCGCCAAGGGCGATCCCGCCGATCCGCGCCTCACCGAACGGTTCGAGACCTACATCAACGGCTGGGAGGTCGCGAACGCTTTCTCCGAGATCAACGATCCCTTGGATCAGCGCGCCCGCTTCGAGGCGCAGATGCGCGCGCGCGAGCTGGGCGACGAGGAGGCGCAGCGTCTCGACGAGGATTTCATCGCCGCGCTCGAATACGGCATGCCGCCGGCGGGCGGGCTTGGCATCGGCATCGACCGGCTGGTGATGCTCCTGACCGACAGCCCGTCGATCCGCGACGTCATCGCCTTTCCGACGATGCGGCCGCGCGCCTAGACCATGACCGGATCGGGTGGACTCGCTCTGCGATCCGCCCGATCTGATCTTGCTCTAGGCCGCCGCCGGCCGCCGCCACAGCAACGCCGCGTAGATCCCGCCCGAGCAGAGCGCGGCCAGCAGCATCATCGCGCCCATCGGCCGTGGCGTGCCGTCATAGAGCGCGTTGACGGCATAGCCGCCGACCGCGCCCAGCAGCATCTGGATGACGCCCAGGAGCGAGGAGCCCGTTCCCGCCATGTGGCGCAGCGGGTCGAGCGCGGCGGCGACTGCGTTGGGTTGAACCAAGGTCTGCCCGAACATGTAGATCATCACGCCGCCCATGAGCGCCAATGGCCCTGCGGCCGGAAAGATCGGCACGGCGAGCGTCACGGCGCCGCCCAGCACCAGGATGGCGAACCCCATGCGCAGCACGCGGTCGCCGTGCCAGCGGCGCAGAAGGCGCCGGTTGGTTGCGGCGCCGAGGACGAGCGTCACGGCGGAGAGGCCGAAATAATAGCCGTAATGCTCGGGTGCCACGCCGTAATAGCGGATCAGCACGAAGGGCGAGGACGAGATGAAGGAAAAAATCCCGACCCAGCAGATGCCGTTGACGATGGCGAATCCCACCGCGACGCGCGTCGCGAAGAAGGTGCCGTAATTGGCGGCGATGCGCGCGGGCTTCAGCGCGTCTCGGTCGGGCGAAGGATGCGATTCCGCAAGCTCGAACCACGCCGCGGCGAGAAGCCCGCAGGCCACGAGCGCGATCGCGAAAAAAATCGCGGGCCAGCCGAACCGCACAAGAATCGCGCCGCCCGCGATCGGCGCCAGGAGCGGCCCGGCCGCGAACACGGTCGTCAGGAGCGACAGCACGTGCGCTGCGCGCGCGCCGCTCCAATGGTCGCGCACGATGGCGCGCACGATGACCGGCCCGCCGCAGCCGGCGAGCCCCTGGACGAAGCGCGCCGCGACCAGCGGGTCGAGCTGGCGCGAGAGCGCACAGGCGAGGCTCGCGAGCGTGTAGATCGACAGGCCGCCGAGCAGGACCGGGCGCCGCCCGAACCGGTCCGTGAGCGGGCCGACGCCGAGCTGCCCCACGGCATAGCCGACGAGATAGATCGAGAGCGTGAGTTGTACTTGGTCGGGTGTGGCGGCGAGGCTTTCGCCCAATTGCGGCAGCGCCGGCAGCATCATGTCGATCGAGAGCACGTTCACCATCATGAGCGCGCCCAACAGCACGACGAAGAAGCGGGATTCGGGACCGATCACGGATTTTCGAGACTCAAGACGCCGCGGTCGTAGTCGTAGGCGAAGAGCTCCGCATAGCGGCCCCAGTTGATGACCGTCTCGAGCACGCGCTGCGCCTCTTCCTCCGAAAGATGATCTTCGAGCTCGGCGAGGAAGCGGGCTTCCGGCGCCGCGTGGCCGGGCCGCTCGTCCAGAACTTTGCGGATGTGCGCGACGAGAGGCACCGAGCGGCGGATGTACTCGGCGAAGATCTGCTTCCTGTGCAACAGGTCGGCCGCGGCGAACATGCGGCCGGCCGGCGTCACCTCGATGTCGCCGCCGCCGACCTGGCCGAAGCCCAGGAGCTGCAAGGTCTCGATCAGCACGACGAGCTCGTCGGTCGAAAGATGTTCGCTCTCGGCGAGCTTCGGCAGATCGGCGCGGCCCTCGTAGGGCGGCGCCACGAGCGCCTCCAAAAGGCCCACGAGCTGCTGGATCGACGCATCGGGCAGGCGATAGCCGATCTCGATCGTCTCGCCGCGCGGGCCCCGCTTGCCGCCCTCGCGGCCCGGCACGGTCGTCAAGAGCGTATAGACCTCGTCGACGAGGCGGCGGAAGGCGGCGCCGTTGACGTCGCGCGGCCGCGCCATCGGCACCGGGATGTCGGCGCGGATCGTCGCCGGATCGCTGCCGAAGATGATGATGCGGTCGGCAAGCTCGACCGCTTCCTCGATATTGTGCGAGACGATGATGATGCCCTTGGTCGGGATGCGGTGCGCGAGCCACAGATCGAGGATGTCGCCGCGCAGCGTCTCGGCCGTCAGCACGTCGAGCGCCGAGAACGGCTCGTCCAGAAGCAGCACGTCGGGATTGACGACGAGGGCGCGCGCGAACCCGACGCGCTGGCGCATGCCGCCCGACAGCTCCTTCGGATATGCCGACTCGAAGCCGTCGAGCCCGATCAGGTCGATCGCGGCGATGGCGCGCTGGCGCCGCTCGGCGCGTGGCACGCCCTTCGCTTCGAGCCCCAATTCGACATTGCCGAGCACGGTGAGCCACGGGAAGAGCGCGAAGGTCTGGAACACCATCGCGATCCCTTGCGCCGGGTTGTTCACGGGCTGGCCGCGATACTCGACCACGCCCGAGGTGGGCGGCGTCAATCCCGCGATGATGCGCAGGAAGGTCGATTTACCCGAGCCCGACTTGCCGAGGATGGCGACGATCTCGCCCTCGGCCAGCGCGAAATCGATGTTGTCGATGACGAGCCGCCCGGAATGGTCGGGCGTCTGATAGGTCTTGGTGATGCCGTTCGCGGCGAGGAGGCGCCGCGGCAAGGGCGATGGCGGAAGGGTGAGGTTTCGCATCAGTCGAGCCGCAGTCGCTCTTCGGCGAGGTTATAGAGCCGCCGCCACAGGAGCCGGTTGAACACGAGGACGAAGAGGCACAGGACCGTAATTCCAAGCGCGAGCCGCGGGAAGTCCCCCTTCTCGGTCTCGATCGCGATATAGGCGCCGATGCCGTGCGCGGTGAGCGTGGTGTTGCCCCACTTGACGATCTCCGACACGATGCTCGCGTTCCACGACCCGCCCGAGGCGGTGACGGCGCCGGTCACGAACGCTGGAAAGATCCCGGGCAGCGCGAGCCGCCGCCACCACAGCCAGTTCCTGACGCCGAGGTTGCCGGCGACGAGCTGGTAGTCGTTGGGTACCGCGAGCGTCCCGGCGATGACGTTGAACAGGATGTACCACTGCGTGCCGAGGATCATGAGCGGCGACAGCCAGATCTCGGAATTGAGCCTGAGCGCGACGATGGCCGAGACGGCGAGCGGGAAGAACAGGTTCGCCGGAAAGGCGGCGAGGAACTGGATCAACGGCTGCACCCGGTGCGCGAGCGCGGGCCGCAAGCCGATCCACACGCCGACCGGAACCCAGATCAAGGCCGCGAGCACGATCAGCACGATGACGCGCGTCAACGTGAACGCGCCCAGCACGAAGACATAGCCCACTTCGCGCCATCCGACCTCGACGCGCACGAAATCGTAGATGTAATAGAGCGCGAAGACGGCGCCGCCGCCGAGCGCGCCGACCCAGAGGCGATCGACCAGCGTGCGGCGCCACGGCGGGACGGGCCTTGCCGCGCGCGCCCTCTGCTGTCCGCGATGCGTCAGGTGGCTCACGCCGACGGCAATGCTGTCGGCAACGAACGACACGAGGCGGAAGATGCGCGCGCGTTGCAGCATGACGAGGAACCACGGCGGCTCGATCTCTTCCTCGTTGATCTCGCCCATCTTGAAGCGCTGCGCCCAGGCGAGGAGCGGGCGGAACAGGAGCTGGTCGTAGAGGAGGATCAGCACCAGCATGGCGAGAATGGCATAGAACACCGCCGCGAGATCGCGCTGATCGATCGCGACCGAGATGTAGGAGCCGATGCCCGGCAGCAGCACGGTGTTGCCGGAGACGCTGATCGCCTCGCTCGCCACCACGAAGAACCAGCCGCCCGACACCGACATCATCATGTTCCAGACGAGCTGCGGCATGGCGAACGGCACTTCGAGCTGCCAGAAACTCTGCCACGCCGAGAGGTGATACATGCGCGCCGCCTCGCGCAGATCGTGCGGCACGGCGCTGAACGATTGATAGAGGCTGAACGTCATGTTCCAGGCTTGCGAGGTGAAGATCGCAAAGATCGCCGCGCACTCGTAGCCGAGAAGGCTGCCGGGAAAGAGCAACACGAACCCCGTCACGGTGATCGACAGGAAGCCCAGGATCGGCACCGATTGCAGCACGTCGAGGATCGGCACCAGAAGTTTTTCGAGCCGCCGGCTCTTGGCCGCGGCGGCGGCGTAGGTGAGGCTGAACACGAGCGAGACGGCGAGCGCCAGCACCATGCGCAGCACGGTCCTGAGCCCATAGACCGGCAGGTTGCTCGGATCGAGCGAGATGGGAAGCGCCTCGCCCGGCTGATAAGGCACGTTCATCTGCCGGCTCGCCCAGCCGATCAGCACGATCGTGCCGATGACGAGCGGCAGCGCCACGCCGTCCCAATAGCTGGGACGCAAGCGCTGCGGCCAGGCAATGAACGGTACTCCCCATCGCTGCGGCATGGGCGGCGTCGCCATCCTCTCGTGCGATCGCGCTCTCTAGCGCATGCCCTCGGACGGCGCGACGGGAAATGCCCGCCGTAACGGCGTTGTCACGGTCCTGCAACGAATCCGCGCGCGTGATAGAGTGCGCGCCCGAACGGAGGCGTCATGGACACCGAAATTCAGCGCGGCATCGAATATGCGAAGCACGACGGTGCGGCCCTCCAGGGCGATCTCTATGCGCCCAAGGGCAAGGGCCCGCATCCGGTCATGGTTGCGGTCCATGGCGGCGGCTGGCAGCAGGGCTCGCGCGACAGCTATCGCCATTGGGGGCCGTGGCTCTCCTCGCGCGGCGTGGCGCTCTTCGCCGCGAGCTATCGCCTCGCCAAGCAGGGCGAGCCGAGCTATCCCGCCGCAATCCACGACATCCGCGCCGCGGTGCAGTTCGTGAAGGGCCGTGCCGATGCGCTCTCGCTCGATGCGTCCCGCGTCGGGCTCATGGGCGATTCCGCGGGCGCGCAGCTTGCGGCGATGGTGGCGCTCGCCGGCGACCGGCCCGAGTTTGCCGGCCGCCCGCGCGGCACCCCGCATGCCGGGCTCGCCACCACGGTCAAGGCGCTGATCGGCGTCTATGGCGTCTATGACCTGGCGCGCCAGTGGAACCACGACATCGTCTCGCGCCCGCGCGATTCGATCTGCGACAAGTTCCTGGGCGTGGCGCCGATGGACGATCGCCACCGCTATTTCGAGGCATCGCCGCTCTCCTATGCGGTGACGTCGGCGAACGCCACCGCCGTGCTCCTCGCCTGGGGCAGCGAGGACGATATCGTCGACCGCAGGGAGCAGTCCGAGCCGTTCCTGCTCGCGCTGAAACAGGCGCGGTTTTACGCCCGAAGCGTCGTGATCGAGGGCGCCGGACATTTCTGGATGTCCGATCCGATCGACGAGCACGACAGTTATTCCGGGCGCTTTGCGCCGCGAGTTCTTCGTTTTCTCTTGGAGAAACTTTAAGAGAAACTTTAGCGGCATTTGACTCAATAGAAACTTTCACTATTGGTTAAAGTGTTTGCCCGAGGATTGCCGATAATCACCGGTGCCTCGGGTCGTCCATGCCCCCGTCAACCCGCAAACGCAGCTTTTTGGGCTCGAAGTCGGGCCAAGGGCTGATTGCGTTTTTGGCCTTCTCGCTCGTCGTCTCGATCGCCGTGGCCTGGGGTTTCCTGAGCGCGAGCATGGGGCGGTACGAGGCGCAGCGGAGCCTCGCCAAGGCGACCGAGTTGCGCCTCGCCGACGCCTTCGTCGACACCTATGCGGAGAGCGCCAATCCGGCACCGGCGGAATCGTTCCGCGCGCGGGCGCTGGCGCGCTTCGGCGCCGTCGCCGCGGCGAGCCCCGAGGGGCAGATCGCGTGGCAGACCGTGGCGCTCGGCGCATCGCTCTTTCTCGTTCTCGCCGGCGCCGGGCTCACCGCGGCGCTCATCCATCAGCGCCAGGCGCACGAGCGCGAAGCGGCGCAGGAAGCGCTGCGCGACAGCGAGGCGAAGCTGCGCGATTTCGCCGCCACCGCGTCCGACTGGTTCTGGGAGCAGGACGAGAATCTGCGCTTTCTCTCGAGCTCCGCCGGTGCGCCCATTGGGTCGGAGGGGATCATCGGCAAGACCCGGCGCGAGCTCTTCGCGAACGGCGGCAATTTCGGGCTCACCACAGCGCAGCTCGAGGCGCACGACGCCGATCTCGAAGCGCGCCGGCCGTTTCACAACATACGCTTCCAGCACATCGATGGCACCAGCCGCATCCGCTACGTCAGCGTCAGCGGCCGGCCGGTGTTCGATTCCGAGGGCCGGTTCCGGGGCTATCGCGGCACCGGACGCGACGTCACCGTCGAGGTCGCGGCCGAGATCGAATTGGGGATGCGCGTCGAAGAGCGCACCGCCGAGCTGCGCAAGGCGCAGATCGAGCTGCTGCGGCGCGAGAAACTCTCGACGCTCGGACAACTCACCGCCACCGTCGCGCACGAGCTGCGCAATCCGCTGAGCGCCATCCGCAACACGGTCTTCACGATCAAAGAAACGATGGCCAGCGCCGGACTCAATCTCGAGCGGCCGCTCGCGCGCGTCGAACGCAACGTCACGCGCTGCGACCGCATCATCTCCGACCTCCTCGATTTCACGCGCATGCGCGACCTGAATTGCGTGCCGCTCGATTTCGACGGCTGGCTCGACGAAGTGCTGAGCGATCAGCGCCTGCCCGACGGCATGAGCTTCAGGCGCGATTTCCGCGCCGGCGGCCTCCTCGTCAGCTTCGATGCCGAGCGCATGCGCCGCGTCATCGTCAACCTGGTCGAGAACGCGGCGCAGGCGATGACCGATCTGGAGGGGCGCGAGCGCACGCTCACCGTGGCGACGCGGCTCGACGCGAACGCGTTCGTCGTCACCATCGCCGACACCGGCGCCGGCATCCCCGCCGATATTCTCGGCAAGGTGTTCGAGCCGTTGTTCAGCACCAAGAGTTTCGGCACGGGGCTTGGCTTGCCGACGGTTCGGCAGATCGTCGAGCAGCACGGCGGCACCGTTTCGATCGCGTCCGAGGACGGCGCGGGAACCGAGGTCACGATCCGGCTGCCCATGAGCGTCGGCAGGGAAATGGCGGCATGAGCATGCGCGTCTTCATCATCGACGACGACCGCGACCACGCCGAGAGCGTGGCCGACGTGCTTGCGATGCGCGGCTTCGAATGCGAGCTCGCATTCAGCGGCGAGGCCGGCCTCGCGCGCTTCCGCGAGGCGGAGTTCGACATCGTCTTGATGGACGTGAAGCTGCCCGGCATGAACGGCGTTGAGACCTTCTTCGAGTTCCGCAAGTTGAAGCCCAACGTCAAGGTCATGCTCATGACCGGCTTCTCGCTCGAGCAGCTCGTGGCGCACGCGGTCGAAAACGGCGCGCTCGGCGTGCTCCGGAAGCCCTTCCAGATTAAGGAGCTGCTCGAGGTGATCGAGCAGGTGAAGCCGCGCGGCATGGTGCTCGTCGCCGACGACGATCCGGATTTTTCGGAAAGCCTCCAGCCGATCCTGACGCAGCACGGCTATCGCGTGCGCATCGCCAACACCGGCGAGGAAGCGTTGGCGCTCGCCTCGCACAATGTGCTCGACTGCCTCATCCTCGACATGCGCATGCCGGTCTTGGGCGGCATCGAGGTCTATCTGCGCTTGAAGAACGCCGGGCGATCGCTGCCGACCATCTTCATCACCGGCTTCCCCAACGAGCGCAATGCGGCGCTCGCGCGCCTCTCCCAGCCGCTCGATCAGGGCATCTTGATGAAGCCGTTCGATCCGGCCGAGCTTCTGGCGGCGCTCGACGCCGTGATGGCCGGCCGTCCGCCGCGCCGCCACATCGCCTGACGCCCGTGGCCGCGCGCCAAAAAGTCCTGATCGTCGACGACGACGCGGAGTTCGCGGAGTCGATCGTCGATCTTTTGACTCCGGCCGGCTACGAACCCCTCGTCGTCGGCCAGGCCGACGCCGCAACCCAGGCGCTCGCGCGCTTCGCGCCGGCGGTGGCGATGCTCGACGTGCGGCTTGGACGCGCCTCGGGCGTCGATCTCCTCGCGCGCTTCCGCGCCGAGCGGCCCGAACTCATCTGCATCCTGATGACGGCACATGTCGACACCCAGTCGGCGATCGCGGCGCTGCGCCAGGGCGCCTACGACTATTTCGACAAATCCTCCGACCCGGCCGAGCTTCTGGCCGTGCTCGGCCGCTGCTTCGAGAAGGCGCGCCTCCAAGAGGAGAACCGCGCGGCTTACGAGGCCTTGCGCATCGCCAAGGAGGCGGCCGAGAAGGCGAACCGCGCGAAATCGGAATTCCTCGCCAATATCAGCCACGAGCTGCGCACGCCCTTGAACGCCATCATCGGCTTCTCGGAAGTGATGATGCAGGGCATCTTGGGCCCGGTCACCAACGAGAACTATCGGGGCTACCTGAAGGACATCCACGGCAGCGGCATCGATCTTCTCAATATCATCAACGACATTCTCGACCTGTCGAAGGCCGAGGCCGGAAAGCTCGAATTGAGCGAGCAGTCGGTCGACGTCGCCGCCGTGATCGACGCGGTCGCGCGCCTGATGGCGACCAAGATCGACGTGGCCGGGCTCACGCTCGAGACCAGCATGGCACCGGATCTGAGCCTGCTCTTCTGCGACCGGCTCAAATTGAAGCAGGTGCTGCTCAATCTCCTCTCCAACGCCGTCAAGTTCACGCCGCATGGCGGGCGCATCTCGATCAGCGCCAGCTCCGATCCGGCCAAGGGTTACGTCGTCGTCATCCGCGATACCGGCATCGGAATCGCCGAGGACGACATCGCGCGCGTGCTCATGCCGTTCGAGCAGGTCGAAAGCTCGCTGTCGCGCTCGCACAACGGCACCGGGCTGGGGCTGCCGCTGACGGCGGCAATGATGGAGCTGCATGGCGGCTCGCTCGCATTGACGAGCGAGCTCGGCCAGGGCACGACCGCGACGATCCGCTTCCCGGCCGAACGCGTCATCGATGGCGTCGAGCGCGCGGCGCCGGCGCTGAAGCGCAGCGCCGGCTAGAGCAAGATCGCTTCGAATGGAAACGGCGTTTTCCATTCGAAGCGTGACTCTTGCTCTCACTCAAAGAAGTTAGACGATGATTCACGGATCGGGCGGATCGCAATGCGATTCCGCCCGATCCGATCATGGTCTAGCGCCAGAAGCGGCGCGTGGCGATGCGCGCGCCTTCCGCCATTGCCGCGAGCTTCGCCCACACCACTGCGGGGTCAACCGCGGCCTGGCCGACCCAGGTGCCGAACCCGCAATCGCCGCCAGCGATCACGTTCTCGCGCCCGACCCGCTCGGCATAGCGGCCGATGCGCTGCGCGATCAATTCCGGATGCTCGATGAAGTTCGACTTCGATTCGATGACGCCGGGAATGAGCACCTTGCCCGGCGGCAATTTCACCTGATCGAACACCGTGTATTCGTGCGCGTGACGCGGATTGGCCGCTTCGAACGAAAGTCCCGCCGGCCGCGCCGCGAACACGATGTCGAGAATGTCGGCGAGCGGCACGTCGTAATGATGCGGCCCCTCGTAATTGCCCCAGCACAGATGGAGCCGCATGCGCTCGGGCGGCAGGTTCGCGACCGCCTGGTTCAGCGCCTCGACATGGAGCCGCGCCATCGTTCGGAACCCGTCGAGGTCGAGGTCGGCGAACTGGATGTGCCGCCCCATCGCCAGGTCGGGACAATCGAGCTGGAGCACGAAGCCGGCGCCGACGATCGCCTCGTATTCGGGGCGCATCGCCTGGGAAATCGCCTCGAGATAGGCCGCGTGGCTCGGGTAATAGCCGTTGTGGAAGAAGAGCGACACGAGGCCCGGCGAGGCGGCGGTCAGGAACCCGTCCCGCGCCGGGCGCTGGTCGATAGCGCGGCGAAGATTGGAAATGTCGCTGCCCACCGCGTCGCCGTCTCCCGCTCGCACCGGCGCGGTACAGCCCGGCGTCTTGCGACGCGCGCGGCCGGGATCGCCGAAGACGCGCCGCGCCAGCTCGGGGAAATCGACGAGGTCCTGGTATTGCAGCGGATGGCTCACCCCGCCGAACCCGCCGAGCCGGTCCTTGACGTAGGTCGCATAGCTCGGCTTCGACATTTCGCCGTCATTGACGATGTCGATGCCGGCCTCGGCCTGATTTGCGACTGAAAGCCGCACCGCGTCCGCGACCGCGGCGGCCAAGGCGGCCGGCGCGACGGGGACGCCGTCCTCCTTGGCGAACATGGATTTGACCAGTCCTTCGGGCCGCGGCAGGCTGCCGGCGTGGGTCGTTAGAAAGCGGTCCGAGCTTCGCTGCATGGCACCCCCTCCGCCGGAGTGCTTGAGCCTCCCCGCGGCGAGGTATATATAAGCCCTTAACAGGCCGGCCGGCGACGCCCACATGCGGCGGGATCGTCGGGCTCCGGATGTACGTTATTTCCGGTTTTAAGGAAGTCCATCTTATGCGGGCGAGTTATTCCGGCGCCAACGCCCTCGAGCGGCAGCCGGCGCAGGAAGCCGCGTCCCAGGACGCGGACCGAAACGAGGAGCGGAATCACGAGGCAAACGCCGCCGTCGGCGGCGCCCCTGTGCCTGGAAACTTGTCCGACGACAGCGGCGGCGCGGGCGACGCGCTTCGACGCTATTTGCGTGAGATTTCCGGCGCCGAGCTCCTGACCCGCGAGCAGGAGGTGGCGCTCGCCCAGCGTATCGAGGCGGGCCGCGCCGTGCTGTTCTCGGCGCTCTGCCGCAGCCCCATTTTCGTGGCCGAGATCAAGACCTGGCGCGGTCGCATCACGGCCGGCAACCTGCTGCTGCGCGAGATCATCGATCTCGCCGGCACCCGGCGCCAGATCCGCGGCGGCGCCGGCGCGGACGAGCCCGAGGTCGAGGCCGATGACGACGAGTCCGGCGGCTCGACCCTCGCCCGGATCGAGGAGGAGCTGACCCCCGCCGTCCTTGCCGCGTTCAATCGCATCGCGCGCCGCTCCGCCAAGGCGGAAGCCGCGCTCCACCCGATCGTGCTCGACGGGCTCGCGATCGACCGGCTGGCGGCCCGGCTCAGGGAGGTGGCGCGCCATCTGGCCGAGGCCGAAGGGCGGCTCGCGCGCCTCGCGGAGAGTGCGCGCGTCGAGCGCGCCGACTTCATCACGACCTACACCCAGGCGGAATCGGCCGGTGCGTGGCTGAAGAGCCTGAGTCGCCGGCGCGCGCCGGGCTGGGCGCGGCTGCGCAAGGATTCCGGCGAGGCCGTGACCGCCGCCATCGCCGAGATCGGCGAGCTTCTGGCCAGCGCCGGCCAGAGCCGCGCCGCCTTCCGCACGCTCATGCTCGAGCTGCAGCGCGGCTTGCGCGATTCCGAGCGCGCCAAGGACGAGATGGTGCGCGCCAACCTGCGCCTCGTCACCTGGATCGCGCGCCGCCACGTCAATCGCGGCCTGCCGCTCACCGACCTGATCCAGGAAGGCAATATCGGCCTGATGCGCGCCGTCGAGAAATTCGACTGGCGGCGCGGCTACAAATTCTCGACCTATGCGACCTGGTGGATCCGCCAGGCGTGCTCGCGCGCGCTCGTGGACCAGGGCCGGCTCATCCGCATCCCGTCGCACATGACCGACGAGGCGCGCCGCGTCATGCGCATGGAACGCCACCTCGCGGGCGAGCTGCGCCGCGTCCCGACCGAGGCCGAGCTCGCGGATCGCCTGGGCATGCCGCTCGCCAAGGTGCGCACGGTGCTGGAGCTGGTGCGCGAGCCCGTCAGCATGGACGCGCCCTTGGGCGAGGATGGCGAGGCGACGATCGGCGACCTCATCGCCGACGATCGCGCGATCCTGCCGCTCGACGCGGCGGCCGATTCCGAGTTGCGCCGCGCCACCGAAGAGGCGCTTTCGCAGCTGACGCCGCGCGAGGCCGATGTGCTGCGCCTGCGCTTCGGCGTCGGCACCGCGAGCGAGCACACGCTCGAGGAAGTCGGCCGCAAGTATCAGGTGACGCGCGAACGCATCCGTCAGATCGAGGCGAAGGCGCTCAAGAAGCTTGGCCGGCGCGGCCATGGCCGGCGGCTCGCGAGCTTCATCGAGCGTTGACTTGGCGGGTGATTTCCGCTCCCCTGACGGCGTGTATTGTCAAGAATAAATCGTCAGGAGATCCCGAAATGACGAAGCCCACTTCCCTGCTTCTGGCTGCGGCGGCATCGCTCGCGCTCGCCGCTTCCGCGTTCGCGCAAGGCACGCCCGCGCCAATGCCTGCAAGCCCGCCCGCCGCCGCACCCGCACCCATGGCCGCGCCGGCACCCGCCGCCACTGCGCCGATGAAGGGCATGAAAATGCCGGCCAAGAAGTCGGCGGCCAAGCCCGCCGCCAAGAAGATGGCGATGGCGAAGATGAAGCTCGGCTGCGGCGACTATGCCTGGCAGTCGCAGGACCAGAAGGACTGCGAGGCTGGCAAGAAGTCGCCGCCCCACTGGCGCTGATCCGATCACCCTGACCTAAGTTTCGTCGCCCTTGCGAAAGCAGGGGCCCAGCTCCGCTGCACGCTGCTTGCTCTGGGTTCCGCCTTCGCGGGGACGACAGAAACTCTCACACCCGTCCGACCACCGGAATGGCCGCGCCGTTGATGGCGCGCGCCGCGTCCGATGCCAGGAACAGGATCACCTCGGCGAGCGCCGCGGGCTCGACCCAGCGCGTGAAATCGGCGCCCGGCATGCTCGCGCGATTGGCCGGCGTGTCGATGGTGCTCGGCAGCACGCAGTTCACGTTGATGTTCTTGTCGCGGAGCTCGAGCGCCATGCTCTCGGTGAGGCGCATGACTGCGCTCTTCGACGCCGAATAGGCCGCCATCGTCGCGCCGCCGCTGACGCCGCCCATGGCCGCGACCGCGACGATCTTGCCGCCGCCGCGGCCCAGCATCGCCGGCACCACGGCGCGCGCCGTGCGCAGCACCGAGCCGGCATTGAGCTCGATCATGCTGCGAAATGTCTCGTCCGAGGTTTCATGCACCGGCTCGCCCATGTGGAAGCCGCCGGCGATGTTGCAGAGGACGTCGATGCGGCCGAACCGGCCGAGCGCCTTCTCGACCGCGGCCGCGACCGCCGCGCCATCGGCCAGATCGGCCGCGACGAGGAGGCGGCCGTCGTCGTCGGCGCCGAAGCGCGCGACGAGCGCGCGGTGCTCGAGATCGAGCAGCACGAGCCGCGTGCCCGTCGCCGCGAACGCCGCCGCCACGGCGCGGCCAAGCGCGCCCGCCGCACCCGTGATCATCGCCACGCGTTGTTCGCTCATCGCGACCTCCCGCTTTGCTCCGTCGTTCCCGCGCCCGCCATGCGAGGCGAGGCGGGCCGTCCTGTCAATGGCTGGATGCCGGCGGCGCGCCGCATCGTTGCCGCGACCCGTGCAACGGGCCCTGCCGAGTTGATGCGCCGCCAGTCGTGCGGTCCGGGATCGGACTCGTACTGGTAGGCCAGCACCGCTACCGTCGCGTCCGACGCATCGCCGCGCCGCTCGCGCAGCCGCGCCTCCATCAACGCGCGCGGCGCTTCGAGCCAGAATCCCATGAACGGCACGCCGGCATTCTGGGCGATGAGACCGGCTTCCGCGCGCTCGTCCGGATCGAGGAATGTCGCGTCGAGCACGACGCTCGCGCCGGTCGCGAGCACGCGCGCCGCCTCGTGCCGCATGCGCGCATAGACCTGCTTCCCCATCGCGCCGCGATAGGCCTCGGCTGGAAGCGGCGTCTCCGGCGCGAGGCCAAGCATCGACTTCCGCATCACGTCGCTGCGCAACACGCGCGCACCGGGCGGCGGCGGCAGGTCCGGCGCCAGCGCCTGCGCCAGAGTCGATTTGCCGGTGCCGCTCCGCCCGCCGATGGCGATGAGGCGCGGCTCGGCCGGCACGAGCAGCGCCTCGGCGAGTGCCAGGTATCTGCGCGCGGCCGCTTCGCGCTGCTGCCGCAGCGCGCCCTCCAGCCGCTGAGGGGCGGCGGCGGTGACATGCGCCCGGATCGCCGCGCGCTGGCTTTGGAAGAGCGCCAGCGCCGCCAGCCCCTCGTCGTCGCCGGTGAGATCGAGATAGCGGTTCAGCACCTGATTGGCGAACGGCCCAAGGCCGCGATGGATCAAATCCATCAGCAAAAAGGCAAGGTCGTAGAGCACGTCGATCCGCGCGAGATCGGGGCTGAACTCGATCGCGTCGAAGAGCGTCGGCCGTCCCTCGAAGAGACAGATGTTGCCGAGATGGAGATCGCCGTGACAGTGCTTGACCTTGCCGCGCCGCGCGCGCGCGTCGAGGAGAGCGGCGTTGCGCTCGAGCGCGCGCCGTCGTCGCCGCGTCGAGCCGCGCGACCGCCGCCTGGTCGAAGCTTGCGCCCGCCGCGCGCAAATTCTCGGCATTGCCGGCGATGACGCGCGCCATCGCCGCAGCGCCGCCGCCCACCGTGGCCACCTCGGCCGCGCCGTGGAAGGCCGCGATCTCGTCGGCGAGATCGCGCATCATGCCTGGCGTCAGCGCGCGCTTCTCCGCGAGCCGGTCGAACAGGCGCTCGCCGTCGAAGCGCCGCATCTCGACCACCCAATCCACAATCTCGCCGGCGCCGTCGAGCGCAAGCCGGCCGCGCTCGCCGCGGCGAATGGCGCGCACGCCCAGATAGAGGCCCGGCGCGATGCGGCGGTTCAGCTCGTACTCGGCGCGGCACGCCGCTTCGCGCAGTGCGACGGTCGAATAGTCGAGATAGGAGAACCGCACCGCGCGTTTCAGCTTCAAGGCGCGGTCGCCGATCAGGAACACGGACGAGGCGTGCGTGTCGACCCGCGCGACGTTGCGAGTGCGCGCCTCGAGCCCCGCGCCCTTGGCGAGAAATGCGAGCGCTTCCTCCTGCGCGTCCATCGGCCCAAGTCTACCGGAACGGCGGCGCTTGATCGCCCGGAATCGCTGCCGCACAATGCGCGGCGAGGGCGCAATGGCGAAAAAACCCGAACCCAAGACGATTGCCGAAACCGACATCGATCCGCGCTACGACTGGCAGCGGCCGATCATGGCGCTGGGTCCGATGGCGGTCGATTTCGAGGAACGCGTCGATTTCCGCCGCCTCCACCGCTATCGCCTGGCGCGCACGCGGGCCGCACTCAAGGTTTCGGGCCTCGGCTCGCTCCTCTGTTTCGACCAGTACAACATCCGCTACATGACCTCGACGGTCATCGGCAACTGGGCGCGCGACAAGTTCACGCGCTACTCGCTTCTTGCGGGCGACAGCGAGCCGCATATCTGGGATTTCGGCTCGGCGGCGAAGCATCATCGCCTCTATGCGCCGTGGCTGCCGCCGCATAATTGCCACGCCGGCATGCTGGGTTTGCGCGGCGCGATCCATCCCAAGATCGGCCTGATGCGCAGCGCCGCCGAGGAGATCCGCTCGATCTTGCGGGAGCACGGCGTCGCCGACATGCCGGTGGGCGTCGACGTGGTCGAGCCCGCCATGATGTTCGAGCTTCAGGCGGTGGGGCTCGACGTGCGCGACGGGCAGCAGGTCATGCTCGATGCGCGCGAATTGAAGAGCAACGACGAGATCACGCTTCTGAACATGTCGGCCGCGATCGTCGACGGCTGCTACCAGACGATCGCCGAGAATCTGAAGCCCGGCATCCGCGAGAACGAGATCGTGGGATTGGCCAACAAGCGCCTCTATGAGCTCGGCTCCGACGATGTCGAGGCGATCAACGCCATTTCCGGCGAGCGCTGCTCGCCGCACCCGCACAATTTCACCGACCGCCTGATCCGCCCCGGCGACCAGGCGTTCTTCGACATCATCCAGAGCATGAACGGCTACCGCACCTGCTATTACCGCACCTTCAACGTGGGTCGTGCCACGCCGGCGCAGCGCGACGCCTACAAGCGCGCGCGCGAATGGATCGACAAGGCGATCTCGCTGGTGCGGCCGGGCGTCTCGACCGACAAGATCGCCGCGTGCTGGCCGAAGGCCGAGGAGATCGGCTTCACCAGCGAGATGGAGGCGTTCGGGCTTCTGTTCGGACACGGCCTCGGCCTCGGCCTGCACGAGCGGCCGATCATCTCGCGCCTCAATTCGTTCGACGACCCGATGGAGATCAAGGCCGGCATGGTGTTCGCACTCGAGACCTATTGCCCGGCGAGCGACGGCGTTTCCGCCGCGCGCATCGAGGAAGAGGTCGTGTGCACGCCCACGGGCGCGAAAATCATCACGCTCTATCCGGCGGAAGAGCTGCCGATCGCCAACCCTTATTGAGCTGCCGGCCACGCCCCAGGGCGGCGAGTCCGCGCTTGGCGAGCTGGCGCGCGCCGCGCGGGATCGCGCCCCACGCGAGGTGGCGGCGATAGGCACGGCAAAACCGCGCCGCATCGAACGGCTCGTTCGGCCGCCGCGCGAGAAAAACCTTGTCGCACGGCAGATGCAGGATGAAGCAGCGCTCGAACCAGGCGAGCGGCTTTTGCGGATGAAGATGCGGGACGCTCCAGTAGCGCCCGACGATGGCGACCGGCCCCGAGTCGAGCATGGGCGCGCCCGCCGCCGCCATGCGGCAGAGCGCAGCCGAGGTGAGCATCTCGTCGCCCTGGTGGTGGAAGACGTCGATATTCCGGCAATAGCTCTCCCACATCGCCTCGATCTCGCCGGCGAGACGAGCGAAGAACGCGGGCGGGCCAGCAATGAATTCGCCGCCATACCAGCGCCGCATCGGCGCGCGCGGGCCCGTCAGCACGGCGAGGTCCGCGGCGATCGTGTCCTCGCCATAGGCCGGGATCACCTGGTCGGAAATGTCGTAGACAAGCGGCAGGCCGGCGCCGGCGGCCGCGCTCAGCGCTTGCGGCGGCGCACGCAACGCAACGGCATCGAGATCGACGAGGATCGGATAGTCCTCGGGGTCGAGCGTCGCGAACCAGCGGAACACGTCGAGCTTGAAATGCGCGGAATAGAACCGCGCTTCCGCCGGCACCGATGTCGAGAATTCGATCTCGCGGAGATCGAGCTCGGCGCCGAATTCGCGCGCCGCGATGGCGCGAAGCCGGCCCGCGGCGTTGGTGAGGAGCGTGAAGCCCGCGCCCGCGGCCTCGAGCGCGTGGCCGAGCCGCACCGCATCGCCGAGATAGATTGCGGTGGCCGCGTCGCCCGTGCGCTTCAGATTGCCGGATTGGCGCCGCCCGTCCGCGACGTGGAGCAAGCCGAAAAAGCGCATGGCTTTGTCGTCTTGCGCGCTCGCCGCCCGCCCCATGCGCGAAGAACGGGCGCGCGGGCAGCGGCGTTCCTTGCGCTCGCCGCGCGCGTTCGCTAGAGCCGAACGCAGCAGGGAGGGCGCGCAAATGGCGGAGCTCGGCAAGGAAAAGATCGGCTGGATCGGCACCGGCCGCATGGGCTACCCGATGGCCGAACGTCTCGCCAAGGCGGGCTGCGCCATCAGCGCCTGGAACCGCACGCGCGCCAAGGCCGAGGGCCTGACGAAATCCGGCATCGCGCTCGTCGAGCGTCCGATCGATCTCGCGCACTGCGACATCGTCTTCACCATGGTCGCCGAGGGAAAGCATCTGAAGGACGTGACGCTCGGCCCCAATGGCGTGCTGACCGGCAATCGCAGGCCGCGCATCCTGGTCGATTGCTCAACCGTCGATGCGGAAGCATCGAGCGAGGTGCGCGCGCACGCGGCCCGGCACGGCACGGCGATGATTGCGTCCCCCGTCTCCGGCAACGGCAAGGTGGCGAAGGCAGGAAAGCTCACCCTCATCGCGTCGGGCCCGAAGGACGCCTACGACGCGGCCTCGCCCTATCTCGAGCGGCTCGGCCAGGGTGTGACCTATGTCGGCGAGGGCGAGCTCGCGCGCATGGTCAAGATCTGCCACAACGTATTTCTGGGCGTCGTCATCCAGTCGCTCGTCGAAGTGACTTCGCTCGCCGAGAAAAGCGGCGTCAAGCGCCACGTCTTCCTCGACGTCATCAACAAGAGTGTGATGGGCTCGGTCTTCACGCGCTACAAGTCGCCGGCGCTGGTCAATCTCGATTTCGCGCCGACCTTCACGCCGGTGCTGTTGCGCAAGGATCTGGAACTGGGCCTCGCCGCCGGCAAGAAGACCGAAACGCCGCTCCCGCTCACGGCGCTCACGCGCGAGATCATCCAGAACCTCGTCGGATTGGGTTTCCAGGATCAGGATTTCGCGACGCTTCTGATCCAGCAGGCGCGCAACGCGGGCTATGAGCCCAAGCCCGAGAACGTGCCGGTGAATGACGGGCTTTCCTAAGCCTCAATGCATGAGGCCGCCCGCCGGATAGGGCGGGTTGGGCGGCGCGCCGGGCATCGCCTGCATGCCGCCGGCGCCGTAGCCCGTGACCGGGCCCGGCGGCAAGCCCGGCGCGAAATTGGGCGCGGGTTGAAGCGGCGGCGGAATGGGCAGCGAATAAGGCGGCGGCAGGCCCGGCACCGCCGGCAGATAGGCCGGAACCCTCTCGTCCGGCGGGATGTCGCCGGGTTCGGGCGCCGCCGCAGCGGCGGGCACGCCGGTCGCTTGCGGCTGCGGCGCGGACGCCGCGACGGGGGCCGGGGCCGGCGCGGGATCGCCGCCAGCGCAGCCCGCCGCCAGAAATGCCAACAGAAGAATCCGAAGACGAACTCCCATCGGCCCTAGATGGGGATCGGCCGCGCCTATGTCCCGTTCGAGTCGAGCGCGTAGCCGGCCGAGCGCACGGTGCGGATGACGTCGTGCCGGTCGGCGCCGTTGAGCGCCTTGCGCAGCCGCCGGATATGCACGTCGACCGTGCGCAGCTCGACCTCCGCTTCGCGGCCCCAGACCGCGTCCAAAAGCTGCTCGCGCGAGAAGACGCGGCCCGGCCGCTCGAGCAGGAAGCGCAGCAGGCGGAACTCGGTCGGGCCCAGATGCACCGCCTCGCCGCTCCGCGTCACGCGGTGCGTGGCGCCGTCGAGGGCAAGGTCGCCGAAGCGCAGCACCTCGGCCTGCGCCGCGGGCTGGGCGCGGCGGATCACCGCTTTGAGCCGCGCGATCAGCTCGCTCGTGCTGAAGGGCTTGGAGACATAGTCATCGGCGCCGCTGTTGAGGCCGCGCACGCGGTCGCCTTCCTCGCCGCGCGCCGTCAGCATGATGACCGGCAGATCGCGCCACGCCGGCGCGCGCCGGATCTGGCGGCAGAGCTCGAGCCCGGAGAGCCGCGGCAGCATCCAGTCGAGCAGCACGGCGTCGGGCTTCTGCTCCTTCAATTGCAGCAGCGCCTCCTCGCCGTCGCGCGCCTCGCTGACGGCGAAGCCTTCCTTCTCGAGGTTGTAGCGCAGCAGCGTCGAGAGCGCGGCTTCGTCCTCGACAACGAGCACCGAGGGCTGCATCACCGCTCGCCCTCCGCCCGCTCGCTTGGCTCGCTTTCCTCGCCTGGCGCAGGGCCGAGGATGGTGCGGTCGCGCTTCGGCCGCATCTGCTGCATCGGCTCGCCGTTGACGAGGAAATAGAGCGTCTCGGCGACGTTGGTGCAGTGATCGCCGATCCGTTCGAGATTCTTCGCCATGAACAAAAGGTGCGCGCCGGAGCTGATGTTGCGCGGGTCCTCGATCATGTAGGTCAGAAGCTCGCGGAACAGGCTCGTATACATCTCGTCGAGCTCTTCGTCCCGGAACCACACCGCAATCGCCTTGTCGGCGTCGCGCTCGACATAGGCGTCGAGGATGTCCTTGATCATGCCGCCGGCGAGCCGCCCCATGCGCGGCAGCGCATAGACGGGCCGCACCGTCGGGAACTGCTCGAGCGCGATCGAGCGCTTGGCGACGTTCGTGGCATAGTCGCCGATGCGCTCGAGATCGGTGGAAATTTTGAGCGCGGCGAAGATCTGGCGCAGGTCGCGCGCCATCGGCTGGCGCAGCGCCAAGAGCCGCACGACCAGGCTCTCGATCTCGCGCTCGAGCTCGTCGACCCGCGTGTCGCTTTCGATCACGGCCGAGGCCAGATCGGCATCGCGCTTTTCCACCGCCTCCATGGCCGAGGCGAGCTGACTCTCGGCGAGCCCGCCCATCTCGACGACGATGTTGTCGAGCCGGTGCAGTTCCTGGTCGTAGCTCTTGATGATGTGCTCGGAAGCCATCGCTCGCTCCTCAGCCGAAGCGTCCGGTGATGTAGTCTTCGGTCTGGCGCATCTTCGGGTGGGTGAACATCGCCTCGGTCTGGTCGAACTCGACGAGCTCGCCCAGATACATGAAGGCGGTAAAGTCCGAGCTGCGCGCCGCCTGCTGCATATTGTGCGTGACGATGACGATGCAATAGTCGGATTTCAACTCGGCGATGAGCTCCTCGATGCGCTGCGTCGAGAGCGGGTCGAGCGCCGAGGCCGGCTCGTCGAGAAGCAGCACTTCGGGCTTCACGGCGATGGCGCGGCCGATGCAGAGCCGCTGCTGCTGGCCGCCCGAGAGCGACAGCCCGCTTTCCTTGAGCTTGTCCTTGACCTCGTCCCACAGCGCCGCGCGGCGCAACGCCTCCTCGACTCGCGCGTCGAGCTCGCTCGCCGGCAGCTTCTCATAGAGCCTGATGCCGAAGGCGATGTTGTCGTAGATCGACATCGGGAACGGCGTCGGCTTCTGGAACACCATGCCGACGCGCGCGCGCAGCAGGTTCAAATCCATCCTCGGGTCGAGGATGTTCTGGCCGTCGATCAGCACCTCGCCGGTCGCGCGCTGGTCGGGATAGAGCTCGTAGATGCGGTTCAAGCAGCGCAGCATCGTCGACTTGCCGCAGCCCGACGGGCCGATGAAGGCGGTGACGCACTTGTCGTGGAGGTCGAGGTTGATCCCCTTCACCGCCATGAAGTCGCGGTAGAAGAAGTGCAGATCCTTGACCGCGATCTTGGGCTCGCCCTGGGCTGCCGCGGGTGCCGTGCGCGGCTTGTCGCGCGGCACCGTCGGCGCCGCCAGGTGCGTGCGGATCGGCTGGGGCGGGGGAAGCGGTGTGTCCATCCGGGTGACTTCGATGCTCATTGCTGGAAGCTGCCTCGGCTCGCGACCCAGCGGGCCAGAATGTTGAGGATGAGAATGGTAAAGGTGATGAGCGCGGCGCCGCCCCAGGCCAGCACCTGCCAATCGGCATAGGGCGACAGCGCGAACTGGAAGATGACGACCGGCAGATTGGCCATCGGCCCGTTCATGTCCGTGCTCCAGAACTGGCTGTTGAGCGCGGTGAAGAGGAGGGGTGCGGTCTCGCCGGCGATGCGCGCGACGGCGAGCATGACGCCCGTCAGCATGCCCTGGATCGCGGCGCGATAGGTCACCATGACGATGACCTTCCAGCGCGGCGCGCCCAGCGCGATCGCCGCCTCGCGCAGGCTCGACGGCACCAGCACAAGGACGTTCTCGCTCGTGCGCACCACCACCGGGATGACGATGATGGCGAGCGACACGACGCCGGCCCAGGCCGAGAAATGCCCCATCGGCACGACCATCACCTCATAGACGAAGAGGCCGATGACGATCGACGGCGCCGACAGCAGGATGTCGTTGACGAAGCGCACCGCGGGCGCCACCCACGTGCCGCGGCCGAATTCCGCGAGGTATGTCCCGGTCAGGATGCCGATGGGCGTGCCGAGCAGGGTCGCCGCGCCGGTGATGACGACGCTGCCGAAGATCGGGTTGAGGAGCCCGCCCTTGCCGCCGGGCGGCGGCGTCATCTCGGTGAAGAGCGTGCCGCTCAGCGCCGGGATACCGTGCCACAACAGCGCGCCGAGGATGAGGAACAGCACGATGAGGCCGGCCGCGGTCGCGGCGAGCGAAAGCGTCAGCACGATGTAGTTGATGATGCGGCGCCGGCCGTAGAGCGTCATCGCGCGCTCCGTCCTTCGAGCCGCATCAGCATGAACTTCGCCGCCGCCAGCACGATGAAGGTGATGACGAAGAGGATGAGGCCCAACTCGATCAGCGAGGCGGTGTAGAGCTCGTCGACCGCCTCGGTGAACTCGTTCGCGAGCGTCGCCGAGATGGTGGTGCCGGGCGCCAGGAGCGAGACGCTGATATGGTGCGCGTTGCCGATCACGAACGTCACCGCCATGGTCTCGCCAAGCGCGCGCCCGAGGCCCAGCATGACGCCGCCGACGATGCCGACGCGGGTATAGGGAATGACGATGTTGCGCACGACCTCGGCGGTCGTGGCGCCGACGCCGTAGGCGCTCTCGCGCAGCATCGCCGGCACGGTCTGGAACACGTCGCGCGACACCGCGGCGATGAAGGGCAGCACCATGACCGCGAGGATGAAGCTCGCGGTCAGGACGCCCAATCCCAGGGGCGGCCCGGCGAAGAGCGCGCCCAGCAGCGGGATCGGCCCGAGCACGTCGATCAGGAACGGCTGCACCGTCAGTTGCAGCACCGGCGCCAGGATGAAGAGGCCCCAGATGCCGTAGATGATGCTCGGGATCGCGGCCAAAAGCTCGACCAGCACGCCGATCGGGCGCTTGGCCCAAGGCGGGCACAGTTCGGTGAGGAAGAGCGCGATGCCGAGTCCGACCGGCACCGCGATCAGCATGGCGATCGCCGAGGTGACGAGCGTGCCGTAGACCGCCGGCAGCCCGCCGAACAGGTCCTTGACCGGATTCCAGGATTGATCCCAGAGGAAGCCCAGGCCGAAACGCCGGATCGCCGGCAGCGCGCCGATGACGAGCGATGCCAGCACGGCCAGGAGCAGCAGCAGCACGCCGATGGCAAAGGCCTTGGTCGCGCCGCGGAAGAGCGCGTCCTCGACCTTCTGGCGAGCGAGCCCTTTTCCGGCCTCGAGTCGCACGCGACCGGCCAGGGCGTCCATACCGCTCATGCCCCTCCTTCTTTTGGGGACAGCAGTAGCGCCGCTCCGTTGCGGATTTATGACAGTCCGCTGCGGCGGGACGGCAAGCCTGACCCGAATTGACAGGGCGCCCGGCCGGCGCCATATCAGTCAGTACGCTAATTACGTGAGAGCGAGTCGGGCCGCGGCCTGGGCGGCGGCGGAACCGGGCACGGCAAATGCGGAACGAAGCCAATCCAGCGCGGCAGGCAGAATGACAGAACGAACCCAATTTCCCGTACCCCACCTCACCCTCCCATCGCTTCGCGACGGTCCTTCCCTCTCCGCCCCATTGGGGCGGAGAGGGAAGGACCGCATGCGGTCGACGGAGAGGTGGCGTTCGCCGAACGAACCCAATCTGGAATAGAATTCTAAATCAAATAGTTAGTCATTCTGCCGGGAGATGGACGGTGAACACCGAGCCGCGGCCGGGCTCGCTTTCGATCTCGAGCAGGCCGCGATGGTGGTTGAGGATGTGCTTGACGATGGCGAGGCCCAATCCGGTCCCGCCCATCTCGCGCGAGCGGGCGGGATCGACGCGGTAGAAGCGCTCGGTCAGGCGCGGCAGGTGCTCGCGCGCGATGCCGCCGCCATGGTCGCGCACCGAGAGCGAGATGGTGGCCCGCTCGCGCCCGCGCGCCCCCGGCAGGAGGCGCGAGGAGCGCCGCGCCTCGACCTCGATCGCGGTGCCGGGCGTGCCGTACTTGATGGCGTTGTCGATCAGGTTCTGGAAAACCTGGGTCAGCTCGTCGCCGTCGCCCGGCGCGGTCAAGGCCTCGTCGCCCGGCAGGTTGATGTCGATGCGCATGTTGCGAGCTTCCGCGCGCGGTTCGAGCGCGGCCGCGACGCTCGCCACGACCATGCCCAGATCGGTCGCGGCGGTCGGCGGGCGGTGCTCGTTCATCTCGATGCGCGACAGCGACAGGAGATCGTCGACCAGGCGCTGCATGCGTGCCGCCTGCTCGGCCATGATGCCGAGGAAGCGCTCGCTCGCCGCCTTGTCGTCGCGCGCCGGCCCGCGCAAGGTCTCGATGAACCCGACGAGCGAGGCGAGCGGCGTCCGGAGCTCGTGGCTCGCATTGGCGACGAAGTCGGCGCGGAGCTGCTCGGCCCGCTTCATCGCCGTCAGGTCGTTCAAGAGCAGCACCGCGGCGGCGCGCTCCGAGCGGCGCGGTGCGAGCGGCGCGATGCGGGCCGAGAGATGCAGCTCGACCGGGCTCGTGAGATCGAACTCGGCGGTCCTCTGGCCCTCGCCGCGCAGGACCGCATCGACCGCCGGCAGCACCGCCGGATGGCGCAGCGCGCCGGCAAGGTCGCGCTCGAGCAGATGCTCGCCGAGCAGCTGCTCGGCAGCCTTGTTGGCGCCGACGACGCGCCGGTCGGAATCGAGCAGCAGCAGCGGCTCCGGCAAGGCTTCGAGCACCGAGCGCGCCGCCTCGAGCTCGTCCTCGCGCGATTTGAGGAGCGCCCGCGTGCTGCGCGTCCAGCGCCCGACCGCCAGCCACAGCTCGCGCACCGAGGGCGACAGGCTCTCGACCTCGGGCGCGCCGGCGGCGTCCTGGGTCATGCTCTCGATCGCGGCCTGGACCGCCGCGACGCCGAAGGTGAGCGGCTTCAGTACGAGCACGATGCCGGCATAGATGAGCGCGGCGGCGGCGAGCGCCGGCGCCAGCGGCAGCGACCGGCGCTCGGCCAGCGCCGCGAGCACGGCGAAGGCCGGCAGCGACAGGATCAGCGCGCCGATGAGGAGGCGCGGCAGCGCGATGCGCCAGCCGCCGCGCCCGCGTGCCCTCGCCGCCCGCATCTCGCCATGGGCCATCGCCGCGGACTCTAAAGAGCGCGTGGCGGCGCGCGCAAACAAAAAGCCCCGCCGAAGCGGGGCTAGTAGGGGGGATTGTCGCGGGGGAAACGCGACAGGGTCCGTATTGAATACGCGGGCTTTGGGGTCGTGGATCAGTGGCGGCGGAAATATTTTAGCCGGCGCCGTCACGCTTTCCGGGTGTGGATGTGCGTATTGCGCCCGCCCGCCTCGGTGAGGATGCGGGCCGCGACCGCCTCGAGCTCGGGGTCGGCGACCCGCACCCAGAGCAGCACCGCGCCCGCCTCGAGCGCCGCCGCGAAGGCGGCGCTGTGGCGATTCGCGGTGTAGCGGTCGAGCACCTCCTTGATCGCCGCGCCGCCCAAGCCCGCGCCGACCAGCGCCGCGAGCCCCGCCGCGATCGGCCCGCCCGACAGGAGCACGATCCCGGCGACGGTGAGCGGCCCGAGGAAATTCACCTCGTCGGTGAGGCCGGCGAAGAGATACTCGCCCGACGCGCCGGGATAGCCCGCCACGTTCCCCGCCACTTCAAGCGAATCATGGCTCGCCAGCACCGACATGTCCGCCGGCGCGAAGCCCGCCGCCAGCAGTTTTTTCACGGCATCGCGAAACTGCGCGCGCGTCGCGAACGACGCGATCGCCTCGCGAATGACCGGAAAACGGTCGTCCTTCTCGTTCGCCATGTGTTGCTCCTACTGGTGCGGCGCATTTTTCCCTTAGTGGCCGGGGAATGCTACCCTCGCTTCGCCATGAACGACGGACCGGCCCCGCACACGATCCCCGCCGAGGCGACGCCGATGATGGCGCAGTATCTCGAGCTCAAGCGGCGGCATCCGGACTGTCTCCTGTTTTACCGGATGGGCGATTTCTACGAGCTCTTCTTCGACGACGCGGCCAAGGCCGCCGCCGCGCTCGACATCACGCTGACGAAGCGCGGCCGACACGAGGGCGAGGACATCCCGATGTGCGGCGTGCCGATCCATGCCGCCGACGCCTATCTCTCGCGCCTCATCCGCCAGGGTTTCCGCGTCGCCGTGTGCGAGCAGATGGAGGACCCGGCCGAGGCGAAAAAGCGCGGACCCAAGGCGCCGGTGAAGCGCGCCGTCATCCGCATCGTCACGCCCGGCACCTTGACCGAGGACAGTCTTCTCGATGCGCGCCGGCACAACTATCTCGCCGCGCTCGGCGAGGCGCAGGGTGCGTTGGGTCTTGCGTGGCTCGATCTTTCGACCGGCGACGTCGCGACCGAGGAATTGTCCGAGCGCGGCCTCGCCGCCGCGCTGGCGCGGCTTGCGCCCGGCGAAATCCTGGTGCCCGAGCGGCTTTTCGCGCGGCCCGAGCTCGGCGAATTGTGGAGCGATTGGCAGAGCGCGCTGACGCCGTTGCCCAACGCGCGCTTCGACAGCGAGAACGGCAGGAAGCGGCTCGAGGCGCTCTATGGCGTCACGACGCTCGACGGGTTCGGCGCCTTCGGCCGCGCCGAGCTCGCGGCGGCGGGCGCGCTCGCCGACTATGTCGAGCTGACGCAGCAAGGGAAGGTGCCGCTGTTGCAGCCGCCGCGCCGGCTCGAAAGCGGCGCCTTCATGGAGATCGACGCGGCGACGCGGCGCAATCTCGAATTGTCCGAGACGCTGTCGGGCGGGAAAAAGGGCAGCCTCCTCGCGATCATCGACCGCACCGTCAGTCCGGCCGGCGCGCGCCTTCTGGCCGCGCATCTCGCCGCGCCCTTGACCGATCCCGCCGCGATCGACGCGCGCCTCGACGCGGTCTCGTTCTTGCTCGCGGATGAGCGGTTGAGGCAATCCTTACGCGCCTCCTTGCGCCGCACCGCCGACATGGCGCGCGCCTTGGCGCGATTGGGCCTCGGCCGCGGCGGCCCGCGCGATCTCGCGGCGCTGCGCGACACGCTCGGCGAGACGGCTGAGATGCGCCGGGCGCTCCAGGCGAAGGCGCCGCTGCCGTCGATGCTCGCCGAAGCCGAGCGCGGTCTCGGCGAGCACTTTGCGCTGGTCGATCGGCTTGGCCGCGCGCTCGCATCCGACCTGCCGCTTCTGGCGCGCGACGGCGGCTTCGTCGCGGCGGGATATCTCCCCGCGCTCGACGAGCTGCGGTCTTTGCGCGACGAGAGCCGGCGCATGGTCGCCAATCTCCAGGCGCGCTACGCCGCCGAGACCGGCATCCCGTCGCTCAAGATCCGCCACAACAATATCCTCGGCTACCACATCGAGGTGACGCCGCAGCACGCGCCGAAAGTTGGGACGGGTTTCATCCATCGCCAGACGCTTGCCTCCTCGGTGCGCTACGGCACGGTCGAGCTGGGCGAGCTCGAGAGCAAGATCTCCTCGGCCGCCGACAAGGCGCTGGCCCTGGAGCTCGCCTGCTTCGACGAGCTCGTCGCCGCGACGATGGCTCTGTCCGCGCCGATCGCGGCCGCGGCGGCAGCGCTTGCCGCGCTCGATGTGGCAGCGGGCCTCGCCGAGCTCGCGGCCGACGAGCGCTATGTCCGGCCCGTGATCGACGACGGCCGCGACTTCGCCATCGTCGGCGGGCGCCATCCCGTGGTCGAGGGGGCGATCCGGGCGGCGCACGGCGCGGGCTTCGTGCCGAATGATTGCACGCTCGCAGATGGCCAGCGGCTTTGGCTCATCACCGGCCCCAACATGGCGGGCAAGAGCACGTTCCTGCGCCAGAACGCGCTCATCGCCATCCTGGCGCAGATGGGCTCGTTCGTGCCGGCCGAACACGCGCGGATCGGCGTGGTCGACCGCCTGTTCAGCCGCGTCGGCGCGGCCGACGATCTGGCGCGCGGACGCTCGACCTTCATGGTCGAGATGGTCGAGACCGCCTCGATCCTCAATCGCGCGAGCCCGCGCTCGCTCGTCATTCTCGACGAGATCGGCCGCGGCACTGCGACCTTCGACGGGCTGTCGATCGCGTGGGCGACGATCGAGCAGCTGCACGACGTGAACCGCTGCCGCACGCTCTTCGCGACGCACTACCACGAGTTGACGGCGCTCGCGGCGAAGCTCGGCGAGCTTGCCTGCCACACCATGCGCGTCAAGGAATGGCAAGGCGATGTCGTGTTCCTGCATGAGGTCGCGCCGGGTGCGGCCGACCGCTCCTACGGCATCCACGTGGCGAAGCTCGCGGGGCTGCCGCCGTCCGTGGTGGCGCGCGCGGAAGAGGTGCTGAAGACGCTCGAGACGAGCGAGCAGGGCGGCGCGCTCGCGCGGCTGGCCCAAGACTTGCCGCTCTTCGCCGCCTCGAAGCGCTCGCCCGAGCCGCCCAGGAAATCGCCGCTCGCCGCGGCGCTCGGCGACGTGCGCCCCGACGAACTCTCCCCGCGCGAGGCGCTCGAGCTGATCTATCGCCTCAAAGGACTGGCGGGCGAGGACTGACGTGATAGGCTTCGCCGTGGCGCCCGCACAAGACGGGCGCCGAGGGAGGAAGCGATGAAGCTCTCGTTGGCACGGCTTGCCGTCCTCACTTCGCTCGCGCTTGGTGCCGCGATCCCGGCGCAGGCGCAAAAGCAATATGCGCCCGGCATCACCGATACCGAGATCAAGTTCGGCCAGACCTTGCCGTTATCCGGCCCGGTTTCGGCCTATGGCCAGATCGGCCGCGCCGAGGAAGCCTATTTCCGCATGATCAACGATGAGGGCGGCGTCAACGGCCGCAAGCTCACCCTGGTCCAGGCCGACGACGGCTACAGCCCGCCCAAGACGGTCGAGCAGACGCGCAAGCTGGTCGAGGAGGACAAGGTCGCCTTCATCTTCAGCTCGATCGGCACGCCGACCAATCTCTCGGTCGAGAAATATCTGAACGAGAAGAAGGTGCCGCAATTGTGGATCGGCTCGGGCAGCCACGATTTCGCCCAGCCGAAGCGCTTCCCCTGGACCATCGCGTTCCTGCCGAGCTACCTGATCCAGGGCAGCATCTATGCGAAATACATCCTCCAGACGAAGCCCGACGCCAAGATCGCGACGCTTCGCCAAAACGACGATTTCGGCAAGGACCTCTTCGACGGCTTCATGGCTGCGCTCGGCGACAAGGCCAAGAAGATGGTCGTCGCCAGCACGACCTACGAGGTGAGCGATCCGAGCGTCGATCAGCAGATCATCTCGCTGCAGGGTTCGGGCGCGGATACGCTGTTCGTCGCGGCGACGCCCAAATTCTCGGCCCAGGCGATCCGCAAGGTCTATGACATCGGCTGGAAGCCGCTCTACTTCGTCAATTTCGAAGGGAGCGCCATCGCCGCCGTGCTGAAGCCCGCGGGGCTCGAGAAATCCGTGGGCCTCATCTCGACGGCCTATTTGAAGGACCCGACCGACCCGCAGTGGAAGGACGATCCGGGCTTCAAGGATTGGCTCGCCTGGATGGCAAAGTACATGCCGGGCGGCAACGTCGCCGATCTCTTCAACATCACCGGCTATACCGAAGGCATGATGCTCGTCCGCATCCTGACGGCATGCGGCGACGATCTTTCGCGCGAGAACATCATGCGCCAGGTGACGCATCTCCACCACGTCGTCCTGCCGACCTTCCAGCCCGGCGTCGAGGTCAACACCGCACCCGACGACTATGTGCCGCTGAAGCGGATGCGGCTCGTCCGCTTCGACGGCACGACCTGGGTTCCGTTCGGCGGCGCGATCAGCGGCCAGTTGTCGTCGCTCCGGTAACGGCGCGGGGCAACGGCCGGTCGCCGGCCGGGCGCAGGAGTGGCCTCGCGGCGGGCCCCCGTGTAAAATCGGCGTCCCATGAGCACGATCGAGCGCCAGCGCGACATCGTCGACCGCCGCGCCCTCCAGGGCCGCGTCGATGAACTGGCCGCGCCCGGCGAGGCGGCGGCCCGCAGCGCCGTCGCCGAGATTTTGAAGCGTGCGCTGGCCGACGGCCGCGCCGAGGTGCGCCGCCGCTTCGAGGCGGGCTCGTCCGGCACCGAGGCGACGCAGGCATTGGCCTTCCTGGTCGATCAGGTGATCCGCGTCCTTTACGACTTCGCCGTGACGCGGGCATATCCGCTCGGCGCTCCGACCGCGGGCGAGCGCCTCGCCATCGTCGCGGTCGGCGGCTATGGCCGCGGCGAACTCGCGCCCTACTCCGACGTCGATCTCCTGTTCCTCTATCCCTACAAGGAGACGCCGCATACCGAGCAGGTCGTCGAATACATGCTCTACACGCTCTGGGATGCGGGGCTCAAGGTCGGCCAGGCGACGCGCTCGATCGACGAGACGATCGCGCGCGCCAAAGGGGACCTCACGATCCGCACCGCCGTGCTCGAGGCGCGCTATGTGTGGGGCGACCAGGATCTCTATCTCGATTTGAAGCGCCGCTTCGAGGTCGAGGTGATGAAGGGCACCGGCGGCCAGTTCCTCGAGGCGAAGCTCGAGGAGCGCGACAAGCGCCACACGCGTCTGGGCGATTCGCGCTACCTGGTCGAGCCCAACGTCAAAGAGGGCAAGGGCGGCTTGCGCGATCTCCACACCCTCTTCTGGATCGCGAAATACATCTACCGCGTCGATGACGTGGCCGATCTCGTCGAGCGCAAGGTGCTGAACGCCGACGAGGCGCAGCGCTTCCAGCATGCGCAGAATTTCCTCTGGACCGTGCGCTGCCACCTGCACTTCCTCACGAGCCGCGGCGAGGACCGCCTCACCTTCGATCTGCAAAGCGAAGTCGGCACGCGCATGGGCTACACCGACCATGCCGGATCGCGCGGCGTCGAGCGCTTCATGAAGCACTATTTCCTGATCGCCAAGGACGTCGGCGATCTGACGCGCATCTTCTGCTCGCTCCTCGAGAGCGAGCAGCAGCGCCAGCCGCTGTTCTCGTGGCGCCGCTGGGGCCGCAAGAAGCGCAACGTCGCCGGCTTCACGGTCGATGCCAACCGGCTCGACGTCGCGGACGAACAGGCGTTCCGCGACGATCCGGTGAATTTCCTCCGCCTTTTCCACGCCGCCGACGAGCACGGGCTCGACATTCACCCGCACGCGCTTCGCCTCATCACCCAGTCATTGAAGCTGATCGACGGCAAGTTGCGCGAGGATCCCGAAGCGAACCGCCTCTTCATGGAAATACTGACCTCGCGGCACGACCCCGAGACGACGCTCCGGCGCATGAACGAGGCGGGCGTGTTCGGTCGCTTTCTCCCTGATTTCGGCCGTGTCGTGGCGCAGATGCAGTACGACATGTATCACGTCTATACGGTCGACGAGCACACGATCTTCGCGATCGGCATCCTGCACACGATCGAGACGGGCGAATTGAAGGACGAGCTGCCGCTCGCGACGGCGCTCATGCCGACGATCAATTCGCGCCGCGCGCTCTATCTCGCGGTGCTGCTGCACGACATCGCGAAGGGCCGCGGCGGCGACCATTCCATCCTGGGCGAGCAGGTCGCCGAGAAAGTGGGACCCCGCGTGGGCCTCTCCGCCGAGGAGACCGAGACCGTCGCCTGGCTCGTGCGCTGGCATCTCCTGATGAGCAGCACGGCCTTCAAGCTCGACATCGACGATCCCGAGACCATCCGCAATTTCGCCGAGCAGGTGCAATCGCCCGAGCGGCTGAAGCTCCTCCTCATCCTCACCGTCGCCGACATCCGCGCGGTCGGCCCGAAAGTGTGGAACGGCTGGAAGGCGACGCTCTTGCGCGAGGTCTATCACCGCGCGGCGGACGTCATGTCGGGCGGCCTTGCGGCCGATGCGCGCGACGCGCGCGTCAAGACGCACCAGCAGGACGTGCGCGCGCACTTACGCGATTTCTCCGATGCGGAGTTCGACTCGTTCGTCGCCAAGACCTATCCCGCGCACTGGCTCTTGTTCGAGCCGCAATCGATCGCGCGCCAGGCGCGGCTGACGCGCGAGGCCGAGCGGAGCGGCGCCCCGCTCACCGTCGATACGCGCGTCGATCCGGCGCGCGCCGTCACCGAGGTGACGCTCTACACGGCCGATCATCCCGGCCTCTTCTCGCGCATGGCGGGCGCGCTCGCGCTGGCGGGCGCCAACATCGTCGATGCGCGCATCCTCACGCTCTCGAACGGCATGGCGCTCGACACCTTCCTCGTGCAGGACCGCCAGGGCGGCGCATTCGACCGGCCGGAAAAGATCGCGAAGCTCGCCGTGCTGTTCGAGAACGTGCTGTCGGGCCGCATCAAGCCGCATATCGAATTGAACGAGCCGCCGGCGATCGCAAGCCGCACGCGCGTCTTCCACGTGGCCCCCCGCGTCCTCATCAACAACACGGCAAGCCGCACGCACACCGTGGTCGAAGTGAACGGCCGCGACCGGCCGGGCCTCCTCTACGAGCTGACGCGCGCCTTGACGCAGCTCAGTCTCCAGATCTTCAGCGCCAAGATCTCGACCTATGGCGAGAAGGTGGTCGACGTCTTCTATGTGAAGGATCTGTTCGGCCACAAGGTCGACCGCGAGGAGCGCATCAAGGCGATCCGCGAGCGGCTGACGTCGGCGCTCTCCGAGCCCGATGCGGCCTCGCCCCCGCCGCGCCGGCGCGCGCGCGCGCGGCCTGCGGCAGAATAGGCGCGGGCCTTATCGGCGTTTGCCGCCGCGCGGGGGTCCGATCCATCGCGGTTGAAGCATCTTTCCGTCACCCCCGCGGAAGCGGGGGTCCAGGGCCACCGCACGTCGCCTGCCCCTGGGTCCCCCCTTGCGCGGGAACGACGATTTGGCCTGGGCGAATCCGGTGCTAGGCGGCCTTTTTTGCCAGCTCGCGCACCTCGTCGAGCCCCTCGCTCACGCGCTTGGCGATGACGTTCATCGCATCCGCGTTGGCCTTGGTCATGAACTCCGCCAAGTCGCGGAAATTCTCGAGGCCCTTCTCGATCGCCTTCCTGGAAAATTCCGCGTGGCGCTGGAGCCGGTCCTCCATCGAACCGTCGGGCTTGGTGATCTCGCTCAGCATCGCCTGCAAATCTTCCATCGATTGCCGCGCGAGCTCGAGGTTGCGCTTGACCCAGCTCTGCGTGCTCTCGAGGGCGAGCTGGTTCGCTTGCGTCAGCGCTTCGAGGTTGCGGCGCTGCGCTTGCGCCATCGCTTCGAGATCGATGTTGGGAATCTTCCACTCGCCCATCACGCGGCGGAAATCGAACGTGCCTTCGCCACTCGAATTGACGCTTGCCATTGATGCCTCCCGTCTTGCAGCGGAGATTGGGGCGGCGCGGGGCGCGCTTGGCCCGGCGCATCGCCGTTGTGCGAAGGATAGGTCGCGCCGGCGCGGCGCGACAAGGCGTGCTTAAGGGTGACGCTTTGCCGGGCGCGGCAATTTGAGCCCTGGCGCGAGCGCCAAGATCGCGATCGTGCCGACCGCAGCCGGCGCGAAGGCGAGCGCGGCGATGCCGGTCAAATCCCAGGCAAATCCGCCGATGATCGGTAAAACCACGGCGCACGGATAGCTGATGGTGAACATCGCCGCCGAGACCCGGTGCACATCCTCGGCCGCGCCCAGAAGCGCCGGCAGCGCCAGCATGAGGATCAGGAGCACGGCATTGGCGCCGCCAAGGAGTGCTGCCCACCACACGATGCCCAAGTCCCGGCTCGACAAAATGCCGATGACGCTGAGCCCGACCAGCGCGCCCATCGCGAGATAGGTCGAGCGGCGCGGCGCAAGGCGCCCGGCGAACAGAATCATGAGCAGCGAGCCGGGGAGCTGGCCGCCATTCAACCCTGTCAGCACGTCGCCGACCAGGTCCGGGCGCCCGACCATGTGCAGGTAGTCGGGCAGAAAAGTGTTGGCGCTGAAGTAGATGGTATTGACGCCGCCGAGCATGAAGCCGAGCCGCCAGATCATCGGATCGCGCCAATCGGGCCACCAGCGCTGCGCCGCCGCCGCGCCGGGCGCGCGTCCGGCCGGCGCGCGTGGGGCGAAGCCCGCGACGAGCGCCGCCGTCGCGACGATCGGCACCGCCCACAGCACCAGCGACACCCGCCAGCTCCCGCCCGCAAGCGGCAGCACCACGGGAATGGCGAGCGCCACGGCCAGCACCTCGGACACCAGAAGCCCGTTGCTGTAGACCGCGGTGGCGAAGCCGATCCGGTCCGGCATCCAGTCGCGCACCAGGCGCGGCATCGCCGGCTGCATGATCGAAACGCCGGCGCCCATCGCGATCGTCGCGGCGTAAAGCGTGAGGAGTCCGGGCGCTGCGCCCCGCGCGGCGCACCCCGCCGCCGTCAGCAGCAGCCCGACGACGAGGGTCGGGCGCCCGCCGAAGCGCGCGATCAGCATCGCGCCGGGAATGGCGGCAAAGGCCAGCAGCAGCGACGGCAGGCTGCCGAGCGTGCCGATCGCGGCCTCACTGATCCCGAGATCGCGGTGGATGAGCGGCAGGAGCGGGGCGATCGCGAGCAGCGTCAGGCGCAGCGACATGCCGGCGAGCCACAGCAGCGTCAGCGTCAGGCCGGTCCGCCACGCGCTCGCCCCGGCGGTCGGGCCGCGCTCTTCGACCGCGTCCCCCATCACCTAATGAGCCGCCGCGCCCGCTCTGGCGAGGCTCGCCGCTGCGCGGTGGACGAGGTCGGCCGAGACCATGCGGTCCATCGCGATCGGCTCCTTGTAGGTGAGGCGGCCGTCCTTCATGTGCTGCCGCTCCTGCCGGCGGATGCTGTCCTCGTACTTGCCGATGTCGAGATCGGGGTCCCAGCCATAGGGATATGCCGCGACGATGATCTCGGGCTTGATCTTCGTCGCCTGCGCGATGATGTCGACGATCGCGGGCTTGGTGCGATAGCCGATCGCGTCGCGCGCGCCGCGGATCATGGCGCGCAGGAACCGCTCGCCCACCTCCGGCCGCTCGCGCAGGAACTTGCCGCTGAAGAAATAGACCGTCGTCATGTCGCCGCCGCCGGCGCCGCCCTCGGGCGCGACGAGCGCGGCGAGACCCTCCTCGATCGCCAGGGTCGCGAACGGCTCGGCCGGGATCGCCGCGTCGATCCCCTTGTTGCGTAGCGCCACCACCATTTCCGGGAAGGCGATCATGGTCTCGTTCACGTCTTTGAGGCCCATGCCGTATTTCTCGAGGATGAGCGACAGGAAATACTCGGGGCTCGCGCCCGGCGTGTTGACGGCGACGGTGCGGCCTCTCAAGTCGGCGCCGGTCTTGATCGCGCCGCCGTCCCATAGGTCCTTCCGCGCGATGAGCGGCGTCGCCGTGACCGGCAGCGGCTGGATGCCGAGCGAGGCGACGGCGCGCAGATCGAGGCCCTGGCTCGCGGCGTTGAAGAAGCCGGCGTTGATCGCGCCCATGGCAACGTCCATCTGGCCGGTGGCGAGCGCCGCGACCGCGTCCTGCGCGCCGCGATAATTCGATCCGTCCGACGCGATGCGCTCGGCCGCCAGATAGCCTTTCGCGGCGGCGATGTAGTAGGGCGCGCTCGCGACCGAGACCGCGAGGCCGAGCACGATCTTGTCGGGCGGCGCCTGGGCCGCGGCCGCCGACGCGAAAGCGGCCAGCACGAGCGCGAGCGCCCAACGCAGCATCATCGCCGATCCCCCCGTGATTTCGCGCCAGTATAGGGCGGTGCGTTGGCGGAGGGCGATGCCTTCGCCGCTATTCGCGCAGATCTTCGAAGAACTCCCGGACCTTGGCGAAGAAGCCTTCGCTCTCCGGCTGGGTGTGCGCGGCTTCGCCCGCCTTCTCGAACTCGCGCAGCAATTCCTGCTGGCGCTTGGTGAGGTTCACCGGCGTCTCGACCGCGACCTCGACATACATGTCGCCGCGCGCGGGCGAGCGCAGCACCGACATGCCCTTGTTGCGCAGGCGGAACTGGTGGCCCGATTGGGTTCCGGCCGGGATCGCGACCTTGACGCGGCCGCCATCGATCGCCGGCACCTCGATCGCGCCGCCCAGCGTTGCCGTCGCCATCGAGATCGGCACGCGGCAATGGATGTGCGAGCCGTCGCGCTGGAACAGGCGATGCGGCTTCACGGTGAGGAAGATGTAGAGGTCGCCCGCCGATCCGCCGCGCACGCCCGCCTCGCCTTCGCCGGCGAGCCGGATGCGCGTGCCGTCCTCGACGCCCGCGGGGATGTTGACGCTGAGATTTTTTTCCTTCTTCACGCGGCCCTGGCCGCCGCAGGTGCGGCACGGATTGTCGATGACGCGGCCGGCGCCGTGGCACGAGGGGCAGGTGCGCTCGAGCGTGAAGAAGCCCTGCTGCGCGCGCACCCGCCCGGCGCCGTGGCAAGTCGGGCAGTTGACGGGCCGCGAGCCGGGCGCGGCGCCGGTCCCGCCGCATGGCTCGCACGGCGCCAGCGTCTGCACCCGGATCGTCGTCTGCTGGCCCTTGAAGGCTTCGTCGAGCGCGATCTCCAGGTTGTAGCGCAGGTCGGTGCCGCGATTGTTGCCGCCGCCGCCGCGCCGCCCGGTGAAATCGCCGAACATCTCGTCGAAGATGTCGGCGAACCCCGTGGCAAAGCCGAAATCGCCGGCGCCGGCGCCCGGGCCGCGCCCGGCATTCTCGAACGCGGCGTGGCCGAAGCGGTCATAGGCGGCGCGCTTCTGCTCGTCCTTGAGGACCTCGTAGGCCTCGCTGATGTCCTTGAATTTCTGCTCGGCTTTCTTGTCGCCCGGATTGCGGTCCGGGTGATGCTGCATCGCGAGCTTGCGATAAGCCTTCTTGAGGTCGTCGGGCGAAGCGGTCCGCGCCACGCCCAGGAGTTCGTAATAGTCTTGCTTGGCCATTTTTCGTCGAACTCTGGACCTCGATCTCCCTCATGCGACCGCCCCGAGGACGAAAAGTCTCCGGGGCGGTTTCTGTCCTGTCCGGCGCGTCCTCAGCCGGAATGCTTCTTGCGCTCGTCGACCTCCTCGAAATCGGCGTCGACGACTTTTTCGTTGCCGCCGCCGCCGCCCTCGCCGGCGCCGGGCCCCGCGCCGCCACCGGAGGCGCCGCCCGCATCGCCGCCGGGCGCGGCTCCGGCGCCGCCCCCGCCCGCCTGCTGCGTCTTGTACATGGCCTCGCCGAGCTTCATCGACACTTGCGCGAGCGCCTCGGTGCGCGAGCGGATCTGGCCGACATCCTCGCCGCCGCTCACCGCCTTCAGGTCGCGGATCGCGGCCTCGACCGCCTCGCGCTCGGACGCTGGAATCTTGTCGCCGTTTTCGCTCAGCGTGCGCTCGGTGGTGTGGATGAGCGCCTCGGCATGATTCTTCGCCTCGACCAGCTCGCGCCGCTTCTTGTCGTCCTCGGCATGCGCCTCGGCGTCCTTCACCATCTTGTCGATGTCGCCTTCGGAGAGACCGCCCGAGGCCTGGATGCGGATCTGCTGCTCCTTGCCGGTGGCCTTGTCCTTGGCCTGGACGCTGACGATGCCGTTGGCGTCGATGTCGAACGTGACCTCGACCTGCGGCACGCCGCGCGGCGCCGACGGGAGGCCGACGAGATCGAACTGGCCCAGGAGCTTGTTGTCGGCCGCCATCTCGCGCTCGCCCTGGAACACGCGGATCGTGACCGCGGTCTGGTTGTCCTCGGCGGTCGAGAAGATCTGGCTCTTCTTGGTCGGGATCGTGGTGTTGCGGTCGATGAGCCGGGTGAAGACGCCGCCCAACGTCTCGATGCCGAGCGACAAGGGCGTCACGTCGAGCAGCAGGACGTCCTTCACTTCGCCCTTCAGGACGCCGGCCTGGATCGCCGCGCCCACCGCCACCACTTCGTCCGGGTTGACCGAGCGGTTGGGCTCGCGGCCGAAGAACTGCTTGACCGTCTCGATCACCTTGGGCATGCGGGTCATGCCGCCCACGAGGATGACCTCGTTGATCTCCGACGCCTTCAACCCCGCGTCTTTGAGGGCGTTGCGGCACGGCTCGACCGTCTTCTGGATCAGGTCGTCGACGAGCGCCTCGAGCTTCGCGCGCGTCAGCTTGATGTTGAGGTGCTTGGGTCCGTGCTGGTCGGCCGTGATGAAGGGCAGGTTGACCTCGGTCTGCATCGAGGACGAGAGCTCGATCTTGGCCTTCTCCGCCGCTTCCTTGAGGCGCTGGAGGGCGAGCCGGTCGCTCCGCAGGTCGATGCCCTGCTCCTTCTTGAACTCGTCGGCAAGATAATCGATGACGCGCTTGTCGAAATCCTCGCCACCGAGGAACGTGTCGCCGTTCGTCGACTTCACCTCGAACACGCCATCGCCGATCTCGAGGACCGAGATGTCGAACGTGCCGCCGCCCAGGTCATAGACGGCGATCGTGCCGTTCTTCTTCTGCTCGAGCCCATAGGCGAGCGCCGCGGCGGTCGGCTCGTTGATGATGCGCAAGACTTCGAGACCGGCGATCTTGCCGGCGTCCTTGGTCGCTTGGCGCTGACTGTCGTTGAAATAGGCCGGAACGGTGATGACCGCCTCGGTGACCGGCTCGCCGAGATAGGCCTCGGCGGTCTCCTTCATCTTCTGCAGCACGAAGGCGCTGATCTGGGAGGGCGCGTATTTCTTGCCGCGGCTTTCGACCCACGCGTCGCCATTGTCGCCCGGGATGATCTTGAAGGGGACGAGCTCCCCTTCCTTCTTGA
The DNA here is from genome assembly GCA_963729295.1 of uncultured Alphaproteobacteria bacterium. GTDB lineage: Bacteria > Pseudomonadota > Alphaproteobacteria > ATCC43930 > CGMCC-115725 > DATJLY01. The sequence goes on from CAVSNJ010000025.1 coordinate 583,593, forward strand.
CCATCGGGTCGCTGAAGCGCCGGCCGATGAGCCGCTTGATGCCGTAGAACGTATTCTCGGGGTTGGTCACCGCCTGGCGCTTGGCCGCCTGGCCGACCAGCCGCTCGGCCGATTCGGTAAAGGCGACCTGGGAGGGCGTGGTGCGCGCGCCCTCGCTGTTCTCGATCACCTTGGCGGCCTTCCCCTCCATCACGGCGACGCAGGAATTGGTCGTGCCGAGATCGATGCCGATTACTTTTGCCATAGCCACCTCTTCGTGCAGCAGGGCCGCGCAGCCCCTGGAGGCACTGCGCCCGCCCCCTCGGTTGGTCAAGGGATACCTGTGAATTAGAGCTTATATATGGAGACTTGCGCCGCTCTACAACGGGCCGGGCGCGGCCAAAAATGCGACAACTGGCCTGAGCGACGGCCCCTAGACCACCTCGTCGACCCGCGGGCGCTCGCCCGAGGCCTTGGCGACGCCGACCATGGCCGGGCGCAGCAGCCGGTCGTGGATGAGGTAGCCCGGCTGAAGGACATGGACGATGGTGCCGGCCGGCCGGCCGGGCGCGTCGACCTCGAACACCGCCTCGTGCAAATTGTGGTCGAAGCGGTCGCCCGGCTGGGGCTCGACCTTCTTCACGCCATGGCGTTCCAGCGTGGCGAGCAGCTCGCGCTCGGTGGCGGCGACGCCCGCGAGGAGGGTGCGGATGACGCCGTCCTCGGCCGTGTCGGCGGGCACGCTGTCGAGCGCGCGGCGCAGATTGTCGGCGACGCTCAGCACGTCCTTGGCGAAGTTTTGCAGGCTGTAGCGCTGCGCGTCCTCGCGCTCGCGTTGCCCGCGGCGCCGCACGTTCTCGGTTTCGGCAAGGGCGCGCAGGAGCTTGTCGCGGCTCTCGGCAAGCTCGGCCTCGAGCGCCGCCACGCGCTCACCGGCATTTTGCTCGCCGGCGGGTGAAGTCTCCGCGGCGCCGATCGCGCCGTCATCGTCCTCGGCCATGGGTCCCGATCCGTTATCCAAGAAGCCGGCCGATCACCTTCGCGGTGTAGTCGACCAGCGGGATGATGCGCGCGTAGTTGAGCCGCGTCGGGCCGATCACGCCGATCGCGCCCAGCACCTGCTCGCGCGCATTGCCATAGGGTGCCACGATCATCGAACAGCCGGCGACGCCGAACAGCGGATTGTCGGCGCCGATATAGATCTGCACGCCTTCGCCGTCGCGCGCCGCGTCGAGCAGCCGCACCATCGCCTCGCGCGTTTCGAGCACGTCGAACAGCGTGCGCAGCCGTTCGAGATCGGCGAGCGCGGTCACGTCGTGCAGAAGCTGCGCCTGGCCCCTGACGATGAGCACGCCTTCCTCGCTGCTGCCCGACCATGACGCGAGCCCGGCCTCGACGACGCGCGCGGTGAGTTCGTCGAGCTGCGCGCGGCGGCTTTCGATCTCGGCGAGGACGGCCGTCTTCGCCTCGTCGATCGTGGAGCCGACGAGCCGCGCGTTGAGATAATTGGTGGCGGCGATGAGGTTCGCGGCCGGCGTGCCGATCGGCACGTCGATGAGGCGGTTCTCGACCAGCCCGTCCTCGGTCACCATGACGACGAGCGCGCGCGTGCCGGTCAGCGGCACGAACTCGATATGCTTCAAGCGCGCTTCGGTCTTGGGCGCGAAGACGAGGCCGGCGCAGCGCGACAGGCCCGAAAGCGTGGAAATCGCCTCCTCGAGCGCCTGAGCCAAGGATTTGCCCGAGGCGGCGAGGCGCCCGTCGATGTTGCGGCGCTCGTCCTCGGTCAGGCCGCCCACTTCCAAGAGCCCGGAGACGAACAGCCGGAGGCCGGCCTCGGTCGGCAGCCGCCCGGCCGAGGTGTGCGGCGAGAACAGCAGCCCCGCTTCTTCGAGGTCGGCGAGCACGTTGCGGATGGTCGCGGGCGAGAGATCGAGGCTGCTGCGCCGCGACAGGGTGCGCGAGCCGACCGGGTCGCCGGTCTCGACGTAGGAATCCACCACCATCCGGAAGATTTCCCGGCTGCGATCGTTGAGCTCGGTGATGAGCGGCTTGGCCACAGGCTCTCTCATGCCGCGCCAAAATGTAAGGAGGGTACCCCTGAGCGTCAACCGGCGCCGCTTTACGCTGTGGCGCCCGCGCCCTAGTCTCGCCCCCGTTTTCCAAGGGAAAAAACGCATGCCGCGCCCATCTGGCCGCGCCCCCGACGAGATGCGCCCCGTCGTGCTCGAGCCGGGCGTCTCGAAATACGCCGAAGGCTCGTGCCTCGCCCGCTTCGGCGACACGCATGTCCTGTGCACGGTCTCGGTCGAGGACAAGGTGCCGCCCTTCCTGCGCAACAGCGGGCGCGGCTGGATCACCGCCGAATACGGCATGCTGCCGCGCTCGACCCACACGCGCACCGAGCGCGAGGCGGCGCGCGGCCGGCAATCGGGCCGGACGCAGGAGATTCAGCGCCTCATCGGCCGCTCGCTGCGCGCCGTGACCGAGCTCGAGGCGTTGGGCGAGCGCCAGTTCCGCGTCGATTGCGACGTGCTCCAGGCCGATGGCGGCACGCGCACCGCCGCCATCACCGGGAGCTACGTGGCGCTCGCGCTCGCGCTCAAGACCCTGGTCGAAGCCGGCTCCTTGCCGCGTCTGCCGATCGCCGACGCGGTGGCGGCGGTGTCGTGCGGCGTCTGCGCCGGGGTGCCGGTGCTCGATCTCGACTATGCCGAGGATTCGACCGCGGCGGCCGATGCGAACTTTGTCCTGACCGGCCGCGGCGGCATCGTCGAGGTGCAGGCGACCGCCGAGGGCGCGGTTTTCGCCGAAAGCGAATTCGCCGCCATGCTGGGGCTCGCGCGGAGCGGCATCGGCCGGTTGCTGGCGCTGCAAAAGAAGGCGCTGGGACTGGCGTGATGGCACGCCGCCTTGCCGCAGGAAAGCTCGCGATCGCCACGCACAATCCTGGCAAGCTCGTCGAAATCCGCGACCTCTTGGCGCCCTACGGCATTGCGACGGCGGGCGCGGCCGAGCTCAGCGTGCCCGAGCCCGAGGAAACCGGCGCGACCTTCGCGGAAAACGCCGCGCTCAAGGCGCGCGCCGTGGCAAGCGCGAGCGGTCTTCCCGCCTTGGCCGACGATTCGGGGCTCGTTGTGCCGGCGCTTGGCGGCGCGCCCGGCATTTATTCCGCGCGCTGGGCCGGGCCCGAGCGTGATTTTGGCGCGGCGATGCGGCGCGTCGAGCGCGAGCTCGGCGGCAAGGATCGCGCCGCCACGTTCGTCGCCTCGTTGGCGCTCGCCTGGCCCGATGGTCACGTCGAATGTTTTCCGGGCGAGGTCACGGGGCGCCTCGTCTTTCCGGCGCGCGGCGCCAGGGGCTTCGGCTACGACCCGATCTTCGTGCCCGCAGGATTCACGGAAACGTTCGGCGAGATGGACCCGGTGGACAAGCACCGCATGAGCCATCGCGCCGAGGCGTTCCGGAGGCTCGCATCCTCCTGCCTCGGAGGCGCCGGGTGAGCGAGGAGATCGCGCTTTATGTCCATTGGCCGTTCTGCAAGTCGAAATGTCCCTATTGCGACTTCAATTCCCATGTCCGCGCCGGCATCGAGGATGCGCGCTGGCGCACTGCGCTGCTGCGCGAGCTCGATCATTATGGCGCGAGGACGCGCGGGCGCCGTCTCGTCTCGGTGTTTTTCGGCGGCGGCACGCCGTCGCTGATGGCGCCCGCGACCGTTGCCGCCATCCTCGAGCGCGCGGCGGATCATTGGCCGGGGACGGCCGGTCTCGAGGTGACGCTCGAAGCCAATCCCACCTCGGTCGAGGCGCAGCGCCTGGCCGATTTCCGCGCCGCCGGCGTCAACCGCGTCTCGCTCGGCGTGCAGGCGCTCGACGACCGCGCGCTCAAATTCCTGGGCCGCGGCCATGATGCGGAAGAAGCGCGCGCCGCCGTCGCCGTCGCGGCGAAGAATTTTCAGCGCTATTCCTTCGACCTCATCTACGCGCGCCCCGGCCAAGGCGTCGCCGAATGGCGCCACGAGCTCGACGCGGCGCTCGCCATGGCGGGCGACCACCTGTCGGTCTATCAGCTCACGATCGAGCCGGGCACGGCGTTTCACACGGCGCATGCGCGCGGCGACTTCGCGCTGCCGGACGATGAGCTCGCGGGATCGCTCTACGAGGCGACGCAAGAGCGGCTCGCGCGCGCCGGCCTGCCGGCCTACGAGATCTCGAACCACGCGCGGCCGGGCGGCGAATGCCGGCACAATCTCGTCTATTGGCGCTCGGGCGATTATGTCGGCGTTGGCCCCGGCGCGCACGGCCGTTTCGGCGCCGAAGGCTCGCGTCATGCCGCGCGCCAGCGCCGCGCCCCGGAGACCTGGCTCGCCGCCGTCGAGGCGAAGGGCGAGGCGACCGAGGAGAGCGTGCCCTTGAGCGCGCGCGAACGGCTCGAGGAATTCCTGATGATGGGCCTTCGCCTCACGGAAGGAATTCTTCGCTCGCGCTTTCGCACCGAGATCGGCGTTGACGTCATCGATGCGCTCGGCGCCCAAAAACTCGACGACTTGATCGGCGGCGGATTCCTGGCGCTCGACGAGCACCGCCTCGTCGCGACCGCTGCCGGGCGCCAACGCCTCAACGCCGTCCTGGCGCGGCTTCTCGCCTAGTACCAGATATCCATGCTGAGACCGCGCGCGTCAGTCTCGCACGCGCACGCGACACGGCGCGGATCGCGCGCCGCGACGGCAAGGGCGCACGCATCGAGCAGATCGTCCGGGCCGGCGCCGCTGCCGCGCAGAGCCGCGACCCATGTTTCGAGCTCGGTGAACCCCGCTTGGCACAGCAATTCGGCGCGGATCGAGAACCCCGCGCGCGTCTTCTTGCCTTCGCGCACCGGCGTGGCGCCGTGCATGCGCGCGAACGCAAGCTCGGGATGGGCTTCGAGAATGCGGTCCTGCATCGCCGGCGCGATGGAGCGATCGATCTCGGCGATTTTCGGCAGGATGTTCCAGAGCTGGCGCGAGATGCCGTTGCCGTCTTCCTTCGCCCATGCGTTCGCCGCGCCGTAATCGGCGAAGGCGAGGAGCGGGCGGCGCACATCGACGAAGAGTCTGGGCCATGCCTCGCGCAAAAGCTTTCGTGCCGCGATGTCGCTCGCGCGGCGTCCCGTCTCGGGCAGGCCGATCGGGATGTCGATCAGGATGCGCTCGGCTCGGAGTGCGGCGATCTCGTCCGCACCCTTGAGGACAAGGGGCGCACCGGGGCGATCCTCGTCGATGACGACGGCGATCCAGCCGCCTTTGCAGCCATCGACGCCGGCGGTGCGCATCTCAGAGCGCGGGTTTCTGGAACGTCTGCGGCGCGGGATCGATCACCGTGCTGCCGGTGCGGTGCATCTCGAGGACGGCGAGGCCGCGCTCGGTGATGCCGTCGGGCAGCAGCCGGAAAATCCCGTTGAGGCCGGCGAAGCCACTCGGGTTGGTGAGTGCCGCGACCGAGAAATCGGGGCCTGCGGGCGCGCGCGCGAGGACGGCGGCGAGCGCCGTCGCGTCGTAGCCCAATGTGGCGAGGAGCGGCGCGTCATGCTTGTAGAGTGCAGAAAAGCGCTTCTCGAAATCCTCGCGCGCCTGCGGCGCGGGCGCTGCGTACCAGCCGCCTTCAAGCGCGGGCTCGGTGCCGACGCTCTGGTCGGCCCAGAGCCCGGTGCCCAGGAACTTCACCTGGTCGGGATCGATGCCGTAATAGGGCAGGAGCGGCGCCAGCGCCTTCAATCGCGTGCCGCCCTCGGCCAGCAGCACGGCATCGAAGCTGCCTTGCCCGGCGAGGTTCTGCACCGTCGGCGCGAGGTTGGCGGAGGTCGGATCGTAGCGCTCGATCGGGCCGAGCGTGGCGCCGGCGATCTGCGCCGCATCCTTCAGCGCCGCCGTCGCAAGGTCGCCATAGGCCGAGGCCGGCGCCAACCCGGCGAAGCGGTTCCTCCCGTGCGCATGCGCGAACAGGACGACGCGCTCGATCTCCTGGCGCGGATCGAACGCCAAAAGCCAGGTGCCGTTGCCGGCGAGCTGCATCGCGGTCGAGAACGCGACGAGCGGCACGCCCGCACCTTGCGCCACCGGCTTCACCGCCTCGACCTCGGCCGAAAGGAGCGGCCCGAGGATGAGCTTGGCACCGGCGTCGATCACCGAATGCGCCGCCGCCGCGGCCATCGTCGCATTGCCGCCGCTGTCGCGCACCAGAAGCTCGAGCTGGTCGTTGCCGGTCTCGAACAGCGCCATCTGCGCCGCATCGAGCATCGCCTGCCCCAAAGCCGCGGCCGATCCGGAGAGCGGGAGCAGCAGGCCCACTTCGACATGGGCGACGCCGGGTGCGGCCGCTTGCGGCGGCGCCTCCGGGATCGGCGTCGCCGTGACCGGGGGCGCCACGAGCGAGGGCGCCGCCACGGCAGGCAGTTCCGGCGTCGGCGGCGGCGGCGCTTTCTTCCCTCCGCAGGCGGCAAGCGCCAATATGGCGGCAAGGAACGCCGCCACCCGGAAGTGCGAGCTCAAACACGAGATCGACACGCGCGATGTCCCTCGACGCGAAAGGCCGAAAGCGTATCGACACCCCGGCGGGAAGTAAACCCGACGAACGAGCGCCGCTCGCGCCCGGTCTCTATCTCGTCGCGACGCCGATCGGCAATATCGAGGACATAACACTGCGCGCGCTCCGCGTCCTGGGCGCGGCCGACCTCGTCGCCTGCGAGGACACGCGCGTCAGCCGCAAGCTCTTCGCGCGTTACGGCATCGCGACATCGCGCGTCCCCTATCACGAGCACAATGCCGAAGCGATGCGGCCCAAGCTTCTGGCGCGGCTCGAAGGCGGCGCGCGCGTGGCGCTCATCTCGGACGCCGGGACGCCGCTCGTCTCCGATCCCGGCTTCAAGCTCGTGCGCGAGGCGGTCGCGCGCGGCATCTCCGTCACGGCCGTGCCGGGCGCGTCGGCGCCGCTCGCGGCGCTCGTGCTCTCGGGCCTGCCGTGCGAGCGCTTCTTCTTCGCCGGATTTCTGCCGGCGAAGAGCGAGGCGCGCCGGACATCGCTCGAAGAGCTGCGCGCCGTGCCGGCGACATTGGTGTTCTTCGAAAGCGCGCCGCGCCTGGCCGCGTCGCTCGCCGACATGGCGTCGGTGCTGGGCGACCGGCCGGCGGCCGCCGCGCGCGAGCTCACCAAGCTTTTTGAGGAGGTGCGGCGCGCGCCGCTGGCCGAGCTCGCGCGGCAGTACCGGGAAGGGGGCCCGCCCAAGGGCGAGCTCGTGGTGCTGGTCGGCCCGCCCGCGGCCGCGGATGCGCCTTCGGCCGAATTGCTCGACGCAGCGCTCGGCGCGGCGCTCGAGCGGCTCAGCATCAAGGACGCGGCCGCCGCGGTGGCGGGCGCCATGGGCCTGCCGCGCCGCGCCGTCTATCAGCGCGCGCTGGCGCTTGCCGGGCGCACGGCGTGAGCAAGGCGCGGCTCCGGGCCGAGCGCCGCGGCCGTACCGCCGAGCTCCTCTGCCTCTGGCACTTGCGCGTGCGCGGCTATCGCGTGGTGGCGCGGCGCTTTCGCGTGCCGTCGGGCGAGATCGATCTGATCGTGCGGCGCGGCACTGTCCTGGCGGCGGTCGAGGTGAAGGCGCGTGCCGATTTCGCCGCGGCCGGCGAGGCCGTTCTCGGGCGCCAGCGCCGCCGCATCGCCCGCGCGTTCGAGCATTTCCTCCAGGCGCGGCCCGATCTCGCCCATCTCGATCAGCGCTTCGATGTGATGCTGGTGATGCCGCGGCGTTTGCCTCGGCATGTGGCGGACGCTTGGCGACTCGGGTGAGGGCACTGCCACGAAATCGCCCTAAAGGCGCCCTTTCCCCGACTCAGGCGACGCGCAAGAATTGACCGGAACCGTCGCAGGAGAAAGCGCCTTGTCCCGACATTCGCTCGCCGCCGCGCTCGCCGTCATCGTACTGGCGGGCGCTTCGCTTTCGGGCTGCATTCTCGCCATCGGCGCCGGCGCTGCGGGCGGCGGCTATGCTGTCGCTGCCCAGGAGCGCTCGCTCAAGGATACCGCGCGCGACGCCGGCATCCAGGCGGCCATCGCCCAGTCGTGGAAGAACTACAATTTGAAGCTCAACGACGACCTCGACTGCACGGTCTATGAGGGCCGCGTGCTCTTGACCGGCACCGTGTCGAGCGACGATTGGCGCGCCGAGGCGGTGAAGCGCACCTGGCAGGTGGACGGCGTCAAGGAAGTCTATGACGAGATCCAGGTCGGGCCCGACGAGGGCTTCGTCCAGGACATGGGCGACACCACCATCACCAGCAAGCTCAAGACCCAGCTCGTCGCCGACGCCGACGTGCGCGAGATCAACTACACCATCACCACGGTCAAAGGCGTCGTCTACGTCATCGGCACGGCGCGCAGCCAGGCCGAGCTCGACCGCGTGGTCGACCACGCCCGCAACATCGGCGACGTGAAGCGCGTCGTCTCCTACGTGCGCATCAGGAGCGGCGAGCCGCCGCAGCCCGAGACCGCATCCTCCGCGCCGGCACCGGCCGGCGGCGCGGCCCCGCCCGCTGCCGCTGCCGCCCCGACCCCGCCAGGGGCGTCGGACGAGGACGTCACCACGCCGACCCCGCGCCAGGAAATCGACGTCCAGCCGCTGAAGTAAAGTTTTTGTTGGGTCTTGGTTTCGGCGCGTGCCCTAGGCGATACTGGCGCCATGGCGCTTGCCGTCGCGATCCAGATGGACCCGATCGAAGGGGTCAACATCGACGCCAACTCGACCTTCGTCCTGGCGCTCGAGGCGCAGGTGCGCGGCCATCGCCTCTACCATTACCTGCCGCGCCACCTCGCGCTTCTCGACGGCAAGCTCAGCGCCAAGGCGCGTCCGCTCGAAGTGCGGCGCGAGCACGGCCGCCATTTCACGCTGGGCGCGTTCGAGACGCTCGACCTTGCCGCGCTCGACGTGATCCTGATGCGGCAGGACCCGCCCTTCGACATGGCCTACATCACCGCGACGCATCTTCTGGAGCATGTGCGCGACCGGGTGCTGGTGGTGAACGATCCGGTCGCGGTGCGCAATTCGCCCGAAAAGCTCGTGGCGACGCGCTTTCCCGGCCTGATGCCGCCCACTCTCATCACCGGCGACCGCGACGAGATCGACGCGTTCCGCGCGGCGCATGGCGAGATCATCCTGAAGCCGCTCTTCGGCAATGGCGGCGCCGGCGTGTTCCGCATCAAGCGCGACGACGAGAACATGAATGCGCTCCTGGAAATGTTCGCGCTCCTCTATCGCGAGCCGGTCATGGTGCAGCGCTACCTGCCGGCGGTGCGCCAGGGCGACAAGCGCATCGTGCTGATCGAGGGCGAGGCCGCGGGCGCGGTCAACCGCGTTCCCGCCGCGGGCGAGGCGCGCGCCAATCTCCATGTCGGCGGGCGTGCGCAGAAATCGTCGCTCACGGTGCGCGAGCGCGAGATTTGCGCGACGATCGGCCCGACCTTGCGCGAGCTGGGCCTGCTCTTCGTCGGCATCGACGTGATCGGTGATTACCTTACCGAAATCAACGTCACGTCGCCGACCGGCCTGCAGGAAATCAACCGACTCGACGGCGTGCATCTCGAGGTGCGCGTATGGGATGCGATCGAGGCGCGCCTCAAGCGCAGTTGAGCACCGACTTATCCCTAGCTCTTGCGGGTCAGGCACGGGGAAAAGCGTGGACCTCCGCGCCGCGATTCATAGAATGACATGGAATCGCAAAAGACGCCGGGAGGGGGCGGGCGACGAGCCGCCCGCAAGGCGCCGCGCGAACTGCGGAGAGTGGCGACAATGGCGGAGACCACCCTGCCGGTGGAATCGGTCGACGGCGACCGTCGGTTCGAGATTCTGATCGACGCCGTCACCGATCACGCGATCTTCATGCTCGACCCCGCCGGGTGCGTCGCCAACTGGAACAAGGGCGCCGAGCGCATCGAGGGCTACGCCGTATCCGAGATCGTCGGCCGGCATTTCTCCATCTTCTACACCGACGAGGATCGCGCCGCCGGCGTGCCCGCGCGCGCGCTCGAGGAAGCGCTCGCGCGCGGCAAGTGCGAGAGCGAGGGCTGGCGCGTGCGCAAGGACGGCACGCGCTTCTGGGCCCACGCCGTGATCGAGGCGATTCGCAGCCCCAAGGGGCGGCTCCTCGGTTTCGCCGAGGTGACGCGCGATGCGAGCGAGCGGCGCGAGGCGCAGGATACCTTGGAGCGCACGCGCCAGGCATTGTTCCAGTCGCAGAAGATGGAGGCGGTCGGCCAGCTCACGGGCGGCATCGCGCACGACTTCAACAATCTGCTCACGGTGATCTCCGGCAGCCTCGAATTGATCCAGCAACGCCCCGAGGATCGCGAGCGCGTGCTGCATTTCGCCGAGAACGCGCAGGCCGCGGCCGAGCGCGGCGCGCGCCTGACGCAGCAGCTCCTGAGCTTCGCCCGGTGCCAGTCGCTCCGCCCCGAGCGGCACGGCATCAACGGCCTCATTGGCAGCTTCGAGGCCGTGCTGCGGCGCGTGTGCAGCGAGACGGTCGAATTCGACTTGGCGCTCGACCCCGCGCTGCTCCCCGTGCTGATCGACGCGGCGCAGCTCGAGGGGAGTCTCCTCAATCTCGTGATGAACGCGCGCGACGCCATGGCGAAAGGCGGCCGGCTTACGATCGCGACGGCGAACGCCGAGCTCGACCCGGCTGCGGCTGCCGAGGCGGGCGTGCGGCCCGGCGCCTACGTGCGCATCACCGTCGCCGACACCGGCGAGGGCATGTCGCCCGAGACGCTCGCCCGCGCCTTCGAGCCGTTCTTCACGACGAAGCCCGTGGGGCTCGGCAGCGGCCTCGGCTTGAGCCAGGTCTACGGCTTCGTGTCGCAATCGGGCGGCGCGGTGAGCTTGTCGAGCGCGCTCGGCCAGGGTGCCAGCGTCGCTCTGCTGCTGCCGGCGCTCGCCGCCGGAGCGCCGCAGCCCGCCGCAAGCGGCGACGCGGCGGCGGCGCCGCCGCGCAGCAGCGGCACGGTGCTCGTCGTCGAGGACGATCCCGACGTGCTGCGGCTCGCGGTCGAGACCTTGCGAAGCCTCGACTATCGCGTGCTGACGGCGGGCGACGGGCCCGCCGCGCTCGCGGTGCTGAAGCGCGCGGCCGAGATCGACCTTCTGTTCAGCGACGTCGTCATGCCGCGCGGCATGAGCGGCGTCGATCTCGCGCGCGAGGCGGTGCGGCTCCGCCCGGCGCTGCGCGTCGTCCTCGCCTCGGGCTATGCCAGCTCGGCCTTTGCGCCCGGCTGCGGGCCCGAGAATTTCGCCTTCATCAGCAAGCCCTATCGCGGCTCCGACCTCGTGCGCATGTTCCGTTCGCTGAGCGCCTGATCCGCGCTATCATTTCCGCGCACAAAATGGGGCGAGCTCATGCCCGACACCGGCACTCTGCCGCGCAAGACGCGGCGCAAGTTCGACTTCAACGAGGTGACGCGCACCGGGCCCGGCACGCTCGCCGGAACCTACATGCGGCGCTTCTGGCACCCGGTCTGGCGCGCGCAGGACCTTGCCGCGGGCCAGGCGCTGCCGGTGCGCATCATGGGCGAGGATTTCACGCTCTATCGCGGCGATAGCGGCGTGCCGCACGCCGTGGCGCAGCGCTGCGCGCACCGCCGCACGGTGCTGTCGGCCGGTTATGTCGAAGGCGACGCGATCCGCTGCCTCTATCACGGCTGGAAATACGATGCCGGCGGGCGCTGCCTCGAGCAGCCGGCCGAGCTCGACGAGGCGTTCTGCGACAAGGTGCGGATCAGGGCCTATCCGACGCAGGAATATCTGGGCCTCGTCTTCGTCTTCATGGGACCGGGCGAAGCGCCCCCGCTGCCGCGCTTTCCGGAGTTCGAGGCGCCGGGCGGCGTGCTCAACGCCAACTGCTACACGCGCCTCTGCAACTATTATCAAAACATCGAGAACGGCGTCGACGAGGCGCACCTGCCGTTCACGCACCGCCGCACCCATTTCGAGGAATTGAACCGCGACGTGCCGCGCATCGAGGCCGAGGAGCGGCCCTATGGCCTCGTCGCCTACGGCATTCGCTCCGATGGAACGAGGCGCGAGCAGCATCTGATGCTGCCCAACATGCTGAGCATGTCGCTGCCGCGCGACGACCCGGCCGAGACCGAGTGGCGCATCTACATCTCCTGGCGCGTGCCGCTTGACGACGACCGGCACAAGACCTTCATCGTCGAACGGTTGGCATTGCCGGAAGCGGTGGTCGCGCAGTATCACGCGCGCCGCGCCGAGGCGGAAAAGCGCCTCGCCAGCCTGCCTCCGGCGGAAGACGTGGCAGCCGCGATCCTCGCCGGCAAGATGAAGCTGCACGATGCCGCCGGCCGGCCCGATTTCCTCGGCATCCAGGACCACGTGGCGCAGGTCGGCCAAGGCGCGATCGTCGAGCGCGATGCCGAATGTTTGGGCCGCTCGGACCGCGCCATCGCGCTGCTGCGGAAGTTGTGGGAGCGCGATTTGCGCGCGCTCGCCGAGGGGCGCGAGCCGACGCGCTGGCTCTATCCCGAGCGCCTCGCGCGCCCGACCGGCGTGTGAGCTCCTGCTGCGTCAGAATTTCGCGCCGGCTCGACCGGCGCAACACTTCGTTGCCACGAGGCCGCTTGTAGAGCATTCTGCGGCCTGGAAATTCGGTTTTCGGCACCATCGCGCGCGGGCGCCCCTTTTCGACGTCAAGCATGCGCGTCGCCGGGCATCATCTTTTTGGGAGGGTTAGGATGAAGATCAAGGGCATCGTTTCATCGATTGCAGCAACCTTGGCGGCCGTTGTGATTGCCGTGTTCGCCTTCGCCGGCGCAGCCAGGGCCGATGGCAGTCCGATCCTCGGGTTTCTGACCTGCACCAAGACCGGGCCCGGGAACACCTATGTCGTGTTCTCCAAGAATCCGGTCGCCTGCACCTATAACGGGGTCGGCGGCCCGCAAGATTACACGGGGATCAGCGGCATCCTTTTGGGTCTCGACCTGGAGTACGAGAACTGGGCCACGATGATCTATGCCGTGATCGGCGGCACGGACGTTGTTCCGGGCGGCTTGGCAGGCGCTTATGGCGGCGCCAAGGCATCGGTCACGGTGGGCGTCGGCCCGACCGTGCAAGGCGGTCTGTTCGGCGCGGGCAACGGCTTCGAGCTCGTTCCGCTCGGGCTTGGCGGCCAGATCGGCGCCGGCGTCACCGGCGGCATCGGCTATCTGCAGATCAGCTTCGTCACGCCGGCCGCGGCCCCTGCCCCGATGGCCGCTCCGGCCGCGCCGCCGCCGCCGCCGATGGCGGCACCGGCACCTGCGCCTCAGGTCTTCATCGTCTATTTCGCCTTTGACAGGTCGACCCTTACGCCCGAAGGGCGCAAGGTCGTCGACGCCGCTGCGGCAGTTGCCAAACAGGGCGGGTCGCTGCGGATCCAAGTCAACGGTTACACCGATACCTCGGGGACGAGGAAGTACAACCAGGCCCTGTCGCAGAGGCGGGCGGCCACGGTGCGCGCGACGCTCCTCACCGATGGCGTCGGCGCCGATCGCATCAATACCGCGGCTTACGGCGAGGACAATCTGCGCGTCAAAACTCCGGACGGCGTGAGAGAGCCGCAGAACCGGCGCGCGGAGATCACGATCGGCCCGTAACCCGGCTGTCATCAGTCGCGCGGCCCGGGCGCAAGCCTGGGCCGCGCTTTTTTTATGCGCGCGCTGCGCTCTGCGCGCAGATGCGGCGATAGCCGCTACCAGCCGTGTCACGCGGCCACGCGCTTGATAGATTGCATCGGTGTCGGCGATCTCTGGGGCGACAATGGACGACGAAACGCGGACGGCCATCGACCAGGTGATAGGAACGCGGCGGGCCATTCGGCGCTTTACCGATCGCCCGGTTTCGAAACAGCTTTTGCTCGAGATCCTCGATCTTGCGAGGCGCGCACCCAGCAATTCGAACATGCAGCCTTGGCGGGTTTATCTGGTCGGTGGTACGGCCAAGGACAAGCTCGCTCACGCACTCAGCGAGGCACACCAAAAATCTCCGGACGATTACCAGCCGGAGCGGCCGATGTACGCGCCAAATCTGCCCGCCCCGCATTCGGATCGGCTGCAGCTCTTCGGACGCGTGTTCTATGGCGCACTCGGCATCGACCGGGCCGATATGGAAGCGCGCGGCCGGCAGACGGCGCGGAACCTCATTTTCTTCAACGCGCCGATCGCCGCCTTCTTCACGGTGGACAGGCGGCTGGAAGCGGGGAGCTGGTTCGACTGCGGGCTTCTCGCTCAGACTTTCATGCTGGCGGCGAAGGCCCGAGACCTCGATACCTGCCCGCAGATTTTTCTGACCAAATATCACCGGGTTGTTCGCCGGCATTTGCCGATCGACGATAGCCAGATCATCGCCTGCGGCATGTCGATTGGTTACGCTGATATCAGCGCGGTTGAGTACGCCATCGACATGCCGCGAGCCCCGGTTGATGAATTCGTCTCGATCGTAGGGCTCGAATAACAGGGGCCGCGCGCGCCCACATTTCGAACATTGCGGGCGCGGCGATAGACACCCAACAACCGGCGTCCGAACTACTGTTGCGCCAAAATCCCGCGCCGGCGCGAACGTCCGCTTTTGACCAAAGCGGACGTTCAGCGCTTCATTCGATCACCTCGTCAGCGATGGCGAGAAGCTTGTCGGGAGTTTGGAGTCCGAGCGCCTTCGCCGTCTTGAGATCGATGACCAGATCGAACTTGACCGGGAGCTGGACGGGAAGATCGCTCGGCTTCTCGCCTTTCAATATCCGGTCGACGAAAGTCGCCGACCGCCGATAACTGGCGCTGACGTCATTACTATAGGACATTAGGCCGCCGGCGTGGGCGAAGTCGCGATTAAAAGAGACGGCGGGAATGTTGTTGCGTGTAACCACCGTCACGATCTCGCGCCCGGCCATAAAGCCACTCGGCATCGGAATGAGTCCGGAATTCGGTTCGCCGCCTGGGCTTCGCCGAAGACTCTCTACGCCGCGCTGTCGGCTTCCGATGTGCGATGATCTCAACACCAAGGGATTGCGCCGCTGATTTGAAGTAGTTCAAGTATAAGGCCGCGTAGGGAGCGGATGTTGGATTGAAGGGGACGACAACTCGTGCCACGCTCGGCATGACCTCCTTGACATCTCCATCCACTTTCCTGCCATCGATGCCTCAAGATTGACAGGCCGTGGCGTTGCCGCCGGGTCGCGACAGCGACGTGACAAAACCTTGGCCGCCGGGTCGATGTGTTCACGAAAAGGACCGGGATCGCGCGCTCTGCGCAAGCAACACGGCAGTTGTGGGAGAGCTCGACGAAAAAATCAGATCCGGTTGCGATGCAACGATCTCCTTTGCGCCTTGCTGAGAGGTTCATGTCGTTTCGTCCAGCGGTACTCGAGATTTATGTTGCGGCCCTCGATCCAGCCGAGCTTGCCAAGACCCTCGCGGAACGCTGCGAGCCACGGTTGAACTAGCGGGTTGCCCTCATCCCACGCCATCAGCAAACCGAACGCCGAGGGGCGGTCGACGCTGCGCGAGCGCTCTGAGCGACCATGCTGCTGCGCTGCCGAGCGCGGCAATGAATGTCCGCCTTGCGATCTTGATCGGCATCGGCCCCTCAATTGGCGGTAACGCGTATTGGAATGTGGGAGACGAAGCACGCCTCAACACGGGGGTCTGTGGCGGGCTTCGTCCGCCGGATGCCGACTGGATGTCCGCACGTGGCGCGTCGCGGACGGCCGGCGTCCGAACTACTGCTGCGCCAAAATCCCGCGCCGTCGCGCGATGAGCCAGTAGAGCGCGACGAGCGGCAGCATCATCAGGAGCATGAGGAAGGCGAGCGCCGAGGCCTGGCCCAGGCCGCCATTGAGCCACAGGCTCCAGACGACGAAGGGCAGGGTCATGTTGGCGCGCGTCGTCAGCACGACGGCGAGCGTCAGCTCGCGGAAGACCAAGAGCGCGATCCACAGCCACGCATAGAGCAAGGTCGGGGCCAGCAGCGGCACGAGCACGCGGCGCATCACGCCGCCAGTGCCGGCGCCGCTCACGAGCGCCGCTTCCTCGAGCTCGCGGTGGATCTGGATGAGGCCGCTATTGGTCATGCGCGTGCCATAGGAGAGCCGCGCGACGACGAAGACGATGAGGAGGATCGTCACCGTGCCGAAGAGCGGCAGCGCGCGCCCGAGCCAGAAGAGCGCGATCAGAAGCGCGGCGACGCCGAAGACGATGTTGGGGACGGCGTGCGGCAGGAACGCCACCACGTCGAAGCCGCCGCGGCCCCTGATGCGCGTGCGCAGAACGACCCACGAAAACGCGACGCTCAGCGCCAAGGTCAAGGTCGGCGTCGCCAGCATGAGGATCGCGGTATTCGCGATCCCCGCGCGCGCGAGCGCCCATGGCAGCGACAGATACTGCGCGAGCGAGACGCTTTTCAGCGCCGCCGCGCTCGGGAGCTGGAAGAACGGCAGGAGCGAGGCCCACGCCACCAGGACAAGCGGCACGATCTGGCTCAGGAGCAGATAGGCCGCGACGAAGCCCCAGGCCGGGATCGCCCAGCGCCCAAGCGCCGCGATGCGCGGGCGATAGGCCTTGCCGGTCACGACCTGGTAGCGGTGCGCGTGCCGTTGGATGCGGCCATAGAGCGAGGCGAGAGCGACGCCCATGACGATCAGGAAGCTCGAGAGCGCCGCGGCCATGCCATATTGCGGCAGGCCGCTCGTCGAATCGAGTTGCAGCACGAGATATGTCGAGAAGGTGAAGCGCCGCGCGCCCCAGCCGATGATCGCCGGCACGTCGAACGCGGCGAAGCCGATCGTGAAGACATAGATCGCGGCGGCGACGATGCCGGGCGCGGCGAGCCTGAGCGTCACGTGCCAGAGCGTGCGCCAAAAACCCGCGCCCGCGACCTCGGCCGCCTCCTCGAGCGCCGGGTCCATCGCGCGGAACACGGCGGCCGACATGATGAAGGACACCGGCGCGAGGTTGAGCCCCTGGACCCAGCCCATGCCGGCCATGCTCGCGATGTCGAAGACGGGCCCGCTGAGGCCGAACGCGCGCTCGAGCCACGCGTTCAAGAGCCCGATCCGCGCGTGGAGCAGAAAGAGCCAGCCCATCGCCGAGGCGAAGCCCGGCAGCAGCAGCCCCACCGTCATGAGCGTGAAGATCGCGGTCTTGCCTTTGATGTCGGTGCGCTCGACGAGCCACGCGAGCGGCAGGCCGAAGGCGAGGCTCACGGCAAGCGTCACGAGCGCGAAGGAAACGGTGTCGCCGAGGACGCTATAGGTCGTCCGATCGGCGAAGATCGCGCGGTAATTGTCGAGTGCCAGATGCGCCGTGGGGTCGCCCATGTCGCCGACGCGGAATCCGAGCCACACCACGACGAGAAGCATCGCCACGATGAGCGCGCTCGCTGCGCCCACCACGGCGATCATCGCCGTGGACCAGGTATCTATGCGCCGGATCGGCCTTATGACGTTCTCTCAAGGCGCGCGCGCGTGCCGGTCACTTCTTGGCGGTGAAGATCTTGTCGATTTCCTTCCACGCCTCATAGGCTTCGGGATGCTGGGCGTACCAGGCGACGTCGATGCGCACGAATTTCTGGCCGCGCTCCCGTTCGAGATCGGCGACGAGCTGGTGCGCCTTCGTCTCGGGGAAGAGGTCATTGTCCATCTCCCAGGTCTGGCGGATGAGTGCCTGGCCTTCCTTCGTCATCATGTAGGCGACGTAGAGTTTGCCCGCGTTGGGGTGGACCGCGTTCTTCGGCACGGCAATATAGAAATAGCCCAGCGCCGGGAAATCGGCGGGCGGGACCTGCACGATCGGCGCGCCTTTGCGCACGATGTCGAAGAAATCGGTGCCATTGCAGGTGATGGCGAAGGCCAGGAACTCGCCGGTGGCGAGGCGCTCGCCTTCATTGCAGCGCATCAATCCCGCGATCTGGTCCGACATCTTGCGCGCGTAGTCGAGCGCGCGGTCGTGGCCCCACATGTCGTTGGCGGCAAGCGCGTCGAAATTGGCGGCATACGGCGTTGCCGCGATCTTGCCCTTCCATTCGGGCTTCAGGAGATCGGTCAGGAGCTTCGGCTCCGACGGCGCGAGTTGCTTGTTGTAGGCGATGCCGGGGAGCGCCGTGATGACCTTGAGGAGCGTGCCGCCCTCATCGACGATGCCATCGCTGATCCGCCCCGGCAGCAGCTTCTGCCACGGCGCCGCGAGGAACAGGTTGCGCGGGGCGAGCCGCGACAGCACGTCGGCATAGCCGACATAGACGTCGGTCGGCGAGCGCTGGCCCGCCGCCTCGCGCATGGCGATGTCGTTGCCGACTTGCGGCATCGAGCTGCCGGGCGTGAACTGGATCGGGAGGTCGACGCCGAACACGCTCTTGATCCCCTGCTCGTAGAGCGGCGCGCCTTGGGTCCCGCCGAACGTGCCTTCGCCCCACGATAAGGTGAGCCCGCCCTCGGCCTTGGCGGCGGCGATGAGCGCGGCCATCTCGGGGCTGAACTCGGCCGCAATCGCCGGCGCGGGCCGCGCGGGCCAGGCGAGCGCCAGCGCAACGACGAGCAGTCCTGCGCTCCGCAACCGCGTCCGGCCTGATCGGTCTCGGGTCATGGCGCCCTCCCCTCGTTCTCCCGTTCTTGCCCGCGAACTTAAGATGGATTGGACCGCGAGGGTAGATGCCTCATCGCTCGTGTGGCGGATATGAGGAGAGATCGCGCGAACTTCGGAATCGGGACACTAGTGCGCCGGGGCAAAGCCCGCGTTATTCTCGGCGCCCAGAAGCAAGCGGCACGCGAGCCGCAGTCACGGGAGAAAACGCCATGGCCAAGAAATTCGACCGCCGCACCCTCATGCTCGGCGGAGCGGCCGCCGCGGCAACGGCCGCGCTGCCGCGCGTTTCGATCGCGCAAGGCGCGCCCTTGCGGCTTGGCCTCATGAACGTGCGGACGGGCCCGCTCGCCGAAGGCGGCATCCAGATGGAGCAGGGTCTGACGGCGTTCCTCAAGGACCGCACCATGACCTTGGCCGGGCGCAAGGTCGATCTGATCGTCGCCGATACCGGCGGCACGCCGGCCGGCGCCAAGAACAAGGTGCAGGAGCTCGTCGAGCGCGACCATGTCGACGTCATCACCGGGCCCTTGGCCGCGTTCGAGCTCTTGGCCATCACCGACTACATCGCGCAGCACAAGATCCCGACCTTGAGCCTCGCCGCCGCCGAGGACATGACGCAGCGCAAGCCCAATCCCTATTTCCTGCGCGCGTCCGCCACGTCCTCGCAGGCGATGAAGCCGTTGGCCGACTACGCGACGAAGGAGCTGAAGCTGAAGCGCGCCATTTGCATCGTCGACGATTTCGCCTTCGGCTACGAGCAGATGGGCGGCTTCCAGCAGGTGTTCGAGGATCAGGGCGGCAAGGTTCTGAAGAAGCTGTGGCCGCCGCTCGGCCAGGCCGACTACACGCCCTATCTCGCGCAGCTCGGCGATTGCGACGTCGTCGTGCAGGGCTTTGCCGCGGGCGAGCCGGTGAAGTTCATGAAGCAGTATTCGGACGCCGGCCTCAAATATCCGGTGCTGGGCGGCGAGACGGCGGGCGACGATGCGCTGCTTGCGAGCTTCGGCGAAGAGGCGATCGGCATGATCACCGCCGCGCCCTACACGGTCGATCTCAAGAACGCGGCGAACGAGCATTTCCTCGCCATCATGAAGAAGGAATACAACGTCCCGGTCGGCCAGTACGCCGCGCTCCTCTGGCTCAACGGCCAGATCATCGAGGCCGCGCTCGAGAAAACCGGCGGCAAGTCGGACGACAAGGACGCGTTCATCACGGCGCTGCGCTCGGTCGAGCTCACGGAGACCTTGCGCGGGCCGGTCCGCTTCGACCATTTCGGCAACGTCATCGGCGACATCTTCATCCGCCGCATGGAGAAGCAGGGCAGCGCGCTCGTCAACACGACGATCAAGACCTACACCGACGTGGGCCAGTTCTGGCCGTGGGACGAGAAGAAGGTGCTGGCGCAGCCGGTCTATTCGCGCGACTACCCGCCGCTCAAGGCGTGAGTGCGCGAAATTTCCCCATCGCCCCTCTCCCTCCGGGGAGAGGGGTCGACCGCATGCGGTCGACGGTGAGGGGGCATGACGCAATCCGGTAAATCGCCGCGATGAATCTCTATATCCTTCTGGCGATCAACAGCGTCGCGCTGGGCGGACTCCTGTTCCTGCTGTCGTCGGGCTTTTCGCTGATCTTCGGATTGATGCGGATTCCGAACCTGACGCACGGCTCGCTGTTCATGCTGGGCGCCTATTTCGGCGCGAGCTTCTATCTCTGGGGGCATCTCGATTTCTGGCTGTCGGCGCTCCTGGCCGCGCTTTTGACGGCGCTCTTCGGCGGCATCATCGAGCGGCTCCTGCTGCGGCGCCTCGCCGGCAACGAGCTGGCGCAGGTGCTGGTGACGCTCGGCATCTCGTTCATGGTCGCCGATCTCTGCCTCATGGAATGGACCGGCGATCCGATTTCCGTGGCGACGCCCGAGGCTCTGCGCGGCGGCACGCACATCTTCGGCGTGGCGTTTCCGATCTACCGCCTCGCCGTCATCGTCGTGGCACTCGTGGTCGCGCTCGCGCTCTGGCTTTTGCTCGAGCGCACGAGATTGGGCGCCATGATCCGCGCCGGGGTCGACGATCCCGACATGGCGCGCGTCGTCGGCATCCGCGTGTCGCGCCTCTTCACCCTCGTCTTCTGCCTCGGCGCCGGGCTCGCCGGCTTCGGCGGCATCGTCGCCGCGCCGATCCTGTCGGTCTATCCTGGCCTCGACAACGAGATGCTGCCCCTGGCGCTCGTCGTCGTGATCCTTGGCGGCACCGGCAGCCTGGTCGGCTCCTTCCTCGGCAGCTTCATCGTCGCGTTTCTCTATAATTTCGGTCAGGCGCTCCTGCCCGAGCTCGCCTATTTCGTGCTGTTCCTGCCGATGGTGCTGATGCTGGCGGTGCGGCCGCGCGGCTTGTTCGGCAGGCACGCGCCATGAGCGCGCGCGTCCTCGCCGCGATCATCGCCCTTGCGGCGCTCGCGACCTTGCCGCTGTGGCTCGCGGACACGTATTTCGTCAACGTCGCGAGCCAGATCCTCCTCAACGCCGTGTTCGCCTTGGGCCTCAACGTCATCGTCGGCTATGGCGGGCTCGTGTCGTTGGGCCATGCCGGGCTCATGGGGATCGCGGCCTATGCCGGCGCGATCCTGCTCCAGGCGGGCTTCGGCCACGGCGTCGCCATCCTCGGCGCGCTTGGCTTCACGCTCGTCGGCACCGCGCTCTTCGCGGCGTTGGCGCTGCGCGCGACCGGCATCGGCTTCGTCATGATCACGCTCGCCATCGGCCAGATCCTGTGGGGCCTGGCGTATCGCTGGCTGAGCCTCACGAACGGCGACAACGGCATCAACGTCTCCTCGCGGCCCCAGCCCTTCGGCATATCGCTCGACGGCGCGTCCGCGTTCTATTACGCGACGCTCGTCACGTTCCTGCTCTCCGTGCTCGCCGTCTTCGTCTTCACGCGCTCGCCCTTCGGTGTGAGCCTTCTCGGCACGCGCGACCAGCCGCGCCGCATGACGGCCTTGGGCTATCACGTCTGGCTCATCCGCTTCTATGCCTGCCTCTTCTCGGGTTTCCTGAGCGGCGTCGCGGGGCTTCTCTTCCTCTACTACAACGAGTTCGTCAGCCCGCAATCGATCCAGCTCTCGGCCTCGGCCGAGGCGCTGCTCATGGTGATCTCGGGCGGCAGCGGCACGCTCCTCGGGCCGATCGCGGGCGCCGCCCTCGTCGTCATCATGAAGAATGTCGCGAGCGCCTATATCGAGCGCTGGAACTTCGTCCTCGGCGCGATCTTCGTCGCCATCGTGATCTTCATGCCGGAAGGGTTCGTGCCGGGTTCGGTGCGGCTCGCGCGCTGGGGCTTCAAGGCGCTGAAGCCGCGGCCCGCGCCGGTCGCGGCGAAAGGCGAGCCATGACCGCGCTTCAGGTGAAGGGGCTCGAGAAATCGTTCGGCGGCCTGCGCGTCACCGCCGGCATCGACCTTGCCGTCGAGCCGGGCGAGCGCCGTCTCATCATCGGTCCCAACGGCGCCGGCAAGACCACGCTCTTCAACCTGATCGCCGGCGAGCTCGAGCCCGATGGCGGCTCGATCGCGCTGTTCGATCGCGAACTCGTGCGCCTTCCCGCCCGCATGCGCGCGCATCTGGGCCTGGCGCGCACGTTTCAGATCATCACGCTGTTCCAGCGCAACACGCTTCTGCACAACGTCATGCTGTCGCTCTTGGGCGTCAGCAAGGCGCGCTGGAATCCGCTCGCTCCCTTCTCCGGCGAGCGCGACCTGGTGACGCGCGCGGAAGCGGCGCTGGAGCGCGTCGGATTGCGCCACTTGGCGCAGCGCTCGCTCTCCGAGACCGCCTATGGCGAGCGCCGCCGCGTCGAGATCGCCATGGCGTTGGTGCAGAACCCGCGCGTGCTCCTGCTCGACGAGCCGTTCGCCGGCCTCTCGAGCGACGAGCGCCGCGACGTGCTGAAGCTTCTCACCGGAATTCCGCGCGACGTGACGATCGTCATGATCGAGCACGACATGGACGTGGCGCTCGACTTCGCCGAGCGCATCAGCGTCATGCATTTCGGCGAGATCATCGTCGAGGGCAATCGCGCCGAAGTGGTTGCCGATCCGCGCGTGGCGGAGATCTATCTTGGCGCGTGACGCGCTCGCCCTTGCCGAGATCGACGCCTTCTATGGCGACAGCCACGTGCTGCACAACGTATCGATGCGCCTTGCCGAGGGCCGGCTGCTGGCGCTTCTGGGCCGCAACGGCGCCGGCAAATCGACCTGCATGAACGTGGCGGTCGGACTTTTGGCCCCCCGCCGCGGCACCGTCGCCGTCTTCGGCGCGAGCGTCACCGGGCGCTACCCGGAGCAGATCGCGGCGACGGGCGTGGCGCTCGTGCCGCAAGGGCGCCGCATCTTCAAGAGCCTCACCGTGCGCGAGAACCTCATCGTCGCGGCGCGCCCGCCCGTCACGGCCGGCGCGCGCCACGGCTGGGATCTCGACCGCGTCGCAGCGGCATTTCCGCGCCTCGGCGAGCGGCGCAACCAGGTCGCGGGATATCTTTCGGGCGGCGAGCAGCAGATGCTTGCGATCGGCCGCGCCCTCATGTCCAATCCGCGCGTGCTCTTGATGGACGAGCCGTCGGAAGGCTTGGCGCCGACCATCGTCGCCGAGGTGATGGCGACGATCCGGCGCCTCAAGGAAGAGGGGCTGTCGATCCTGCTCGTCGAGCAGAACGTGAAGCTCGCGTTCGCCGTCGCCGACGACGTCGTGCTCCTCAACAACGGCCGCGTCGCCGCCGAGGGACCGGCATCCCAAATCTCGGCCCGCGCCGATCTGCACCAGCATTTGGGGATTTATTGAGCTACTTGGCGGTCGATTGCGGAATGTTCGGGCTCGAAGGGTTGGGCATGATCCGCTGCCGCGCCGGATCGACGACCAGATCCATGTCCTCCATCGGAATGGCGCCGAGCAGCACCTCGTTGCCGAGCACGAGTGCGCCGGTGAAGCATTGCCGCCCGAACAGCTCGACGCGCACCGGCCCGACATAATCGACGACATGCGATTTGCCGTCGGCGGTGGTGACCTCGCGCCGGTCGCTGCGCGGGAGCTGCAGCTGCGTCGCCACGTGTTCGGGGATGCAGAGATGGAGCGCGCCGGTGTCGGCAAGCGCTTTGGCGTCGAGCTCGGCCAACTCGGGCCGGGCCGGATTGGCAAGACGCAGATCGGCGACGACCAGACCCATCTCATGCTCCTTGGTGCGCGCCGATCATAACACGATTGCGCGCCCACGTCTGGCGAGGCCCGGCGAATTGCCGCATGATGCGCGCCGACCAAAGGGGAGGGAAACACAGATGATGTTCTCATGCAGCCCGGCCGCGGCGACGAGCGGTCCCGTCGTCGGGCGCCGCGCCGGGCGCGGGCCAAAACACTTCACGGTCGACATCCATTGCCATGTCGAGACGCCCGAGGCGTCCGACCTCGTGCGCGGCGTCGCGCATCCGACCGAGACCGCGATCGCCTTTTCCAACGAGGCCTCGCGCGAGGTGAACCGCAAGCAGCAGGAATCGATCCGCGTCGCCATCACCTCGGTCGCGGCGCGCCTCCAGCACATGGACCGCACCGGCATCGACATTCAGGCGGTCTCGACCTCGCCCGGCCAGTACTACTACTGGGCCGAGCCCGAATTGGGCCGTCAGACCGCGCGCCTCATCAACGAGAACATCGCGCGCATCGTCGCCGATCATCCCGATCGCTTCGTGGGCTTGGCGACCGTGCCGCTCCAGGCGCCCGATCTCGCGGTCGCCGAGCTCGAGCGCGCGGTGAAGCAGCTCGGCATGCGCGGCGTCGAGATCTGCACCAACGTCAACGGCGAGGAATTGTCGGGCGAGCGCTTCCGCCCGTTCTTCGCCAAGGCCGAGGAGCTCGGCATCCTCATCTTCATGCATCCCTCGGGCTTCACGCACGGGCAGCGCCTCGCCAATCACTACTTCATCAACGTCATCGGCAACCCGCTCAATTCGACGGTCGCGGTCCATCACCTGATCTTCGATGGCGTCTTGGAGCGCTATCCGGGCTTGAAGATCGTGGTGGCGCATGGCGGCGGCTATCTCCCGGCCTATTCCGGCCGCATCGATCACGCGCACGGCGCGCGCACCGACTGCCGCCGCGTCATCTCGAAGAAGCCGACGAGTTATCTGCGGAAACTCTATTTCGACACGATCGTCTTCACGCACCACCAGCTCGAATATCTCACGCGCCAGTGGGGCGCCGATCACATCATGCTCGGCACCGATTATCCCTACGACATGGCGCTGCCGAAGGCGGTGCAGTTCGTCGAGGGCGCCGATTTGGCCGAGCGCGAGAAGGTGGCGATCCTGGGCGGGAACGCCGCGCGGCTCCTGAAGATCAAGCCGCCCAAGGCAGCGGCGCCGGCGCGCCCGCGCGCCAAGGCCAAGGCCAAAGCGAAGGCGAAGCGGCGGCGCTAATCAGCTCGCGAGCGCCATCACCTCGCGCACCGAGCGGAGCTCGTCGAGCGCCGCGACCGCGTCCTTCAATCGCGCCGCCGCGCCATCGCCCAGCACGGGCGCGGCGAGGCTCGTGAATTTCTCGTCGATGCGGCGCCCTTGCGCCGCGACATCGGCAGCGGGGATGCCGGAATCGTGCGTGGCCGCGAATTTGCTCCCGTCCGCGAGCGTCACGTCGAGGCTCGCGCGCGAGCTCGCCCAGCCGTCGACGAATTCGATCCGCACCTTGTCGCGCAGCTCCGTGAGGCGCCGCTCCGACGTGCGCTCGTCGCTATAGGTCGCAAGCCGCGCCGTATCGACCCCGGCGAGCGCCAGCGCGATCGTGAAGCGGAGCGAGAATTTCGCCTCGAGCCCGGTTGCGGGATTGGCGATGTTGCAGACCTTGTCGGCGCCGCGGTCGATCGTGAGCGTGATGTCGCCGACGCGGCTGGCATCGAAGCTGTTCTGCCGCGCGATCGCCCGCGCGCACTCGATCGGCGCGTGCGTCAGATAGCACGCGGCGTGATATTTGAAGAGGTTGCCGCGCGTGTACCAGCCGCCGTCCGGCGCCGCGAGCGCGGCATCGGCATCGAAATCGGGCCCGTGCGTCGCGGCAAAGCCTTGGGCGCACTCGATCGCATCATCGCGGCTCGTGAAGCCCCTGGCCGCAAGGCGCGCGGCCAGAAGCCCGTTCTCGGCGGCCTTGCCGGCATGGAGCGGCTTGCACATCGTGCCGAACATGGATTTGAGCCCTGCCGCTTCCGTCGCCGCGATGCCGAGCGCCATCGCCGTGCGCGCCGCATCGAGCCGCAAGAGCCGCGCGCAGGCCGCGGCCGCGCCGAAGCTTCCCGCCGTCGCCGTCGCGTGGAAGCCCATCGCATAGTGCCCCGGCGCCACCGCCACGCCGACCCGGCACAGCGTCTCGTAGCCCGCGACATAGGCCGCCAGGATCTCGCGCCCGCTGGCGCCGATCGCCTCGCCGAGCGCCAGGATCGCCGGCAGCACCGCGACGGTCGGATGGCCGATATAGGAGAGATGCACGTCGTCGTAATCGAGCGCGTGCGAGGTCGTGCCGTTGACGAGCGCGGCGAGCAGCGGCGGCGCCTTGGCGCGGCGCCCGACGAGCGTCGCCGTGCCGCCCGGTCCTTCGGCCGCCGCCTCTTCGGCGATGATCGCCGCAAGCGGCTCGCGCGATCCGGCGAGCGTCACCGCGAACCAGTCGAGGATCGCCTGCCGCGCCACGGCGCGGATCTCGGGCGGCAGATCGCCATACTCGAGCGCGGCGCTGCGCTCGGCCAATCGCGCGGTCAGTCCCTTGCCCATCGCCGCCTCCGCCCGGTCATCCGGACGGAGGCTGGCACAGCGCAGCCGCGCGGGAAAGCGCGATCAGGCGGCGGTCGTCGTCTTCGGCCGGAGATAGGCCATCGCCGCGTGCTTGGCGCAGTAGGGTTTGCCCGGCAGCGGCTTCTCGCCGCAGAACTTGAAGTCCTTGTCGCCGGGGTGGCCGTTCGGCCAGGTGCAGATCGTCGGCTGCACGCCAAGGCCGCGCCGCCGGGTCGGCGGACGCTTCAGCGGCGATGGCCGCGGCTTCAGGGCAAGCCGGTGGGCCTTGCCGATGACGGCGTTCTTGCTGATGGCGAGGCGCCGCCCGATTTCGGCGGTCGGCAAACCCTCGTCCCAAAGCGCGATAAGGCGGTCAATGAGCTCGGCGTTCCAGATCGTCTCCATGGTTTCCTACCGTATCATGGGGTAGAGCCGTGGTTGGCCTACTAGATACAGTAGCACGACTCGACCGACTCGCCAACGCGATTCTCACGTTGCGCGCGCGAAAAGACCAGGCGCCCGGGCGCGCTCCGCGCCTCGCCTTCTTACCCCTTGAAACGGCTAGAGAAGCTGGATCGACGAGGCTTCGCGGCCGCGGCGCGCCTGCGACACCATCATGCGCACCGGCTGGCCCGGTTCGAGCCCGTCGATGCCCGAGCGGCGCAGCGCCGTGACATGGACGAAGATGTCCTTGCCGCCGTCGTTTGGCAGAATGAAGCCGAATCCGCGCGCCGGGTCGTACCATTTGACGACGCCGTCGAGCGACTCGGCGGGCCCCGATGCCTCGTTGCCATAGGAGTCGTCGCGCTGCTGCCGATAGCCGCCGCCGCCGCCTCGGCCACCGCCGCCGCCCTCGCGCGGCGGGCGCGGCTGGGCGGTCGAAGCATCGAGTTCCAGGACCTGGGTCGCGGCGCGGCCCTTCGGCCCCTGGACCCATTCGAACGTCACGCTCGCCCCGTCGGGCGCCTCGCCGAAGCCCGAGCGCTCGAGCACCGCGAGCGGCAGGAAAATGTCGCTCGACCCATCTTCCGGTACGATGAAGCCGAAGCCCTTGCTACGGTTGAACCACTTGATCTTGCCGGAAAGCCGCGCAGCCTCCCCTTGGCTCATGCTCATGAAAGCACCATTCCCTTTACTTCGCCCGCCCCCGGCATGGGCGGTGCCCATCGGCCACGCGGACGAAGTAAGACCCCCAAAGCGCAGTCCCCCCACGGGTTGCGCAACCTGGAAGGATATTTCTACTTTGGTTTTCTGGCAATTAGTAAATAATTGACCCCGAGATCGGGGCCGAGCGCCCATTCGCCGCTGAGCGGCCGGAACACGAGTCCCTCGATCGCTTCGAGCGTCATGCCGGCGCGGCGCAGATGCGCCGCCATTTCCGACGGACGCAGGAACTTGCGCCACTGATGCGTGCCGCGCGGCAGCCAGCGCAGCACATATTCGGCGCCGACGACCGCGGTCACGAACGAGCGCGCGGTGCGATTGAGCGTCGAGGCAATGAACGCGCCGCCCGGCTTGACGAGAGCGGCCGCGGATTCGAGAAAAAGCCCGGCATTCGCCGCGTGCTCGGCCACTTCGAGCGCCAGCACCGCATCGAACCGTTCGCCGCGCGCGGCAAGGTCTTCGGCCGCGTCGTCTGCGATAGTCGATCGCGAGACCCGCATCCTCCGCGTGCGCGCGCGCGACGGCGAGCGCGGCGTGATCGGCGTCGAGGCCGGTCACGCGGAAGCCGAGCCGCGCCATCGGCTCGGCGACCAATCCGCCGCCGCAGCCGATATCGATGAGGCTAAGACCGGCGAACGGCGCAAGCTCCGCGGCGCCGCGCGCGAAGTGGCGCTCGAGCCGCGCGCGGATGAATCCCAACCGCGCCGGATTGAGGCGATGGAGCGGCCGGAACGGCCCGGTCTCGTCCCACCAGGCGCTCGCCTGGCGCGCGAAGCGTTCGATCTCGTCGCGATCGATCGTGCCGTCGCGCGCGGCGGGCGGCTCGGCTTGCCTCGGCTCCATACCGGAGAGTATGAATCAGCGGCCCATCCCCGCAAAGACCCGTCGCTTCATGGCCCGCATCGTGCAGAAATTCGGCGGCACCTCGGTCGCCAACGTCGAGCGCATCAAGCGCGCGGCGCTGATCGTCAAGCGCGAGGTCGATGCCGGCAACGAGGTCGCGGTCGTGGTCTCGGCCATGGCGGGCGTGACGGATGAGCTCGTCGAATTGACGCGCGCGACCGCGAAGATGCACGATGCGCGCGAATACGATGCCGTCCTCGCC
Source organism: uncultured Alphaproteobacteria bacterium (assembly GCA_963729295.1). Lineage (GTDB taxonomy): Bacteria > Pseudomonadota > Alphaproteobacteria > ATCC43930 > CGMCC-115725 > DATJLY01. The sequence continues at coordinate 612,278 of CAVSNJ010000025.1, forward strand.
ACCGGCGAGCAGGTGACGGCCGGCCTGATGGCGATGGCGCTCCAGGATCTGGGCGTCGATGCGCGCTCGTGGCTCGGCTGGCAGGTGCCGGTCCGCACCGATGCGACGCATGGCAAGGCGAGAATATCCGCGATCGACACGGATGCGCTCGCGCGCTGCCTCGGCGAGCGCCAGGTCGCGGTCGTCGCGGGATTCCAGGGGCTCGGCCCCGATCAGCGCATCACCACTTTGGGGCGTGGCGGCTCCGATACGTCGGCCGTGGCGCTCGCGGCGGCATTGGGCGCCGCGCGCTGCGACATCTTCACCGATGTGGCCGGCGTCTACACGTCCGATCCGCGCATCGTTGCGAAGGCGCGAAAGCTCGATAAGATCACCTATGAGGAAATGCTCGAGATGGCGTCATTGGGCGCCAAGGTGTTGCAGACGCGATCGGTCGAATTGGCGATGAATCACGGCGTTCGCGTCCAAGTGCTGTCGAGCTTCAGCAACGAGCCCGGAACCCTGGTGGTCGACGAGGACGAGATCGTGGAAAAGCAGGTCGTGAGCGGGATCGCCTATAGCCGCGACGAAGCGAAGATCACGCTCGCCAAAGTGGCCGACCGGCCGGGCGTGGCGGCGGCGATCTTCGGTCCCTTGGCCGACGAAGCGGTCAATGTCGACATGATCGTGCAGAATATCTCCGAGGACGGGCGCACCACCGACATCACCTTCACGGTGGCGAAATCCGACCTCGACCGCGCGGTGAAGGTGCTGGAGGCGCGCCGCGGGCAGCTCGGCTACGCGGCGCTCCGACCCGACGCCAACGTCGTCAAGATTTCGGTGATCGGCGTCGGCATGAGGAGCCATGTCGGCGTCGCCAAGGAGATGTTCGAGACGCTCGCGGCCAAAGGCATCAACATCCAGGTGATCTCGACGTCGGAAATAAAAGTGAGCGTGCTCGTCGCCGAGGAATATACCGAGCTCGCGGTGCGCGCGCTCCACACCGCCTACGGTCTCGATGCCGCCTGATCCGCGCGCCCGCGCCAAGGGCCGCCTCGATACTCTGTGGCGCCGCGGCTGCGAGTTCCTCGGCTGCGACGCGGCGATGATGGGCGGCGCCATGACCTGGGTGTCGGAGCGCAACCTCGTCGCCGCGATCTCGAACGCCGGCGGGTTCGGCGTCATCGCCTGCGGCGCCATGACGCCCGCTCTGCTCGCGGCCGAGATCGACGGCGCCTTCGCGCTCACCGACCGGCCGTTCGGCGTCAATCTCATCACGCTCCATCCCGAATTGCTGGCGCTCGCCGACGTGTGCGTCGGCCGGCGCGTCGGCCATGTCGTGCTGGCGGGCGGCGTGCCGGGCCAGGCCGCGATCGCGCGCCTGAAGGACGGCGGCGCCAAGGTCATCTGCTTCGCGCCGGCGCTGTCGATCGCGAAGAAACTCGTGCGCATGGGCGCCGACGCCATCGTCATCGAGGGGATGGAGGCGGGCGGCCATATCGGCCCGGTCACGACGAGCGTGCTGGCGCAAGAGGTTCTGCCGCAGCTTGCCGGCGTGCCGGTGTTCGTCGCCGGCGGCATCGGCCGCGGCGAGGCGATGCTCGCCTATCTCGAGATGGGGGCATCGGGCGTGCAGCTCGGCACGCGCTTTGTCTGTGCGCATGAATCGATCGCGCATCCGCGCTTCAAGCAGGCCTTCATCCGCGCCGGCGCGCGCGACGCCGTGCCCTCGCCGCAGCTCGATGCGCGCTTTCCCGTGATCCCGGTGCGCGCGCTCGCGAACGACGGCACGCGCGAATTCCTGGCGCTGCAGCGCGCCGTGATCGACCGCTTCGCGAAGGGCGAGTTGACGCAAAAGGACGCGCAGCTCGAGATCGAGCATTTCTGGGCGGGCGCGCTGCGCCGCGCCGTCATCGATGGCGATGTCGAGCGCGGCTCGCTCATGGCCGGGCAGAGCGTCGGCCTTGTCACGCGCGAGCAATCGACCCGCGCCATTATCGGCGAGCTGATCGACCAGGCGGTTGACGCGCTGGCGCAGCGGGAAGAGTTCGGCTCCCTGGCCGAGGCGCCCGGAGAATGAAGCTTCATCGCCACGCGCGCGCGCGTCGGCGGACGTTGCGCTGATGGAACCGACGGCGGCGGTCCCCGGATCCCGCCGCGTCCTGCGCCGGCTGCGCGACGTCATGGCCGGCTCGGGCACGGCGCAGCAGCGCCTGAACGACGTCGTGCGCATCATCGCCGGCGAGATGGTGGCGGAGGTGTGCTCGATCTACGTCATGCGCGCGGGCGAGGTGCTGGAGCTCTTCGCGACCGAAGGCCTGCGCCCGGAAGCGGTGCATAGGACGCGGCTGCGCGTCGGCGAGGGGCTGATCGGCGTCATCTCCGCGACGGCGCGGCCCTTGGCCTTGGCCGATGCGCAGGCGCATCCCGATTTCGCCTACCGCCCCGAGACCGGCGAGGACATCTTCCACTCGCTGATGGGCGTGCCGGTGCTGCGCGGCGGCCGCGTCCTCGGCGTGCTCGCGGTGCAGAACCGCACGCTGCGCCACTACACCGAGGACGAGGTCGAGGCGATGCAGACGATCGCCATGATCCTCGCCGAGCTCGTCGCCTCGGGCGAGCTCGTCAACCCGCTCGAGCTGCAGCCGGCGAACGGCAACGGCATCCTGCCGGTGCGATTGGAAGGCGTGCGCATGCATGGCGGGTTGGCGCTCGGCGCCGCCGTGCTGCACGAGCCGCGCGTCCTCATCCGCCAGGTCGTCGCCGAGAATCCGCAGGCCGAGCTCGTCCGCTTGCGCGGCGCGATCGCGGCGGTGCAGCAATCGATCGACGAGATGCTGTCGAGCGGTGTCGCCGAAAGCGGCGAGCCGCGCGAGATCCTCGAAAGCTATCGCATGTTCGCGGCCGATCGCGGCTGGATGCACCGCATGGGCGAGGCGGTGCGCGGCGGCCTCACCGCCGAGGCCGCGGTGCAGAAGGTGCAGGACGAGACGCGCGCGCGGCTGCTGCAGGCGAGCGACCCCTATCTGCGCGAGCGCCTCGCCGATCTCGAGGATTTGGCGAACCGCCTGCAGCATCACCTCGCCGGCCGGCCGCTCAGCGCTGCGGCGGCGGCCTTGCCGGACGAGTTCATCCTGGTCGCGCGCAGCATGGGGCCGGCCGAGCTCCTGGACTACGACCGCGCGCGGCTCAAAGGCATCGTGCTCGAGGAAGGCTCGCCCACGGCGCATGTCGCGATCGTCGCCCGCGCGCTCGACATCCCGGCGATCGGCCGCGTCCACAACGTGCTCGAGCGCATCGACGCCGGCGATCTTCTCGCGATCGACGGCGAGGAGGCGGCCGTGTTCGTGCGCCCAAGCGAGGACGTGCAGCAGGCGGTCGAGCGCCGCATCAGCATCAAGGCCGGCGAGCGCCGGCGCTATGCCGAGCTGCGCGAGCTGCCGGCCGAGACGCGCGACGGCGTGCGCATCAGCCTGCAGCTCAATTCCGGCCTCGCCATCGACCTGCCGTTCATGGACATGACCGGCGCCGAGGGCATCGGGCTCTTCCGCACCGAGCTGCAATACATGCTGCGCGATCGCTTCCCGACCGTGGACGAGCAGGCGCAGCTTTATGGCCGCGTGCTCGACCAGGCCGGCGACCGCCCGGTCACGTTCCGCACGCTCGATGCCGGCGGCGACAAGCTCCTGCCCTACATGCCCGACGTCGTCGGCGAAGAAAATCCGGCGATGGGCTGGCGCGCCATCCGCATCGCGCTCGACCGGCCGGCGCTCATGCGCCAGCAGCTCCGCGCCCTCATCCGCGCGGCCTCCGGCCGGCGCCTGCGCGTCATGTTCCCGATGATCGCCGAATTGGCCGAGCTCGAGGCGGCGCGCGCCATTCTCGAGCTCGAGATGGAGCGCGCCTGGCGCCGCGACACCGATCCGCCGCCCAACGCCGTCGCGGTCGGCGTGATGCTCGAAGTGCCCTCGCTCCTGTTTCAGCTCGACCAGATCCTGCCGCGCGTCGATTTCCTGTCGGTCGGGACGAACGATCTGATGCAGTTCTTCTTTGCCTCGGACCGCGGCAATCCGCGCCTGGCCGCGCGCTACGATTCGCTGTCGCCGACGCTTCTGCGCGCGCTGCGCTCGGTCGCGGCGATGTGCGTGCGCCACCGCGTCGAGCTCTCGCTGTGCGGCGAGATGGCGGGCGATCCGCTCGACGCCGCGGCGCTCGTTGGCATCGGCTTCCGCAGGCTCTCGATGGCGCCGGGCTCGATCGGCCCGGTCAAGGCGATGATCCGGAGCCTCCATCTGGGCGCGCTCGGCGAATTCCTGGCGGCGTGGGAAGGGAGCCCGACCCGGAGCCTGCGCGACAAGCTCAGGGATTTCTGCACCGACCACGGCATCGAGCTTTAGGTGTCGGTGCCGCCGCTCGCGCCGCAACCGCCGCGTTCGGTCGTTAGAATTTGTCTTTAGGCTGGCGCGTTGGTACAAGGCGGGGCGATATCCGAGTGCATTCGGGGGGACCGCTCCGCGATGGCGAATACGTCGTCTCCGCCCGAGAGCCGCGGCGCCGACAAGCCGGCGGTTCGGCCGCGCGACACGGTGGGGGATTTGCTGCGCCGCACCCGCCAGGAGCAGGGCGTCGCGCTCGAGCAGGTCGCCGGCACGCTGCGCATCCGCTCCGCCTATATCACGGCGATCGAGCAAAGCCGCTACGACCGCCTGCCGGGCTCGGTCTATGCGCAGGGCTTCGTGCGCACCTACGCCAATGCCCTGGGGCTCGACGGCGAGGAGGCGGTGCGGCGCTTCAAGCTCGAATCGACCGGGCTCGAGCCGCGCCGCGATCTGGCCTTCCCCATGCCGCTCACGCCGCGCAGCATGCCGGGCGGCCGCGTCGTGCTCGTGGCCTTCGTGCTCGCGGTGTGCGCTTACGCGATCTGGCACTATGTCTCGACGAGCGACCGCGAGCGGCCCGAGCGCGTGGCCGCCGTGCCGAGCGAATTGCTGCCGCCGGCGCCCGCGCCCGCGGCACCGGCTGCTCCCGCCGCAGCGCCGGCTGCCGCCGGAACTGCCGCATCCCAGCCGCCGGGCCAAGCCGCACCTCAGACATCGCCGACCGCGCCGCTCCCGGGTGCGGTCACAACGACGGCGCTGCCACCGCCCGCGCCGGGCGCGGCCTTGGTGGCGCCGCCCGCGCCGTCACCCGCGACACTTTCGGGTCAGAGCGCGAGCCTCGCGCCGGCGCCGTCTGCTCCCGCCACACAAGCGGCGTCGCCGAGCGCCGCCGCTACGTCTGCGGCACCGCTGCCGCCGGGCGCGGCCGTCGTGCCCGCGCCGGCGCCGGCCTCTGCGCCGGCATTGCCGCCGGGCGCGGCGCTCGTCCCCGCGTCGCCAAATCAAACGCAAGCCGGCGATCAGACGGCCGCGGCGAATGAGGCGGCCGCGCCGCAGGAGCCGGGGGCCCCGCGCGTCTATGGCGCGGTCGAGGGCCCGTCGCACATCACGCTCCTCGCCAAGCAGGATTGCTGGATCCAGGTGCGCGACGACAGCGATCCGGCGCAGCCGCTGGTGGCGCAGCGCACGCTCCGCAAAGGCGACAGCTATCGCGTGCCCGATCGGAGCGGCCTCGTCCTGCGCACCGGCAACGCCACGGGGCTCCAGGTCCTGGTCGACGACCATGCCGCGCCTGCGCTCGGCGGCACGGTGCGCAACGTGGCGCTCGACCCCGCGCGCCTCATGGCCGGCAACGCGCTCGAATAGGCGCGGGAGCGCGATCTTTCAGCTTTGCACCGCGGACTTCATCCGGCGCTTCCATTGGGCGCTGGGAGGCTCCAACGGGACGGTCGGATTGACCGGCTCGGGTATGGCAAGGGTATTCGTTGGAAAGCGCGACCCTGAGAGGCAAATCAGCTAACGATTCGAATCACTTACAACTCATTGAATCAACACATCTTTTAATCTATATTGATGATGTGAAAGACAAAAAGGGCCTGCGAGCGCAGACCCAGCGCTCGCGTCTTACCGCGACCGTTCCCCTTGAGGGGAAACAGGATCGCCTTCGCCAACTAATCCTCTATGTGTCGAAGCGATGCGCAGCTGCGCAATGGATGGGGCTGACCAAACTAAACAAAATTCTGTGGAAAGCCGACTTCGATTCCTATGCGGCACGAAAGAAGCCCGTAACGGGGCGCGCTTACCAACGCCTAGAGTTGGGGCCTGCGCCAAAAGAAATGAAGCCGCTTCTTGGCGACATGTTGCGGACTGGATCGTTGCGGCTGGAACTTACCGATTTCGGCGATGGGATTGTCGAGCGCAGACCTATCGCCGAGATAGACCCTCGCATGCATTATTTTAGCGCGGAAGATCTGGACTTTGTTGAGGCTGCCATAAGTTACTACTGGGAAAAGACGGGCAAAGAGACTAGCGACGATTCTCATGGCGTAGCATGGAAGTCGCGTGAGAACGGCGACCCCATATTTTATGAACTTGCATATCTATCTGATGCAGAAGTCTCTCCCAGACAAAGATTTGAAGTGCTAGAGCGCTCAAGGAAGAAAGCTGGCGGCCGCAGCCGATAAGCGGCATGGCAAATGTCTATTATCATCCTGATTTCAACGCAGCTGCCGTCGCGTTGGGTGGCATTGCAAAAATAGACGCCGTTCTGGCTCCGCTGATTGACGCGCTACAACGCAATCCCTTCGCGTTCAAACTTATTGAGAATGAGTGGGTTCGCTGTCGTTACGCTGTAACAAAGCCTTTTGGCGATGTTCCCTCCCTCTTGGTTACATTCAACATAGACGATGATGGCGACGTGATTATGCAGTACGTGGAAGAACACTTTTCTTATTAAGCCTTCTTCTGCCCGACGCTGCCAATACCCACAGAAATCGACGCTTGGCTTGCACTTCATCGCAAGCCCTGACACAGCGCGGGCTTGGTCGCCTCGATCCCTAAAACCGCTTCAGCCGCGGAATGAGGCGCTCGGCGTTGCCGTAGTCGATCGCCTGGAGCGTCGCCGGCGCGAGGCCGAGTTTCTTCATCGCGTCGCCGGTCATCGCCGCGGTGAAATAGGGATAGTCGCTGCCGAACATGAATTGCGAGGCGGGCGCCATCTTGAGCGCGCCGGCCATGACCGCCGGCCAGGCGGCGTTCGCCACGTCGAAATGGAGGCGCGCGATCTCGGCGGCGATGCCGTCGGGCGCGATCTCGTGCAGGTTCTTGAGCGGCCGCAGGATCGCGAAGAAGGCGTTCAACCGCTCGAACAGCGAGGGGAGCGCGCCGCCCGCATGCGAGAAGATCCACTTGATGTCGCGAAACTTGGCGAAACTTCCCGCGAGCAGCAGGCTCGTCACCGCGCGCACCGTGTCGAACGGCACCTCGAGCACCGAGGGGCCGATGCCGAGGATGTCCTCGCAGCAGGCGGGGAAAGTCGGATGGATGAAGACCGCCGCCTTCCTGCGGTTGAGCTCGGCGAAAATCGGCTGGAACATCGGATCGCCCGGCCATGTGTCGCCATAGGAGCTGGCGATGCCGACGCCGTCGGCCTTCAGCTCGTCGAGCGCGTGCTCGATCTCGTCGAGGCTCGCATCAACGTCGATCATCGGCAGCAGCGCGAAGAGGCCGAACCGCCCCGGATGGTCGCGCATCAGCCCGGCGGCATAATCGTTCGACGCGCGCGCGACCCGCTTTGCGAGTTCGGGCCCGCCGCCCCACCAGTTCTCGTGCAATGACGACATCGACAGGATGGCGGTGCCGACGCCGCCCTTCTGCATGTCGTCGAGCGTCTTCTCGACGGTCCAGCCATTGGTGAAGGGCAGGCCCTGGCCCTTCTTCTGCGCCCAGGCGAGGTCTGCCTCCTTCCACGCCGGCGAGTAGAAATGGTGATGCACGTCGATGCGGCGCGGCCGGCCTTGGCCCAACGCAAGGCCGGGGACAAGCGCGCCCGCGCCGATCGCCGCGAGGCCGCCCAAAAATTCGCGGCGGCCGGTCGCGAGCGGCATCATTTCGTCTCCGGCTTCATGGCCTCCTTGTAATAGGCGAGATCGATATAGCGCGACGGCGATCCGAGCTCCTTCTTCGGCGTCGCGAATTCCTGACGCAGGGCGAGGACCGTCCGCACGCCCGCCATGTCGAAGCGCGCCTGCGGGAAATACCCGGTCTTCGGGCCGAGGATGACGCCCGCTATCCGCTCTGCCATCGGCTGCGGGATGTTGGGGTTGTGCTTCATCAGGAGTGCCACCGCGGCGGCACGGTTGGCGGGCGCGCGCAGCCACTCGGTCGCGGCGACCCAGCCGCGGATGAAGCCGACGAGCTCCGTCCGGTGCGTCTTCGCCCACGAGCGCCGCGTCGCGCCCACGGAACTGTGGTAATGGCCGAGGACCGGGGCCGCGTCGCCGAGGATGGTGAAGCCCTTGTCCGCGGCCAGGAGGTCGAAGGGCGTGTTGAGCAGGGTCGCGGCGTGGCCCTTTTGCAGCAGGTCCTGGAAGCGCTGCAACGTGCCGCCGACGGCGACGAGCTTGTAGTCGCCCGGCTTCAGGCCGTTCTTCTGCAGCATCTTCTCGAGCACGAAGGCAAAGCCGGTCGTGATCGCATCGACCGATATCTCCTTGCCCTTCAGATCCTGGTAGGTCTTGACCTCGGGCACCGCGCCGAGATGAAGGAAGCCGTTATCGCCGCCGACGAAGGCGATGAGATCGGCCTTGCCCTCGATCTTCGCTTCGCCCTCGCCCGAATCATAGGCGATGACGTTGTCGATCGCGGTCAATCCGATATCGAACTTGCCGGCGATCAGGTTGGTCATCTGGAAGACCGACCCGGGCGTTTCCGTGATGTGCGGCGCGATCCCGTTCTTGGCGAAGAAGCCTTGCGTTTCCTCGACCCAGAAGGGCCATTGCGAGCCCGCGCCGGGGAACAGGATGATTTCGAGCGTCTTCGTTCCCTGCGCCGCGGCGGCGAACGGCACCAGGCCCAGTACGAGCGCCAGCGCGCGCAACCATGATCGTGTCATTTGTTCCTCCCTGTCGTTCGCATGATGCGGTTCGCGCCGCGCCAGGTAAAGGGATCAGGGCGAGCGATAGTGCGGCGCGGGTTTTGAATGGTGCGGCGCGAGCTTTTGAATAGTCCCCGGAAAGGCGCTATATAGCGCTCGCGTCCCGTGAAGGAGTGGCTCGATGAGCGTGCGTCCCTATCGCGACATAGCGCGGCGGCGCTGCCGGCAGATCCATGTGGGTTCCGTGCCGGTGGGCGGCGACGCGCCCATCACCGTGCAGTCGATGACCAACACGCTGACGCATGACGTGAAGGCCACCGTGGCGCAGATCCAGGCGCTGGAGCGCGCCGGCGCCGATATCGTGCGCGTCTCCTGCCCCGACCAGGAATCGTCGCTCGCCTTGAAGGACATCGTGCGCCAGGTGAGCGTGCCGATCGTCGCCGACATCCATTTCCACTACAAGCGCGCGATCGAGGCGGCCGAGAACGGCGCCGCGTGCTTGCGCATCAATCCCGGCAATATCGGCTCGGCCGAGCGCGTCAGGGAGGTGGTGAAGGCGGCGAAGGATCACGGCTGCTCGATGCGCATCGGCGTCAATGCCGGCTCGCTCGAGCGCGACCTGCTCGAGCGCTATGGCGAGCCGTGCCCCGAGGCGATGGTCGAAAGCGCCCTCCACCACGCCAAGATCCTCGAGGACAACGACTTCTTCGAGTTCAAGATCTCGTGCAAGGCATCGGACGTGTTCCTGGCGGTGGCGGCCTATCAGCAGCTTTCGGAAGCGTGCGACTATCCGCTCCATCTCGGCATCACCGAGGCCGGCGGCCTGATGGGCGGCACGGTCAAGTCGGCGATCGGCATGGGGTCGCTCCTCTGGGCCGGGATCGGCGACACGATCCGCGTCTCGCTGTCGGCCGATCCGGTCGAGGAGATCAAGGTCGGGTTCGACATCCTGAAGTCGCTCGGCCTGCGCCGGCGCGGCGTGACCGTGATCTCGTGCCCGTCCTGCGCGCGCCAGCAATTCGAGGTCATCAAGACCGTCGAAGTGTTGGAACAGCGCCTCGCGCACATCACGACGCCGATGACGCTCTCCGTCATCGGCTGCGTCGTCAACGGCCCGGGCGAGGCGCGCGAGACCGACATCGGCTTCACCGGCGGCGGCCACGGCACGCACCAGGTCTATCTCGCCGGCATCCCGGCCCATCGCCTCAAGGACGAGAGCATCGTCGACCACCTGGTGGCGCTCGTCGAGAAAAAGGCAGCAGAAATAGAGCGCCAGAAGGCGGAAGCACCGGCGCCGGCCGCGCAATAGCGGATCATGCCATCGCTTCAGCCGGTGCGCGGCACGCAGGACCTTCTGCCGGCCGAGCAGCGCCGCCACCGTCATGTCGTCGAGACCGCGCGCCTCATCGCCGCGCGCTATGGCTATGCCGAGATCGCGACGCCGATCTTCGAGTTCACCGAGGTTTTCTCGCGCCCGATCGGCGCCGCGACCGACATCGTCCAGAAGGAGATGTATACGTTCCAGGATCGCGGCGGCGACGAGATCACGCTGCGCCCCGAATATACCGCCGGCATCGTGCGCGCCGTCGTGTCGAACGGCCTGACGCAGAGCCTGCCGCTCAAGCTTTTCGCGAGCGGGCCGATGTTCCGCTACGAGCGCCCGCAAAAGGGCCGCTTCCGTCAGTTCCACCAGATCGACATCGAGCTTCTGGGCGTGGCGCAGCCCGCGGGCGATGTCGAGGTGATCGCGCTCGGCGCCGACATTCTCGCGGCGCTCGGCGTCCTGCCCGCGACCGAACTCGAATTGAATACGCTCGGCGATCTCGAAAGCCGGCAGGCCTATCGCGTGGCGCTCGTGGCCTATTACGAGCAGCGCGCCGATGAGCTGAGCGAGGATTCGCGAAGGCGCCTCGAGCGCAATCCGCTCCGCATCCTCGATTCGAAGGAAGCGAGCGACAAGCGCGTCAACGAGGAGGCGCCACTCTTCGACGCCTATCTCACCGCTGATGCGCAGCAATTCTTCGACGTGGTGCGGGCCGGCCTCGGGCGGCTCGGCATCGCCTATCGCTTGAGCCCGCGCCTGGTGCGCGGCCTCGACTATTACTGCCACACCGCATTCGAATTCGTGACGCGCGATCTTGGCGCGCAGGGGACGGTGCTGGGCGGCGGCCGCTATGACGGATTGATGGGCGTCATGGGCGGACCCGAGACGCCAGGCGTCGGCTGGGCCGCGGGGATCGAGCGGCTCGCGCTCCTCGTCGCCGAGCCGCCGCGCGAGGCGCGCGCGATCGCGATCGTGCCGCTGGGCGAGGCGGCGGAGGCCGCGGCCCAGAAACTCGCGCACGAGCTGCGCCGCGCCGGCTTCACGGTCGATCTCGCATATTCGCACCAGCGCAGCCTGAAGCGCAGCCTCGCGCATGCCGAGAAGATCGCGGCGCGCGCCGCCATCATCATCGGCGACGAGGAGCTTGCGCGTGGCGCCGTCAGCCTGCGCGACCTCGACGCGCGCCAACAGACCGAGGTGCCGCTCGCCGCATTGCAGGAGCGGCTCGGCGAATTCCGGTAGCGGCCCGTGGTCGACACCAACGAGGCGCCGCTCACGAGCGCCGATCGGGACGCGGCGCCGCTCCTCATCGCCGGCTTCGATCATCGCGCCGCGAGCCTCGATCTGCGCGACGGCTTCGCGTGCATCGAGGCCGATCTCGGGGGCGCGCTCGAAGAGTTGCGCGGCGCGGGCCTGCGCGACGGCGTGCTGATCGCGACCTGCGACCGGGTCGAGCTCGCAAGCCACGATCCTGCGGCGCCGGCGCTGCTCGTGCCGCTCGTCGCGGTGCGCGCGGCCGTGCCGGAATCAACCCTCGCCACCGCGCTTTATCGCCACGACGGCGAGGCGGCGCAAAAGCATCTCTTCGCCGTCGCAAGCGCGCTCGAAAGCGCCGTCATCGGCGAGCCGCATGTCCTCGGACAGGTGCGCGCAGCGCATCGCGAGGCAGCGGAATTGGGCCTCGTCGGGCCCGCGCTCGAATCGGTCTTTCTCGCGGCCTTCGCCTGCGCGCGGCGCGTGCGGCGCGAGACCGGGATCTCCGAGAGTCCGCAATCGATCGCCGCCGCGGCGATCGATCTCGCGCGCGGCATCCACGGCGACCTCGCGCGCGCCGCGGCGCTGCTTCTCGGCCCGGCCGAGATGGGCGAGCTTCTGGCCGAACAGTTTTCGCGCGCCGGCCTCAGGCACCTCGTGGTGTGCGGACCGCCCGAGCGCGCCGAGCGCGCGGCAAGGCGCCTCACCTGCCATTACGTGCCGTTGGCCGAGCTGCCCGATGCGCTCGCCTCGGCCGACATCGTCATCGCGTCATTTGGCTCGGGCCGCATGGTGCTGACCGAGCCGCTCGTCGCCGCCGCATTGCGCAAGCGCCCGCTGCGGCCCATCTTCGTCATCGATGTGGCGCTTCCGACCGATGCCGATCCGGCGATCAACGAGCTCGACGGCGTGTTTCTCTACGATCTCGCCGATCTCGAGCGCGCGGCGCTTGCCGGCCGCACCAACCGCGCCGCCGCGGCCGAAGCCGCCTGGCGTATCGTCGAGGACGAGCTGCGCGAGTTTGCCGCGCGCCGCGCGGCACGCGCCGCGGTGCCGGCTGTGGTGGCGCTGCGCCGCCATTTCGAGCAAGTGCGGGACGAGGTGATGGCGGAGCGCGGCCTCGATGCCGAGGCGGCGACCAGGATTCTGGTCGCGCGTCTCCTCCATGCGCCGTCCGAGGCGCTGCGCGATCTCGCCGGCGCGGGTGATGATGCGGCCCGCATGGAGGAATTCGTGCGTCGCCTCTTCCGGCTCGGCTCGGGGCACGAATGAGCGAGAGCGTCATCGACGAAAAGCTCGACCGCGTGGTGCGGCGCCATGCCGAGCTCGCGCACACGCTCGCCGATCCGGTCAAGCTCGGCGGCGATTTCGCGCGCTATGCCAAGGAATATGCCGAGCTCACGCCGCTCGTCGAGACGATCGGCACGCTCAAGAAGGCGCGCGCCGAGCGCGACGATCTCGCCTCGCTCGCGCGCGAGGCCGATCCCGAGATGCGCACGCTCGCGACGGCCGAGCTTGCGGCGCTCGAGAAGCGCCTGCCCGAGCTCGAGCGCGAGGTCCGCCTCATGCTGCTGCCGAAGGACGAGGCCGACGAGCGCAACGCCATCCTGGAGCTGCGCGCCGGCACCGGCGGCGAGGAGGCCGCGCTCTTCGCCGCCGATCTCTTCCGCATGTATCAGAAATATGCGGCGCTCCACGGCTGGCGCTTCGAGGCGATGGAGATTTCCGAAACCGGGATCGGCGGCTTCAAGGAAGCGATCGCCGCGATCACCGGCAAGAACGTGTTCGAGCGCCTCAAATTCGAATCGGGCGTTCATCGCGTGCAGCGCGTGCCCGAGACCGAAGGCTCGGGCCGCATCCACACTTCGGCTGCGACCGTCGCGGTGCTGCCCGAGGCCGAGGATGTCGACATACACATCGACGAAAAGGATCTGCGCATCGACGTGTTCCGCTCGAGCGGGCCGGGCGGCCAGTCGGTCAATACGACCGACAGCGCCGTACGCATCACGCACCTGCCGACCGGCCTCGTCGTGCAGCAGCAGGACGAGAAGTCGCAGCATAAGAACAAGGCGAAGGCGCTCAAAGTGCTGCGCGCGCGGCTTTACGAGCGCGAGCGCGAGGCGGCCGCCGCGGCGCGGGCCTTGTCGCGCAAGACGCAGGTCGGCACCGGCGACCGCTCCGAGCGCATCCGCACCTATAATTTCCCGCAAGGCCGCGTCACCGATCATCGCATCGGCATGACGCTCTACAAGATCGACAAGGTGCTGGGCGGCGAGGCGCTCGACGAGTTCATCGACGCGCTCATCGCCGAGGACCAGGCGGCGCGCCTCGCGGAGGCGGAATGAGACCGACCCTGGGCGAAGCGGTTGCAGCCGCGGCGGTGGATCTTGCGTCCTGCGGCATCGCCGATTCGCGGCGCGAGGCGCGGCTGCTCGTTGCGCTTGCCGCCGGGATCGAGGCAGCGGCCGTGCTGAGCTACCCCGAGCGCGCACTTGAACTCCCGGCCGAGGTCCGGCTTCAGGACATGGTGCGGCGGCGCCGGAAGCGCGAGCCGGTCTCGCGCCTCATCGGGCGGCGCGAATTCTGGAGCCTCGAATTCGAGGTGGGGCCGGCCACGCTCGACCCGAGGCCCGACAGCGAGACCCTGGTCGAGGCGGCGCTCGGGCGGATCGGCGACCGCGGCGCGCGCCTCAAAATCCTCGATCTTGGTACCGGCACCGGCTGCCTGCTCCTGGCGCTTCTCTCGGAACTGCCGAACGCGTTTGGGCTGGGATTCGACCTGGCGCCCGAGGCGGTTGCCGTCGCGCGCCGGAACGCTGCCGCCAATGCCCTGGAATCGCGGGCGGTCTTCGCGGTTGGCGATTGGGGTGCGGCGGCCCGCGGCGGGTTCGACGTGGTGCTCGCCAACCCGCCTTACGTGCCGTCCGCGGAGATCGCGCGCCTTGCCCCCGAAGTGGCGCTGTGGGAGCCCCGGCTCGCGCTCGACGGCGGCGTCGACGGGTTTTCGGCCTGCCGCGCGCTCGCGCCAGACCTCGGGCGGCTTATCGCGACAACGGGATTTGCGGTCATCGAGCTCGGCGACGGGCAGGCTGTTACGGCCGCCGCATTATTCCGCTCCGCGGGCCTTGACGTGGTCGCCCGGCATCGCGATTTGAGTGCTCGAGAGCGCTGTCTCGTGCTCGTTCACCAAGAAAAAAACATTGGAAATGCCAGCACTTCCCGTCTAGGGTGGTGTTGACCTAACGACAACGAGCCACTGGCTCCCGCTGCCCTTCGGGGCCGGCCTGTCCCGGCCGTACGGCGTTGCACGTCGCGCAAGCGATGGCCGCCTGGGATAGCTTTCGAAACCAAGCAACCGTGCGCCATGCATCGCGATTTCAAAGGCATCATGAGACCAGGTCAGAACAAGCGGGGCCGCAACCGCAATAACATGAACGGCGGCGGCGGCGGCGGGGGTGGCGGAGGCGGCGGGCAACCGGGCAATCGGCCGCGGCCGCCGCATCGCATCCAGACCTTCGAGAGCAGCGGGCCGAACGTAAAGATCCGCGGCAATGCATACCAGGTCTTCGAGCGCTACATTGCTCTGGCGCGTGAGGCCGCGACCTCCGGCGACCGTATAGCGGCCGAGAATTTCTATCAGCACGCCGAACATTACTTCCGCGTCATGAACGCAGATGGCAACGGCCAAGGCTATCAGCAGCAGCAGCGGCCCATGACCCCGGCCGATACTGACATGATGGGCGGTGATCTCGACACCGATCAACCGGAATTCCAGGGCAGCCGCCCGCCGGCCCCGCCCGAGCCGGAGCACGACTCCGAGCCGGAGCACGAACCCGAAGGCCCGCCGCCCCCCACCTCGACGAACTAGCCGATCGCGGTCGGGTCGCGCGCGGCATCGGCCTTGTCCGACCGCAGCGCCAACCCATATCTCGCATGAAGGGTGCAGGACGTTGCCTCCAAGAGGGACACCGGCGCCGGTTCATGGGGTGAGGTCATGGAGTTCGAGAAATATACCGAGCGCTCGAAGGGATTCGTGCAGGCCGCACAGGCCCTGGCGCAACGGCGCGGCCATCAGCAGATCGCGCCGGAACATCTCCTTAAAGTTCTGCTCGACGACAAGGAAGGCCTCGCGGCGAACCTGATCCGCGCCGCGGGCGGCGATCCGCAGCCGGTGCTGGCCGCGGTCGAAGCCGCGCTCAACAAGATGCCGCGCGTCGAAGGCGGCGGCGCGCAGACCTATGTCTCGCCCGAGCTGTCGCGCCTCTTTTCCGAGGCCGAAACGGTGGCGGAAAAAGCCGGCGACAGCTTCGTCACCGCCGAGCGGCTCCTGCTCGCGATGACGCTGCTGAAGGGCTCGCCCGCAGCGCAAGCGCTCGGGGCGCAAGGCATCACCGCGCAAAATCTCAACCGTGCCATCGAGGAGATCCGAAAAGGCCGCCACGCCGATTCCGCGACCGCGGAGGAAGGCTATGACGCGCTCAAGAAATACGCGCGCGACCTGACATCCGCGGCGCGCGAGGGCAAGCTCGATCCGGTCATCGGCCGCGACGAGGAAATCCGCCGCACCATCCAGGTGCTGTCGCGCCGAACCAAGAACAATCCGGTGCTGATCGGCGAGCCGGGTGTCGGCAAGACCGCGATCGTCGAGGGCCTGGCGCTGCGCATCACGCATGGCGACGTGCCCGACAGCCTCAAAGAAAAGCGTCTGCTCGCGCTCGACCTCGGCGCGCTCGTCGCCGGCGCAAAATTCCGCGGCGAGTTCGAGGAGCGGTTGAAGGCCGTCCTCGCCGAGATCACAGCGGCCGAGGGCGAAATCATCGTCTTCATCGACGAGCTCCATACGCTCGTCGGCGCCGGCAAGGCCGAAGGCTCGATGGACGCGTCCAACATGCTGAAGCCTGCGCTCTCGCGCGGCGAGCTCCATTGCGTCGGCGCCACCACGCTCGACGAATACCGGAAGCACATCGAGAAGGATGCGGCGCTGGCGCGGCGCTTCCAGCCCGTCTTCGTCAGCGAGCCCACGGTCGAGGACACGATCTCGATCCTGCGCGGCATCAAGGAGAAGTACGAGGTCCACCACGGCGTGCGCATCACCGATGGCGCGCTCGTCGCCGCGGCGACCCTGTCGAACCGCTACATCACCGATCGCTTCCTGCCGGACAAGGCGATCGATCTGATGGACGAGGCGGCGGCGCGGCTGCGCATGGAAGCGGAATCGAAGCCCGAGGAGATCGACGAGCTCGACCGCCGCATCATCCAGCTCAAGATCGAGCGCGGCGCGCTCGAGAAGGAGCATGACAACGCCTCGCGCGAGCGGCTCGAGAAGCTGGTCGAGGAGCTGACGGATCTGGAAAAGGAATCGGCCGAGCTTACGGCGCAGTGGAAGGCCGAGAAGGACAAGCTCGCCTCGGCGCAGAAACTGAAGGAGCAGCTCGACCACGCGCGCATCGAATTGGAGCAGGTGCAGCGCCGTGGCGACTACACCCGCGCCGGCGAATTGACCTATGCCGTCATTCCCGAGCTCGAGCGCAAATTGAAGTCGGCCGAGGCGGTCGAAGCGCACCGCATGATCGAGGAGGCGGTGACCGAAAGCCACATCGCCGCCGTGGTGTCGCGCTGGACCGGCATCCCGGTCGACAAGATGCTCGAGGGCGAGCGCGACAAACTCTTGCAGATGGAAGGGAACCTTAGGCGCCGCGTGATCGGCCAGGACGAGGCGGTGATCGCCGTCTCGAACGCGATCCGCCGCGCGCGCGCCGGCTTGCAGGACCCGAACCGGCCGATCGGCTCGTTCCTGTTCCTCGGGCCCACCGGCGTCGGCAAGACCGAGCTGGCGAAAGCCTTGGCCGAGTTCCTGTTCGACGACGAGCAGGCCATGGTCCGCATCGACATGTCGGAATACATGGAGAAGCATTCGGTCGCGCGGCTCATTGGCGCGCCGCCGGGCTATGTCGGCTACGAGGAAGGCGGCTCGCTGACCGAGGCGGTGCGGCGCCGGCCGTACCAGGTGATCCTGTTCGACGAGGTCGAAAAGGCGCATCCCGACGTCTTCAATGTGCTGCTGCAAGTGCTGGACGACGGCCGCCTCACTGACGGGCAGGGCCGCACGGTCGATTTCCGCAACACGCTCATCGTGCTGACCTCGAACATCGGCAGCGATGTCTTGGCGGGGTTGCCCGAGGGGCGCGACGTATCGTCCGTGCGCGAGCACGTCATGGAGATGGTGCGCGCGGCGTTCCGGCCCGAGTTCCTGAACCGGCTCGACGAGATCCTGATCTTCCGCCGCCTCTCGCGCGACGACATGAAGGGCATCGTCGACATCCAGCTCGCGCGCCTGCAAAAGCTCCTGGCCGACCGCAAGATCGCGCTCGCGCCCGACGACAAGGCGCGCCAATGGCTCGCCGAAGCCGGCTACGACCCTGTCTATGGCGCGCGGCCGCTGAAGCGCGTCATCCAGCGCCAGCTGCAAAACCCGCTGGCGGAGCTGATGCTCAAGGGCCGCATCGCCGACGGCGAGACCGTCGCCGTCACCACCGGCGAAGGCGGGCTTGCGATCGCCGGCGAAGTGGCGAAGGCGGCGGAGTAGGGCGTCGTTCTCTCCTCATTACCCTCTCCCCATTGGGGAGAGGGCAGGGTGAGGGGGTGGCCCTGTTCGCGTTCAGTCGCGTCGGAGGTAGCGCTTTAGCCAGAAGAAGATCACGAGTATGCCGAGGCTATGAGCATGAATACCGGGCAGCGCTAAATCGGACGAGCCTAGGACCATCAGAACATCGTGAATCACGACACAGGCCTTTCTGGCCTTCGTGTCGCGCACTTCGCGAACCAAGAAGGTAGGGGTGAATCGGCAGCTCGCCGAAGCACATTTCATACTACAGTTCCGTGAACGAGAGAAGGCTTGCAGCCTCTTTAGTGTGCGCTGGGGACGAGCTAACCTCCGTCCATGCGCTCACGCCATCCCGAGAATGCGCCGGGCGACTGGTACGTCGATCGCAATTGCATCGACTGCGGCGCGTCCAAAAACGTGGCGCCCGGCCTCATCGCCGAGCGTGGCGGCCAGTGCGTGTTCGTGCGCCAGCCGGACAGCGCCGACGATCTGGTGCAGGCGTGGCGCGCACGGCTTCTGTGCCCAACCGCGTCGATCCACACCGAGCGCGCGCAGCACGCGCCGCCAAAACTCTTCCCCGAGCCGATGACCGAGCGCGTGTGGCGCCTGGGCTTCAACGCGCGCTCGTCCTGGGGCGCCAACTCGTTCCTGTTCCGGACGGATGGCGGCAATGCGATGGTCGATGCGCCACGCTGGGCGTCGCAGCTCGTCGACGCGATCGAAGAGCTCGGCGGGCTACAGAAAATCCTCCTCACCCATCGCGACGACGTGGCCGATGCCGCGCGCTATGCCGCGCATTTCGGCGCGCGCGTCTTCATCCACGAGGCCGACCGCGCCGCGGCACCTTACGCTACCGACATTCTGCGCGGGCGCGAGGCGGTTGCGCTCGAGCCTGGCCTCGTCGCCATCCCGCTGCCCGGCCACACCGAGGGCAGCGCCGCCTTCCTTCTCGAGGACCGCTGTCTCTTCACCGGCGACAGCCTGTCGTGGGATTTCGAGACGGGCGACCTGCGCGCCTCGCGCGCCGTGTGCTGGTGGTCCTGGCCGGAGCAGCTTGCCTCGCTCGCCGGGCTCAGGGCCTACCGCTTCGAATGGCTCTTCGCCGGCCACGGCGGCAGCCACCGCCTGCCCGAAGCCGAAATGCAGGCGCGCCTTTCCGCGCTTCTCGGCCGCTTCGGCTACGAACAAGCCGCGTGATTCTGCGGATGTCGGCGGCAAGGCTGCTAACCGGCACCTCGGCAAGCGCGGCGGCGGCGCGGGCCGTGAGAAGCTTAAGGCTCCCGTGTTCGCGCTGGTGGAGCGCGGCGGCAAGGCGCGCGCGGTGCATGTTCCTTGGGTTACTGGCGAGAACCTGACCCAAGCCCTCGAAATGAACGCCAAGGCCGGAACCAAAATCTATTCTGACGAAAACCACACCACCCGTTTTGCCGCGCGCCACTTCGCGGGCGATAGCGTCAACCACAAGGCGGGCGAGTACGTCAGAGACGACGTTTACACCAATACCGTTGAAGGCTTTTTCGCAATCGTGAAGCGCGGCCTTACTGGCGTCTATCACTCGGTCAGCGACGAACACCTTGACCGCTACCTTTCCGAATTTGCTTTCCGCTACTCCAACCGTTCGGCGCTCGGGGTAGAGGACGTGGAACGCGACGCAGATCGCGCTCACTGGTGCCGTTGGCAAGCGGTTGACCTACGAAACGACTAAAAGAAACGAAGCCAATTTTCCCGCTGCGGCTGATATTATACATAAATAATGTGCTATATATATGCTATTGACATTAATAAAATGTAAGAGCATCTAGCGCCCTGAACTGGCGCGGTGAACCTATGACCGATCTGTCCGTCGACGCCCTGCTGCTGCCCGAGGCGGCAACCCGAAAGCCCGACATGAACACGAACGTGGCCGCCGTCGCGGGGGTGGCACTCGCGGCGGGGGCGGTGGCGCTCGGCGCCGCATATTCGTGGCGGCAAGGGGCGCTTTTCCTACTCGGCGGCTACCTCGGCATCGTGCTCTATCACGCACTCTTCGGCTTCACCTCGGCCTGGCGCATCTTCATCGCCGACCGGCGCGGCGCGGGCCTGCGCGCGCAGATGCTGATGCTCGCGGTCGCCGTGGTGCTGTTCTATCCGGCGCTCGCGGCGGGTGAGGTGTTCGGCATCCATGTTCATGGCGAGTTGGGCGCGGTCGGCACGTCGGTCATTGTCGGCGCCTTCCTGTTCGGGCTCGGCATGCAGCTGGGCGGCGGCTGCGCCTCGGGCACGCTCTACACCGCGGGCGGCGGCAACACGCGCATGTTCGTGACGCTCGCCGCCTTCATCGCGGGCTCCGCGATCGGCACCGAGCATTTCGCCTGGTGGGCGGCGACGCCGAATATCGGCTCGGTGTCGATGATCGCGGCGCTCGGCTGGCTCCCCGCGCTCATCGTCAATCTCGCGATCTTCGCCGCCATCGCGGTACTTACCGTCGTGCTCGAGCGGCGCCGGCACGGACGCCTCGTCGCCACGCGGACCGTCGATGCGAATTACTGGCGCCGCCTCGTGCGCGGGCCGTGGCCGCTCGCCTGGGGCGCGGTGGGGCTCGCACTTGGCAATTTCGCGACCTTGCTTCTCGCCGGGCGGCCGTGGGGCATCACCTCAGGCTTCGCGCTGTGGGGCGCCAAGATCTGGATGGCGGCGGGCGCCAACGTCGTGTCCTGGCCTTATTGGCAGGGCGCGCGCGCCGCGTCGCTGCACCAGAGCGTCTTCGCCGACATCACCTCGATCATGGATTTCGGCATCATAATCGGCGCAATGCTCGCGGCCGGGCTTGCCGGCAAATACAAGCCGAGTTGGTACGTGCCGCTGCGCTCGCTCGTCGCGGCCGCGATCGGCGGGTTTCTGCTCGGCTACGGCGCGCGGCTCGCCTATGGCTGCAACATCGGCGCCTATTTCAGCGGCATCGCGTCGGCGAGCCTGCACGGTTGGGTGTGGTTCGTCGCGGCGCTGCTCGGGTCCGTCGCCGGGACAAGGCTCCGGCCGTTCTTCGGCCTCTCGGTCGAGCGCTCGCGGGCTTAGCGCATCTCCCGGAGCCAGCGTTCCGCGCCCTTGTGCAGCGGCACGTCCATCGGCGTGGCGTTCGACTCGCGCCAGACCTGGCTCACTTGCTCGAACAATTCCTGCTCCCACGGAATCTCGTCGGCGCGCGCGGAAAATCCCGCGCACACATCATAGACGACCTGCTCCGGCAGATCGGCGCGCGCATAGAGCGGCCAGCCGCTGTAATCGATGCACGGGTGGTCGTGGTCGAGGCCGGGGAAGCGGCTTTTGGGCACCATGATCCGACGCCAGCCGAGCTCGCCGAGCTGGACGAAGATTTCGGGCTCGGGGTCGAGCAGCACCATGTCGTGCTTCAAGGCCTCGTCGAACCAGACGACAAGCGCCTCGTCGAAGATCGCATCGAGCGTGCCGGCGCGCAGCGGCTCCATGCGGCGCTTGTCGCCGGGACTCCCGCTCATGTGCAGCTCGCCGCCCCATGCCTCGATGTCGGCGAGGCTGAAGCCGTATAGCGCCAGCACCTGGTCGGTCAGCACGCGGGTCGAATGGGTCGGGTCTTCCTTGACCGAGACCTGGAGCGGATAGCGCGCGCGCTTGATGTCGGCGAGCGAGCGAAAGCCCAGAGTCTTCCGCACCGCGAACACGAACCAGTCCCAGGTCGGCCAGTTACCGACGATGCGCAGCGGCAGCTTCTCCTTGAACAGTCCGACGCCGCGATAGGCCTGCGTCAGGAATGCCGAGGGATTGACGAACGCCATCTCGATCGCGCCCTTGGCGACGGCGTGCGCGAGCGCCGGCGAGCCCGTCGCCATGCGCAAATGCGGCCGAAACTCCGCGCCCGAGCCGTTGCCGATCGTGATGCACACGTCGCGATTGCCGCCATAGGGCGTCGCGGGATTACCGGCGTAGTTGAGCCCCAGCTCCCACAGTGTCTTCGCGCGTAGGAAGTTCGCCCCTCGCGGCAGCTTTTCCATGATGCCGGCCTCCGCTACTATTCCGTCTCTTCCTGCTCCTTCGCGGCGATGAGCCTTGCATAGGCCCCGCCCTTCGCCAGAAGCTCGGCGGGCGCGCCCGCTTCGACGATGCGGCCCTCCTCGATCATGAGCACGCGGTCGGCGCTGCGGATGGTCGAGGGCCGGTGCGCGATGATGAGGACGGTGCGGCCGCGGCGCACCTGCTCCATGGCGCGGCGCAATGCCTCCTCGCTCTCGGTGTCGAGGTTCGAGACCGCTTCATCCATCACCAGCACGGGCGCATCGCGCAGAAAGGCGCGGGCGATCGCGATCCTCTGCCGCTGTCCACCGGACAGCCGCGCGCCGCGCTCGCCGCACGGCTCGGCATAGGCTTTCGGCAGCGCCGTGATGAAATCGTGCGCCTGCGCCAGGCGTGCGGCGCGCTCGATCTCCGCATCGCTCGCCTCGGGCCGGCCGAGGCGGATATTGTCCGCGATCGTGCCGTTGAAGAGAAAGACATCCTGCGGGACCAGCGTGACGACGCGGCGGAGCTCGCCCAAGGACAACTCGTCGAGGCCGCAGCCGCCGATCCGGATCGCGCCTTCCTGCGGGTCCCAGAACCGCAAGAGGAGATTGGCGCAGGTCGTCTTGCCCGCGCCCGATTGGCCGACGAGCGCCACCGTCTCGCCTGGCGCGAGCGTAAAGCTCATGTTGCGCAGCACTGGCGCGCCGCGGCCATAGGAGAATGAGACATCGTCGAACCGGACGGAGCCGTCGCGGACGGCGCTCCGCGCGGAATGGCCGCTGTCTTGGACCTGCGCTTGCTGGTGGAACACGGTCGCGACGCGGTCGGCGCCGGCGCGCAGCTCGCCCAGTTTGCGCGCGGTCTGCGTCACTTCGGTGATGGGGGCGAGCGCCGCGCCCGCCAGCACCACCGCCATCGGATAAAGCGCGAAGCTCATGCGGCCGCTGCCGACGAGCCACAGGCCGGTCGACACCGTCGCGAGAACGGCGAGTGCGAGCAGCACGTCGATCGCCGCCTGCTCGAGCCCGGCGCGCACGCCGTAGCGCATCTGGATGGTGTGGACGAGGCGCGTCTCCTGCATGAGTTTCTGGAGGAACCGTCCGCCGGCGCCGAAGACCGCCAGCTCGCGCAGGCCCTGCACGAATTCGACTGCGGCGGCGTTGAGGCGGCCCAATGCGGCCAGGAGCGCGCGGCCCTGTTCGCCGGCGCGTTTGGCGAGCCAGAACGGCACCGATGCGACGAGCGGCAGGAACGGCAGCAGCACGAGCGCCATCAACGGATGGATGAACGCCAATGCCGCCAGCACGCCCAGCGGCACGATCACCGCGCCGATATAGTCGCCGAGCACATGCGCATAGAACCATTCCATCAGATCGGCGTCCGCCGTTGCAACCGAAGCCAGCTCGCCGGTGCGGCGGCCAAGCACATAGGCGGGCGCCGCGCGCTCGAGCCCGTCAAAGATCCCGACCTGCAATACCTCGATGAGCCCATAAGCGAAATCGTGCGAGATGAAGGTCTGCCACCATTTGCAGAGCGCGGCGGCCAGCACCGCGCCGCCCAGGATCCAGAAGGCGCCGGTCAATTCTCGCGGCGCGATATGGCCGACGGCGTGGCCGACGAGCCACGCTCCGGTCGCGGCGGCGATCACGTTCGCGACTTGCGCGACGATGCCCGAGGCGACGGTGATGATGAAATGCGTGCGCTTCACCGAGATGAAGGGCAAGAGCGCGGCAAGCCCATAGGAGCGCGGCCGTTCCGCGGATGCGCCGATCGCGTCGAAGGTTTCGGCGGTCATGCGGCTTCTCCCTGCGCCAGCGTGAGCCGCGAATAGAGCCCGCTTCGCGCGAGCAGCTCGTCATGCGTGCCGTGCTCGACGAGCGCCCCTTCGTTCAAGACGAAGATGCGGTCGGCCTTGCGGATCGTCGAAAGGCGATGGGCGATGACGAGGGTGGTGCGCCGCTCGAACAGGCGCTCCAATGCCCTTTCGATGGCACGCTCGCTCGCCGGATCGACGCTCGAAGTGGCCTCGTCGAGGATCAGGATGGGCGCGTTCTTGAGCAGCGCACGGGCGATCGCCAGGCGCTGGCGCTGCCCGCCCGAAAGCTGCGCGCCGCGCTCGCCGATTTCGGTCCGATAGCCGTGAGGCAGGCCGCGGATGAAATCGTCGATCTGCGCCGCCGCGGCCGCTTCGCTGAGCTCGGCGTCGCTCGCGTCCTCCTTCGCCATGCGCAGATTGTCGGCGATGGTGCCGTGGAAGAGGAACGTGTCCTGCGCCACGAGCGCCACGCGTTGGCGCAAATCGGCGAGGCTCAGCTCGCGCAG
The DNA here is from genome assembly GCA_963729295.1 of uncultured Alphaproteobacteria bacterium. Lineage (GTDB taxonomy): Bacteria > Pseudomonadota > Alphaproteobacteria > ATCC43930 > CGMCC-115725 > DATJLY01. Next base: position 636,745 of record CAVSNJ010000025.1, read on the forward strand.
ATCGGCGCCGCCGACGCGGATGAGGCCCGATGCCGGATCGAAGAAGCGCAGGAGCAGTGCTGCGACCGTCGTCTTGCCCGCGCCCGAGGGCCCGACGAGCGCCACACGTTGATGCTCCCCGACCGTGAACGACACGTTCTCGAGCGCCGGCCGTTTCGTGCCCGGATAGGCGAACGTGACCTGGTCGAACGATATGTCGGCGCGCGCCGGCGCCGGCGCCGGTTGGCGCGGCTCCGTGACGATGGCGCGCTCGGCGAGAAGCCCGGCGATCGCGGGCGCAGCGGTCTGGCCGTTCCAGGCGGCGTGGAACTCGCGCTCGAGCCGGTCGAGCGGCCGGAATGCTTCGCGCGCGAGGAACAAGGTCATGAAGAGCGCGACCGCCGGCAGCTCGCCCGACGCGACGCGCCACGAATTCCACGCGAGCAGCGTCGCGACGCCGCTCAGCGACAACAGCCCGGTGACGCCGCCGCGGATCAGAGATACGGAGAGCGTGCGCATCGCCTCGTCGCGCAGCTCGATCGCGCGCCGCACCAGCTCGACACGCCGCTCGGCCGTCGCCGAGAACGCCTTCAAGGTCACGAGCCCTTGCAGGCTGTCGAGCAAATACGACCCGAAATCGGCGCGCACGGCGAAGAGCCCGCGCGAGCGCGAGCGGCGCCAGAGCATCCAGCTCCGGCTGAAGATCGGCACGATGACGACGAACGGGACGAGCACGAGCGCCGAATGGAGATCGATCGTGGCGAGCGCCGCGAGCACGAGGCCGGTGCCGAAGACCGCCACGTACACGGTCGGCATGTAGCGGCTGTAATAGGTCTCGATCGCCTCGACCCCGCCCACCACGGTTTGTTGAATCTTGCCGCTCTGCTGCGTCATGGCGAAGCTCGGGCCAAGTTCGACGAGCTGCGTCAGGAGGCGCGCGCGCAGCGTCTCCTTCGTCACCTGCGCCGTCCTCTGCGCCGCGATCTCGACGAGCCACAAAAGCCCGCCGCGCACGATGAGCAGAACAAAGAGCCCGGCGACGTAAGGCACCGCGCCGGCCACGTCATGCGCCCGGAACACCGAGCCCAAGGCCAGCGCCAACAGCACCCCCTGCGCGACATAGGCCGCCGTCACCAAAAGCCCGAGCACGACGCTTTGCAGCACGTTCCAGCGAATGGGGCCGGCGAGAGTCCAAAGCGTCCGGTTCATGCCATTACTCCTGCCGCCTCAGCGGAAATGCGGCGCGACTTCCGTCATGAAGCGCGCCATCTCGTCCTTCACCTGCGCATGCGGTTTGAGGCCGACGTTGAAATAGAGGATGACTTCGTCGAACCCGGCTGCCTTCACCGTCGCAAGCGTCTCGCCGATGCGCGCGGACGAGCCCAAGAGCACGGAGTTCTCGGTCAGATCCTCGGGCCGCGCGTTCTTCAAGCGCTCGACCATGTCGATGAAATAGCGATAGGAGGGCGGCGCCGTCGCCGGATCGCCGGGCAAGGCCGGGATTACGCATTCCTTGTAGTAGCGGATCTGGCGCGCACGGGCGGCCGCGTCCTCGGCGGGAGTGTCGGCGAAGTGGGTGAAATAGCTGCACATGAGGCGCTGCGGCTTCTGCCCATGCTTGGCGCAGGTCTCTTTGTAGAGCTGCGCCACTTCGACGAGCCCGCCATAGGTCATCGCCGCCGCGAACGGCGCCACGATGAGGCCGCAGCCCAGGCGCGCGGCGAGCTCGATCGACGGCTTCGAGAACGAGCCCACATAGGCCGGCAGCGGCCGCTGAATCGGCTTCGGCGTGATGCGCACGTCGTTGAAATGATAATGCTTGCTGTGCCACGAGATGCGCTCGTCCGCCATCCACAGGCGGCGCACGATCTCCATGCCCTCCTCGAAGATCGGCTGGTTCTCTTCGAACGACACGTTGAACGGCAGGTATTCGCGCCTGTCGTAGCCGCGCCCCGCAGCGAAATCGACGCGCCCGCCCGAGAGAAGATCGAGGCTCGCCCATTGCTCGGCGACGCGGATCGGATGATGGAGCGGCAGCACCGTCACGGCGGGCGCGAGCCTGATCCGCTTGGTCCGCGCCGCGACATAGGCCAACGCCAGGTCGGGACACGACAGCACGCCGAGCGAGCTGAAATGATGTTCGCCGATCCAGGCCGAGTGCATGCCGACTTCCTCGGCGAAGAGCGCCTCGTCGACGATGTCGGCGACGAACGTATTGGCGTCGCGCCGGTTGTTCTCGTAGTGGTTGTCGCTCA
>CAVSNJ010000026.1:0-470434 GCA_963729295.1 uncultured Alphaproteobacteria bacterium
GGAAGGGGAAGCCGCGATGAGCAAGCGAATTTATGGCGACAGCCTCGTTATCCTATTCGCCGGCGTGGTTGCGAGTGCGCTGGCGGGATGCAGCAGTCCCGATATCTTGCAGGCGGCGCCTCTCGATACCCACACCGGACAACCGATACCCGTTGCGCTGCCAGACCCAGGGAAGTGGGTTTTCATCGGGACGCAGACAGTCCCGGGCAAATATCAGCACATGGAGTGGGTCAAACCTGTGCACATGGAGCCGCGTCCATTCGGCACGTCATCTATGCAGGTGGCGACTCAAATGGCGGGCTCAACTGGGGAAGCCTGCGGAAGTACCTCCGGGCGATTGGAGCGAATCATTCGAATACCAGGATATGGCGCGGCCCTCCGTCTCGCCGGCGGAGTATCTTGATACGTTCAAAGCGGCGCTATCGCGCGACTGCCCGTCAGCGACCTTCACTCCCATCCGTTTGGACAGCGCCGAGCTGCTGCTGGAAGCAAAATCGGGCGGCTGTGCGCGGTTTGGCAATCAAGATGAGATCGACCGCTTTCTCTTCGGCAGACACGATCTTTTCCACATGAACTATATGGTCAAGTCGCTCGACATGACCCCCGACCAGCGCGCCGTCGGCATCAAAGCGGTCAACGATTGGAATCTGTCGAAATAAGGATCGGCGGCTACACCTTCGCGGCGAGCGCGGCGGCGGGTTTGCGCGCGGCGACCCTGCGCATCAGCGCGACGATGACGAGGATCGTCGCGCAATAGACCACGAGCTGCGCGCCCGAAGGCTGGTCCGTGTAGCCGACGAGCGTGTGCAGGAGCCGCCCCACCAGGCTGCCGTCGCTCAAGAGCCACGACGTGTCCCACACCGGCGCGGTCAGGATTTCGGCGTCGCCCGCCTGCTGCACGAAGGCGACCGCCTGCGCCGCGAGCCCGGCGGCCAGAAGCGTGATGAGGCCCGAGGTCGCGGCAAAAAGCCGGCTCGCCGGGATCGAAAGCAATCCCAAATACAAGAGCGCCGAGACGCACGCGCCGCCGAGCCAATCCCAGCGCGCCGCCCGCCAGCATCGCCAGGGTCGAGGTGCCGCCCGACGCGGCGATGCCGTAGAGGAAGAGCACGATCTCCGAGCCCTCGCGCAGCACGGCGACGCCGCAGACGATCGCCAGCGCGGCGAGCGGGCGCCGCCCCGCCGCCACATCGGCGCCGATGGCGCGCATTTCGCGCGACAGGGCGCGGCCGTGGCTCGCCATCCAGGCGTTGTGCCAGGTCAGCATGGCGACGGCGAGAGCGAGGATGGCGGCGTTGAAGAGCTCCTGGCCCGAGCCCGCGAACAAGGAGGCGAGCTGGCCGGCAAACGCGGCGACGAGCAATGCGCCGGCGGCGCCGCCGATCACGCCCCATCCCACCCACCAGCCGCGGCGCGGCACGCCCTTCGTCGCGGCCAGCACGATGCCGACGATGAGGCCCGCCTCGATGATCTCGCGAAAGACGATGATGAGGCTCGCCAGCATGCGCGCGGTCCTATTTCGAGATCACGACGCCCTGGGCGGTATCGGCGTGATACTCGCCCATGAACGGATAATGCCCCGGCCCGAGCGGCCGCAGGCGCACGGTGCCGTAAGTGCCGCCGGCGATGACCTTCTCGACCTTGAGCGCGGTCGAATCGAATTCCTCCGCGGTCGGATCCTGGTTCGTGATCGTGAGCACGACCGGCTTCCCCGCGGGCACGTCGATCTCGGCCGGCACGAATTTGTGGTCCTTGATCGTCACCGGGATGGCGAGCGGATCGTCCGCCGCCGCCGGCCGGCCCGGCAGCGCGCCCGCCAGCACCGTGGCCAGCACGACGAGCGGCCAGCGCCGAGTTCTGCCTGCACGACTCGTACAACTCATGGCCTGCGCGATCCTCCGGGCGCTTCTCTAGGCCAATTGCAATTGCAAGTCAATCGCAAGTGATGACGCCGTCGCGCGGGCGGCATTATAGTCGGGCGGGTGCGGCCACTTGAGGAGAGGGCGCCATGACGACGGCGCGCGAGAACGAGCTTCTGACCCGGGTCGGGCCGGGCACGCCGATGGGCGCGCTGATGCGCCAGTACTGGGTCCCGGTGGCGCTGTCGGACGAGATTGCCGCCGACGGCACTCCGCTGCGGCTCATGGCGCTCGGCGAGCAGCTCATCGCGTTCCGCGATAGCGCCGGCCGCGTCGGCATCATGGATCACCGCTGCCCGCACCGCTGCGCCTCGCTTTTCTTCGGGCGCAACGAAGCGAACGGCATTCGCTGCATCTATCACGGCTGGAAATACGACGTCGACGGCAACTGCGTCGATCAGCCGAACCTGCCGCCGCACCAGGACTTCAAAAGCAAGGTGAAGGCCAAGGCCTACCGGGCGCTCGAGCGCTTCGGCGTGATCTGGGCCTATATGGGCGAGCGCGCAGCGGCGCCGCCCTTCCCCGATTTCGAGCTCAACGATCTCGCGCCGGCCGAGATCGGCGTCCGCGTCATCCAGCAGGAATACAACTGGCTCCAAGGGCTCGAGAACGACCTCGACACCTCGCATTTCGGCTTCCTGCATCTGGGCAGCGTCGATCCGGCGACGATGACCCCGGGCGAGACGCTCTATTACCTCGCCGCCGACCGCGCGCCGCAGTTCCACATCGAGGATACGCCCTTGGGGCTGATGTACGGCGCCTATCGCCCGGCCGATGAAGGCACCACGCATTGGCGGCTGGCGCATTTCGTGACGCCGTTCTGGGTCATCCCGCCCGCCGGCATGCTGCGCGATCAGATCATGATGAAGGGCTACATCCCGATGGATGACACCCACACGCTCGTCATCACGATCCAGCGCGGCAATGCCGGCCGCACCCCGTTGCAGTACCGGCTCGCCTCGGGCGCGCCGATCCCCGGCCTCGGCTCGCCCATGCCGACACAAGATCAGTACCGCCCCAACACGACCGATTGGTTCGGGCGCTTCCGCCTGCGCAACGAAGCGGGCAACGACTTCCTGATCGACCGCGAGGCGCAGCGCACCGGCGGCGTCTTCAGCGGCATCATGGGGCTCGCCGTGCAGGACGCGGCGATCGCCGGAACGATGGGGCCGATCATGGACCGTACGTTCGAAAATCTGTCGCCGAGCGACGCCATGATCGCGCGCATGCGCCGCAAGCTCCTCACCCTCGTCGATGCCGTGGCGAAGGACAAAGCCGCGCCTCTTCCGGGCGTCGACGATCCGGGCGTCTATCGCGGCCACCGCGCCGGGAATTTCATCGCGCCCAAGGGCAAGCCGTTCCGCGCCGCCTACGAGGAAGAAATGCGCCGGCACGCCAACGCCGCGCCGCGCTGGGCGGCGGAATAGCCGTCCGCCCGAGGCGCCCACTCTGCCCGCAATGAGGTGAGCGATGTTCCGCGCATCCGAGCGTTTGCCGGATGGAGACGGCGCGTCGCCGGCTCCCGGCGCCAGCGCCGCCGTCTGGCGAGGAGCGGATGGGACACAATGCGGACACCAATTGTCGCGAAGCGATGCAATGCCGCCGATGACGCAGCCTTTCTCCAGGCCGAGGCGAAGCTCACGCACCTCCTGACGGCGCTCGACCGCCTTGCGGACCGGGACCCGACCGAAGGCGAGGGCGAACGCCTCATCGACGAGGCGTGCGGCGTGTTCGACTGGATCCGCCGGACCGAGCCCGCCGCGCTCGCCGGCGCCGCGGTCAAGCTGCGCACGCTGCTTCATCCGGAGCTGGGCATCGAGTTCACGTTCCACCCGGACGACGACCCGGGATCCTTGCGCCAGGTGCTCGCGGTCATCGACCGCGAAGTGGAAAGCCGCGCCTAGGGTGCGATCCATCCGGGCGAGGGTCCCAGGCGATTCAATCGGCGTGGTCAGACTCTAGGGCGGCGCTCGCGTTTGCCGCCATCCGCGCTATCTTGCCGGTGGTTCCCAGCACAGCACCCGCGAGAAGAGTAAAATCACATGAAGCGTTTCATCCTGGCCGCACTCTTCGCGTGGCTCGCGCTCGGCGGCGCCGCGCGGGCCGACGATCTCGGCTGCATCAGCACGACGTTCAGGGCGCTGTCTCCGAACGACAAGGTCTGCATCAGCGATTTCGACGATCCGCGCGTGCCGGGCGTCGTGTGCCATATCTCGCAGGCGAGAAAGGGCGGCTGGGGTCAGCCGTTCGGATTGAACGAGGACCCGTCGAACTTCTCCGTCGCCTGCCGCCAGGTCGGACCCATCACGGTCGATCTCGACCGGCTGAAGGACCAGGAGGAAGTCTTCACGGAGAAGACCAGCATCTTCTTCAAGGCGACGCGCATCTACCGCATCATCGACAAGAAACACAATACGCTCGTCTATCTCGCGGTGAGCTCGAAGATCATCAACGGATCGCCGGCCAATTCGATCAGCACGGTGCCGATCATGCCGTGGCCCGCGCCGGGCGAGCACGCCGACGCCGCGAGATAGAGTCTGATCCAGCCGCATGAAATCGTCGTTCCTGCGAAAGCAGGAACCCAGGGCGAGCGACGTGCCGTTGCGCTGGGCCCCCGCTTTCGCGGGGGCGACGGAAAGAGGCTTCAACTTCGATGGATCGCACTCTAGAAACGATGCAGTGGCTGGGCTGGCTCCGCGGCCTTCGGATCAGCCTTCAGGGAGTGAAGCCGTAGAGCCGCGCGGGATTGTCGACCAGAAGCTTCTGGCGCGTCGCCGGATCGGGCGCGATCACCGGGATGAGATCGACGAGGTCGGCATCGTCGGGCTGCCACTTGCTCGTCGGATGGGGCCAGTCCGTCCCCCACAGCACGCGGTCGGGCGCCGCCGCGATGAGCGCCTGCGCGAACGGCACGGCATCGGTAAACGGTGGCCCGTTGGTCGAGATGCGGTCCGCGCCCGACACCTTGACCCAGCAATTGTCGCGCTTCACCAGCTCGATGAGCGCCTTGAAGCCGGCCGCATCGAGCCCGTCCCGCGTTTGCCCGCGGCCCATATGGTCGATGACGAAGTTCGTGCGCAGCGCGCGCAGCAGCTCGAGATTGATGAGCATGTCGGCCGGATCGAGCAGGAACGTCACGTGCCAGCCGAGCGGCCGGATGCAGTCGATAACGCGGCGCACGACGGCGAGATCGGGCGCCCCGCCCAGATGCGAAACGAAGGTGAAGCGCACGCCGCGCACGCCCACCGCGTGGAGCGATTCGAGCTCCGCGTCGGTCGGCGTGTCCTTGACGCGCGCGATACCGCGATAACGCCCGCCGCTCGCGGCGAGCGCCGCCACCGTCACGTCGCGGGCATTCTCGTTGGCCTCGACGATCACGGCATGATCGAAGCCGAAATGTCGATGCAACGCGAACAGCCGCGCGGCGTCGAGCTCGGGGTTGGGCGTGCCCGCGCCGAACACGTGGCAGTGGATGTCGCACGCGCCGGGCGGCGGCACGAAGCGGGGCTTGCGCAGGTTCGGATTGGGATATGCCATCGCGGTCCTCCGCTCGCTCTCAAAACGCCCAGGGATGAATGAAGGGCCAGGGCGACGTCTCGCTGCCCGGCTCGGACAAGACCTCGATCAAGCTCGGCGCTTTCGCCGCGAGCGCGCGGGCGAGCGCCGGGCGCAATTCCGCCGGGCTCGAAACCGTGGCGGACGCGGCGCCGAAACTGCCGGCCAAAGCCGCGAAATCGGGGTTCGCCAGGCGATCGCCGATATGGCGGCCGCCGAAATTCACGCGCTGGTCGCGCATGACGTTGCCGAAGCCGCGGTTGTTGAAGACGATCGCGACGATGGCGATGTTGTGCTGCACGGCGGTCGCGAGCTCCTGCACACCGTACATGAAGCCGCCGTCGCCGCTGATCGAGATGACCGGCCGGTCGGGTACGGCGAGCTTCGCGCCGAGCGCCGTCTGGAAGCCGAAGCCCAGATTGTCCTGATAGCCGCACGAGATGTAGGTGCGCGGCGCGACCACGGGAAAGGCAAAGCGCGCCGCGAATCCCACCTGGCAGATCTCCTCAACGAAGAGTCCCTCGCGCGGCAGGAGCTCGCGGATCACGTCGAGATAGGCCACTTGCGGCTGCACCGTCTCGTATTTTTGCCGCGCCTTCTCCTTGAGGGCGGCGAATTCCGCGGCACGCGAGCTGCGGCCCGCGAGCTTGCCGCGCAGCGCGTCGGCGAGCGCGCGCACGCCCAAGGCCGCATCGCTGACGATCGCGACATCGACCTTGCGCCGCGGCATCTCGGCCGGATCGATGTCGATGCGCACGATCTTCAGATCGGGCGGGAATTTCCGCCAGCGCAGGAATTGCAGCTCCATGCGCGTGCCGACCGCGATCAGCGCATCCGATGTGAGCCACGGCTCGTAGGCGGCGGCGAAATTGAAGCCGAGCGGCGCGTCGTCGGAAACGATGCCGCGGCCGCTCCGGTGCGAGGTCACGGGGCATTGCAGCAGCCCGGCGAGCTCGGCGATTTCGGCGCCTGCATCCATCGCGCCCGAGCCGAGCATGATCATCGGCTGCCGTGCCGCGGCGATGATGTCGGCAGCCTTGGCGATCAAGGCGGGATCGGGCTCGGGCGGCGCATCGGGCGTTGCGGGCGCAAGCGGTGCCACCGGCGCCTTTTGCGGCAGCACATCCCACGGGCATTCGAGCGCCGCCGGCCCTTGCCGCCCGCTCCGCATCCGCGCGAACGCCTCGTTGACGAGACGGGGCGCTGCGCTCGGATGCTCGATCCGCTCGGCCCATCTGACGAGCGTCCGAAGCGTGCCGAGCTGGTCCGGCAGCTCGTGCAGGATGCCGTGGCCCTGGCCGATCTCGCCGGCCGGAATTTCGCCGGTGAGGCACAGCACCGGCGTGTTGGCGCCATAGGCCGTGCACAGCGCCGCCGTGGTGTTGAGCATGCCGGGGCCCGGCACGCAGGTATAGACCGCGGGCCTGCCCGACGCGCGCGCATAGCCGAAGGCCATGTAGGCCGCGCCCTGCTCGTGCCGCGTGCCGATGAAGCGGATCTCGTTGCGCCGCTCGTAGAGCGCGTCGAAGAGCGCATAAGTGTGGGCGCCGGGGATGCCGAAGATCAGCTCGACGCCGTTGCGGATCAAGCCATCGACGATGGCCTGACCGGCGCTCATGTTGCGGTTGCTCATGGCAGCAACACCACGGAGCCGAAATTGCGCCGTGCCTCGAGGTCGCGGTGGGCCGAGGCCGCATCGCTCAACGCATAGGAGCGGCCGATCTCGATGCGCAGCACGCCGCGCGTCACCAGATCGAAGAGTTCCGCCGTCGCCGTTTCGATCACGCCGGGCTCGCCGAGATAGGTGCTGATGCCGGGTCGCGACATCGCGAGCGAGCCTTTCTTGCTGAGCAGGATGAGATCGACGGGCGGCACATGGCCCGAAACGTTGCCGTAATTGACCAGCATCCCGAACGGCCGCGTGCAGTCGAGCGACGGCAGGAACGTGTCGTGCCCCACGCCGTCGAACACGGCATCGACGCCCGCCGGCACGATCGTCTTCACGGCAGCGACGAAATCGCTCTCGCGGTAGAGGATCGGATGATCGCAGCCATGGGCCGCCGCGATCTCCGCCTTCTCGCGCGAGCCGACCGTGCCGATCACGCTGGCACCCAGGTGCTTTGCCCATTGGCACAGGATGAGCCCCACCCCGCTCGCCGCGCCGTGGACGAGGATCGTGGCGCCCGGCTGCGGCCGATAGCAGCGCTTCACCACCATCGATGCCGTCAGGCCCTTCAGCATCATCGCCGCCGCGCGCTTGTCGTCGATCGCATCAGGAAGCGGGATGAGGCACGAAGCGGGCAGGTTGCGCTCCTCGGCATAGGCGCCGGTCGCTTCGTAGAACGGGCCGCCGGCGCCGACATAGGCGACGCGGTCACCGCGCCGCACGCGCGTCACGCCCGGCCCCAGCGCGGTGACGGTGCCGGCCGCCTCGTTGCCGAGGATGAGCGGAAAGCGCACCGGTGCTGCGAGATAAAACCCGCCGCGCCGGACGTTGACGTCGGAGAAATTGAAGGCGATCGCGCCGTGCCGGACGCGCACCTCGCCGGCGCCCGGCGGCGGCAGCTCGACATCCTCCCAGCGCAGGACGTCGGGCCCGCCATGCGCGTGGATGCGGATCGCCTTCATCGCCTCAATGCCACGACGACAGCGCGGTCGGCGTCACCAGGATGTTCTGCTGCTTCAAGAGCACCGCCTCGGGCGCCGATTTCGGCGGCCAGACGCCTTTCTCATGCACCTCGTGGCGGACGCGCTGACGCTCGTTCCAATCCTTGTAGGCCCAGATGTGGAGCCAGCGGTTCTGGGCGCCGAACTCGGAGAAGCCGGCGAAGACGAGCGGCGAGTATCTCTGGCGCTCCTCGATCCGCGTGCTCCAGCCGGCGATGACGTGCGGGATCGAGCCCGAGGCATAGGTGTATTCGCGGATCTCGTAGATCTCGCCGTACTGGCGCGGCTGCACCGGCGGCGAGAACGGCGCCGCGTTCCAGATGCGCACGTCGAGCTCGACGCCGAGATCGCCCATCGGCGGCGGATAATTCTCGACCTTGATCTTGCGCAGGCGCTCGCGCTCGGCGAGATCGGCATAGGGCCACATCATGTGGATTTGATTGAGCGTCCCGATCTCGGACTGGAAGAACCCGGCGATCGGCGACACTTTCGTGCGCCCCGGCAGGCGCTCGGTGAAGCGCCCCAGCGCCTGCGGCACCGCGCCGATGCGCAGTTGATAGCTGCGGATTTCGAGAATCATGCGGGTCCTCCCTGTTGGTTGGCGGCGCGCGGCAGCCATTCCGGCTGCGAGGCGCCCCAAGGTTGCGGCGGCAATTCCCAAAAGGCCTTGGTCTCCGAGAAGCGCGTCACCGGCGCCGGATGCTCGATCTCGCCGAACGGGCTGGGCGTGCGCATCATGTCCTGGGGGCGCGGTTTCGCCAGCGCCGGGCGTCCGCGCGAGCGGTCGGGCCACAGCTCGCGGGGAAGCGCGCCCAGCTCCAGCACCCACATCGACGTGCGCGTCAGCGACGCCTTGACGTGATAGCTGCCGCCTTCGCGCGCGCGCCGCACCAGCGCGCCCAAGGTTCCGGCCGCGGCGAGATAGGCCGTCGCGTAATCGTTGAGCGTGAAGGTCGGCGCGAGGAGCGGCTCGTCGAGCGAACCCTCGGCGACGGCGAGCCCGCTCGCGGTCTGGCCGATCGGCTCGTAGCCGCCGCGCTGCGCCCACGGGCCGCCATAGCCGTAGCAGCTCACCGTGACATAGATGAGGCCGGGTCGGCGGCGCGCCATCTCGGCCGGCGCAAGCCCGTGCCGCTCGAGGCTGCCGGGGCGCCAGGAATGGACGAAGATGTCGGCCTCGGCGGCGAGCTTCTGCACCTGCGCTGCGCCGCCGCGGTCGAGATCGACGAAGGCGCGGCGCTTGCCCGCGCCGGTGTCGATCACATGCACGAACTGGTCGAGCTGATGCGGCGCCGAGACATGGAGCACGTCGGCGCCCTGCTCCGCCAGGACGCGCGTCGTGACCGGACCCGCCAGCACATGCGCCATGTCGAGGACGCGCACGCCGGAGAGCGGCCGCGCCGCGGGCGCAAAAGGCTCGGGCGCGCTCTCGCCGATCTTCTCGATCTCGACCGGGGCGCGCGCGGCGAGCCATTGCCCTTGCGGGTGGGCAAGCCATTCCTCGCGCGTCCGCGCGATCGTGCCGATGATCTTCCTCTCGGCCAGCGCCTCTTCCAGCTCGTCGCTGCGCCAGCGCGAGACGGCCGCGGCAAGCGCTTCCGTCGTGTTGGCGCAGTGGAAGAAATCGAGGAGGCGCAGCATGTGCGGCACATAGGCCGGCGCACGCAGGATATAGAGACGCCGCCCGTCCTTCGCGGCAAAGAAATTCGCGGCCATGGCGGGATTGCGCCCGCGATCGACCGTGTGGCCGTTCTGGCGCAGATGGTCGGAGGTGCAGAGCCCCGGCACTGCTGCCTGGCAGAGATCGATATCGACCGACTGGCCGCGCCCCGAACGCCGGCGCCAGATCGCGGCGATCGCCACCCCGTGCGCCGCAAGCGCAACGGCGCTCGCCGTGGCGAGCCGATGGCGGCTCGGCACCGCCGGCTCCGCGCCGTGGATCGAGATCGCACCTCCGGCGTCACCTTCCGCAAGGCCGATCTGCCCCAAGAGTTTCTCGCAGCGCGGACCGCGCGGCCTCCTCCATGCGGCGATTTCAACAGATTTCGCGGGCGCGCGCCAGAATCCGATCCAGCCCGGGCGGATCGTCGGTCCTCCCTCTCCCCACCGGGGAGAGGTTTCTTGCTTTCGTGCGGATGGATCACACGCTAGGCGGCGGCGCCGATGCGGTCGAGGGCCCCGAGCTCGCGCTCGATGAGCGGCCGCACCTCGTGCACGAGGCGCTCGGTCGTGCGCATCGCCACTTCGTGCGGCGTGTCGCCGACCTTGCACGAGAAGCACACATGCGCGGGCTCGAGGATGCGGATCTCGGCCGCGAGTTTTTGCGCGACCTCCTCCACGCCGCCGATCAGCAGGTTCTGGCGGATCGCCTCGAGCGGCTCCTCGCCGGGCACGGGGCGATCGACGAGGATCGTTCCGTCCATCACCTCCTCGCGCCGGCGCAGTTGGCTTGCGAGCCGCGCCTGATAGCGCGCGTTCTCGGCAAAGCGCATGGCCTCGTCGCGATCCTCGGTGATGCAGCAGAAGCGGTTGATCGCGAAATGCGCGGCCGCATAGGATTTTCCTTCCGCGCGATAGGCATCCTCGGCGACCTGCCGCTGCTCCTTCATCGCCGCGGCCGATCCCGTCCGCCCCGAGCTCAGCGCGCGATATCCGCGCCGCGCCGCCGCCCGGAAAATGTGATCGCTGTGGCCGGCGAGCCAGATCGGGATCTTCTTCTGCACGGGGCGGCAGGCGATGTGGGTTTCCGGGATCTTGTAGTGGCGCCCCTCGAAGCTGAAGAAATCCTGCGCGAAGGCCCGCTCGATCATGTCGCAGAATTCCTCGGTCATCTCGAGGTTCTTGGCGAGCTCGACGCCGAAGCGGTCGAACTCATAGGGCTGGTAGCCGGCGCCGACGCCGAGCACGAGCCGCCCGTTCGACAGCGCGTCGGCCATGGCGATCTCCGCGAGGAGCCGCGCCGGATGATAAAGCGGCAGGACGACGACCGCGGTGCCGAGCGCGATCTTCTTCGTCAGCGGCGCGCAATGCGCCACCATCATCAAGGGCGACGCGCACAGGCAATAATTCGAGAAATGGTGCTCGGCGAACCAGGCGATCTTGTAGCCGAGCTCGTCGGCGAGCCGCGTCTGCTCGGCGACCTCGGCGAAGACGGCGGCGCCCGGCTTCTCGCGCTCGCGCGCGCCCATCAGATTGAAGATGCCGAAATCCATGATGAACCTCGCTTCAGTCGAAGGTCAGGACGGTGCGCGCGACTTCACCCGCCTTCATCGCGCGAAACGCCTCGTTGATGTCGGAGAGTTTGCCTCGCCGGCTCACCATCTCGTCGAGCATGAGCCGTCCCTGGCGATAGAAATCGAGATAGAGCGGGATGTCGCTGCGGAAGCGGTTCGAGCCCATGCGGCAGGTCTGCACCTTGCATTCCGGCCGGATCGCCATCCACGGAAACTCGATCATCGCATCGGGCGGCAGCACGCCGACGATCGTCGCCGTGCCGCGGATGGCGAGGCTCTCGATCGCCTGGCGCACGATCTTGGCGACGCCGACGGCCTCGAACGCGTGATCGACCCCGGCCTCGCCGGTCAGCGCGCGCACCGCTTTGACCGGATCGTCCTTCGCCGCATCGACGCTGTGCGTGGCGCCGACGCGCTTTGCCATGTCGAGCTTTCCGGCGAACACGTCGACGGCGATGATCTGGCGCGCGCCGGCGATGCGCGCGCCTTGGATGATCGACAGCCCGACGCCGCCGCAGCCGAACACCGCCACGCTTTCGCCCGCCCTGAGGCCCGAGGTGCGGAGCGCCGCTCCGACGCCGGTCAGGACGCCACAGCCCACGAGCGCCGCGCGGTCGAGCGGCAGCTCGGGATCGATCCGCACCACCGAATTCTCGTGCAGCAGCATGCGCTCGGCATAGCTCGAGATGCCGAGGAACTGCCGGAACGGCGCGCCGCTTTGCGAGAGGCGCGGCGGCGCGGTGTCGGGCCGCGCGACGATGTTGCCGGTGCAGAGATTGGGATGGCCGCTCAGGCATTGCGCGCAGGCGCCGCAAAACCCCGAGAGACAGGCCACGACATGATCGCCCGGGCGGAGCGTCGTGACATCGGGCCCGGCCGCTTCGACGATCCCCGCGCCCTCGTGCCCCAGCACCATCGGCCGGTCGAGCGCGAACCGGCCGACCCCATCGACGACATGAAGATCGCTGTGGCAGACGCCGGTCGCGACCGTGCGGACCAGCACTTCGCGGCCTGTGGGCTTGTCGATCTCCACCGCCTCGATGGTGAGCGGCTCGTGCACCCGGCGGAAGATTGCGGCCTTGATTTCCATGGCGGCCTCCCGCTTCCATTATGACCGAACGAAGGGAGAAGGCGAGATGCAGGTCGGCTTCATTGGCGTCGGCACGATGGGGGCCAGCATGGCCGCCAATCTGCAAAAGGCGGGGCACCGGCTCGTGGTGCACGATGCGCGGCGCGCGGCGGCCGAGCCGCATCTGGCGGCAGGCGCCACCTGGGCCGAGACCCCGGCGCGTGCCGCCGCCGCGGCCGAGATCGTGTTCACCTCGCTCCCCGGCCCGCCCGAGGTCGAGGCCGTGGCCCTTGGCCCCGACGGGCTTCTGGCGGCGATGCGCCCGGGCTCGGCCTATTTCGACCTTTCGACCAATTCGCCGAGTTTGGTGCGGCGCATCCATGAGCGCTTTGCCGAGCGCCGCGTCAGCATGCTCGATGCGCCGGTGAGCGGCGGCCCGCGCGGCGCCAAGACCGGCCGGCTCGCGATCTGGGTCGGCGGCGAGCGCGCCGTCTTCGACCAGCACAAGAAGGTGCTCGACGCGATCGGCGACCAGGCGCGCTATGTCGGCGCGATCGGCGCCGGCACCGTGGCGAAGCTCGTGCACAATTGCGCGGGCTACACGATCCAGGTGGCGCTCGCCGAGGTCTTCACTCTGGGCGTCAAGGCGGGGCTCGATCCGGCGGCGCTGTTCGAGGCGGTGCGCCAGGGCGCCGCGGGACGGCGCCGCACGTTCGATGCGCTCGTCGACCAATTTTTGCCGGGGGTCTACGATCCGCCCGCCTTCTCCTTGAAGCTCGCGCACAAGGATGTCGGGCTCGCGACGGCCTTGGGGCGCGAGCTCAGCGTGCCGATGCGGGCCGCCAATCTTGCGCTCGAGGAGCTGACCGAAGCGATGAACCGCGGCTGGGCGCAGCGCGATTCCCGCGTCGCCATGCTGTTGCAGGAGGAGCGCGCCGGGGTCGAGATCAAGGTCGATCCCAAGCGCATCGCCGAGATCCTGGAGCGCGACTAGGGCTAGGCGCGGCTCACAGCTTGATGCTGATGGCGGTCCGTCCCCCTTCGGCGGCAAAGCTCGAAAGCCACTCGGCCGGATCGGCGATGGCCGCGCGATAGGCATCGCCGCGCCCGACATCGAGATTGGTGCTGACCAGCACGCCCCGCGGGCGCAGCAGGCGGCGGAATTCCGCCAGATGCGCGAGGGTCGGCCCGAAGCCGTCGAAGAATCCGAGATCGTAGGGCGGCGCGAGGTGCGGCAGCACGGTCTCGAAATCTCCGTCGTGGACGGTGATGCGCTGCGCCAGGCCCGCGGCCGCGATATTGGCGCGCGCGAGCCGCACATGCTCGGGATCGCGCTCGACCGTATCGACGTGCGCCGCCTCGGCGCCATGCGCGAGCCACAGCGCCGTATAGCCCAACGCGGTGCCGAGCTCGACGATGCGCCGCGCGCCAACGGCGCCGGCGATGACGCCGAGCAGCGGCCCCTCGCTATAGGAATAGGCGCCGCAGCCATGCCGCGCGCGATGGGTGTGGGTCGCGGCGCGGATCTCGGCGAAGAGATCGGATTGGCCTTGGCGCGAGAGTGCCACCGTCACCTCCTGTGTCGCCGGCGAGATTACCGCCCGGTTGCGGCTGGCGCAGCAGCGACGGATACTTGGCCCGCACAGGGAGGGCCGGCCATGAGCGGATACAGCAATCTGCGCGGCGCGGACGTTCGCGCCAAGCTCGATCATCCCGTGATCGACGCCGACGCGCACATCGTCGAATGCAATTTCGCGCTGCTGGATTGCCTCGAGCAGGTGGCCGGCAAAGCGGTCGCCGCGCGCGCCGAAAAGGCGTTCCAGAACACCGGCGCCCATGGCGCATCGGTCAAGGGATTCTGGTGGGGCCTGTCGTCTGGCGCGCACACGAGCGACCGCGCGCTCGCCATGCTGCCGCGCTACTTCCGCTCGCGCATGGACGAGCTCGGCATCGATTTCGCGCATTGCTATACGACGCTCGGTTTGGCGCACGTCTATATCGTCGACGACGAGCTGCGCCAGGCGACGTGCCGCGCCCTCAACGTCATGTATGCCGACATGTTCCGCGGCGTGGGCGACCGCTTGCGCCCCGTGGCGCTCATCCCGACCTACACGCCCGAGGAGGCGATCCGCGAGCTCGATTACGCGGTGAACGAGCTGGGCTTCAAGGCGGTGATGATCGGCACCGAGCTGCGCGGGCCGGCTCAGGCGGCGCTCGGCGATGATCCGCGCGAGTTCCGCAACCAATCGACGCGCTCGATCGTCATGGATTCGCCCTACGACTTCGATCCCTTCTGGCGCCGCTGCATCGAGCTCAAAGTCGCGCCGGCGTGCCACACCTCCTCGCGCGGCATCAGCTATCGCGCGTCGCCCAGCAACTACGTCTTCAATCACCTCGGCGATTTCGCCGACGGCTGCAATTTCTTCTGCCGCTCGCTGATCTTCAGCGGCGTCACGCGGCGCTTCCCGAAGCTGAGCTTCGCCTTCCTCGAAGGCGGCGTGAGCTGGGCGCTCACGCTCCTCTCCGACATCGTCGAGCATTGGGAGAAGCGCAACGCCGACGCGCTCGAGCAGAACCTCAATCCCGATCTCCTCGATGTCGATCTTCTGGAGCGGCTCTTCCGCGAGTTCGGCGACGAGCGGCTGCGGCCCGAGCGCGTCCGCGCCGATCCGCACGGCCGCTTCCAGATCAAGCGGCCGGCGCTGTTCGACGAGTTCGCGGCCTGCGCCATGCGCGAGATCAAGGACCTGAAGGAGCTCTTCGTCGATCCGTTCTATTTCGGCTGCGAGGCCGAGGACCGCATGGTGGCCGTCGCCTTCGACCGCAAGCTGTCGCCCGTGGGCCTGCCCTTGAAGGCGATGCTCGGCTCCGACATCGGCCATTGGGACGTGCTCGACGCCACCACCATCCTCGGCGAAGCGTGGCGCCTCGTGCAGGCGAAGCTTCTGACGCCCGACAATTTGCGCGACTTCGCCTTCGTCAATCCGGCGATGTTCCATCTCTCGATGAACCCCGATTATTTCGCCGGCACCGTGGTCGAGGACGAAACGCGGAAGCTGTTGGAGGAACGGACGCGCAAGAAGGAGCGGGCGCGCGCCTGAACGCGCGGCTTTCCCAACGGCCGGCAATGCCGGTATCTTGGCCGTGCGGACAGCACCTATGACTAAGAAGGGCGAAGGTCCGCACAGATGAGGGAGGACACCATGCGCCGATCGATCGTCAAACTTGCCGTGCTTGCGCTCGCGGGCCTGCCGCTGGCGCCGGCCCATGCCGCCGATTTCAAGATCGGCACCATCCTGGCGCTGACCGGCCCCGCCGCCGATATCGGCAAATATCTCGTCGAGGGCGCCAAGGCGGCGGTCGCGCTCGCCAACGCGCGCGGCGGCATCGGCGGCATGCATGTCGTCATGACCGTGTGCGACACCCAGACGGTCGAGCAGCAGGCCGTGCTGTGCGCGCGCCGGCTGCTGTTCGACGAGAAGGTCGATCTCCTGTTGGGCGCCGGAACGACGCCGCAGACCCAGGCGATCCTGCCGACCGTGGCGCAGGCCGGCGTGCCGACCTTCGCGCTCGCCGGCGCCACCATCAATTTCCGGCCGCTCAAGAAATGGGTGTTCAAGGCGCTCGCGACCAACGAGGACCAGATCCCGGCCGCACTCGCCTTCCTCAAGGGCAAGGGCATGAAGACCATCGCCGACATCCGCGACAACGGCCCGTTCGGCGCCGATGTCGCCGCCAACCTGAAGACGGCCGCGGACGCCGCCGGCATGAAGATCATCGACGAAGAGCTCTATACCCAGACCGACACCGACATGACGGCGCAGGTGACGCATGTCCGCGCCGACAATCCGGACGTCATCTTCGACATGTCGTCGAACCCGCCGCCGGGCGCGATCATCGCCAAGAAGATCGCGCAGCTCGGCATGACGCAGCCGATCGTGGGCGGCGTGAACCTGCAGACGCAGGCCTTTGCCGAGCTCGCCGGCGAAGGGTCGAAGAATTACCTCTATATCGGCTACAAGGCCGCGGCCTTCGGCGCCGCCGGCAACGATCCGCTCGCCGCCAACCTCAAGGCCTTCCGCACCGAGTTCGCAAAGATCGATCCCGGCGTCGAGGTGGTCGGGCTGTCGGTGACGTGCGCCGATTCGATCCTCGTGACGCAAGCCGCGGCGAAGTCGTTGGGCGCCAAGGCGCTCGATCACGAAGCGCTGCTGCACGCGCTCGAAGTCCGTGACGAACGTGCCCGGCATCCAGGGCTACTGGACCTTCACGCCCACGAGCCACGAAAGCTCGCTCCAAAGCGGCATCGCGATGCTCAAATACGACAACGGCAAGTGGGTGGCGGCGAAGTAGCGGCGCGATGGATTTCGTCACCATTGCGCAGACGGTCTTTTCGAGCCTGGCCAATGGTGCACTCTACGCCTTCATCGGCCTCGGCTTCGGTCTCGTCAACCGCAGCGCCGGGATCATAAACTTCGCCCAGGGCGATCTTGCGATGCTGGGGGCGATCCTGACGGGGGTGCTGGCGCGCGCCGGCGTCCCCGTCATGCTCGCGGCCCTCATCGCGACGTTTGCCTGTGCCGCGATCGGCGGCGCGTTCTATCAGCTCGCGCTGCGTCCGGCGCGGCGCGCGACCATCGCGCAATCGGTGCTCATCACCATCGGCTTCGCGATCCTGATCCGCGGCGCGGTGACGACGATCTGGAGCGCCGAGCCGATCCCGGTGCCGCCCTTCACCGGCGGCACGCCGCTCAACGTCATGGGCGTGAGCGTGCTGCCGCAGGAATTGTGGCTCATCGCCACCTTGGCGCTCGTCGCCATCGCCACATCGGGCTTCTTTCAGCGCACGGTCATGGGGCTGGCGCTGCGCGCCGCCGCGTCGAACCCGCTGGGCGCCGCGTTCGTCGGCATCGATCACCGCCGCATGGGTTTTTACGCCTTCGTCGCGGCCGGGCTCCTGGGCGGATTGGGCGGCGCGGTCTGGGCGCCGATCTCCCTGGCCCAAGTCGATATCGGCCTGGGATTGGGCCTGAAGGGATTCACCGCCGCGGCATTGGGCGGCTTCTCGACCGCCTATGGGCCAATCGTCGGCGGCCTCCTTCTCGGCCTCGCCGAAGGGTTCGGCAACGGCTTCATCTCGTCGGCCTATCAGGACGCGATCACGTTCAGCCTCTTGCTGCTCGTGCTGATCCTGCGGCCGCAAGGGCTGCTCGGCGTGAGAGCCGCGGGCGCGGGCGACGACAAGCGCGAGGAGGTGCTGTCGACGACCGTGTCGGCGACGCGCTTCACACGGGCCGACCTCATCCGCCTCGTCGTCGGCGTCGCCATCCTCGTGGCGCTCGGCCAGGTGCTGACCGGCGTCTGGCTCACCACCGCCATCTTCGCCGAGATCACCGCGATCGTGGTCATGGGCCTCGTGCTGCTGACGGGCTATTGCGGGCAGCTCTCGCTCGGCCAGGGCGCCTTCATGATGATCGGGGCCTATTCGAGCGGCTTTCTCACGGTGAAGGAGGGCTGGCCGGCGCTGCCGGCGATGGCGCTCGGCATCGTGCTCGCGGTGCTGACGGCGCTGGCCTTGGGCCGCATGATCTTCCGGCTGCGCGGCTATTACCTGTCGATGGCGAGCCTCGGCCTCCTGATGATCGCGCTCACCTTCGCGCGCGAGCTGAACGGCATAACGGGCGGCCCGAACGGGCTCCCCGGCATTCCGCCGCTCAGCATCGGCGGCATGAGCTTCTTCGAAGATCAGCAGTTCTACTACGTCGCGCTTGCCGTCTCGGTCGTGGTGCTGGTGCTCGGATTGAGCCTCACCCGCTCGCGCTTCGGGCGCGCGCTTCTGGCGATCCGCTCGAGCGAGTCCGCGGCGCGCTCGTGCGCGGTCGATGTCGCCTCGCTCAAGACCCGAAGCTTCGCCTTCAGCGCCGCCGCGGCGAGCGCCGCCGGCAGCCTCTATGTGCATTATCTCGGCATCGCCAATCCGGGCCCCTTCGGCCTCGACGCCACCATCGCGCAGCTCACCGCCCTGACGCTCGGCGGCCTCCTGTCGCTCTGGGGCGCCTATGTCGGCTCGGCCATCGTCGTGGCGCTGCCGGTCGTCATCGGCTGGGTCGGCGGCTCGTCGGCGACGCAAGTGGTGGCGGGGCTGCAATACCTGATCTTCGGCCTCTTGCTCATCTGCGTCGTCCTGGTGCAGTCGAACGAGCACGGCAGCCAGCTCCTGGCGCGGCTCAAATCGCTGGGCCGCGCGCCGCGCGCCGCGCCCGAGCTGCGGCCGTCATGACGGCGGCGCTCCTCGACGTGGCGGGACTCTCGGTGCGGTTCGGCGGCTTGCGCGCGGTCGATGACGTTTCCTTCGCGCTCGCCCGCACCGAGATCGTCGGCTTGATCGGCCCCAACGGCGCCGGCAAGACGACGATCTTCAACACGCTCTGCGGCGTGCTGCACGCGAGCTCCGGGCGCATCACCTTCGCCGAGCGCGACATCACCGGTCTTGCGCCCGAGCGCGTCGCATCGCTCGGCATCGCCCGCACGTTCCAGAACGTGCGGCTCTTCGGCGAGCTGAGCCTGCGCGAGAACGTGATGATGGGGGCCTATCGCGCCGGCTCCTGCGGCCTCTTCGCATCGATGCTGCGCCTGCCGCATCATCGCCGGCTCGAGGACGAGGCGGCGGCGCGCGCCGAGGCGTGGCTCGAACGGCTCGGCCTCGCGGCCTATGCCGATCAGCCCTCGACCGCGCTCCCCTTCGGCCTGCAGCGCGTCGCGGAAATCGCCCGCGCCATGGCGGGCGAGCCGACGCTCGTGCTGCTCGACGAGCCGGCGGCGGGATTGAACGAGGTCGAGAAGCGGCAGCTCGCCCATATCCTGCGCGACATCGTGCGCGAGACCGCGTGCTCGGTGCTTCTGGTCGAACACAACATGCCGCTCGTCATGGGCCTCGTCGATCGCGTCGTGGTGCTCGATTTCGGGCGCAAGATCGCCGACGGCCTGCCCGATGCGGTGGTGCGCGACCGCGCGGTGGTGGAGGCCTATCTTGGCGCTTGAGGCGATGCTCGAGGTGGCCGGCCTCCACGTCGCCTATGGCAGCATCGAGGCGCTGAAGGGCGTCGATCTCGACGTGCGCGCCGGCGAGTTCGTCGCCATCCTCGGCCCCAACGGCGCCGGCAAGAGCACCCTCATCAAGGCGGTGATGGGCGTCCACGCGCCCGTGAGCGGCACGATCCGCTTTCGCGGCCTCGATCTGGCCGGCGTCACGCCCGCCGAGCGCATCCGCCTCGGCATCGGCATCATCCCCGAGGGACGCCAGCTCTTTCCCGACATGACCGTGCGCGAGAACCTGATCCTCGGCGCCTATGCGCAACTGGGCGTGCGCGTGCCCGCGGGCCAATCGGCGGACCTCGATCGCGTCTTCGCCATGTTCCCGCGCCTGGCCGAGCGCCAGCGTCAGCTCGCCGGCACATTCTCGGGCGGCGAGGCGCAGATGCTGGCGATCGGCCGCGCGCTCATGACGCGCCCGCGCCTGCTCCTCGCCGACGAACCCTCGCTCGGCCTCGCCCCCGGCCTCGTGCGCGACGTGCTCGCCACGCTCGGCAAGCTGCGGCGCGAGCACGGCGTCACCGTGGCCTTGGCCGACCAGAACGCGGCCGCCGCGCTGCGCATGGCCGATCGCGGCTACGTGCTCGACAGCGGCCGCGTGGTCGCGGGCGGCGACGCCGCGGCGCTGCAAGGCGACGAGCGGCTCAGAGCCGCCTATCTCGGCACCGGCGTCGAGGCTTGAGCGCGAGGGACTGACCCGGTACAACCGGAGGCCTCTGCGCTCGAGGTGGCGCAATCCGCATCGGAGGGAGCCCCAAAATGAACCTCGTCCTTTATTACGCGCCGGTCGCCTGCTCGCTCGTCCCGTATGTGACACTGACCGAAGCGGGCGCGCAGTTCGAGGTGCGCCCCGTCAACATGGGCAAGCGGCAGCAGATGTCGACGGAATATCTCAAGGTCAATCCCAAGCACAAGGTGCCGGCCCTCGCGATCGACGGCGAACCGCTCACCGAGAATGTCGCGATCCAGCAATGGATTCACCGCAACTACCCGGCGGCGAAGCTGCTCCCGGCCGACCCGATGAAGGAGCTGAAGGCGATTTCGCTGATGGCGTGGTGCGCTTCCGGCATCCACCCCTATCTCGGCATCATCAATACGCCCACTCGCGTGTGCGACGTCGCGGGTTCCGAGGAATCCGTCAAGCGGCTCTCGGCGGGTCTCGTCGCCGAAGCGTTCAAGGTCGCCGACGATCTCCTCGCAGGCCGCGATTGGTTCTTCGACCATTTCACCGCCGCCGACGCGCATTTCTTCTGGTGCTTCCGCCGCGGGACGCAGCTCAAGCTCGATCTTGCGCCCTTCAAGAACTGCCAGGCGCATTTCGAGCGCATGCAGAAGCGTCCGAGCGTGCAAAAGGTCTTCGCCTTCGAGAAGGAAACGCAGGAGACTTTCGCCAAGGCGGCGTAAGAAGCGCCTGATGCCCTCTCCCCAAGGGGAGAGGGTTCCCGCTTCCATCTTGGCGGATGAGCCTAGACGCCGAGATATTTCGACATGGTGGCGTGATCGTCGGCGAGCTCGGCCGGGCGGCAGTGATGCACGATCTGGCCGCGGCTGACGATGTAGATGCGGTCGGCGTGATGCAGCACGAAAGCGAGCTGCTGTTCGACCAGCAGGATCGAGGATCCCGCCGCCTTGAGCGTCGCGACGAGCCGGCCGAGCTCGCGCACCATGAGCGGCGCCAAGCCTTCGGTCGGCTCGTCCATCAGCAGGAGATCGGGATTGCCGACGAGCGCGCGGCCCGCCGCCAGCATCTGCTGCTCGCCGCCCGAAAGCTTGTTCGCGGTCTGGCCGAGCCGCGCGCCAAGCTGCGGAAAGAGCGCGATCATGCGCTCGAAGGTCCACTCGCCGGTGCCGTGCGGCCGCGCCGTCACCTCGAGGTGCTCCTTCACCGAGAGCGAGGGAAAGATGCGCCGCCCTTGCGGCACGAGGCCGACGCCCATGCGCGCGATCTTATGCGGCGGCACGTGCGTGATGTCGGTCTCCTTGAAGAGGATGCGGCCCTTGCGCGCTGGCGTCAGCCCCATGATCGAGCGCACGAGCGTCGTCTTGCCGACGCCGTTCCGGCCGATCACGGCGACGACCTCGCCGCGCTCGACCGCGAGCGACAGGCCCTGCAGGATGTGGCTCGCGCCGTAATAGGTGTGGATGTCGTCGACCTGGAGCATGGTCATTCCGCTCCGAGGTAGATGTCGGTGACTTGCTTGTTGGCGCGGATCGCCGCCTCGTCGCCTTCGGCGATGACGCGGCCCTGGTGCATGACGGCGATGCGGTCGGCGAGCTCGAACGCCACGTCCATGTCGTGCTCGATCATCACGAGGGTCATGTCGCGCGGCAATTGCTGCACCATCGCGACGACGCGGGCCGTCTCGGCCGGCGACAATCCCGCGGTCGGCTCGTCGAGGAGCAGCAGCTTCGGCGCGCCGGCGAGCGCCAGCACCAGCTCGAGCTGGCGCTGCTCGCCATAGGAGAGATTGCGCACCACGCGCGGCGCCGTTCCGGCGAGGCCCCATTGGTCGAGGAGACGATGCGCCTCCTCCCTCTTGCGGCGATGGCGCGACATCGTCTCGAGCAGCTGGAGGCTGTTCCCGGCAGCGCCCCCCAAGGCCAGGAGCACGCTGTCGAGCACGGTGAGGCGCGGGAACAGGTTGGTGATCTGGAACGTGCGCGCGAGGCCCAATCGCGCGCGCCGGTCGGGCCGAAGCCGCGTGATGTCGTGGCCGAAGAGCGCGATCCGCCCCGCCGTCGGCATGACGTTGCCGGAGATCGTGTGGAAGAGCGTGGTCTTGCCGGCGCCGTTGGGCCCGAGCAGCACGCGCCGCTCGCCCTCGCTCACCTCGAGCGAAATGCCTGCGAGCGCGGTGACGCCGCCAAAGCTCTTCGACACGTTCTCGACCGCGAGCGCGCTCATGGCTCGGCCCGGCGCTGGCGGAAATCGTTGACGAGGCCGATCAACCCGCGCGGCGCGAACAGCGTCACCAGCACGTAGATGACGCCCAGCACCAGCACCCAATGCTCGGTCATCGAGCTCACGAAATCCTCGAGGAAGACGATGATGCCGGCGCCGAGCGCCGGGCCGAGGAGCGTGCCGGCGCCGCCCAGGATCACCATGATGAGCGCTTCGGCCGATTGGATCACGTAGAGATATTCGGGGCCGACGAAGCGGTTGAAATAGGCGTAGAGCGCGCCCGCGAGCCCGGCGAAGGCGGCCGCCAGCACGAACGCCGCGAACTGATAGCGCCACACGTCGTAGCCCAAGGCCTGCATGCGCGATTCGCTTTCGCGGATGCCGCGCAGCGCCCGGCCGAAGGGCGAGCGCACGATGGCGACGAGCGCCAAGGTCGCGAGCGCCGTCAGCCCGAGCGCGAAGTAGTAGAACGAATTCGTGCTCTCGAGCGACCAGCCGAAATTGGGCCGCGGCACGCCGGGCATGCCGTCATCGCCGTTCGTCAGCGAGCGCCAGCCGAATGCGACGCTCCACACGACTTGCGAGAGCGCAAACGTAATCATCAGGAAATAACTGCCGCGCGCGCGCAGCGCCAACGGCGCGAAGAGCGCGCCCGCCGCGGTCGCGGCCACGAGCGCCGCCGGAAACGCCACCGCGCTGCTGAAGCCCCAATGCAGGATGAGAAGCGACACCGCATAAGCGCCGACGCCGAAATAGGCCGCGTGGCCGAGCGAGGCGAGACCGGCATAGCCGAGCAGAAGGTCGAGGCTCATGGCGAAGAGCGCGAAGATCAGCATCCGCGTCGCGAGCCCGACATAATAGGGCCGCACGAATTCGGGCAGCGCAACGAAGAGCGCCAGGACGAGAACGATAGCGGCAAGCCGCGCGGCGCGTCCCGTCATCGCCGGCCGAAGAGCCCTGTGGGCCGCGCGACGAGAATGACCGCCATCGGCACGAACACGGTGAAGAGCGCGAATTGCGGGAAGAACGCCTTGCCGAGATCGTCGAGGATGCCGACGAGCAGCGCGCCGGCGAGCGCGCCCCGGAGGCTGCCGAGCCCGCCGACGATGATGACGACGAAGGCGAGGATGAGCGCGTCGAAGTCGCCGCCGGGATAAAGCGTGAGCTCGGGCGCGGCCAGCACGCCGCCCACCGCCGCAAGCGCCGCACCCGCCGCGAAGACGAGCGTGAACAGGAGCGAGACGTTGATGCCAAGCGCGTCCGCGATCTCGGCATCGTCGACGCCCGCGCGCAGCATGGTGCCGAGCCGCGTATGCTCCTGAAACCACCACAAGGCGAGCGCGATGGCGAGCCCCACCGCGATCAGGAACAGCCGGTAGACCGGATAGGCGTAAATGCCGAGCGACACAGAGCTCTCGAAGATATGCGGCTTGTCCAGCATCAGCGGATCGCCGCCCCAGATCCAGAGCGACAGGTCGGAGAAGATGAACAGGAAGCCGAACGTGAGCAAAGTCTGCGGCAGCTCGTCGAGATGGAAGCGGCGCAGGAAGAAGCGCTCGATCGCGGCACCGATGAGCGCGATCGCAACGGCGGCGGCGATGAGCGCCAGAACGAAGCTTCCCGTGCGCTGCATGACGCTGAGGCCGATATAGCCGCCGAAGAGATAGAACGAGCCGTGCGTCAGGTTCAGGATCTTCATCAGCCCAAAGATGAGCGACAGCCCGGCGGCGATCAGGAACAGCAGCATGCCATAGGCAACGCCATTCAAGCCATGAATGACCCAGATCATGGCGCGGCCTGAGGTGCGGAGCGTCGTTCTATTTCTTGGCGAGGAGCCAGGCGCAATCGGTCAGCTTGTCCTTCGAATCGTTGTAGGTGTGCGCGAAGGCGGAGAATTCCGCTTCGGTGTAGGGCCAGTACTGGCCGATGTCGTGGTATGTCGCGATCGGCACGTTGGCGAGCTCGCCGTCGACGCTGCGGACCTCGCGAATGAACATGGATTGGACCACCATGCCGTATTTGTCGAGCGAGATCTCGCCCTTGGGCGTATCGAACTTGGCCGTTTTGAGCGCGGTCATGAATTTCGTCTTGTCGGCAAGATCGCCGTGCACCGCGTTGATGGCGTCGACGATGGCGCGGGCGCCGGTATAGCCGCTCGGCCCCTCGTTGGTCGCGACGTTCCCGGTCCGCTTCTTGAATTCCGCGACGAAGCGCTCGTTCAGCGGCGTCTTGAGCTGCGGCGTGTAGATGAGGGCCGAATAGGTTCCGAGCGCGGCGTCGCCGAGCTGCGGCAGGTAGGATTCGTAAGTGAGCGTGCCGAACAGGTCGAGGACCGGAAGCTTGCCCTTCAGGCCGAACTCGGCATATTGCCGCCCGAGCCGAAGCCCGGCTGCGCCCGGCGTGAACACGATCATGGCGTCCGTCGCGCGGTCCAAATTCGTGAGATAAGGTCCGTAGTCGGTGGTATCGAGCGGCGGATATTGCGCCTGGGTGACGGTGCCGCCGAGCTTGCAGAACATCTGCGCGAACGCGAAGGCGAGATCGACGCCGGCGACGTAATCGGAGCTCACGACCGTGACCTTGCGCCAGCCTTTGGTCTTGTAGGCCCAGTCGGCCGCGACCGCCGAGGGCGTGCGGCTGTTCTCGGTGACGCGGACGAGATAGGGATTGGCGAGCGGGCCGGGCATGGTCAGCTCGTCGGTCGCCGCATCCCCGGAAAGAACCAGTGGCACCTTGCTGGTCTTCGAGTAGTCGCTGACGGCGAGCGCCACGGCCGACGAGACGATCCCGGTGAGCACTTGGACGCCGTCGCGCTCGACGAGCTTCCTCGCCTTGGTCTCGGCGACGTCAGGCTTGCCCTGGGTATCCTCGACGACGAGCTCGAGCGGATGGCCGCCGGCTTTATTGCCGATCTGGTCGAAATAGATCTTGAGGCCGGCGAGCGTCTGCTCGCCGGGTGCGGCGAAATTGCCGGTGAGCGGCAGCAGCACGCCGATCTTGATGGGTTCGGCATCGGGCGCCGGGAGCGCCGGCGCGATGAACGTCAACGCGGCGAAAGAGGCGGCCGCGATCGTCAAAAGCAGGCGCCGTCGCGCCCGCCGCCCGCCGGTGGCGAGCGCCGCGCTCGCGTCGGACTCAGCATCGTTCCGTCTGGTCATGGCGTGTCCTCCCCTCGATGTCGCCGCCGCCCGCCGCTCGTTCCGGCACGCGCCGGCGCAGCGTTATTTTTTCGCGAGCAGCTTGTCGCAGTCGGTCAACTGGTCCTTCGACTCCTTGTAGGTCGCTTTCAGCGATTGGAAATCGGCCTCCGTGAAGGGCCAGAACTGGTCGACGTTGGGATATGACGCGATCGGCACGTTGCCGATGCCGCCATCGACCTTCTGGGCCTCGCGG
Organism: uncultured Alphaproteobacteria bacterium; assembly: GCA_963729295.1. GTDB lineage: Bacteria > Pseudomonadota > Alphaproteobacteria > ATCC43930 > CGMCC-115725 > DATJLY01. The sequence continues at coordinate 25,831 of CAVSNJ010000026.1, forward strand.
ATATACATGGTCTGGATCACCATGCCGTATTTGTCGAGCTTGATCGGGCCCTTCGGCGAGTCGAAATGCACCTCTTTCAGCACCGCGACGAATTTCAGATTGTCGGAGACGTCGCCTTTGAGCGCCGTGACGGCATCGGCGATCGCGTGCATGCCGACCCAGCCGTTAGGACCCTCGTTCGATGGCGCGGACCCATTCATGCGCTTCTTGAACTCGGGCACGAACTTCTCGTTCTCGGCGTTCTTGACATAGGGCGAATAGAACAGACTCGAATACATGCCGAGGACGGCGTCGCCGAGCTGCGCCTGGTTCGGTTCGTAGACGATCGTGCCGTAGACGTCCATCACGGGCATCTTGCCCTTCAGACCGAACTCGGAGAATTGCTTGCCGAGCCGCAAGCCGTCGGCGCCCGGCTCGAACATCTCGACGCCGTCCGCTGAGCGGTCGAGGTTCGTGAGATAAGGCCCGAAATCGGCGGTGCCGACGGGCGGCCAGTTCTCCTGGACGATCTTGCCGCCGGCCTTGCAGAAAGCCTGCGCGAAGGAGAAATTCGTATCGACGCCGCCGGCATAGTCGGAGCCGATCGTCACGACCTTGCGCCAGCCTTTCTTGTAGGCCCAGTCGGCGCCCGCGGCGGCGACGGTGCGGCCATTCTGCGAGGTGCGGACGAGATAGGGATTGACGAGCGGCCCCGGCATGGTGATCTCGTCGACGCCGGCGTCGCCGGACAGCAGGAGCGGCACCTTCGCCTCGCGCGAGTAGTCATTGACGGCGAGCGCGTCGCCGGACGAGACGATGCCGGAAAGAATGGCGACGCCGTCGCGCTCGACTTCCTTCCGGGCCTTGGTCACGGCGACGTCGGGCTTGCCTTGCGTGTCCTCGACGACGAGCTCGAGATCGCGCCCGCCCGCTTTCTTGCCGATCTCGTCGAGATACATCTGAATGCCGGTCAGGGTCTGCTTGCCGTTCTCGGCGAAATTGCCGCTGAGCGGCAAGAGGACGCCGACCTTGATCGGATCGGCCGCGTGCGCCGGCAGGCCCAGCGCGGCCGCGCCCGCGAGCGCCACGGTTGCGCCGAACCGGGCCGTCTTCCTGGTCGTCATGGCATTGCCTCCCGTCCTTATTTGCTTGCAATGTAGCACACTCCGCCCGCCGGGCGAGCAAGAGGAGAAGACGATGGCAGAGACATCGCGTCCGGAGCAGTTGCGCCAAGCGCTCAACCCGCTCTTCGGCCCCCGCAAGCTCAAGCTCGGCACGTTCTCGAGCAACCTCAGCCACGGCTGCGCCATCTCGAAGATCGAGGGCACGCTCAAGGCCGATTGGCCGAGCACGTCCGAGCTCGCGCGCATGGCCGACGCGATGGAATTCGAGGCGCTCGTGCCGGTGGGCCGCTGGAAGGGATTCGGCGGCACCACCAATTTCAACGGCGCGGGGTTCGAATCCTACACCTGGGCGGCCGGCATCGGCGCGATGACGAAGAAGAGCGGCATTTTCGCCACCTCGCACGTGCCGACAGTCCATCCGGTGATGGCGGCCAAGCAGGCGACGACGATCGACCACATCACCAACGGCCGCTTCAGCCTCAACGTCGTCACCGGCTGGTTCCAGCCCGAGATCGAGATGTTCGGCGAGCCGCAGATGGATCACGACACGCGCTATGAGCGCGCGATCGAATGGCTCGAGATCATCAAGCTGCTGTGGACGCGGGAAGAGGAGTTCGATTTCGACGGCCGCTTCTATCGCATCAAGGCGGGATGGCTCCAGCCGAAGCCGATCCAGAAGCCCTATCCCGTGGTGATGAACGCGGGCGGCTCGGACAAGGGGCGCGAATTCGTCGCGCGCTATTGCGACGTGGCGTTCACCGCGCTCGTCTCGCACGAACCCGATGCGATGGCGGCGCAAGTGGCGGCCTACAAGCGCGCGGCGTGGGAGGCGCGCCAGGTCGAGCTGCCGGTCTGGACCAACGCCTATATCGTCCAGGGCGAAACGGAACAGGAAGCGCGCCGGTTCTTCAACCACTATGTGCACGAAGAGGGCGATTGGGAGGCGTGCGACAACCTGCTGCGCCAGCTTGGCATCAACAGCGAGACCTTTCCCGCCGCGGCGCTGCGCGAGCTGAAAGTGCATTTCATCGGCGGCTGGGCCGGCTACCAGATCGTCGGCACGAAGGAGCAGGTCGTGGAGGGGCTGCTGCGCCTGTCGAAAGCGGGGTTCGACGGCGTCATCCTGTCCTGGGCGCGCTATGTCGAGGGCATGCGCGAGTTCCAGCGCGCGACCTATCCGCTTCTCGTCCAGGCCGGATGGCGATAGGATTGTTTGCCCGAGGAAGGACCCGGCAACCGCATGAACTACGACTACATCATCGTCGGCGGCGGCTCGGCCGGCAGCGTGCTCGCCAACCGGCTCTCGGCGCGCTCGGCCAACCAGGTGCTGCTGATCGAGGCCGGCCCCGACACGCCGCCCGAGCAGGTTCCGGCCGACATCCTGGAAATGTTTCCCAAGGCGGCGCTCAACCCCGCCTATAAATGGATGAAGCTCGTCGCCTACACGCAGTCGTTGCGGCGCAATTATCCGCGCCCGCCGACGCCGGTGCTGTACGACCAGGGCCGGGTGATGGGCGGCGGATCGAGCATCAACTACCAGGCCGCCAATCGCGGCGCGCCCGAGGATTACGACGAGTGGGAGGAGCTCGGCGCCGCCGGCTGGGCGTGGCGCGACGTGCTGCCCTATTTCAAGAAAATCGAGGACGACGACGATTACGGCGCAAGCGCGCTCCACGGCACCGGCGGGCCCGTGCCGGTGCAGCGCATGAAGCGCGGCGAATGGTGCGGCTATTCGAACGCGATGGCTGACGCGCTCGAGGGCAAGCGCCTCCCCTATCTCGACGATCAGAACGGCGCCTTCGTCGACGGCTATTTCGCGGCAACGCAGAACAACCGCGCGGGACACCGCGTCTCGGCGGCGATGGCCTATCTCACCGCAGACGTGCGGGCCCGCCCCAACCTGCGCATCCTGGCGCGCAGCCAGGTCGAGGCGCTCATCTTCGACGGGCGCCGGATCGCGGGCGTGCGCGTCGCCACACCCGGCGGCAGCGAGACTCATGCGGCGAAGGAAGTGATTCTGGCGGCGGGCGCGGTCCATTCGCCGGCCATGCTGATGCGCGGCGGGATCGGCCCCGCGCCACAGCTCAAAGCGCTCGGCATCGACGTGAAGCACGATCTGCCCGGCGTCGGCGAGAATCTGCGCGATCATCCCGGCGTCGGCATCCTCGCCTACGTGACGAGCGGCGCGCGCGTCGACATGGCGAGCCGCCCGCTGCAAATCTCCTTCCGCTATTCCTCGAACCATGCCGATTGCCCGCCGAGCGACATGTTCACCTCGGTGTTCTGCCGCACCGGCTGGCACGGCGTCGGGCGCCGCCTCGGCACGGCGATGACCTGGGTCAACAAGGCCTATTCCGCCGGCCGGATCAGCCTGCAAAGCACCGATTGGCGCACGGAGCCGAAGGTCGAGCTCAACTATTTCGACGACCTGCGCGATCTGCGCCGGCTCATGGCGGGCTTGCGCTTCGTCGCCTCGCTCTTCGACACGGCGCCGGTGAAGCAGGTGACGCGCTCGCCCTTCGGCGCACGCCTGTCGCAGCGCGCGCGCCAAGCGAGCGCCGTCACTTTCAAGAACTATGTCACGATGGGCGCGGCCGGATTGCTGCTCGACGGCCCGGCGAAGCTGCGCGACAGCATCATCAACACCCAGATCAGCGAGGCGCCGCCACTCAGTCTCATGCTGGGCGACGATGGCATGCTCGAGGACTACGTGCGCGCGACCGCGATGGGCATCAAGCACCTCTCCTGCACCTGCCGCATGGGCGAGGCCGACGATCCGAAGGCGGTGACGCTCACCGACGGCACGGTGAGGGGCGTAGCGGGGGTGCGCGTCGTCGATGCGTCGGTCATGCCCAACCTGCCGCGCTGCAACACCAATTTGACGACGCTCATGATCGCGGAAAAGATGTCGGACAAGATCCTCCAATCGTGATGGAGACTCCCATGGTGGAGACGATCAGGGACGATGGCGTGGCGCTTCTCGCCGATTTCGACAACCGCGCGCGGCGCGCGGCGGTGCAGGCGCGGCGGCGCTCGACGCAAACGATCCCCGTCATCGATTTCGCCGCCTATACCGGGGGCGCGGATCTCGCGGCGCGCAAGGACGTGGCGAAGGCGCTGCGCGCGACCTGCGTCAACACCGGCTTCTTCTATCTCGTCAATCACGGGATCGCGCAAGCCGAGTTCGACGCGGCGCACCAATGGGGCCTCAAATTCTTCCAGTTGCCGCGCGCCGAGAAGATGAAGCTCGACAAGAGCACCAATCCCGCGCGCCAGGGCTGGATGCCGGTGGGCGGCATGAATCCCGACGCCAATCCCGACAAGGACGCCGACCAGAAGGAAACCTTCGTCCTGCCGCGCGACCATCTGCCGGGCGAGCCCCAAGGCGAGAACCCGGCCGTGGGCCGCGGCAACTGGCCCGATCCGGCGCTCCTGCCGGGCTTTCGCGAATTCGTCAGCGCGCACATCATGCGGCGCGTCGCGGTCGGGCACCAGCTCTGCCGCGCGCTCGCTCTCAGCCTCGATCTCGCGGAAGATTATTTCGACGCCTCGCACCGCCATCCCAACACCTCGCTCACCTACAACTATTACCCGCCGCTCGACCCCGCGACGGTCGGGCGCACGCAGTGGGGCATCTCGCCGCACACCGATTACGGCAGCTTCACGCTGCTGTCGCAGGATGGGCTGGGCGGGCTCGAGATCCGCGATGCAGCGGACGAATGGATCGACGTGCCGCCGCTCGCGGGCGCCTTCGTCGTCAACCTCGGCGACCTCTTCGCGCGCTGGACCAACGGGCTCTATCGCTCGAGCCTCCATCGCGCCTCGAATTTCAGCACGAGCGCGGCCGCGCGCATTTCGCTGCCGCTCTTCTTCAACCCGCACACGAACGCGCGGATCGAATGTCTGCCGACGTGCCAGGGCCCGGGCAATCCGCCGAAATACGAGCCGGTCGAAGCCGGCCCCTATATCCGCGCGCTGCTGGAGCAATCCTACCGTACCGGCCGGCCCGGCGTGGCGCAGCGCACGGTCGACGACCGCATGAAGACGCTTTAGGCTAGGCGCGCGAGGGCGAAGCGATGAGAGACCGCACGACCGGCGCCGACGGGGCGCGCTATCCCTCGCTCGCCTCGGCCTCTTACGCGCTCTTCTTCCTGCTGCTCTGCTATTTCATGTATTTCGTCGATCGCAACATCCTGACGCTCCTGGTGGCGCCGGTGCGGCGCGATCTTGCCATCAACGATACCGAGATCGGTATTTTGAACGGCTATTCGTTCTCGGTGCTGAACGGGCTCATGGCCATTCCGTTCGCCTGGTACGCCGACCGCCGCAGCCGGCGCAACGTCTTGATGTTCGGCACCGCGCTCTGGGGCTGCAGCACCATCGCCTCGGGCTTCACCACCACCTTCACCGAGCTCCTGTTCACGCGCATGGGCCTCGGCATCGGCGAGGCGGCGCTCATGCCCGCGGCCTTCGCGCTCATCTCGGACTATTTCCCGAAGGCGCGGCGCGGCGCCGCGGTCGGCGTCTTCGGCATCGGCGGGTTCGGCGGCATCGGGCTGTCCTATCTCATCGGCGGCGCGATCCTGGCGACGTTTCGCGGCGTCGATACCGTGTCCGTGCCGGGGATCGGCGCGACCTCGCTCTGGCACGCGGCCTTCATGGTCGTGGGCCTCATCACCCTCATCCTCGCGCTCCTGATCGGCACGGTACGCGAGCCGCCGCGCCTCGCCCACGAGCGCGCAGCATCGGGCGAGGTGGCGTTCCTCGCGCATTTGCGGCGCATCTGGCCGGCGTTCGTTCTCGTCATCGGCGGCTATGTCTGTCTCGGTATTCTCGCGATCGGCTGGTTCGCGTGGCTGCCGACATATTTCATCCGCGTCTTCAAGCTGCCGCCGGTCACGGCCGGCATTCACGTCGGCTGGGTCACGACGATCGCCGGCGTCACCGGCGCGGTCGCGGGCGGCTATATCGCCGACTGGATGATGCGGGCCGGCATGCGCGGCGGGAAACTCCCGACGCTCGTCATCATGTTCTGCGCCTGGATCGTGTGCGCGCTCGGCATCCTCTTCTCCGACGATCCGAACCTGTCGCTCGTTTTCGTGTTCCTCTTCACCTTCGCCGACGGCATCGGCTTCATGCAGTACGGCAACGTCATGCAGGAGATGTTCCCGCCGCATCTGCGCGCGCGTTCGATCGCCGCCTGGGCGGTGTGCAGCTCGATGTTCTCCTACGGCATCGGCCCGCTCGCGATCGGCCTGTCGACCGATTACCTCTTTCACGGCCCCGACGGGCTGCGCGACGCGCTGGGCCTCGTGTCGTTGCCGGTGATCGCGGTCGGGCTCGCCTGCGCCTGGTTCGGGCGCAAGCCCTATGACCGCGCGCGCCACGCCGTCGATCCCGCCGCCAAGATCGATGCCGCCTGGCTCGCGCCCCCGCGCGGCGCGGCCGCAGCGAAGCCTTAGCTCACTTCTCCGGCAGCGGGACGACGTAGCGCGCGTCGATGATGGCGCTCGCATCGACGGCGGGCTTCACCATGCCTTGCGACTTGAACCAATCGAGCTGGCGCCCGACGTCCGTCACGTCGAGCCGGGCGTCCGGATCGATGTACGGGATACCGAGCTTCACGTCATCGACGCTCAATCCCAACTCCTGCGCCAGCAGCGCCAGGATCGCCGGCGCTTCGGGCCCGTCGCGGCGCGCGCCGTCGGGGCCGGTGAAGGCGTCGTGGAAAACCCGCGCCGCTTTCTTGTAGGCGCGCAGGAAGCGCTCGACCGTGTCGCGCCGCTCCAGCATCTTGGTCGAGGCGAACGCCACGCCGAACTGGAACGGCGTCTCGTCGCCGACATAGCCGAGCAGCTTCACGTTCCCTTTCGCGATCGCGGCCGCAGTCGCGGAGGTGGGCGGCGCGGTCGCATCGACCTGCCCGCCGGTCAGCGCCGCCAATTCGTTCTGTGGATTTTGCAGCGGCACGATGCGCACGCCGCCGAGGTCGAAGCCGTATTTCGCCGCGGCCAGGACGAGCGCGTAATGCGTCGGCCCGCCGACCTGCGTCACGGCATAGGATTTGACGTGCGCGAGATCGCGGAACGATTTGATGCCGCCGTCCCAGGCGCGGTTGCCCACCACCATGACGAGGCCCTGGAAGCCCGGCGATTCGTGGATGCCGCCGGCGATGATGCGCATCTGGCTCGCGAGATTGAAGAGCCCGCCCGAGGTTCCCGCGCCGCCGAAATCGAAGGCGCCCGAGGCGACGGCGACCGCGATCTCTTCGGCGCCCGCGACCATGGTGGTGAGCTTGCTCTCCAATCCCTCCGCGGCGAAATAGCCGTTGCCCTGCGCGAGCAGGATCGCCGGCGAGACGGTGTTCTTCGAAACGCCGATGGTGATCGCCTCGGCCGACGCGCCGGGCGCGGCGAGCGCGGCCAAGAGCGCGAGCGAAAGCGCCAGTCCCAATCTCGTCATAGAAATCCCCCGAGGCGCAACCGCCGGGCGCCCGCGCGAAGACTAGCACGATGGGCGCCGGGCACGATGCTTGAAACTCCGCTCCATCCGTGCGCCAATCCGGGCACGCGGAGGAAAGACATGAAGGTCTTCGTTTTCGATCTCGTCGCCTATGCCGAGCATCTCGACCATCTGCGGGTCGATGGGCGCCTGCCCTACCCGATGGAGAAGAAATATTTTCGCCCCCAGGTCGCGGTGCAGACCTATGAGGAGCATCTCGACGCCTGGGTCGAGCTCGAACGGCTGGGCTTCGACGGCGTGGCGTTCAACGAGCATCACGTCACGCCCTATGGGTTGATGAACTCGCCCAATCTCATCGCGGCGTCGGCGGCGCAGCGCACGAAGCGGCTGAAGCTTTTGATGTACGGCAACCTCCTGCCGATCCACGAGCCGCTCAGGCTCGCCGAGGAAATCGCCATGCTCGATTGCCTCTCGAACGGCCGCATCATCTGCGGCGTGGCGCGCGGCGTCGCGCGCGAATACCGCGTCTTCAACGTGGCCTTGGAGGAATCGCGCGCGCGCTTCGAGGAATGCTACGACGTCATGGTCGAGGCGTGGACCAAGGAGAGCTTCTCCTTCGCCGGGCGCTTTCATTCCTACAAGGACGTCGCGATCTGGCCGCGGCCCGTCCAGCAGCCGCACCCGCCCGTGTGGATGCCGGTGAGCCGCTCCAAGGAGTCGATCGAATGGGCCGCCGCGCGCGACATCCCGATCACACCCGGCATCGCCTCGGGCCCCGCGCGCGAGGACATCGTGCGCTACTACGCAAGCTGCCTTGCCGCGCGCGGCAAGCGCATCACGCCCAACCACGTCACCATCAGCCTCGATGCCTATGTCGCCGACAGCACGCAGCAGGCGATCGAGGAATACGGGCCCTACGCGCTCTATTTCCACAACGTGCTCTACAATTTCGACCATGTGAAATTGAGCGAGACCGGGGCCTATCATTCCGACAGCGCGGCGCAATATCTGCGGCCCGAGAACCGGGCGGCCGCCTTCGACGACAGCAACCGCGTGCGCGACATCACGATGGACGAGATCGTGAAGCAGGCCGAGAACGGCCCCTGGGGAACCCCGAAGCGCGTCGCCGACCGGATCATCGCCGAGGCCGAGCAGCTCGGCTCCGACACGCTCATCGTCAGCATGAATCGCGGCGCCGTGCCGCAGGACATGTTCTTGAAGCAGATCCGCCGCTTCGGCACCGAGGTGCTGCCGATCCTGCAGCGCCACAAAGTCACGCGCGTGCCGCTGGCTGAAGCTGTGGGATAGACCTCGCTTCACCGATGTAAGTTCGTCGTTCCCGCGCAAGCGGGAACCCAGGGTAAGCGACGTATGGCTGCCCTGGGCCCCCGCTTTCGCGGGGGCGACGGAAAGATGTTTCAACCTGGATGGATCGCACCCTACTCTGCGCGGCGATAGCGCACGACGAGGCTCGCCGGCCCGAGACTGTGGCCGGCGATCGCCTTCAGCAACGCATCGCGGTCGAGCCCCGGCTGGAGCGCGCCGGGCGCGAGATCGAGCGCCAGCACGTCGATCGCATAATGATGCGGCGCGTCGGCGGGCGGCCCGCACGGGCCGGTATAGCCCGCCGTGCCGCGCGAGTTCTTGCCTTCGACGATGTCCTTCGCCGGCGCCGCGGCGCCGCCCTCGCCGGCCTTCACGCTCGTGCGCGTCGGCGCAATGCCGTAGGCGACCCAATGCACCGAGCCGAGGCCGCGCCGCCCATCGACGTCGATCATCAGCACGGCGAAGCTTTTCGTCCCGGCCGGCGGGTGCGACCAGGCGAGCGGCGGCGAAGTATCGCCGCCCTTGCCGTTGCCGCCGCAGAGCGCGCCGCCGGCATATTTCAGCGGCAGCGTCGCGTCGTCCGTGAAGGCGGGCGAGCGCAGCGTGAAATGAGCCCGGTCCGCCGCGCTCGCCGCGCCGGACACGAGAACCGCGGCGAGAACGCCGATCGTCAATCGCTTCGTCATTTTTTCCATCGCCCGATGTGCCAGAGACGGGCGATGCTATGCCACGCGCGGCGTCGGCGCGAGGCCCCGATTCGCGGGAACAACTCGGCCGTCATACGGCTGTAACGCGCCCGCTCGACCCGCGAGCGTCGCGCAATTCGCCGGCGCGCGCCTTGTCGCAGCCGCGTTTCACACAACTGCAATCGTCCGCGACTAGCTTCTCGCCGCAACGAAGAAACCGGCGTCACATTCGGGCGGGCGGTTACGGCACGGGGCATGACGGCAGAGCTCGACACCATCAGCGTCCGCAATGCCTATACGCGCTGGGCTCCCGTCTACGATCTTCTGTTCGGCGCGATCTTCGCCCTCGGGCGGCGCGCGGCGATCGCCGCGGCCGAGGAAGTCGGCGGCCGCATCCTCGAAGTCGGCGTCGGCACCGGCATCTCGCTTCCCGGATATTCGCCGCACAACCGCATCGTCGGCATCGACCTCTCGGAAGGGATGCTGAAGAAGGCGCGCGCGCGGATCGAGGAGCAGGGCCTCGACAATGTCGAACGGCTCGAGGTGATGGATGCCGAGCACCTGTCCTTCGCCGATGCCTCCTTCGACGTGGTCGTGGCGCATTACGTCGTCTCGACCGTGCCGAACCCCGAAGCCGTGCTCGACGAGCTCGCGCGCACGGTCCGGCCCGGCGGCGAGATCATCATCCTGAGCCGCATCGGCGCGGAAAGAGGCCCGCGCCGCGTGGTCGAGCGGCTGCTTCAGCCCATCGTTCGCCGCCTCGGCTGGCGCACCGAGTTTCCGTGGCAGCGCTTCGCCCGCTGGACCGAGCGGCGGCCGGACGTGCGCCTCGTCGAGCGCCGCGCCATGCCGCCGTTCGGTCATTTTTCGCTCGTCAGGTTTCGGAAATCGCAATCCCTCTGAAAAAGCGAGACGCCGCATGCATGGTTTCATGGAAGTGCTGAAGATCCAGCGGTGGGACGACCATCGCTACTACCATCACAGCCCCGTCAACCAGTCGCTGCATTTCTTGAGCGCGAGCAGCTTCCTCGTGGCCTATGTCGTGCTGTTCTGGAGCCCGGCGCTGGCCGCGCTCATCGCCTGGACCATCGCCATGACGAGCCGCCAGTGCGGCCATTTCTTCTTCGAGCCGAAAGGCTATGACGCGGTGAACCAGGCGACGCACGAATACAAGGAAGAGATCAAGGTCGGCTACAATTTGAAGCGCAAGGTCGTGCTGATGGCGATCTGGGCGCTGTCGCCGGTCGTGCTTTATTTCGAGCCGAGCCTGTTCGGGCTGTTGCGCCCGCGCGCCGAGGCGAGCTTCGCCGGCTTCGTGCGCCAGGTCGGGCAGGCGTGGCTCTTCATCGGCTTTGCCGGCCTCATCTTCCGCACGGTGCAGCTCTTCTTCCTGCGCGACGTGCAGACGGGCCTCGTGTGGGCGACGAAAATCATCACCGACCCGTTCAACGACATCAAGCTCTACCACGAGGCGCCGCTCGGCCTGCTGCGCCGCTGGCTCGACGACGACGGCGACGAGCTCGACGACGAGGTGGCGCTCGAGGGGCGCGGCTAGGCCGCGTCCCGGCCGGCGCGGCCGAAGCGATGAGCCATCATCTCGCGCAGGATGCGGCGCTTGATGCCCGTGTTGCTGGCGCGCGCGTCGCGCCACCACCAGCGCGCGCGCCGCATCGCCGCGCCCGCCGCGACGAAGCGCTCCGCCACGCCTTCGAAATCTTCCTCGGTGTAATTGAGGCTGAAGATGAGCCGCCCGGTGCCGACCCAGGAGAGCGCCAGCCCTTCGGCGCGCAGGTAATACTGGAACATCCAGTTATAGGGCGACGGCTCGGTGTAGGAGACGGTCCAGATCGACGAGAGGTTCGCCACCCGCACCGGCACATCCGCCTCGGCGAGACGCCGGTTGAGCGTCGCGGCGCGCCGGTTCCAGCTCTCGTCGAGGCCATCGTAGAGGGCGAGGATGTCCGGCTCCTCGAGGCGGCGCAGGAACTCGTTCATCGCCGCCATGACGTAAGGGTGCGAATTGAACGTGCCGCGCGCGAAGCAGATGTCGGCCGGCCGATCCTCGCGGAAGCGCTTCATCAGATGCTTCCTGCCGCAGACGACGCCGATCGGCAGGCCGCCGCCGAGGCTCTTGCCGTAAGTCACGAGGTCGGCCGCGACGCCGAAATACTCTTGGGCGCCGCCGGGCGCCAGGCGGAAGCCGACGAACACCTCGTCGAAGATCAAGACGATGCCGCGCTCGGTGCAGAGCGCGCGCAGACGCTTCAGCCACGCGGCATAGGCGGCGCGGTCGAAATGCGCCGAGCGGGCGCTGTCGACGAGCGTCGAATCCGTGGGCGGCGCGCCGTTCGGATGCAGCGCCTGGAGCGGGTTGACGAGCACGCAGGCGATGTCGCGGCGGCGCGCCAGCACGCGCAGCGAATCCTCGGACATTTCCTTCAATGTGTATGTCTGCCGCGCGGGCACCGGATTGCCGACGCCCGGCTGCACGTCGCCCCACCAGCCATGATAGGCGCCGCAGAAGCGCACGAGGTGCGAGCGCCGCGTGTGATAGCGCGCAAGCCGCACCGCCTGCATCACCGCTTCGGTGCCCGACATGTGAAACGACACTTCGTCCATGCCGGAAAGCCGCGCGATGCGGAGCGCGTTGTCGGCGACGACGGGATGATAGGCGCCGAGCACCGGGCCCAATCCGCGCGCGCGCTCGTTCGCGCGCTCGATGCAGTCCTTGTAGAAATCGGTGCCGAAGAGATTGACGCCATAGGAGCCGGTCAGGTCGTAGAGCCGGTTGCCGTCGAGATCGCTCACCGTGACGCCCGACGAGGCTTCGAGGAACGCGCCCACCGGCAGATGCCGGCGCGCGAAGCGGCTGAACTGGAACGGCACGCGGTAGGACTGCGTGAACTGCAAATCCGAGATGACGGGCGCGGCTTCCGCGGTGAGCGCCAGCGTCTTCGGGTAGCGCGCGCGGTAGAGCGCGGCCAAGCGCTCGAAATCCGCGCGCCGCTCGGCCGCGATGTCCTCGGGCGCGCCGTCCACGCTGAAGAAGTGCTGACCCTCGTAATGGTAGGACGGAACGAGCGATGCGACGCGCCGGGCGATGCGCGAATGGCCGCCGAGCGAGGCGTGCTTCGCCCGCGAAAGCTCGACGCGCGATTTGAGCCTGACCGCCGATGCGGCCAGCACGAGCGCACCCAAGGCAAGCGCGGTCGTTGTCGTGAGGTCTGGTGCCATGGCCGAACCCCTTACTCGATGAGTTTGACAAAGGCATGACAGCGGACTCGGAAATCGCGAAAATCTCGCTGCGGGAGGAGTTGAACTTCCTCCTGTCCAATCGCATCCCGCGCCGGCTCGCGACGCAAATCTTCGGCCGATTGAGCCGCGTCGAGAGCCCGTTTCTGGCGCGCGCGTCGATCGCCGCGTGGCGGCTTTTCGCCGATCTCGACCTGAGCGATTCGGGCGTCGAGCGCTTCGCGAGCCTGCACGCCTGCTTCACGCGAACGCTGAAGCCGGGCGCGCGCCCGGTCGATTGCGATCCGCAGGTCCTTGCGAGCCCGTGCGACGCCATCGTGGGCGCGTGCGGGCGCATCGAGGACGGCACGCTCATCCAGGCGAAGGGATTGAGCTACACGCTCGCCGAGCTGTTACGCGATGGGCGCCTTGCGCGCCGCTACGCCGATGGGCAGTTCGCGACGCTCCGCCTCACTTCGAGCATGTATCACCGTTTCCACGCGCCTTACGACTGCGCCGTCCGATCGGTCGCGCGCATCGACGGCGACACCTGGAACGTCAATCCGATCGCGCTCAGGCGCATCGAGAAGCTGTTCTGCCGCAACGCGCGCGCGGTGATCGAGTGCGTGCTGCGGGTGGGCGGCGCCGGCGCAGTCGTGACGCTTGTCCCGGTCGCGGCGATCCTCGTTGCCGGCATCCGCCTCCACGACCGCACGTCTTACGAAAAAGGCGAGGAGATGGGCTGGTTCGAGCATGGCTCGACCATCATCGTGCTCGCGCCCAAGGGCTTTGCGCTCAGCGATGGCGTGCGCCAAGGCGCCACGATCCGCATGGGCCGGTCCCTCCTGCGGCTGCCATGAAGCACATCCTCATCGCCACCGATGCCTGGCACCCGCAGGTGAACGGCGTCGTCCGCAGCCTCAAATCGCTCCAGGCGCAGGCGCGGCATTTGGGAACGGAGATCGATTTCCTGACGCCCGAAGGCTTCCCCTCCTTCGCGCTGCCGACCTATTCGAGCGTCCGCCTCGCCGTGCCGCGCGCGCGCGAAATCGCCCGCCGCATCGAGCGGGCGGCGCCCGATGCCATTCACATCGCGACCGAAGGCCCGATCGGCATTTTCGCGCGGCGCTATTGCGTGAAGCGCGGCCTTGCGTTTACGACAAGCTTCATGACGCGCTTTCCGGAATATATCTCGGCGCGCGTTCCCATCCCCGAATCTTGGAGCTACGCGGTCTTGCGCAATTTCCATGCGGCGGCGCAACTGACCATGATCTCGACCCAGTCGTTGCGCGACGAGCTCGTCGCACGCGGCTTCCAACGCCTCGCCATGTGGACGCGCGGCGTCGACACCGCGCTCTTCTCGCCCGATCGCGTGGCATCGCTCGACCTGCCGCGCCCCATCTTCGTCAGCGTCGGGCGCGTCGCGGTCGAAAAGAATTTGCCGGCGTTCCTGGCGCTCGACCTCTCCGGCTCGAAAGTCGTGATCGGCGACGGGCCGCAAATGGCCGAGCTCAAACGCCGCTTCCCGCGCGCTCATTTCCTCGGCACGATGGAAGGCGAGACCTTGGCCGCGCACATTGCCGCCGCCGACGTGTTCGTCTTCCCGAGCCGCACCGACACGTTCGGCATCGTGCAGCTCGAAGCGCTCGCCTGCGGCGTGCCGGTCGCGGCCTATCCGGTGATGGGACCGAAAGACGTGATCGACGGAAATCCGGTCGGCAGTCTCGACGAGAATCTCGGTGCCGCGTGCGTGAAGGCGCTCGGGATTTCGCGCGCGTCGTGCCGCGCCTTCGCGCTCACGCGCTCGTGGGAGAAAAGCGCGGCGCAGTTCATCGCCAACTGCCGGCCGCTCGCCCGTCAGTCGGAGGTCAGCGCGGGATAGTCGGTATAGCCTTTGGCGCCGCCGTCATAGAAGGTCGCGTGATCGGGCTTGTTGAGCGTGGCCTTCCGGCGCAATCGTTCCGGCAGATCGGGATTGGCGATCGCGAGCGCCGCGAACGAGACCGCATCGGCCGCGCCGGCGGCGAGCGCGCGCTCGGCGCTTTCGAGAGTGTAGCCGCCATTGACGACGACCGGCCCGCCGAACGCGCGGCGCAATTCCGGCGCAAGCCGCCGCATGCCGTCGGGCGGCGATTGCGGCGTGCCCGGATGGTCCGCCTCGATGATGTGGAGATAGGCCACGCCCAAGTCCTTGAGCGCCGCCGCGACATGGCCGAAGAGCGCGGGCGCATCGGTATCGCCGATCCCGTCGGTGCGGAAATGCGGCGAGATGCGCACGGCGGTGCGCTCGGCTCCGACCTCGCCGATGACGGCTTCGACGATCTCCAACAGCAGCCGCGCGCGATTGGCGATGGCGCCGCCATAGCGGTCCGTGCGCTTGTTGGTGCCGTCGCACAGGAACTGCATGATGAGATAGCCGTTGGCGCCGTGAATCTCGATCCCGTCCATGCCGGCATAGCGCGCATTCTTGGCGGCCTGGCGGAACTGACCAACCACACCCGCGATCTCGTCGGTCGCGAGCGGGCGCGGCGTCGCGAATTCGACGGGGCCATTGGCGCCGTTCACCTGCCCCTTGGCCGGCACGGCCGAGGCCGAGACCGGGATCTCGCCGGGCGGCATGCGCGAGGGATCGGATTTGCGCCCGACATGATAAAGCTGCTGGAACATCGTCGCGCCATGCGCGTGGACGGCGCTTGCGACGCGGCGCCAGCCTTCGGCCTGGGCCGGCCGGAAGATCGCCGCGGCGCCCGGACGCCCAACGCTCAAGGGCGACACGCTCGAGGCTTCCGAGATGAGTAATCCCATCGACGCGCGCTGGATATAGTACTGGCACATGATGTCGGTCGGCACGCGCTCGGCATCGTTGCGCGCGCGCTGCATCGGCGCCAGGACGACGCGGTTCCTGAGCGCGAACGGGCCGACGCGGATCGGCTCGAGGAGCGGGCTCATGCCGCCCCCGTCCCCGCGGCGCTCATGTGCGCGCGCAATCGCTCGCTCGCGGCGAGATCGAGCGCGAAGGTCTCGGGATCGAGCACCACGCCGTAGATTTTTTCCGCCTGCGTCGCGCTGACATAGCCCTGGCGCACATCCTCCTGCACCTTTTCGATCGGGCGCTGCCACGGCGGGCCATAGCCGCCGCCGCCGCCGGAGCGGATGCGATAGGCGTCGCCCGGCTTCAGATCGATGTAGGACACCTTGGCATTGGGATAATCCGACTTCCACACGCCGTCGCGCTTCACCGCGAGCTCGTTGCCGGTCGCGTCCATCCCGCCGTCGAGCCCCCACGGCTTGCAATGGACGCGGTCGATGCGGCTGTTGCAGACGACCGGCGCCAGCACGCGCACGAGCCGCTCGACGCCAAGCCCGCCGCGGTTACGCCCGGCGCCGCCCGAATCCGGCACCAGCGCGTGGCGCTCGACCACGACCGGGATTTTCGTTTCGACCTGTTCGCACGGCGCGTTGTGCGTGTCGCCGTCATTGAGGCAGACAGTGGCGGAGACGCCGTCCTCGCTGCGCTTGGCGCCCCAGCCGCCGCCCAGGGGTCCGAACCCGCCGATGAAGAATTCGCGCTTCCTCGGGTCGATGCCGTGGATGTTGGCGCTCATCAGGTCGGCATGGTGGCCGGCGATGACGCGGTCGGGAATGGCTGGCTGCAACGCCCTGAAGACCGTGTCGATGATGGTCATTGGAAAGGTCATCCATTGCCGCATCGGCGCGGGCCGCACGGCGCTGACGACGCGGCCCGCCGGCACGATCGATCTGAGGCTGCGGAACGAGCCGTCATTGATCGGATAATCGCGCGGCGAGGTGACGCACTTATAGGCAACCTGGGTGCAGCCGAGCCCGGTCGTGGCGCCCGAATTGAAGAATCCCCGCACCTGCTGCGACACGTCGGTGAGGTCGATCGTCATCTCGTCGGCCGCGACCGAAACCTTGACCTTGATCGGCACGCGCTTGCCGACATCGATGCCGTCATCGTCCATGTAGGATTCGGCTTCGTATGTTCCCTCGGGGATGGTGCGCGTGCGCTCGCGCGCCTTCTGCTCGGAATGATCCATGATGGCGGCGATCGCGGCCGCGACCTCGTCGCGGCCATAGCGCTCGACGAGTTCGAGGAAGCGGCGCTCGCCGGTCTTCACCGCCGTCACCTGCGCGCGCAGATCGCCCAATGCGCGCGTTGGAATGCGCACGTTGATGCGGATGATGTCGACGAGGTCCTGGTTGATCTTGCCGGCCTTGTAGAGCTTCAGGTACGGCACCTGGAGCCCTTCGGAATAGATGTCAGTGGTGATGCCGCCCAGCGTGCCGCCGATATCGATCCAATGCGCCATGCAGCAGGCAAACCCGACGAGCGTCTTCTTGTGGAAGATCGGCAGCGTCAGGGTGATGTGATAGAGGTGGCTGCCGGTCGTATAGGCGTCATTGGTGATGAGGATGTCGCCCGGCTCGATCCCGTCCGGCCCGAAATGCGCGAGTTCCGACTTGATCGTCTCGGCCATGCCGCGGATGAAGGTCGGCAGCCCGATGCCGATCGACACGGTCTCGCCCTTGGGCGTGAAGAGCCCGGTGGTGAAGTCGAGCGCCTCGTAGATGATCATGTTGTAGGCGGTGCGCATGAGGTTCGTCTTCATCTCCTCGGTCACGGCGATGACGCCGTTGCGCACGATCTCGGTCACGACCGGATCGGCCCCGCGCCGGGAAGATTCGAAGGGTGGGCTCATCGAGAGGACGGCTCCTTGGTGACGTGGCCTGACGATCCGTGCGACTATAGCCCGCCGCACAACAAAAAACGCGGTTCGAGACAGGGAGGGTTAAGCATGACGGAGATCGCGTCCGTGCGCGAGCACGGCGACATGCGCCACGTCGTGGCGCGGCTCGAGCGGCTGCCCTATTGCTCCTGGCACCGCACCATGCGGCTCATCATCTGCACCGCGTGGTTCTTCGACGCGTTCGATTCCGTGGCGATCGCGTACGTCCTGCCGCCGCTCGTGGGCTCCTGGCATTTGAGCCCGCCGCAGATCGGCTCGCTCATCGGCATCGGCTTCGGCGGGCAGCTCATCGGCGCGATCGGCTTCGGCTGGATCGCCGAGCGCTGGGGCCGGCGCCAGTCGATGCTGGCGACGCTTTTGATCTTCTCGCTCGGCGCGCTCGCCTGCGCCTTTGCCACCAGCTACGACGTGCTGTGGTGGCTGCGCTTCGCCCAAGGCATCGGCTTGGGCGGCGAGGTGCCGCTGATGGCGGCCTATGTCAACGAGTTCGCCAAGGCGCCGGGCCGCGGCCGCTTCTCGCTCAACGTCCAGGTGCTGTTCTCGATCGGGCTTCTGGCCGTGGCGCTGGTCGCGATCTATGTCGTGCCGAACTGGGGCTGGCGCTGGATGTTCGTGATCGGCGCCGTGCCGGCCTTCCTCGCGATCCCGTTGCGCGCGCTCCTGCCGGAATCGCCGCGCTGGCTCGCGAGCCAGGGCCGCTTTGCCGAGGCCGACCGCGCGCTCGCCATGATCGAAGGGATCGCCGCGCGCGAAGGCAAAGCCATCCCGCCCTTGCCCGCGAGCCTGCCGATGGTGGTCGAGGTCAGCCCGCGCGTACGCGATCTCTTCAAGGGCATCTACTTGAAGCGCACGATCTCGGTCTGGCTGATGTGGATCGGCGCCTATTTCGTGTCCTACGGCATCACCGCCTGGGTCCCGACCATCTTCCGCACCGTCTATCACCTCGACGTGCAGACGGCGCTCATCTTCGGCTTCACCATCAGCGGCATCGGCCTCTTCGGCGCGTTCCTCACGATCTATCTCATCGAGGCGATCGGGCGGCGGCCGATGTTCATCATCAGCATGGGCGGATGCTGCATCCCGCTTCTTGCCTTCGCCTTCCTGCCGCAACTGAGCGCGGTCGGCACGCTGGTCGTCGTGACGATCGCCTGGATCTTCCTCACCGCCTCGCTCCTGGGGCTCGCGACCTACACGGCGGAGATCTATCCGACGCATCTGCGCGCGCTGGGCGGGGGCGTCGCGAGCGCGTGGCAGCGCGGCGCCTCGATGGTCGGCACCACGGTCGTCGGATTCATCCTGCCGGTCTGGGGCCTCAACGCCGTCTATGTGATGTTCGGGCTCTTCGCGCTGATGGGCGCGGTCACGGCGTATTTCTTCGCGATCGAGACGCGGGCGCAGGTCCTGGAGCGGCTCTCGCCGGCCTGACTTGCGCTTGGGTGCGCGCCGGTCTTGGATAGAGGCGACTTCGCCAGGGAGGCACCCATGAAGGTCGATACCGTCAACTATTCCGTGTCCGGGCTCAATTGCCAGGGCCAGCTCGTCTATGAGGAGACCCGCACGATCCGCCCGCTGCTGCTGATGGCGCCGAATTGGCTCGGCATCATCCCGAGCGCCACCAACGTCGCGCGCCAGCTTGCCGGCGACCGCTACATCGTCTTCGTCGCCGACATGTATGGCGAGGGCAAGAAGCCGACCGGCAAGGAAAATCCGATGGAGTTTCTGGGCCCGCTGATGAAGGACGCGGGCGAGACGCGGCGCCGCATCGTCGCCGGCTTCGACACGATGCTGAAGGAGACCGAGAAGCGCGACATCGGCGACCGCCGCCGCCGCGCGGCGATCGGCTATTGCTTCGGCGGCGCCAACGTCCTCGACCTCGCGCGCAGCGGGGCTGACGTGCAGGCGGTCGTGTCGATGCATGGCTCGTTCGCGACGTCGATGCCGGCGAAGAAGGGCGAGGTGAAGGCCGCGGTGCTGGTGGTGCACGGCGCGGCCGATCCGGTGGCGCCCAAGGCCGAGCGCGACGCGCTCGAGGCCGAGATGGACGCGGCCGGCGCGCGCTGGGCCATGCTGATGTGGGGCGGCGTCGTCCACGCCTTCACCGATCCCGGCGCCAACCGCCCCGGCGCCGCCGTCTATCACGAGCCGACGACGCGCCACGGCTACACCCTCGCGCACGCCTTCATCGCCGACGCGTTCGCCGGAAAACTCTGAGGCGCCCGATCCTGTCGCCCCCGCACAAACGGGGGCGAGAGGGCCGCCCTCGCATCACGGCTTCCGGGGTCCTGCTTTCGCGGGAACGAGGGCGTCTGAGTTGGTTTCGTGTCTCCGCGACCGCACAGCTTAGTTCGGTCGCACGCTCTGGTTGAGAAGATGAAGAAATCCGACACTCATCAAAGCAAATCGCCGTCTCAGCTCATCACCGAGAGGATCGCAGAGCTCGGCGACTGGCGTGGCGAGACGCTGGCGCACGTTCGCAAGCTGATCAAAGAGGCAGACCCCAAGATCACGGAAGAATGGAAGTGGCGGGGAGTTCCGGTCTGGTCCGACGGCGGGATCGTCTGCACAGGCGAGTCCTACAAGACTCTCGTCAAGCTCACGTTCCTGAAGGGCGCGTCCATCCAAGACCCCGAGCGCATCTTCAATGCCAGCCTCGATGGCAACGCACGGCGCGCAATCGATCTGCATGAAGGCGACAAGATCAATGGATCCGCCTTCAAGGAGATCATCCGCGCTGCCGTCAAGCTGAACTCCAAAGGAAAGAAATAGCGACGGCCCGGCTCTGGCGCATCCCTGATCAGGACTACAGAAGCTTTGGGCCGTTCCCGGGTCAGTTCTTCGGCCGCTCTTCGCGCCAGAAGCCGAGCTTCTGCTGCGCGACGCGGTCGGAGAAGCTGAAGAGCGTCGCGTCCTCGGCGGCTTCGAGCCGGTAGGGGACCCAGCACGGCACGACGAAGATGTCGCGCGGCTTCCACGCGATCGCGCGCTCGCCCGCGCCCTCGCCGACGATGACGCGGCCCCGCCCTTCGATCGGCGAATAGACCGTGTTCTCCGTGCTGCGATATGTGGCGCCGGCAAAGCCCTTGGGCAGAAGCTGCAGGAAGGTCGAGATCGTCGGCATGGCGGCACCGCCGCGCGTCGGGTCGATATATTCGAGCTTCAGCCCCGCCGCCGGATCCCATTCGGCCGTGCGGCGCAAATCCTCGAGCGCCTCGCGCGAGCGCGCGTAAGGGTACGAGAAGATCGGCAATTCCGGCTTTTGCCAGCTCTCGTTGACGGGGCGCATGTTGGCGCCGTAGCGCGCGCGGCTGTCGCCCGGCGGGCGCGCCTCGGGATGGCGGTCGCCGCCGTAAGTGTCGAAGAACATCGGCCCATAAAGCCCGAGCATCGGGATGTCGAGCCCGTCCATCCACACCACCGGCCCGGTCCCTTCGTGGCCGTGGTCGTGCCACGTCATCGACGGCGTGATGATGAAGTCGCCGCGATGCATCATCGATTTCTCGCCGCTCACCGCGGTATAGGCGCCCTCGCCCTCGATGATGAAGCGCAGCGCCGAGGGCGAATGGCGATGCGCGGGCGCGACCTCCCCGGGCAGGATGAGCTGCAAGCCGGCATAGAGCGATTCGAGGATGCGGTGTGTACCGTCGAGCCCCGGATTTTCGAGCGTCAGCACGCGCCGGTTCGCCTCCTTCGCGGTGATGAGCGTGCCGCTTTCCATCAGCACCGGGCGCACGACATCGTCGTAATCCCAGAGATAGGGTTTCGCTTTCACATGGTCCTTGGGCTCGGGCGGAACGAGCCGCGTCGTCCAGAGCGGCGACAAGGGCAGCGCGCCGACGCGGCGGTAGTAATCCTGGCGGGCGGAGTCCGTGCTGCTCATGCGGCGTATCCTCTGCGGGGCTGGCAGCCCTCGCTTCCATCCTGGTCTATACTCAGCGGCACCATGGAGCGCCAGACCGTCGTGCAGCGCAACGCCCGCCTCGCCATCACCGCGGCGCTGGCCGGTCTCGCGCTGTGGATCCTGTGGGACTTCATCCCGGCGCTGTTGTGGGCGACGATCTTCGCGGTCGCGACCTGGCCGCTTTACATGCGCTTCAAGCGGCGCGGGCCGCCGCGCCAGGAAGAGGTGCTGGCGCCGCTCACGTTCACGCTCATCGTCGGGCTCGTCTTCCTCGTGCCGGTCGCGTTCATGGCGATCGAGCTTGGCCGCGAGACGCTGCTCGCCGCGCGCACCTTGCCCGATATCGAGAAGGAAGGCCTGCCGGTGCCCGCCTGGCTGGCCGACATTCCGCGCCTGGGCGTCTATGCCACGGCCTGGTGGAAGACGAACCTGGCCGATCCGCATGGCGCGCAGGCGCTGCTCGGCCGGCTCGACCGCGGCGTGCTGATCGACTGGACGCGCACGCTCGGCCAACAGCTCGCGCGCCGCTCGACCGTGCTCGTGTTCACGCTTCTGACGCTCTTCTTCCTCTACCGCGACGGCGCGCGCCTCGTGCGCGACCTCGAGGCGCTGGTCGGCCGCCTCGTCGGGCCGCAGGGCAAGCGCGTCGGCGTGCAGATGGTGCACGCGATCCGCGGCACGGTGAACGGGCTCGTGCTCGTCGGGCTCGGCGAGGGCGCGGTCCTGGCCATCGCTTATGTCGTGCTGGGCCTGCCGCACCCGGCGCTCTTCGGCGGCGCCACCGCAGTCCTCGCCATGATCCCGTTCGGCGCGCCCCTCATCTTCTGCCTCGGCGCGCTCGTGCTCCTGTCGCAGGACGGGATCGTGCCGGCAATCGTGCTCCTTGGCATCGGCACCCTGGTCGTCTTCGTCGCCGACCATTTCGTGCGGCCCGTGCTGATCGGCGGCTCGGCGAAGCTGCCGTTCCTGTGGGTGCTGCTCGGCATCCTGGGCGGGCTCGAGGGGTTCGGGCTCGTCGGGTTGTTCCTCGGGCCCGCGATCATGGCAGCGCTCTTGACCTTGTGGCGCGAGTGGGTCGTCGCCTCGCGCGAGACGCCGGCCGAGGCCTAGAGCAAGATCGCCTCGAATGGAAACGGCGTTTCCCATTCGAGGCGTGAATCTTGCTCTCACTCAAAGAAGTCAGACCATGATCGGATCGGGCGGATCGCAGAGCGATTCCGCCCGATCCGATCATGGTCTAGAGCTTGTCGACGAATTCGTTGGTGTAGAGCACCGACGGGTCCTTGACGTCGGCGAACCCGACCTGACGCAGCGCGTCGCAGCCCGATTGCCACAGCGCGGGCACGTTGCGGAAGAGCGTGTCCTTCTGTCCCTTGTAGTAGAAATTATCCGCGATCGCCTGTGTTTCCTGCCGCGCGAGCAGCGGAATATCCTTGGCGCCGGGAATCTCGAAATCCTTGGCGGCACGCGCGAAGATCGGCTCCAAGGGATGCGTCAGCATCTCGTCAACCGAGGCTTTGAGCGCGCGCAGCACTTTGAGCGTCAGCTCCGGCTTCTGCTCGATCGTGGCGCGCGTTCCATGCCACACCTGGCCGGGCGCCGGCACGAACTCGTCGACGCGCAGGAATTCGAGCGGCTGGCCGCTTTCCTTGAGCGCGAAGAACACGGCATAAGTGCAGATGAAGCAATCGATCCGGCCCTCGTGGATGAGATCGACCTCGCCGGGGCTGTTGCCGGTGACGAGGAGCTTGGCGTCGTCCTTCGCCATGCCGGCCTTCGCCAGCATCACCTCGATCATGGTCTCGGTCGTGCCGCCATAGGACAAGATGCCGACCTGCTTGCCCTTCAAGTCCGCGCCCGATTTCACCGGCTTGTCCCTGGGGCTCACGAGGTGGAAGCCCGAATCCTGCCGCGTCGTCGCGACCGCCTTCAAGGGCGCGTCCTTCGTCGCCACGACGCGGATGAAATCGATGCCGGAGAAGCGGCCGAAATCCGCTTGCCCCGCGAGGATCTGCTGGATGTGCTGCACCGTGCCGGGCGCGCCCAGCACCTGCGCGTCGAGCCCTTCCTTGGCGAAATGCCCGCCCGAATAGGCATTCATCATGTCTATGAAGTCGATGTCGTAGCCGAAGGGCGTGATGAGCGTCACCTTCTCGGCCGCGCGCGCGGAACGCACGATCGCCGGCGCCGCGACCGCGGCGAGCGCACCGGCGAGGAAGCGGCGGCGCGTCGCCATGCTATTGCGCCGCGCTCTTGGCCGCCTTGCGCTGAAGCTTCTGGTCCGACAGCAGCGGATCGAGCTTGAAGAGGCGGCGCGCGTTCTCGCCCAGGATGTTGCGCTTTGCCTCGTTCGACAGGAACGGCAGGTCGTAGATCACGCTCGGCAGATCCATGTCCCAATGCGGATAGTCCGAGGAATAGAGGAGCTGCGTCTCGGCCTTCATCATCTTGAAGGTGAGCTCGAGCGCATCGCGGTTCTCGACCGCCTCCATCGGCTGCGTCGTGAAGAACATGTCGCGGATATAGTCGGACGGCTTCTTCTTGAGGCCCGGGGCTTCCGACGTGCGCATCATGTATTCGTTGTCGAGCCGCTGCATCAGGAACGGGACCCAGGCGAGCCCGCTCTCGATCCAGACGGTCTTGAGCTTGGGGAAACGCTCGGGCAGCGCGTTCATGATCCAGTTCGAGAGATGCAGCATGTTGAAGAAGGTGAAGCCCAGCGCATGCACGACGATGAAGCGGTTGGCGAGCTTGAACGACTGCTCGGCCCAGGAGAAGCCGCCGTGGAACGCCAGCGGCAACCCCCGCTCCTCGAGCATGGCGTAAAGCCGCATATAGGCGTTGTCGAACACGCCGCGCTCGCGCGGGCTCGTCACCATGAAGCCGATGACGCCGGGCTTGTCGGCGAAATCCTCGACCATCTTGATGCTGCCCTCGGGATGGTTGAAGGGCAGATAGAGCATCGAGCGGATGCGCGGCTCCTTGGCAAGCACGGTGTCGCAGAGCCAGCGGTTATAGGCGCGCGCCAGCTGCACCTCGGCATCGGGCCGCGGATTCATGCCGAGCGTGAGCATCGGCGTCGGGAAGAGGCAGATGAGATCGACGCCGAGCGCGTCCATCCAGCGCCTGGTCAGCGTGATGTCGCGGTGCGGGGCCCCCGGTACCTTCTCGACGCCGCGCTGGAAGATGCGGGTGATGCGGCCGCCCATGTTCTGATAATTGGCCTCGGGCTGCATCAGGCCGGTGCGGCCCATGCCCTGCATCCGCGCCTCGTTGCGGAACACCGGATCGTCGATGAACTCGATGATCTCGCCGTAGGATTCGCTCTCGTAGTGATGCGCGTCGACATCGACGATCATGAAGTCTTCGTATTTGCGCTTCGCCGCCTGCTCCTTCGCGTTGGCGAGGAGGCGGTTCGTGTCGAATGTCTCGAGCGCGGGATCGCGGACCAACGAATCCATGAGTTCTCCTTCTGCGCGTAGCTTACAGCAGCCGCTTGCCCGCGTCAGCGGGAGAGGGCCGGGTCTAATGCATCGCCGAGCCGCCGTCGACGAGCATGGTCTGGCCGGTCATGAAGTCGCTGTCGTGCGAGGCCAGGAAAACCACCGTGCCGACGAGATCGTCGGGCTCTTCGTCGCGCTTGATGCAGCGGCTCTGGATGTTGACGGTGCGGAGCGCGCCGTAATCGTTCCGCCCCTTCACGACCTCGCTCAAGGTGAGGCCGGGCGCGATCGCGTTGACGCGGATGCCGTCGCCGCCCAATTCGCGGGCCATCGCCCGCGTCATGGCGACGACCGCGCCCTTCGAGCTCACGTAATGCAGCATCATCGGCGTGCCCTTGAAGACGGTGCCGGACGCGATGTTGATGATCTTGCCATAGCCGCCGCGCCGCATCACCGGCACGACCGCCTTGACGCATTCGAACGGCCCGCGCGTGTTCACCGTCATGACGCGGTCCCATTCGTCGGATGGAATTTCCATGAGCGGCTTCTGCGTGATCTTGCCGAAGAGCGCGGCGTTGTTGACCAGCACCTGCACGCCGCCGAACGCCACGTCGGTCGCGGCGACGAGCGCCGCCACCGCCTTCGCGTCGGTCACGTCGCAGAGGCGCCCGATCGCGGCGCCGCCCGCCGCCTTGATGGCGTCGACGACCGCATCGACCGGCTCGATGTCGCAGAGGCTCACCTTCGCCCCTTCGGCCGCGAGCGCGCCCGCATAGATGCTGCCGATGCCGCCTTGGGCTGCGCCCGTGACGATTGCCGAAATGCCGGAAAGCCGTGCCATGCCCCTGTCCTCCCTTTTCCTAGAACGGCGCGAAGTCGCGCAAGCGCGGCATCACCTCGGTGCCGAAGAGGCGGATCGAGCGCATCAGATCGTCCTCGGCGAGATTGCCGAAATTGAACTCGGCGAAGAACGTGTCGAACATGCCCTCGGTCGCGATTGCCTTGAGCTTCCTCGCCACCGTGTCGGGCGAGCCGATGAGCATGAGGTTGCGCTCGTATTGCCATTTGCCGTCGACGAGATGGCGCGCGACCTCGCCCGCACCCGGCTCGCCGCGCTCCTCGAAGCGCTTGCCGTTCGCCTCGAGCGCCGCCGCCAATTCGGCCTGCGTCCGCATCGGCGGCAGGAAGCCGCGATAGGCCGCGCCCGCCGCCTCGAGCTTCCGCATCGCCTTCGCGTCCGTCTCATCGACATAGCAGATGCAGGAGTATGCGATGTGCGGCTTCTCCTTCCAGCCCTTGGCGCGCCATTTCTCGAGAAACGCGCGATAGCGCGGCGCCGCGTCCGCGCGCGGATAGAGGAAGAAATAGCCGGTGTTGATGCCGTGCTCGGCGCAGAACTCGAGCGTCGAGGGGTCGCGCGTCTCGATCCACAGCGGCGGATGCGGGTGCTGCGCCGGCATGACGGCGAGCCGCGCGCGCTCGACCTTGTGGAACTTGCCGGCGAAGTCGAAGAAATCCTGGGAGCGACAGGCGGTCTTGAGGAACGCGACGAATTCGTGCGTCGCCTCGCGCCGCGTTTCGTAGTTGGCGCCGTACGGCCCGAAATTCGCGGGCGTGATGCCCGGCACGAGGCCCACTTCGAGCCGGCCGCCGATCATCTGGTCGGCGAGCGCGATCTCCTCGGTGAGGCGGAGCGCGTGGTGGAGCGGCACGATATGGCCCATGCCGCCCAATCGGATGCGCTTCGTGCGCGCGCCGGCGGCGACGCTGTAAAGCCCGGGCGCCGACATCCAGCTTTCGTCCGGCCGGAAATGATGCTCGACGCAGAAGCCGTAATCGAAGCCCAGCTCGTCGCACAGCACGAGCTCGCGCCAGAGCTGCTGATAGCGCTCGGCCGGCGTCATGCCTTCCTTGCCCCAGACATGGGCGAAATGCGCGAATTTCATCTCATCTCTTCCTTGGCAATGCCGCTCTTTCTCATGTCGCCGCCACGGCCGCCACCGCGGGCGTTGCCGCCATGCGCCGCACCACCTGGCGCAGGATGACGATGGCGATGGCGGCGACCGCCGCAGGTATGATGTTGGCGAGGATGACCGACGGCACGGCGAAATGCGCGCCGACCAGCAACCCGCCCACCATCGGCCCGACGACCGCGCCGATCCGGCCGATGCCGAGCGCCCAGCCGATGCCGGTGGCGCGGATCGAGGTCGGATAGAAGATGCCGGAGATGGTGTTGAGCGACGGCTGCCCGCCATTGATGCTGAAGCCGGTCATGAACATCGCCGGAATGAGGATCGAAGTGTCGTGCACGGAAAAGGCCGCGACCGTGATGAACACCGCGGCGCCGAAATAAGCGCACGCGAGCACGCCATAGATCGAGCCGACGCGGTCGGCGATCCAGCCGACCGCGAGCCCGCCGACGATGCCGCCGACGCCGTAGAAGATGGTGGCCTCGATCGCCACGCTGAGCGGCTGGCCCGCCTGGCGCAGCAAGGTCGGCATCCAGAAGATGAGATAGACCAGCACGAACAAGTTCATGATGAAGGCGATCCAGATCAGCACCGTGCCGAGCGCGCGCCCCTCGGTGAAGAGATGCTTCACGGTGATGCCGGCAAGGCGCGGTTCGAGCGAGAAGCGCGCGGAGGGCGCGAATTTCCGGTCGGGCACCAGCTTTTGCATGATCGATGCGACGCGCTCCATCGCCTTCCCCGAAAGCAGCAGGAAGCGCACCGATTCCGGCAGGAACGGGATGACGACGCCGAGGAAGAGCAGCGGCACGATGCCGCCCACGTAGAACGTCGATTGCCATCCCAAGGTCGGGATCAGCGCGTTCGCGAGCACGCCGCCGACGATCGAGCCGAATGCGAAGAAGGCGCCGGTGCTGTTGACGAGGAGCGCGCGCATGCGCTTCGGCGAGTATTCGAGCACATAGGCCGTGACGCTCGGCAAGGTGCCGCCCAGTCCGAAGCCCGCGATGAGCCGGAGGATGATGATCTCTTGGAGGTTCTTTCCCATCGGCGTCAGGATCGAGAAGATGCCGAACACCACGACGGGCCAGATGATCGCCTGCCGTCGTCCGATCTTGTCGGCGAGCATGCCGAAGGTGATGCCGCCCAAGGTCAGGCCCAAAAGCCCGGCGCTGAACACGGGGCCCAATTGCGCCGGGCTGATGCCCAGATCCTTCGCCATCACCGGCGCGACATAGGCGATGCCCTGCGTGTCGTAGCCGTCGAACATCGCCGTCGCCAGGCTGATCGCCAGCACCATCCACTGATAGGGGCTGACGCGCGCCGCATCGATGACCGCGGTGACGTTGTAGCTTTCGTCCTGCCGCATTCTTGGCTCCCTCCCCGAGGCGCCCAGTCTACTTCAAAGCGTCGCGAGCGGGCGCGCAGATTTGGGCGGCGGGAAGGCGCGGTCGAGCGCCGCAATCTCCTCGGGCGTGAGCGCGAGCGCGGCGGCTTTGCTGTTCTCCTCGACATGCGCCAGGTTCGTCGCCTTGGGGATGACGCACGCGCCCTGATCGAGCGCCCAGGCAAGCGCCACCTGCGCCGCGCTTGAGCCCCGCGCCGCGGCCAATTTCTTGAGCGTGGCATTGCCGAGCATGCGCGCCTGCTCGAGCGGCGAATAGGCCATCACCATCATGCCGGCGCCGCGGCAGCGCGGCACGACGTCCCACTCGATGCCGCGCCGGGAAAGATTGTAGAGCACCTGGTTCGCGGCACACGCGATGCCGCCTGCGGCGGCGAGATCGTCGAGATCGCCCATGTCGAAATTGCTGACGCCCCAGTAGCGGATTTTTTGCGCGCGCTTCAAGTCGTCGAACCCGCCGAGCGTCTCGCCGAGCGGCACGCTGCCACGCCAATGCAGAAGATAGAGATCGATGCGGTCGGTGCCGAGCCGCTTCAAGCTCCGCTCGCATGCGCTGATCGTGCCTTTGCGCGTCGCGTTCTCGGGCAGCACCTTGCTCACGAGAAAAATCCCGTCACGCTTGCCGGCGATCGCCTTGCCGACGCGGCGCTCGGCCTCGCCACCGCCATACATCTCGGCCGTATCGACGAGCGTCACGCCGAGTTCGAGGCCGCGCGCGATGGCGTTGACCTCGGCCGCGTCGGTGTCCCGCGCCTCGCCCATCCGCCAGGTGCCGAGACCGAGCGCCGGGACGGATTCGCCGCCCGGCAAGAGGACGCGGCGCATCAGCCCGGCGCCGGCGCGCTCCCCGCCGCCGCCCGGCCACCGTCTTCCGCCTCGCGCGCCGCCGCCTCGGCCGCGAGCCGCAGCGGATCGAGGCCCTTCGCCTGCATCTCGGCCTCTTCGGCCGACTGCGCGACGTTGACGTTGACGTGCACCGACACTTCGGGATGAAGGATGACGCGCTGCTTGTAGAGGCCCAGGGTTTTGATCGCCTTGTCGAGCACAACCTGGCTGCGGCCGACGGTGAAGCCCGCCGCCGTCACCGCGTCGGCGATGTCGCGCGCCGTGACCGAGCCATAGAGCTGGCCGCTTTCGCCGGCTTGGCGGATGACGACGACGGCGACGCCGTCGAGCTTCGTCGCCACCTCCTCCGCCTCGCCCTTGCGGTGCAGATTCTGCGTCTCGAGCTGGACGCGCTGCGTCTCGAAGAGAGCGAGATTCTCCTTGGTCGCGCGCAGCGCCTTCTTCTGCGGCAGAAGGAAGTTCCGCGCGAAGCCTGGCCGCACCTTCACGACCTGGCCCATTTGCCCGAGCTTCTCGACGCGCTCGAGGAGGATGACTTCGACCGGCATGATCCCCTCCTAGCGCAAGCTGAACGGCAGGAGGCCGAG
Organism: uncultured Alphaproteobacteria bacterium; assembly: GCA_963729295.1. Classification (GTDB taxonomy): domain Bacteria; phylum Pseudomonadota; class Alphaproteobacteria; order ATCC43930; family CGMCC-115725; genus DATJLY01. Next base: position 55,554 of record CAVSNJ010000026.1, read on the forward strand.
AAAGCGCGCGCGCTTGATCGCCTGCGCCAACTCGCGCTGGCGCTTGGTCGAAACGGCGGTGATGCGGCTCGGCACGATCTTGCCGCGCTCGGAGAGAAAGCGCTGCAGCAGCTTCACGTCCTTGTAATCGATCCTGGGCGCGTTCGGCCCCGAGAAGGGACAAGATTTGCGCCGGCGGAAGAACGGGCGCCGCCCGCCGCCGCCCGCGCCGCGCGGGCCGCGCTCGCCGCGATCACCGCCACGATCGCCGCCGCGATCGCCCGAAGGTCCGATGTCGCTCATTCCTCAACTCCCGGGCCGGCCAGCACCTCGTCGCGGTCGCGATAGGAATCGCGTCTGCGGTCGCGGTCGTCGCCGCGGCTCCTCGCCTGCATGACGGCCGAGGGCCCCGCCTCGTGCTCCTCGACCCGCACCGAGAGATAGCGCAGCACGTCCTCGTTGAGGCGCATGTTGCGCTCGAGCTCGTTCAAGGCGGCGGGCGGCGCCTCGACGTTGAAGAGGATGTAATGGCCCTTGCGGTTCTTCTTCATGCGGTAGGCGAGATTGCGCAGGCCCCAATATTCGCGCTTCGTCACCTGTCCGCCATGCTCGCCGAGGATGGTGGTGAACTGGTCGGCGAGCGCATCGACCTGGGCGGACGAGATGTCCTGCCGGGCAATGAAGATGGTTTCGTAGAAGGGCATGAGCTCTCCTTCTGGCTGTTTTGTGGCCCGGCGCTCGCACGGGAGCCGCCCGGGCCTAGCCGGGCAATCCGGCAAGGAGCGCGCGGGTTCTAGCGCCGGCGCCGCCGTTTCACAAGCGCTTGAGCCGCGGCGGCGCCGCACCATCTCGCCACGGAAATTACCTCCGTCCTGCGACGGCGCACAGATAACCTATTGGTATAACTGACTTTCATGCATAATGGTGGCGCGCCGGGCGGGACACGTCTGGACAGGGTGCGCGCGCCGGTGCTATCGGAATCCGGATCGGAGGGGCGTTTTCGATGACACGATGGCTTTGGCTCACCGGCTCGCTCGCGCTTGCCTCGTGCGGCACCTTCACCGGCCAGGTCCCCGGCGATCCGAGCCGCGAGACGGTCGGCTTCTCGGCGCACGATCCGGCCGGCGCCGCGGGCGACGCCGCGCCCACAGCGGATGTCGACCAGAAGCTCGACTGGAAGGTCAGCCAGATCTGCACGCTGGGATCGACCACGCTCAACGAGACGCGCGAGCCGGCCGAGAATGACGGCCGCCTGGTCGACCGCATGGTCCGCTGCCGGCCCTATGGCTTCAACGTGCTCGGCATCAATTTCGCCGGCATAGTGCCGTTCTGAGGATCGATCCGTGATGAGGGCCTTGGTGTTTCCCGGCCAGGGGTCGCACGAGGTCGGGATGGGGCGCGAGTTGTCGGCCGCCTTCGCCGCCGCGCGCGACACGTTCGCCGAGGTGGACGACGCGCTGAAGCAGCACCTCTCACGCCTCATGTTCGAGGGACCGGAGAGCGAGCTGATGCTGACCGCCAACGCGCAGCCCGCGCTGATGGCGGCGAGCCTCGCCGTCTTGCGCGTGCTGACGCGCGAAGGGGGCTTCGAGGTGAAGCGCGGCGCGCGCTTCGTCGCCGGCCATTCGCTCGGCGAATACTCGGCGCTCGCCGCGGCCGACGCGCTGACCTTGCCCGATGCGGCGCGGCTTTTGAAGCGCCGCGGTCTCGCCATGCAGCGCGCCGTGCCGGTGGGCGAGGGCGCCATGGCGGCGCTCCTGGGGCTCGAGCTCGACGAGGCGCGCAAGGTCGCGGCCGCGGCGGCCGAAGGCCAGGTGTGCGAATGCGCCAACGACAACGGGCCGGGCCAGGTGGTGGTGAGCGGCGCCACGGCGGCGGTCGAGCGCGCGATCGCCATCGCCGCCGAGCGCGGAGCGCGGCGCTCGATCCTGCTGCCGGTGAGCGCGCCGTTCCACTGCGCGCTGATGGCGCCCGCCGCGCGCGAGATGGAAGAAGCGCTGTCCCAAGTCGAGCTCCGCGAGCCGATCGTGCCGCTCGTCGCCAACGTCACCGCCGCGCCGGTGCAGGACCCCGACGAAATCCGCAGCCTCCTGGTGCGGCAGGTGACCGAACTCGTGCGCTGGCGCGAGTGCGTGCTCGCGATGCGCGCCGCCCAAGTCGAGGAGATCGTCGAGCTTGGCGCCGGCCGCGTGCTCGCGGGCTTGGCCAAGCGCATCGACCGCTCGCTCAGCACCGTCTCGCTCGGCACGCCCGCCGACATCGACGCGTTCCTGAAGCGGGCTTGAGCCATGTTCTCGCTCGACGGCAAGGCGGCACTCGTCACGGGCGCGTCGGGCGCAATCGGCGGCGCGATCGCACGCGCGCTCCACGGCGCCGGCGCCAAGGTGCTGCTCGCCGGCACGCGGCGCGCGGCGCTCGAAGCGGTGGCCGCGGAGCTCGGCGCCCGCGCCTTCGTCGCGACCGGCGATCTCGCCGATCCCGCCTGCGCCGACGGTCTCGTCAAGGCGGCCGAGGCGGCGATGGGCCAGCTCGACATCCTCGTCAACAATGCCGGCATGACCAAGGACGGATTGCTCGTGCGTATGAAGGACGAGGACTGGCTCAAGGTCCTGGAGGTCGATCTCTCCGCCGCCTTCCGGCTTTCGCGCGCGGCGCTCCGCGGCATGATGCGGCGGCGCTGGGGCCGCATCGTCTCGGTCGGCTCGGTCGTGGGTGCCACCGGCAATCCCGGCCAGGCGAACTATGCCGCCGCCAAGGCCGGACTCGTCGGCTTGTCGAAGGCGATCGCCGCCGAGGTGGCCGCGCGCGGGATCACCGCGAACTGCATCGCCCCGGGTTTCATTGCGAGCGCAATGACGGACGCGCTGCCGCCCGAGCAGCGCGAACGGCTTGCCGCCAACATCCCGATGGGCCGGGTGGGCACGCCCGAAGAGGTCGGATGCTGCGCCCTTTTCCTCGCCAGCGAGGAGGCGCGCTACATCACCGGGCAAACGCTGCACGTCAATGGCGGTCTCGCAATGTTCTAGGAGTTGGCAATCGCCGCGGAATCGTGTTATTGAGCCCGCGCTTTGACATGGCCGCTGGCGCCATCGCGCGGCCCTCGGGCGGTATCCCAAGTTTCTGTTCACCCAGCGCGTTCAATCTGTCGAGGTGCGTATGAGCGATGTTGCCGAGCGGGTAAAGAAGATCGTCGTCGAACACCTGGGCGTCGATGATACGAAGGTCACCGAAAACGCGAGCTTCATCGACGATCTGGGCGCCGACAGCCTCGACACGGTCGAGCTCGTGATGGCGTTCGAGGAGGAGTTCGGCTGCGAGATTCCCGACGATGCGGCGGAGAAGATCGTCACCGTCAAGGACGCCGTGAACTTCATCGAGGCGCACAAATAGTCGGTTGCCGCGCATGAGGCGGGTCGTCGTCACGGGAGTGGGGCTGGTAACGCCGCTGGGCGTCGGGGTCGAATATTGCTGGAAGCGCCTCCTCGAAGGCCGCTCCGGCATCGGCGCGATCCAGAGTTTCGACGTCTCGGACCTGCCGGCGCGCATCGCCGGGCAGGTGCCGCGCGGCGAGACCTCGAGCGGCGCCTTCAACGCCGACGACTGGGTCCCGCCGAAAGAGCAGCGCAAGATGGACCCGTTCATCGTCTTCGCACTCGGCGCGGCCGAGCAGGCGGTCAAGGATTCGGGCTGGCAGCCCGAGAACGTCGAGGACCAGTACCGCACCGGCGTGATGATCGGCTCCGGCATCGGCGGGCTCCCTGGCATCTCGGAGGCCTCGGTGACGCTCGCGGAAAAGGGGCCGCGCCGCATCTCGCCCTTCTTCATTCCCTCGAACCTCATCAACCTCGCCTCGGGCCAGGTCTCGATCCGCTTCCATTTCAGCGGGCCGAACCACGCCGTCGTCACCGCCTGCTCGAGCGGCGCGCATGCGATCGGCGACGCCGCGCGGCTCATCCAGTGGGAGGACGCCGACGTCATGGTGTGCGGCGGCGCCGAGGCCGCGATCTGCCGGATCGGCATCGCCGGATTTGCCGCGGCGCGCGCGCTTTCGACCGGCTTCAACGACGAGCCGGAGCGCGCCTCGCGCCCGTGGGATAAGGATCGCGACGGCTTCGTCATCGGCGAAGGCGCCGGCATCCTGGTGCTCGAGGAGCTCGAGCACGCGAAGGCCCGCGGCGCCAAGATCTACGCCGAGGTGGTGGGCTATGGCATGTCGGGCGACGCGCACCACATCACCGCTCCCGCCGAGGACGGCAACGGCGCCTTCCGCTCGATGCAGAATGCGCTGAAGCGCAGCAAGCTTTCGGCCGACAGCATCGACTATGTCAACGCGCACGGCACCTCGACGCCGATGGGCGACGTGATCGAATTGAATGCCGTGAAGCGCGTTTTCGGCAGCCATGCCTATGCGCTGTCGATGTCGTCGACCAAATCCTCGATCGGGCATCTGCTCGGCGCCGCCGGCAGCGTCGAGGCGATCTTCTCGATCCTGGCGATGCGCGACAGCGTCGTGCCGCCGACGCTCAATCTCGAGCACCCGTCCGACGGCTGCGACATCGATCTCGTGCCGTTGCGGGCGAAAGAGCGCCGCGTGCGCTACGCGCTATCCAACTCGTTCGGCTTCGGCGGCACCAACGCCTCGCTCATCTTCGGCCCGGCGCCCTGAATGCGGCGCCTCGGCGCCGGTTTTTTGTTGGCCCTCGCCGCGGTGCTGGCCGGCGCGGCCACGTGGACCTGGCGCAGCTACGACGCGCCAGGACCGCTTGCCTCGGCCACCACCGTCGTCATCCCGAAGAGCGCGCACCTCGCCGCCATCGCGGACGAGCTTGGGCGCGCCGGCGTCCTCGCCCATCCGTGGGCGTTCGTGGCCGGCGCCTACGTGAGCCGCGAAGCAAAAAGCTTCAAGGCCGGCGAATACGAATTCGCGGCCGCCATCAGCCCGCGCGAGGCCGCCCGCCTCATCCAGTCGGGCCGCGTCGTGCAGCATCGCCTGACGCTGCCCGAGGGCCTCACCAGCGCCGAGGCGGTGGCGCTGATCGATGCGGCGCCGGCGCTCGACGGCGCGATCGGCGCGCCGCCACCCGAAGGGAGCCTCCTCCCCGACACCTATTTCTATGTTCTCGGCACCAGGCGCTCGGAGCTTGTGGTGCGCATGCAACATGCGCTCGACCGCGCGCTCGCCGCGGCGTGGCAGCATCGCGCCTCCGATCTGCCGTTCGACGATCCGAAGGACGCGCTCGTCCTCGCCTCGATCGTCGAGAAGGAGACCGCGATCCCGGACGAGCGCGCGCGGATCGCCGGCGTCTATGCCGAGCGGCTGCGCATCGGCATGCGGCTCCAGGCCGACCCGACCGTGATCTATGCCTTGACCGAGGGCGGGCGCACGCTGCTCGCCCACCCGCTCGACCACGCCGACCTTGCCGTCGAGTCGCCGTACAACACCTATCTCGAAAAAGGCCTGCCGCCGACGCCGATCGACAATCCCGGCGTTGCCTCTATCGCAGCGGCGATGGCGCCCGAGGCGCGCGGCGAGCTTTACTTCGTCGCCGACGGCACCGGCCATCACAGCTTCGCCAAGACGCTCGACGAGCAGAACCGCCATGTCGCCGAGCTGCGCCGGCAGCAGCACGGCGAATCGGGCGCCGAATAGCCGGCGTCGCGCGGCTTAGGGTATAAGGGGCCATGGCGATTTCGAGCATGACCGGATTCGCGCGCGCCGAGGGCCGGGCCGATGGTTTGTCCTGGGCCTGGGAGGTGAAGAGCGTCAATGGCCGCGCGCTCGACACGCGCTTTCGCCTGCCGCCCGGCTTCGACGGGCTCGAGATCGCGCTGCGCGGCGCGCTCGCGAAGCACGTGAAGCGCGGCTCGATCGCGGCCTCGCTCGCGGTGACGAACGAGGCGGGGGCATCGGGCCTCAGGATCAACCGCGCCGCCCTTGCGACGATTCTGGCCGCGGCGCGCGAGCTCGCACCGGATCTCGAGGCGGCGCCGCCGCGGCTCGACGGGCTTCTCGCGCTGCGCGGCGTGATCGAGACCGGCGATGAGCCGCAGGACGAAGCGACGCGCGAGCGGCGCGAGTCCGCGCTCGTGAAAAGCTGGGACGAGACGCTGGTGCGCCTCGTCGCCGCGCGGAGCGAAGAGGGCGCGCGGCTCGAGGCCGTGCTCGACGGGCACCTGAAGCTCATCTCCGGGCTCGTCGCGGAAGCAGGTGCGAGCGCCGCGGCGCAGCCCGCCGCGTTGCGCCAGCGTCTGCGCGCGCTCGTCGCGGCGCTGCTGGAGGCCTCGCCCGCGCTCAACGAGGATCGGCTCGCGCAGGAAGCGGCACTCCTTGCCGCCAAGGCCGACGTGCGCGAGGAGATCGACCGGCTCGGCGCGCACATCGCCGCGGCGCGCGCGCTGCTCGCCGAGGGCGGCGCGGTCGGACGGCGCTTCGATTTCCTGTGCCAGGAGTTCAATCGCGAGGCCAACACGCTGTGCTCGAAATCGAGCGATGTCGGCCTCACGCGCATCGGCCTCGCGCTCAAGGCTGCGATCGAGCAGCTGCGCGAGCAGGTGCAGAACATCGAGTAGCCATGAGCGAGATCCAGCGGCGCGGCATATTGTTGGTGCTGAGCTCGCCCTCGGGCGCCGGCAAGACCACGATCACGCGCGCGCTGGCCGCGGCCGAGCCCTCGGCCAAGGTCTCGATCTCGGTCACGACCCGCCCGCCGCGCGAGGGCGAGGTCGACGGACGGCACTATCACTTCATCACGGAGGCGCGCTTTGCCGAGATGGTGGCGGCGGGCGAGCTGTTGGAGCACGCGAGCGTGTTCGGCCACTCCTACGGCACGCCGCGCGCGCCGGTGATGCAGGCGATCGCCGCGGGCACCGACATCATCTCCGATGTCGATTGGCAGGGGACGCAGCAGCTTGCCGACAAGCTGCGCCAGGACCTCGTCGCCGTATTCATCCTGCCGCCGAGCCTCGGCGCGCTCGACACGCGCCTGCGCCAGCGCGCGCAGGACAGCGACGAAGTCGTCGCCGGCCGCATGGCGAAATCCGCCGACGAGATGAGCCACTGGCCCGAATACGACTACGTCATCCTCAATAGCGACCTCGCCGAGAGCGTGCGCCAGGTGCGCTCGATCCTGGTTGCCGAGCGCGCGCGGCGCGAGCGCCAGGTCGGATTGGCGGAGTTCGTCAACCGTCTGCGCTCGGGCGCATAGCGGACGCGAGCGCGCCGAATTCCTCGACCGAAAGTTCCTCGGCGCGCGCGGGTCGGCGCGATCGCCGTCGCCGCAAGCAACGGCGCGGGATCGCCGCCGAGCGTGCGCAGGCTCTGGCGCAGCATTTTCCGGCGCTGACCGAAGGCCGCCGCCGTGACGCGTTCGAGCGCCTCGATGGCGCAGGAGCCGCGCGGTCGCGGCAGCGGCGTCAGCCGCACCACGCTCGAGGTGACGGCGGGCGGCGGCACGAACGCGGTGGGCGCCACGTCGAACGCGATCTCGACCTCGCACAGGAACTGCGTCAGCACCGAGAGCCGGCCATAGGCGTGTGTGCGCGGCCGCGCCGCGAGCCGAAGCGCCACCTCCTTCTGGAACATGAGCGTCAGGCTGTCGAAGCGCTCGATCTGCTTGAGCCAGCCGATGAGGAGCGGTGTCGCGATGTTGTAAGGGAGGTTCGCCGCGATCTTCCGCGGCGGCGCGGCAAGCGCGGCAGCGTCGAGCTCGAGCGCGTCGCCTTCGATCACCTCGAGCCGGCCCGGAAACGCGGCCGCGAGCTCCGCCAACGCCGCGATGCAGCGCCGGTCGCGCTCGACCGCGACGACGCGCCGCGCGCCTTCGGCGAGCAGCGCACGCGTGAGGCCGCCGGGTCCCGGCCCGATCTCGATCACATCGGCCTCGCCGAGCGGCCCCGCGGCGCGGGCGATGCGGCGGGTCAGGTTGAGATCGAGCAGGAAATTCTGGCCGAGCGATTTTTTCGGCTCGAGCCCGTGGCGGCGCATGACGTCGCGGAGCGGCGGAAGCTGGTCCTCGCGCACGCCCCTCAGCCGCTTGGCACGAGCGCGCGCCGCTCGCTCATCTCGGCGGCGAGACGGAGCGCTGCGATGAGGCTCGCCGCGCTGGCGACGCCTGTGCCGGCGATGTCGGTCGCGGTGCCGTGGTCGGGCGAGGTGCGGATGAAGGGCAGGCCGAGCGTGACGTTGACGCCGCGCTCGAAGTCGAGCGTCTTCAGCGGAATGAGCGCCTGGTCGTGATACATGCAGAGCGCCGCGTCATAGCGCCGCCGCGCGCCCTCGTGGAAAAGCGTATCGGGCGCCAGCGGTCCGAACGCATCGATGCCGTCCGCGCGGAGCAACCGCACCGCCGGCGCGATCATCTCGATCTCCTCGCGCCCCATCGATCCGCCCTCGCCGGCATGCGGATTGAGGCCGGCGACGGCAAGGCGCGGCTTGGCGATGCCGAAATCACGCCGCAACGCCTCGGCGGCGATGCGGCCCACGGCGGCGATCTCCGCCGTGTCGAGCGCGGCCAGCGCCGCCTTCAGCGCCACGTGCACCGTCACCGGCACGACGCGCAGCTCGGGCGAGACCAGCATCATCACCGGCCGCAGGCCGCCCGCGAGCGCGCCCAGATACTCGGTGTGGCCGGGATAGGAGAAGCCCGCGGCGTAGAGGGTCTCCTTCTGGATGGGATTGGTGACGAGCGCCGCGGCATCGTGCGAGCCGACAAGGCGCACCGCGGTGGCGATCGCTGCGATCACGGCCGGCGCGTTCGCGGGATCGAGCCGGCCGGGCACGACCGGCGCCGGAAAGCCCATCGGCAGCACCGGAAGCGCAGTCGCGAAGACCGCAGCCGCCTCGGCGGGTGCGGCGATCGGCGCGACCGGCACGCCAAGGCCGAGCAGCGCCGCGAGGCTTTCGAGACGGCGCGGATCATCGATCGCGAAGAATGGGCGAAGTCCCGCGCGCTCGCGCGCGAGCCAGGCCTTGAGCGTGATCTCGCCGCCGATCCCGGCCGGCTCGCCGGCCGTCAAGGCAAGCGGCAGACTCATTCGCGGATATCGACGTAGGCGCCGCGGCGCAGGTCGCTCATGAAGCGCCGCGCCAGCGTGTCGAGCCGCTCGCGCCCGAGCGAATCCTCGACCTCGTCGCGCGACGGCAGGCCGGGCGGGTCCTGGCGCTGGCACACCATGACGACGCCGATGCCGCCCTGGAACGGCAGCGGCTTGCTCGCCTCGGCGACCTTGAGCGCCAGAATCTTGTCTCTCAGGTCGGACGGCAGGTCGCTCGCCTTGAGCTGCGGAATTTGCCGCGACAGCTGCGGCGCGCGCTCGGCGCCGATCTTCGCCATCTCGCCGCAGCTTTTCGCCTGCGCCGAGACCTGCGCCGCGTCGGCTTCGACCTTTTGGCGCTCGTCCGGCGTCGCCGTGGCCGGCAGCGCAAAGACCACCTCGTTGAGCGAGAGCACGATCTTGTCGGGCTCGGCCGCGCCGAGCGTGCGGCGATCGAGCACGTCGAGCACGTAGTAGCCGGCCGGCGTGCGGATCGGATACGACATCTGGCCCGGCGCCATCTTCTCGACCGCCTCGGCGAGAAGCGGGCTCAACTGGCCCGGCGTGACCCAGCCGATGTCGCCGCCGACCGCAGCGCTCGGCGATTGCGAGAACTGGAGCGCCATCGCCTGAAAGTTGGCGCCGCCTTGAATCTGCTGGACGACGCGATCGGCGAGCCGCTTCACGTCGTCCTCCTGGCTCGGATTGTCGACCGCGAGGAAGATTTCGGCGACGCGGCTTTGCGGCTTGCCGATGTCAGCCTCGATCCGCTTCATCGTTTCGTCGATTTCGTCGTCCGAGACCTGGACGTCCTGCGAGACGCGGTTCTGCACGATGCGGGAGTAGGCGATCGACGCGGTCAACTGATCGACCAGCGAGCTGCGCGAGATGCCGCGCGCCTTCAGATATTGATCGAGCCCGCCCTTCGGCATGTGGTTGCGCTGTTCGAGCTCGGCCATGCCCTGGGCCACATCGTCCTTCGACACCGAGATGCCGAGGCGCTTGGCCTCCTGCATTTGCAGCTTCTCATCGATGAGCGAGCGCAGCACCTGCGGCTGGAGCCGTTTGCGGTTTTCGGGAGTATCGGGAAGGTTTGCCGAGCTCTCGACGATCGTAAGGCGGGCCCCGAGATCGCTGTCGGTGATGATCGCGTCGTTGACGACGGCGGCGATTCGGGTCTCGCCCTGCGCCAGCGCGAGCGTCGGGACGAGTACGAGAAGAAGCCATACAAACGGAGCATTCATGCGCACAACACCAAGGGAGAAGACCGGCGCGGCACCATAGCACCGCGGCCGGCCTTGTCACGGGGCGTTCGCCGACAAGACTCGCTCGCCGACCTCGCCGAGATTCTTGAAGACGAGCGTCAAAAGCACCGATACGCCCGGCCGCACGTCGCCGACCTCGATGCCGGACTGGGTGAGCGAGGTCACGACCGCGAAGCAGTCGTCGTGATATGTCGCCGTGATGCCGGAATTGATGGTGGAGCCGCCGCCGCCGATCGAGCGCGTGTCGGTCAATGCGAGCGACCAGTAGCGGGTGAGCACCGCGGAGAGCGAGGCGGAAACCTGCTGCGACGACGCCGGCGTCGTCGCGATGGTGGTGACGTTCGGCTGGCTCTGGATGAAGCTTACGCCGAGGCGCAGCGTATCGGGTCCCATCGCGGCGCCGGCCTCCTGGCGACGCGCCGCGAAATCGGACTTGTTCAGGCGAAAGCGATAGAACACGTTGATGAACTGGTCGGGCGAGAACACGACGCGGCCGACATAGTCGGAAAGACGCGTATCGAGACCGGATCCTTGCGGGAAGATGTCGTTCGTCTCGAACGCATAGCTTTGCCCGATCAGCGTCTCGAAGGATTGGCCGGCGGTGCGGTTCACTTCGCCGTGCAGGCCATAATCGACGCGCTGGCCGCTATCGACCCGGTCGTAGCCGGGCAGACGATTCGGCACGAAGAGGTCGCTCTCGTCGAACTCGAAGCCCTGCCCGTCCTCGTCGGGGATTTGCGCCGGATTTTCGCCGCGCGGCGCCGCCACCACGGCGGCGATCGGCTCGATCAGCACGTTGGTCGCGGCGCCCTCGCGTATCCACGGATAGCGCCACTTGAGCGACACCTGCGGAAAGGCCCGTCCCGTCAACGTGCTGGCGGTGTTGGCATTGACCGGCAGTTGCAGCGTCTGGTCGAATTCGGTCGTCACCGGCTGCGTGCTCGGCGTCAGCGCCACGTGGTCGGCGGAATACCCGTCCGTCCTGACGCTCGCGAGGAATGTGAAGCGATCGCCGACGAGGCCGTCGAACGGCAGTTCCCAGGCGCCGCCCGTGGAGACGCGGCGCACCTCGGGCCCGGTGCGATGAATGAGATCGAGCGCGCTCCCCGTGAGGTGCCAGCGTCCGCCGATCGCATCGGGATCGCTCGACCAGGTGTATTGCGCATCGGGCAGCGCGATCGGCTCCAGCGAGTCGCCGTAGAATTCGCTCAAGCTCTGAAACGACAGCGCGCTGATATTGCCGTAGCTGTTCGGCCCGAAATACTCGTCATAGAGATGGCTCGTGAGATAGTTCGCGGGCGTCGTGAAGTGATAGCGCAGCATGTAGGTCTGATCGCTCTCGCGCTGGATCTGATAGCCCGTGCGCGACTGGTCGTTGAGGTCCCAGTCGCCGTTGCCGAAGAAGTCCCAGCGCACCTGGCCCGTCTCGGGCCCGACATTTCCGGCATTGGCGCTTTCCGAGCCGCCGCCGGCCTCGACGGTGCCGTCGTTCACCATGTAGCCGTTGGCGAAGCGCTCGCGATATTCGCCGCCGAGGACGACGCCCGCGCTCGTCGTGATCATCGGCCTGATGGTCGCGTCCTTGTCCGGCGCGATGTCCCAGTAGTAGGGCAGCGTCGCATGGAAGCCGAGCGTGTTGCCGTAGCCCATCGTCGGCGGCAGGAAGCCGCTCGCTTTCTTCACCGATGGATCGGGGTGCGAGAAATAGGGCGCATAGAACACCGGGATGCCGTCGATCTCCATGGTCGCGTCGTGGTATTCGACGAGTTCCAAATCCTTGTCGTGCACGACCTCCTCGGCCTTGATCTGCCACACCGGCGGCCGCGTCGGATCTTCCTGGCACAGCTCGCACGGCGAATAGACGGCGCGCCGGATGGTCGTGCGCACGCCCGCGACGCGGCGCGCCGTGTTGCCGGCGAGCCGCGAGCGGTCCGACAGCAGGATGCGGATGTCCTTGATGAAGCCGTCGCGCATCCGGTCGTGCAGCTCGGCGAAATCGGCGAACATGATGTCGCCCGTCGGCTGCAACAGCGCGATGTGGCCCGACGCGGTGACGGTGTCGGTGCGCTGGGCGTAGGTCACGGCGTCGGCGAGCAGGATGTCGTCGCCCTGATCGAGCTCGACATGGCCTTTGGCGACCGTGAGGCCGAGCTCCTGGTCGTATTGCACTTCGTCGGCGCTGAACAGCACCGGCGTCTCGAGCGCCGTCTTGCTCTCGCCCGCGGCGAGCGCCGGCAGCGCGGCCAGCGCGACGAGACCGATGAGAAATGCGCCCCCCCGAATCACGTGCGCTATCCGTCCTCGAGATGAAGCAACAGGCTGACGCCGAGGAGACAGCTTATGCCAGCCGGGGACCACGCGGCGAGCGACACGGGAATGGTCGCCGACAGGCCCAGCGCAAAGACGACGTCAGAGAGGAAATAAAGGAGGAACCCGGCACCGACGCCGGCGACGATCATCATGCCCGTGCCGCCGCGCCGCTGCATGCGCAGGCTGAAGCTCGCGGCGATCACCACCATCGCCGCGAAGAGCAGCGGCCGCGCCAGGAGCGCATCGAAATAGAGCCGGTGGCGCAGGGCCGAGAAGCCGGAGCTCTCGAGCAGCGTAATGAAGCTCGGCAGCTCCCAGAAGGACATGGTCTCGGGCGGGGCGAAACTGTCCTGGATATTGCGCGCCGTGAGATTGGTCGGGATCTTCATCTGCGCGAAGGTCTGCGCCGGCTCGGAGGGCAGCCACAAGGTTCCGTCGACGATGTCCCAGCCGCCGCTGCCGAGCTGCGCCTCGCGCGCGTCGATGCGCTTCGTGAGCTTCCTGTTGTCGGCGATGAACAGCATGGTCACGCCTTCGAGCGCGTGATTTTCGGCGACATAGCTCTCGGCGTGAACGATCGAGCGTCCGCCCTGGTCGTCGCTCTGGCGCAGCCACAGGCCGGTGCGCGACAAGGAGAGGCTGTCGGGTTCGCCCTTCAGGATGCTGTCGTCGAGCTGCTCGTAGCGCGCCTGCATGACCGAGGCGACGGGATTGAAGAGCGTGACGACGGCGACGCCGATCAGCCCGGCGGCGGCGAGCGGCGGGGCCAGGAATTGCCACACCGAGACGCCGGCGGCGCGCGCCACCACGAGCTCGTTGCTGCGCGTCAGGCGCCAGAAAGCCATCATCGTCCCGAACAAGATGACGAACGGCATGATCTGCTGCGCCATGTAGGGCTGCTTCAGGAGCGCCATCTTGAACAGCACGTAGAGCGTCGCCTCGGGCTTCGATCCGGAGCGGCGGATCAGCTCGATGTAGTCGAGCAGGAAGACGATCGCCAGCATCGCCAGGAAGACGAGGCTGCACCAGACGAGGAACTGGCGCGCGATGTAGCGGAAGAGCGTCTTGCCGGGGGACAAGGGCGGCCTCGCTCAGCTTGCGGCGGGCGCGGCGAACGACGCCTGCGCCAGCCGGGAATCGCGCCACAGCATGCGGAACGTCACCGCCAGCGGCACCGCCACGTTGAGGTAGAGGAGCGGCACGGCGAGGTCGCTGCGGCCGGTCAGGTTCTTGAAGCCGATATCCGCGAACTCGAACAGGAAGGCGAGGGCGATGGCGATGAAGACTCGCTGATTCTGGCCGCGGCGGTTGAACTCGCCGGGAAGCAGGCACAGGATCGGCAGCACCGCCATGACGAGCGCGGTGAGCGGGCCCTCGAGACGCATGTTCAGCTCGATGAAGAAGGCGCGCTCCGAGCCGTCGCCGGCCGGCCGGGCGCCCGGAAACAACAGCTCCATCGTATGGCGCTCGTCGGGCTGCCGGTCGCGCGTGGCACCTGTTTCGGCGAGGCCCGCGAGGTCGAGCGTGTAGCGCTCGAAGCTCAAGGTCGAGATGTGGCCGTTGTCGTCGTCGCGCTGCTGGCGCGTGCCGTTGACGAGCAGGAGCCGCGGGCCATCGGGCGTGTCGGCGAAGGCGCCGCGCTCGGCGAAGATGGTAATGGGCTTCGTCGGGTCGCGCGCGTCGTAGATGACGAGTCCCATGAGGTCGCCCGCGTCGTTGCGGCCCATGTCGTACACCATGAGCCGGTCCGAGAGCGTGTTGAAGATGCCGTCCTGGACCAGCACCGAGGCGAACTCGTTGCGGATCTGGAACTGCATATCCTTGAAGGCGCGGTTCGCGGCCGGCACGATCTCAAGCGACAGCGCATAGAGGATGACCGTCGCGATCAGGCCCGCGAGGATCGCCGGACGCGCGAGACCAGTCTCGCTCATGCCCGCCGCGCGCATGACGAGCAGCTCGCTCTCGGCGGTGAGCTTGTTGTAGACGAACAGCACGCCGACGAACACGGCGATCGGCAGCACGACCTCGACGAGACGCGGCAGGATCAGCAGCGCGAGATACATGAAGAAGCCGATCGAAAGCCCGCGATTGACGATGAGGTCGATGAGCCGCAGCGACTGCACCAGCCAGACCGCGACGGCGAGCGCGACCGACATGAACGCCGTCAGCACCAGCATCTGCCGCAAGACGTAGCGGGTAAGCCCATCCATGGCTCAGGATTATAGATTGCCGCCCCGGGTGGCGCATGGAAATCTGCACGCGCGATGCCGGTTCCCGATCCCTCGCGTCTTTCGCCCCGCGCCTTCGCGCTCGTCTTCGCCGCGCTGTTGGCGGCGGTATCCGTGCCGGTTCTGCTGTGCGGCATCCTGCCACTCGTCGATTATCCCAATCACCTCGCGCGCATGGCGCTCCTCGCGCGCCTGCCGCACGATGCGACGCTCGCGCAATTCTATGCGACGGACTGGCGTCCGATTCCGAACCTGGCGATGGACGCGCTCGTGCCGCCGCTCCTGCAATTCATGCCGCTCGCGGATGCGGGAAAATTCTTCGTGCTGCTGACCTTCGCGCTGCTTGCGGGCGGGCCGGCGCTGCTCCATCGCGCGCTCACCGGGCGCTGGTCGGCCTGGCCGCTCCTCGCCTTCCTGTTCCTTTATGGCCGGCTGCTGCTGTGGGGGATTCTGAACTATCTGTTCGGGCTCGGCTTG
The DNA here is from genome assembly GCA_963729295.1 of uncultured Alphaproteobacteria bacterium. GTDB lineage: Bacteria > Pseudomonadota > Alphaproteobacteria > ATCC43930 > CGMCC-115725 > DATJLY01. The sequence continues at coordinate 70,846 of CAVSNJ010000026.1, forward strand.
GCATTTTGCGCGCTCGCCCTGATGGTGGCGCTCACCCGGCGCGGCGCCGCGCTCCGCGTCATCGTCGGCACCATCGCCGCATTCGCGGTCTTTTTCGCGCACCTCATGGCGTTCGGCGTCTATGGCCTCATCCTCGTGGGCATCGAAGGGACGGGATTCATCCGCGCGCCGCGCGCGACGCTGCGGCGGCTTGCCATTGCCGCGGTGCCGCTTGCGCTGCCGCTCGTCCTCATGCTGGCGTCCGGGACGGGCGGCGGCCTCATCGACTTCGCCCGTCCGCTGCGCAAGCTCGATCTCCTGTTCAGCGTCTTCGATCTCTATCACCGGCCGTTCGACATCGCCTGCTTCGCGCTCTTCGTCGCGACGCTCGCCGTGGCCTACGCGCGGCGCTGGCTCGCGCTCGCGCCGGCGCTCGTGCTGCCGCTCGCGCTGCTGAGCTTGGCCTATATCGTCATGCCGACGCAGATCGCGGGCGCATCGGGCGTCGACCGGCGCATGCCTTTGGCGCTGGCGCTGGCGCTCTGCGCCGGGACGGGCTGGATCGGACCGCAGAAACGACTCGAGCGCGCGCTGCTCGGCGGCGCTTGTGTCATGCTCGCGCTGCGCCTCGCGACCGTCGCCGTGAGCTGGCACGCGAGCGACCGCGAATACCGCCCGCTCGTCGCATCGCTCGCGGCTCTGCCCCGCGGGGCGCGCCTTGCCGTCGCGGCGCCGCCCGAGGCGGTCAACGTGCAGGCGACGCCGCTCCTCCATTTGCCGACGCTCGCCGTGGCGGAGCAGGACGCCTTCGTGCCGACGCTCTTCGCGCGCGCCGGGCAGCAGCCGGTGGCGCTGAAGCCGCCCTTTGCCGCGCTCGCCGCGGCGACATCGCCGCTCCGGGTGTGGCAAGCCTATGTCGCCGGCGGGCCGCCGCTCACGCTCGGCGAAAGCGGCGCGCTCGGGCGCTTCGATTTCGTGGTGTTCGTCGGCGCCGTGCCGTTCGATCTCGCCGACAGCGCCGGGCTCGAACCCGTCTTCCTGGCGCCGCGCTGGAAGCTCTACCGCCTCGGCGGTTGACTCGCGCTGCGTATCTTTCCATACCGCCTGCACTCGCCGGAGAAGCCGCCATGAAGATCAGTTTCGCGGGCCCGCGCCTGCCGCGCACTGGAACCGTCGCAGTCCCCGTCGCGGAGGAACGCAAGCTGCTGCCGGCTGCGGCGCGGCTCGACGAGGAGAGCGGCAACAGCCTCACGCGCGCCATGGCGGCGAGCAAGTTCAAGGGCCGCGGCGAGGAAACGCTCGCCGTGCTCGCTCCCTCGCACCTCGAGCTCAACCGCGTGCTGCTCTACGGCATCGGCAAGGAGGGCGGCGGCGAGCGCGTCGCCTGGCAGAATCGCGGCGGGCAGATCGCGGCGCAATTGAACGGCACCGGCGAGAAGAGCGCCGCGGTGGCGCTCGACCAAGGCCAGAACGAGGCGCAGATCGCCGCCGATCTCGCCTTTGGTGCACGGCTCAGGGCCTATCGCTTCGACAAGTACCGCACCAAGGAGAAGCCCGAGAACAAGCCGACGCTCGAGGATCTCACCATCGTCGTCGAGGATCCGGCGGCGGCCAAGCGCGCGTTCCAGCCGCTCGAGAAGGTGGCGGAAGCGATCTATTTCACGCGCGACCTCGTGTCGGAGCCGGCCAACGTCATCTATCCCGAAACGCTTGCCGAGCAGGCGCGCTCGCTCGAGAAACTCGGCGTCGAGGTCGAGGTGCTCGACGAGAAGCAGATGAAGAAGCTCGGCATGAACGCGCTGCTCGGCGTGGCGCAAGGCAGCGACCGCCCGCCCCGGCTCATCATCATGCAGTGGAAGGGCAATCCCAAGGCCAAGAACCAGGCGCCCATCGCCTTCGTCGGCAAGGGCGTCACCTTCGACACCGGCGGCATCTCGATCAAGCCCGCGGGCGGCATGGAGGACATGAAGTGGGACATGGCCGGCGCCGGCGTCGTCATCGGCCTGATGCGCGCGCTCGCCGGCCGCAAGGCCAAGGTCAACGCGGTCGGCATCGGCGGACTCGTCGAGAACATGCCGTCCGGCACGGCGCAACGCCCGGGCGACATCGTCACTTCGCTTTCCGGCCAGACCATCGAGGTGCTCAACACCGACGCCGAGGGGCGGCTCGTCCTGGCCGATGCGCTGTGGTACTGCCAGCAGCGCTTCAAGCCGCAATTCATGGTGAACCTCGCGACCTTGACCGGCGCGATCATCGTCTCGCTCGGCAGCGAGCATGCCGGCCTGTTCTCGAACAACGAGGAGCTGGCCGAGCGGCTCATCGCCGCGGGCAAGCGCGTCGGCGAGAAACTGTGGCGCATGCCGCTCGCCGAGGCGTACGACAAGATGATCGACAGCGACGCGGCCGACGTGAAGAACATCGGCGGGCGCGAGGCGGGCAGCATCACCGCGGCGCAGTTCCTGCAACGCTTCGTCAACAACGTGCCGTGGGCGCATCTCGACATCGCCGGCACGACCTGGTCGAAGAAGGACGCGCCGACCGTGCCGAAGGGTGCCACCGCCTTCGGCCTGCGCCTGCTCGATCAGCTTGTCGCCGAGAATTACGAAGAGGGATGAGCGAGGTCGGCTTCTATCATCTGCGCACGATGCCCTTGGAGCGCGCCTTGCCGCGGCTTCTGGAGCGCGCGCTCGCCGACGGCCATCGCATCCTCGTCGTCGCCGGCTCGGACGAGCGCGTCAAGGATCTCGACGCCCTCCTCTGGACCTACAGCGAGGCGAGCTTTCTGCCGCACGGCGCTGCGCGGGACGGGCACGCCGCGCGCCAGCCGGTGTTTCTGGCCGCCATCGACGACAACCCCAACGACGCCACCATGCTGGTCCTCGTCGACGGCGCCGCGAGCCGGCGGCTTCAGTCGTTCAAGCGCGTCTGCGACCTGTTCGACGGCAACGATCCCGCTTCGGTCGAGCGCGCGCGCGAGCGCTGGCGCGAGGCCGCGGCCGAAGGCCACGAGCTCGTCTATTGGCAGCAGACCGAGGCGGGCTGGGAAAAGCGCGCGCTCGGTTGATGGCGCAGCAAGCGGCCGCTATAAGCCGCGACCGATCCGCCTTTGGGAGTGGCGATGGCGCTCGAACGTACCTTGTCGATCATCAAGCCGGACGCGACGCGCCGGAACCTGACCGGCAAGATCAACGCGCGGCTTGAGGAAAAGGGCCTGCGCATCATCGCGCAAAAGCGCCTGCAGCTGTCGCCGGCGCAGGCGGAGCAATTCTATGCCGTCCACCGCGAGCGGCCGTTCTTCAAGAGCCTCGTCGAGTTCATGTGCTCGGGGCCGGTCGTCGTCCAGGTGCTCGAAGGCCAGAACGCCGTCGCCGCCAACCGCGAGGTGATGGGCGCCACCGACCCCAAGAAGGCCGCGCCCGGCACGATCCGCAAGGATTTCGCCGAGAACATCGAGGCGAACTCGGTGCACGGCTCGGATTCACCTGACGCCGCGGCGCAGGAAATCGCCTACTTCTTCGCCGGGATCGAGCTCTGTCCCTGAGCCGGGGTGACGCTATAGCGTCATATAGGCGAGGAAGATCAGCACGACGATGATCGCGCCCACCGCCCAGCGCAGCAGCCGGGCAAAGGAAAGCCACCCGCGCAAGCGCTGCTGATAGTCCTGATCCATCGCCATCGTTAGGGACCCCATCGCCTCGGCGGCCGCGACATTAGCCGATTTCGCGCGCAAGACAAGCCTAGCGCTGCGGGTTGAGCGCCGTCTCGGGTGCGGCGAAAGGCCCCGCGATCTCGACCCGCTCGTCGCGCACCGTAACCCGCCCCTCGGCGATGAGGCGGAGTGCCAGCGGATATGCGCGGTGCTCGGCCGCGAGCACGCGCGCGGCGAGCCGCTCGGCATCGTCATCCGGCAGCACCGGCACCGCGGCCTGGACGATGATCGGCCCCGCGTCCATCTCGGCGCGCACGAAATGGACGGTGCAGCCGGCAAAGCGCACGCCCGCCTGGAGCGCGCGCGCGTGCGTGTCGAGGCCGCGGAAGGCGGGCAGGAGCGAGGGATGGATGTTGACGAGCCGGTCGCGCCAGCGCGTGACGAACCCCGCCGTGAGGAGCCGCAGGAAACCGGCAAGGCAGACGAGCTCGACCCCGTGCGCCGCCAGCGCCTGGTCGAGCGCGGCCTCGAACGCTTCGCGCGACGAATGGTCGCGGTGCGGGATGACCGCGCGCGGGATGCCGGCGGCGGCGGCATGGTCGAGCCCCGCGGCGTCGGCCCGGTTCGAGATGACGAGCGCGATCTCGGCGGGAAAATCGGGGGTCGCGCAGGCCGCGATCAGCGCCCGCAAATTCGAGCCGCGGCCCGAGATCAGCACGGCGACCTTCAGCCGGGCCACGCCGCCTCCGTGCCGATGAGGCGCGTGCCGGGTCCATCCTCGCGCGGCACGATGCGGCCGATGCGCCGGACGCGCTCGCCATGCTCGGCAAGCACGCGCGTGAGGCGCGCCTCGTCCGCCGGCGCCACGACCGCCATCATGCCGATGCCGCAGTTGAAGGTGCGCGCCAGTTCGTCGGCCGGCAATCGCGCGGCTTGCGCGAGCCAGCGAAAGACCGGCGGCAGCTTCCAGCTCCGCGCGTCGAGTTCGGCCGCGAGATTCTGCGGCAGGACGCGCGGGATGTTTTCCAGCAATCCGCCGCCGGTGATGTGCGCGAGCGCCTTGACGCCGCCCGCCGCGATCGCGGCGCGGCAGCTTCCGACATAAAGCCGCGTCGGCGCGAGGAGCGCCGCCCCGAGGCTCTCACCCGGCGCGAAGGGCGCCGGCGCCGCCAGATCGAGCTTCGCTTCGGCGACGACGCGGCGCACCAGCGAGAAACCGTTGGCATGAAGCCCGCTCGAGGCGAGGCCCAGGACGACGTCGCCCGCCGCGACCGTGCTGCCGTCGATCGCCGCGCCGCGCTCGACTGCGCCCACCGCGAATCCCGCGAGATCGTAGTCGCCGGCCTGGTAGAGGCCGGGCATCTCCGCCGTCTCGCCGCCGACGAGGGCGCAGCCGACGTCGCGGCAGGCGACGGCGATGCCGGCGATCACGCTTTTCGCCTGCGCCACGTCGAGCTTGCCGGTCGCGAAGTAATCGAGGAAGAGGAGCGGTTCCGCGCCCTGCACGACGAGATCGTTGACGCACATCGCGACGAGATCGACGCCGACCGTGTCATGGCGTCCCGCCTCGATCGCGACCTTGAGCTTGGTGCCGACCCCGTCCGTGGTGACGACGAGAATCGGATCGCGATAGCCCGCCGCTTTCAGGTCGAAGAGCGCGCCGAAGCCGCCGAGGCCGGCATCCGATCCCGCCCGCGCCGTCGCCTTCGCCAGCGGCTTCAGCGCCTCGACGAGCGCGTTCCCCGCGTCGATGTCGACGCCGGCGGACCGGTAGCTCAAGGGGCGCTTCTGTTCGGCCACGAGCCGTCTTCTAGGCCACGCGCGCGCCGGTGAAAAGCGGGGCTCCGAGCGATAGACTGCGGCCATGCCGCTCGACAAGCGTGCGCTCGGCGTCGTGCTTGCCGCGATCGGCGCCTTCATCGAGCTCTACGTCACGCAGGCGCTGCTGCCGCTGCTGACGCATGAGTTCCACGCCACGGCCACCGAAGTGAGCCGCACGGTCAGCGCCGCAACGCTCGCGGTGGCACTCACCGCGCCCTTCAGCGGCCTCGCCGCCGACGCGATCGGCAGGAAGCGCATCATCGTCGCGGCGATGTTCGCGCTCGTCGTTCCGACGCTGATGGCGGGGTTCGCGCCAACGCTCGGCGCGCTGGTGTTCTGGCGCTTCGTGCAGGGGCTGCTGCTGCCGCCGATCTTCGCCGTGACGGTGGCCTATGTCGGCGAGGAGTTTCCGGGCGAGGCGACGGCGATGACCGGCCTCTATATCGCGGCGAGCGGCGTCGGCGGTTTTCTGAGCCGGTTCCTCAGCGGCCTTCTGGCGCAGTCTTTCGGCTGGCGCGCCGCGTTCTGGGGGCTTGCCGCGGTGACGCTCGCCTGCGCCGTCGGCAGCGCGCTTTTGATGCCGCGCGAGCGGCGCTTCACCAGAAGCGGCGGGCTGGCACCCTCGTTCCGCATGATGGCGGCGCATCTGCGCACGCCGCGCCTCATCGCCACTTACGCGGTGGGGTTCGGCGTGCTGTTCTCGTTCGTCGGAATCTTCACCTACATCAATTTCGTGCTGGCGGCGCCGCCCTATTCGTTTTCGACCGGCGCGCTCGGCACGATCTTCGCCGTCTACCTCGTCGGCGTGGTGGCGACGCCCTTGACCGGCCCGCTCGTCGCGCGCATGGGACGAAGCCGGCTCGTCGCGGCGGCGGCGGCGGTGTGGCTCGCCGGCCTCGCCCTGACGCTCGCGTCGAGCGTCGCGATGATCCTCCTGGGCCTCGCGATCTGCGTCACCTGCGGCTTCCTGTGCCAGAGCTGCGCCACGAGCTATGTCGCGGTGACGGCGCTTCAAGGCCGCTCGTCGGCGGTCGGACTTTATGTGACGTTCTACTACCTGGGCGGCGCGCTCGGCGCGATCGTGCCGGGCTATGCCTTCGCGCTTGCCGGCTGGCCCGGCTGCGTCGCCACCGCCGCGGCCGCGGTCGTGCTGCTCGCGGCGCTGTCGCTGCTCTTCTGGGACCGGGATCAGCGCCCGCCCGAGACGTTGAGGACGGCGCCCGAGACATAGGAGGCGGCATCGGACAAGAGCCACAGGATCGCTTCGGCGACCTCCTCCGGCCGGCCGACGCGCTTCATCGGCAGGTTGGGGCCGACGCGCTCGACCCGGCCGGGCGGCTGGATCTCGGTGTCGATCACGCCCGGGCTCACCGCGTTGACGCGGATGCCCTCGCCCGCGACCTCCTGCGCCAGGCCGAAGGTGAGGCTGTCGACCGCGCCCTTGCTCGCGGCATAGGGCACGTTCTCGCCGGCGCCGCCGAGGCGCGAGGCGGCCGAGCCGAGATTGACGATGGCGCCGCCCGTGCCGCCGTGCTTCGTCGACATGCGCCGGATCGCCTCGCGGCAGCACAGGAACGTGCCGGTGACGTTGACCGCCATGAGCTCGGCGAGCCCGGCGCCCGGGACGGCGTCGATGCGGCCATGCGGGCCGATGATGCCGCCGCTGTTGACGAGCCCGTCGAACGGCCCGAGCGCGCGGTCCGACTCGGCGAAGAAGCGGACGATCGAGGCCTCGTCGGCCAATTCCAAGGGGAAGGCCACGGCCTGGCCGCCGAGTCGTGCGACCTCGGCCACCACCGCATCGGCCCGGGCGCGATTCTTCTGGTAGCCCAGCGCCATGCGGCAGCCGCGCCGGGCGGCGCCAAGCGCGACCCGGGCGCCGATCCCGCGGCCGCCGCCGGTGATCACGAGTGCCTGCATCGGTTCCTCCCCGCTCTTTCGGATAGCGCGGCAAGTTTGCAACACATCAAGACAATGGTCGTCAAAAACAATAAGTTGGCTTGCCGCCGGCCAGTTTCCCAGCCTATTAACTGTAGGCGATCATACTTGCGCCCGTATCGTGTCCGGAGGGATTCCATGAAATTTTGGCGTGTTGCCAGCCTGGCGTTGGCTTTCAGCCTCGTCGGTGCGGCGAGCCAGGCTCAGACGATGAGCAGCCCCAATGGCGCCCCGGGCAGCTACTACCTCCGGCTCGAGGGCGGCTGGAACCACGAGCCCCAGGGCTTGGAATTCAATGGAAATCCGCCCGCGGCCGGCGGCGACTCGAAGGAGGACGAGGGTTACATCGCCGGCGGCGCAGCAGGCTATAACATCGGCCCCAGCCCGATCGGCAATCTCCGGATCGAGCTCAACCTCGATTACCGCGACAACGGCGTGAGCTCGATCGGTGTTCACGGCGCCACGGGCGCCGGGGGCAGCATCAACAGCCTCGCCGGCATGATCAACGGTCTCGTCGACACGCCGTACCAGTTCTGGGGCATCCGGCCCTATCTCGGCGCCGGCATCGGCCTCGTCAGCATGAATCTCGACAACATCACGGTCGCGGGCACGCCCGTCGCCAACGACCGCGACACGGTGCCTGCCCTCCAGGCCATGGCCGGGCTGCGCTACGACCTGAATTCGAATTGGTCCGCGAGCCTCGAATACCGCTTCCTCGATGGCTTCAACCCGAGATTCCACACCGTCAACAACTCGGCCATCGCGACGAGCGGCTATCGCAACCACAGCATCCTGCTCGGCGTGACCTATAATTTCGGCGCGCCGCCGCCGCCGCCGCCGCCGGTGCAACCGGCCGTCGCGCCCGCCCCGATGCCGCCGCCCGCGCCGCCGGCCGCCGCGACCGTGCCGCCCGGACAGTTCTTCATCGTGTTCTTCGACTTCGACAAGTCGACGATCACCGAAGCCGGCCGCCAGGTGCTCGACGCCGCCGCCACCGCGTTCGCGCAGAACAAGCCCGTCCGCATCGAGCTCACCGGCTACACCGACACGATGGGCACCCAGCAATACAATCTCGGCCTGTCCGAGCGGCGCGCCGTCGCCGTGCGCAACTACCTCAGCGCGCATGGCGTGCCGCCGACCGCGATGGACGTGGCGTGGAAGGGCAAGCAAGATCTGCGCGTCCAGACGCCGGACGGCGTGCGCGAGCCGCAGAACCGGCGCGTAGAAATCGTCATACCGCGATAGCGGAAGGACCTTCGGAGCCCCTCCCCGTTCCGCGGGGAGGGGCTTTTTATTGCGCGCGCTGCTCCATGAGCTCGAGCCGGTTGCCGAACGGGTCGTCGAGGAAGATGCGCAGATACCCGTCGAGCGGATCGTCGTCGACGATGCGGCAGCCCGCCGCGCGCGCGCGATCCGCATAAGCCGCGAGACCGGCAACCAGAAGCGCCGGATGCGCCTTCTTCGCCGGCCGGAATTCGGCCTCGACGCCCAAATGGAGATTGAGGGCGCCGGCTTTGAACCACACGCCGCCGCGCGCCGCGAGCTCGGGCGGCTTCACCACCTCGTCGAAGCCGAGGACGCCGCGATAGAAGGCACGCGCCCGTTCCTCGCCGCCCGGCGGCATGGCGAGCTGCACATGGTCGAAGCCGAGGATCATGCGGCCGGTCGCCCACGACCGTGCGGCTTTGCACCATAATCCCGCGTGAGCTCGTCCGGGAAGGCGCGGTACCGGAGACTGTCGGCGTGCAATTCGAACTGGTCGCTCCACCGTAGAACTTCGCCGCTCTCGACGATCGCAAGCGCCGAAGCGAACAGCTTGGCATTGCGGAACGGAGCTGCGATCTCGGCGGACTTGACTATATCTGCGAGATCGACGCGCGCCTCGCGACCGTCCTCAAAGCGCAAGTCGAGCGTGAAATCCTCATTGGCGCGAGCTTGAGAAATACGATGCATGCCTTAGTCCTCGATCCTGCCGATCGGCCGGCCACGGGCCGCCTCATCCCAAATCCGAACCAGCCGCTCGCGATGTCCCGCGATCCATCCCTGCAGGCGCCTTAGAATCGCGGGTCTGATCGTACCTTGCGCCTCGAGAACCCGCGCGTCCGCAATCGCAAGCTTAAGGCGAAAGTCAGGCCCGAATGCATGGACATGCGCCGGGTGATGATCGAACGGAAATATCATAATGCGTATCCCATCGACCACCGCAATCGTCGGCACCGCCGCGCTTACTCCGCCGCCGCGGCGGCCGCGGCCGGCTGCTTCAGCTCTTTCAAGCGCGGCATCACCTCCTTGGCGAAGAGGCTGAGGCTGTCGACCGTGTCGGCGTGCGCAAGGTGGCCAGCCTGTCCCATCATCAGGAGATTGCCGAGCCCGCCGCAATGCTCGGTGAAATCGGCGATCTGGCGATAGACCTGATCGGGCGTGCCGCAGAACATCACGGCCGCGTCGATCAGCTCCTGCACCGAGGCGGTCGCCATGTTCACGACGCGGCCATCCTTGGTGAAGCTGCGCGGCGGCGTCTTTCCTTGCAGGAGCCGCGCATTGTCCTCGGCCGAGATGAAGCCGGGCGGATTGCGGAACTGGGGTGCCACGATCGCCGAGGTGCGCGGATATCCCGCGACCAGCTCGCCGCGCCGGCGCGCTTCCGCCTCGCTCGTGGCGATGCCGACGAGCGCCAGATAGGCGAAGCGGTCGGGCGGCGGCGGCTCCTTCCGGCCGGCCGCGTGCCAGCCTTCGCGATAGGCGTCGTAGAGCGCGCGCGTGGCATAGCCGCTGCCGAGCGTCGCCATGACATAGCCTTTCTGGCCGAGGACGCGCGCGTTGGTGCGGCTCGAGGTCGTGCTCCACACCGGCGGGTGCGGCTGCTGATAGGGCCGCGGCCAGATGTTGACGTGGCGATAGTGGAAGAACTGGCCCTCCCAGTTGAACGGCTCGTCGTGGCTCGTCATCGCCTTGATGATGAAGTCGTGCGCCTCCCAGAACCGCTCCATGATGAAGACCGGATTGGTGTTGGCGACCGGGATCTCGTAGGGCACGCCCTTGACGAAGCCCATCTCGAGCCGGCCGCGCGAGACGACGTCGATGGTCGAAAGCTCTTCGGCGCAGCGCAGCGGATCGGGCCGGTGCCCGATCGGATAACCCAGCACGAGAATCCGCGCGCGCTTCGTCTCGCGTGCCAGCACCGACAAGGTCACGATCACGGTCGAGGCCATGCAGGTCGCCGTCGAGTGATGCTCGTTCACCATGATGTCGAAGCCGAGCTCGTCGGCGAGCTGCCATTCGTCGTAATAGCGATGGAACCGCTCGGCCGCGATCTTGGGATCGAGGATGCGATTGGGCAGCACGACGCGGAGCGAGCCTTGATGCTGGTCCCAAGCCTCGGGATAGGCCTGCTCGGTGAAGTGGAAGACTTTCATGGCGCGGTCTCCGCAAAAGCCAGAACGCGGGAGGCGAACGCGTCGGGCTTTTCCACATGGGGGAAATGCCCGGCGCCCGCCAGAAGCTCGAAGCGCGCGGACGGGAGCGCGGCGGCATAGGCCTTGCCGTAATCGGGGCTCACGATGCGATCGGCCTCGCCCCACAGCACGAGCGTGGGCACATGAACCCGATGCAGGCGCTGCTTCAGCTTGGGATCGTGCATGTAGGGCTGCCAGCCATAGCGCGCCATCGCCTCGCGATTGCGCGCGATCGGTAAAAGGTCCGCCTCGGACATGGCTTTGTAGTCGCGTTTGCCCGCCTCGGGATCGGCATAGGCGCGGGCCAGAAAATCCGCCTCGCTCATGGCGAACATGTCGGCGATGTCGCGCTGATCGCGCGCGCCCACCTTGATGCCGAGCGCGTCGGCGAGGACGAGGCGGGCGATGCGCGCGCAGGATTTGACGGCGATCTCGGCCGCGATCCAGCCGCCGAACGAGACGCCGACGAGGATCGCATTCTCGAGCCGAAGCTCGTCCATCAGGTCGAGATAGAAATAAGCGAGATCGTCGATGGTGGTCATGTCCTTCGGCTGCTCGGAGCGGCCGAAGCCGGGATGAGACGGCGCGATGACGCGCGCCTTGGCGGCGAGGCGCTCGAGCACGGGCGCGTCGGGCGCGACGCCGATGCCGGGATGGAGGAAAAGGATCGGCGCGCCGGTGCCCGTCTCGTTCCACTCGACGCGGACGCCCGCGACCGTCCTCAGCTCCTCGGCCAAGCCCGTCCTCCCGTTTCTTCGCTCCGTTCTATGCCGGGCATTTCGGCCTGTCACCCCCGGTGTGCGAAGCCCTGACCCGCGCCGGACCGGCCGGGCGCGCGGGCCGAAAAATCAAGCCTTTGAAATTACCCAGTTAAATTGGGTTCGCTCGGTGAAATTGGCGAAAGGCCCCACCTCTCCGTCGACCGCACGCGGTCGACCCCGCGCAGCGGAAGGGTGACGTGGGGTGAGCGCCGTCGCGTCCATCGGTCAATTTGGGTTCGTTCCGCAAAATCGCTCCGCCGCAACTTCGGTTTGCCGCTGCGCGGGCGGGCCTTTACTGTTGCGGCAAAGGCGGCGCGCCAAGCGCCGCCATTCGTGGAGGACCGGATGCGGCGACGGACGCGCGCGCCATGACCTTGGCGCTCTTCATCGAGCAGCTTTTCAACGGCGTGCAGTTCGGCCTCATGCTGTTCCTGATGGCGGTCGGCGTGACGCTCGTCTTCGGCATCATGCGCGTCATCAACCTGGCGCACGGCTCGCTCTTCATGGTGGGCGGTTACCTGCTCGTCGCGTGCCTCGGCGCGACCGGATCCTACTGGCTCGCCGTGCCGCTCGCGGTCTTGGGCACGGTCGCGGTCGGCGCCGCGATGGAGGTGCTGGTGCTGCGGCCGCTTTATGGCCGCGGCCATCTCGACCAGGTGCTCGCGACATTCGGCCTCACCATGTTCTTCAACGAGGCGGTGGTGGTGATCTGGGGGCGATTGCCGTTGAACATCACCATTCCGGGCCCGCTCGACGGCTCGATCGAGATCTTTCCGCACGTGCACTACCCGGTCTATCGCCTCGCCATCACCGGCGCGGCGATCGTGTGCGGCGCGATCCTCTATGTCGTCATGGTGCACACGCGGCTGGGCGCCCTGATCCGCGCCGGATCGGACAAGCGCGAGATGGTCGAGGCGCTGGGCGTCAATATCGGCTTCCTCTACACCGCCGTCTTTGGCCTGGGCGCCGCCTTCGCGGGCTTCGCCGGGATGCTGACCGGGCCGCTCCTCTCGGTCGAGACCGGAATGGGCGATCCGATCCTGATCCTCACCCTTGTGTGCATCGTCATCGGCGGCTCGGGCTCGATCAAAGGCGCGCTCGCGGGCTCGCTCATCATCGGCATCTTCGACACCTTCTCGCGCGTCCTCCTGCCGCAGATCGTGGGCTTGACCGCGGGGACGGCCGTCGTCGGCATGGCGGATTACGTGCTGATGGCGTTGGTGCTCATCTTCAGCCGCACCGGCCTCTTCGCGGCCCACCGGGGCTGAGATGGGTCTCTCGCGCCGCACGGTCCTGCATCTCGTGCTGCTCGCCGCGGCGCTCGCCGTGCCGCTCTCGGGTGACATCTACTACACGCGCTTTGCGACGCAGATCGCGATGTACGGCATGGCGGCCGTGTCGTGCGACCTGCTGCTCGGCTATGGCGGGATGGTGACGTTCGGCCAGGCGGCGTTCTTCGGCGTCGGCGCCTACGCGACCGGCATGCTGACCGACGCCGGATTCCACGATGCGCTGATCGTTTGGCCGCTCGCGATCCTCGCCGCGATGCTGTTCGCGCTCGTCATCGGCGCGCTCTCGCTGCGCGCGCAAGGATTCCAGTTCATCATGGTGACGCTCGCCTTCGGGCAAATGACCTACTACATCGCCCAGGCGCTGCGCCCCTATGGCGGCGACAACGGCTTCACCATGCCGCGGCGCAACACGCTCGCCGGCATGAGCCTCGCCAACCACGTGATCCTCTATTACGTGACGCTGGCGCTCCTCGTCATCGTGCTGTTCCTCGCCTCGCGCCTCGTCCATTCGCAATTCGGCATGGTGATCCGCGGCCGGCGCGACAACGAGCGCCGCCTCGCCGCAATCGGCATCCCGCCGTTCCGCTACAAGCTCGCGCTGTTCGTGATATCGGGCGCGATCGCGGGGCTCGCCGGCGCGCTGATGGCGAACCACGCGCGCTTCGTCTCGCCCGCGCTCCTCTCGTTCCAGGTGTCGGGCCAGTTCCTCGCGATGGTGATCCTGGGCTCGGCCGGGACGCTCATCGGCCCGGTGTTCGGCGCCGCGATCTATCTCGTCTTCCAGCAGGTGCTGTCGGACTATACCGACCACTGGATGATCTTCTTCGGGCCGCTCCTCGTCGCGCGCGTGCTGTTCGTGAAGGAGGGCGTGTGGGGCATGATCCTCCAGGCGCTGCGCGCGCACGAGCCCGCCCCGGCCCCGCTCCCCGCCGAGGAGGGCGCCGCGGAATGAGGCGATATTCTCACTTCGCGCGATCCCATTCTTTCCTGAGGCCACGCTGCTTAGCCAAGCCGTCTCCGGTCTTGGCGATTCCTTTCGTCGCGTGCAGCAGACGCGCAAAACGGCGAGACGCTTCCGATTGCTGCCGCGTTCGCCTGTTCGGTCGCCGTGTGACCTCGCTCACCACCCCATCCGCCATCATCATCCGGACGGGAAGGTGTATCGCTCCCTTCGGCGCACGTCAAAAGGTCCTGCCCCGATGACCGAGCCGGTGCTGGAAATCCGTGGCGTGAGCAAGAGTTTCGGGGCGCTCAAGGCGTGCGACGACATCTCGCTCGAGGTGCGGCGCGGCGAGGTGCACGCCCTCATCGGTCCCAACGGCGCCGGCAAGACCACCTTGATCGGGCAGATCACCGGCGAGCTCGCGCCTGACACGGGCGCTATTCTTTTCGAGGGCCGCGACATCACGGCGCTTGCGACGGCGGCGCGGGCGCGGCTTGGGCTCGCGCGCTCGTTCCAGATCACCAGCATTTTCCGCAGCTTTACCGCGCAGGGCAATGTCGCGCTCGCGGTCCAGGCGACCGAGCCGCACAGTTTTCATTTCTGGCACGCGGCGCAGCGGCTCGCGCGCCTTCAGGCTCCCGCGCGCCGGCGCCTCGGCGAGCTCGGCCTCGGCAGCCGCGTCGGCGCCATTGCCGCCGGCATGGCGCATGGCGAGCACCGCCAGCTCGAGCTCGCCATGGCGCTCGCGACCGAGCCCTCGCTGCTCCTGCTCGACGAGCCGATGGCGGGGCTGGGCAACGAGGAATTGCAGGCGATGGTCCAACTCCTCGCGCGGCTCAAGGGCCATTACAGCATCCTGCTCATCGAGCACGACATGGACGTGGTGTTCTCACTCGCCGACCGCATTTCCGTGTTGGTGCAGGGGCGCGTCATCGCTTCGGGCGCGGCCGAGGCGATCCGCAACGACCCGCTCGTGCGCGAGGCCTATCTCGGCGAGGACGACGATGCTGCAGGTTGAGGCGCTCGAGACGCGCTACGGCCAGAGCCAGGTCCTGTTCGGCATCGAGTTCGAGGTGCGGCGCGGCGAGGTCGTGACGCTGCTCGGGCGCAACGGCATGGGCAAGACCACGACGGTGCGCTCGATCATGGGGCTGACGCCGCCCTTCGCCGGCCGGATCACGTTCGAGGACAAGGAGCTGCGCGGCCTTCCGCCCTATCGCATCGCGCGGCGCGGGCTCGGCCTCGTGCCCGAGGGGCGGCAGATCTTCTCCGACCTCACCGTCATGGAGAACCTGACCGCCACGGCATCGCCGGGACGGAGCGGCCGCGGCGCGCGCTGGACCGTCGACAGCGTGGCGCAGCTTTTCCCGTGGCTGCCCGAGCGCAAGAACCAGCTCGGCATGCATCTCTCGGGCGGCGAGCAGCAGATGCTGGCGATCGCGCGCGCGCTCATGACCAATCCCGAGCTCTTGATCCTCGACGAGGCGACGGAAGGATTGGCGCCGCTCATCCGGCACGAGATCTGGCGCGTCCTCGTGCAATTGAAGGCGGCGGGGCAGTCGATCCTGCTGATCGACAAGAATTTGAAGGCGCTGACGCGGCTCGCCGACCGCCACTACGTCATCGAGCGCGGCCGCGTGCGCTGGAGCGGCACGAGCGCGGCGCTCGTCGCCAACTACGCCGACATCCGGAGATATGTGGGCGTGTGATCCGTCGTGTCCGCGCGCCGCGCCGCCTAATCTCCACCTCTCGCGCACGGCGTCAGGGATTTGGCGGCGTTTTGAACTTATCGAGAAGCGCCGCAAAATTTCGCGCCAGCGCCGCGCGATTTGCCTCCTGCTGCGACTGCCACTGCTCGCGCGGGAGAAATCGCGGCTGGAATTCCTTGTCGTAGGGCACCTCGACCGTTCGGCCAAATTGGCCCGGCTGCGGCGGCACCTCGGTTTCGGGCTCCCCTTGATGCTTCTTGAGGGAATATTGCGTTTCCTCGAGGCCGAACCGGCAGAGATAATTGTCGTTGCCGCGCAGCGTCGCCGTCTTCGTCTCGAGCCCGAGCGCGGCGACGATGATGTTGTTCCGCGTGACCACGGGGGCGTCGGCCGCCGCGCGCAGTTCATCGCGGTACTGCATGAGGATCGTCTCGTAATGACGCCCAGGCGCGGACTTGTCGGCGCATTTGACGCCGTCGACGGCGACCAGCGCCAGCGAATAGAGCGCCATCATGCTGGCCGTGTCCTTCAAACCGGCAAATTGCGGACTGTGCGTTCCGACCAGCCAAAGCAGGCGCGAATAAAGCAGCGGAACGACGACGCTGCCGCCGGCCAACGTCCGATCCTTGGCCCATCCGAGCCCCGCGAGAAGCTGTGACTTAGCTTTCGGCGCGAGCAAGTCACGGCCCAGTCCGATGAAGTCGTGGTCCGCCAATAATTGATCCCAGTGTGCGTCGAGGGCGGCTCGCTCCTGCGCCGTGGGGCCGTTCGCGGCGCCCGGCGCGCCTTGAGCAGCGCTTGGTCCGATTTGCCACGCGGCCGCGACCAAGAGGCCGAGCAGGAAAAATGTGCGCGCGAAGAGATGCCGCGACATGAACACCCGGTTGGCCGGCTATTCGAGCCGCGTCGGGTCGGCGACGATCGGGTTGCGCAAGACGCCGAGGCCGCTCATCTCGACCTCGCACAGATCGCCCGGCTTCATGCGCGTGCGGCCGGGGATGCGCTTCGAATCCCACGGCGTCGGCTGATAGCCCGCGGGCGGATGGAGCGCGCCGGGCGTGCCCATCACGATCACGTCGCCGGCGCGCAGCAAATATCCGGTCGAGAGGTAATGGATCACCTGCTCGACCGAGAACAGCATGTCGTCGAGCGAGGATTTCTGCTTCTCGACGCCGTTCAGCCTCGTGATGACGGTGTGCGACGGCGGCAGCCCAAATTCGTCCGCCGTCATCAGCCACGGCCCGAACGAGCCCGAGCGCTCGAAATTCTTGCCGAGGCCGAATTGCCGGTTATGACCCTGGAATTCGCGCACCGAGCCTTCGTTGTAGCAGGCATATCCCGCGACGTGGCGCAGCGCGCCCTTGACCGGGATGTGGCGGCCGGGTGTGCCAATCACCACCGCGAGCTCGCCCTCGTAGTCGAAGGTCTCGGCGACGCGCGGATCGGGGCACCAGAGCGGCTCCAAATGGCCGACCACCGAGCACGGCATGCGCATGAAGATCTGCGGATACTCCTTCGAGGTGGTGAGGCCCGTCTCCTCGATATGCGCCTTGAAGTTCAAGGCGAGCGCCCAGGTCGCGTGCGGCTCGGAAATGACCGGGTCGAGGCTCACCTGGTCGAAGCGGAAATCGGGATCGCGCCCTTTCGCCGCCGCCTCGACCGATTTGAGCGCGGCCGGCCCCAGTTCGAGGATCGCCTTCAGCGAGGACGGCAAATCGGGCGCCGCGCGCCGCAACGAGACGAAGCGCAGATCGTCGACCATGACTCCGACGCCCTCATGGTCGCGCGTGTGATAGGAGACGAGCCGCATATGATGTCCTCCACGTTCTTATCCGTCGTTCCCGCGCAAGCGGGAACCCAGGGCAAGCGACGTGCCGGCACCGCATCACTTCACCTTCGCAGCCGCAATTTTCCCCAGCATATTGGTCAGCTCATTCTCGAAATCACGGGTCACGTCACAATATCCGCTCTTCGCATGTACCATCTCGTGCAGCAACGTCCCCGCGAATATATCGAGAGAGCGGAGTTGATCGCGTCGTATGATGATGTTCCCGGATGCTGGATCCCAAAGCCCCTCTGTGTGATCGCTTCCGAGGAAATTCGGACGCATCGTCTCACTGATCTTGATGTCCTTCACCGATTTGGGCAAACCGCCGGCTAACGACGCAACAGTCTTCCACATGTCGAAGACTGCACGCTCGCTAGAGCGGAGGTCCTTGTAATCGAGGAATGCAAACCTAAAACTTTGTCGCCATTCCTCTTGATATACTGCGAGATCTCTAATCGCGTTACCCGCGAGATCGCGAAGTCCACTGATACTCGTCTTGATGTTGTCAGGGACTGTTATAATCCTGATGCCCTCTGACCTCGCGCTGTCGAGAGCGTCACTGTGATACATGATCTCTGAAGGCGCCACAAAGATCACTCGTTCGCCCGCGTTCAAGATTTTTACCGCGTGCTTGGCAACGTCCATCCACCTCACTTCGTCAGAGCACGTGCCGTTTTCAATTTTACCAAGCTCTTCTGCAAGCGTGTTCGCGACAACAGTGCTTCGTGCTTCCAGAAGCATTTCTTTGACGCGGTCAGTGTAAGCGGTGCGGCCAACATTGGTGCGCTCTCGATTGAGCGCATCCCTCATGCGCTTCGTCAGCGACGTAATGTTATACGAAAATGCGAAGTTCTCCTCTTCTGCCGCGAGAAGCCCAGTCACGTAAACACGCGCGTTCCCATTCCCGCGCTTCCCGAGAATGCTGCCGTAACGCGTCTTTTCAAGCTCGCGCTCGCCACAAAATCTGAGGAAGAAACTTTTCGCTTGATCCATGTCCTGTTTTGACGCTCCGTCGAGAACAATCTCTGTTCCGACTAAGCTCCGATCATCCGGCGGTGCGATGATCGCGTGAAGGGTCACAACGTCGGAGAAGCCGTGTTTCGATTTCTGGTCGAGCGTCACATCGCCATACCTTGATCGGATGCAGATTCCTATCCCATGCCGATTAAGCGTGGCGAGCGCATCCTTCAGGCCAACACCAAATTTGCCAATCACCTTTTCGGAGTTCGCTAGCTTCTCCTGGTTTTCATTTTGCGTGAAGTGCTCGTAACGCAAACCGCGACCGAAGTCGCGTATGAACCAGCTCCCCTGTCGCTGGCCGATCTCAACGTCCTTCGTCTTCGTGAGGATTTGTTCGTCCAACGCGTTGGCGATCAGCTCCCGGACAGCGTGTCGGATTTCCCACCCGTCCAAGATTTTCTTGATGTTGAGGTCAAAGCTTCTCGCACCATCCGACGCCACGGTTGCGTTAGTGGACGCTGCTGTCAGCACCTGCCCCTGCGAGGGTGTTTTCCTGGATGTGAAAAGGTTCTTGAGCACGGCGTGCCCCCGTAGCTACACGACCATTATGGATGATCGTATTACTTTCATCGCGAAGACAGAATCCATTAGACCCCCGCCTACGCGGGGGTGACGGACGAAATGACTTTATCCGTCAGTTCATCGCACGCGCGGCGCGCAATGACGGCCGGTCGGGCGCGTCCTCGGGCCGCCGCAAGCCTTCCATCAGATGCCACTCGGAGAAGCGGTTGGTCCGGAAATTCGACGGCTTCCACGCCTCGGTGACGAAGTCGGGATTGGAGAAATACTCGATCGTGCCGCCGAGCGGATTCTTGAAATACCAGAAATAGGCCGAGCTGATCGGGTGGCGCCCCGGCCCCACCGCCGTCTCCCAGCCGCATTGCGAGAAATGCATGCCGCCGCCGAACACCTCGTGGATGTCGTGCACCTCGAACGCGACGTGATGCAGGTCGGTCGTGCCGCCCGGCCGCTTCAGCAGGAAGAGATTGTGATGGTCGGCGCGCGCGGCATAGCGCAGGAACACCGCCGCGCCGCCGACATAGCGGTCCGACAGCCAGAAGCCCAGGCGCTTGGTATAGAAATTCTCGCCGGCGCGCACGTCGGGCACGGCGAAGACGATATGGCCCATGCGGAAGGGACGCGCGCGCTCGTACATCGGGGAGGGCGCATCGACCCGGCCGCGCGCGCCCGGCACGTTCAAGGGCAAGGTCGAGCGCGCCGGCTCCTTGCCGTGGCGCCAGACGCGGATGCCGATATTGATGCCGCAATCGTCTTGCGTGTGGAGCGTGCCGTCCTTGTCGGCGCGCACGGTGCGGTCGCGCGCCAGCTCGTCGCCGAGCCGGTCGAGCGCCTTCGCGTTGCTCACGCCCCAGATCACCTCGCGGAACTCCGAGCCGCCCGACAATTTCGGCGGCAGGTCCTTGGCGTCGCTCGGACGCACCACGATGTCCGCGCCGATCTCGGTCGCGAACGCCAGCGACTTTCCGTCCTTCACCTTTTTCAGGCCCCACTCGGAAAAGAGCCGTCGCGGCAGGCCGAGATCGGCCGCGCCGAACACGACGCTGTCGATGCCGACGAATCCCGATCCTTGCTTCGCCATGAGCGCCTCGCTCGCTGAATCTTCGCGCCGATGAGACCACCCGGCGGCGCGCGGGGTCAAGACTGTGCTATCGTCCGGCGGATGGAAGGAACCACGCTGATCCGGCTGACACCCAACGAGACGAGATAAGGGGCACACTCTGGCGGAGGAGGAACGGTGATGGACATTACGTCTTTGGGTGGCTTCGGAATCCTTCTGCTTGTCGTCCTCAGCATCGTGTTTTCGAACTGCTTTACGGTCGATCAGCAGACCGTGCGCATGATTACACGATTCGGAAAATACCGGCGCACCGCCAATACCGGCCTCAATTTCAAGTGGCCGTTCATCGAGGCGAAGTCCAGGCCCTTGAGCCTGCGCACCGAACAGCACGTTGTCCAGGTCGAGAGCATCACCAGGGACAAGGTGACGGTCACGCTTAAAATCAGCGTGCAGTCGCAGGTCATTCCGGCGAACGCCTACGAAGCCTTCTACAAGCTCGCCAATCCGGTGCAGCAAATCGAGTCGTACGTGTTCGACGCGGTGCGGTCCAAAGTTCCCGAGATGAATCTGGATGACGTGTTTCAAAATAAGGGCGAGATCGCCAATGCCGTCGAGAAGGAGTTGCGCGAGGATATGGCGGCGTACGGTTTCCAGATTCAGAAGGCGCTCGTCACCGAGATCACGCCGGACGCCAAGGTCGTCGCCGCGATGAACGACATCAATGCCGCCTCGCGCGAGCAGATCGCGGCGCAGGCGCGTGGCGAGGCATCGAAGATCCTCGTCATCAAACAGGCCGAGGCGGAAGCGGAGCAGAAGAAACTGCGCGGGCAGGGCGTCGCCAACGAACGCGAGGCAATCGCCATGGGCATCAGGAATTCCCTGGAAACGCTCAAGGTCACGGGCGTTCCACCCGCGGAGGTGTTGCGCATCTTGATGACGGCGCAGGGCTTCGACGCGATGCGCGACATGGCGGCATCGGGCAAATCGACGATCATATTTGTCCCTAATTCGCCCGACGGCTTCACTAAGCTATTCTCGGCGGTCGCCGGCGCGGAACAGGTGCGGTGACAGACGATGTTCCTCCTTCTTTCGCCTTCGGCAGCCGGATGAGCATGGACGGAACCATGGATCGCCCGACCGCGGCGCAGATCATCGCCCGCGCCCGCGCCCTGCTGCCGGAAGTGCGCGCACGCGCCGACGAGACCGAGAAGCTGCGCCGCCTGCCGGACGATCTGAACCGCGCCTTTGCCGCCGCGGGCTTCTACAAGATCATGCAGCCCGCGCGTTACGGCGGTTACGAGCTTCCCCTGGGGACGCAAACGGAACTGGGCGCGGAATTGGGCCGCGCGTGCGGCTCGGCGGGGTGGGTCGCGACCATCATCTGCTGCCACGCGTGGCTTGGCGGCATGTTCCCGAAAGCGGCGCAGGACGAGATTTGGGGCGACGATCAGGGTGCCACGATCGCGAGCTCGTTCATGCCGGTGGGCGCCAAGGCCGAGCGCGCGCCGGGCGGCTACCGCGTCTCCGGCCGCTGGAAATTCTCGAGCGGCGTCGATCATTGCCAATGGGCGGTCGTGGTGCTGCCGATCCCGCCCAAAGCCTATTTCGCGCTCCTGAAGCTATCGGAGTGCCGGATCGAGGATGTGTGGCATTCGGTCGGGCTCGCCGGCACGGGGAGCAACGACATCGTCGTCGAGAATGTGTTCCTGGCCGAGCACCGCCTGCTCGACACCGAAGCGGTGAAGGGCGGGCCGACGCCGGGCAGCGCGGTCAACCCGCACTATCTCTACCGCCTGCCGCTGCTCTCGTGCTTCACCTTCAACATCGTCGGTGCCGCGCTCGGCATCGCGAAGGGCGTCAGCGAGGGCGTGCTCGAAGGGCTGAAGGCGCAGGTGAGCCGCGCCGGCGCGCAGGTGGCGCAACACCAGAGCATCCAGCTCCGCGTTGCCGAGGCCTTGGCCGAGATCGACGCGGCGCACGCCCTCGTCTTCAAGGACCGCGACGAGGTCGTGGCGAAGGCCGAATCGGGCGACGAGTTCACGGTTCTGGACCGCGTGCGCTATCGCCGCGACATGTGCTTTGCCGGGCAGCTCTGTCTGCGCGCGGTCGAGCGGCTGTTCCCGATCGTCGGCGCGCAAGGCCTCATGAACGATCATCCGGTGCAGCGCGGCTGGCGCGACATGCGCGCCGTCTCGCACCATCTCGGCATGACCTGGGACATCCAGGGCTCGCTCTTCGGCGCGGTCGCGCTCGGCCTGCCCTCGCCCGACCAGAAGATCTGACATGGAATTCGGCATCTTCGATCACGTCGACCGCAACGGCTTGCCGCTCGACCAATTCTACGAGATGCGGCTCGCGCTCGCGGCAGCCTATGACCGGCTCGGCTTCCGCTCCTATCACATCGCCGAGCACCATTCGACGCCGTTGGGCATGGCGCCCAGCCCAAGCGTCTTCCTCGCCGCCGTGGCGCAGCGCACCAAGCGCCTGCGCTTCGGACCGCTCGTTTATCTGCTGCCGCTCTATCACCCGCTGCGGCTCGCCGAGGAAATCTGCATGCTCGACCACATGAGCCGGGGGCGTCTCGAGCTGGGCGTCGGGCGCGGCGTGTCGCCGGTCGAGGTCGGGTTCTACGGCATCGAGCCCGATGCGCGCGCGCCGCTTTTCGCCGAAACGCTGGCCGCGCTGCGCGCTGCGCTCACGACCGATCGGCTCGATTTCGCCGGCGAGCGGTGGAATTTCCACGACGTGCCGATGGAGCTGCGGCCGCTGCAGCAGCCGCATCCGCCGATCTGGGTCGGCGTCGAGAATCCCGAAGGCGCCGAGCGCGCCGCGCGCGAGCGCTTCAACTTCATCACCGCGCATCCGGTCGAGGCGGCGCGCGCCATCATGGCTTCGGCCCGCGCCGCCGGCGGCGCGCAACGGCTCATGGGTCTCGCGCGCTTCATCGTCATCGCCGAGGACGACGAGACGGCGCTCGCTCTCGCGCGGCGGGCCTATCCCAAGTGGCAGCAGAGCCTGACGCATCTGCCGCGCACGTTCGGCTACGCGACGCGCAACCCGCGCCCGACCGATTTCGATTCGATCCGGCATGGCGGCCGCGGCATCGCCGGATCGCCCGCCACCGTCGCGGCCGAGCTCAAGGCGCAGCTCGGCGACAGCGGCGCCAACTACTGCGTCGGCCAATTCGCCTTTGGCGACCTCACGCGCGACGAGGCGCTGCGCTCGATCGAGCTGTTCGCGCGCCACGTCATGCCGGCGCTCGGCTGAGCCGCCTGTCCTATTGCAGCTTCTCGCACGCGCGCGCGATGCGGGTGCAGGCATCGCGCAGCTCGGCATTGGACGTGGCGTAGGAGATGCGGAAATGCGGCGCCAATCCAAACGCCGTCCCCGGTACCACGGCGACGCCTTCGGCCTCGAGCAGATAGGTGCAGAAATCCGTATCGGTCTCGATCATCTTGCCGTCGGGCGCGCGCCGGCCGATCGCGCCTGCGCATGACGGATAGACATAGAACGCGCCCGCCGGCGTCGGGCAATGGATGCCCTTGCACTGGTTGAGCATCGCCACGACGAGATCGCGCCGCTCCTTGAAGACGGCCACGTTCTTCGGGATGAAGTCCTGCGTGCCGTTCAAGGCCTCGACCCCGGCGGCCTGGCTGATCGAGCTCGGATTCGTGGTCGATTGCGATTGCAGCGCCGCGATCGCCTTGATGAGCTCCTTCGGGCCCCCGGCATAGCCCAGGCGCCAGCCGGTCATGCAATAGGCCTTCGACATGCCGTTCAAGGTGAGCGTGCGGGGAAAGAGCTTCGGCTCGACCTGCGCGATGCTGGTGAAGACGAAGTCGTCGTAGACGAGGTGCTCGTAGATGTCGTCCGCGAGCACATGGATGCCCGGATGGCGCACCAGCACCTCGGCGAGCGCGGCGAGCTCGTCGCGCGTATAGGCGGCGCCCGTGGGATTGCCCGGCGAGTTGAGGATGAGCCACTTGGTCTTGGCCGTGATCGCCGCCTCGAGATCCTCGGGCCGGAGCTTGAAGCCGTTGTTCTGCGGACAGGTGACGGGCACGGGCGTGCCGTCGGCGAGCACGACGATGTCCGGGTACGACACCCAATAGGGCGCCGGCACGATCACCTCGTCGCCGGCATTGACGGTCGAAAGCAGCGCGTTGAACAGCACCTGCTTGCCGCCGGTGCCGACCGTGATCTGGTCGGGCGTGTACTCGAGCCCGTTCTCGCGCTTGAACTTGGCGCAGATCGCCTTCTTCAGCTCGGGCGTGCCGTCGACTTGCGTGTATTTCGTGTCGCCGCGGTCGATCGCGCGCTTGGCCGCCTCCTTGATGTTGACGGGCGTGTCCATGTCGGGCTCGCCGGCGGCGAGGCCGATGACATCGCGGCCCTCGGCCTTCATGGCCAAGGCCTTGTTCGAGATGAAGATGGTCGGCGAGGGCTTGATGCGCTGCAGCCGGTCGGCGATGAAAGACATGACGGAGCTCGGAAGTTCGGGGCCGCGTAACCTAGAACGGCCCTTGCTGCAGCGCAACATCGACTCGCGCGGATCGGCGGCGCTGGGGCCGGCGCTGAGTGCCGCCGGCCCCCCGCCGGGCACGCTTAGTTCGGCGACTGGGTGTGCGGCTCCGGGAACCATAGCGCCTTGTCGCAAGCGCGCAGGCTGGCGACTCAGGAATTCGCACCTGGCATGGTGCGGGTCGATTCGAACAGGAACCATGTGCGTCGCTCGGTCTCGTCGATCCAATTCTCGATCAGGCTTGCCGTTGCGACATCGCCATATTCGTCGCACACACCATGGACCTGACGCAGTATCGAGGTGAGCTGCTTGTTGTCGTCACGCAGCTCCGCCAGCATATCCTGCGCGGTGACGAAGTCCGCGTCATTGTCCTTGATCCGCTGTTCCCGTGCGATCTGTCCGATGGACCGCAGCGTGGTTCCGCCAATTTTGCGCGCCCGCTCGGCGATCGGATCTGTCATGGCGAAAATCTGGTCGCCGTGCTCGTCGAGCAGGAGATGATAATCGCGAAAGTGCGTCCCGCTCATGTGCCAATGGAAGTTCTTTGTCTTGAGATAGAGCGCGAATACGTCGGCCAGGAGCCCGGTCAAGCCGGCTGAAATGTCGCGCGTTGCATCCGCGGTCAAGTCCGTCGGCGTGCCGAGAAACTCGCGCTCCTGCCGATGGCGCACGGGATCTTTCTTGTCCGGCATGGCTTCACTCCTTCTTGTTGGTTAGTGGAATTCCTGGCTGTGGGACCGTCGGCGGTGCAACGATCTAGATTAGAGGCATTCTAATATATTAACTGGCGCTGCGCCTTTCAAGCCCCCGGTTCGTCTGGCGAGACGAACGCTCCGGACTTAATCTCTGCGCCATGCCGATCCTGACCGCGCAACGCCCGCTCGACGACGTCGGGCGGCGATTTACCATCCATTCCGAGTTCCAGCCTGCGGGCGACCAGCCGCAGGCGATCGTGGACCTGGTCGCCGGCATCGCCGACAAAGAGCGCGAGCAGGTCCTGCTCGGCGTCACCGGCTCGGGCAAGACCTTCACGATGGCGCATGTCATCGCGGCGACGCAGCGCCCGGCGCTCGTGCTCGCGCCGAACAAGACCTTGGCCGCGCAGCTCTACGGCGAGTTCAGGAGTTTCTTTCCGGAGAACGCCGTCGAGTATTTCGTCTCGTACTACGACTACTACCAGCCGGAAGCCTATGTCCCGCGCACCGACACCTATATCGAGAAGGAATCCTCGATCAACGAGCAGATCGACCGCATGCGCCACTCGGCAACGCGCGCGATCCTCGAGCGGCGCGACACGGTGATCGTCGCGTCGGTGTCGTGCATCTACGGCATCGGCTCGGTCGAGACCTATTCCGAGATGACGGTGACGCTCACCGCGGGCTCGCGCATCGACCGCACGAAGGTTCTGGCGCAACTCGTCGAGCTGCAATATCGCCGGAACGACCAGAACTTCGTGCGCGGCACGTTCCGCGCGCGCGGCGACACGATCGAGATTTTTCCGGCGCACTACGAGGACCGCGCCTGGCGCCTGTCGCTGTTCGGCGAAGAGCTCGAGGCGATCCACGAGTTCGATCCGCTGACCGGCGAGAAGACCGCCGTGCTCGAGGCGATCAAGATCTATCCGAACAGCCACTATGTCACGCCGAAGCCGACGCTCACCCAGGCGATCGAGGAGATCAAGCGCGACCTGAAGCTGCGCCTTGCCGAGTTCCAGGCGCAGGGGAAATTGCTCGAGCTGCAACGGCTCGAGCAAAGGACGCAGTTCGACATCGAGATGATGGCGGCGACCGGAAGCTGCGCCGGCATCGAGAATTATTCGCGCTACCTCACCGGCCGCCGGCCGGGCGAGCCGCCGCCGACCTTGTTCGAGTACCTGCCCGAGGACGCGCTCGTCTTCGTCGACGAGAGCCACGTCACCATCCCGCAACTGGGCGGCATGTACCGCGGCGACTTCGCGCGGAAATCGACGCTCTCGGAATATGGCTTCCGCCTGCCCTCCTGCATCGACAACCGGCCCTTGAAATTCGAGGAATGGGACGCGATGCGCGGCCAGACCATGTGCGTCTCGGCGACGCCCGGCCCGTGGGAGATGGAGCGCACGGGCGGCGTCTTCGTCGAGCAGGTGGTGCGCCCGACGGGCCTCGTCGATCCGGTGCCGGTGGTGCGCCCGGTCGAGAACCAGGTCGACGACCTCATGGCGGAATGCCGCGACTGCGCCAAGAAGGGCGAGCGCGTGCTGGTGACGACGCTGACGAAGAAGATGGCGGAGGCGCTGACCGAGTATTTCCACGAGCATGGCCTGCGCGTGCGCTACTTGCACTCGGACGTCGATACGCTCGAACGGATCGAAATCATCCGCGACCTGCGCCTGGGCGTGTTCGACATCCTCGTCGGCATCAATCTTTTGCGCGAGGGGCTCGACATTCCCGAATGCGCGCTCGTCGCCATTCTTGATGCCGACAAGGAAGGCTATCTGCGCTCGCGCACCGCCCTCATCCAGACGATCGGACGGGCGGCGCGCAACCTCGAAGGCCGCTGCATCCTCTATGCCGAGCGCATGACCCAGAGCATGCGCGCCGCGATCGACGAGACGAACCGCCGCCGCGAAAAGCAGGAAGCCTACAACAAGGCGCACGGCATCACGCCCGAAAGCGTGCGGCGCGGCATCGCCGACATCCTGCAAAGCGTGTACGAGAGCGACCACGTCACGGTCGATACCGGCACCGACGCGGCGTTGCATTATCAGGGCTCGAACTTGCAGGCGGTCCTCGCCGATCTCGAGAAACGCATGCGCACCGCCGCGGCCGATCTCGAATTCGAGGAGGCGGCGCGCCTCAGGGACGAGATTCGCCGGCTCGAGCAGTTCGATCTCGGCATCGGCTCGCCGGGCACGAGCCCGCCCGGCCGCTCGATGGGCGGCCGCGCCGGCACGTCGGCGCGCCAGCTCGCCAAGCACAAGGCCCGCGCCAACATGCGGCGGCGGCGCGGCCCATGAGCGAAGGCCCGCTCCCCGTGCCGAAGGCGGCGCTCGTCACCGGGGCGGCGCAGCGCATCGGCCGCGCCATCGCCCTCGATCTCGCGGCGAATGGCTGGGCGGTGGCGGTTCATCACCACCGCTCGCGCGCGGCGGCCGAGAGTCTCGTCGCCGAGATCGCGCGGAGCGGCGGGCGCGCCGTGGCGCTCGCGGCCGATCTCACGCGCGAGGACGAGCTCGAGGCGCTGATGCGGCGCGCGGGCGATGCGCTGGGGACTTTGGGCGCGCTCGTCAACAACGCCTCGGTGTTCGAGGGCGACGCGGCGCTCACGGTGACGCGCGCGAGCTGGGACCGGCACATCGAAACCAATCTGCGCGCGCCCTTCGTCCTGATGCAGCTTTTCGCGCGCCAGCTTCCGGCCGAGAGCGGCGGCGCCATCGTCAACATCCTCGACGAGCGGGTGTGGAAGCTCACGCCGCATTTCGTCTCCTACACGCTGAGCAAGGCGGGCCTCTGGGCGCTGACGCAGTCGATGGCCTTGGCGCTCGCGCCGCGCATCCGCGTCAACGGCATCGGCCCCGGCCCGACGCTCCCGAGCCCACGGCAAAGCGAAGAGCAGTTCCGGCGCCAGTGGCGCGCCATGCCCTTGGGGCGCGGCACCACGCCCGAGGAGATCGCCGCAGCGGTGCGCTTCATCCTCGCCGCGCCCGCCATGACCGGACAGATGATCGCGCTCGACGGCGGTCAGCACCTCCTGTGGGCCGCGCCCGGCGGCGCTTCTTCCTCCGAATGAGGCATTGGCCGCTAAACCTCGGCAGTGCCCGCGCTTTCCGGAATTTCCGCGACTCGCACTTGTCAACAGGAGGCGGCTTTTGCTTTGAAACCATGGTGTGCGGGCGAGCATTAACGGCGTGTTACTCTTCGTTTACAGACTGTCACAGATTTATTTAGCGGATTCAATGACTTGCCAGATTTGAGCGGAATTTGGGCAAAGCCGGAAAATCGGCGGAAGCGCGTGCGGCCGACGGTCGCAGGAGGCCCTTGCCAACAAGCTTATCCACCGCTTCCGTGGATAGTCGCGCGCCCGCGCCGGGGTCATTGACGGAATCCGCCGCGCGCGCCAACTGAGACGAGGATGGACGAGCGCGAAAACAGCGGCGAATCCGAGCTTGCCGAGGACACGATCGAGGCCGCGATCGAGGCCGCGCCCGGCACCGGGTTGGCGCGTGGCATCGGCGTCATCCGCGACGCGGTCCGCACGTTGCCGCCCGGCCCTGGCGTCTACCGCATGCTCAACGACAAGGGCGATGCGCTCTATGTCGGCAAGGCGCGGAATCTGAAGGCGCGCGTCGTCAACTACACGCATCTCGCCAATCTCTCGAACCGCCTGCGCCGCATGGTGGCCGAGACGCACGCGCTCGAGGTCATGCTCACCCATACCGAGGTCGAGGCGCTCCTGCTCGAGTGCAACCTCATCAAGCGCCTCATGCCGCGCTACAACGTGCTGCTGCGCGACGACAAGTCGTTTCCTTATATCCATCTGACCGGCGGGCACGATTTCGCGCGCATCACCAAGCACCGCGGCGCGCGCACCGACGACGGCGACTATTTCGGCCCCTTCGCCAATGCCGGCGCGGTCAATCGCACGCTGATCGCGCTGCAGCGCGCGTTCCTGCTGCGCTCGTGCAGCGACAGCATGTTCTCGAGCCGGACGCGGCCGTGCCTGCTCTTCCAGATCAAGCGCTGCTCGGCGCCGTGCGTCGGCCGCATCGACAAGGCGGGCTATGAGAAGCTCATCGACGAGGCGCGCGCCTTCCTCAGCGGACGCAGCAAGGAGGTGCAGGAACAGCTCGCGCTGCGCATGCAGGAATTGTCCGAGGAGCTGCAGTTCGAGAGCGCGGCCTTCCTGCGCGACCGCATCCGCGCGCTGACGCAAGTGCAGGGGCGCCAGGACATCAACGTCGAGACCCTGGGCGATGCCGACGTGATCGCCGCGCATCAGGCGGGCGGCCACACCTCGATCCAGGTGTTCTTCTTCCGCGGCGGCCAGAATTGGGGCAACCGCGCCTATTTCCCGACGCACGACCGCCAACTCGGCGTCGAGGAAGTCCTGGCCTCGTTCATCGGCCAGTTCTACGACAGCAAGCCGGTGCCGCCGCTCGTGCTGACGAGCGACGTGCCGGCCGACCGCGATCTTCTGGCCGAGGCGCTCGCAACCCGCGCCGGGCGCAAGATCGAGCTCGCGACGCCGCAGCGCGGCGACAAGCGCAAGCTCGTCGAGCACGCGCTCGTCAACGCGCGCGAGGCCCTGGCGCGCAAGCTCGCCGAGACCTCGACCCAGCACCGGCTGCTCGAAGGCGTGGCGCAAGCGTTCGGCCTCGAGGCAGCGCCCGGCCGCATCGAGGTCTACGACAACAGCCACATCCAGGGCAGCTTTCCGATCGGCGCGATGATCGTCGCCGGGCCCGAGGGCTTCATGAAAAGCGCCTACCGCAAGTTCAACATCCGGGGCGACGCGAGACCCCCTCACCCCGACTCTCTCCCCGGCGAGGCGAGGGAGCCGGACGCGGAAGCGCCCGCGCGCGGCGACGATTACGCCATGATGCGCGAAGTGTTCGCGCGGCGCTTCCTGCGCGCCTTGAAGGAGGATCCCGAGCGCGAGCGCGGCACGTGGCCCGACCTCATCCTGATCGACGGCGGCGCGGGCCAGGTCTCGGCGGCCGAGCAGGCGCTGGGCGAGATGGGCGTCGCCGACATCCCGCTCGTCGGCATCGCCAAGGGGCCCGACCGCGACGCCGGGCGCGAGCGCTTCTTCCGCCCCGGCCGCGCGCCCATGAGCCTCGATGGCAAGGACCCGGTGCTCTATTTCCTGCAGCGGCTCCGGGACGAGGCGCACCGCTTCGCCATCGGCACGCACCGCGCGCGGCGCCAGAAAGCGATCGGCGCCTCCCCGCTCGACGAGATTCCCGGCGTGGGCGCCCGCCGCAAGCGCGCGCTCCTCCTTCATTTCGGCTCGGCCCGCAGCGTCGCCCGCGCCGGATTGGCCGATCTCGAGCGCGTCGCGGGGATCAGCAGCGCGGTCGCGAAAAAGGTTTATGATCATTTCCACGCCGAGGGCTAAACTTGGATTGCGGCCGCAGATGCTGACCACGCTCCCCAACATCCTCACGCTTTCGCGCATCGTCGTGATCCCGCTGGTGATCGCGACGTTCTGGATGGTGTCGCCGACCGGCCCCTGGCTCGGCTGCGTGCTGTTCACGGCCGCCGCCATCACCGATTGGCTCGACGGGCACGTCGCGCGCGCCTGGAGCCAGCAGTCGGAACTTGGCCGCTTCCTCGACCCGATCGCCGACAAGCTTCTGGTCGCGACCGTGCTCTTCATGCTCGGCGTCGAGCACCGGTTCTCGGCGCCGACGATCCTGCCGGCGCTCGTCATCCTGTGCCGCGAGATCCTGGTCTCGGGCCTGCGCGAGCATCTGGCGGAACTGCGCGTGCGCGTGCCGGTGTCGGCCCTCGCCAAGTGGAAGACCGGCATCCAGATGGTGGCGATCGCCGTGCTGCTCGTCGGCGACGCGGGGCCCGCGAGCCTGCCGGTGCGCTGGATCGGCGAGGCGCTCCTCTGGGTCGCCGCGGGCCTCACGGTCAGGACCGGCTACGACTATCTGCGCGCCGGGCTCGGCCACATCCAGGGCGAAGCTGCGCCGCTCAAGACGGCGAAGCCGAGCGAAGCCTCATGACGCGGATCTTCGGCCTCGCCGGCTGGAGCGGCAGCGGCAAGACGACGCTCGTCACCCGCCTCATCCCGGCGTTGCTGCGGCGCGGCGTCAGCGTCTCGACCGTGAAGCACGCGCATCACGAATTCGACATCGACCAGCCCGGCAAGGACAGCTACCAGCACCGCCAGGCGGGCGCGCGCGAAGTGCTGATCTCATCCTCGGCGCGCTGGGCGCTGATGCACGAGCAGCGCGGCGCGGCCGAGCCCGTGCTGGCCGATCTCTTGCGGCACATGAGCCCGGTCGATCTCGTCATCGTCGAGGGCTTCAAGCGCGAATCCTTCCCGAAGCTCGAAGTGTACCGCGCGGCGGTCGGCAAGCCGCTGCTCTATCCCGACGATCCCGACATCGTGGCGCTCGCGAGCGATGCGCCGGTGGCGCGCCTTGCCGCTGCCGTTCCTGCCGCTCGGCGACGGCGACGCGATCGCCGCCTTCATCATCGAGCATTGCGGGCTCGAGGCCGTGCATGGCGCAGCTCAGCGATGACTGCTTCGCGTTCGGCGGCAGCCTGATGCCGGCGGCGGAGGCGCTCGCGCGCATCCGCGACATGGACCTGCCGCTCCCCGAAACCGAGACCGTGGCGTTGAAGAACGCGGCGGGCCGCATCGTCGCGGCGCCGATCGTCGCGACGCTCGACGTGCCGCCGCACGACAATGCCGCGGTCGACGGCTACGCCGTCCACTTCGCCGATCTTGCCGCCGGCGCGGCGGTGAGCCTGCCGGTGGGGGGCCGCGCCGCCGCGGGCCATCCGCTCGGGCGCACGGCGCAGCCGGGCGAGGCGATCCGCATCTTCACCGGCGCGCCGATGCCGGAGGGACCCGACACGGTGCTGATGCAGGAGGATTGCCGCGAGGAGGGCGGCCGCGTCAGCCTGCCGCCCGGCAGCAAGCGCGGCGCCAACCGCCGCCGCCGCGGCGAGGATGTGCGCGCCGGCGACACGGCGATCACGGCGGGCACGCGCCTCAGGCCGCAGGAAGTGGCGCTTGCCGCCGCGCTCGGGCGGACCGAGCTCACGCTCTACCGCAAGCTGCGCGTGGCATTGCTCTCGACCGGCGACGAGGTGCGCGAGCCGGGCGCGGACCTGCCGCCGGGCGCGATCTACGACGCCAACCGCTATGCGCTTCTGGCGCTTCTCCACGGGCTCGGCTGCGAGGTCGCGGATTTCGGCATCGTGCCCGACCGCGCCGATGACGTGCGCAGCGCGCTTGCCGCGGCGGCCACGGGGCGCGATCTCGTCGTCACCTCGGGCGGCATGTCGGTCGGCGAGGAAGATCACGTGAAGGCCGCGGTCGAGGCGCAAGGGCGGATTCATTTCTGGCGCCTCGCCATCAGGCCCGGCCGGCCGGTGGCCTTGGGCCAGCTCGGCGGCGTACCGTTCATCGGGCTCCCCGGCAACCCGGTCGCGGTGATGGTGACGTTCTTGCTGCTGGCGCGGCCGCTCGTCCTGCGGCTCGCCGGCGCGCGCGACGTGACGCCGAAGCTCTATCGCGTCACATCGGGCTTCGCCTACGAGAAGAAGAAAAGCCGCGCCGAATATCTCCGCGCCCGGCTCGAGCGCGGCGCCGACGGTTCCCTGACCGCCCAGAAATATCCGCGCGATGGCGCCGGCATCATTTCGTCGCTCGTCGCTTCGGACGGGCTCGTGGCGATCGCGGAGGGGGTCGGCGAGATCGCACCCGGCATGCCGGTCGATTTCCTGCCGTTCAGCGAGGTGCTCGGCTGACGCGGGCCGCGCTGGTGCGGCGCAACCGTGTGAAACCGTGACGGAACCTTCCGCCCCGCCCGCCCTTTAGCGGGGAGACGGACGAGGGTGCGGGCATGGGTCGAATCCGGGTCCTGGGCGGTGCCGCGGGCGCGGCGTTTTTCCTTTCGCTGTCGCTGGCGGCGTACGCCGCCGGCAGCGCCGAGCCGCCGGCGCCGTTGCCGAGCCTCAGCGACGTGGTCGCGCGCGTCATGCCGTCGGTCGTCAACGTCCGGGTCGAGATGCGCCGCCCCGGCGCGCTCGAAACCGGCAATGCCGCGCTCGACAACCTGTTGAAGCGCTTCCTCGAGCGCGGCGGACAGGACACGCAAGGCGGCGACGCGGCACCCGCGCCCGAAGCCCATGTCACCGCGCTCGGCTCGGGCTTCATCGTCGATCCGGCGGGCTATATCGCGACCAACGACCACCTGGTCGAATCGGCCGCGCGCATCACCGTCATCCTGCAGGACAATTCGCACCACCGCGCGCGCATCATCGGGCGCGACGAAGGCTCCGACATCGCGCTCCTCAAGATCGACACGGCCGCACCATTGCCGGCGGTGCGCTGGGCCGACAGCGCGCGCGCCAAGGTCGGCGACTGGGTGATCGCGGTCGGCAATCCCTATGGGCTCGGCGGCACCGTCACGGCCGGCATCGTCTCGGGCCTCGCGCGCAGCCTCGACGACGGCCCCTACGACGATTTCCTGCAAATCGACGCGCCCATCAACCGCGGCAATTCGGGCGGACCGACCTTCGATCTCGAGGGCCGCGTCCTCGGCATCAACACGGCGATCTTCTCGCCCACAGGCGGCTCGGTCGGCATCGGCTTCGCCATCCCCGCCACGTTCGCCGAAGACGTGGTGGCGCAGCTCCGCGACAAGGGCCACGTCGATCACGGCTGGATCGGCGCCGATCTGCAAAACATCACGCCCAACATCGCGCAAAGCTTCGGCCTCGATCCCGACAACCCGGCGGGCGCGCTCGTCGACGACGTGGCGCCCGATAGCCCGGCGGCCGCGGCCGGCCTG
This sequence comes from uncultured Alphaproteobacteria bacterium, assembly GCA_963729295.1. GTDB lineage: Bacteria > Pseudomonadota > Alphaproteobacteria > ATCC43930 > CGMCC-115725 > DATJLY01. Next base: position 104,859 of record CAVSNJ010000026.1, read on the forward strand.
CGCCAGGGCGACGTGATCCTGACCATCGATGCGCATCCGGTGCGGGAAGCGCACGATCTGGTGCGGCTCGTGGGCGCAGCGCCGATCGGCTCGCGCGTGATGCTCATGCTGCGCCGCGGCGACCGCAACATCGCGATGGCGGCCGTGGTCACGACAGCTCCCCCGCCGCCGGCGCCGGCCGAGCACGAGAGCGCCGGCTCGTCCGAGCCGCCCTCTGGCGGGCCGCTCGGCCTCGAGCTCCAGCCGCTGACGCCGCAGCTGCGCCAGAAACTCGCGCCGCCGCATTCGGTCGACGGCGTCGTCGTCGCCGACGTGCAGCCGTCGAGCCCGGCCGCCGATATCGGCCTCGAACCCGGCGACATCATCGTCGCAGTCGACCGCTCCCGCGTGCGCTCGCCCGCGGACGCCCAGCGCCGCATCGAGACGGCGGTGGCACGCGGCCAGATCCTGCTGCTCGTCAACCGTCGCGGCGGCTCGCACTTCCTCGGCGAGAATTTCGAGCGCGACCGCGAGGCGGCGGATTAACCCGCCGCCTTGAATTGCCCGGCGGGAAGGGTTAGCTGAGGCGCAGAGGCGCCCGATGAAGCTCCTTTATTTCGCTTGGCTCAGGACCCGGATCGGCACGGCCGAGGAAGTCCTCGACCCGCCCGCCACCGTGCAAAGCGTGGCGGCGCTGGTCGAGTGGCTCGCCGCGCGCGGGCCCGGCTTCGCCGACGCGCTCAAGAACCGCAAGCTCGTGCGCGTCGCAGTCAACAAGGAATATGTCGGCTGGGACCACAGAGTGCGGCCGGGCGACGAGGTGGCATTCTTCCCGCCGGTGACGGGAGGCTGATGTGATCCGCGTGCAGCGCGAGGATTTCGACATCGGAGCCGAGATCGAGACCCTCGCGCGCGGCAACGCGGGCGTCGGCGGCATCGCGTCGTTCGTGGGCGTGGTGCGCGCGGGCGCCGAGGCGATCACGGCGCTGACGCTCGAGCATTATCCCGGCATGACCGAGCGCGCGCTCGAAGAGATCGAGGCCGAGGCGCGGCGGCGCTGGCCGCTTGCCGCCTGCCTCATCGTGCACCGCTACGGCAAGCTTTTGCCGGGCGAGCGCATCGTGCTCGTCGTCACCGCGGCGGCGCATCGCCAGGCGGCATTCGAAGCGTGCGAGTTCCTGGTCGACTGGCTCAAGACCAAGGCGCCGTTCTGGAAGCTCGAGACGACGCGTGATGGCGAGCGCTGGGTCGAGGCGAAGGACAGCGACGACGACGCGGCCCGCCGGTGGGTTGCGGAGTAGCACCGATCGCGGTGCGCGCGAAGCCCGCAACCCGGGTCTATGTCTCCGCCGATCTCCGCGTCGGCGCGAGGATCGCGCTCGGGCGCGAGGCGGCGCATCGCTTGCAGCACGTGCTGCGCTTGAAGCCGGGCGACTGGGTGGCGCTCTTCAACGGCCGCGACGGCGAGTTTCGCGCGCACGTCGCGGAATTGGGCCGCGACGGCGGCGCAGCCGAAGCCGAGGAGCTTCTGCGCCCGCAGCAGGCGAGCGCCGATCTCTGGCTCGTCTTCGCGCTCGTGAAGCGGCCGCGGCTCGAGTGGCTCGTCGAGAAAGCGGTGGAACTGGGCGTGGGCGCGCTCGTCCCGGTGACGACGGCGCGCACCGTGGCCGAGCGCATCAATCCCGCCCGGCTCGAAGCGATCGCCCGCGAGGCGGCGGAGCAGAGCGAGCGGCTCGATCTGCCGGCGATCCATGCGCCGCAGCCGCTGCCGAGCGTCCTTGCGTCGTGGGCCGCGGACCGCCGCCTCGTCCTCTGCGACGAGACCGGGACCGCGCCGCTCATCGCCGAGCGCGTGGGCGCGCTCGGGCCCGGCCCCATCGCCTGCCTCACCGGGCCGGAGGGCGGCTTTGCCGAAAGCGAGCTTGACGCTTTGCGCAAACTCCCCTTTGTTTTCCCGGTCGGGCTTGGCCCGCGCGTGTTGCGCAGCGAGACGGCGGCGCTTGGCGCCTTGTCGGTCATCCAGGCGCTCGCGGGCGACTGGAGCGCGGCGCGGCCACGGGTTCTGCCGGCCGTTGCGTCACCCTAGGGAGTGAGGGGTCGTCCCTGACATGTCTGGTCCTTCGCTATCGGGCGGCGAGCCGATCACCGACAAGCGCCAGCTCGTCGAATACATCGCCGCCGGCGCCAAGCCGCGCGATCACTGGCGCATCGGTACCGAGCACGAGAAATTCGTGTTCCGCCGCGACGACCTGCGCCCCGTCCATTATGACGGACCCTCCGGCATCCGCGCGCTCTTGCAAGGGCTGATGCGGTTCGGCTGGGAGCCGGTCTACGACGCCGAAAATCTGATCGGCTTGAAGGGCGGCGAGGCGTCGGTGTCGCTCGAGCCCGGCGGCCAGTTCGAGCTCTCGGGCGCGCCGCTCGACAATTTGCACCAGACCTGCGCCGAGGTGCAGCAGCATCTGAAGCAGCTTCACCCGGTGTGCGACGAGCTCGGGCTTGGCCTCCTGGGCTTGGGCTTCCTGCCGAAGTGGAAACGCGAGGATGTCGGCTTCATGCCGAAGCGGCGCTATGCCGTGATGCGCAACTACATGCCGAAGAAGGGCAAGCTCGGCCTCGACATGATGCTCAGGACCTGCACCGTGCAGGTCAATCTCGACTTCGCCGACGAGACCGACATGGTGCGCAAGTTCCGCGTCGGCCTGTCGCTTCAGCCGATCGCCGTGGCGCTCTTCGCCAACTCGCCGTTCTTCGAGGGCAAGCCGATCGACTATGTGAGCTATCGCAGCCATGTCTGGACCGATGTCGATCCCGACCGCTGCGGCATGCTGCCGTTCGTGTTCGAGAAAGGCATGGGCTTCGAGCGCTATGTCGATTGGATGCTCGATGTGCCGATGTATTTCGTCTATCGCGACGGCGCTTACACCGATTGCGCCGGACAGTCGTTCCGCGACTTCATGGCGGGGCGCTTGCCGGCGCTGCCGGGCGCCACGCCGACCATGAGCGACTGGAGCGACCACCTCACCACCTGTTTCCCGGAAGTGCGCCTCAAACGCATCCTCGAGATGCGCGGCGCCGATGGCGGCCCGTGGGCGCGGCTCTGCGCGCTGCCGGCCTTGTGGGCGGGGCTCCTCTACGACGACGACGCGCTCGCCGCGGCCGAGGATCTGACCAAGAGCTGGACCGACGAGGACCGCGAGAGCCTGCGCCGCGATACGGCGCGGCTTGGCCTTGCCGCGCGCCTGCGCGGGCGGTCGGTGCGCGACATCGCGCTCCGCGTGGTCGAGATCGCGCGCGGCGGATTGCGGCGCCGCGCCCGCCTCGACAGCACCGGGCAGGACGAAAGCCATTTCCTCTCGGCGCTGATCGAGATCGTCGAATCCGGCCGCACGCATGCCGAGCGGCTCGTCGCCCGCTACGAGGGCGAGTGGGGGCAGAGCGTCGAGCCGGTCTACCAGGAAGAGGCGTATTGAGCGCCGGTTGAATAAGTCCGAAGTCTTTTCATGGAACCGGGCGGAGCTCGCGACGTTTGTTGTGAGCAGGCCCGCAACAGGCTTGCTCGTCTCCACGCCCCGCATCCATCCCCCCACGATGCGGGGCGTTCTTTTGTGGGGTCAGCCTTCCTTCGGGGTGAGCGCCACCTCGAGCCATTGGGCGGGATCGCCCAGCTCGGCCGCGGGCGGACGCCCCGAAAGGGACATCGTGCGCGCGCGATACCACGAGGTCGCGGCAAATCCGACGCGGATACGGCCCGACGATGGCGGCGCGCCGAGCCCGAGCGCCGACCACGGCAGCACCGCGTCGAGCACGACGCGCGGCTGATCCGCGCCGAAATAGCCTGACGTCGCGCCCGGCACCGGAGCGCAGGTGGCGCTGCCATCGAGCGCGGCGGATCCCGCGCAAATCTCGACCCGCATCGGCCCTTTCACCATCTCCCGCGGCGGCGGCACGACATAGATCGTGAAGCGGCGCGGGCCGGCGCCGGCATCGAGTCCGAGCTCGAGCCGATAGGCCTCGCCGAGCGGGAACGTCCCGTCATAGGCGAGCAGATCGGGATCGTAATAATCCTGGCCGATATGGGCGAGCGCGATGCCGGCATCGCTCCAGGCGAGATAGGCCTCGCCGAACGGCACGTCGCCATCGTCCGATTTGAGCGGCGGCAGCAGCGCGGCCGGCTTCGGAAAATCGACGAGCGAGCGATGCGCCGGATCGATCGTCGCCTCGGGCACCGCGAAATGAACGGGCGCGAAGGGCCGCGCGCGCTCGTGCAGCTTCGGGAGAGCGCGGTTGGCGCTCCCGAGTGCCGCCGTCAGGTGCTCATAGGGACGGTCGTTGATGTCGACGAGGCCGAAATCGTAATCCTCGTGATCGGGCCGGCCGCCCTGCGGATAATCGTAATACTGGAACCACTGCAAGCCCACGAGCTCGGGCAGGGCGGCGAAATTCGCCGCCGCCGCCGCCGCGCCCGCCGCGCGCAGGGCTTGCGTCGCGACCGTCATCAGATGGCCGTTGTTGCGGTTGCCGGAGCGGTTTTCGGCGGCGGCGTAGAACCATTCCGACACCAGCACCGGCTTGCCGCCCGACAGCGCGCGCAGCCCGTCGAAGAAATACGGCGCGATCCAGCCTTCGGGACTGTCGACATTGTAGTTGACCGAGAGCGCATCGACATGGGGCGCTTCGACCCGGACCGCGGCGGGGTCGTAATAGATCGGCAGGCGGTCGCCGAGGTAAAGCGCGCCGGGATCGGCGGCGTGGATCGCCTGCGCCGACAGCGCGTAGTAGTGCGACGCCACTTCGGCGGTCCAGGCGGCGATCGCGCGCATCCCCTCCCCGCCCGGGCGGAGCCGCGTCCGTTGCCGCGCGCGCAGCAGCCCGGCCCATGACGCAACGCCCGCGGGGGCTACGAAATCGCGCGCGAAATCGTGCCAGTCGTCGCGATAGAGGCGCCGCAGCAGCGCCACCAAATGCTGCTTCGTGTAATTCGAGGCCGGTTTCTCGGAGAAGAACAGGAACAGCGCGCCCGACCACCAGCCGACCTCGTTGTCGGAGAAATAGCCGATGCGCCAGGGCGAACCGCGAAAGGGCGCGGTGAGGCGCTTGGCCTCGCTCATCATGCGCGCGGCCGTGGCGGGAGCGAACGGATCGAACCAGTGGAACTTGGCGTAGCGGCCGAGCTCGAGATTGATGGCGCCGGGCAGGCGCAGATCCTGCGGCGGCAGCGACCACGCGCCGACGGAATCGAAGCCCCAGTCTTCGAGGCGCCGGCGCGTCGCATCTTCCCAAGCCTGCACCGAAGGCGCGAAGCGCTGCCACGCGTAATGCGGGCGCGGCACGAGGTCGCCCGAGGCGCCGGCATCGACGACATCGACGCCCAAGGCCAGCATGCGCTCGCCGCACGGATTGGCGAGCCACGCGACGCCATTCTCGTGCGCGACGGTCCAGCGCGCGGACGGCGCATGGTCGAGATCGCAGGCGAGCGCGGCATGCGCCCACCACAGGAGCGGCAGAGCTGCGAGGAAAAAGTGCATCCTTCCACGACGCGCGCTGCGCGCGCTTCGCTCAGGATGAGGAATTTGCTCCAATGACCCTCATCCTGAGCGAAGCCCGAACGCGACGCGGGCGGGCGAAGTCGAAGGACGCACGACTCACGCCGCCGTTCACGCCGCCGTGCCGCCGACGGTGATGCCGTCGATGCGCACCGTCGGCATGCCGACGCCGACCGGCACGCCCTGGCCGTCCTTGCCGCAGGTGCCGACGCCGTCGTCGAGCTTCAGATCGCTCGCGATCATCGTCACCTTCTTGAGCGCGTCGGGGCCGTTGCCGATGAGAGTGGCACCCTTGACCGCGGGGCCGACCTTGCCGTCCTCGATGAGATAGGCCTCCGACGCCGAGAACACGAACTTGCCCGAGGTGATGTCGACCTGGCCGCCGCCGAAATTGACGGCATAAAGCCCGCGCTTGACGCTCGCGAGCACTTCCTGCGGGTCCTTGTCGCCGGCAAGCATGTAGGTGTTGGTCATGCGCGGCATCGGCGCATAGCCATAGCCCTGGCGCCGACCGTTGCCGGTGGGGCGCATGCCCATGAGGCGCGCGTTGAGTCGGTCCTGCATGTAGCCCTTCAGAATCCCGTCCTCGATCAGCACGGTCGTGCCGGTGGGCGTGCCCTCGTCGTCGATCGTGAGCGAGCCGCGCCGGTCCTGCATCACCCCGTCGTCCACGACGGTGACGCCGGGCGACGCGACGCGCGTCCCGATGAGGCCGGTGAAGGCGGACGTCTTCTTGCGGTTGAAGTCGCCCTCGAGCCCGTGCCCCACCGCCTCGTGCAGCATGACGCCGGGCCAGCCGGGCCCCAGCACCACCACCATCTCGCCGGCCGGCGCCGGCACCGAGCCGAGATTGACGAGCGCCTGGCGCAGCGCCTCGTCGGCCTGGCGGCGCCACTGGGCCGGGTCGAAATAGCGGTGATATTCGATCCGCCCGCCGGCGCCCGAGGAGCCCGACTCCATGCGGTCGCCGTCGCCGACGACGATGCTGACATTGAGGCGCACGAGCGGCCGGATGTCGGCGGCATCGTCCGCACCGGGGCGCACGATGCGCACCGCCTGCCACACCCCGCCGAGCGAGACCGAGACCTGGCGCACGCGCGGGTCCTTGCCGCGGGCATAGGCGTCGATCTCGGCGAGCAGCTTGGTCTTGGCGGCGAAATCGAAGCCGCCCAGGGGATTGACGTCGGTATAGAGCTGCCGGTTCGAGCCGGGCGGCGGCAGCGCGAGCGTGCCGCCGGCGCCCGTCTTGACCGCGCGCACGGTTTGGGCGGCGCGCTGGATCGCGGCTTCCGAGAGCTCCGAGGCGTGGGCATAGCCGCACGATTCGCCCGACAGCGCGCGCAGGCCGAAGCCCTGGCTCTGGTCGAACGACGCGCTCTTGATGCGGCCGTCGTCGAACACCAGCATCTCGGACTGGCTCCATTCGAGGAAGAGCTCGCCGTCGTCCATCCCGGAAAGCGCCTCGCCGACGATGCGCTCGAGCTTCTGGCGGTTCATGCCGGTGCGGGCGAAGAACAGATCGTCGGTGTGGGCGAGATCGGACATGATGGCTCCTTCGCGGAAGGGCGCCGGTCTTCTTGCCACGAAGCAGGACGACGCGCCAGAGGCGGCGTCAGCGCCTGGCGCGCCAGAGCCGCTCTCGGCGCATATGGTGAGGAAAGCCGGCCGGCCAAAGCGCCGCGGCCCCATTTCTGCGTCTTTTGGTCGCGGGGTTGCGGTTGGCGCGCTGGCGCGCCGGGCGGTATTAGGAGGGCGGCGCCCAGGGCCCGCGCGGTTGAGGGCGCAGCCGGATTTGCGCTAACGTCGCAAGCGCCGCGGGGGATGACCCGGCGCCGACCGCAGCAAAGAGGGGACGCGGCCCATGGTCTGGAGACGCGGTATCGCAACGGCTCTCTTGGCGGCGGCGCTTTCGGTGCCTTATGCCGCGTTCGCCGACACCGTCGAGCAGCCGGAGCCGTGGCAGATGGGCTTTCAGCCCGCCGCCACGCCGGTGCGCGAGCACATCGACGCGCTCAACAGCGAGCTTCTGGTCATCATCACGGTCATCACGCTCTTCGTGCTCGGGCTGCTGCTCTATGTGATCGTGAAATTCAACGCCAAGGCGCACCCGGTGGCGTCGAAGACGACGCACTCGCCAGTGCTCGAGGTGCTGTGGACGGTGGTGCCGGTGCTGATCCTCGTCACGATCGCGGTGCCGTCCTTCAAGCTCATGTACTACATGGACAAGGCGCAGCACGCCGACATGACGCTCAAAGTCACCGGGCACCAGTGGTACTGGAGCTACGAATATCCCGACCAGGCCAATCTGAGCTTCGACAGCAACATGATGGCGCAGGACGAGGCGGTGAAGGAAGGCAAGCCGCGCCTCCTCGAGGTCGACAATCCGGTGGTGCTGCCGGTCGGCACCGTGGTGCGCGTCCTCATCACCGGCAGCGACGTGATCCACAGCTGGTTCATGCCGGCGATGGGCGTGCAGGAATACGCGATGCCCGGCCGCACCAACGAATCCTGGCTCAGCATCAACCACGAGGGCACCTATTACGGGCAGTGCAACCAGATCTGCGGCGTCAATCACCCGTTCATGCCGATCGAGATCAAGGCCGTGTCGAAGGACGATTTCGCGAAGTGGGTCGACGAGGCGAAGAAGAAGTTCGCGCATGACGACAGCGCCGACGTGAAGCTGGCCGCGGCCGCGGCCGCGCCGGCGGCGCATTAGGGGTCGGAGGAGAGCATGGCACACGAGGCGACTGCGCACGGCGGCGGACACGGCTACGGCGGCGCGCACGACGCGCACACGCCCGGCTTCTTCGTGCGCTGGTTCTGCTCGACCAATCACAAGGACATCGGCACGCTCTATCTGCTGTTCGCGATCTGCGCCGGGCTCATCGGCGGCACCTTCTCGATCATCATGCGCTACAACCTGATGCAGCCGGGTGATCCGCTCTTCGGCGACAACCACCAGCTCTACAACGTCATCATCACGGCGCACGGTCTCATCATGGTGTTCTTCACCGTGATGCCGGCGCTGATCGGCGGGTTCGGCAACTGGATCGTGCCGCTGATGATCGGGTCGCCCGACATGGCGTTCCCGCGCATGAACAACATCAGCTTCTGGCTGCTGGTCCCGGCCTTCTGCCTGCTGGTCGGCTCGACCATGGTCGGCGAGGGCGCGGGCGTCGGCTGGACCGTCTATCCGCCGCTCTCCTCCAAGATCGGCCATCCCGGCGCGTCGGTCGACATGGTGATCTTCTCGCTCCATCTCGCCGGCGCGTCCTCGATCATGGGCGCGATCAATTTCATCACCACCATCCTCAACATGCGCGCGCCGGGCATGACCTTGCACAAGATGCCGCTGTTCTGCTGGTCGATCCTGGTGACGGCGTTCCTGCTGCTGCTTGTCGCTGCCGGTGCTGGCGGGCGCCATCACCATGCTGCTGACCGACCGCAATTTCGGCACCACCTTCTTCGATCCGGCCGGCGGCGGCGATCCGCTCCTCTTCCTGCACCTGTTCTGGTTCTTCGGCCACCCCGAAGTCTACATCATGATCCTGCCGGCCTTCGGCATCATCAGCCAGGTGATCTCGACCTTCTCGAAGAAGCCGATCTTCGGCTATCTCGGCATGGCTTACGCGATGGTGTCGATCGGCGTGATCGGCTTCGTCGTGTGGGCGCACCACATGTTCACGACCGGCATCAGCGTCGACACGCGGGCCTATTTCACGGCGGCGACCATGGTCATCGCCGTGCCGACGGGCATCAAGATCTTCTCCTGGATCGCCACCATGTGGGAAGGCTCGATCACGTTCGACACGCCGATGCTGTGGGCGGTGGGCTTCCTGTTCCTGTTCACCGTGGGCGGCGTGACCGGCGTGGTGCTGGCCAACGCCGGCGTCGACATGGCGCTCCACAACACCTACTACGTCGTGGCGCATTTCCACTACGTGCTGTCGCTGGGCGCCGTCTTCGGCATCTTCTCCGGGTTCTATTACTGGATCGGCAAGATGTGCGGCCGGCAATACAACGAAACGCTCGGCCGCATCCATTTCTGGCTGACCTTCATCGGCGTCAACCTGACCTTCTTCCCGATGCACTTCCTCGGGCTCGCCGGCATGCCGCGCCGCATCAGCGACTATCCCGACGCGTTCGCCGGCTGGAACATGGTCGCCTCGCTCGGCTCCTACATCTCCTATGGCGCGACCTTGCTGTTCGTCTTCATCCTGTTCCAGACCCTCTTCGCCGGAAAGCGCGTCGGCAACAATTATTGGGGCGAGGGCGCCACCACGCTCGAATGGACGCTCACCTCGCCGCCGCCGTTCCATTCCTACGACGAGCTGCCGCACATCGCGCCCGAGGCGAGCCACTGAGGATTGCCGATTTGACCCCGATCGCCGCGCCCCTCCTCCGCGCCCGACCGCTCGAGCCGGCGCTCGGCGATTACATCGCGCTTCTGAAGCCGCGGGTGATGTCGCTCGTCGTGTTCACCGGCTTCGTCGGGCTCACTCTCGCGCCCGGCCATCTCAATCCGGTGCTTCAGCTCACGGCGATCCTGTGCATCGCGGTGGCGGCCGGCGCGTGCGGCGCCATCAACATGTGGTACGACCGCGACATCGACGCGCTCATGGCGCGGACGCGCGAGCGGCCGCTGCCGGCGGGCCGCATGGCGCCCGGCGACGCGCTCGGCTTCGGCGTGGTGCTCGCGGGCGCCTCGGTCATGGTGATGGCGCTCGCGCTCAACTGGGCGGCGGCGGGTCTCCTGGCGCTCACCATCGCGTTCTACGTGTTCGTCTACACGATGTGGCTGAAGCGCCGCACGCCGCAGAACATCGTGATCGGCGGCGCCGCGGGCGCGCTGCCGCCGCTCGTCGGCTGGGCCGCGGCGACCGGCACCGTGGGCGTGCCGGCGCTCGTGCTGTTCGCCCTCATCTTCTTCTGGACGCCGCCGCATTTCTGGGCGCTGTCGCTCTATCGCGCCGGCGATTATGCGCGCGCCGGCGTGCCGATGATGCCGGTCGTGGCGGGCCCGGGCGAGACCAAGCGCCAGATGCTGATCTACACGCTGATCTTGTGGCCGCTGGCGCTGGCGCCGACGCTCCTCGGCATCGAGGGCTGGGTCTATGGCCTTGCCGCGCTCGCGCTCAGCGCGGCCTTCACCGCGCTCGCCATCTGCGTCCTCTCCGAGACGGGCGAGCGCTGGGCCCGGCGCATGTTCGGCTTCTCGATCCTCTATCTTTTCCTGCTCTTCGCCCTGATGCTGGTGGACCGCATGCCGATGGGGCTCGCGGGATGAGCGCGCGGGAGCTTCTCTTGGACGACCGGCAGCGGCGGCAGCGGGCGAAGAACTGGGCGCTCCTCGCCGTGCTCGGCGGGCTGGCGCTGCTGTTCTACGTCATCACCATCGTGCGCGTCAGTGTGGGGCTCGGGCCATGAGTCAACGCAGCAGCAACCGCAAGACCCTGCTGGCGCTGTGCGCCGTCCTTGCCGTGATGGGCGGGCTCGTCGCGGCGTCGGTGCCGCTCTATCGCCTGTTCTGCGCCGCGACCGGATATGAGGGCACGACCCAGCGCGCGAGCGCGGCGCCCGACACGGTCGATCGCGGCCGCACCATCACCGTGCGCTTCAACGCCGACACCGCGCCCGACCTGCCGTGGGACTTCCACCCCGAGCAGCGCGAGGTGAAGGTCCATCCGGGCCAGGAGAACCTCGCCAGGTTCTTCGCCCAGAACCGCTCGGCCGAGGGAATCAACGGCCGCGCCGCCTACAACGTCACGCCCGACAAGGCCGGGCTCTATTTCGACAAGCTGCAATGCTTCTGCTTCTCGGATCAGTACCTGGCGCCGGGCCAGAAGGCCGAGCTCGACGTGCAGTTCTTCGTCGATCCCGACATCGCCAAGGACCCGAACACCACCGACATCGACACCATCACCCTCTCCTACACCTTCTTCCGCGCCAAGGACGGCGGTCCGGCGCGCTCCGCCGCGGCCGATCGGCCGCCGAGCGTCAACTGAGATCGCGAGCGACCATGAAGAGCCACAGCGAACCGAAGCACCCCTACCATCTCGTCGATCCCAGCCCATGGCCGATCGTCGGCGCGCTCGCCGCCGGCATCATGTTCGCCGGCGCCGTCGTGTTCATGCATGAGGGGCCGACCTGGATCATGGCCATCGGCATGCTGTCGGTGCTCGCCGTCATGTTCGTGTGGTGGCGCGACGTGATCCGCGAGGCGGTGTTCGAGGGCCATCACAACAAGGTGGTGCAGATCGGGCTGCGCTATGGCATGGCGCTCTTCATCGCGTCGGAGGTGATGTTCTTCGTCGCCTTCTTCTGGGCCTATTTCTCGGCGGCCCTCTTCCCGACCGCGGCGATGGGCGGGACATGGCCGCCCAAGGGCATCGTGCCGTTCGATCCGTTCGACGTGCCGTTCGTCAACACGCTCGTGCTGCTGCTGTCGGGCTCGACCGTGACCTGGGCGCACCATGCGCTGCTCGAGAACGACCGGCGCAACTTGATCCGTGGCCTCGCCGTCACCGTGTTCCTGGGCCTCTGCTTCACCTCGCTCCAGGCCTACGAATACACCCACGCCGCCTTCGGATTCACCCAGGGCATATATCCCTCGACCTTCTTCATGGCGACAGGCTTCCACGGCTTCCACGTCATCATCGGCACCACCTTCCTCGCCGTCTGCCTCTATCGCGCGGTCAAGGGCCAGTTCACGCCCGACCACCATTTCGGCCTCGTGGCGGCGGCGTGGTACTGGCACTTCGTCGACGTGGTGTGGCTCTTCCTGTTCACCTGCATCTACTGGTGGGGCAGCAGCGGAGCGCCGGCGCTGAACGGATGAGCGCACCCCTTTCACTTTTCGCAATCGCGCTGAAATGCCGATGCCCGCGCTGCGGGCGCGGCAAGCTTTATTCCGGCCTGCTGCAGGTGGCGCGCCAGTGTCCCGAATGCGGCCTCGATCTCGCGTCGCAGGATGCGGGCGACGGGCCGGCCGTGTTCGTCGTGTTCATCCTCGGCGCGATCGTGGTCGCGCTCGCGATCCTCGTTGAAATCCTGTTCGCGCCGCCGCTCTGGCTGCATGTCGTGCTGTGGACGCCGGTCATCCTGGGCGGCGCAATCGCGCTGCTGCGGCCGTTGAAGGCGGCGCTCATCGCGCTCGAATACCGCCACCGCGATCTGGGCGCCGGCCCCGCATCCTAGCTCCGTGTCCTCATAAGGCGTGGCGCCGAGCTGCGGCGTGCGCATGTCCGCTTCTGACCCTCAACAGACCTCCGCCTCGTCTATTCACGATGACCCTGGACAGATACCCGTGTGTGCTACGATCGCTGCGCGTCATGGCCGAGGACGGGGGGATTGGTAAAATGCTCAACGTTCGTCCACTTGAAGAGCGCGACCTGGCGGAGGGGCAGCGCATCGTGCGGCGCGCCTTCGGTACCTTCTTCGGCTTCGCCGATCTCGATAGTTTCTGGACCGATTTCGATTACGTCTATGGCCGCTTCGGCTGCGAGCACACCGCCGCATTCGCCGCCGACCACGACGGAGCGCTCGCCGGCGTCAACTTCGCCACGAACTGGGGCAGCGTCGGCTTTTTCGGCCCGCTCTCAGTGCGCCCCGATCTGTGGAACAAGGGCATCGCCCAGCCGCTGGTCGCGGCGGTGTCAGACCAATTCGCGAGCTGGGGCACGCGCCATGCCGGCTTGTGCACTTTCGCGCAAAGTACCAAGCACGTCTGGCTCTATCAGAAGTTCGGCTTCCACCCGCGCTTTCTCACCGCGATCATGGCGGCGTCGGCGGCCGCATCCGGCCCGCTGTCGCTGGAGGCGCGCTACACCGCGCTCGCACCGGGTGAGCGGCGGGCGGCGGAAGAAGCGAGCCGCGCGCTCAGCGACGAGATTTTCGATGGGCTCGATCTCTCTGCCGAGATCCGCACCGTCGCCGCGCGCGGCCTCGGCGACGCCTTGCTGTTATGGGAGCGTTCGGGCCGGCTCGGCGGCTTCGCCGTCTGCCATTGGGGACCGGCAAGCGAGGCCGGCGCCGATTGTCTCTTCATCAAGTTCGGCGCGGTGCGCCCTGGCCAGGGTGCCACCGACCGGTTCGGCGCGCTGCTCGACGCCGCCGGCGCGCTCGCCCGCGCAGTGGGGATGGCGAGAATCCTGGCTGGGGTCAATACCGGACGCGAGCAAGCTTATCGCCAGATGATGGCACGTGGCTTCCGCAGCCAAATGCAGGTGGTGACCATGCATCGGCCTAACGAACCTGCCTATAGCCGCCCGGACGACTTCGTCCTCGACGATTGGCGCTAGGAAGTTCTGCTCATCTCCTACCCCGCCGATCTCGGCGACGCGTGGCCGTCGATGCTTCTCACGATGGAAGACCAGATGATCCACTTCCCTTAATGGCACTTCGCTGACGACCTGGTTGCGCGTCAAAGCCTCTCCGTGTGTCATTCTGAGTACAGCACCTAAGCCGCCGGGGCGACGTGCTCCGGCCGGAAGCCGAGGCCGATGATTCGCGCCGGAATGCGGCGCAGCACCGGATAACGCCCGAGGAGCCGCAGCACCAGCGGCGGCTCGACCGGCCCGCCCGCGAGCACGCGCGCGAGGAAGCGGTCCTGGATGAAGAGCTGCATGCGCTGCATCATGCGCGTCGGCCATTCGCGCCGCCGCTGCACCGCCGCGAGATCGACCTCGCCAAGCCTGTGCTCCCGCAACGGGCGGGCGAGGATGTTCGCGGCGGCGACCGCGTCCTGGACGGCGAGATTGACGCCGACGCCGCCGATCGGCGACATCGCGTGCGCCGCGTCGCCGATCAGCAGCAGCCCCGGCCGATGCCAGCGCCGCACGCGATCAACCACGACGGTCAGAAGCTTCACGTCCCCCCAGCTCGCGATCTCGTGCGTGCGGTCGGCGAGCTGCGGCGCGAAGCGCGCGATCTCGGCGCGGAAGGCTTCGAGCCCCTGCGCCTGGCGCGCCGCGAAGCTGCCCTTGGCGATGACGAAGCCGCATTGCCAATAGTCCTGGCGGCCGATCTGGACGAGCAGGCCGCCGCGATCGAACCGCCCCAAGGCCTGCCCGCGATCGTCATGCCGGCGCGACAGGCGGAGCCACAGCACGTCGATCGGCGCGCCGAATTCCCTGACCTCGAACCCGCCCTTGGCGCGTAACGTCGAATGGCGCCCGTCGCATCCCACGACGAGATCGGCCGATATTTCGATGGCGCCATCCGCCGTCTCGGCGCGCACGCCCGTGACGCGCCCGTCCGGCGCTTGCAGCAGATCGACGGCATCGGTCCGCATCATCGGCCGGAAGCCCGGATAGCGGCGTCCGGACGCGGCGATGAAGTCGAGAAAATCCCATTGCGGCATGATGGCGATGAATTTGCACCGCGTCGGCAGATGCGAAAGATCGGCGACGGAGAAGTAGGCGTCGCCGACCGAGCCGCCGAGCTCGCGCGCCTCGTCATGCGGGCGCTTCAGGAATTCGTCGAGCAGGCCGAGCTCGTGCATCACCTCGGTGGTCGAGGGGTGGATCGTGTCGCCGCGGAAATCGCGGAAGAAATCGGCGTGCTTCTCCAGGACCGCGACCTCGACCCCGGCGCGCGCCAGAAGAAAGCCCAGCATCATGCCGGCGGGTCCGCCGCCGACGATGCAGCAGGTCACGCTGAGGCGCCGCGGGTCCGTCATGGCTTGTGATCCTTCGTCCGGCGCGTCATATGCCGACGCCATGCAATCGCTCGCCGCCCCGCCGCGCAAGTCCCTCGTCGGGCCGACGCTGTTCGCGATCTTCGGCTTCGCGCTGCTGATCGGGCTCGGCACGTGGCAGGTCGAGCGCCTCCACTGGAAGGAAGGCTTGATCGCCGCGCGCACCGCCGCCGTGACGGGAGCGCCGGTCGTTCTGCCGCAGACGCTCGACGAGGCGCAGAGCGAGGAATTCCGCCATGTCCGCCTCGACGGCAGGTTTCTCGGCGCGCCGGAATTCCGCGTCCATGCGCTGTCGCAGGACGGCGACGACGGATATCACGTGGTGGCATCCTTCGCGTTGGCGCGCGGCGGCACGGTGCTGGTCGATCGCGGCTTCGTTCCGGCCGGCGGGCGCGCGGCTCCGCCGCCCGCGGCGGGAGACGCGGTGACCGGGCTGCTGCGGCTCGCTCAGGGCAAGCCGTCCTGGTTCACGCCCGACAATCGGCCGGCGACGAACGAGTGGTTCTATGTCGATCCGGCGGCGATGGCGGCGGCCGATGCGCTGGCCGGCGTGCTGCCGTTCTATGTCGACGAGGATGCGGGGCCCGATGCGCGCGCCTATCCTGTCGGCGGGCAGACGCCGCTCGACCTGCCGAACAACCATCTGCAATACGCCATCACGTGGTACGCGCTGGCGGCGGCGCTCGTCGTCTATTACATCCTCGTGGTGCGCAAGACGCGCCGAGGTGGATCGTGAGGAACAGCCCCTACGCCGAGCTCGAAGCCCGCTTCAAACGGTTGACGTCGCTGCGCGAGGCGGCGGCCGTCCTGCATTGGGACACGGCCGCGATCATGCCTGAAGGCGGCGCCGGCGCGCGCGCCGAGCAGCTTGCGACCTTGCGCGTCGTCTGCCACGAGGTTCTGGCCGATCCGGCGCTCCCCGACCTGCTCGACGGCGCCGGCGAGGAAAATCTCGAGCGCTGGCAATCCGCCAATCTGCGCGAGATGCGGCGTCAGTGGCGGCACGCGACGGCCATTCCCGCCGATCTCGTGGCGGCCTTGTCGAAGGCGGCCAGCGAATGCGAGATGGTCTGGCGCAAGGCGCGGCCGGCGAGCGATTTCGCCATGGTGCTTCCCCATCTCGAGCGGCTCCTGGGTCTGGTGCGCGACAAGGCGGCGGCGAAGGCGGCACTCCTCGGGTGCTCGCGCTACGAGGCGCTGCTCGACCAGTGGGAGCCCGACGGCAGCACGGCCGCGATCGATCGTCTCTTCGGCCCGCTCGCAAACGAGCTTCCGGCGCTCATCGAGAGCGCGCTCGAACATCAGGCGCGCGCGCCCGCGCCGCAGAAACCCGCGGGCCCGTTCCCGATCGCGGCACAGCGCGCGGCGAGCCTCAAGCTCATGGCGCAACTGGGCTTCGATTTCGCGCACGGCCGGCTCGATGAGAGCGCGCACCCGTTCTGCGGCGGCACGCCCGACGACGTGCGCATCACGACGCGCTACGACGAGAGCGATTTCACCCGCGCGCTGATGGGCGTGCTGCACGAGACCGGGCACGCGCTCTACGAGCGCGGCCTGCCCGAGGACTGGCGCAGCCAGCCGGTCGGCCGCTCGCGCGGCATGAGCGTGCACGAAAGCCAGTCGCTCCTGATCGAGATGCAGGTGTGCCGGGGACGCGCGTTCCTGGAATTCGCGGCGCCGATCCTGCGCGACGCGTTCGGCGGCGCGGGACCGGCATGGGACGCTGACAATCTCCACCGCCTCTATACCCGGGTCGCGCGGAGCCTCATCCGCGTCGATGCCGACGAGGTGACGTATCCGGCGCATGTCATCCTGCGCTATCGGCTCGAGCGCGCGATGATCGACGGCGACCTTCCGCTCGCCGACCTGCCGGCGGCGTGGCACGACGGCATGCGCGAGCTTCTGGGCGTCGTCCCGCCCGACGATCGGCAGGGCTGCCTTCAGGATGTGCACTGGTATGACGGGGCGTGGGGCTATTTCCCGACCTACACGCTCGGCGCCATGACCGCGGCGCAGCTTTACGCCGCGGCGCGCGGCGCCGACCCCAATATCGAGCCGGCGATCGCGCGCGGCGACTTCGCGCCGCTCCTCGCCTGGCTGCGCGCCAAGGTGCATGGCCTTGGCTCGCTTCTCGGCACGGCCGAACTGGTCGAAAGCGCCACCGGAAAACCCTTGGACGGCGCCGTCTTCCGCCGCCATCTGCGCGCCCGATATCTCGGGGAAAACTAGCATAACTTGTTGATATAACGCGCATTTCCGCGGCATTGCGGGGCCCCGGCGCCGGCGCTAGCCTCTGCCCCCGTTTCACTTCTGCCCCCGGACTGAAGGTGCCCTACATCTCGACCCGCGACGGTGGCGCGCCGCCCGAGCGTCTGCCTTTCGAGGCGGCGCTGCTGCGCGGCCTTGCGCGCGACGGCGGCCTCTTCGTCCCGGATGAGTGGCAGCCTCTGCGCCGCGATGCGCTCGCGGCGCTGCGTGGCCTTTCCTATGCCGAGCTCGCCGCCGCGGTGACGTACCCGTTCCTCGACGGGCTCGTCGCCGCCGACGCATGGCGCCGCATGGTGGCCGAGGCCTATCGCGGCTTCACGCATCGGGCGGTGGCGCCGCTGAAGCAGCTCGGGCCCGAGCTCTGGCTCATGGAGCTCTTCCACGGGCCGACGCTCGCCTTCAAGGACTATGCGCTTCAGCTCGTCGGGCCGTTGCTCGAGACGGCGCTGCGCCGGCGCGGCGAGCGCGCGACCGTCGTGGTCGCGACCTCGGGCGACACCGGCTCGGCCGCGATCGAGGCGTGCCGCGACCGCGACGCGCTCGACATCGTCGTGCTCTATCCCAATGGCCGCATCTCCGAGGTGCAGCGCCGGCAGATGACGACAGTCGCGTCGGCGAACGTCCATGCCGTCGCCATCGACGGCACGTTCGACGACTGCCAGGACCTGGTGAAGCAGATGTTCGCCGACGAGCAGTTCCGTGCCGGGCTCGGCCTCACCGGCGTCAATTCGATCAACTGGGCGCGGATCGTGGCGCAGGTGGTCTATTACGTGGCCGCCGCCGTGGCGCTTGGGCGCGCCCGAGCGGTCCGTCGGCTTCGCCGTGCCGACCGGCAATTTCGGCAACGTCTATGCCGCGCATGTGGCGCGGCGCATGGGCGTGCCGATCGCGCAGCTCATCGTCGGCACCAACCGCAACGACATCCTGACCCGCTTCTTCACGACCGGGCGGATGACCGTGACCGCGGTCGAGCCGAGCCTCAGCCCGAGCATGGACATCCAGGTCGCGAGCAATTTCGAGCGCCTCTATTTCGAGCTGGCGGCGCGCGACGGCACTGCCGTGGCGGCGGCGTTCCGCGCCTTCCGCGAGAGCGGCACGCTCCCGGCCGAGCCGCGCCTCTGGCGCGAGGCGCAGGGCCTCTTCGCCGCGCACCGGGTCGATGACGACGCGACGCGCGCCACCATCGCCCACACTTTCGCCGCGACCGGCGCGCTCGTCGATCCGCACACGGCGGTGGCGATTGCCGCGGCCGAAGCCTGCCGCACCGATCCGGACCTGCCGATCGTGGCGCTCGCCACGGCCCATCCGGCGAAATTTCCCGAGGCGGTCGAGAGCGCCGTGGGCTTCCGGCCCGAGACGCCGCCGCGCCTGCAAGCACTCATGGACCGGCCGGAGCGCGTCTGCGTGCTGGCCAACGACATTGCGACGGTCGAGCGCTTCGTCTCGGCCCGAATCCGCGCTCAACAAGAGGCCTAAGCGATGACCGTCCGCCTCAGCCAGCTCGAAAACGGCATGCGCGTCCTCACCGACCGGATGACATCGGTCGAGAGCGTGTCGCTCGGCGTGTGGGTCGCCGTCGGCACGCGGCACGAGCCGGCGCAGATCAACGGCGTGGCGCATCTCCTCGAACACATGGCGTTCAAGGGCACGGCGCGGCGCTCGTCGCTCGAAATATCCTCGGAGATCGAATCCGTGGGCGGCCAGGTCAACGCCTACACCTCGCGCGAGCACACCGCCTATTACGCCAAGGTGCTGAAGGAACATGCCGGGCTCGCGATCGACATCCTGGCCGACATCCTGCAGCACTCGGTTTTCGATGCCGGCGAATTGGAGCGCGAGCGCGCCGTGGTGTTGCAGGAGATCGGCCAGGCCTACGACACGCCGGACGACATCATCTTCGACATGTTCCAGGAGCGCGCGTTTCCCGATCAGGCGATGGGCCGACCGGTGCTGGGCCGCGCCGAGATCATCCGCACGATCGACCGCGACACGGTCGCGTCCTATCTGCGGCGCAACTACGCCGCGCCGAACATGATGCTGGTCGCGGCCGGCAACCTCGAACATGGCGCGATCGTCGATCTGGCGCAGCGCGCCTTCGCCGAGCTCCCGGCCGAGAGCGCGGCCAAGAGCGAGCCCGCGAATTATGTCGGCGGCGATGTGCGCCAGACGCGCGAGCTGGAGCAGGTGCACATTCTCCTGGGCTTCCCGGGCTTCGCCTTCAGCGACCGCGATTATTACGCCGCTTCGGTGGTCTCGACCGCGCTGGGCGGCGGCATGTCCTCGCGCCTCTTCCAGGAGATCCGCGAGAAGCGCGGCTTGGTCTATTCGATCTATTCCTTCACGCACTCCTACAGCGACGCCGGCATGTTCGGCGTCTATGCCGGCACCGGCGAGGACGAGGCGGCCGAGCTGATGCCGGCGCTGTGCGCCGAGCTGCGCCGGCTCGAGGACGGCTTGGCGCCGGCCGAGCTCGAGCGCGCACGCGCGCAGTTGAAGGCCGGGCTCCTCATGTCGCTCGAAGGCACGACCGCACGCTGCGAGCAGCAGGCGGCGCACATGCTGGTGTTCGGCCGCCCGCTCGACATGCAGGAGCTGATCCAGCGCATCGAGGAAGTCGACGAGGACGCGGTCCGGCGCGTGGCGCGGCGCATCTTCTCGGCGCCGCCGACCGTGACCGCGCTCGGCCCGGTCGCGCGGATCGAGGATTACGGCCGGCTTGTCGAGGACCTTCGGGCCTGAAATAACAGTGCCGATGGCCCTGCGCATTCTCGGCACCGCTCCCCCCGCCTTTCGTCTGGCCGCCCAGCGCGCGCTGCTGCGCCCGCCCGAGCGGCGCGACTGGCGAGCCTGGGCGCAGCTCCGCGGCGATTCGCGCGCGTTCCTGACGCCGTGGGAGCCGACCTGGTCGGCCAACTCGCTGACGCGCTCCGCCTTCTACCGGCGCCTCCAGCGCTACGGCGCCGATTGGCGCCAGGATCTGGGCTACAGTTTTTTGCTGCTCCGGCTCGAGGACGATGCGCTGTTGGGCGGCATCGGCCTCACCAACGTGCGCCGCGGCGTCGCCGAAAGCGCGAGCCTCGGCTATTGGGTGGGCGAGGCCTTCGCGCGCCAGGGCTACATGAGCGAGGGCTTGCAGCTCGTCCTCAATTTCGCGTTCCAGCGCGCGCGGCTCCATCGCGTCGAGGCGGCGTGCCTGCCGCACAACGCGGCAAGCCGGGGCCTGCTCTTGAAAAGCGGCTTCCGCGAGGAAGGCTACGCGCGCGGATATCTGTGCATCGACGGGCGCTGGCAGGACCACGTGCTGTTCGCGATCCTGCGCGAAGAGTGGACGCCGCAGCGCTAGCTAGAACCCGACCGCCGTCGCCGGATTGTCGAACTTGGCGCCGTCGAGCTTGGCGCCGCGGAAGCGCGTGCCGTCGAGCTTCGCGTCGCGGAAGTCCGCGCCCTCGAGCTTGGCGTCGGTGAAATCGACGCCCATGAGCCGCGCGCCGGTCAGATCGGCGCCGCGCAGATCGGCGTCGGCGAAGGTGGCGTGGGCGCAGTTGGCGGAGAGGTCGCGCTCGGTCGCGCCGACCTTGCGCAAGGCGCCGAGCTGGACGTCGCGCAAATCGGCGTTGGCGAGGACGGCGCGGGAGAGATTGATGCCGCGCAGGTCGGCGCCGCGGAGATCGGCGCCGGTGAGATCGACCGCCGTCGCGTCGGCGGCGGCGAGGTTTGCGGTGCGCAGCTTCGCGCCGCGCAGATTCGCTTCGGCGAGCACCGCCATGGCGAGATTGGCGCCGCTCCAGTCGCACCCGGCGAGATCGCGCCGCTGAAACTCCGCGCGCACCCCCGAAGCGCCGCGGCTTTCGAGCCACAGCGCATGCTGCGCCAGCGCCTTCGCCGCGTCCTCGACGCTGAGCGGCGAATAGGTGTTCTGCAGCGCGCCGACGAATTCGGGCGCCTTCAACGCCCTGTCATCGACGAGCGCATGCGTGATGTCGGCATCTTTCAGCACCGCATGCTCGAATTTGACGCCCTTCAGCACCGCGCCGCGCAGGTTCGCGCCGCCCAGATTGGCGCCTTCGAGATCGGCGTTCTCGAGCATGGCGCCGGCGAAATTCGCGCCGCGCAGATCGGCATGGCGCAGGTCGGCCTCGCGCATCTCGGCGTTCGAGAAATCGGCGCGGATCATGATGGTGTTGCCGAGCCGCGTGTGCGCGAGGTTGGCGCCTTGCGCGTGGGCGGCGGAGAAATCGGTGCGGCGCGTCTCGGCGCTGACGCTCCCGCCCTCGTACAGAACCACCGCCGCCTCGCGCATGTCGGCATGCGCGAGGATGGCGCGGTCGAGCACGGCGCCGCGGAACGAGGCACCGCGCAGGATGGCGCCGGTCAGGTCGGCGTGGATGAGATTGGCGGCCGAGAGATCGGCCGAGATGAGCGTCGCCTCGCGCAAGATCGCGCGGGCGAGAATCGCATGCTTCAGGATCACCTTGGTGAGATCGGCGTGCGACAGGTTGCGATGGCTGAGATCCGCCGCCGTCAGGTCGCACTCGGCGAGCGTCGCCCGGCGCCCTTGCGGCTGACCGGCGAGATAGCGTTCGTGCTGCGCAACGAGTTCCTCGAGCCGCGCGCGGGGAAATTTCATGCCCGCCATGCGCGAATTTTTACCGAGAGTAGCGTTAAGGAATGGTTCAGAACGCGATGGTAGGCACCATTAAATCGATATCTTCGCCCTCCTACTTTGGGATTTCGGCCGAAAGGGCGGATTGGCGCGCGCCCGCGCCCACTCCTTTACGACCGGGGGAACCCGATCTCTCCGCCGCCCGTTTTCCACAATAATGACATGGCGCGTTGGGAGTGTGCCCGGATCGCGGCCTGGTACCGCTGGCTTTCTCCGCGACCAGGTCCAACGAATGTTACATCTGGCGCACGAAACGAAGGACCCCATCCTCGCGAACGAGCTGCTCGCGCTCGCCGCCTGGATGCACGAGAAGGCGAAGGCGCTCGAAATTCCGGCCGCGCCCGACGGCGACGACACCGCCACGGCGGACGAGGGCCGCCACTCCTGAAACGGCGGGGTACACCCGCCCCTCCCGTCGGCCTAAGCTTCACCCATGGAAGAGCGCGCGGCGGAGTGGCTCGCGGCGCGGCGCCGCGCCGGGCAAGCGGTCGCCGACTGGCCGGCGGAGGTGAAGCCCGCATCGGAAGCGGCGGGCTATCGCGTCCAGGCGCGCGTCATGACCCTGATGCAGCCGCTCTGGGGCGCGCCCGCCGGCTGGAAGATCGGCGTCACCACGAAACCGATGCAGGATTATCTCGGCATCGCGGCGCCGATCGCGGGCCGCATGCCGGCGCTCTATCGCCGCGCGCCGGGCGCGCGCGTGCGCCACGACCAGCATTGCCGCATCGGCGTCGAGACCGAGATCGCGATGGTGTTGCGGGCGCCGCTCGAAGGCCCGGTCACGGCCGATGCCGCGGCGCGCGCGGTGGGCGCGATCCATCCCGCGATCGAGTTGGTCGACGACCGCTATGGCGGCGACTACGGCACGCTCGGCGTCCCGGCGATCATCGCTGATTTCGCGTTCCACGCCGGCTTCGTCCTGGGCGAAGCGGTCGCGGGCTGGGAGAAGATCGAATTGGGCGCGGTGCGCGGCACGACCCGCGTCAACGGCACGGTCGCGGGCGAAGGGATGGGGCGCGACGTGATGGGCCATCCGCTGACCTCGCTGGCGTGGCTCGCCAACCGCCTCGCCGAGATGGGCGCGCGGCTCGAGCCGGGCGAGGTGGTGATGACCGGCAGCCTGCCGCTCCCCTACTGGGCCAAGGCCGGCGACCGCATCGAGTCCGAGATCGAGCGTCTCGGCAAAGTCACGCTCGAGTTTGTATGAGGGCAAGCCGACAATCGCCACGGAATGATTTTCATTCGCCACCCTCGCGAAAGCGGGGGTCCAGGGCAACGGCGCGTCGCATGCTCCTGGGTTCCCGCGTGCGCGGGAACGGCGGATTTAGATGCCCGTAGCCGCTATTCCGCGGCGCGGGCGTGCTCGCCTTCGATCAGGCGCTCGACGAGACGGCGCATGTGGACGCGGTTGGCGTCGGACGCGATGTCGGTCAGGCCCGCCTCGCCGAACTCGGAGAGGCGCTCCTGCTGCCACTCGACCATTTCCTTGTCCTCGATGAAGGTCGGCGCGATCTCGCCGAAGAGCTGCTCGGTCGCGGCGGGATCGTTCTGGCGATAGCCGTTGGCGATCGACCAGAAATAAAAGCAGCTCGTCTCGGTCTCGGGCGTCAAGCCGTGGAACAGGCGGAACTGGAACGGGCAGTCCACGGTCCCGGCCTTGGGCGAGCCGACATCGTCAGCGCCGGTCCATTGCAGGATGGTGCCGGGCGCGACGTAGTCGAATTCCTGGAAGCGGTCGACGCGGCCGGCAAATCCGGCGGCGCGCACATAGCTCGGCGGCGGCGGCGAGTTCCTCATCCAGCGGAAGAAATGGACGCCGCGATCGGTGCGCTCGGTCTTCATCTCGGCCTCGATATGGACCGCCGGGTTGCCGCCGACCGTGCGCGCGTGGAGGTATCCCAGATGCGTCAGGTCCATGAGGTTGTCGACCATGAGCATGTAGTTGCCCTTGATCGGATAGACGTCGTGCTTGTTGGGCCATTTGCCGGGATCGTCGTGATAGGGATAGTCGACGATGCGGGCCGGATCGGCTTTTTGCGCGGCACCCATCCAGACCCAGATCATGCGGTTCTTCTCGACCGCGGGATAAGAGCGCACGCGCGCCGTCTCGGGCACGAGCTTCTGGCCCGGCACGCGCACGCAGGTGCCCGCGCCGTCGATGATGAGGCCGTGATAGCCGCACTGGATGCCGTCCTCGACGATCGTGCCGCGCGACAACGGCGCCGAGCGATGGCAGCAGCGGTCTTCGAGCACCGCGGCGCGCCCGTCGCGGTCGCGGAACAGAACGAGCGGCTCGTTGCAGATGCGGCGCGCCACGGGCGCGGTCTTCAGTTCGTCAGACCAGGCCGCAACATACCATGCATTGCGCAGGAACATGGGGCGTCTCCTTCCCGGCTATGGCGGCGAGGATGGCCCGGGACGGAGGCCCTGACAAGATGGCGCGCGGGCGGCGGCTTCACGCAACGTCAGCTCAGGCGTACAATCGAGCGGAGGATTGATCCCGATGGCACGCATACTCGCTTTCATGTTGGCCTGCGTTTTTGCCAGCCCGGCTCTGGCCGGATCCACCATGCTGGGCAGCGGTGATGCGAACTGGTTCTATGAATGCGCCAACAGAGAGCCGATGAACATCCTGATCCTCCATCGAGATCAATCCATCACGCGATTTTCTCTGATGAAAGGTCAAACCCTGAGGACATTCGTTCATCTGGCCGACCGTGTGGCCACGCGCTGCGACTCCCGCTTCGTTCCTCTCTCCTTCTACAGTTTCGCCTACATCGTTACCGTGCCGTGATCCGAGAACTGCCAAACCTCGAATAGGGATCGTTCTCGCGGCCGCGGAGCGGTCACGGCGGCGCCGATGGTTGCGCGTTTCGCGTTTGATGAGTCGACGAGGGCTCAGGCGTGGCCGGCGTCGCCCGAGAGGGTGAGCGGATGGACGCCGAGCTTGGCGAGCGCGCGCTGCCATTTGTCGGTCAGCACCGGGTCGAACACGATCTCTTCGTCGGGCGCGACCGTGAGCCAGCCATTCGCCTGGATCTCGGTATCGAGCTGCCCCGGCGCCCAGCCGGAATAGCCGAGCGCAAGGAAGCTTTTCTTCGGGCCCTCGCCGCGGCCGATGGTGCGCAGGATGTCGAGCGTCGCGGTGAGCGCGAAGCGGTCGCCGACGACGAGCGTGCCCGGCTCCTGATAATCGGCCGAATGGAGCACGAAGCCGCGACCGCATTCGACCGGGCCGCCGAAATGGACGTTGCGCCGGCCGCCCAAACTCGGCGCCTCGACCTTGAGCTGGCGCAAAAGCTCGGGCAGGCTCAGCTCCTCGATCAGCTTGTTGATCACGATTCCCATGGCGCCCTCCTCGTTATGGGCGCACATCAGGATGACCGAGCGCTGGAAGCGCGGATCCTGCATTTGCGGCATGGCTACGAGGAGTTGGCCGGCCAGCGAGGTCACGAAATCCCTCCCTTTGGCGCTTGACATGGGACCGGGCGGGGCGCCTTACAAGCGCCGGCAATGCTGACCCGATCGCTCCTTCCGGCGGCTCTTCTGGCGCTTGCGCTGGCAGCGCCCGCGCCCGCGCGCGCCGCGGATGCGGCCGGCGCGTCCGACTGGTTCGCGACCGATCAGGGCAAGGTGCGGCTCGTCGCCGCCCAACCCTTCGTCGGCGATCAGCGCGAGATCGAGCTCGGCCTGCAATTCGCGCTCGCGCCTGGCTGGAAGATCTATTGGCGCTCGCCGGGCGATGCGGGCTATCCGCCGCACGTCGATTGGGCGGGCTCGCAGAATCTCGCCGCGGCCGAGATCGCGTGGCCGGCGCCGATGCGCTTTTCCGTGCTCGGGCTCGAGACCATGGGCTACGAGGGCGAGGTCGTGCTGCCGGTGCACGCAACGCTGCAACATGCCGGCGCCGGCGCATCCTTCCACGCCGCGCTCAGCTATCTCACGTGCAGCGAGATTTGCGTCCCCTACGAGACCCGACTGACGCTCGACCTGCCGGCCGCCGCGCCGCCGGGGCCGCCGGGCCAGGGTTTCGGCGCGCTCATCGCGCGCGCTGCCGCGCGCGTCCCGGGCGACGGTGAGAGCGCGGGATTGGCGCTCATGGGCGCGGTGCTGCGGCCCGGCGCTCCCGCGGTGCTCGAGCTTGCCGTCAAGACCGACCGGCCGTTGGGCGCCGACGCCGACGCCTTCATCGAGAATGGCGGGCCGGCATCCTTCGGCGCGCCCACGGCGCGCGCGGCGGGACCGAACGAGACGCTGCTGCGCTTGCCCGTGTTCGGACCGAGGTCGGCGGTGGATGGACTTGCCGGCAAAAGCCTCGCCGTGACGCTTGTCGATGGCGAGCGGGCGATGAGCGGCACCGTGGCGCCGGAGCGCGGCGCGCCGGTTGTCGACCTCACGCGGCTGGTGCCGATGCTGCTCGTGGCGCTGCTCGGCGGATTGGTTTTGAACGTGATGCCGTGCGTGCTGCCGGTGCTGTCGTTGAAACTCCTGGGCGCGATCGAGCATGGCGCACGGACGCGCCGCGCGGTGCGCGCCGGGTTCCTCGCGACCGCCGCGGGGATCCTGCTGTCCTTTGCCGCGCTCGCGGCTGCCATGATCGGCGCCAACGCGGCCGGGCTCGCGGTCGGCTGGGGCATGCAGTTCCAGTCGCCGCCCTTCCTCGCGGCGATGGCGGCGCTGCTCACGCTCTTCGCCGCCAACCTCTGGGGCCTTTACGAGATCGCGCTGCCGCGCCCCTTTGCCGCGGTGGCGGAGCGGGCGGCGCTCGGCAATGTCGCGACCGGCGCGTTCGCGACGTTGCTTGCGACACCCTGCTCGGCGCCGTTCCTCGGCACGGCGCTGGGCTTCGCGCTCGCCTCGGGCCCGATCGAGATCGCCGCCATCTTCATGGCCTTGGGCGTGGGATTTGCCGCGCCCTATCTCGCCGTCGCCGCCGCGCCGGGGCTCGCGCGATTGCTGCCGCGGCCGGGGCACTGGATGCTGGCGGTGCGGCGCCTCCTCGGCTTCGCGCTCGCCGGCACGGCGCTGTGGCTCGTCTTCGTGCTCGCGGCGGAAAGCGGGCCGCGCACGGCCGCGGCCATCGGCGCGCTGCTGATGGCGGTGGTGCTGTCCTTCATCGCGCTGCGCGGGCTCGCGCGAGCCGGCGCGGTGGCGGCGTTCGTGGCGCTCGTGCTCGCGGCGCCCTTTGCCGCGCGCCCGCCCGAGGCGACGGAGACGGCGGGACTGTGGCGCCCGTTCGCGCCCGGATCGCTCGGCCCCCTCGTCCATGACGGGCGCGTCGTCTTCGTCGACGTCACCGCCCAATGGTGCCTCACCTGCAAGCTCAACGAGCGCCTGGTGCTCGACAACGCCGAGATCAGGCAAAAACTTGCGGCGCCGGGCGTCGTCGCCATGCGCGCCGACTGGACGCGGCCTGATCCTGCGATCGCCGATTACCTGAAGCGGTTCGGCCGCTACGGCATCCCGTTCAACGCCGTCTATGGGCCGGGCGCGCCGGCGGGCCTGGCGCTGCCGGAAATCCTCACCGAAGGCGAGGTGCGCGCGGCACTCCTGCGCGCCGCCGGGCCGGCCGATGGGCGGGGGTGATTTTTCGCGTCCGAGCCACTAGAGTTGAGCGAGAGCCCAAACAACAAGGGGACGGCAAATGGCGATCAAGGTTGGCGACAAGATTCCTGCGGCGAAGCTGCGCATCATGTCGGCAGAGGGGCCGAAGGAAATCAGCACGGACGAGATCTTCAAGGGCAAGAAGGTGGTGCTGTTCGCAGTGCCGGGCGCATTCACGCCGACCTGCTCGGTGAAGCACCTCCCGGGCTTCGTGCAGAACGCGGCCGCGATCAAGGCGAAGGGCGTCGATACCGTCGCCTGCCTCGCGGTCAACGACGCCTTCGTCATGGGCGCCTGGGGCAAGGCGCAGGGCGCCGACGACAAGGTGATGATGCTCTCCGACGGCAACGGCACCTTCACCAAGGAGCTCGGCCTCGAGATGGACGGCAGCGCCGTCGGGCTCGGCTCGCGCTCGCAGCGCTATGCCATGGTGGTGCAGGACGGCGTGGTGAAGACGCTCAACGTCGAGGCGCCGCGCGCCTTCGAGGTGTCGAGCGCCGAAGCGATCATGAAGGCGCTCTAAGGGAAGCGGCACTCTCCGTTGCGGTCCCTCTCCGCGCGAAGCGGGGAGAGGGGCCATCGCAGCGATGGAGGTGTATTCGGAGACACCCACCTCACCCGGTCGCTTCGCTCCCACCCTCTCCCCCCGGCAAGCGGGCGGAGAGGGTTTCAGGATTGTGCATCGCCGCGCGCGGCGATGATGGCTTGGCGCGCAAGTTCGTCCGCGCGCTCGTTCTCGACATGGCCGGCATGACCGCGCACCCAGCGCCACGCGACGCTATGGCGCAGGATCGCCGCCTCGAGGCGCTGCCACAGATCGATGTTCTTCACCGGCTTCTTGTCGGCGGTCTTCCAGCCGCGCGCCTGCCATTGCTTGAGATAGCGCGTGATGCCGTCGTGGAGATATTTGCTGTCAGTGTGAACGAGCACCCGGCTTGGCCGCGTCAAGGCTTCGAGCGCGGCGATCGCCGCCATCATCTCCATGCGGTTGTTGGTGGTGTGCGGCTCCGCCCCGGAAAATTCCTTCTCGTGCCCCTTCCAGCGCAGGATCGCGCCCCATCCGCCCGGGCCCGGATTGCCGCTGCACGCGCCGTCGGTGAAGATCTCGACGGTGTCGCTCACGGCTCGATGCCATAGGCCGAGGCGCGCACCACGCCGCGGTGGAAGCGCAGCTTCGCCAGATACTCGAGCGGGTCCTTGGGCCGCACCAGCGCGCCCGCCGGATGATTGAGGAGATCGTAGAGCCGCGTCAGCAGGAAGCGCAGCGCAGCGCCCCGCGCCAAGAGCGGCAATGCCGCATATTCCGCCGGATCGAGCGCGCGCACGGCGCGGTAATTCGCCAGCATGAGCCGCGCCTTCGTGACGTTGAAGCTGCCGTCCTCCTCGAAGCACCACGCATTGAGGCAGATGGCGATGTCGTAGGCGAGCGCATCGCTGCAGGCGAAATAGAAATCGATCAATCCCGAAATCCGGTCGCCGCGGAAGAACACATTGTCGGGAAAGAGATCGGCGTGGATCACGCCCTGCGGCAGATCGATCGGCCAGTTGCGCGCGATGTCGTCGACCTCTTGCGCGAGCTCGGCGGCGAGCCCGGAGCGCACCTCGTCGGCGCGCGCGCGGCACGATTCGTAAAGGAGGCGCCAGCCTGCGACCGAGAGCGCGTTGACGCGGCGGCCGGCGAAATCGAGCCCGGCCTGGTGCACGCCCGCCAAGGCGCGGCCAAGCGCCGCGCAATGGAACGGCTGGATGCGGCGCGGCCACATGCCGTCGAGGAACGTCACGATCGCCGCCGGCCGGCCGCACAACTGGCGCAGCGCCGCGCCGTCCTTCGCGTGGATCGGCGTCGGGCACGCGATGCCGCGTCCGGCGAGATGGCCCATGAGGTCGAGGAAGAACGGCAGGTCCGCGGGCGCCACGCGGCGCTCATAGAGCGTCAGGATGTAGCCGCCCGTCTCGGTGCGCAGCAGGAAGTTGGAATTCTCGACGCCCTCGGCAATGCCCTTGCACGAGACCACCTCGCCCAGCGCGTAATCGGCAAGGAACGCGCGGAGCTCGTCGTCGGGAACGTCAGTATAGACGGCCATTGCTGGCTTCTGCGCTTGTGCGGACGCGGGAAGGTCGAATAAAGTCGGGCGCGCACGGCACGTTAGTACGAGCGGGTTTGCCAAGGAAGAGGAAGATGGGTCTGGGACGACGGGCGGCGGCCCTTGCCGTGGCCGCCGCGGCGGTTTCGCTCGCCGGTTGCGGCGGTTTCGGCAGCACGCGCGCCGGGCTCACCTGCCCGCCGATCATGGCGGCGCCCAACGCCGATACGATCGCCTTCTTCAAGCCCGGCGGCGGGCACGACCCCAAGGACGTGCTGGTCGGCGGCAAGTTCTACAAGATCGATTCGACCTGCGCGCGCGAGAAGGACGGCGTCGTCATCGACGCCGAGATCACCTTCTACGCGCAGCGCGTCATCATGGAGACGAAGAGCGTGACGCTCCCGTATTTCGTCGCGCTCGTCGATCCGCAGCAGCATGTGCTGAGCGAGGAATCGTTCCAGCTCGCGCTGCCGTTCCCGGCCGCGGAATATTATCGCGAAAGCGCGCCCGAGAAGATCACGGTCCACCTGCCGGTTGAGGACCGGGCACAGGCGAGCGCCTTCACCATCGTCGTGGGCTTCCAACTGACGCCCGACCAGATCGCGTTCAACCGCGCCTCGCATCCGCAATGAGCGGGATCCCGGGATTTTCCGAGCGCCGCATCACGACGAAAGACGCCGAGCTTTTCGTCGCGACCGGCGGCAGCGGCCCGCCGCTCCTGCTGCTGCACGGCTATCCCGAGACGCATTTCTGCTGGCACCGCGTGGCGCCCGTCCTCGCGCGCTCGTTCACCATCGTTTGCCCCGACCTGCGCGGCTACGGCCAAAGCCGCTTCACCGGGCGCGAGAGTGGCGATCACGCCGCCTTTGCCAAGCGCGCCATGGCGGCCGACCAGGTCGAGCTGATGGCGGCGCTCGGCCACGAGCGCTTTTGCGTCGCCGGCCACGATCGCGGCGCGCGCGTCGCCTACCGCCTGGCGCTCGATCACGGCGCCCGCGTCGAGCGGCTGGCGCTCCTCGATATCGTGCCGACGCTCGAGACCTTCGAGCGCATGAGCCAGGCGAGCGCGCTGTCGGCCTATCACTGGCTCTTCCTGGCGCAGCCCTACGACCTGCCCGAGCGGCTCATCGGGCGCGACCCGGATTTCTATCTCGACTGGACCATCAAGAGCTGGTGCGCGCCGGGCGCCAGTCTCGCCGAGGAAGCGATGGCGGAATATCGCCGCGCCTTCCGCGCGCCGGCCGCCATTCACGCCGCCTGCGAGGATTACCGCGCCGGCGCAACGCTCGACTGCGCCAACGACCGCGCCGACCGCGACGCGGGGGCCCGCATCCTCTGTCCGCTCCTGGTGCTGTGGGGCGCGCGCCGCCGGGTCGCGGCACAGGCGGCGGCCTTGGGTCCGCTCGACACGTGGCGGCGCTGGGCGAGCGAGGTCGAAGGCGGACCGCTCTCCTGCGGCCATTTCCTGCCGGAGGAGGCGCCGGACGACGTGGCCGGCGCACTCCTCGGCTTCTTCAGCCGGTGATCGGCTTCCCGATCAGCACCCAGCGCGTGCCGTCGAAGCGCTTCAGCTGCAGCGTGTGGATCGCAAAGTAGTTGTCGGGCGAGGTGTTGAGCGTGATGCCCGGCAGCAGCAGCGGCAGCGACACGTTGTGCAGGTGCGTCGCCACCTTCATGATGTTGGCGCGGGTGAGAGTGTCGCCCGCCTCCTTCAGCACCTCGACCATCGCCTGCGCCGAGACATAGCCCAAGCGGCGAGGCCGCATCGGACTCCTGATCCTGGGCCGGCGTGTATTTCTTGACCCAGGCGAGATAGTCCTGCGCCGCCTTGTCGTTCGCCCAGCTCGGATCGGTCGGATCCTTGGTGCTGTCGGTCGAGATGACGCCCGTGAGCTTGTCGTTGCCGACCGGGCCGATGACGCTTTTCGCGGTGGCGACGAAGGGCAGGAAGATGAGCGCGTTCCAGCCCGCCTGGTCGCGCGTGGCGGCGACCGCCTGCGCCGCGGAGCGGCCCTGGGTGATGAGATAGAGCGTGTCGGCGCCCGCCGCCTTGAGCGAGATGATCTGCGAGCTGAGCGTCGGATCGCTCACCGCGTAGCTCGCCTTGGCCACCACCATCGTCTTCGCCTTGTCGCCAAGCGCGGCGAGGAACGGATCGAGATGGTCGCTGCCGAAATCGTCGTCCTGATAGAGGATGCCGATCTTGGCGTTCGGGCGCTCGGCCAAGATGTACTTGGCGAAGACGGCGCTTTCGCTCGCGTAGCTCGCCTGGAAGCCCATCGTCCACGGATATTTCTCGGGATCGATCAGGCTCACCGAGCCCGTGGTGACGAAGAGCTGCGGCACCTTCTTGGCGTTGAGGTAGGGCCGCACCGCGACGTTGGTCGGCGTGCCGAGCTGGCCGTACATCAGCAGCACCTGCTCCTGCTCGACGAGCTTCCTCGTGTCCTCGACCGTCTTGGGCGGCATGTAGCCGTCGTCGAGCGCGATGAAATCGATCTTGCGCCCGTTCACCCCGCCCTGGTCGTTGACCATGTTGAAATAGCCCGCCATCTGCCGTTCGACCGGGCTCGTGCTCGAGGCCGGCCCGGAGAAGGGCCAGGTGTTGCCGAGCTTGATCTCGGTGTCGGACGCGCCGGGATCGTAGGTGCCGCCGGCCAGCGCCGGAACCGCCAGCGACAATGCGGCGAGAGCAACAATGCCGGGGATGCGTTTCATGTTGTTTCCTCCCTTATACTGGAACTTTACCACCTTGGCGGCGGACGCCAAGGAGGCGGCGGCGGCGGCGGACGCGACGCGAAGGGACGGGATGGCGGCACGCAGCAAGGAGCAGAGACGGCGAAGCAGCGTGACGCCGGCGCCACCCGCGCCCGCCGGCGCGCGCGGCCGCACGCTCAGGCTCAGGCTCCAGGATCCCTATATCCGGCTCCTCACCATGCCGTGGAGCGCGTTCTTCGGGCTCATCGCCTTCGATTATGTCGCCTTCAACGCGATCTTCGCCGTGCTTTACCGTCTCCAGGACGGCAGCATCGTCGGCGCACGGCGCGGCTTCGCCGACGCCTTCTTCTTCAGCGTGCAGACCATGGCGACGATCGGCTATGGCGAGATGCGGCCGGCAACGGTCTACGCCAACGTCCTCGTCAGCATCGAGGTGCTGCTGGGGCTCGTGGGCTTCGCGCTCGCGACCGGGGTCATCTTCGCCCGCTTCTCGCGCCCGACCGCCCGCATCCTGTTCAGCGACGTCGCCGTGGTGACGCACCACGACGGAAAGCCGACCCTCATGTTCCGCGCCGCGAACCAGCGCCGCAACCGCATCCTCGAGGCGCAGGTGACGCTGACGCTCGCGCGCAACGAGACGACGGCGGAAGGGAGCTGGATCCGGCGGCTCCGGGAGCTTCCGGTCGAACGCCGTCGCTCGCCCATGTTCCAGCTGAGCTGGACAGTGATGCACGTCATCGGCGCCGACAGCCCGCTCCATGGCGCGGCGCCGGAAGACCTCGTCAAGCAGGAGGCCGAGCTCATCGCCACCATCGTCGGCATCGACGAGTCGCTGGCGCAAACGGTCTATGCGCGGCACAGCTATGACGTGCACAAGATCCAGTTCGGGCGACGCTTCGCCGACATCCTCACGCGCGGCAACGGCGGACGATCCGTCGATTACAGCCGCTTCCACGAAACGGTCGACTGAGGTTTCTTGGTCCGCCGGCGCTAAATCGTCGTCGTCCCCGCGCAAGCGGGGACCCAGTGCGAGCGACGTGCGGCGGCTCCGGATTCCCGCTTTCGCGGGAATGACGAAAGTAAGCGACGCGACTCGGGGACGCGTGGGCGGCGTTGACAAGGGGCCGCGCGCTCGATTTTAGTGCGGCGATGCTCCTTCGCTTCCTCGCGGCACTCGCCTTCCTCGTCGCGGCACTTGGCGCCGACGCCGCCGAGGAGAAGATCCTCAACATCTACAACTGGTCCGACTACATCGCGCCGGACACGGTCGCGCGCTTCGAGACGGCGACCGGCATCACGGTCCATTACGACGTCTATGACAGCAACGAGGTGCTCGAGGCGAAGCTTCTGGCCGGCGGCTCCGGCTACGATCTCGTCGTGCCGTCGGCCTCGCCCTATCTCGCGCGCCAGGCGCAGGCCGGGGTCTATCTGCCGATCGACAAGGCGAAGCTCAAGAATTACGGCAATCTCGATCCGCAGCTTCTCGCCGCGGCCGCCAAGGCCGATCCCGGCAACCGCTTCGGCGTGCCCTATCTCTGGGGCACGACCGGCATCGGCTACAACACGGCGATGGTGCGGGCGGCGCTCGGCGCGGGCGCGCCCACGGACAGCGCGGCGTTGCTGTTCGATCCGGCCAACGCCAAGAAGCTCGCGTCCTGCGGCATCTCGCTCCTCGACAGCGCCCAGGAGATTTTTCCGGCGGCCTTGGCCTATCTCGGGCGCGACCCGCTGTCGCGCGATCCCGCCGAGCTGACGCGCGCGGCCGCCGTCGTCACGGCGATCCGGCCCTACATCCGCAAATTCCACTCCTCGCAATACATCAACGATCTCGCCAATGGCGACATCTGCGTCGCGTGGGGCTATTCCGGCGACGTGATCCAGGCGAGGAACCGCGCGCGCGAGGCGAAGAACGGCATCGACATCGCCTATTCCGTGCCGAAGGAAGGGGCGATGATCTGGATCGACATGATGGCGATCCCGAAGGACGCGCCGCATCCCGAGAACGCGCTCGCCTTCATCGACTATGTGCTCGAGGGCAAGACCATCGCCGAGATCAGCAACGCGGTCGCCTACGCCAACCCCAATACCGCGGCGACGCAATTCGTCGCTGCGGATTTGCGCGACGATCCCGGGATATATCCGCCGCCGGACGTGCGCGCACGGCTCTATTTCGACCTGCCGGTGAGCCAGCCATACGAGCGCGCGCGAACCCGCGCCTGGACCAGGGTCAAGACGGGTGAATAGCGAGGCCGGCGCGCCGCACCTTCGCATCGCGCAACTCTCGAAGCGCTATGCGCCCGGCGCGCGGCCGGCGGTGGACCGCGTCTCGTTCGACGTGGCGCGGGGCGCCTATTTCGCGCTCCTTGGGCCCTCGGGCTGCGGCAAGACCACGCTCTTGCGCCTCCTCGCCGGGTTCGAGCGGCCGGACGAGGGGCGCATCCTCATCGCCGGCGAGGACATGGGCGATGTCCCGCCCTATCGCCGCCCGGTCAACATGATGTTCCAGTCCTACGCGCTCTTCCCGCACATGAACGCGGCCGAGAACGTGGCCTTCGGCCTGAAGCAGGAAAAGCGCGGCCGGGCCGAGATCGAGACGCGGGTCGCGGCGATGCTCGATCTCGTGAAGCTCGGCCCACTCGCGGCGCGCAAGCCGTCGCAGCTTTCGGGCGGCGAGCGCCAGCGCGTCGCCTTGGCGCGCGCGCTCGTCAAGGAGCCGAAGCTGCTGCTGCTCGACGAGCCGCTGACGGCGCTCGACCGCAAGCTGCGCGAGGAGACGCGGGTCGAGCTCGTGCGCATCCAGGAGCGCGTCGGCATCACCTTCCTCATGGTGACGCACGACCAGGAGGAGGCGATGAGCATGGCGAGCCGCGTCGCCGTGATGAACGAGGGCCGCATCGCGCAGATCGGCGCGCCGCGCGACGTCTACGAGAACCCGGCCAACCGCTTCGTCGCCGATTTCCTGGGCGCCGTCAATCTGTTCGCGGGGACGGTCGTCAGCGCAGGACGGCGCGGTCGCGCGCATCGACAGCGCGGAAGCGGGAGCAACGCTTGCCGTCGCGCAAAGAGTGGCGCCGGGCCGCGCCGTCGCCGTCGCGGTGCGGCCGGAGAAGATCGCGCTCACGGCGGCCCCGCAAGCGGGCGCCGCGACGACGCTCGCGGGCCAAGTCGAATCGATCTCGTACCGCGGCGAAGCGTCGACATATCGCGTGGCGCTCGGCACCGGCAAGATCGTGCGCGTCACCGTGCCGAACCGCTTGCGCGAAGCGGGCGCGTTCGCGCCGGGCGCGAAGGTTTTTCTCTCCTGGAGCGCCGACGCCGCGCTCGTGCTCGAGGAATGAGCGAGCACTCGCGCCGCGCCCTCGTGCTGGCGCCGCCGGCGCTGTGGCTCGGACTTTTCTTCCTCGCCCCCTTCGTCATCGTGCTCGGCATCAGCCTCGCCGAGCAGGCGATGGGTATCCCGCCCTACGCGCCGCTCATGGCGCACGGCAAGCTCGATGCGAGCCTCGCCAACTACGCGCTCCTCGCCAGCGATCCGCTCTACGCGACGGCCTATCTCGATAGCGTGCTCTATGCCGCCTTCGCGACCGCGCTGGCGCTCCTCGTGGGCTACCCCATGGCTTATGCCGTGGTGCGCGCGCCGAAGCGCTGGCGCGGCGTGCTGCTGCTCCTCATCATCCTGCCGTTCTGGACGAGCTTCCTGATCCGCGTCTATGCCTGGATCGGGCTTTTGCAGGCGAACGGCCTCGTCAACTCGGCGCTCATCGATTTGGGCCTCATCCGCGCGCCGCTGCCGCTCCTCAATTCGCTCTTCGCGGTGCAGGTCGGGCTCGTCTATTCCTACCTGCCCTTCATGGTGCTGCCGCTCTATGCCGCGCTCGAAAAGCTCGATCCCGCGCTCATCGAGGCGGCGTTCGATCTCGGCTGCCGCCCGTCCGCGGCGTTCGTGCGCGTGACCTTGCCGCTGTCGCTCCCGGGCATCATCGCCGGCGTGCTCCTCGTCTTCATCCCGATGTGCGGCGAGTTCGTCATCCCCGATCTCCTGGGCGGCCCCAGCACGTTGATGATCGGCCACGTGTTGTGGGACGAGTTCTTCACCAACCGCGACTGGCCGATGGCGTCGGCCGTCGCGATCGCGATGCTTGTCTTCCTCTTGTTGCCGATGGGGCTCGTGCGCCGCTTTCTCGCCGGCAACGTGGAGTAGCTGCTATAGTAACCACATGGATCGCAAATCTGGCCGCAAAGCGTCGCGCCGTTCAGGCCACTCTGCGACAGCAAAAATCGAAGAACGAAGGCGGCAGCGAGAGGTTGACGCCGCGATCAAGGGGATTCTGGCGCTGCGTAAACGCACCGTAAAAATGACCATCGAAGAGATAGTCGCCTCGATCCACGAAGGCCATAAATACTGATGGCAACATAATCGTGGATGGCCGGGACAAGCCCGGCCATGACGAATCTAATGTGATGCCTCCGATGCGCTCCGGTGCGCATCACGTCACCAGCCGCTCGAGCGCATCGACGACATCGGCCTCGGCGGCGGGCTTCTCCCAGCGGATGCGATGGACGCGCGGAAAGCGCATGGCCAATCCTGATTTGTGCCGGCTCGAGCGGTGGACGCTGTCGAACGCGATCTCCAGCACCAGCGCCGGCTCGACCGCGCGCACGGGCCCGAAGCGATCGACCGTGTGCTCCCTGACCCAGCGGTCGAGGCGGCGCAGCTCCTCGTCGGTGAAGCCGAAATAGGCTTTTCCCACCGGCACGAGCTCGTCCGCGCGCCAGACGCCGAACGTGTAGTCGGAATAGAAGGACGAGCGCTTGCCGTGGCCGCGCTGCGCATACATGAGCACGGCATCGACCGTGAGCGCGTCGCGCTTCCACTTGAACCACGGGCCTTTCGGCCGGCCCGCGAGATAGGGCGAGGCCGCTTCCTTCAGCATGATGCCTTCGATGCCGCGCTCGCGCGCACGCTCGCGCAACGTGGCGAGCTCGTCCCACGATGCGAACGCAATGAGCGGCGAGAGATCGAGGCGCGGGCGCGGCGCGCGGGCGTACCACGCTTCGAGCCGCAGGCGGCGCTCGTCGAACGGGAGCGGCCGCACATCCTCGCCCGCCTCCTCGAGGATGTCGTAGAGCCGGACCGCGGCGGGAAAGTCGTGCAGCATTTTCTCGCTCGCGGTCTTGCGGTTCAGGCGCTGCTGCAGATCGTTGAAGGGCGCGACCTCGCCGTCGCGCAGCACCAGGAGCTCGCCGTCGAGCACCATGCCTTCGGGCAGCGCGGACAGGATTTCGGGGAAAGCCTGGCCGATATCGTCGCCGGTGCGCGAATAGAGCCGCCGCCCGCCGCGCGCGACGAGCTGAACGCGGATGCCGTCCCATTTCCATTCGGCGCGATAGGCCGCGGGATCGAGCCGCGCCAGATCCGCATCCTCCAACGCCTGCGCCAGCATCAGCGGCGTGAAGGTCGGCCGCCCCGCGGTCTCGGGCCGCCCGGATTTCCCTTCGAGCCAGGAAAAGAGCGCGGCATAAGGCGGCTCGAGCCCGTGCCACACGGATTCGATGTCATCGAGCGGTTCCCCCGACCAGTCCGCGAGCGCGGTCTTGGCGAGCCGCGCCGAGACGCCGATGCGCAAGCCCCCGGTCACGAGCTTCAGGAGCGCCCAGCGCCCGGTCGCGTCGAGCCGGTCGAGCCAGCGCTCGAGGATGAAGCCGGCGTCGGCGCGCGTCGCGGCCGAAAGCTCGGCGACGATCTCGGCAAGCCCCGGCACGTCGCCCATACTTTCGCGCGCGGGCCAGATCAGCGACACGGTCTCGGCCAGATCGCCGACGAAATCGTAGGACCAGCCGAACAGCGCCTCGTCGATCCGCGTCAGCACGAGGTCGCGGATCGAAGCGGGCTTGACCGAGGCGAACGCGATCTCGCCGGTGAGCGCCGCCAGCGCCCAGCCGCGCTCGGGATCGGATGTCGCGGCGAAATAGTCCTGCATCAGGCGCAATTTGCCGAGGCGCGAGGGCGTGAAGAGGAGAGCGTCGAGGAGGCGGGCGAACCGCTCCACTAGTTGGCGCTCCGGACACGACCCTCTCCGCCCGCTTGCGGGGGGAGAGGGTGCCGAGCGTCAGCGGTCGACCGCATGCGGTCGACGGTGAGGTGGGTCGAGCGGCCGCACACCTCACCCTTCCCATCGCGAACGCGATGGGTCCCTTCCCTCTCCCCGCCTTGCGCGGAGAGGGACAGGCACGAACGCCTCGATGCTGACGGAAGGATCAGGTGCTATTCCTCCTCGGCCTCGAACCCGACGAGGTGCAAGGGCCGCGCGGCGATGCCCATGAGCCCCGCCTGGTGCACGAGCGCATCCTCGGCGCCGTGCGTCACCCACACTTCGCGCGGCGCCAGCTCCTGGATCGTCTGCACCAGCTCGTCCCAATCGGCGTGATCGGAGATGACGAGCGGCAGCTCGACGCCGCGCTGCTTGGCGCGCTGCTTGACGCGCATCCAGCCCGACGCCATCGCCTGCACCGGGTCGGGCAGGCGCCGGCCCCACGGCTCGGCCGCAGCACCCGGCGGCGCCAGCACGATCTTGCCCGCGAGTTTTTCCCGCGCGACACCGATTACCGGCAGGATGGGACCGAGCGAAACGCCCAACGTCTCGTAAAGCGCGGTGAGCGGCAGGAGCGCGCCGTGCAGATAGATCGGCTCGTCCCAGCCTTGCCGGCGCAAGAGCGCGAGCACGCGCTGGCATTTGCCAAGCGCATAGACGCCGACGACATGGCAGCGCTCGGGGAAGAGCGCGACCGAATGCAGCAATCGGTCGATCTCCGCCCGATCGTCGGGATGGCGGAACACGGGCAGACCGAACGTCGCCTCGGTGATGAACACGTCGCACGGCATCGGCTCGAACGGCGCGCAGGTCGGATCGGGCCGCCGCTTGTAGTCGCCCGAGACGACGACGCGCGTGCCATCATGCTCGAGCACCACCTGCGCGCTGCCGAGAATGTGGCCGGCGGGAAGAAGCCGCAGGCTGACGCCGCCGATGTCGCGCGCTTCGCCGTAAGCGAGCGCTTCGAGCGTGCCGCCCGCGCTCTCGCCCATGCGCTGGCGCATGATGGCGATGGTCGCGGCCGTCGCCAGTACATGGCCATGGCCGGGGCGCGCGTGATCGCTGTGGCCGTGCGTCACGACGGCGCGCGGGGCCGCGCCGGTCGGGTCGATGAAGAAATCGCCCGGCACGCAGTAAAGTCCGCGCGGCGTCACTTTGAGCCAGTCGAGGTCCATGCCGAGCTGCACAAAAGGCGCCGGGCCTGCGCGAGTCAAGGCGAGCGGCGCGCGGCTAGCGGGTCGGTTTGAATTTGTTTGCGCCGAGCCGCTCAGTTGATATTGCAGGCCACGCGCATGGCGTTATAGATCATGGTCGCCGCATTGTTGCCAGCGCGGCTGGAGTTGTTTTGGACGTAGGTCTTAAGCATCGCGTCGATTTGGGAATCCGTGGTCTTTTCCACGCAGTTGAGGATCGCAACTACCTGGGAATTGAAGTCGGGTGGACCGATCTTGCCCGCGTCTTGGAGCCCGCGCAGCATATCGACCGCGCCGGCGGCGTAGCCGATTTGGAAATCCTTGTTTTTCGATTGGTAATCGGTGCCGTTGATAAAGCTCAAAACCGCATGGCTGCTGGTGTCCAGCCCGAGCACAATCAATACAGCGAGACCGCCCACTAAGAGAAAACGACGCGTTGTGCTCATTGATGCCCCCTTATGGACGCTTCAAGCTTTCCCTGTCCCCAATCGTCAACCCCCCGGACGATATCGGCAAGTTCCCAAAGTTTGTCGTGACGCCAGCCGCAATCGCGGGCGTCATTTTGAGCGTTTTGGCAGTGGGGAAGCGCCACCGGCGGGCGGCCGGGACGGGCGCGGGACAAGGCCGCGCGCGACGTTCTAAAAACCGCCCATGCCCCTTCCCGCGGTGATCGAGACCTGGTTCGCGCGCCGGCGCTGGACGCCGCACGGGCACCAGCTTGCGCTGCTCGAGGCCGCGCGCGCGGGCCAATCGGTGCTGCTGACGGCGCCCACGGGCGGCGGCAAGACGCTCGCCGGGTTTCTTCCGAGCCTCGCCGAGCTTGCGGCCGCGCCGCGCGACGGGATGCATACGCTTTACATCTCGCCGCTGAAGGCGCTCGCCGCCGACATCGAGCGCAATCTTGCCGCGCCGGTCGCGGAGATGCGCCTGCCCTTGCGGCTCGAGACGCGCACCGGCGACACGCCGCAGGCGCAGAGGAAGCGCCAGGTCGAGCGCCCGCCGCACATGCTGATGACGACGCCGGAATCCTTGGCGCTGCTGCTCTCTTATCCGGAATCGCCGCGCATGTTCCAAGGCCTCGCCGCCATCATCGTCGACGAGGTGCATGCGCTGGCCGGCAACAAGCGCGGCGATCTTCTCGCGCTGGGCCTGGCGCGGCTCGGGAAACTCGCGCCCGGCGCGCGCCGCGTCGGGCTGTCGGCGACCGCGCCCTTTCCCGACGCGCTGCAAGCCTGGCTCGGCTCGGGCGGCATCGATGTGGCGCGGATCGAAGGCAAGCCGGGCGCCAGGCCCGAGGTCGCGATCCTGGACATGGCGGAGCTGCCATGGTCGGGCCACATGGCCGTCTTCGCGCTGCCGTCGGTCTATGACGCGATCCGGCGCCACCGCACCACCATCGTCTTCGTCAACACGCGCGCGCAGGCCGAGATCGTGTTCCAGGTGCTGTGGCGGTTGAACGACGACAACCTGGCGATCGCGCTCCATCACGGCAGCCTCGCCGCCGAGCAGCGCCGCAAGGTCGAGGCGGCGATGGCGGCGGGGCGCTTGCGCGCGGTGGTGGCCACATCCTCGCTCGATCTCGGCATCGATTGGGGCGACGTCGATCTCGTGATCCAGGTCGGCGCGCCCAAGGGCGTGTCGCGCCTGACGCAGCGCATCGGCCGCGCCAACCACCGCCTCGACGAGCCGAGCCGCGCGCTGCTGGTGCCGGCCAATCGCTTCGAGGTGCTGGAATGCCGCGCCGCGCTCGAAGCGCTCGAGGCGGGCGAGCTCGACGGCGAGCGGCCGCGCGCGGGCGGGCTCGACGTGCTGGCGCAGCACATCATGGGCATGGCGTGCGCCAGGCCCTTTGCCGCCGACGAGCTCTTCGCCGAGGTGACGAGCGCCGCCCCATACGCGGCGTTGTCGCGGCGCGACTTCGACGACGTGCTGCGCTTCGTCGTCGATGGCGGCTATGCGCTGCGGACCTACGAGCAGTGGCGCCGCCTCTATTGCGACAGCGAGGGGCGCTATCAGGTCGTGGCGCCCGCGCATGTGCGGCGCTATCGCATGAATGTCGGCACCATCGTCGAGGCGCCGATGCTGCGCGTGCGCCTCGGCCGGCGCGTCCTCGGCGAGATCGAGGAGTATTTCGTGCAAGGGCTCGTGCCGGGCGACACGTTCGTGTTCGCCGGCGAGCGGCTTTATTTCGAGACCATCGACGGCATGGACGTGGTGACGAGCCGCTCGAAGGACGAGCTGCCGCCGAAAGTGCCGGCCTATGAGGGCGGGCGCCTGCCGCTGACGACGCAGCTTGCCGCGCGCGTGCGCGGGCTTCTCGCCTCGCCCGCACTGTGGCGCGAATTTCCGGCGCCGGTGCGCGAGTGGCTGTCGCTGCAGCGGCGGCGCTCGACCTTGCCCGACCGCGACGGCCTGCTCGTCGAGATCTTTCCGCGCGGGCCCCACCATTATCTCGTCGCCTATTGCTTCGAGGGCCGCAACGCGCACCAGACGCTCGGCATGCTCCTGACGCGGCGGATGGAGCGCGCGGGGCATGGGCCCTTGGGCTTCGTTGCGACCGATTACGTGCTCGCCGTGTGGAGCCTCGAGCCGGTCGAGGATGTCGATGCCCTCTTCGATCAGGACATGCTCGGCGACGATCTCGAAATGTGGATGGCGGAATCGTCGATGCTGAAGCGCAGCTTCCGCAACGTCGCGGTGATCGCCGGGCTGATCGACCGGCAGCTTCCGGGCCAGCGCAAGACGCGCGGGCAGGTGACGTTCAATTCCGACCTCATCTACGACGTGCTGCGCCGGTTCGAGCCCACTCACATCCTGCTGCGCGCGACATTCGCCGATGCGGCGACGGGCCTGACCGACCTCAGGCGGCTCTCCGACATGCTGGCGCGCGTCAAGGGCCGCATCCGGTGCCGGCGCCTGCCGCGCGTCTCGCCCTTGGCGGTGCCGGTGCTCTTGGAGATCGGGCGCGAGCAGGTCTATGGCGCGGCGCTCGACCGCATCGTCGAGGAAGCCGCCGACGAGCTTCTCGCCGAGGCGGGATTGAGCAGGATCGCGGCAAAGTAGAGTTCGATCCATCCAGGTTGAAGCATCTTCCGTCGCCCCCGCGAAAGCGGGGGCCCAGGGCAACAGCACGTCGCTCGCCCCTGGGTTCTCGCTTGCGCGGGAACGACGATTTGATCCAAAGCGGGCCGGACTTCAGGCGCCTGGCCGGGTCCCCCGAAATTGTCACCCCGCGAGTGACCCGGGTCACAGACGGCGCCGCGCGGCCGGTCTAGAGTCACCTTCACGCGCACCGTGTCGGAGGAAACACATGCCGCGCCGCTCGCTCGCACTCCCCGGATGCCTCGCCCTGCTGCTCGCCGCAGCCGCCCCGGCCCTCGCCTGCGGCGAGCGCGGGGGGCCCTGCGCGCCCGCCGCGTCGCCGCCGGCGGCGATCGTCATTCCGCCGATCGTCGGCCAGCAGATCGAGATCGGCTCGGCGCCGATCACGCTGCCCGACGGACCGCCGCCCGCGAGCGACGAGTCGTCCTCGGCCGTGCCCGTCGTGCCTTTTGCCGGCGACGGCGGGATCGCCTCGGTCACCGATCTCGACCACGGCGTCGCGGCCTGGGGCGTGATCGTGCCCGGCGAGGATTTCGTGAAGCTGCCGCCACACGGCATCACCTTCATCGGCCTGACCGAGCCCGCGCCGCACGCGCGGCCGCTGCCGCCCAAGACCGAACAATCGATCGGCCTCAACCTTGTCATGGAGGTGTCGGTGCCAATCACCCAAAAGGGTGTGCCCGGCATCAGCCAGCCGTCGCTCGGCTCGGGCAATCGCGCCCTGTGGTTCGCGCCGCCGGCGGGAGAGTGAGAACGACGTTGCGAAGGGAGCGTTAGAGGAAACGTCAACTTGACACACGAAACCTGCGCGCGATGACGCAGGATCGCTAAGGACGCCTTCCTTAGTTTCACGCCGGTGAAGAGGAGTCCCGGTATGATGCGAATATTTCTGGGCGCCGTTTCTTGCGCGCTGGCACTCGCTGCGGCAAGCACGTCCGGCCGGGCCGACGGTGCGATCAACTCGCTGTCCGACCTCGATGGCGGCGCGCAGAGTTGGCACGCGATCGCGCCGAACGGCAGCGCCGACAAGAAGCCGGCCGAGCCCCTGACCAATGTCGCGACCCATCCGGCTCCGGCCGCGGGCGGCGATGTCCGGCAGCTCGACGACAATCTCGCGATCGAGACGACGGCGCGGCCGCCGCAAAAGCCCGTGCCCTCGCTTTGGTTCACTCGGCAATCCGGCAGCAAGTAGCCGGCCGTCGCCGATCCCGGTCGCCTCGCCCGGCGCGAACGGGCATAGTGGCCGCGCATGGATTACGCGCGGCCCGCGGGCCATCCGATCGATCTCTGCGGCGCGCGGCTCTTGGCCGAGCCGTCGGGCGCGCT
This sequence comes from uncultured Alphaproteobacteria bacterium, assembly GCA_963729295.1. GTDB lineage: Bacteria > Pseudomonadota > Alphaproteobacteria > ATCC43930 > CGMCC-115725 > DATJLY01. The sequence continues at coordinate 149,131 of CAVSNJ010000026.1, forward strand.
GTGGTGGCAGGACGAGGGCACGCTCGTCGTCGCCGACCTGCATCTCGAAAAGGGCTCGAGCTATGCCGCCGACGGCGCGCTGCTGCCGCCCTACGACACGATCGCGACGCTCGAACGATTGGCCGCGTCGATCCGGCCGGATTTGCGCCGGATCGTCTGCCTCGGCGACAGTTTCCACGACTCGCGGGGACCGGAGCGGCTGTCCGACCCCGACCGGGCGCGGCTCAAGGCGCTGACGGAGTCGTGCGACTGGGTCTGGATCGAGGGCAACCACGATCCCGGTCTGCCGCAGGGATTGGGCGGGCGGATCGTCACGGGCGCGCTCGCATCGCCCCCGCTCGTCTTCCGCCACATCGCCGCCTCCGGCCCGGCGCAGGGCGAGGTGAGCGGGCATTATCATCCGAAGGCCGGCGTCACCTTGCGCGGGCGGCGCTTTGCCGGCCCCTGCTATCTCTACGACACGCGCCGCCTCGTCATGCCGGCCTTCGGCGCCTATGCCGGCGGGCTCGATTGCGGGGCGCCCGAGCTGCGCGCGCTCTTTCCGGGCGCCATGAGCATCGCGCTCATCGCGCGCGGCCGGGTCGTGGCGCTGCCGCCATGGTGAATCGCCTCACGCCGTTCCTCGCCGCCATGCTCGCGCTCGGGCTCTTCTTTCTTTATGCGCCGATCGTCTCGGTCATCGTCTATTCGTTCAACGCCTCGCGCCTCGTCACCGTGTGGGCCGGATTCTCGACGCACTGGTATGCCGAGCTGGCAAAGAACGACCAGATCCGCGCCGCGGCGCTCGTGAGCCTCGAAGTGGCGCTGCTGTCGGCGAGCGCGGCGCTCGTCCTCGGCACGCTTGCGGGCCATGCGCTCGCGCGGCACCGGCGCTTTCGCGGCCGGGCCGTGTTCGCGACGCTCGCGACCGCGCCGCTCGTGATGCCCGAAGTCATCACCGGCCTGTCGTTGCTGCTGCTGTTCGTGGCGCTCGAGCAATGGACCGGCTGGCCCCGGGGGCGCGGCGTCTTCACCATCGTCATCGCGCACGCGACGATCGGCCTCGCCTATGTCGCGGTCGTGGTCGAGGCGCGGCTCGCGGCGTTCGACCGCTCGCTCGAGGAGGCGGCGCTCGATCTCGGTGCCACCCCCGCCACGGTGTTCCTGGCGATCACGCTGCCGCTCATCGCGCCCGCGCTCGTCGCCGGGTGGCTCCTCGCTTTCACCCTCTCGCTCGACGATTTGGTGCTCGCGAGCTTCACCTCGGGCCCGGCGTCCAGCACCTTGCCGATGGTGATTTTCTCGAGCGTGCGGCTCGGCGTCTCGCCGCAGGTGAACGCGCTCGCGACCATCATCGTCGTGATCGTGGCCGCCGCCGTGACGGTGGCGGCGCGGTTGATGGCCGCGCGTCAGGACTCGTAGGCGAGGATCGAGGCGAACGGCACGTCGAGTTTCTTGCGCCCGCCGAGGAAGCACAATTCGATGATGCAGGCGCTGGCGACGACGTTTCCGCCGACCTTGCGGCACAGGCTGATCGCCGCCGCCATGGTCCCGCCCGTCGCCAGGAGATCGTCGAGCACGGCGACGCGCTTGCCGGCGGGGATCGCATCGGCCTGGATCTCGATCGTGTCGGTGCCGTATTCGAGATCGTAGGTGAAGGGGACGGTGGCGCCCGGCAGCTTGCCGCGCTTCCGGATCATGACGAAGCCGCAATTGAGGGTGAAGGCCAAGGGCGCCGCGACCAGGAATCCGCGCGATTCGATGCCGACCAGCAGTTCCGGCCGGTGCGGGCGCAGCGCCTCGGCGAGCTGGTGCACCGTCTCGTGCCAAGCGCCGGCATGTGCCAGAAGCGTCGAAATGTCGTAGAACAGGATGCCGGGCTTGGGGAAATCCGGCACGCTGCGGATATGCTGCTTCAGGTCCATCTCTGCCTCGTTCGGCCGGCCTCGGACGGGTTATATGTGCTTCCGATTCGCCGCTCAACCGCTGTGGCGTTGAGGGCGCGCTCTCGATAGAAGGGGGCCGATGACGGCCGCATGGATCGAGCCGGAAGGCGATGGCGACGCGCTCGTGCTGCGCGCGGGCGGCGAGTGGTCGCTGGCCGGCGCCGCGGTGCTCGACCAGCGCCTCGGCGCCCTGCGCGTGCCGCCGGCGCGGCGCGTCAGCATCGACCTTGGCGCGATCGAGGCGCTCGACACGGCCGGCGCCTGGCTCGTGCTGCGGCTCGAGCGGGCCTTGAAGGCGCGCGGCAGCGAGGTCAGGATCGACAATCTCGCGCGCGAACTCGAGCCGCTGCTGCGCCAGGTCGAGAAGGGACCGGAGACGGTCGTGCAGCCGCCGCGGCGCAGGGTCCATCACCGCCTCATCGACTTCGTGGCCTATCTCGGTGCCGCGACGCTCGATCTGCTGCACACGGCGGCGGGGATCTTCGCGTTTTTGGGCGTCGTCGTCGTAACGACCCTGCGCGCGCTTCTGAAGCCGCGGCGGATCAGGTTGACCTCGCTCGTCTCGCACATGGAGCGGACCGGATTCTCGGCGATGCCGATCGTCGGGCTCCTGTCGTTCCTGATCGGCGTCGTGACGGCCTATCAGGGCGCCGACCAGCTCAGCCGGTTCGGCGCGCAAATCCTGACGGTCGATCTGCTCGCGCTGGGTTATCTGCGCGAGCTGGGCGGGCTGCTGACGGCGGTGATCGTCGCCGGCCGCTCGGGCAGCGCCTTCACCGCGGAACTGGGCGCGATGCAGGTGCGCGAGGAAATCGACGCCTTGAAGACGCTGGGGCTCGATCCGATCGAGGTTCTGGTCCTGCCGCGGCTTTTCGGGCTGATGCTGACCCTGCCGCTCCTCACCTTCTACGCCAACGCCATTGGGCTTCTGGGCGGTGCGCTGATGTGCTGGCTCGTGCTCGGCATCCCGCTCCCCGTCTTCACGCAGGAGCTGCACCAGGCGGTGAGCCTGTGGAGCGTCTGGCTCGGCATCATCAAGGCACCGTTCTTCGCCGCCTCCATCGCGCTCATCGGCTGCTACGAAGGCCTCACGGTCGAGCGCAGCGCCGAAAGCGTCGGCCGCCACGCGACCCGCTCGGTCGTGCAATCGATCTTCGCCGTGATCGTCATCGATGCCGCTTTCTCGATCCTCTTCTCCTGGCTCCACATCTGAGCCGGTGCTCCGCCTCGGCGGGCTCGCGACCCGGATCGAGGGGCGCGTCCTGCAGCGCGGCATCGATCTCGAGCTGCGGCGCGGCGAGGTGCTGGGCGTGGTCGGCGCCTCGGGCGCGGGAAAATCCGTGCTGCTGAAGACCGTGATCGGACTGCTGCCCGCCGCCGCGGGCACGATCGAGATCTTCGGCCAGAACCTCGCGACGCTCGATGAAGCGCGGCGCGAGCGGCTCGGCACGCGCTGGGGCGTGCTGTTCCAGGACGGCGCGCTCTTCAGCTCGCTCACGGTCGGCGAGAACGTCGCCGTGCCCTTGAAGGAACGCCTCCGCCTGCCGCCCGAGCTGCTGCGCGAGCTCATCGTGATGAAGCTCGCGCTCGTGGGGCTGGCGCCGGACACGTGCGAGCTCTATCCCGCCGCGCTCTCGGGCGGGATGCGCAAGCGCGCGGCCTTGGCCCGCGCGCTGGCGCTCGATCCGCCGCTCCTCTTCCTCGACGAGCCGACCGCCGGGCTCGACCCGATCGGCGCGGCCGAGTTCGACGCGCTCGTGCACGACTTGAAGGAGAGCCTCGACCTCACCGTGTTCATGGTGACGCACGACATCGACAGTCTCGTCGCGGTCGCCGACCGAATCGCGGTGCTGATCGACAACGGCCTCAGGATCGGCACAATGGACGACATGCTGCGCGACAAAGACCCATGGATCCATGCCTATTTCCACGGTCCGCGCGGCCGCGCCGCGTCCGGCCATCACGGCGAGCCAGGCGCATAGGCGATGGAAACCCGGGCCCCTTATGTCGCGGTCGGCGCCTTCGTGGTGCTGCTCATCGCCGGATTGGTGGTGGCGGTCTTGTGGTTCGCGCAGGTCCAGTTCCGCGAGCAGCTGACCTATTACGACATCTTTTTCCAGGGCTCGGTCACCGGCCTCACGGTCGGCTCGACGGTGCGCGACAACGGCATCCCGGTCGGTCGCGTCGCCGAGGTCCGGCTCGACCCGTCCGACCCGTCGCGCGTCCGGGTCACGGTCGAGCTCCAGGGCGCCATCGTCGTCAAGACCGACACGGTCGCGGCGCTCGAATTGCAGGGGCTCGCCGGCGGCGTCTATGTCAATCTCACCGGCAGCACGCGCGAGTCGCCGGATCTCGAGCTCAAGCCCGGCGAGCGCTATCCCGTCATCGCCTCGCGCCAGTCGGGGCTCGAGCAGCTCGTGAACGCGGCGCCCGAGCTTCTGTCGCGGGCCATCGCATTGACCGACCAGCTGCGCCAGGTGCTGAGTCCGGAGAACGTGCAGGCGATCTCCGCGTCGATCGCCAATTTCCGCAAGTTGAGCGATGTCGCGGCCGGCCGCAGCGGCGAGATCGACGCCGCGATCGACAGCGGCGCCCAGACTTTGGAGGGACTGCGCAACACGCTCAATTCCGCGAACGGCATTCTCACCTCGCTGAAGCAGCTCATGGCGCCCGAGGGCGGTGTGCCGGCGACGGTCCAAGAGATCGACGAGGCCGCGCACAGCTTCGCCGAACTTGCCCAGCATCTCGACGCGCTCGTCGCCGAGAACCGGCCGCAGATCGACGAGCTGACGCATCACAGCGTTCCCGAGTTCGATCAGCTCGTGCAACAGACGCGGGCCTTGGAGCAGCAGTTGTCGCGCCTCGCCGACACGATCGAGCGCGATCCGTCGCGCATTCTCTTTGGCGAGCGCCGCGAAGGGTATCGCCCGCAATGAGATCGCAATGAGAATTTGGGCGCTCGTCCTCGCAGCGGTGGCGCTGGCGTCGTGCGGCAGCGTGCTGCCGCAGCCGGCGCCGCCGCCGCAACTCTACCGCCTGACGCCGCTGCCGCCGGCGCAAGGTGCCGTCGCTCCGCTCGACGTGCAGCTCGCGGTCGAGCTGCCGGCGGCGCCCGCCTCGCTCGACATCGAGCGGATCGCGCTGACGCGAAGCCCGCTGCGGCTCGACTATTTCGCCAACGCCGCGTGGAGCGACCGCGCGCCGGCGATGATCCAGTCGCTCATCGTCGCGTCGTTGACCGATGCCGGGCGCATCCGCGTCGTGATGCGCTCGTCGGGCGAAATGCGCTCGGACGCGACGCTCGCGATCGATCTCGAGCGCTTCGATGCCGACTACGAGGTCGCGGGGCCGCCGGAGATCCACGTGCGGCTCGTCGCCCGCCTCGTGCAAGAGCGCAGCGCGATCGCCGTCCGCACCTTCGACGCAACCGCGCGGCCGCCGAAGAACGACACCAGCGACATCGTCGCGGCCTTCGATTCGGCGTTCCACGCCGTGCTCGGCGAGCTTGTGCCGTGGACGGCCGATCAGCTCGCGGCGATGAAGCGATGAGCGCCGCGCGCGAATTCAAAGGCCTCGGCCGCGCCGCGCTCGAGGCGATGCGCCAGGGCGGCGAGGCGATGCGGGCGGCCGAGCGCGCGCTCGCGGCCCACGGCAGCAGCGTCGTCGTGGCGGCGCTCGGCGGCGCGCCGTCGTGCGAGCCGTGGCAGCATTATCCGGCGGGCGACGTCTATGACCCGCGCTCGCACGCGCAATTCTTCTATCACGCGCATCCCGAGGGCGAGCGCGGCCCCGGCGAGCACGGCCATTTCCACCTCTTCCTGCGCGCCGGCGGCATGGCGCCGGGAACGCGCCCGCTGGTGCTGCCGGAGCTGGTGATCGCGGGCGCGGCGCCGCCGACCTCCTCGCCCTCGGCGCCCGAGCCGCATGCCGGCGAGGACGGCGAATGGTGCCACATCGTGGCGCTGGCGATGACCGCCGGCGGCGCGCCGATCCGGCTCTTCACCACGAACCGCTGGGTCACGGGCGAGACCTGGTATCGCGCCGCCGATGTCATAGCGATGCTCGACCGCTTCGCCGTCGCCGAGAGCAAGCCCGGCGCGCACCTCAACCGCTGGGTCGATGGCGCCGCGCGCTTCTTCCGGCCGCAGATCGCGCACCTCATCGCCGAGCGCGACGAGGCGGTGATGAGCTGGCGGCGGCGGCGGCGCGGCAAGGCGCATGTGTTCGAGGACCGCCGCCTCGAAGTCACGTCCGCGCTCGATGTGTCGCTCGAGGCGCAGTTCGCCGCGATCGAGGCGGCCTTGGGCGCGGCGGCGTGAGCGCTCAGATCGTGCCGCGCTGCACCGCCTCGGCGACGAGCACGTAGTTGCGGAACATGTGGCTGCAGAACTGGTAGCGGGGCCCCGCGACGGTGACGATGCGGCGCAGCACGCTGCCGCGCTCGGGCTCGGTGAGCTTCTTCAGCGGATATTGCAGCGCGAGCAGCGAGCCCTCGCCCTCAGAGGGCGGCCCGGCCGCCGCCACGTCGGCCGCGGTGAAGGTGCCGAACTCGTCGGACTGCGCGCGCGCGGCGTGGTGGAGCACGTCCTGGAACGCGTTTTCCGCCGGCATGCCGACGGCGAGGCCATAGGCTTCCTTGACGCGCGTTTCCGCCTCCTCGGCGGCGCGCTCGACGGCGTAGCGCAGATCCTCGCGCGCGACCTCGCGCGAGCCGCGGCGCACGGCGTTGCGCGCGGCGTAGAGGCAGAGAAGCTGCGCCTGGTACGGCAGGCCTTGCGCGAAGTCGACGATCGCCGCGCGCATCTCGGGCGCGAAGGCGAGGCCGGCATGCGCCTCGCCCGCGGATATCAGGCCTTCGAGATCGCGCCGCGACATCATCGGCATCGGCACGGTGACGAGCGTGCGCTGGAGCGAGGGATGCTTGCCGAAGAGGTCGCGCACGTCGTCGGCGACGCCGATCAGGATGAGCGTCACCGGCACGGCCGCGTCCGACATGTTCTTGATGAGCTCCGCGAGCTTCGCCTTCACGTCCTCGCTGGTGACGCGGTCGTATTCGTCGATGAGGAAGATCGCGTGGCGGTCGTGGATGCGCGCGAAGGCCGCCACGAGATCGCTGATCGCGAACGGTCCCTCGGGCAGGAGCTGCGCGAAATTCTCGACCCGCCGGCTGCCGAGGCCCAACCCCTCGGCCATGAGCGTCGTCGGCACGCGGCGCAGGAAATTCCTGAAGATCTCCTCGAAGCTCACGCCCGAGCTGCACGCGTATTGCAGGATGAAATAGCCCGCCGCGCTCGCCTTGCCGGCGAGGATGTTGCAGAGCGAGGTCTTGCCGCTGCCGCGCTCGCCATAGACGACGACGTGCGCGCGCTCCTCCTCGATCGCGGCGATGACGCGCTGCATCTCGCGGAAGCGGCCGGAGAAGAGGGCGGCGTCGTGCTTCGGCCGCGTCGGCGTGAAGGCATCGCGCAGGAGCGCGTGCACCTTCATCGCATCCTCGGAGCCCTTGGGCCTGCCGCGCGCCCACGACGGACCGGGCGCGGTCAGCGTGAAGGCGGCGGGATCGGGCTCGGCCTTGGGCCGCGCCGCTTTCGCCGCGGGGGCGGGCGCGGACACGGGCGGGCGGCGCGGGCCGATGCGGAACTCGAAGGTGGCGCGGCGCTCGGCGGGCGGCGGCTCGCGCGAGGCCGGAGGCGGCGGCTCGTAGCGTTCGGGGGGTGCTGCTTCGCGGCGCTCGCGCGGAGGCGCATCGCGGCGCGCGAGCTCGATCGGCTCGTGGCGCTGGGCGGCCGGCGCGACGAGGTGGCGCGGCGGCGGCGGCGGGATCGAAGCGACCGGCGGCGGCGGTGGCGGCGCAGTCTCGATGAGCGGCGGCGGCGCAGTCTCGATGAGCGGTGGCGGCGCAGTCTCAATGAGCGGCGGCGGCGCAGTCTCGATGCGCGGCGGCGGCGCGGTCTCGATGCGCGGCGGCGGCGCAGTCTCGATGAGCGGTGGCGGCGCAGTCTCGATGCGCGGCGGCGGCGCGTCGTGGCGCACGAGCTGCGGCCGCAAGACGAACGCACTCGACGGCAGCACGCGGCCCGCTGCGGCGGCACGCGGCGGCGGCGGCAAAGCCGGGCCGTCGCGCAGCATGATGCCGGCGCGGCCGAGATCGAGCACGCCCGCTTCGGCCAATGGATCGTCATTCGCCTCCGGCGTGGCGTTGCGGCGGCGGAGAAACCAGCTTCTCGAATTTGACATAGGCACACGCGGCTGATGCGGTTGAACCCTGCCCTACCCTTGGTCGAACGCGCTGATCGGGCAGGCTACGCAGCGGTTTAACGGCCGCGGCCCGGAATGGTTCACGAAGCCCCGAAAATACCGCGCCAGCGCCGCAAACGGCGCGGCGACGGGCGTCCCGCCTAGCGTTGCGCGCGAAGTCCGGCCGCCGCAAAGCGCCCGCGCAGAACGCGCATGGGAAGCCACGCGAGGAGATAAAACAGCAGCGGCGCGAGGATGAAGAGGACGGATTTCGCCTGCTCCTGGCGCAGCAGAAGCTGCGCCGCCTCGCCGCCTTCGGCCAGGCACGTGACCGCGGCCGGGCCGACGCGCTGGCCGCAGCGCTCGGAGAGATAGCTCGAAACGATCGTGAGGCGGCCCTCGACCCGGATGGTGTCGCCGAATTGCGGATAGAGGCGCCACGTCATCGCCAGCATCCACAGTGCGGCGAGGGTTAAGAACAGGCGCAGGCTCGCGCGCGGCATGGTTCAGGCGACGCTCGCGGCGCGGCGCACGCTCCAGATCATCGAGCTGCGCAGCAGATAGTCCTTGGCGCGCGCCGGGTCGGCGGCGGTGCGGCGCAGCTCGTCGAAATGCCGGGCCCGCACCGCGGGATCGCGCTCCTCGAGCAGGTGCTTGTTGCTGATCGACTGCGCCTGGACGAACTCGACATTGGCGGCGCGGCGCTGCCGCACGTAAGCATCGAGCACATTTTCCTCCGCCTCGCCGCGCCACACGGCGGCGAGTTTCGGCGCGAGGTTGAAGGCGCCGTGCAGCGCGCCGTTGAGGCCGAACGCGCCCAGCGGGTTGTTGATGTGCGCGGCATCGCCGACGAGCAGCAAGCGGCCCTTGCGGAAGTCGCTGGCGACGCGCTGATGCACGCGGTAGGTGCTTTTGGCCTCGACCGGATAGGGCACCGGGCGCGGCAGGAAATTCTGCAGTCGGCCTTCGACATAGGCTTCGCTCAGCACCTCGTCCTCGGACAGATCGGCGACGGTCGGAAAGAGAATGCGCCACAGGCCGCGCGGCGTGTCGCCCGGCATCTTGAAGATGGCGCCCCAATCGACCGGATCGGCGATATAGGCGTTGGGCGTGAAGCCGTGCGGCGCGAGATCGTATTCGGTGCCGACGACGAGAAAGCGCTCGGGCCAGGTGAAGCCGTCGAACGCGGTGCCCATGGTCTGGCGCACGGCGCTGCGCCCGCCATCGGCGCCGACGACATAGCTCGCGCGGATCGTCTCGACCGTGCCGCCGGCGTCGATCCGCGCGGTGACGCCGTCGCCGTCCTGCTCGGCGTCGAGAAAGGTATGCGCGAAACGCACCGTGCCGCCAAGCTCCTCGAAACGCTGCAAGAGAAGCGGCGTCAATTTGAACTGCTCGCAATGGAACCGGAACGGATAGGCGGTCTCGCCGGCGATGAGACCCAAATCCCATTCGACGATCACGCCCTCGGTGCGGCCGCGAATCTGCCAGCGCGGCACGCGGATGCCGATCGACAGGAACTGCTCGACGATGCCGAGCGGCTCGAGCATCTCGAGCGTCGGCGGATGGAACGTCCCGGCGCGCAGATCGTGCGGGAGTTTGGGCTCGGTCTCCACCACCACGACCGCGACGTCGCACAACAACAGGCTCGTCGCGAGCGCAAGCCCCGCAGGCCCGCCGCCCACGACAAGCACTGGTTCACGCTTCATGGGCGGAACCCTAGGGCACGCAACCATCCGTTGGAAGCGGACAACTATTTTGCGGTCGGCGCAGGTGCGGGGCCGACAGACGAACCCCGCCTCTCATCGCGCGGCGGGGTTCGCTACGGGTGGCTGTGCAAGCTCACCGCCCGGTCACACGACCGAGCTTTCCGCTGGGTGCTGATCAGTGATGATCCGGTGGAGTCATGCGTTTTAGGCACCCTCCAGGCTAGTCGCACCGAGAAAAACGGTATGCCCATCGCGCGCCGTCTGCAACAGCGTTCGCTGCAATTATCTTGCAAAGTTTGTCGGCCGCGCGCCGCTGCGTCCCTAGAATTTCACAGCGGCGGCTTGACGCCGTTCTTCTCGACGAAGGCGACCCGCGCGCTCATGCCGCCGTCCGCACCCTTGCTGGCAATTACCATGACGGACCTGCCCGGCTTCAGGTCGGCCTCGGACGCATCGGCGGGCCCGACGATCACCGTCTTCGGATCGACGACCACGTCGGTCGAGCTGCCCTTGTAGGTGACGGCGAGGTCGGTCCCGCCCGTGACCTTGGCGATGCCGCTGACATGCGCGTTGGTCATCACGCTGTCCTTCTTCAGATCCCACGGGCGCTGCCCCTCGGGTGTCGTCGGCCCGAGGAAATGGATCTCGAGCGCGTGCAGCTTGCCGTCCTTGCCCTTCATCGAGCTCGAGGCGATGAAGTCGCCGCTATGGATGTCGCTGAGCTTCTTTCTGGCGAAGGCGCGCACGCTCGTATCCGGGACAAGCGCGATATTGACGGTCGGGCCTTCGCGCGTCTTCACCGCCAGGGTCTGACCGTCGAGCTTGACGATCTTGCCGCGGATGTTGACCGGCGGCGCCCCGGCCGGAGCCTGGGCCAGCGCCGGCAGCGCCGCGACGGCAGCGAGCACGGCGACCGCGAGAAATAATGAGCGCATCTTTCTTCCTCCCTGAGAGTTTTACAGTGGCGGCTTGACGCCGTTCTTCTCGACGAAGGCGACCCGCGCGCTCATGCCGCCGTCCGCACCCTTGACGGCGAACAGCATGACCGCCTTGCCTGGCTTCAGATCGGCCATCGACGCATCGGCCGACCCGACGATCACCGTCTTCGGGCCAACCACGATATCGGTGGTCGTGCCTTTGTAGGTGAGGGCGATGTCGTTGCCCCCCTCGACCTTGGCGATGCCGCTGACATGCGCGTTGGTCATCACGCTGCCCTTGCGCAGATCCCACGGCGCTTGCAGCTCGGGCGTGCTCGGCGACAGGAAGTTCACCTCGACCGCGTGCAGCTTGCCGTCCTTGCCGGGCATCGAGACCGAGGCGATGTAGTCGCCGCTATGGATGTCGCCAAGCTTCTTGCGCGTAAAGGCGCGCACGGACGCGTCCGACGCAAGCGCGATGTTGACGGTCGGGCCCTCGCGCGTCTTCACCACCAGGGTCTGGCCGTCGAGCTTGACGATCTTGCCGCGGACATGGACCGGCGGCGCCCCGGCCGGAGCCTGGGCCAGCGCCGGCAGCGCGGCAAAGGCGACCGCAAATCCGGTGGCAATAATCAGCGAACGCATGAGCTTCCTCCCCATTTTTGATAGGCTGGCGCAGTCCTAGCACGGGGCCAGAGAACGGGCGACCGGCGTTCTCGGTCACATTTGCGTGACGGGCGCGATTGATTTGCCCATTGCCCATCGCTATTTAGCCCCGGCCCATGAATGCGCTTTCCGCGGAGATCGCCAGGCGGCGTACCTTCGCGATCATCTCCCACCCCGACGCCGGCAAGACCACCCTCACCGAAAAGCTGCTGCTGTTCGGCGGCGCCATCCAGCAAGCCGGCGAGGTGAAGGCGCGCGGCGATCGGCGGCGCGTGCGCTCCGACTGGCTCGACATCGAGCGCGAGCGCGGCATCTCCGTGAGCTCGGCGGTGATGACGTTCGAGCATGACGGGCTCACCTTCAATCTCCTCGACACGCCCGGCCACCAGGATTTTTCCGAGGACACGTACCGCACCCTCACCGCGGTCGACAGCGCCGTCATGGTGCTGGACGCGGCCAAGGGCATCGAGCCGCAGACCTTGAAGCTCTTCGAGGTGTGCCGGCTCAGGGACGTGCCGATCATCACCTTCATCAACAAGCTCGACCGCGACGGGCGCGAGCCGTTCGACCTGCTCGACGAGATCGAGCGCCAGCTGGCGCTCGACGCCGCGCCCTTGAGCTGGCCCATCGGCATGGGCCGCGATTTCCTCGGCACCTACGATCTCCGCGCCAATGCGCTGCTCATGTTCGCGCGCGGCGAGGGCGCGCGCATCGTCGAGCCGACGCGGGTCGCGGGGCTCGACGATCCGCGGCTCGCGGCACTTCTGCCGGGGCATGCGCTGGCGCGGCTGCGCGAGGACGTGGAGATGGCGCGCGAATTGTGCCCGCCGTTCGATGCGGCGTCATATCGCGCCGGCCATCTGACGCCGGTGTTCTTCGGCAGCGCGCTCAACAATTTCGGCGTGCGCGAGCTGATCGCCGGCATCGCCGAGCTGGCGCCCCCGCCGCGGCCGCAGCCGGCGCTGCCGCACGCGATCGAGCCGAGCTCGGACAAGGTCACGGGCTTCGTCTTCAAGGTGCAGGCCAACATCGACCCGCAGCATCGCGACCGCGTCGCGTTCCTGCGCCTCTGCTCGGGCCGGTTCCGGCGCGGCATGAAGCTCCGGCACGGGCGCAGCGGGCGGCTCATGAGCGTGCAGAACCCGCTCTTCTTCCTGGCGCGCGACCGCAACCTCGCGGAAGAGGCGTGGCCCGGCGACATTCTCGGGATCCCGAACCACGGCACGCTGCGCATCGGCGACACGCTGACCGAGGGCGAGGACATCCGCATCACCGGCATCCCGAGCTTCGCGCCGGAGATCCTGCGCCGCGTGCGGCTCGAGGATCCGATGAAGTCGAAGCACCTGAAGCGCGCGCTGGAACAGCTCGCCGAGGAAGGCGTGATGCGGCTCTTCAAGCCCTTGGCCGGCGGCGATTTCATCATCGGCGTGGTCGGCCCCTTGCAGCTCGACGTGCTCGCGGCCCGGCTCAAGAGCGAGTACGAGCTCGCCGCGCGCATGGAGGACGCGCCCTACGAGACGGCGCGCTGGGTCGAGGGCGCGGGCGCCGAGGTGAAGCGCTTCGTCGATCGCGTGCCCTCGGCGCTCGCCGAGGACCGCGACGGCGCGCCGGTGTTTCTCGCGCGCAACCGCTGGGACCTCGAGCGCACCCAAAAGGACTGGCCCGCCCTCTCCTTCAAGGCGACGCGCGAGGAGATCTGAGCCCCTCCGGGCGCACAGGGTGACGAGGGCGCCGATTCGCCCTATACCCCGCCGATGCCCAAATCCCATCCGCATGCCGAAGCCACGTATCGGGTCGTCAAGCGCGCCGAAGGGTTCGGCGTCGAGGTGAGCGTGCCGGAAACGTTTCCGACCGTCGTCTCCAATTTCGCGACCGAAGAGGCGGCCGCCGCCTGGATCGAGGACCACAAGCGCCAGGTCAAGGACGGCGACCCCGGCATGCGCGCCCGGCGCAGGACCTGGAACCGCACCGGCTGAACCGCGCAACCCCTCCCCCTCGCCGCGGGCGCGGGCTTTAATCGCGCCATGACCCGCCTCTCCGTCCTCGACCAGTCGCCGATCCGCTCGGGCGGCACGCCGGAGCAGGCGATCGCCGAGACGGTGCGGCTCGCCGAGGCGTGCGAGCGACTGGGATATCACCGCTACTGGCTCGCCGAGCACCACGCGTCGGAAGGCCTGGCCGGCACCGCGCCCGAAGTGCTGATCGCGCGGGTTGCAGGCGCGACGCGGGCGATGCGCGTCGGCTCCGGCGGCGTGATGCTGGCGCATTACAGCCCGCTCAAGGTGGCGGAATCCTTTCGCATGCTCGAGGCGCTGTATCCCGGCCGTATCGATCTCGGCATCGGCCGCGCGCCCGGCAGCGACTACCGCACCTCGGTGGCGCTGCAGGCCGGGCCGCAGCCCTTCGGCATCGAGCAGTTCCCGAACCAGGTGCAGGACCTCCTCGGCTACATCAGCAACACGTTGCCCGCGGGCCATCCCTTCGCCGGGGTGGCGGCGCAGCCGCGCGGGCCGACCGCGCCCGAGCCGTGGCTCCTCGGCTCGAGCGATGCGAGCGCCGCGATCGCGGCCTATTTCGGCACATCTTTCTCCTTCGCGCATTTCATCACCGATGCCGGCGGCCCGCAGGTCATGGCGGCCTATCGCGAGCATTTCCGGCCCTCGCGCTGGCGCGAGGCGCCCGAGGGCAGCATCGGCGTCTTCGTCATCTGCGCCGAGACGGAGGCCGAGGCGAACCGGCTCGCCCTCTCGCGCGACCTGTCGCGCTTGCGGCTCGAGCAGGGGCGGCTCGGCCCGGTGCCCTCGGTCGCGGAGGCCGAAGCCTATGCCTATACCGAGGACGAGCGCGCGCGCATCGCCGTCAACCGGCAGCGCCTCGTCATCGGCACGCCCGAGGCGGCGAAAGCGCGGCTCCTCGACTATGGCGCGCTCTATGGCGTCGACGAGTTCGTGGTCGTGACGATCTGCCACGATTTCGCGGCGCGGCTGCGCTCCTACGAGCTCCTGGCCGGAGTCTTCGCGCTTCAGCCGCGCTCGGCCTGAGCCGCCGCTTCAGGATCGGAGTGCGGCGGCGCCAGGTCCTGCGCCGAGGCGCGCAGCGCCTCGGCGGCGCGGCGCAGCCGCAGGTAGCGCCAAACTCCCACCGGCAGCGACACGACGTAGGCGACGGCCCCCGCGAGCAGGGTCGCCCACGGCTCGGTGGTGAGGAAGGCGGCGGCGAGCCCGAAGGCGAGGAACGTCGGCAGCACCCATTCCCGCGACACGTGGAAGCGCTTCAGCGAGAAGGTCGGGACCCGGCTCACCATCAGCGCGGCGACCGCCGCCAGCACGGCGCCGTTCAGCACCGGCGAGCGGAAGAACGGGGCGTCGAACTCGAACGACGCCATCATCGGGATGAGGACGAGCCCGGCCGCCGCGGGCGCCGGCACGCCGGTGAAGAAATTGTAGGCATAAGGCGGCAGGTCGGCGCCGATCTGCGTGTTGAAGCGCGCGAGCCGCAGCGCGCAGCACACCGCGAAGAGGAGCACGAGCGCCCAGCCGATACTCTGGATCGCGCCCATGGTCCAGAGATAGAGCAGCACCGCCGGCGCCACGCCGAAGCTGACGAAATCGGAGAGCGAATCGAGCTGCGCGCCGAAGCTCGACATGCCCTTCAGGAGCCGCGCGATGCGGCCGTCGAGCCCGTCGAGCACGCCGGCGATGATGATCGCCGTGACCGACGCCTCGTAGCGCTCGGCGACGGCGAGGCGGATCGCCGTCAATCCGGCGCACAGCGCCATCAAGGTCAGGATATTGGGAATGAGCCGGTTGACCGACCAGCCCGGCATCGGGCGCACGCGGATGCGGCGGCGGCGGCGGCGGCGGCGGGGCAGCATGTCGGACGGCAGCATGGGTCAGTGCTCCGTTCCCTGGCGCCACGGCTCGTTGGCGCGCGCGTCCGCAATCACGGTCTCGCCGCCGACCGCGCGCTGGCCCACGACGGCGAGCGGCGTCCAATCCGGCGGCAGGTAAACATCCGTGCGGCTGCCGAAGCGGATAAGGCCGAAGCGCTGGCCCGCGATCACGTCCTGCCCGGCATCGACGTCGCAGATGATGCGGCGCGCGATCAGTCCGGCGATCTGCACCACGGCCGCATCGCCGCCGTCCTTCGCGGCGAGGCGCAGCGCCATGCGCTCGTTGTGCAGGGCCGCCTTGTCGCCGCCGGCGTTGAGGAACTTGCCCTTGCTGTAGACGCGCTTCACGACGCGGGCCGCCAGGGGCATGCGGTTGACGTGCACGTCCAGCACGCTGAGGAAGATGCCGATGCGCAGCATCGGCGCGGGTCCCATCTCGAGCTCCGCCGGCGGGGCCGCGCGATCGACCGCGACGACGAGGCCGTCGGCCGGCGCCACGGCGAGGCCCGGCCGCACCGGCGTCACGCGCCACGGATCGCGGAAGAAATAGATGCACCACAAGGTCGCGGCGGCGCCGAGCCAGCCGAGCGGATGGGCGATGAAGTAAAGCACCACGCTCGCGATCGCGAAGAGCGCGATGAAGCGCCAGCCGTCGGGATGAATGGGTGCCAGAACCTGCCGGAACAAATCCGTCTCCTCGGGAGCGGAGACTAGCGCAGTTGCGGCGGTCGCGCTTGTCCGACCAATGTCGGCGCGCCGCTGCCACGTGAAAGACAATTTGAGTTATTTGAACCGCTGCGTGTAGTGCGCGCAGATTCTCTGAATCATAGATTCATAGCTCAAGGGATCCCCTTGTTGGAGGCCGGGCGGGCAAGGCGCGACCCGCGTCTCCTTATGCAAGTGGGCGTATTTAGCTGGGTCCGGATAGACGTTGAGGTTGTCATGCTCAACGACAATGACCCCAAGCGCTTCAAGCCCTGGTTGATCCGTTTCGGAATACCGTAAGTGGATGCTGCGAAACAGCCCGATCAATTCTCTGGCTCGAGCGCGCGCGTCAAGTCTTCTCGTCGTATGCATCGTGATCTCGGTACGTGGCTTTTTGCGCTTCGAAGCACGTGCCGAAATGGAAGTGAGGACTGAACGCACGAGCCTAACCGGTTCCTCGCATGGGTCGCCGTGCGCGTTTGCCCATTCGACATGCGGTAGAGCAGCTTCGAGCGCCGCCTTCGCCTCGGCCACGTCGTCGAAGTTGAGCGGTGAATAGAAATAGTCCGAACTGTTCACAACGAGAAACGCCGCTACCACCGTACGTGGGTCGTATCTATGGCCGTGACCCTCGAATGCATTGAAGTCGCGGAGCCTGTTCCTTCGTGCTTTCCCATGCTCAGTGAGAACGCCTTTGAGTTCGATCGCGATCTGAATGAGAACTGGCGAAGCCGTGGTTATGATTGCACCAGCGGGTGGCGGCACGGGTATTCCCGCGCATGTACCGAGCGCAATGTCGATAACCCAATCGTCTTGGCCGATCATTTGGTGGTGCCGCAATTTCGCCACCAACTCGCCCGTCGTCGCCCGCCGTGCGATGAGTGGGCAGCTCGCTACAAGATCTCGAATGATGAGATCGGATTGAAAATCGCTGTGCCGCGAAGAGCGGGGATCGTAGCCCTGCTTCCTAAGATACGCCGCGAAATCGTCGGCGATACTCATTCGACGACCGCGTCGCTCCTTCTGCCGCTCATGCGGCGACCTCTCGCGGCGACGATGAATTTATCTCGTCGATAATGGAAGTTCGTCCAAGACCGAACAGTCGCGGTGATTTCGCCGCAAGCTCCATCTTTTCGAGCGCCATCCGCGCGTAGACCGGCTCAATGTCTATCGAAATGGAAGATCGCCCGGATTTTATCGCGGCTACCGCAGTGCTGCCGGACCCGACAAACGGATCGAGGATAGTGTCCCCCGCGAAGCTGAACATTCGGATGAGCCGTTCAGCCATCTCGACAGGAAACGGTGCCGGATGGCCGTCGCGCAGGCTTGCGCCGCGAATGTCACTCCAGACAGGCCGCATCCAGGCGTCCATCTCGTGACGGAGCATGATCGACAGCGCCTTCTGCACCATGTCCGTTGTGCGATATCCGCCCGGCTTCCGCAGCATTAGAATGTGTTCGTGATCGTTTTTTATGACAGCGCCCGGCTGAAAGGGCTTGCCATAAAAGCCACTTGAACCGCCGCCCAACTCGTTGGTCCGATTGCCGATCTTGAACCAAAAAATTGGCGTGAGATTATCGAACCCGACCCGTCGCGACCGAACCTGGATATCTGAGGGGAGCGGAAGGACGTAGTGGCGCCCCTGAACTTTGCGTGGAACGAGTATGTCTCCGACGACACAGCAAACTCGTCCCCCGGGAACCAACACGCGTGCACATTCCTTCCACACCTTGTCGAGTTCCGCCAAAAAGGCCTCATAGTCGTCGATACGGCCAAGCTGCGCGCCCGACGCACCAGACTCGTACGGCTTCAAATTGAAATAAGGCGGCGACGTGACCACGAGATGAATGGTCTCGTCAGCGATAGCGCCAAGATCGCGGGCGTCTCCAACTCGGATCTTATGCGAGGTCTGGTCATATGGCTCCGGCCAGGAATGGTCGCGCCACCACTTATTCGCCGCCATGAGCGCATCGGGCGCACCTGCGCAATTGTCTGTGCGCGGAAGGAGCGGTGTCACTAAAGGCTCTGTGGGACTTCGCCTCGAATTCGAATTCTTGCCTAGCAATTTCGCCTGAATGAGCTTTCGCATCGCCGTCCCTTTGCTTCACATGACAAGAACATATATTGAACAGAGCGTCAAGATTTCAATTAATTGTAGCTCCGTTGACTGTCGGCACAAAATCTGGATCTCGGCGACGGCCTCGAGAAGCTTTGGTCCGTCCACGAGGAGGCTACAGACCGCCTGGTGTCTTACTGATGCCGCTACCGCCCTTCGCGGCGCCAGGCGAGCAGGAAGAAGCCCAAGGCGAGGAGCAGCGCGAGCGCGCCCGGCAGGAGCGGCGTCTCCTTCATGCCGGTGACGACGTAATCGCCATTGGCACGCAAGCCGATCCAGTCGCGCCCGGCGGCGCTGCGCTCGGGCTCGACGCGGCGGATGTCGGGAATTTCGCCGGGCCCGACCCAGTGGATGCTGCCGCCGGTCGCCGCGACATCGGCCTTCACCTTCTCGTCGGTGGTGCGCACGTCGGCCAATTCGATGGGCGAGAGCGCGCCCGCCGCGGCGAGCGCCGTGCGCGTGCCGTCGCTCGCGCGATAGAGGCCGCTTTCCGTCACCGGCAGCGCGCCGGTGCTGCGCCCGCCGCCCGCTGGCGTTAGCTTCAGCGTGCGCGGCACGCCATCGGGCCCCGTCACCGTCACCGGCCGGTCGTCGGGCGCGAGCGACTGGCGCGTCACGACGAGACGGTTGCCTTCCACGGCGGCGCGCAGATCGTTCTCCTCGAGATCGGGCTCCTTCATCAGCCAATAGACGACGCGGCGCAGCAGCTCGGCCTGCGGGCCGCCGCCTTCGAAGCCGCGCGTCCACAGCCACATCTCGTCCGACAGAAGCTCGGCCACGCGGCCGTCGCCGACGCGGTCGAGGACGAGCAGCGGGCGCTCCTGCGGGCCCGTCATCACCACCTCGCCCTCGTGCGGGATCGCCTCGACCTGGCGGAACCAGCGGCCCCACGGCGGCACTTTGTTGGGATCGGCGGGCTCGCCCGGCAGCTCCGCGGTGACGGGATGGCGCTCGCCCACGGCGCTGACGCGCGGCACGAAGCCCTGCTCGAACACGTTGCCGGTGGGCTCGGCCGGGAGAACGCTGCCGAGCGGCGTGCGATAGAGGCTCAAGGGCGTGCCGAAATCGGCCCCCGACGCATCGAGCAGCGCGCCGCCCTTCTTCACGTATTGCGCGATGTTTTCGAGATAGGCCTCCGGCAGCACGCTGCGGCGGCGATAGCGGTCGAAGATGATGAGGTCGAAATCGTTGATCTTCACGTCGAACAGCTCGCGGATCGGGAAGGCGATCAGCGACAGCTCGCGAATGGGCGTGCCGTCCTGCTTCTCGGGCGGGCGCAGGATGGTGAAATGGATGAGATCGACCGACGGATCGGATTTCAGGATGTTGCGCCAGGTGCGCTCGCCCTGATGCGGCTCGCCGCTGACCAGCAGCACCTTGAGCCGGTCGCGCACGCCGTTGATGGTGAGCGCGGCGCGGTTGTTGTCGAGCGTCAGCTCGTGCGGACCGGGCTCGGCCTCGATCTCGAGCACGTTCGGGCCGCCATGGTCGATCGCGACCGAGAGCGGCACGTCCTGGCCGACCGGCACCATGCGCGTCACCGGATTGCCGCCGTCCTTGCGCACCGTGAGCCGCGCCTCGCCGCTGCCGCCGCCCGGCAGATCCTCGACGCGGATCGTGAGCTGCACCTCCTTGCCGACGATGCCGAAGCTCGGCGCGTCCTTGACGACGAGGCGGCGGTCGGCCTCGCCCGGCTGACCGGTCAGGAGCACATGGAGCGGCGCGTGCAAGGAAAGGCGATCCGGCGGCGGCATGTCGTGCACCTCGCCGTCGGTGATCATCACCGCGCCGGCGACGCGCTGCGCCGGAACGTCGGAGAGCGCGCGCTCGAGCGCCGTGTAGAGCTCGGTGCCGGTATCGGCCAAGGGCGCGTTGGGATCGGGCGCGCCGGCATGGATGACGCGCACGTCGAGGTCCTTGAGATGCGCGAGCTTCTGCGTGATGTCGGCGAGCGCGGCGTCGGCGAACTGGCGCCGGTTGCCGATGCGCATGCTCGGCGAATCATCGACCACCACGGCGGCGACATCGTGCTGCGGCTGGCGCTGCTCCTCGATGAGCGAGGGATCGACGAGGATGAGGAGGAGCGCGGCGAGCGCCAGGAGCCGCCACACCGTGCCGCGCGCGCGCCGCGCCGCGCCGAACGCGAGCGCCAATACGGCGAGAGCGGCGAAGGTTGCGACGGCCCACCATGGCAGGAGCGGCGAGAAGGCGAGCGACAGCCCGTTCATTGCCCAAGCCTCTCGAGGATCGCCGGCACGTGCACCTGGTCGCTCTTGTAGTTGCCGGTGAGCGCGTACATCACGAGGTTGACGCCGAAGCGATAGGCCATCTCGCGCTGCTGCTCGCCGCCCGGCACGACCGGATAGAGCGGCCGCCCGGAGCCGTCGATCGCCCAGGCGCCGGCCCAGTCGTCGCCGCCGACGATGACGCTCGAGACGCCGTCATTCACCACGTCCTCGGCCGGCTCGACCCAGAGCTTGCCGCCGCTCCAGCGGCCGGGGAACTCCTGCATCAGGTAGAAGGATTTGGTCAGCACGTGATCGGGCGGCACCGGCTCGAGCGGCGGAATGTCGAGCCCGTGCGCGAGCTGGCGCAGCATCGCCTGCGCGTCCTCGTCGCTGCCGCCGCCCTGGTCGCGCGTGTCGAACAAGATCGTGCCGCCGGTCGCGAGAAAGCGGTTGAGGCGCTCGATCGCCTGCGGCGAGGGCGGGGTCTCGCCCGGCGTCACCGCCCAATAGAGCAGCGGAAAGAACACGAGGTCGTCGTGCTCGATATCGACTTCCATCGGCTCGGCCGCCTCGACCGCGGTGCGGCGGTTGAGGATGTCGCTGAGGCCGACGAGCCCGGCGCGCACCTCGTCGTCGACATCGGGGATGCCGGTGCGGATATAGGCCAAGTGGAATTCGCTCGCGGCCTTGATGGCGAAAGCGTCGTCCTCGTCCGCCCGCGCCGGGTGGAGGAGGAGCAGCGCGGCCACTGCGGCGCCGGCGACGGCGCTCCGGCGCCCGAGCCGCGGCAGGAGCCCGCGCAGGGCGAAGGCGATGACGAGGTCGATGAGCGCCAGCGCTAGTGCGCCGCCGAGCAAAGCTGGGCGGAAATCGACCTCGTCGCTCGCGGAATAGGTCTGCCGCGCGACGCCGATAGGGAAGGGCGGCAGCGCCGCGAAGGTCTTCACCGAGGGCGCGAGGTTCAAGGCGCGGCGCGCATCCGCGGTGCCGTAGAAGCCCGGCGGATGGCGCGGCGAGACGGCGGTCGTGGCGAAATCGGCCGCAGAAATAGTCTCGGCCGCGGCATCGGCGCGCTGCAGCCGGCCGAACCCGTCGAGCGTCTCGACCGGCGGCAGCGGCTTGTCGGATGTGCCGGACACGCCCTGGCTCACCGCGACGATGCGGCGCAGCATGCTGACGAAAAGCCCTGACTCCGAAAGGTTCGACCATTCCGGATCGGCCGAGGTGTGGACCAGCACGAGCCAGCCCTGGCCGCGCTTGTCGGCGGTAACGAGCGGCGTGCCGTCGGTCAAGCGCGCCCAGGTCTTGCCCGCGAGATCGAGCGTCGGCTCCGCCAGCACCTGGCGCGACACCGTCACGTCAGGCGGAATCTCGAGCCCGGCGAACGGGGTTTGCGGATCGAACGGCGCCAGATGGGCCGGCGTCTCCCACGACAGCGCGCCGCCGAGCGTGCGCCCGCCGCGCCTGAGCGTCACCGGCAGGAGCGTGTCGGACGTGTCCTCGGCGAGATGAGTGCCCGCAAAGCGCAGCACCGTGCCGCCCTTCTCGATCCATTTGCCGAGCGCCTCGACCTCCGGCGCGCCCGAAGGCGCCGCGTCGGGCAGCACGAGCACGGCGATGTCGCCTTTCAAAAGCGTCTCGATGTCGCCGGTGCGCACCTCGCTGAACGGCGCGAGCGCCTTGTCGAGATAGTAGGCGCCGGACAGAAGCGGCTGCGCGCTTTGCCCGGCGCGCGGGCCGACGATGCCGACCGGGCGGCGGCGCCAGCGCTCGTCGAGCAGGAGCGTCGCGCCGGCCGAAGCCTCGCCTTCGATCTCGATCGCCGTCGCGCGGTTCCTGAGCTCGCTCGGCATCGGCAGGCGCGCGAGCGCGTGGCCCGAGCCCGCCGCGATCGTGACATGGGTGCGGCCGAGGAGCCGTCCGTCCTCGCCGACCGCGCGCACGTCGGCCTCGGCCGGAAGGCTCTGATCGGCGCGCTCGACCATCGCCGTCAGATCCTTGTCATCGGGATCGCCGGGGGCGAGAAGCCGCGGCAACGCCGTAGGCTCGTCGGCCAGAACGGTGAGCGGCCCGCGCTGCGCGAGCGCAGCCGCGAAATCCGCCGCCGCGCCGTCGTCAATCCCGTCGCTGAGCCAGACGATGTCGGGCGCGGGTCCGAGGTCGAACTTATCGAGCCGCGCGAGCGCGCCGCGGCGATCGTTGGGCCACGGCTCCGGCGTCAGCGCCTCAGCCGCCGCGCGCGCGTCAGCCGGCCGCAGCAGCGACAGGTCCTTGGGCGCGGCGCCGCCGGCGGGAGGGCCCGTGTCGAGCAGCACGATGCGGCGCGTCTCGCGCTCGGCCTGGTCGATGAGGCGGCCGAGGACGGTCTTGCGCTCGTCCCAGTTGCGCGCCGCGGCCCAGCCATTGTCGACGACGAGCACCAGCGGCCCCGAGCCAGCGAGCCGCGCGTTCGGATTGAGCAGCGGATGGGCGAGGGCGAGGATGATGAGCGCCGCCAGCACCGTGCGCAGCAGGATGAGCCAGAGCGGCGTCTTGGCCGGCGTTTCCTCGCGTGGAACGAGACCCAGCAGCAGGCGCAGCGCCGGAAAGCGCACGCGCCGCGGCGCCGGCGGCGTCACGCGCAGGAGCCACCACAGGACGGGCAACGATGCGAGCGCCAGAAGGAGCCACGGCGCGGCGAAGGCGAGCGAACCGAGCGTCAGCATCGCGCTATCTCCACGCCTCTTGCGGCGCGAGCGCGGCGTAGAGCGCAAGCAGCGCCGAGGGCGGCGGTCGATCGGTGCGGTGCGTGCCGAAACTCCATTCCGCGGCGCGCGCGATCGCGGCAAGGCCTTCGCGGTGGCGCGCAAGCGCCTCGCCATAGGCCTCGCGCACGGTCTCCACGCGGCTGATGAGCAGTGGCGGCTCGCGTTCCAAACCTTCGAACCGGACGCGGCCGGCAAACGGCAGGGTCTCTTCCGCCGGATCGAGGATCTGCAGCAAGTAGCCCTTGACGCCGCTTGCGGCAAAGCGCGCGACGACGGCGTGGATCTCCGGAAGCGGCGACAGCAGGTCGCCCATCAACACGACATGGCCATGGCGCGGCAGCAGCTCGAAGGCGGGCAGGCTCGGTCCCGCCTGGTCGCGGCCCAGGAGCAACGACAGCCGGTCGAGGATCGCGCGGCCGTGCGACGGCGGCAGGCCGGAGCCGAGAAGCGACACGCGCTCGCCGCCCCGCACCAGAAGTACCGCGAGCGCGAGCGCGAGAAGATCGGCGCGCGCGCGTTTCTGCGGCAGCTCGCGCGACGAGGCGTAACTCATCGAGGGCGACGCATCGCGCCAGAGATAGACGCTCTGTGCCGCCTCCCACTCGGTCTCGCGCACGTAAAAGCGCTGCGACTTGGCGCTCTCGCGCCAGTCGATGCGCGAAGCGGGATCGCCCGGCTCGTATTGGCGGAACTGCCAGAACGTCTCGCCGGTGCCGACGCGGCGGCGCCCGTGCACGCCTTGCGCCACCGTCGCCGCGACGCGCTCGGCCGCGACCAGAAGCGGCGGCAGCGAGGCGGCGGCCTCTTCGGCATGCTGGCGAAGAAGCGTGAGCTCGGTCATCAGCGGAGCGGCGCCACCAGCCGGTCGATGAGCTGCGCCATGCCGACGCCGTCGGCGCGCGCGGCAAAGGTGAGCGCCATGCGGTGGCGCAGCACCGGCGGCGCCAGCGCCACGACATCGTCCACCGATGGCGCGAGGCGCCCGTCGATCAAGGCGCGGGCGCGGATCGCCAGCATCAGCGCTTGGCTCGCGCGTGGGCCCGGCCCCCAGGAGATATGCTTCGCCTCGGGCAGGTCCGATTCATCGGGCCGGCCGGAGCGCACGAGCCGCAGGATCGCCTCGACCACGCTTTCGCCGACCGGGATGCGGCGCACCAGGCGCTGCGCCTGCAACAGCTCGTTGGCGTCGAGCACCGGCGTCACTTTTTCCTCGTTGGTGCCGGTGGTGGCGATGAGCATGCGCCGCTCGGCGTCGAGATCGGGATAGTTGACGTCGATCTGGAGGAGGAAGCGGTCGAGCTGCGCCTCGGGCAGCGGGTAGGTCCCTTCCTGCTCGAGCGGGTTCTGCGTCGCCAGCACATGAAACGGTTTGGGCAGCGGATGATACTGTCCCGCGACCGAGACGCGGCCTTCCTGCATCGCCTGCAACAGCGCCGATTGCGTGCGCGGGCTGGCGCGGTTGATTTCGTCCGCCATCAGGAGCTGGCAGAACACCGGGCCGGGAATGAAGCGGAACGAGCGCCGCCCGGTGTCGGTCGCCTCCTCGAGCACTTCGGAGCCGAGGATGTCGGCCGGCATGAGGTCGGGCGTGCATTGGATGCGCTTGTCGGCGAGGCCCAGAACAATGCCGAGCGTCTCGACGAGCCGCGTCTTGGCGAGGCCCGGCACGCCGATCAGGAGCGTGTGGCCGCCGGCGAGAAGCGTAATGAGGGCTTGATCCACCACCTCGCGCTGGCCGAAGATCACGCGGCCGATGCGCTCGCGCACTTGCGCCAGACGCTGGCCAAGGGCTTCGATCTCCGCGACGAGGGCGGCGGGCGTGGCGGATGCCAGGTCGCTCATGCTCAAGGGTCAATGCTCCTCTGCGGCATAACGGAGGCGAAAGATCGCCGGGCGCGAGTCATCGTCGAAGCCTTCGCGGGAGTCCAGCGCCGATCTCGCGCAACTCGCTGCCGCAGCGCAAGCGCGGCCTGCCGCCGGACGCGCCGTGCCCAAGGATTGCGGCGATTTCGACATCCGCATCGCCCGGGATGGTAGCTGGTTCTATCGCGGCACTCCAATCAAACGCGCGGCATTGGTTAAGCTGTTCAGCACGGTCCTGGAACGCGACGGCACGGGCGCGTTCTTCCTGTCAACGCCGGCCGAGCGCGGAAGGATCACGGTCGAGGACGCGCCCTTCATCGGCGTCGAGCTCGGCTCGGAGGGAGCGGGCCGGGGGCAGGTGCTGACGGTGCGCACCAATGTTGACGACATTGTGACGATCGGCGGAGGGCACGCTCTCCGCATCGCGAGCGGCGCACACGCGGGCGAGCCGCGGCCATATGTTCACGTGCGCAACGGGCTGGAAGCGCGGCTTCTGCGTCCTGTATTCTACGAGCTGGTCGAGCTCGGACGAGAGGAGCGGGTCGGCGACGCGACCCTTTTTGGCGTATGGAGCAAGGGCGAATTCTTTCCGCTGGGCCGGCTCGACGGGAGCTGAGCGCGGCCGAGGTGCGCCAGCGCTTCATGCACCACAAAGCGGGTGTGCGGGTGTCCGAAGGCGCGCGCGGCGACCACATGCTTTCCGGCGGTACGCCGCCCACATCGCTCACGCCCGCGGCGGTGCTGATCGCACTGGTCGAGCGCGAGGAAAAGCTGCGCGTGCTCCTGACACAGCGCACGGCACATCTCGAGCACCATCCCGACCAGATCGCCCTGCCCGGCGGCCGCGTCGATCCCGGCGACAGCGATGCGGTCGCGGCGGCGCTGCGCGAGGCGGAGGAGGAGATCGGGCTGCCGGCGAGCCATGTCGAGGTGATCGGCCGGCTCGACACCTATATCACCGCGACGGGCTTCGAGATCACGCCGGTCGTATCGCTGGCGCGCGTGCCGTTTCCGACGCGGCTCGACCCGTTCGAGGTGGCGGAGCTGTTCGAGGTGCCGTTGTCGTTCATCGTCGATCCGGCGAACCACGAGCGCCACACGCGCGAGGTGCGCGGGCGCGAGCGAAGCTACTATGTGCTGCCCTACGAGAACCGCTACATTTGGGGCGCCACCGCGGCGATGCTCATCAATCTCGCCGAGGTACTGAGCGGGTAGGACGGGGCGCGCGATGACGCGGGTTTTCCTGACGATCGTGCTGCCGCTCATCCTGCCCACGGCGCTCTATGTGCTGTGGATGGTCGGAGTGGGCCGGTTCCATGCGACCGCGACCGGGCCGTGGCGCGAGCTGCCGTGGAGCTGGCTCGTGCTCGCCGGAATCGTTCTCGCGCTTGCGATCCTCACGACCGTCGTCGAACTGGGGGGAATGAAGGATGGAGTGTACGTGCCGCCACGTCTCGAGCACGGCGAGATCGTGCCGGGCCATGTGGAACAGGCGCCGGGCCGCTAGGCGGCGCGCAATCCTCGCACTCGCGGCGCTTGCCGCGTTCGCACCGGGCGCCAAGGCCGCCGATCACATCAAGGCGACGGTGCCGGTTCCGACCGACACGGCCTATGCGATGTATTGGGTCGCGGCCGACAAGGGCTATTACGCGGCGGAGAATCTCGACGTCGATGTCGTGGTCGCGGGCGGCGGCGTCGCGACCCCGGCGCTTCTCTCGGGCGATGCGCAGTTCACTGGCTCGCCGGGCGCTGCAATTCCAGCGATCCTGAAGGGCGCGCCGTTGAAGCTCGTGTTCGTGACGCAGGATCATCCCGCCTATCAATTGTGGGCGAGCGATCCCGCGATCAAGACATTGCAGGATCTGAAGGGCCGCCAGATCGGCGTCATCACGCGCGGCGATTCGACCGAGGCCGCGACGCGGCGCGCGCTCATCGCCGCAGGCGTCGATCCCGCGACCGTCGCGTTTACCGGCATGAGCATGCCGGGCGCGCGCGCCAGCGCGATCCTGACCGGCGCGCTGCCGGCGGCGGCGCTCACCTTCGACAACGTCGCGACCGTCGAGAATTCCGGCAAGGCCCATCTCCTCGTCGATATCTCCGAGACGGTGCAGATGGTGGTGGGCGGTGCCGTGACCTCGGACCGCATGCTAAAAGAGAACCGGCCGCTCGCGGTGCGGTTCATCCGCGCGCTCCTCAAAGGCTACCGCTATGTCCGCGCCAACAAGGACGGCACCATCGCCATCCTGATAAAGCGCTATCCCAACGTGAGCCGCGAGCATTATGCGCTGGTCTATGATCGCGTCATGGCCACCATGACGAAGGACGGCGCCGTATCGAACGGGCTCGCGCAGCAGGCGATCGACGAGAATGCCGAAGTGCTCGGCATCCCGCCGGAACGGCGCCGCCCGCTCGCCGAGTTCGTCGATTTCTCGCTGGTGCGCGAGGCGAACGCGTCGCTCGACGCCGAGGGCTGGACGCCAACGCCCTGAGGAATATCGCGCCTCACAGCTGTCCGGCTTTTGCATCAACTGCACGACGTTCGGATTGGACGCAAAGACCCGCCGAAGACCTCTCAACGCGCGTGTAACACCGCATGATCCCGCGCCGGCGCAGGCGCATGATCGCCCTTTGCGGAAAGGGTTCGTCCGATGCGCGGGCGGGAATGCTATCTGGCGATCGCCGTTGCGTTTGCTTCGACGGCAGCGGACGCGAGGATGAGAACCGAGACCGGCGTCGCGTCCTGGTACAATTTGAGCGGTCGCATCACCGCGAGCGGCGAGGTCTTCGACCGGCAGCGCCTGACGGCGGCGCATCCATCGCTGCCGTTCGGTTCTGTGATCGAGGTCAGGAACAAGAAAAACGGCAGAACCGTGCTGGTCACCGTCAACGACCGGGGGCCGCACGCCAAAGCACGCATCATCGACTTGTCGCCCGCAGCCGCGGCCGTGCTCGGCATGCGGCACAAGGGCGTGGCACTCGTCGAAATCCGGCCAGCGACTTTCGAATAGGGAAACGCAACCATGACGATCGCAGACCCCGTCACGGCGTTCGATTCAATCTCTGAGGCGCATGCGGCAGACCTCATGGATCAGGACCGGATCAAGCCGCATGAGGCCGCCGCGGGCTTCGCCGCGCTCGCCGTGATCGTCGCTGGCGAAGTGCTGATGATCCTCGGCGCGCACCACCACGACGTGCCGCTTGCGCCGCTCGCCCAGCTCGTCGCGCAGATCTTCGGCGCCTAGCTCCAGTAGCACGGCCGCTTTCTCGGCTAACGCGCGCGGTGCGGACGATCAGGACGCGCCCTTCGGCAGGTAGTCCTCCGAGATGAGCTGGTCGTCGGGCGGCATCTTGTCGGTCGCGCCGCTATCGATCAGCGCCTGCTTCACGACGGCCAGCTTCGCGCGGTCGAAATGCCCGTCGGTGAAGAAGGTCGGCGCCTCGGCGTCGTAGATAGCGCCCGCGATGTCGTCCGGCACCTTCGTGTCCTTCTCGGTGATGCGGATCGTCTCGGCCTTGTTCGCCTTGACGAAGCGCATGGTGTCGAACCAGGCGGCGAGGAAGCGGCGGAGCTCATCGGGATGCTCCTTCATCATCGGCTCGCTCGCATAGATCATGTTGGCGATGAAATTGTGGATCTCGTCGCCGGCCTTGACGATGATCCGGGCGCGGCCCTCCTTCTGCATCACGAGCGCCTGCCCGGTCGTGCCGACGATGGCATCAACGTCCTTCGCCATGAGCCCGGCGACGATGCCGCTCATCTGGCCAAGATAGGCGAGCTTGACGCCGTCCGGGCCCCAGCCGTGATTGACTGCGACCGTCCGCGCGATCCAGCTCGTGAACGAGCCCGAGGTCGTGGTGCCGATCGTCTTGCCCTTCAAATCCTCGATCGTCCGCACCGTGTCGTCGTTCCGCGCGACGATCGACAGCGAGTTGAGATCGTTGCCGTAGGCGGCGACCGCGCGCTCGGGCGCGCCGCGGCTCACGAACAGGATGTCGGTGCCGGTGGCGACGGCGATGTCGATGGCGCCCGCCGTCATCGCCTGGGCGAGCTTCGCGCCACCGGCGAAGTCGACGCGCTCAACGTCGAGCCCATGCTTTTTGAAAATGCCGGTCTCGATGCCGACATCGACCGAGGAGAACACGAAGGCGGTGGGCTCAGGCGTGCCGACGCGCAGCTTGTCGTCGGCACGCGCTTGTGCGGCGGTGGCGAGCGCCGTAAGTGCCAAAAGTCCGAGGAGGGGAGCGCGGTGGAGCATGGCGGCCTCAATTCTTCGTTGGCGCCAGGATGATATCCGCGTTTACGGTCAGAGACACGGTCGCATCTCCGGGCTCGGCGACCGGGGGCGGCGGCGCGGCAACGGACGAAACGGCGGCGGCCGCGAACACCGCGCGCCGCACCGGGAACGGCTCGGCGACATTGCCGACTTCGATCGTCTTGTAATGGTCGACGGTGGTGCCGAGGTCCTTCGCCACGAGATCGGCGCGCCGGCGCAACGAGGCGAGCGCGGTGCCGGTGAGATCGTCTTCGACCGAGGCGAGCGTCTCGGGAGCCAGCGAGAACTGCACGCCCGACATGAGACAGCCGGTCTCCTGAAGATCGCCCGCAAGCGCGAGTGCCGCACCGAAATCGGCGGAGGTCAGCGCGAAGGCCGCGACCGCCCGCCAGCGCGGTTCGCCCTTGGCGTTCCCCGGGAAGACGGAGTAGGCGCCGGTCTCGAACTTGACGGCAGCGACCGGTTTCGCCTTGGCGAGAGCCGCGTCCATGCGGCGATTGATCTCGCCCTGAAGCTGGCGCGCGTCGCTGCCGGCCGCTTCGATCCTGAGCTCGATGCGCATCCGGTCGGGCGCCAGCGTGCGCGTGGCCTGTTGCGCCAAGTGAATCTCGGCGCCCTCGGTATCGGCGGCACGCGCAACGGTGGGCGCCAGCGACGCGACGAGCGCAAGGGCGCCAATGGGCACGATTTTCGGGGGCATGGGCACCTCCTTCAGAGCGGGAACAGGATGCGCCCCGAATATGGCGGCGGCGCGACCGAGTTGGGGCGCGAGTATGCATGGGCTAAGCTCTCCCCGCCGATGCCAGAGGGCGAATCTCCCATTACCGTGATCGAACGGCAGCCGTGGATGACGGAGGATTCGACGCGCGCGGTCCTGGCGGCGCTGGGTCACGCCAGCGCGCGCTTCGCCGGCGGGCCGGTGCGCGACGCGATCCTCGGCCGTACCGTCAGCGACATCGACATCGCGACCATCCATCCGCCCGAGGAGGCGATGCGACGGCTTCAGGCAAAGGGCATCGCGGTCGTGCCGACGGGGCTCGCGCACGGCACGGTCACGGCCGTGATCGCGCCGCGCCATTTCGAGATCACGACGCTGCGGCGGGACATCGAGACGTTCGGCCGGCACGCGCGCGTCGCCTTCACCGCGGATTGGGCCGAGGATGCGCGGCGCCGCGACTTCACGATGAACGCGCTCTATCTCGACGAGGATGGCGCGGTCTTCGACTATGTCGGCGGGCTCGCCGATCTCAGGGCAGGCCGCGTGCGTTTCGTCGGCGATGCGCGCCAGCGCATCCGCGAGGATGTGCTCAGGATTCTGCGCTTTTATCGTTTCGGCGCGCATTACGCCCAGGGACCGTTCGACGAAGAAGGCCGCGCGGCGACGCGCGAGCTGAAGGATCTGCTGCCGCAGCTTTCGGCCGAGCGCATCGCTTCGGAGCTGTTGAAGCTGCTCGCGGCCGCCGATCCGGCCAAGACGCTCGCCGTCATGGTCGAGGACGGCGTGCTCGATAAAATCCTGCCGGAGGCGCGGAGCCTCGGTCTCCTTGCCGCGCTCGTGCCGCTCGAGCAAGTACCCGATCCGGTGCGGCGCCTGGCCGCGCTCGTCGCCGACGATGCCGCGGGCGCCGAGACAGCGGCGCGCCGCCTCAAGCTCAAGGTGGCCGAGCGCACGCGGCTCGTCGCGATCGCGGCGCCGCCTTTCCCGGTCGTCCTTGCCGCCGACGACACGTCGCAGCGCCGCGCGCTCTACCGGCTGGGCGCCGCCCTCTATGCCGATCTCGTCCTCACGCGCGCCGCCGCCGAAGGCAAGGGACCGCGCGCGCACGCGTTGCTCGAACTCGCGAGCGCGTGGAAGAAGCCGCGCTTTCCCCTGAAGGGCGACGACCTCGTCGCGCGCGGCATCGCGCCCGGGCCGGAGGTCGGAGAGTTACTCGGCGCGATCGAGGGCTGGTGGGAGGCGGGCGATTTCCGCGCCGACCGCAAGGCAGCGCTCGCCGAGCTCGAACGGCGGCTTGGAGCAAGGCGTGGCTGAGCCCGGCAGTGAGCGGGGAACCCCGCGCGAGGTGCTGGCGGCGTTCCTGGCGCTGGGCCTGCGCTCGTTCGGCGGGCCGGTCGCGCATCTGGGGTATTTCCGCGCCGAGTTCGTGGCAAAGCGGCGCTGGGTCGACGAGGCGACGTTCGCCGATCTGATCGCGCTCACACAGCTTCTTCCCGGCCCCGGCAGCAGCGAGCTCGGCATGGCGCTCGGCAATCTGCGGGCCGGATTTTGGGGCTCGGTCGCGGCGTGGGTCGGGTTCACGACGCCGTCGGCCGTGCTCATGGTGCTGTTCGGCTATGGCGTGGCGCATAGCGGCAGCATCGCCGGCGCGCCGTGGCTGCATGGGCTCACGATCGTCGCCGTGGCGGTGGTGGCGCAGGCGGTGTGGGGCATGGCGCGGAGCCTCGCGCCCGACCGCGCGCGCATGACGCTTGCCGTGGCGGCGGCCGCGATCGCGCTCACCTTTCCCGGCACGGCGGGCCAGCTCGGCGCGATTGCGCTCGGCGCGCTCACCGGATTTTTCTTGAAGCGCGAAGCGAGGCCGGCGGCGCAAGACGCGCCGTCGCGCGGCATGCATAAGGGCGCGTGGGCGGCACTTCTGATCTTCGCCGTACTCCTCCTCGGATTGCCGCTCGCGGCCCAAGGGACCGGGGCTTTGGCGCTCGAGGTGGCGGCGAGCTTCTATCGCTCCGGCGCGCTGGTGTTCGGCGGCGGGCACGTGCTCTTGCCGCTCCTGCAAGCTTCCGTCGTGCCGCCGGGCTGGGTCGGCAACGAGGCGTTCCTCGCCGGATATGGCGCGGCGCAGGCGCTGCCGGGGCCGGTCTTCAGCTTCGCCGCGTTCCTCGGTACGGCGATCGGCGGGCTTGGTTACGCGCTGATCGCGCTCGTCGCCGTGTTCCTGCCGGGCTTCCTGCTCGTCATCGGCACGCTGCCGCTGATGAGCGCGTTCCGCGGCAACGCGCTCTATGGCGCGGCCTTGCGCGGCGTCAATGCGGCGGTGGTGGGGCTCGTCTTGGCCGCGCTCTACACGCCGGTGTGGACGAGCGCCATCGCGGCGCCGCGCGATTTCGTCATCGCGCTCGCCGCGTTCCTGCTGCTCGTCTTCTGGCGCGCGCCGCCCTGGCTCGTCGTGCTCCTGGGCGCGGCGGCGGCCGAGGCGCTCAGTCGAGTTTCATGACGAGCTTCGACAGGTCGAGCTTGAGCGTCGGGTCGAGCTCGCGCTGCGCCGCGTAGAAGTTTTCGAGCTTCTTCATCGAGACCGTGTCCGAGCGCTCGAAATAGTTGATCTGGCGCAGGAAGTCGTACGACTTCGCGATGTCATCGGGCGACATCTTGGTGACCTTGCCGAGAATGTCGATCGCTTCGGCGCGGTTCTTCTCGTCGTCGAACCATTTGATCGCGCCGGAATAAGCCGCCAGGAATTTCTTCGCGCTCGTCTTGTTGGCGCTGGCCCAGGCGCGGTTGGCGAGCTCGGCCGTGAAGGGAATGTCCGGCGCGTATTTCGGGACATAGCCGAGATTGACGAAACCGTGCGCTTCGGCGGTGAAGAGCTGCGGCGCGGTGATCATGGAGGCGGCCGCGGCGCCCAATTCGAGCGCGGCAAAGCGCGCCGCCGTGGCGCCGGCATAGATGAAATCGAGGTCGGCGCGCGTCATGCCGTTGCCTTCGAGCATCTTGTTCAAATACATCATGGTCGTGCCCTTGGCCTCGTCGACCGACACGACATGGCCCTTCAGATCCTTGATGCTCTTGAATTGCTTGCTGGCGTCGAGCGCATAGGGACCGACCTGGCCGTCGATGCGCACGATGGCGATGCCGGCGCCGGAGGCGAAGGCATACATCGGATCGGCGATGCCGGCGGCGAGCGCCATCTTGGTCGAGCCGGCGGTCAAGGCCTGCAGCACCTGCGCGTTCGACTGCGAATAGTTCAAATCGATCTTGAGCCCCTGCGCGGCGTAGAGGCCCTTCGCTTCGGCGATGTAATGCGCCCAGACGACTGCGTTGGCGGCGCCGACGCCGCCCACCTCGAGCGTTTCCTCGGCGCGCGCGGCGCTTCCCGCGACGAGCCCGGCCGCAACCATCGTCAGCGCCAAAATCTTCCGCATGATCCCCTCCTCCCGCCCGCGCCTTTTGCGCGCGTTTTCGCGCTCAGTCTAACGCGCCTCGCCGTTTCGCCGGGGGAATTTTTTAGCCGCCCGGGCCGCGCCGGCGGATGTTCTCGTAAGGGCTGCCGTCGCGGTGCGTGTAGGGCGCGGGCTTGCGACCCGGCGGCGCCACCATGTCGATGTCGGAATAGAACGCGCCGTCGCCCGCGACGCGCGTGCCGATCTCGAGCACGCGCACTTCGGCGCCGGAACGGTTTTGCAGGCAGTGCCCGTTCTTGTCGCCCGCCTTGAAGCCCGCGGCGTCGCCCGCGCGCAAAATCTCTTCGCCCGCGTCCGTCACCAGCACGACCTCGCCCGCGAGCACATAGACGAACTCGTCCTCGTGCGTGTGCCAGTGGCGCTGGCTCGACCACGCACCCGGCGGAAGCATCAGGAGATTGACGCCGAACTGGGTCAGGCCCGCCCCGTCGCCGAGGCGCATGCGCTCGCGCGCGCGGCACGGCTCGTCGTAGGGCGCGGGATAAAGCGTGCCGATCACCGGGGCGATCTTGCCGATATCGATGCGTTTCTGCGTCATGCGGGCCACCTTCCCTTTCCGGGTACGATATCTAGAATATCAGCGATGGCGGCAGAGCAAAAATTCCGCGTGATCGTCGCCGGCGCCGGGATCGCCGGGCTCTTCATGGCCGAGACGCTGAAGCGCGCCGGCATAGACTTCACCGTGTTCGAGAAAGCGGCCGAGGTCGGCGGCACATGGCGCGACAACACCTATCCCGGGCTGTTCGTCGATGTGCTGTCGCGCCAGTACGAGTTTCCATTCCGGCCGAACTACGACTGGTCGCGGAAATACGCGCCGGCCGAGGAGATCCAGGCCTATATCAAGACGGTCGCCGACGAGCGCCGGTTGCGCCAATACATCCGCTTCAACGAGGAGATCGTCAGCGCGCGTTTTTCGGGCGGGCGCTGGCATGTGACGACGGCGAAGGGCGAAGACCACGTCGCCGACGTGTTCGTCGCCGCCACGGGATTCTTGAACACGCCGGTCTATCCCGCGATCGAAGGGCGCGAGATGTTCGCGGGGCCATCCTTCCATTCGGCGCGCTGGGACCACAGCGTACCGCACCGCGGCAAGAGATGGGGCGTCATCGGCTCGGGCTGCAGCGGCGTGCAGATCACCGAGGCGCTCGCTTGGGAGGGCGTCGAGGTCACGCAGTTCATCCGCCGCGCGCAGTGGATCCACATCCGCGAGAACCCGAGGACGAGCCTCTGGCACCGGCTGTGGCTCAGGCTGCCCGGCGCCTATCGCAAGGAGCAGCAGAAACTCTGGCAGTTCATCAACGTGATGGACCAGTGGCGCCTCAAACCAGGCGCGCAGCGCGCCGGCATGGAGCGCGAGTTCGCGTCATATCTCGAGGTCATCAAGGACCCGGAATTGAAGGCGAAGCTCGCGCCCACCTACAAGCTCGGCTGCACGCGCATCCCGAAATCCGACCAGAATTATTACGAGGCGGTGCAGCGTCCGAACGTCACGGTCGAGAACCGGCCGATCAAGCGCATCGTGCCCGAAGGCGTCGAGTTCGCCGACGGCACCGTGCGCAAGCTCGACGTGCTCGCCTACGCCACGGGCTTCGACACGCACGCCTATATGCGGCCGATGAATGTCGTGGGGCTCGAAGGTGCCACCATCGAGGAGACGTGGCAGGAGCGGATCTATTCCTGGGGCGGGATCGCGCTGCCAAAATTCCCGAACCTCTACATGCTTTATGGGCCGTTCAGCCCGGTCAACAACGTGCCGGTGCCGTTGGGGCTCGAGCACGAGATCGGCGCCATCCTGCGCCTCATCGAAGTGTCGCGCGAGCGCGGTGTCGCGATCGCGCCCACCGAAGCGGCCACGCAGAAATTCGTGGCGCGGCTCGACGCGGCATTTCCCGGCACCGTCTGGGTCGGCTGCAAGAACTGGTACTCGGACCAGCACGGCACGCCGATCCTGTGGCCGCTGCCGCAGGAGGAGCACCGCGCATTCTTCGACCATGTCGCGATGGAGGATTTGCAGTTCATCCCGGTCGGAGCGGCTTAGGGCTGATTCGTGCCGCTCGAATCATCCGATCCCTCGCCCCATCGGGGAGAGGGTTTAGTAGGCCTCACGGCCACGTCACCTCGGGCGGAAGCGACATCAGAATCGCCTCGACATTGCCGCCGGTCTTGAGGCCGAAAAGCGTGCCGCGGTCGTAGAGCAGGTTGAACTCGACATAGCGGCCGCGCTTCTGGAGCTGCGCCCGGCGCTCGTCCGCGCTCCAGCCTTCCAACATGCGGCGGCGCACGAGCGCGGGATAGACGCCGAGGAACGCCGCGCCCACATCCTTCGTGAAAGCGAAGTCGCGCGCGAAGTCGCCCGTGTCGAGATAATCGTAGAATATGCCGCCGGCGCCGCGCGGCTCGTTGCGGTGCTTCAGAAAGAAATACTCGTCGCACCACGTCTTGAAGCGCGGATAGTAATCGGCGCCGTGGCGCGCGCAGCAGGATTCGAGCGCACGGTGGAAAGCGGCGACGTCGTCCGGTTGCGGAACGAAGGGCGTGAGATCGGAGCCGCCGCCGAACCAGCTTTTCGTCGTGCGGATATGGCGCGTGTTGAGGTGGACGGCCGGCACGCGCGGCGAGCGCAGATGGGCGACGAGCGAGATGCCGCTCGCCCAGAACCGCGGGTCCTGCTCGGCGCCCGGAATCTGGCCGCGGAATTCGGGCGCGAACTCGCCCCACACGGTCGAGACGTTGACGCCGACCTTCTCGAACACGCGGCCGCGCAGCATCGCCATGACGCCGCCGCCGCCCTCCTCGCGCTGCCACGGCGTGCGCGTGAAACGGCCGGAGGCACCTTCATCGGGCCGCGCCGCCGCGTATTCGTCTTCGAGCGCCTCGAAGGCGGCGCAGATGCGGTCGCGCAAGTCCTCGAACCAGGCGGCGACCCGCTCCTTCTCGGCGGCGGCAGTGGCGAGATTGCCGGTCATGAACCCTCCCCCTCCCCGTCCGCCGAAAGCCCGGTCTGGCGCAGCGCCTCGGCCAGCACGATCGCGGCCGCCATCGCCACGTTGAGCGAGCGCGCGCCCGCCACCATCGGAATGCGCAGGCGCGCATCCGCCCGCTCATGCACCGCGCCCGGCGCGCCCGCGCTCTCGCGCCCCAGAAGCAGCGTGTCGTCCGCCCGGAACGCGAAGCGATGATATGCCACAGTGCCCGCGGTCGTCAGCAGCACGAGCCGTCCGCCCGTGCGCGCCGCCAAAAAGCGCCGCCACGACTCATGACGCAGGAGCGCCGCGCGCGCGGCGTAATCGAGGCCCGCGCGCTTCAGGCGCCGGTCGTCGAGGACGAAGCCCGTGGGCTCGATCAGGTCCACCGCGACGCCGAAACAGGCGGCGAGCCGCAGGATCGCGCCAGTGTTCTGCGGGATGTCGGGCTCGTAGAGGGCAAGGCGCAATCGCAGCCTCCTTTCCGGCTTTCCCCTATGCCGCCAATCTTCTATAGGGCGCGGCAGGATGTCGCATAAGTCCGCCGCGACCCGCGGGTTAGGGTCGCGCCGGTCGCCTCCGTGGCGCGGGCGAGGCGGGGATTCGAGGCGGGGAGATCGAGCTACATGACGGACACGGTAGCGCCGGGGCCGCACGGCGCGCACGATGACGACGGCGAGACCCGCCGCGACTTCTTCACCCTTGCCGCCACCGCCGTTGCCACCGTCGGCGCCGCCTGCGCCGTCTGGCCGCTCGTCAGCAGCATGGAGCCATCCGAGGACGTGCTCGCGGCCGGCGCGCCGATCGATGTCGACATCTCGAAGATCGAGCCGGGGCAGCAGATCGTCGTGCTGTGGCGCTCGCACCCGGTGTTCATCGCGCACCGCACCGCGGACGAGCTGAAAGTGCTGCAGGACCCGAAGGAGAACGATCAGCTCCGCGACCCCGATTCGAACGTGCTGCAGCAGCCCGACTACGCCAAGAACTGGCATCGCTCGGTCAAGCCCGAATACCTCGTCGTCGTCGGCATCTGCACGCATCTGGGCTGCATCCCGGAATTCCAGCCGCAACCGGGCAGCGAGGGACCGGGCTGGCAGGGCGGATATTTCTGCCCGTGCCACGGCTCGCGCTACGACCTCGCGGCGCGCGTGTTCGAGGGCGTGCCGGCGCCATATAACCTGCCGGTACCGCCGCACCATTTCCTGAGCGACACCATGATCCGCGTCGGCGAGAACCCGCCGGACTCGACCTTCGATCTGAACGACGTCGAGCAGATCTAGGGAGCGCGCCATGGCGGAAGCGAAATCCCAGAACAAGCTCGTCGCGTGGATCGACTACCGGCTGCCGGTCTTCGCCTACATGAAGCACGAGCTCTACGAGTATCCGACGCCGCGCAACCTCTCCTACTGGTGGAACTTCGGCTCGCTCGCCGGCATCACGCTCGTCATCATGATCGTCACCGGCATCATCCTGGCGATGCAGTACACGCCCAACACGGCGATGGCATTCGATTCGGTCGAGCGCATCATGCGCGACGTGCGCTGGGGCTGGCTCATCCGCTACATCCACATGAACGGCGCGTCATTCTTCTTCATCGTCACCTACATCCACGTGTTCCGCGGCATGTATTTCGGCTCCTACAAATATCCGCGCGAGCTGTTGTGGATGCTCGGCGTCGTGATCCTGCTCCTGATGATGGCGACGGCCTTCATGGGCTATGTGCTGCCGTGGGGGCAGATGAGCTATTGGGGCGCCACCGTCATCACCAACCTGTTCGGCGCCTTCCCCGGCGTCGGCAACGCCATCGTGACCTGGCTGTGGGGCGGCTTCGCGGTCGGCAACCCGACCTTGAACCGGTTCTTCTCGCTCCACTACCTGCTGCCGTTCATCATCGTCGGCGTGGTGATGCTGCACCTCCTCGCGCTGCATCAGCACGGCTCGAACAATCCGCTCGGCATCGACCGCAAGGGGCCGCAGGATTCGATCCCGTTCCATCCCTACTACACGATCAAGGACACGTTCGGACTTTCGGTCTATCTGCTGATCTTCGCCGCGATCGTGTTCTACTGGCCCAATCTTTTGGGCGATCCGCAGAACTACATCCCGGCGAATCCGCTCCAGACGCCGCCCGAGATCGTGCCGGAATGGTACTTCCTGCCGTACTACGCGATCCTGCGCTCGATCCCGTCGAAGCTGATCGGCGTCTGCGCCATGTTCGGCTCGATCCTGACGCTGTTCCTGCTGCCGTGGCTCGACACCTCGCCGGTCCGGAGCTCGTTCTTCCGGCCGGTTTTCAAGTGGGTGTTCTGGCTCCTGGTGATCGACGCCATCGTGCTCGGCGTTGTCGGCGCGCACCGGCCGGAAGGCATGTGGATCGTCATCGGCCGCATCTGCACCTTCTACTATTTCCTGCACTTCTACATTCTCGTGCCGCTGATCGGGAAATTCGAGCGGCCGCTGCCGCTGCCGACGAGCATCGCCGCGTCGGTCCTGGCAAAACACGGCGGCGCGCTTCAGCCACAGCACGCCGGCGCCGCGGAGAAGCACTGATGAAGCGCCTCGCCGCGGCCTTCGCCCTCGTGCTCTCGGTCGCGCTCCCGGCGCTGGCGCAGGACGAGACGCCGCCCTTGCCGCATCCCGGCTGGTCGTTCGACGGCGTCTTCGGCACGTTCGACCGCGCAGCATTGCAGCGCGGCTTCCAGATCTACAGCGAGGTCTGCTCGGCCTGCCATTCGATGAATCTGCTGCATTACCGCGACCTTGCCGCGCTCGGCTACAACGACGGCGAGATCAAGGCGATCGCCGCGCAAAAGCAGGTCAACGACCTCGACGACCAGGGCAACGTCGTGCAGCGCCCGGCGCAGCCGGCCGATGCGTTCGTCGCGCCCTATCCGAACGAGAAGGCGGCGCGCGCCGCGCATAACGGCGCATTGCCGCCCGATCTCTCGCTCATCACCAAGGCGCGCGCGGGCGGGCCCGACTACTGCTATGGGATCCTGACGGGCTTCCAGGCCGCGCCCGCCGATTTCAAGATGCAGGACGGGATGAACTACAACACCATGTTCCCCGGCCACCAGATCGCCATGCCGCAGCCGATCGCCGACAATTCGGTGACGTTTGCCGACGGCACGGCCGGCACATTGCCGCAGGAAGCGCATGACGTCTGCACCTTCCTCACCTGGGCGGCCGAGCCCAAGATGGAAGAGCGCAAGGAGACCGGCGCCAAGGTCATGCTGTTCCTGCTGGTCATGACCGGCATCCTCTACGGCGCCAAGCGCAAGATCTGGTCCGACCTGCACCACCAGGGCGCGTAAGCACTTAAAGTCTGATCCGTCCAAGTCGAAACATCTCTCCGTCGCCTCCGCGAAAGCGGGAACCCAGGGCAGCCGCGCGTCGCTTCCCCTGGGTTCCCGCTTGCGCGGGAACGACAATTCAATCTGAGCGAATTCGACTCTATGCGAACGCCGGCATCACGTCGCGCGCGAAGCGGCGGAGCTGCTCCACCGAAGTGCCACCGGTATTGACGAGGACGTACTCCGCTCCCGCGGCGGAGAGATCTTCGAGCCCGCGAACGATCTCACCGGGCGTGCCGTAGAGCGCGGCCGCCTCGCTCGCGCCCTCATAGCCCAGGATGTGCGAGGTGATCGCATGCGCCGGGTCCTGCGACAGCGCGATCATGCGACCGTGCTGCGCCTTGGCGTGCGCGAGCGCGTGCTCCTTCTCCGCCGCATCGTAAGCGACGAAGATATTCCGCGCGACCGCCACCTGTCCTTTCGACGCGCCGCGATAAAGCGCGATGCGCGCGCCGACCGACGCGGCGGGCGCGAACTGGTCGAGCAGCAGATTGGCGCCGAGCGCGGCGGTGCGCCGGATCGAGCGCTCGCTGCCGGCCGCGATCCAGATCGGCGGATGCGGTTTTTGCCAGGGCGGCGGCTCGACCAGCACGTTGTCGAAGCGCCAGAACGGCCCTTGGTGCGAAAACCGCTCGTCGGCGGTCCAGGCCTTGAGGATGAGCCCGAGCGCCTCCTCGAAGCGCGCATCGGCTTCGGTGAAATCCATGGCGAAGCCCTGGAATTCGGTGAAGCGGTAGCCGCGGCCAACGCCCAGATCGAGTCGCCCGCCCGACATGAGATCGAGCGTCGCCGCCTCCTCGGCCAGCACCACGGGATTGTGCCACGGCAGCACGATGACGGCGGTGCCGATGCGGAGCTTCGTCGTGCGCGCCGCAACCCACGCCAAGAGCGCCAGCGGCGCCGAGACCTGGCCGATGCCGGTGAAATGATGCTCGACGAGGAAGCTCGCGTGAAATCCGAGCTCCTCGGCGGCAACGTTGTACTCGACGTAATCGCGAAAGCCCGCCGCCGGATCCTGTGCGCCGCGGCGCGCCTGCGCGCTGCCGAAGAGCCCAAACCGCACTTAGGGCCGCGCCATCTTCGCGCCGGGCCAGGTCGCGGGGCGGACGCGCTCGTACTGCACCGGATATGCGGCGTCCGCGCCCAACTGCTCGGCCGCGTGCCAGGCCCAGCGCGGATCGTCGAGGATGGCGCGGGCGAGCGCCACCATGTCGGCTTTTTCCTCGGCGATCGCGACTTCGGCCTGCCGCGCCGTCACGATGAATCCGACGGCGCGCGTCGCAATCTGCGCCTCGCGCTTCACGCGCTCGGCCTGCGGCAGGAGAAATCCCGCCGCGACCGGCGCCTTGGCCTTGGCGTTGACGCCGCCGCTCGAAACGCAAATGAAGTCACAGCCGCGCGCCTTCAGCTCGCGCGACAGCACCACCGCATCGTCGGTGCTGAAGCCGCCTTCGATCCAGTCCGTGCCGGTGATGCGGGCGCCCATCGGCTTGTCGGCCGGCCACACGGCGCGCACCGCCGCGGCGACGCGCAGCACGAAGCGCATGCGGTTCGCCAGACTCCCGCCATACTCGTCCTCACGCTTGTTGGCGATCGGCGACAGGAACGCGGCGGCGAGATAGCCGTGCGCGCAATGCAGCTCGACCTCGTCGAAGCCGATGCGGCGCGCGCGCTCGGCCGCGCGCGCGAAGGATTCGACGATGCGGTCGATCTCGCCGCGCGACAAGGCCTTGGGCGTGTGCCAGCCCTCATCGAACGGCAGCGCCGACGGGCCCATCGTCTGCCACGCGCCCTGCTCGGGCCGAAGCGGCTTTGCGCCATTCCAGGGCGAGGCGGCCGAGGCCTTGCGCCCGGCATGGGCGAGCTGGATGCCGAGCGGCACCTTGGAATAGCGCCGCACCGAATCGACGACGCGCTTCAACGCGCGCTCGTTCTCGTCGGAATAAAGCCCGAGGCAGCCGGGCGTGATCCGCCCCTCGCGCTCGACGCCGGTCGCCTCGAGCACGACGAGTGCCGCGCCCGAATGCGACAGCAACCCGACATGCTGCATGTGCCAGTCGGTGGCGCTGCCGTCATCGGCTGAGTACTGGCACATGGGTGCTACGACGATGCGGTTCGCGAGCGTGAGGCCGCGAAGTTGCAAGGGGCTGAAGAGCTTGCTCATGCCAGGAAACTAGCGGGCGATGGCCGCTTTGACTACCATGGCGCAAAATAATCGGAGGAAACGAAAATGGCGAGCATCGGTGCCATAGAGAACCGCACATTGTTCCGGAACCGCTGGTGGATCGTCGCCGCATCGCTCATCGGCAATGTGGTCGGCCCCGGCCCGGCCGTGATCTTCACCGTCAACGTCTTCATGGTCCCGGTCACGACCGAGCTCGGGTGGTCGCGCGGACTTTTTTCCTCGGGCCTCCTCGCCAACGCGCTGACGGCGCCGATCGTGACGCCGCTCTTCGGCTGGCTCATGGACCGATTTGGCATCCACCGCATCGCTCTGCCGACGACATTCCTCTATGGCCTCGCACTGTGCAGCTTCTCGCTGTTGAGCCCCAATCACGTCTGGCCGCTTTATTTCATGTTCGCGAGCGCGGCGGGCTTCGGCGCCTGCATGGGGCCGATCATCTATTCGAAGTCGATCACGGCCTGGTTCGACAAGGAGCGCGGCCTGGCGCTCGGCATCGCCACATGCGGCGTCGGGCTCGGCACGCTCGTCCTGCCGGTGCTCGCGCAAGCCGTCATCGGCTCCTATGGCTGGCGCGCCGCCTATGTCGTGGTCGGGATCGTCACCTGGCTCGTGTCCTTCACGATGATCCTGTTCTTCGTGCGCGAGCCGCCCGGCTATTTCGAGCGCATGCGCGAGGTGCGCCGCCATCCGGGCCAGGCAGAGCGCACATTCGGCCTCTCGACCAGGGACGCCATCACCGGCACGCGGCAGTTCTGGATGCTCGCCGTCATCTTCCTCGCGGAAGGGACCTGCAACAACGGCATCCTGTCAGGCCATTTCGTGCCGTTGCTGACCGACCGCGGCTACACGCCGCAAAGCGCGGCCGCGCTCTTGGGCATGTCGGGGCTTGCCGCGATGGCCGCGCGCGTCGTCGTCGGGCTCTGCCTCGATTGGGTGAACGGGCCGATCTTCTCCGGCATCAGCATGTTCCTGCCCGTGCTCGGCATCGGCCTTCTTCTGAGCCATGCCGGCGCGC
Organism: uncultured Alphaproteobacteria bacterium; assembly: GCA_963729295.1. Lineage (GTDB taxonomy): Bacteria > Pseudomonadota > Alphaproteobacteria > ATCC43930 > CGMCC-115725 > DATJLY01. Next base: position 192,108 of record CAVSNJ010000026.1, read on the forward strand.
CGGCGCCGCTCTTCGCCGCGATCTGTTTCGGCCTCGCCATCGGCGCCGAGATCGACATGCTCGGATTCTTCGCGAGCCGCTATTTCGGGCGCCAGTCGTTCGGCACGCTCTATGGCCTGATCTTTGCGCTGTTCGCGTGCGGCGTCGGCCTCGGCCCCGCCATCCTCGGCGCGGGCTTCGACCACTTCCACTCCTACGACCCGGTGCTGTGGGTCTATTTCAGCGTGCTGATCGTCGCGGCGTTGATGTTCCTGCCGCTCGGCGCGTACCGCTACCCGAAAGGCGTGGAGTAGCCGTCACTTGGGGCCGAGATGCGCGGCAAAGAACTGCTTCACCTGCTGCACCGCGTCGGCCCATGCGGCGGGATCGCCGCCGGTCGTAGCGCCGTGTCCGTCCGGCTTGTTGGCGTTGTTGCGGGTCGAGACATAGCGCGGCGGGTTCGGACTATCGAACGAGTGGCGCGCGCCGGGATAGATCTTGATCGAAACCGGGAAGCCCGCCGCGGCCGAGCGCTCGGCGAGCACGCGGCAATGCTCGGCTGGTGTCCAATCGTCGGCGTCGCCGACGAGGATCAGGAGCGGCGCGACCGGCTCGTATAGCCCCTTGAACTCCGTCACCGGTCCGTGGTCGCCGCCCGCGCGCACCACCGACCAACCGCCGTAGCGCGCACCGCAGCCGGGATAGAGCGCGACGGCCGCGGCAAAAGCGCCGGGACGGCGCGCGGCGACGTCGGGCGCGACCTTCGACATCGTCGCGAGCGTCGAGCTGCCGCCATGCGATCCGCCCATCACCCCGACGCGGCTACCGTCGACGAACGGCAGCGTGCGCAGATAGCCGAGCGCCGAATAAGCATCGATCGCGCGCGCATAGGGCAAGGCGCTGGCGCTCTGCGGCGACGGCGGCGCCGTGCAGACGCCGTCGGGCAAACCGCGCGGCAGAAAACTATCGGGAATGAGGACGACATAGCCCTGCGCCGCGAGCACGCTACCCCAGCGCAGCGGCGCGCCGCTCGAGCGCGGGCCCAAGCCGCTGCAATCGTGCAGCACGACGATTGCGGGAAAGGGTCCCGCGCCCTCGGGCCGGAGCAGCGTCGCCGGGAGGTCTTGCGGCGCGTTGCCCGTCCGCGACGGCACGATCGCGCCAAAGCCGGAATAAGCGACATCGGCACGGGCCAGCGCCGGCGTCAACGCCAGCGCACAAAGGAAAAGGAAAAGAGCAGGTTTCATCGCTTGCCTCGGCGAAGCCCGAGTCTAGCGCCGACGCAACGGAACGCCACTTGCCTCGCGCCGGCATGACGGCAACACTGACGCCATGACGGAAGCGGTCATCGGCATCGTCGGCGGCAGCGGACTCTACGAGATCGACGGGCTCGAGGACGTCCGCTGGCGCAAGGTCGAAACGCCGTGGGGCGCGCCGTCGGACGAGCTGTGCTTCGGGCGGCTCGGCGGCACGCGCGTGGTGTTCCTGCCGCGCCACGGCCGCGGCCACCGCATCCCGCCGAGCGAGATCAATTTCCGCGCCAATATCGACGCGCTGAAGCGCGCCGGCGTGACCGACCTCGTCTCGGTCTCGGCGGTGGGATCGCTCAGGCCCGATCTGCCGCCCGGAACCTTCGTGCTGGTCGACCAGTTCATCGACCGCACTTTCGCGCGCCAGAAATCGTTCTTCGGCACGGGGCTCGTCGCGCATGTGTCGATGGGGCATCCCGTGTGCGCGCGACTGGGCGACCGGCTCGCCGCGGCGGCCCGCGCCAACGGCCTCGGCCTCGTGCGCGGCGGCACGTATCTCGTCATGGAGGGGCCGCAATTCTCCTCGCTTGCCGAGAGCGAGCTTTACCGCAGCTGGGGCTGCAGCGTCATCGGCATGACCAACATGCCCGAAGCGAAGCTCGCGCGCGAGGCCGAGCTTTGCTACGCCACGGTGGCGATGGTGACGGATTTCGACTGCTGGCATCCTGACCACGACCACGTCACGGTCGAGCAGATCATCGCCGTGCTCATGGAGAACGCGGCCAAGGCGAAGGGGCTCTTGAAATCGGTCGTGCCGCTGGTCGCGGCCGACAGCGATTGCCCATGCCGCTGCCGCCGCGCGCTCGACCACGCGCTCATCACCGCGCCCGAGGCGCGCGACCCCGCCGTGATGGCGCGGCTCGACGCGGTCGCGGGCCGCGTCCTGAAAGGCGCCTGACATGAAGGTCAGGGGCCAGCCGATGCGCACGATCTGGCGCGAGGGAGCGGCCGTCTTCATCATCGACCAGACGCAACTGCCGCACCGCTTCGCGACGAAGCGCCTCGCCCTTGCCGCCGACGCGGCGCACGCGATCCGCGCCATGGAAGTGCGCGGCGCGCCGCTCATCGGCGCCGCCGCCGCCTATGGCATGGCGCTCGCGGTCGCCGACGACGCGCGCGACGCTGCCATCGAGGACGCCGCGAAGCTGCTGCTCGCGACGCGGCCGACGGCGGTCAATCTGCGCTGGGCGGTGGACGAGATGCGGCAGACGGTGCTGGCGCTGCCGCAAGGGGCGCGCGCCGCGCGCGCCTGGGCGCGGGCCGACGAGATCGCCGAGGAAGATGTCGCATCAAGCCGCGCCATCGCCGCGCACGGACTGCCGCTCATCGCGGCGGCGCTGCGCGAAGAAGGGACGCGGGCCGGTCGAGATCCTGACCCACTGCAATGCCGGCTGGCTTGCCGCGGTCGATTGGGGCACGGCGCTCGCTCCCGTCTATCTCGCGCACGATCGCGGCATCCCGCTTCATGTCTGGGTCGACGAGACGCGGCCGCGGAACCAGGGCGCGAGCCTCACCGCCTGGGAGCTCGGCGAGCACGGCGTGCCGCATACCGTGATCGTCGACAATGCCGGCGGCCACCTGATGCAGCGCGGCCGGGTCGATCTCGCGATCGTCGGCTCCGACCGCACCACCGCGTCGGGCGACGTCGCCAACAAGATCGGCACGTATTTGAAAGCGCTCGCCGCCTTCGACAACGGCGTGCCGTTCTATGTCGCGCTGCCATCCTCGTCGATCGATTGGACGATCGAGGACGGAAGCCGCATTCCGATCGAGGAGCGCGATGCCGGCGAGGTGAGCGAGATTACGGGCGCGCTCGCCGACGGCAGCGTGGCGCGCGTGCGCCTGACGCCCTCGGCAAGCCCCGCCGCCAATTACGGCTTCGACGTGACGCCGGCGCGGCTCGTCACCGCGATCATCACCGAGCGCGGTTCTTGTCCCGCCTCGCGCGAGGGATTGTTGGCGCTCTTTCCCGAACGGAGAGCGCGGATCGCAGGAGAATGACCCCAACCCTCCCCCGTCACGGGGGAGGGCCAGGTGGGAATTAGATCAGCCGAGATTCTTCAGGAAGAATTCCTGCGAGCGGCAGGCCGCGACCTGGGCCGCCTCGGGCGCAAACGAGGCGCGCTCGTCGCAGTGGAAGCCGTGGCCGGCCTTGTAGACGAAGATCGGCGTCTCGGGCCGCGCCTTCTTGATCTTCTCGACGTCGGTCAGCGGGATGCTCTGATCCTGGTCGCCGAAATGCAGCATGGTCGGGATGCGCGGCTTCTCCTCGCAGACCTGCGCGATCTGGCCGCCGTAATACCCCACGGCGCAAGCGAGCCCGTTGAGCCGCGTCGCCGACAGGAACGCCACCGATCCGCCCATGCAGTAGCCGATGATGCCGACCTTCCCGGCCGACTTCACCGCGTCGATCGCGGCCTGCGTGTCGAGGAGGAGCTGCTCGGTCTGGATCTTGCCGCGCGCGGCGCGGCCCTTCTCCATGCTCGGCTGGTCGTATCCCGTTTCGAAATTCTTCTCGGCGCGATCGAACACCTGCGGCGCGATCGCAACGAAGCCCAAGGCCGCGTAGCGGTCGGTCACGCTTTTGATGTGGTGGTTGACGCCGAAAATCTCCTGGATGACGACGATGGCGCCGCGCGGCTTCCCTTCGGGATCGGCACGATAGGCGCCGAACGAATGGCCGTCCGAGGCCTTCAAGGTGATGGTTTGACCCATGGTTGGCTCCTCCTCTGGTGTTGGGTGGATCATAAGCGAGCCGGCGCGGGCAATAAACAGGGTTTATCGCGCCTAGACATTGAAGCGGAAATGCATCACGTCGCCGTCGGCGACGACGTACTCTGAGCCTTCGAGCCGCATCTTGCCGGCGTCCTTCGCCCCTTGCTCGCCTTTGCAGGCGACATAGTCCGCATACGAGATCGTCTCGGCGCGGATGAAGCCTTTTTCGAAATCGGTGTGGATCGTGCCCGCGGCCCGCGGCGCCTTCGAGCCGCGCGGCACGGTCCAGGCCTTCGATTCCTTGGGCCCGGCGGTGAAGAAGGTGACGAGGTCCAACAGCAAGTATCCCGCGCGCACGAAGCGGTCGAGCCCGGTCTCCTCAAGCCCCAAGGCCTTGAGGAACGCCGTTGCCTCGTTCGCGTCGCCGAGCTGCGCCAGCTCGGACTCGATCTTGGCCGAGATAATGACGCAGTCCGTGCCTTGCGACTTGGCGTAATCGATCGCCGCATGCGCCGCCGCGTTGCCGCTGGCGGCCGAAGCCTCGTCGACATTGGCGACATAGAGCACCGGCTTCGCGGTCAAAAGCTGGAGCGTCTTGAAGACGGATCGTTCTTCGGCCGGCGGCACGAAGGTGCGCGCGGGCTTGCCCTCGCGTAAGAGCGCCAAGGTCGGCTCGATCAGCGCCATTTGCGCCTTCGCCTCGCGCTCGCCGCCGCGCACGCGTTTTTCGAGCGCGGGCAGGCGCCGTTCGAGGCTTTCGAGGTCGGCCAGCATGAGCTCGGTTTCGACCGTCTCGGCGTCGCGCACCGGATCGACCGAGCCTTCGACATGCACCACGTTCTCGTCCGTGAAGCAGCGCAGCACATGCACCACCGCGTCCACCTCGCGGATATGGCCGAGGAACTGGTTGCCCAATCCCTCGCCGCGCGAGGCGCCGCGCGCCAAACCGGCGATGTCGACGAATTCGAGTTGGGTCGGCACGATCTTCGCCGACTTCGCCAGCCGCGCCAGCACGTCGAGGCGCGGGTCGGGCACCGCGACCCGGCCGATATTGGGCTCGACCGTCGAGAACGGATAGTTGGCGGCTTGCGCCGCCTCGGCGGCGATGAGCGCGTTGAAGAGCGCCGACTTGCCGACATTGGGCAGACCGACGATGCCGCAATTGAATCCCATGGCGACTTACGCCTTGTCCTTTTCCGGTGGCGCCGGCCGCGGCGGCTTCGCCGGCGGCGGGCGGAGAATGAGTGCGACCTTGCTCATGAAGCCCGCGGCATCGTCGGCGACGAGGAGCGGCATCGCTTCCACCACCGCATCGACGAGCGGCCCGGCCCAGGCCCGGTCCTCGGGCGGAAAACTCTGCAGCACGTAGGGCTCGACCAGCTCCTTCACGCCGGGATGGCCGATGCCGATGCGCACGCGCCAGAAATCGGCGCCGATCGCCGCCTCGATCGAGCGCAGCCCATTGTGGCCCGCGGTGCCGCCGCCGAGCTTCACCCTGAGCTTGCCCGGCGCCAAATCGATCTCGTCATGCACCACGGCGATCTCGTGCGGCTCGATCTTGTAGAAGCGCGCGAGCGCGCCGACGCTGTCGCCCGAGCCGTTCATGAAGGTCTGCGGCTTCAACAGGAACACGCGCCCGTCTCCGATCGTACCCTCGGCGAATTCGCCCTCGAACTTCGCGCGGAGCGCCGGAAAGCGATAGCGCCGCGCCAGCGCCTCGGCGGCGATGAAGCCGATATTGTGCCGCGTCAGGGCGTAGCGGCTGCCGGGATTGCCGAGCCCGACGATGAGACGCATGCGGGGGACCTCAGCTATTACAAACCCTCTCCGCCCGCTTGCGGGGCTTGGCGCCTGAACATGCCACTGGCATGTTCGGCGGCCAAGGGGTGCGAGCGCAGCGAGCGGGTGAGGTGGGTGGCGCCGCCGCACACCTCACCCTCCCATTGCTGCGCAATGGGGTCGACCACATGCGGTCGACCCCTCTCCCCACTGCGCGCGGAGAGGGAAATTACCGCCGATTGCGGGTAACCGGCGCAATCTCTAGCGCTGCCGCGGCTCGCGGCCGCCGCGGGCGGGCGGGCCGCCGGGCGCGCCGCCGCGCGCGGCAGGAGCGGCACCCGGTGCGGCGCCGGGGGCGGCGGTCGGTGCGGCGCCGGGGGCGGCGCCCGGTGCGGCGCCGGGGGCAGCGCCGGGGGCGGCGCCGGGTGCTGCGCCGGGGGCGGCACCAGGAGCGGCGCCCGGTGCGCCGGGCGCGCCGGGCACGGCAGCGCCTTCGGGCGTGATGCCGGCGGCAGCGGCGGCGGCGGCGGCGGCCGCTGCCGCGGCGGCGGCGGCCTGCTCTTCGCGCACGGCGGTGGGCGAGGCGATCGACGCGATCGTGAAATCGCGCTCGCGGATGGTCGAGCGCGTGCCGGGCGGCAAGGTCACGGCGCTGATATGCACGCTGTCGCCGATCTCGAGCTCGTCGAGGCTGACGGTCAGGCTTTCCGGGATGGCGTCGGCGTTGCACACGAGTTCGACCGCGTGGCGCACGATGTTGAGGAGGCCGCCGCGGCGCAGGCCCGGCGATTTCTCCTGATCGACGAAATGCACCGGCACGGCGACGGTGATGCGGCTTCCCTTGCCGACGCGCATGAAATCCACGTGCAGCGGCTTCTCGGTCGCGGGATTGAGCTGCACCTCGCGCGGGATGGCGCGGAAGCGCGCGCCATCGAGCTCGACATCGACGAGGCGCGCGTAGAAGCCTTCGCGGCGCACCGCCTGCATGAGCTCGCGCGGATCGACGCTGATGAGAAGCGGCGGCTTGCCGTCGCCATAGACGATGCCGGGCACGCGGCCGTCGCGACGCGACTGGCGCGCGGGACCCTTCCCTGCATTCTGGCGCGCCTCGGCGCGCAACATGACGAGATCGGCCATCGGCAAACTCCTTGAGCTCTAGTCGAAGAGGCTCGACACCGAGCGCTCCTCGCTGATGCGGCTGATCGCCTCGGCCATGAGCGGGGCGATGGTGAGGCGGCGGATGTTCTTGGCGACGCGCACCGCCTCGGTCTGGGCGATGCTGTCGGTGGTGATGAGAGCTTCGAGCGGCGAAGCGGTCACGCGCGCCACGGCGCCGCCCGAGAGCACGCCGTGCGTGACATAGGCCGAGACCGAGCGCGCGCCGCGCTCCCTCAGCGCCTCGGCGGCGTTACAGAGCGTGCCGGCGCTGTCGACGATGTCGTCGACCAGGATGCAGGAGCGGCCCTCGATCTCGCCGATGACGTTCATCACCTCGGACACGCCGGCGCGCTCGCGTCGCTTGTCGATGATGGCGAGATCGCCGTCGAGGCGGCTCGCGATGATGCGGGCGCGCACCACGCCGCCAACATCGGGCGAGACGATGACCAGATTGTCGCCGTCGAAGCGGTCCTTGATGTCTTTGACGAACACGGGCGCGGCATAGAGATTGTCGGTCGGGATGTCGAAGAAGCCCTGGATTTGCCCCGCGTGCAGATCGAGCGTCAGAACGCGGTCGGCGCCCGCCGCCGTCACCATGTTGGCGACGAGCTTCGCCGAGATCGGCGTGCGCGAGCCCGATTTCCGGTCCTGGCGGGCATAGCCGTAATACGGGATGACGGCGGTGATGCGCCGCGCCGAGGCGCGCTTCAGCGCATCGAGCGTGACAAGCAGTTCCATCAGATTGTCGTTCGCGGGATAGGACGTCGACTGGATCACGAACACGTCCTCGCCGCGCACGTTCTCATGCACCTCGACGAACACTTCCATGTCGGAAAAACGCCGCACGCTCGCGTCGGTGAGCGGCAGTTTCAAATACGCAGAAATAGCCTCGGCCAACGGCCGATTGCTGTTGCACGCGAGAATTTTCATGCGGAGATCGCCTGGGATCGGCCCCAAGGGCCGCAACGAAACCGGACTGTAACAAAGGGGTCGCAGGCTGTAAACCCGCCTCGGCGCGCAACGGGAGGCGAGATGGGGCGAAGTAAACCGCGGCGCTGGGCCGCGCCCTGGGCGCTCGCCGCTTCGCTTGCGGCGGGCTTCGCGGCGACGCTGCTCGCGGCCAGTCTCGCCGCCGCGGCCGAGGACCATGCGCTCGTGGCGCTGCCCGCGGACGTGATGCAATTCCTCGGCATCTATGCCGCGTCCGACCAAGGTTTCTGGGCGCGCGAGGGACTCAACGTCAAAACCGTGTTCATCGCCGGCGTCGGCTCCTTCAACGCCGTCGTCGCCGGGTCGGCGGAATTCTCGGTCTCCTCGGGCGTGGCGCTGACGCGCGCCGCCGCGCACGGCCAGCGCATGCTGGCGATCGCCAACATGCTCGACAAGCCGGTGTGGAGCATCGTGATCGCCAAGGACATCGCCCAGAAAGCCGGAATTGGCCCCGACGCGCCGCTCGCCGAGCGCGCGCGCCTCATGGCCGGGCGGCGCATGGGAATCGATGCGGTCAGCTCGGTCGTGCACGGCTATCTGCGCGTCATCGCGCGCGCCGGCGGGCTCCAACCCGACAGCATCGTCGTGGCGCCGTTGCAGCCGCAGGAGACCCTCGCCGCCTTCGCGCGGGGGGCGCTCGACGGCTTCGTCGGCGGCCCGCCGTGGCCGCAACTGGCCGAAACGCACTATGGCGCCGTGCCGATCGCGAGCCCCCTGACCGGCGATCCGCCGTGGATCGCGCCCAACGGCTCGGGCGTGATCGTGACGCGGCCGCAATTCTGCGCCGAGCATCGCCCGGTGTGCGTGAAGATGGGGCGCGGCCTCGCCGCGGGCGCGAAGTTCATCCATGACGAACCCACGGACGCGCTCGCGCTGCTCAAAAAACATTTCCCCAACACGCCCGACCCCGTGCTGGCCGCCGTCTTTGCCGCGGTGCAGGCGGGCACGCCGGTGCCGCCGGTGATGGCGAAGGAGGTGCTGGAGAATTCCGAGCGCCTCAACATCGAGGCGGGATTTTTGGCGCCCTCCGACCGGCTCAAGAGCTATGACGGCCTCGCGACGGACGAATTCGTGCGCTAGGCGCGATCCAGTCATTCTGAATCGTCGTTCCCGCGCACGCGGGGGCGACGGAAAGATTTTCAACCTGGATGGATCGAGCTGTAGGCGCGTCAGCTTCCGGCCGACGAGCTTTCCGCGCGCGTGATGAGCTCGGCGATGCCGGGTGCGGCCGATGCCGCGACCGCGTAGGCGATGTCGCCCCAGGCGTGATCGAGGCTGCCGGCGGGCACCGTGTTCTGCTGGCTCACCTGGCCGAGCGGATGCCCGCCCGAGGCCAGGATCCAGCGCACGGTGACGAGTTCCTTGCCGGAATCGGCGGGCGCGACCGCGACCTCGCAGGTGAGCGCGAAGCGCGACGGCGCACCGGCGGCGCCGAGTTCGACCCCGGCGCGGCCGAGCGCATCGCCGATCGCATGCGCGAGCGCCGAGCCGCCATCGCCCGGCGCACCGATGACGCCGCCCAGCACGACGCGCGCCGGCGCGCTGTCCGATGGCAGCGGCGCGTCGCCGGCGATGAGCTTGGCGATCTGCGGCGCCGCTTCTTCGGCGATCGATTGCGCAACCGCATCGCTTCCCGCCGGCCATGACGCGCTCGCCACCTCGCGCGCGCTCGTGCCGCTGCCGCGCACCGCGCCGCCTGCATCGCGCAAGGTCCAGCGCAATTCGATGCGCGCTTGCCCGGCCGCTTCGGTCTCGTTCTTCTCCTCGGTCTCGAGGCGGAAGCTGCCGCGGTTGCCGGCATCCGTGCTTGCCGGCACGTCGCCGGCGCGCAGCGCCTTCGCCAGCGCTTCCGCCATCGCCGCACTGAACGGCGCCGGCGCGTCCGAGGCCGGCACCACCAGGACACCGACGCTGTCGGGCGGCTGCAGCGCCTCCGGCGGCGGCAGCGCGCGCGCATCATCGAACGGATGCGGCAGCGGCTGGCACGCGGCGACGAGAAGAAGCGGGCTGGCGAGCAGTGAGCGACGCATTCAAGGCACCAGGGCGATGACGGAGAGGAGATGGCCGAATTGCTTTTCGCCGTGGAGGCAGGCGCGGCGGTAGGAATAGAAGCGGGCGGATTCGGCGCAGGTGTCGGCGGCGATGCGCTCGACGCGCGCTACTCCGAGCGCGCCGAGCTTCGCCTCGACATAGGCGCCGAGATCGAACAGCGCATGGCCCGCGCGCGGGGAGGGTGCGAAGAAGCGCGCATTCTCCGGGCGTTCGGCGAGGAACGGCGCCGGGAACTCGGGTCCGACCTCGTAGGACCTGCCGCCGATACAGGGGCCGATGGCGGCGACGATCCGGCCGCGCTCGGCGCCTTCTTGCGCGAGCGCCGCGAGCGTCGCCTCGAGCACGCCGCCGATGGCGCCGCGCCAGCCGGCATGCGCGGCGGCGACGAGGCCGGCGGCGGGATCGGCGAACAGCACGGGCGCGCAGTCGGCGGTCAGGATCCCGACCGCGATGCCGGGCGCGCGCGTCACCAGGCCATCGACGCGCGGCCGATCCTCGGTGCGCCAGACCCGGTCGACCACCGCGATGTCGGTGCCGTGGACCTGGTAGCCGGTGACGAGATTTTCCGGCGCGAGCGCGAGCGCGGCGAGCGCGCGGCGGCGGTTCTCAGTGACGATCGCCGGGTCGTCGCCCGAGCCGAGGCTGCAATTGAGCCCGGCGAACACGCCCTCGCTCACGCCGCCCTCGCGCGTGAAGAAGCCGTGGCGGATGCCGGCATGATCGAGCGCACGGGCGGTGAGCGGCGTCATGCGAAGCCCGCCGGCGGCGGCGCGTCGGGCGCGGTCACGGCGAGCGCCTTGAACAGCGTCCCCATCTCGGCCGGATCGACGAGGCGGCGGCAGCCGCTGCGGATGAGGAGCGCCTGGTCCGAATCGGCGTGGGCGATGAGCCTTTCCGCCCGCGCCTCGAGGCCGAGCGAACCGAGGAACGCGCCCTGCGGCACCGGGCCCCAAACGCACGCGCCGGCCGCCGACGCGGCCGCGGCAAAGGCTGCGAAATCGACCTGCGCGGTGAGGTCGGCCGCGCCCGGCTCGAGCAAGACATCGTGCGCGCGATGGCGCCGCACCGCTTGCAGCGTGTCGCCGCAGGCGGCAGGAAAATAGCCGTAATCGACGAAGAGACCGGCGCCGCCCGAATCCTCGAGCCGGCGCGCGATTTTGCGCGCGAGCTCGTCGGCGCCGGGGCGGATCTCGCGGATGGCGCCGTCGGGCGCATCGAACGCGATGCCGGCGGTGGCTTCGCCCGCCACGAACCGGAGCGCGCCGTCAGGACCCAATCCCACGCGCCGCTCGCGCCACGCACCCGCGCGCTGCACGAATTGCCGCACCGGCAGCGCATCGAGGAACTCGTTGGCGACGAGCAGCATGGGCCCGCGCGGCACGCCGTCGATATCGTCGTGCCAGGCGGGCGATGCCGCCGCGAGCGTGCGTTCCTGGACCGCGCGCAAGGCGGGGCTGCGCTCGACCAGATGGAGTCGCGCCGCCGCGCAAAAACCCGGCACGATCCGTGCCGCGCGCAGCGCATCGCCGAGCATCGTGCCGCGCCCGGGGCCAAGCTCGACCAGCGCCACGGGATCGGGCGCGCCGAGCCGCTGCCAATAGTCCGCGCACCACAAGCCCACGAGCTCGCCGAACGCCTGGCTGATCTCGGGCGCGGTGACGAAATCGCCGCGCGCGCCCAAGGGATCGCGCGAGGCGTAGTAGCCGAAACGCGGATGGAAGAGCGCCTCCTCCATGTAGTGCGCGACCGTGAGCGGCCCGGCGGCGCCGATCAGCGCGCGAAGATGCGCCATGAGCGGCGCGCTCAGGGCGCCGACGGCTTCGCTCGCCATGCGAACCAGATGAGGAAAAGCCCGAACAGCAGCAGCGGGATCGAGAGGATCTGCCCCATGGTCAGGCCGAGATAGAGGAAGCCCAAATTGGCGTCAGGCTGCCGGAACAGCTCGCCGACGATGCGCGCCGTGCCGTAGCCGATGAGGAAGGCGCCGGTCAGCGTACCCTGGTGCTCGCGCACGGCGCGCGAACGCTGCAAGAGGTAGAGAATGACGAAGAGGATGAGCCCCTCCATCGTCGCCTCGTAGAGCTGGCTCGGATGGCGCGGGAGTTGCGTCGGGTCGTTCGGGAAGATCATTGCCCACGGCACGTCGGTTGCGCGGCCCCAAAGCTCGCCATTGATGAAATTGGCGATGCGGCCGAAGAACAACCCGATCGGCACGGCGCAGGCGATGACGTCGGCGAGCCCGAGCACGGAAATCTTGCGCTGCCGGCAGAACAGCAGGATGGCGACGCACACGCCGAGCGCGCCGCCGTGGAACGACATGCCGCCGTGCCACACCTCGACGATCTCGATCGGGTTCGCGAAGTAGAATTCCGGGCGGTAGAACAGCACGTAGCCGGTGCGCCCGCCGAGCACGACGCCGAGCGTCGCCCAGACCAGGAAATCGTCGATCTCCTGCGCCCGCGCAACGCGCGGCGGTTTCTGCGCGAGCGCGAGGCAATAGCGCCAGCCGATCAAGAGCCCGGCGATATAGGCGAGCGCGTACCAGCGGATGACGAACGGCCCGAGCGAGACGGCGATCGGGTCGATGGCGGGATAGGGAATGACGAACATCAGCGATAAGGATCGGCCGCGCCGAGATAGTGCTGCACATAGTCGCGCACGCCGTCCTCGAGCGGACGGGGCACGCGGTTGTAACCGAGGCCCTTCACCCGGTCCATCTTCGCCTCGGTCCGGTACTGGTAGCGGAGGCGCAGCTCCGGCGGCATGTCGATATATTCGATCGCCGGGGCGCGGCCCAATGCGCGGTAAATTGCGGCGGCGAGATCGGCGAAGCTGCGTGCCGTGCCGCTGCCGGCGTTGAAGAGCCCGGACACTTCCGGATGGTCGTAGAGGAACAGCATGAGCGCCACGCAATCGTCGACATGGACGAAATCGCGGAGTTGCCCGCCATCGGCGTAGTCGGGCCGGTAGGAGCGGAACAGGCGGCACGCCTCGCCCTGCGCGGCGCGCGGATAAATTTGCGCCGCGACGCTCTTCATCGCTCCTTTATGGTATTCGTTCGGGCCATAGACGTTGAAGAACTTGAAGCCCGCCCATTGCGGCGGCCGCGCCGCGCCGGTGGCGCGGAGGCGGGCGACGCGGCGGTCGAACAGGTGTTTTGACCAGCCATAGGCGTTCAAGGGTTTGAGCCGAGCCAGTGCCTCCGTCGCGCCGTCGTCGTCGAACCCGGCGCTGCCGTCGCCGTAGGTCGCGGCCGATGAGGCATAGAGAAACCGCGTTCCGTTCGCCGCGCACCAGTCCCAGAGCGCCGCCGACAGCGAGAAATTCGCCGCGACGATGAGGTCGGCGTCGGTCTCGGTGGTCGAGGAGACGGCGCCGAGGTGGAACACCGCGCGGATCTCATTCGCGCGCTTTTGCAGCAAGTCGAACAGTCCCTCGGGCGGGACGATCGCGGCGAGTTCGCGCTTCTGCAGGTTGCGCCACTTGTCGTCGTGGCCGAGCCGGTCGCACACGGCGAGATCGTCCGCGCCGCGCTCCTCCAGCGCCGCCGCGAGATTGGAGCCGATGAACCCGGCGCCGCCGGTGATGACGATCATCGCCGCCTTATAGCCGAAATGGCGGCGCCGACACGACTGGTCATCGCCCGGCCGCCTGCGCGGGGACCGACGGGCACGCGCGCGAACCGCAAAGCCCCGCCGTTCGACCGGACTCTCGACCGGACTAGAGTGCGATCCATCCGCTTGGAAGCAGAAATCCTCTCCCCCTCGGGGCGAGGGTCCGGGGCGATTGGATCGGTGTGGATCAGACTTTAGAGCGCGGCGGTCGCGGCGATAGTCCCGCCGCCGGCAGGAAATAGAGAACATGACGGGCGCGCGCTATGATGGCGATACTCTCGCTGCCGCGGCGTTGACGAGGATGAAATGGACCCCGAGAACCGGCTCTTCGAAGATCTGGCGCGCGTCGCGGGCGGCGCGCTCGGTACCTTGACCGGCATCCGCGACGAGCTCGAAACGCGGCTCAAGGAGCAGTTCGAGCGCATGCTCGCCCGCATGAACCTGGTGCGGCGCGAGGAATTCGACGCCGTGCAGGCCATGGCGGCCAAGGCCCGACTTGCCCAGGAGCAGCTCGAGGCGCGGCTCGCGGCGCTCGAGGCGCGCCTTGCCGCGGTCGAGACGCAAGGTCCGCGCCCCGCCCCGCCGGCGGCCGACACGCGCGCCTAATTGGTCCTTGCGCTGGAGTCCCGCCTCTGGCAATTTGCGTAGCTATAGTGGTGACCAGGCGCGCGCTCTACTAGTAATCGGTCGCCATCTGTGATTGACGGAAGGAGCCCGTGATGCCCTCTCCGGCGCTCGAAACCACCCACGCGGCGTCGAACCCGATCGATCTCGTCGAGGAGATCGTGCTCGCCAACGAGTGGCGGCACGACCGGTCGAGCGACGAGGAGCTGCATGTCGAAATTCCGGGCCGCTGGTGCGACTACCGCCTCCTGTTCCTGTGGCAGCGCGAGATGAGCGCGCTGCACTTCTCGTGCGGCTTCGAGATGAAGGTGCCGCGCGGCCGGCGCGGCTCGGTTTACGAGCTCCTGGCGACGGTCAACGAGCGGCTCTGGCTCGGCCATTTCGATCTGGCGCCGGACGACCAGTCGCCGTCCTTCCGCCACGGCGTGCTGCTGCGCGGCGCGCCGGGCGCCTCGGTCGAGCAGATCGAGGATCTGGTGGAAATCTCGGTGACCGAGTGCGAGCGCTTCTATCCGGCGTTCCAGTTCGTCGTGTGGGGCGGCAAGAACGCGGAGGAAGCGATCGCGTCGGCGATGATCGACCCGGTCGGCGAGGCGTGAGCGGAGCGCCGCTCGCCCGCCCGATCCTGCTCGTCGGCTGCGGCAAGATGGGCGGGGCTCTCCTCACCGGCTGGCGCGAGCGCGGCATCGCCCGGAACTATGTCGTGGTCGAGCCGATGATGCCGGCCGCGGTGCGCGCCGCCGAGGTCGCGGTCTACGCCGCCCCGAAAGAGCTTCCCACCGATCTCGCGCCATCGGCCATCGTCTTCGCGGTGAAGCCGCAAGCGCTCGACGACGTGGCGCCGCAGTACCGGCGCTTTGCCGGCACGGCACCGTTCCTGTCGATCTGCGCCGGCAAGACCATCGCCTATTTCACGCGCCAGCTTGGACCCGACGCCGCGATCGTGCGCGCGATGCCGAATACTCCGGCCGCGATCGGCCGCGGCATCGCCGTCTTGTGCGCCAACACGGCCGCGACGCCCGAGACACGCGCGCTGTGCGGCGAGCTTCTCGCCGCGGTCGGCGAGATCGCCTGGGTCGAGGACGAGGGTCTTATCGACGCCGTGACGGCGGTCTCGGGCAGCGGCCCGGCTTACGTCTTCCTGCTGATCGAGTGCATGGCCGCGGCCGGCCGCGAGGCGGGGCTTCCGGCCGATCTCGCGATGCAGCTCGCGCGCGCGACCGTCTCCGGCTCGGGCGAGCTCGCGCGGCGCGCGCCGGAAAGTGCGGCGCAGTTGCGCGAGGCCGTGACGAGCCCCGGCGGCACGACGCGCGCGGCGCTCGACGTGCTGATGGCAAAGGACGGGCTCGAGCCGCTGATGCGGAAGGCGATCGCCGCCGCGACGCGCCGCTCGCGCGAGCTTGCGGACTGAGCGCGCGCCGCTCATATTTTCGGCTAAGCAAAGATTACCGGCGGAGAGGCGCATGGCGAGGGCGAAGACGCCGAAAGGGCCGCGGCGGAGCGGCACGCCGGAGGACCGACTGATCGATGCCGCGCTCGCGCTGGCCGAGCGCCAGGGCTGGCGCCGGACCGGCCTCGCCGAGATCGCCGCCGAGGCGGGGCTGAGCCTCGCCGAGGCCTACGCGCTCCATCGCGGCAAGGCGGGAATCCTGCGCGCGTTCCAGCGCCGCATCGACCGGGCCGCGCTCGAAGGGACCGGGCGGCAATCGGGCGAAAGCGCGCGCGAGCGCCTGTTCGACCTGCTGATGCGGCGGTTCGACGCGCTGAAGCCGCACAAGGCGGCCGTCCGCGCCATCCTGCGCGACAGCGTCGGCCATCCGGGGGCGATCTTCGGCATTGCCGGGGTCGAGCGCTCGATGCGCTGGATGCTCGAGGGCGCCGGCATTGCAACCGGTGGTTGTAGCGGGCGCGTTCTCACCCACCTCGTGACGGCGCTCTATCTCAGCGTGCTCCGCACCTTCCTCGGCGACGACAGCGAGGATTCGGGCCGGACCATGGCGGCGCTCGATCGCGGGTTGCGCCAGGGCGAGCAGATGTGCCGCTTCCTGCCGGGCCGCGGGAGACCGGCCGCCCGCGCCGCCTGACTTGATTTTGCAATGCAAAATAATTAAGCTCTGGGCTTGACCAATGCGACAAGTGCCGCCATATTCGCCATTGTGCAGTGCAACATGAACGACCCTCTTTCGCAAAGGACCGCCCGCCCATGATCAATGGCAAAAATGCGTTTTTCGACATGGATGTCGGCAAGGCGTTTGCCGGCTTCAATTTTCCCCAGATCGACGCCGAAACGATGATGGCGTCGCAACGCAAGAACCTCGAAGCCTTCACTCAGGCGAACCAGCTCGCGGTCGAAGGCGTGCAGGCGGTGACCCGCCGGCAGGTCGAGATCGCCCGCGAGGCGTTCGAAGGCGCCTCGGCGGCGCTCAAGGACCTGGTCCAGCCGAGCGCGCCCGAGGACCGCATCGCCCGGAACGCGGAATTCGCGAAGCAGGTGTTCGAGAAGGGCCTCGCCAATTGCCGCGAGCTGACCGAACTCGTGACCAAGGCCAATGCCGAGGCGCTCGACGTCATCACCAAGCGCTTCAGCGAGAGCCTCGACGAGCTGCGCGAGCAGGCGAAGGGCCGCGCGCTCCGCTAAGGGTTCCGGTTTCCCGAAAGTAGTCCCGTGTCATGGCCGGGTTCGTCCCGGCCATCCACGGGTTTTCGTCCCTAAAACCGGCCATCCGCGGAATTTCGGCTACAAAAATAAAGTCAGTCCGTCGCGGGCGGTCTCGTGCGCGAGCTCGCCCTGCCGCTCGAGCATGTCTGGGTTGAGGTGAGTGAGGATGATCCGCCGCGCTCCCGTCGCGGCGAGACGCGGCGCAAGCTCGGCATAGGAGAGGTGGCCGACGAGGCGCCGCTCGTGGCTCGAACATTCGCAGATGAAGAGATCGGCGTCGCGCGCCGCCTCGATGAGCGTGTCGGTCCAGGCCGTGTCGCCTGAATACGTCACGACCTTGCCGTCGATTTCGACGCGCAGCGAATGGCACGGCGCGCCGGCGAAATGCTCGGCCGGGAAGGGCGTCACCGCGAAGCCGGGATAGTCGGCGCGTGCGCCCGTCGTAAGCTCGCTGATCTCGAGCGGAAAGCGCAGCGGCCGCGCGAAGGCGCCGGGAAACAGCACCTCCTGCGCCGCCGCGATCCGCGTCGCCGTGCCCGCGGGCCCGACGATGAGGAACGGCCGCGGGCGCCGGCTCATGTGGTGCGCATCGAGCAGGAAGAACGGCAGCCCGCCGAAATGATCGCCGTGAAGATGGCTCAGCACGACCGCGTCGATCGTGTTGGGATCGACGCCAGCCCGCTTCAGCGCGACGAGCGACGAGGCGCCGCAATCGATCAGGATGCGGCACGAAGCGCCCTCGACGAGGAAGCAGGTGTTGAAGCGACCGCCGCTGCCGAACGCATCGCCGCTGCCGATGAAGGTGAGCTGCATGTCTTTCCTCAATCGGGATTGAGCACGTAGCCGGTGCCGCGCACGGTCTGGAGATGGCGCGGAAAGCGCGGATCGGCCTCGATCTTGCGCCGCAAGCGCGTCATCTGCACATCGACGCGCCGCACCGTCCCCTTCAACTCGGCCGCGAGCGACAGATCCTCGCGCGACACGGCCCGGCCCGGCGCGCGCGCCAAAGCGAGAAGCAGCGCAAGCTCGGCCTCGGTGAGGCGCACGGGGTTCTCGCCCTTGCGCAACTCGCGCCGGCGCAGATCGAGCACGAAGGCGCCGAAGCGCACCTCCGGCGCGCGCGCCTCTTCCGCGCGCGGCACGCGTTGCAGGATGTTGCGGATGCGCAGCACGAGCTCGCGCGGCTCGAACGGCTTCAGCACGTAATCGTCGGCGCCGCGCTCGAGCCCGGCGATGCGGTTCTTGGGCTCGGCCATGGCAGTCAGCATCAGGATCGGGATGCGGCTCGACTGGCGCAGGCTCTTGGTAAAGTCAAAGCCGTTCTCGCCCGGCATCATCACATCGACGACGAGCAGGTCGAAATCGAAGCTTTCGAGCTTCAGGCGCGCTTCGGCGGCATCGACCGCGGTGGTGACGCGAAATCCCTCGCCGGTGAGGAACCGGCGCAGCAGCTCGCGCAGGCGCGAATCGTCGTCGACCACGAGAAGATGCTGCTCCGGCGCCATAGGCTCAGCGTCCCCCCGGACGAGCGAAGCGGCGGCGGTCGGCCTCGCTCGACATGATGCCGAGCATGACCTTTCGGAAACCCTCGACCGCTGCGGCGCCGGCATCGCGATAGGCCTTGCCGATGCGCTGGCGCTGGTTTTCCGAAAGCTGGCGCTCGAGCTCGACGCCTTTCTGCGTCAGCTCGAGCAGGCGCTGGCGGCGGTCGCGATTCCCCGGCCGCTGCACGATGAAGCCCTGGTGCACGAGCTGCGATAAGACGCGTGACAGACTCTGCTTCGTGATGCGCAGCACCGTCAGCAGGTCGCGCACGCTCATCTGCGGGTGGCGGCCGACGAAGTAGATGACGCGGTGATGCGCCCGGCCGAAGCCATAGCGCGCCAGCATGGCGTCGGGCTCGGCGGTGAAGTCGCGATAGGCGAAATAGAGGAGCTCGATGCCCTGGCGCAGCTCGTCCTCCCGGACGTTTCCATGCGGTGAGCCGGCTTTTAGGTCAGCCATGTTGACTTATTTCCCGGACCGGTCGAAAATACTTGGGCCGGCGCCACCCCCGTCCCCATAATGATGCGCCGGGCAGTGCACGAGGAACGCTGACATGTCCACCAGTGCCATGATCCCCTTCGACGACCGCGACGGATTCATCTGGTTTGACGGCAAGCTGGTGCCGTGGCGCGACGCCAAGGTCCACGTCCTCACCCACGCGCTCCATTATGCAAGCTGCGTCTTCGAAGGGGAAAGGGTCTATGGCGGGAGAATCTTCAAGCTCGCCGAGCACAGCCAGCGACTGATCGATTCGGGCCACATCCTGGGCTTCGAGGTGCCATGGACGCGCGCCCAGATCGACGCCGGCTCGAACGAGGTGGTGCGCGCGCAAGGCATCGCCGACGGCTATGTCCGCCCGATCGCCTGGCGCGGCGCCGAGCAAATGGGCGTGGCGGCGCAGCAGACGAAGATCCACGTCGCGATCGCCGTCTGGGAATGGCCGGCCTATTTCTCGCCCGACGCCAAGATGAAGGGCATCCGCATGTGCTGGGCGAAATGGGCGCGGCCGGCGCCGCACACCGCGCCCACCCAGGCGAAGGCTTCCGGGCTCTACATGATCTGCACGCTCTGCAAGCACGACGCCGAGGCGCAAGGCTACGACGACGCGCTCATGCTCGATTGGCGCGGCCAGGTCGCCGAAGGCACGGGCGCCAACCTCTTCCTCGTCATCAACGGCGAGCTGCACACGCCGACGCCCGACTGCTTCCTCGACGGCATCACCCGACAGACGGTGATTGCGCTTGCGCGCGCGCGCAAGATCAAGGTGATCGAGCGCGCCATCATGCCGGAAGAGTTCGCCAACGCGCAGGAGGTGTTCGTCACCGGCACCGCCGCGGAGGTGACGCCGGTCGCCGAGATCGCTCAGTACCGCTTCACACCGGGCCGCGTCTGCAAGGCGCTGATGGACGATTTCGACCGCACCGTCAAGGCGACCCAGGCCGCGTCCGCCGCCTGAGCGCCGCGCCCGGGAGGCGGGCGCGATGAACGACATCCGGACCGACGATTGGGCCGACCGCTACGTCCCGGCGAGCGCGCGGCCTTATATTCGCCTCGCCCGGCTCGACCGCCCAATCGGCACGTGGCTCCTGCTCTTTCCTGGCTGGTGGGGCGTGGCGCTCGCGGCCGACGGCTGGCCCGACTGGCGCCTCATCCTGCTCTTCGCCATCGGCGCCGTGGCGATGCGCGGCGCCGGCTGCACGCTCAACGACATCGCCGACCGCGAGTTCGACGCGCAGGTTGCGCGCACGCGCACGCGCCCCATCCCGAGCGGCGCCGTCACGGTACCGCAAGCAGCGATCTTCATGGCGCTCGAGCTCGCGATCGGCGCGGCGGTGCTGTTCACCCTGCCGCGCACCGCGATCCTGCTCGGCATCTTGGTGCTCGCGCTCATCGCGACATACCCCTTCATGAAGCGCGTGACCTATTGGCCGCAATTCTTTCTCGGCCTCAATTTCAATTGGGGAGCGCTCTTGGGCTGGGCCGCGGCACGTGACGATCTCGCTTGGCCGGCGGTGCTGCTCTATGTCGGCGGCATCTGCTGGACACTTGGCTACGACACGATCTACGCGCACCAGGACAAGGAGGACGACGCGCTCATCGGCGTCAAGTCGGCAGCGCTCGCGCTTGGCCCGCGGACGCGGCCATTCCTTTTCCTGTTCTATTCGGGAGCGGTGGCACTCTGGGCCGCCGCGGGCGCGGCCGACGGGCTCGGCCCCACGTTCTTCGCGGCGCTCGCCTTCGTCGCGGTCCAGCTCTTCTGGCAGGCGGCGCGCGTCGATATCGACGATCCCGCCGACTGCCTCCAGAAATTCCGCTCCAACCGCGTGACCGGCTGGCTCATGCTCGCCGGCATCGTGGCGGCGCATGTCGCCCGATAAGGCGGCCTTCGTGCGCGCCAACACGGCGCTTAGCGTCCCGCCGCTCGTGCCCGAGCTGAAGCTCCACCTCGCCAGCGAGGTGACGACGCTGTGGCAGGCGACCGAGGAGACACTCGCGACCTCGGGCCTGCCGCCGCCCTACTGGGCTTTCGCCTGGGCCGGCGGGCAGGCGCTGGCGCGCCACGTGCTCGATCATCCCGAGCTCGTGCGCGGCAAGGAGCGTGCTCGATATCGGCGCGGGCTCGGGCCTCGTGGCGCTCGCGGCGGCGCGGTCCGGCGCGCGCACGGCGATCGCCGCCGAGCCGGACCCGTTCGCGGCAGCCGCGATCGCGCTCAACGCCGCGGCGAACGGTCTTGCCGTCGTCATCGAGACCACGGATGTGATCGGGCGCCCGTGCCGCTGGGATGTGCTGCTCGCCGGCGACATGTGCTACGAGCGGCCGCTCGCCGACCGGCTCGTGCCGTGGCTCGGCGATTGCGTGCGGGCGGGCGCGCTCGTGCTGCTGGGCGATCCGGGCCGCGCCTATCTGCCGAAAGAAGGGCTCGCCTTCCTCGCGCGCCATGTGGTGCCGACGCCGCTCGATCTCGAGGACCGCACGAGCCGCGAGACGAATGTGTGGCGCGTTGTCGTTTGAGGGTGGCACGGTAGAATGGGCCGTCCGCAGCCATCCCTGGGAGACATCGCCATGCCGTCTCGTGGACGCTTGAGAGCCCTCTCGGTCGCCGCCTGTGTCCTCATTGCTGCGCTCGCCTCCGCCCGTGTCGCAAGCGAGGCCGCCGACACGGCGCCGCCCGATCCCTACCATCCCGTGGCCGGCTGGCCGAGCCTGCCGCAAGGCCGCACCATGGGCCAGGTGATCGGCGTCTATCCGGCGAAGGACGGCACGCATGTCTGGGCCTTCGAGCGCTGCGGCGGCAAAAGCTGCGCCGGCTCGAACCTTGCGCCGATCCTGCTGTTCGACGCGTCGGGCAAGCTCGTGCGCAGCTTCGGCGCCGGCATGTTCGTCTTCCCGCACGGACTTTGGGTCGATCGCGACGGCAATCTCTGGGTGACGGACGCCGGGACCCAAGACGGCAAGGGCGACCAAGTGTTCAAGCTGAGCCCGACCGGGAAAGTGCTGATGACGCTCGGCAAGTCCGGGGTCGAGGGCGAGACGCCGGACACCTTCAATAAGCCGACCTTCGCGCTCACGGCGCCGAACGGCGACATCTTCGTCGCCGACGGCCACGGCAATTCGCGCGTCGTCAAATTCTCCAAGGACGGCAAGTTCATCAAGGCGTGGGGCAAGAAGGGCGAGGCTCCGGGCGAGTTCCGCACGCCGCACGCGCTGGCGCTCGATACGCAAGGGCGCCTCTTCGTCGCCGACCGCGAGAACAACCGCCTTCAGATCTTCGATCAGGACGGCAAGTTCCTCGCCGAGTGGCACCAGTTCGGCCGGCCGTCGGGCGTGTTCATCGACAAGAACGACACGATCTACGTCGCCGATTCCGAATCGCGCCAGGAAAACAATCCCGGGCACCAGCGCGGCATCTCCATCGGCAGCGCGCGCACCGGCAAGGTCACCGCCTTCATCCCCGTGACGGAGCCGTTGCCGCCCGCCGACCAGAAGCCGGGACCAGGCTTCGGCACCGGCGCCGAAGGCGTCGCGGCCGATCGCGCCGGCAACGTCTATGGCGGAGAGACCACCGCCGACGTGCTGGCCAAATACGTCAAGATGAAGAAGTAGGCGCGGGACGCTTGCCTTCGTGCGCCGGCTAGGCGGCTTCGCTGTCGCTTTCGACGATGCGGTAGCGCACGGTCGCGATGTCGACCGTGGCGCGGGCGCGCGCCGACCAGACGTCCCACGCCTCGAGATATGAGGCGAACGGCCCGAACCGCTCCTCGCGCGCGCCGGGCGCAAGCGCGGTGAAGCGCGTGTCGGTGTAGTCGCCGCCGACGACCCAATAGCTCATGTGCCGATGACCTGACCCGGGGAGGGACATATAGTGACGCCGCATCTTCCGGGCCAAAGGTCAACATGTCCTATTCCTCGCTGCGCGACTTCATGACGCGGCTCGAACGCGACGGGCTTCTGCGGCGCGTCGCGGCGCCGGTCTCGCCCAATCTCGAGATCACCGAGATCCACACGCGGCTTCTGGCCGAGGCGGGCCCGGCGGCGCTTTTCGAGCATGTCGTGCGGCCCGACGGCGGGCGCTACGACATGCCGGTGCTCGCGAACCTGTTCGGTACGGTCGAGCGCGTGGCGCTCGCGATGGACCGCACGCCCGACAAGCTACGCGAGGTCGGCGAGACCTTGGCCTTCCTGCGCCAGCCCGAGCCGCCGGGCGGCTGGCGCGAAGCGCTCGAACTGCTGCCGCTGCTCAAAACCGTGCTGGCGATGAAGCCGCGCGAGGTGTCGCGCGGCCCGTGCCAGGAGATCGTGTTGAAGGGCGCCGACATCGACCTCGCGCGCCTGCCCATCCAGACGTGCTGGCCCGACGAGCCCGCGCCGCTCATTACCTGGCCGCTCGTCGTGACCAAGGGGCCGGGCAAGGCGCGCGAGGACGACTTCAACCTCGGCATCTATCGTATGCAGGTGCTGGGGCGCGACCGCACGGTGATGCGCTGGCTCGCGCATCGGGGCGGCGCGCAGCATCATCGCCGCTGGAGCGAGGCGCGGCGCGATCCGCTGCCGGCGGCGGCGGTGATCGGCGCCGATCCCGGCACGATTCTGGCCGCCGTCACGCCCGTGCCGGACACGGTCTCGGAATACCAGTTCGCCGGCTTGCTGCGCGGACGGCGGGTGGAGTTGACACCATGCCTCACCGTACCGCTCAAGGTGCCGGCCGAGGCCGAGATCGTGCTCGAGGGCCATGTCGCGCTCGACGAATATGTCGACGAAGGCCCCTATGGCGACCACACCGGCTATTACAACGCGGTCGAGCGCTTCCCGGTGTTCCACATCAGCGCCATCACCATGCGGCGCGAGCCGATCTATCTCTCGACCTTCACCGGGCGGCCGCCGGACGAGCCGTCGGTGCTGGGCCAGGCCTTGAACGAAGTGTTCATTCCGCTGATGCGGCAGCAATTCCCCGAGATCGTCGATTTCTGGCTGCCGCCCGAGGGCTGCTCCTATCGCATCGCCGTCGTTTCGATGAAGAAAGCCTATCCCGGCCACGCCAAGCGCGTGATGATGGGTGTCTGGTCCTATCTGCGCCAGTTCGTCTATACGAAGTTCGTGATCGTGGTCGATGACGACATCGACGCGCGCGACTGGAAAGACGTGATGTGGGCGATGGCGACGCGCATGGATCCGGCGCGGGACATCACCGTCGTCGAGAACACGCCGATCGATTATCTCGACTTCGCCTCGCCGGTCTCGGGTTTGGGCGGCAAGATCGGGCTCGACGCGACCGACAAGTGGCCGGGCGAGACGCACCGCGTCTGGGGCCGGAAACTGCGCATGCGCGACGACATCGTCGCCGCCGTCACCGAGAAATGGCCGCAGCTCGGCCTGCCCGGCACAGGCAAGCCGATCTGGCGCTAGCCACCGTCACTGGAAGAGCTTGTCGACGTCGGCCTGGCTGATCGGGGCGGTGGGCGGCGCCGCCGGCCCGAGATCGGGCACAGGCGCGCGCGCGCCGTTGCTGGCGAGTACGGCGATCGTGCCTTCGACGAGCTGAAGATGCTCGATGGCGCGGCGGATGCGCTGGCCAGCCATGTCTTGGAAGGCGCAGGCGCTGAAGATCGTCTCGAGCTTTTCGCGAATCGTTTCGTCGCAGGTGCCGTCCACCGTCACCGTGCGGTTGATCGCCTCGGCCGCCTCGAGGATGCGGTGTGCGGCGTCCTCGGTCGCGCCGACGATGGTCGCGAGCTGGAGCCCCGAGTTTCCCTCTTGCGCGTCGGGTGCGGCGAGGACGCGCGCGACCTGGTCCTGGATGCCGGCGAGCTGGCCCGAGAGCGCCGCCTCGCTGAAATCGACGATCTGCACCGCGGCGTTGATCTCGGCGCTCACTTCCGAGAGGCGCCGGTCGACGAAGGCGCGCAGCTCGTCGCAAAATGGCTGCAGCGCGCGGCGCACCGCCACTTCGACCTGCGCCTCGAGACGCTCGCCCGGATCGCGCGTCACTCGCTCCATCGTGAGCGCAAGTGTGCGTGGGACGCACTTAAATCGCGGTTAACGGAAGCGGATGGCAGGCATGCCCGCACTTCCCTTATGCTCGTTCAAATCTCGTTAAGGATAATGCCATGGACCCCCTCTCCTTCCTCGGCGACCTGATCGCCCGGGCCCGCCGCGCCGGCGCCGACGCCGCCGACGCCGTGCTGTTCGAGGGTGCGTCGCTGTCGCATGCGCAGCGGCTCGGCCGGATCGAGAAGCTCGAGCGCTCGGAGAGCTACGACCTCGGCCTGCGCGTCTTCATCGGCAAGCGCCAGGCGAGCGTGTCGTCAAACGAGCGCGACCCGGCACGGGTTGACGAGCTCGTGGAGCGCGCGGTGGCGATGGCGCATGCCGTGCCGGAGGATCCCTATTGCGGCCTGGCGCCCGAGGACCTCCTGGCGCGAAGCCGGCCCGAGCTCGACCTCGCCGATCCCAACGAGCCCGCGCCCGAGCTTCTGATCGAGCGCGCTGCCGCGGCCGAGGACGCCGCCCGCGCCGTCGCCGGCGTCACCAATTCCGAAGGCGCCGAGGCGAGCTGGAGCCGCGCGTCCGTGGCACTCGCCGCCTCGAACGGCTTCAGCCGGCACCTATGCCGGCACCGGCCACGGCGTGAGCGTCGCGGTCTTGGCCGGCGTAGGCGGCGAGATGGAGCGCGACTACGATTATTCGAGCGCGGTCCACGGCAGCGATCTCGAGGACGCCGCCACGGTCGGACGCCGCGCCGGCGAGCGCGTGGTGAAGCGCCTGCACGCCCGCAAAGTGGCGACGTGCAAGTGCCCCGTCGTCTACGACCCGCGCGTCGCTGGCTCGCTGCTGCGTCACCTCATCGGCGCGATCAGCGGTCCGTCGGTCGCGCGCGGCACGAGTTTCCTGAAGGAGCGGCTCGGCGCGCCGGTGTTCGCGCGCGGCATCGCCATCATCGACGATCCGCACAAGAAGCGCGGCCTGCGCTCGAAGCCGTTCGACGGCGAGGGCGTCGCCAACCGGCGCCGCGCCATCGTCGCCGACGGCCGGCTCGAAACTTGGCTCCTCGACCTCGCCTCGGCGCGCCAACTCGGCCTCGCGAGTACGGGGCACGCGAGTCGCGGTACCGCCGGCCCGCCCGGCCCGTCGCCGTCCAACCTGTGGCTCGACCGCGGCGCGCTCACCCCCAAGGACCTCATGGCCGACATCGCCTCGGGCTTTTACGTCGCCGAACTGATGGGCATGGGCGTCAGCGGCGTCACCGGCGACTATAGCCGTGGCGCCGCCGGCTTCTGGATCGAGAACGGCGCGATCGCCTATCCGGTGAGCGAGCTCACCATCGCCGGCAATCTCAAGGACATGTTCCTCAACATGACCGCCGCCAACGACCTCGCCTTCCGCACCGGCATCGACGCGCCGACCGTGCGGATCGAGGGCATGACGGTGGCAGGGGCTTGAGATCCGGTAATTTTTGCGGCGCAGGGCGGCCACGGCTACAATCCGCGGCGGTGACGTTCCGACCCAGGTTTTGCGCGGCGATGATGACATGAGCTGGCTCAAGGCGGAGGCGAGCCTGCACACCCTGCCGCTGCTCCGGCGGCTCGTCGGCGAGTTTCTGCGCCCGCATATGTGGCGCATGGTGCTCTCCTTGGCCGCGATGGGCCTGGTCGCGGCCTCGACCGCGGCCAATGCCTGGCTGATGCAGCCGATGCTCGACCGCGTGTTCTTGCAGCGCGACGCGCGGCTCCTGCTCGTGATCCCGGCGGCGATCGTCGCCCTTGCGTTCGTGAAGGGCGCCGCCGGCTACGCCCAGGCGGTGCTGATGTCGACGGTCGGGCAGCGCGTCGTCGCCGATATCCAGCTCTCCCTCTTCGCCCGCCTCATGCGCGCCGACATCGCCTTCTTCCACGCCAACCCGACCGGCACGCTGATCTCGCGCTTCACGATCGACACGCTCATCCTGCGCAGCGCCGCGACCAACGTCCTGGCCGCTCTGGGCAAGGAGGCGGTGACCGCGGTCTTCCTCATCGCTCTCATGTTTTACCAGGACTGGATGCTGGCGATCGTCGCCTTCGTGGCGTTTCCGCTGGCGCTCCAGCCGATGAGCCGCGTCGCGCGGCGCATGCGGCGCGTCTCGGCCGACACGCAGGCCGAGTTCGGCCAGTTGACGACGCTCTTGAGCCAGACGTTCCAGGGCGCGCGCCACGTCAAATCCTACAGCATGGAGGCATACGAGACCTCGCGCGCCGGCAAAGTCATCGAGCGGCTCTACAAGCTCGTGCAGCGCGCCGCGCGGACGCGCTCGGTCTCCTCGCCTTTGATGGAGACCCTGGGCGGCATCGCCGTGGCGCTCGTCGTGCTCTATGGGGGCCACCAGGTGATCTCCGGCGTGCGCACGCCGGGCACGTTCTTCTCGTTCGTAACGGCGCTCCTTCTCGCGTACCAGCCGATGAAGAATCTCGCCGGGCTCAATGTCAGCTTGCAGGAAGGGCTCGCCGGGGCACAGCGCATCTTCGCGGTGCTCGACCTCGAGCCCGAGATTCGCGACCGGCCCAACGCCGTGGCTCTTCGCGTCACTGGCGGCGAGATCGAGCTCGACGCCATCCGCTTCACCTATCCCAACGGCAGCGAGGCCTTGAAAGGCGCGAGCCTCGTCGTGCCGGCAGGCAAGACGGTGGCGCTGGTCGGCGCCTCGGGCGCGGGCAAGAGTACCATCCTGAATCTCATCCCGCGCTTTTACGACGTGACCGCGGGCGCGGTGCGGATTGACGGAAGCGACCTGCGCGACGTGACGCTCGCCACGCTGCGCGGCGCTATCGCGTTCGTGAGCCAGGAGGTGACCCTCTTCGACGACACGGTGCGCGCCAACATCGCCTATGGCCGCTTCGGCGCGAGCGAGGACGAGATCGTCACGGCCGCCATGGGCGCCGCCGCGCACGAGTTCATACTCGGCCTGCCGCAGGGCTACGACACGTTCGTCGGCGAGCACGGCGTCAAGCTCTCGGGCGGACAGCGCCAGCGTATCGCCATCGCCCGCGCCATGCTCAAGAACGCGCCGATCCTGCTCCTGGACGAGGCGACCGCGGCGCTCGACACGGAAAACGAGCGCCAGGTCCAAGTGGCGCTCCGCGCGCTCATGCGCGGCCGCACCACGGTGGTGATCGCACACCGGCTTTCGACCGTGCTCGACGCCGACCTCATCTGCGTCGTCGAGGACGGGCGCATCGTCGAATCCGGGACCCACGCCGAGCTGCTGCGCCGCGAGGGCGGCTATGCCAGGCTCCACGCGCTGCAATTCGCGAGCGAGCCGACGGCGGCGGAGGTCGGGGCCTGAGATGGCGACAGTGAAGCGCTGGCTCCGCTCGGACGCGTGCCGCCGCATCCTGTGCTTCGTGCTTCAGCTCTATATCCGCCTCGTCCACGCGACGAGCCGGTGGAGTACGACGGGCGAAGAACATCCGCGCTCGCTCGCGGCGCAGAAGCGGCCGTTCATCGTCGCGTTCTGGCATGGCCGCATGCTGATGCTGCCGCGGATGTGGGCACGGCGCCAGCCGCTCTTCATGCTGATGTCGGGCCATCGCGACGGCCGCATCATCGCCGGCGCGGTGGCATATTTCGGCATCGGCTCGGTCGAGGGCTCGAGCACCACCGGCGGCACGGCGGCGCTCCGCACGATGCTGCGCCACATCCGCGCCGGCGCCTGCGTCGGCATCACGCCCGACGGCCCGAACGGCCCGGCGATGCGCGCCAGCGACGGCATCGTCGCCGCGGCGCGGCTCGCGGGCGCGCCGATCGTGCCGATGACCTACGCGACGAGCCGGCGCCGCATCATGGCGAGCTGGGACAGCTTCCACCTGGCGCTGCCGTTCGCGCGCGGCGTGTTCGTGTGGGGCGAACCGATCGCGGTGCCGGCGGAGCTCGAACTCGACGAAACCGAGCGCTGGCGCCGCCTCATCGAGGAGCGGCTCAACGACTTGACCGCCGCCGCCGATCGCGGCGTCGGGCGCGACATCGTGAAGCCCGGAACGCTCGCGCGCCGCGAATGGCGCGAGGCGCGCCGCGCCGCGAGCGACAGCCGATGAGCGCCGCGCTCAAGACCTATCGCGCGCTCTCCGTCGCCTTGGGGCCGGCAATCGGCGTCTATCTCGCGCGCCGGCTCGCGCGCGGCAAGGAGGACGCCGAGCGCATCGCCGAGCGCCGCGGCCAGGCATCGCAGGCGCGGCCCAAGGGCGCGCTCGTCTGGATCCACGCGGCAAGCGTCGGCGAGGCGGTCTCGATGCTGTCGCTCATCGACCGCATCCTGGTCGAGCGGCCGAAGCTCAGAGTGCTAGTGACGACCGGGACGGTGACGTCGGCGCGGCTTCTTGCGAGCCGCCTGCCGCCCGACCGCGCCTGGCACCAATATGTGCCGGTCGACCGGCCTGCCGCGGTGCGCCGCTTTTTGCAGCACTGGCGGCCCGATCTCGCACTCTGGGTCGAATCCGAGCTCTGGCCCAACCTCGTCACCGAGTCGCGCGTCGCGGGCGTGCCGCTCCTGTTGCTGAACGGGCGCATGTCGCTGCGTTCGTTCCGGCGTTGGCAGCGCCTGCCCGGCCTCATCGCGCAGCTCCTATCGTGCTTCGATCTGTGCCTGGCGCAGGACGCGGCGCAGGCCGAGCGCTTCATCGCGCTGGGCGCCGCGGACGCCACGACGGTCGGCGACTTGAAAGCTGCGGCGGCGCCGCTGCCGGTGGACGAAGCCGCCTTCTCGGCGCTCGCCGCGTCGTGCGCCGGCCGGCCGCTCTGGCTCGCCGCGAGCACGCACGAGGACGAGGAATCGCACGTGGCGCTCGCCCATCGCGCACTGGCGCGCCAGCATCGCGGCCTCCTCACCATCATCGCGCCACGCCATCCGGCGCGCGCCGACGCGATCGTCGCGCTCTTGCAGGCGCGCGGCTTGAAGGTGGCGCAGCGCTCGCGCGGCGAGGCGATCGAACCCGCGACCGAGATCTATCTCGCCGACACGCTGGGCGAGCTGGGGCTCTTTTACCGGCTCGCCGGCATCGCCTTCATTGGCGGCTCGATCGCGCGCAAGGGCGGACACAATCCCCTCGAGGCGGCGCTGCTCGACTGCGCCATCCTGCACGGACCCGACATGAGCAACTGCGCCGCGATCGCGCGCGCGCTGGCCGCGGCCGGTGCCACGCTCACCGTCACCGACGGGCCGAGCCTTGCCGCCGCAGTCGGGCGGCTCCTCGACGATCCGGTCGAGCGCGCCGCGCGCGCCGCAGCGGCGGCCGGCGTTGCCGCGCACAATCGCGACGTGCTCGACGCGGTGATGGCGCAGCTCGCGCCATGGCTCGACCGTCTCGCGCCGGATGAAAAAGCGGTCTACGCCTGACTTCTGGGCGAGGCCCGGCCTCGCGCAGGCCGTGCTCGAGCCGCTCGCCTGGGCGAACGCCGTCGCGGGCGCGGCGCGGCGCGCGTTCGCGCACCCGTGGCGCGCGAGCGTGCCGGTGCTGTGCGTCGGCAATGTCGTCGCCGGCGGCGCCGGCAAGACGCCGGTGGCGCTGAGCCTCGCGCGGCTGCTGCGCGAGAAAGGCGCGCGGCCGTTCCTTCTGAGCCGCGGCTATGGCGGCGCGACGGCGGGTCCGCTCGTCGTCGATCCGGCGCGGCACGATGCCGCCCTCGTCGGCGACGAGGCGCTGCTCCTTGCGGACGCCGCGCCGACGATCATCGCACGCGACCGCGTTCTCGGCGCCCGCGCCGCCATCGCCGGCGGCGCGACCTTTATCGTCATGGATGACGGATTCCAGAACCCGAGTCTTGAGAAAGATGGCGCGCTGCTCGTGGTCGATGGCGCCTACGGCTTCGGCAATGGCAGCGTCATCCCGGCCGGCCCGCTGCGCGAGAGCGTGGCCAGCGCATTGGCGCGCGCCGACGCTGTGGTGCTGATCGGCGACGACGAGGCGGGGGTCGCGCCGCGCCTCGCCGGCAAGCCCGTGCTCGCCGCGGATCTCGCGCCGGTCGCGGGCGGGGTGCCAGCGGGAGCGCTCGTCGCGTTCGCCGGCATCGGCCGGCCGCCAAAGTTCTTTCGCACGCTGGAAGCGGCCGGCGGGCGCATCGCCGCGCGGCACGAATTCCCCGACCACCACCCTTATGAAGAGGCGGAGCTCCAGCGCCTCGAAGCGCAGGCGCAAGGCCTCGGCGCGCGCCTCGTCACGACGGCGAAGGATGCCGCGCGCCTGCCGCCCCCGTGGCGCGCGCGGGTTGCGGTGCTCGACATCGAAGTGCGCTGGCGCGACGCGGCTGCGCTCGAACATCTCCTCGCGCCGCTTTTGAGCCGCATCCATGGCTGAGCGGCGCATCGGACATTTCTTCGAAGCGATCGGCGCCTGGGGTCTCTTCCAGTTCTTCCGGCTCCTGTCGATAGACCATGCCTCGGCGGTCGGCGGGTTCCTCGCGCGCACGATCGGACCGCGCCTGCGCGCGACAAGACGCGCCGTCGTCAATCTGCGCCGCGCCATGCCCGAGCTCGACGACGCGGAAATTCGCCGCATCGTCGTCGGCATGTGGGACAATCTCGGCCGCGTCGTCGCCGAATATCCGCATTTGGGCGAGGTCGAAATCTTCAAGCGCGGCGGCCGCGTCGAGACGATCGGCACCGAGCCGTACTTCAGCGGACAGAGGGACGGAAAGCGCTACATCTTCTTCTCGGCGCATTACGGCAACTGGGAGATCGCGACGCTCGCCGCGACCCAGGCGAAGTACCGCGTGGCGCAGGTCTATCGTGCCGCCAACAATCCGCTGATCGACCGGCTCATCCTCGAGGCGCGCGGCCCCATCGGCAGCGAACTCATCGCCAAGGGTCCGGCCGCGGCGCGCCAGATCCTGAAGGCGGTGGAGAGCGGGCACGCGCTCTGCATGCTGGTCGATCAGAAAATGAATGACGGCATCGCCGTGCCGTTCTTCGGGCGCGACGCGATGACCGCGCCGGCGCTCGCCCGGCTCGCGCGCCGCTTCGACTGCGTCGTCGTGCCGGCGCGGGTCGAACGCGTCGAGGGCGCGCATTTCCGCTTCGTGTGCGAGGCGCCGCTCGCGGTGCCGAGGACGCACGACCAGCATGCCGACGTGTTGGCGTTGATGACGGCGGTCAACCAAACCGTCGAGCGCTGGATCCGCGCCGATCCGAAGCAATGGTTCTGGCTGCACCGGCGCTGGCCGGACTGAGCTAGACGCGCACGTCGCGCGCGATTTCGAGGAACTGGTTGGGATCGACGCGAATGGCGGCGCCGGTGGGGCAGGCCGAGACGCAGGCCGGGCCGTTGCTGCGCCCCTGGCACATGTCGCATTTCACCGCGTGCTTCGGCCCCGTCGCGCGCGCCGCCGCCTCGCGCGAATTGTCCTCGCCCGGACCGCTGCCCCGAGCCGAACAGCAGCCACAGCAGGAGATTGGGCTTCGGCCCCGGCTCCGCCGCCATGCGGATGACGTCATAGGGGCAGCTCTTCTCGCACGCGCCGCAGCCGATGCAGGCCTCCTGGTCGATATAGACCTCGCCGTTCAAGGCGCGGTGGATCGCGTCGGCCGGGCAGTCGATCATGCAATGCGGCTGCTCGCAATGGCGGCACGAGGTCGGCACGTGCAGGGTCGCGTAGGTCGGCCCCGCCTCGCGATTGAGGCGGCTGATGCCACCATGCGTCTCGGCGCAGGCGCTCTCGCAATTGTTGCAGCGCGTGCACATCGCCTCGTTGATGACGAGGATGTTGGTCGCCTCGCCGACGCCCTCGGCGAGGAAGTCGCTGAACACGCCGCCCGAGCCGCCCGGATGCGCCATCGTGCTGGCGTTCTCGCGCAGTTCCCGCTCCACGCGCGCCTTCAGGCGCTGCGTGAGCGCGGGATTGCGGGCGAGCACGCGTTGGAACACGGCGCCCTCGATGCGGATCGCGACCGTCTTGGTCGCGGCCACTACCGCCACCTGCGCCGGCTGATCGGAGAGATAGGCCTGCTCGCCGAGCATCTGCCCGGCCGGAAGATAGCGCAGCACCACGTCGCGGCCCCAGCTCCGGCACGTGACCTTGGCCGAGCCCGACTGGATCAGGAAGACATCGGCCTTGGCCGCGCCCGGCGCCAGAATGGTCTGGCCGAACGCGAACGACACGGGCGTCGCCGCGGCGACGAGCTCGTCGAGGTCGGCACCCGCCAGATCCTCGCTGACATAAGCCCTGATCTGGCGCGGCGTCAGCGCCTCGTCGATCTTGAGGCGCGCGTGCGGCACCGAGGTGAAGAGCTTCAAGGCGGCGCGGCGCGGCACCTCGATCAGCGTGCTGTCGGCGACGGCGCGTACGGTGGCCGAGCGAGGCCGGCCCGAGATCAAGCCCATCTCGCCGAAGAACTCGCCCTTGTGCAGGATGCGCTTCATCTGCAGCACGTCGGGCTGGACCTCGACGCCGACCGCGCCCTCGAGGATGGCGAAGATCGAATCGCCGTAATCGCCGCGCCGTATCACCGCGTCGCCGGCCTTCATGCGCACGAGCTTGCTGTCCAAGAGCACGTCGCCGAGGCCGAGGCGGCCCAGGCCCGCGAAGAGCGGGATGGTGCGGGTGATCTTCTGAAGCGCCGCCTCAACGTCGCGCTTGCGCACGATCTTGCCGAAGGTTTCGGAGAGCGCCGGCGTGTCGGCGGGCGCCACCGGCTCACCGGCGATGTGCTCGACCGCCTCGAATCCCTGGTTGAGGCAGTGCTTGATGAGCGGGTAGCCCGCGAGCGAGCCCACGACGTAGAGGCCCGGCACCGTCGACTGGTAATGCGCGTCGAGCGCGGGATCGGCGTCATCGCCCTCGGTCTCGAAGGTGACGCCGCACGCTTCCAGGAACTTGCGCGGCTTGACCGAGCCGATGCGCGCGATGACGTGATCGCACGGATGCTGCTCCTCGCGCCCGGCGACGCGCAGCACGATGCGGCGGTCCTCGATCCGTACCGTCTCGGCGTCGTAGCGGCAGGCGATCCGGCCCTCGCAGATCGCCGCCTCGACCGCGGCGAGATTGGCGACCGTCACTTTCTCGGGCTTGAAGGCGCGGCCGCGCACGACCATCGTCACGCGGTTCTCGTCGGCCAGAGCGAGCGCGTTCTCGATCGCCGTGTCGCCCGAGCCCACGACGAAGATCTCTTTGCCGCCGTACTCATTGGCGTCGCGCAGCTGATAGCGCACGCGCTCGGCGCCCGGCACCGCAAGCTTGGTGATGTTGCCCTGCGTCCCCATCGCGAGGATGACGGTGTCGGCGGCGATCGTGTCGCCGCGCGCCAATTCGACGCGGAAGGAGTTGCCCTCGCGCGCGATGCGGATCGCCTCGCTCGCGATGCGCAAGCGCTTCAAGGCGCCGGCCTCGTCGAGCTCCTTGCGCCAGGTCGCGAGCACGCGCTCGACCGGGCCTTCGTCGAACGAAAGCGCGAGCCCCGGCTGCAAGGGCAGGCGCTTGGGCGTGCTCATGACGAGCTTGCCCTTGGCGAAATTGTGGATCGTGTCGGCGAAATTCGAGCTGCGCTCGAGCATGACGTGCGTCATGCCGCGGCGCGTCGCCTGCACCGCGGCGGCAAGTCCGGCGGGACCCGAGCCGACGATTACGAGCGGGGCGCTGTCCACGACGCCTCCGGCGCACGAGTGAGCTCATACGCGCTGAGGACGCCGAAATTCTTGGCGGTCGCGAGCTCGCCGACGTAGCGGCAGGAAAGCGCGGGATCTTCTGAAGCCGCGGAAGCGAAGGATTGCGTCACATAGACGGCGCCCGGCGGCGTCACCGGCTCGAGCCGCGCCGCGCGCGTCACATGTACGCCGTAGAAGGTCAACTCCTTGCGGACGAAGTCGTAACCTTGCCAGGTCTTGCCGAAATCGCCGGCGATGCGCGGGCGGAGCGTCGCCGGCAATCCGAGCGTCGCAAACGGCACCCGATCGAGCCGCGCCTGGAGATCGAGCGAGAAATGCGC
Source organism: uncultured Alphaproteobacteria bacterium (assembly GCA_963729295.1). GTDB lineage: Bacteria > Pseudomonadota > Alphaproteobacteria > ATCC43930 > CGMCC-115725 > DATJLY01. Next base: position 226,975 of record CAVSNJ010000026.1, read on the forward strand.
GGCCAAGGGCGCGCCCTCGAACACCGTGATGATCGCGTCGCCCCAGGAATTGTCGTAGAGCCGCCCGTCCTCGTGCTCCGCCATCACCTCGGCCACGGGGCGCATGACGCACTCGTGGAACACCGGGATCGAATCGTCGGGCAGGCGCGAGAACGCGGCGAAGTCGATCACGAGGATCGCGCGCGGATCGCGGCAGAGGCGCGGAACGGGATGGGGACGGGGCGCGCGCTCGCCGGTTGTTATGGTCTTCAAGGCCCGCATGGGAGTGCGGGTTTAAGGCTGAATGCCTTAACAGAAGGTCAGCCGGATCACCCCACGGGGGGAACTATTTGCGCCGGTTTTCGGGGCTTTTTATTCGTGTTCGCCGCGATCTAGAGAAGCTTGCCCTGGCGCTCTCCCGGAGCACGGGCGGGACGCTTGTCGCGTGCCGCCGTGGCGGGGACGGCACCGTCGTGGAATTCGAGCAGAAGCGATGCACCGGGAGCCACATGCGCGGCATCCGTCAGCACCGTGCCGCTGTCGCCGCGGACACGCACATAACCTTTCGCCATCACGCTCTCCTGCGCCTGCTGCCAGCTCTTGAGACGCCCGGCGAGGCCCTGCAGCCTCGTCTCGCGATCGGCGACAAAACGCCGCGCCGCGCGCGTCAGACGCAGCGGCACGTCCTTGAGGCGCTCGGCGGCGAGCCGCGCCAGGTGGCGCAGCGCGAGCGCCAGCCGCTCGGCGCGGTCGTCGAGCCGCTGCGTCGCATGGAAGAGGAGCGAGCGCGGATCGGGCAGGCCGCGCGCCGCCGCCCGCACATGCGCGCGCCATTCGCCGAAGCGGCGGGCCACGGCATTGGCGCCGCGCAGCGCCTTGCCGTCGAGCTCGGCGATCAATTCGAGCCGCACCGGAACCGCCATCTCCGCCGCCGCGGTCGGCGTCGGCGCGCGCCGGTCGGCGGCGAAATCAATGAGCGTCGTGTCGGTCTCGTGCCCGACGGCGGAGATGAGCGGGATCGCCGAGGCGGCGGCGGCGCGCACCACGATCTCCTCGTTGAACGGCATCAGATCCTCGAGGCTGCCGCCGCCGCGCGCGACGATGAGGAGATCGGGCCGGGGCGGCGACGCCCCCGGCGCGAGGCGGTTGAAGCCTTCGATCGCGGCCGCCACCTGCTCGGCGGCACCTTCGCCCTGCACCGCAACGGGCCAGAGCAGCACGGTGCGCGGGAAGCGCTCCCTCACGCGATGCAATATGTCGCGGATGACGGCGCCGGTCGGCGAGGTGACGACACCGATGACGGACGGGAGATAAGGGAGGCGCTTCTTGCGCTCCTCGGCGAACAGGCCCTCGGCCGCGAGTTTTTGTTTGCGCTCGGCCAAGAGCTTCAAGAGCGCGCCGACGCCGGCGAGCTCGATCGCTTCGACCACGAGCTGATAGCGCGAGCGGCCCGGGAAAGTGGTGATCCGCCCGGTGCAGATCACCTCCATCCCGTCTTCGGGCTTGAAGGAAAGGCGCGTCGAGCGCCAGCACACGCCGTCGAGCACCGCGTCCTCGTCCTTCAGCGCGAAATAGCTGTGTCCCGAGGCGACGCGCTTCCAGCCGGTGATCTCGCCGCGCACGCGCACGTAAGCGAAGGCCTGCTCGATCGTCCGCTTCAGGAGCGCGGCGATCTCGCTCACCGTATAGGCGGCGATCGCGGCGCGCGGCGCGGCGGCGGCTTCGGTGGGGGATTCGCTCATCGGCGGCTATGATAGAGCGTCGAGGCGGGGCAGCACGAGGGACGGCGCATGCGGGTTCTCATCGTCGGATCGGGCGGGCGCGAACATGCGCTTGCCTGGGCGATCGCCGCCTCGCCGCTCGCCGACCGGCTCTATTGCGCGCCTGGCAATCCCGGCATCGCCAAGGACGCGACCTGCGTGCCGGTCGATGCGACCGACATTCCCGGCATCCTCGATCTCTGCCAGCGCGAAAAGATCGACTTCGTCGTGGTCGGGCCCGAGGCGCCCCTGGCCTTGGGCCTCGTCGACCGGCTCGAGGCGGCGGGCATCGCCGCCTCCGGCCCCAGCGCCGCGGCGGCGCAGCTCGAAGCGTCGAAAGGCTTCACCAAAGATCTGTGCGCGCGGCACGACATCCCGACCGCGGCCTATCGCCGCTTCGATGATGCAGCCGCGGCGAAGGCCTATGTGCGCAAACAGGGCGCGCCAATCGTCGTCAAGGCGGACGGGCTTGCCGCGGGCAAGGGCGTCACCGTGGCGACAAGCCTCGCCGAGGCCGAGGCCGCGATCGATGACGCGCTCACGGCGCAGAAATTCGGGCTGGCCGGCGCCGAGTTGGTGATCGAGGAGTTCCTCGCCGGCGAGGAGGCAAGCTTCTTCGCGCTGGTCGATGGCACGCATGCGCTGCCCTTGGGCTCGGCGCAGGACCACAAGCGCGTCGGCGACGGCGACACCGGCCCCAACACCGGCGGCATGGGGGCCTATTCGCCGGCGCCGTGCCTGACGCCAGCGCTCGAAGCGCAGGTGATGGCGCGCATAGTCAACCCGACCGTGGCGGCGATGGCGGCCGAAGGACGGCCCTACAAGGGCGTGCTCTATGCCGGATTGATGCTGACCGAGGCGGGACCGAAGCTGATCGAATACAACTGCCGCTTCGGCGACCCCGAGGCGCAGGTGCTGCTGCCGCGCTTGCGCAGCGACCTGTTGCCGGCGCTCATCGCGGCGCGCGACGGCGTCCTCAAGACTTTCGACCTGCGCTGGCACGAGGAGGCGGCGCTCTGCGTCGTGCTGGCGGCGAAGGGCTATCCCGGCGCCTATGAGAAAGGGAGCGCGATCGAAGGGCTCGAGACGTTCGAGGACGACGCCAACGTGCTGCTGTTCCACGCCGGCACCAGGGCCGACGGCGGCCGCATCGTCAGCGACAGCGGCCGCGTGCTCGACGTGGTGGGGCTCGGGGCGAGCGTGACCGAGGCGCAGGCGCGGGCCTACGCGGCGGTCGACAGGATCCGCTGGCCCGAGGGCTTCTGCCGCCGCGACATCGGCTGGCGGGCAGTCCAGGCCGAAAAGTCAAATATTTGATTTTGCTCACTAAAATTGGGTTCGTTCCGCGAAATCACAGGTTTTGTGGCGAATTGGGTTCGTTCGGCAATTCCGTCCGCCCGGTCCAAGCGTTCGGCGGGCGACGCGCACCAGCCCTCTCACCCCAACCCTCGCGCCAGAGGGGAGAGGGTGAGTCCGCAAATTGGGTTTGTTCCGCAATTTGAAGAGCTCCCGACCGCGCCGTTCCGAACGTGCGAAGCGCCCGACAGGACTGTCCCGGCGGGCGCTGCAAGCACGGTCACTTTTATAGCACATGGCGCGGCAAAGTTCAACGTAAATTACGTACACTTACCGCCGCGCCGCGAAGAACCGGCGCAGCAGGGAGGATGACCTCGCCGCGTCGATGCCGCCGAGAACCTCGGGGCGGTGGTGGCAGGTGGCCTGCGCGAAAAAACGCGGGCCGTGCTCGACCGCGCCGCCCTTCTCGTCAGGAGCGCCGAAATAGAGGCGGCGGATGCGGGCAAAGGAAATGGCGGCGGCGCACATGGCGCATGGCTCGAGCGTGACATAGAGGTCGCAATCCTCGAGCCGCGGCGCGCCCCGCGCGGATGCCGCCGCGCGCAGCGCCAGAAGTTCGGCATGCGCCGTCGGATCGGCCAATTCCTCGACCCGGTTGCCGGCGCGCGCGAGAACCGTGCCCGCCGCATCGACCACGACCGCGCCGACCGGCACCTCGCCGCGCGAAAACGCGGCCTCGGCCTCCTCGTGCGCGACGGACATGGGCGAGGGAGTCATCGGGCGCTACTATAGGCCTATGGCGCAGCCCATCATCGGCCTTACGCTCGACCGCGAGGACAAGGGCGGGTATTCCAAGACCCATCCGTGGTACGCGCTCAGAGAGAATTACTGCGACGCGATCGCCGCCGCAGGCGGCGTGCCGGTGCTGCTGCCGCACGAGGGGGCGGCGGTCGCATCCTATCTCGGCCTCATCACGGGGCTCGTCGTCACCGGCGGCGCGTTCGACGTCGACCCGAGCCTGTTCGGCGCGCTGACCCGGCACGAGACGGTGAAGCTCAAGGAACGGCGCACGGATTTCGAGCTCGCCATCACGCGCGGGGCGGTGACGCGCGACCTGCCGGTCCTCGGCATCTGCGGCGGGCAGCAGCTTCTGAACGTGGCCTTGGGCGGCACGCTCCTCCAGCACATCCCGGACGAGGTGCCGAACGCATTGGCGCACGAGCAGCCCAATCCGCGCACCGAGCCCGGCCACACGGTCACGATCGCCAAGGGCACACTGCTCCACCGCATCGCCGGGACGGAGCAGCTTGCGGTCAACAGCGCGCATCACCAGGCGGTGAAGGCGCCGGGCGAGGGCCTCATCGTCGATGCGGTGGCCGAGGACGGCGTCATCGAGGGGATCGAGGCGCCAGGCCGCCGGTTCTGCCTCGGCGTGCAGTGGCATCCGGAATATCTCCTCTCCGACGGCGACCGGCGCATCTTCCAATCCTTCATCGCCGCCTGTGGCTGAGCGCATCGCCAAGCTCATCGCGCGCGCGGGATTGTGCTCGCGCCGCGAGGCCGAGCGCTGGATTCTCGATGGCCGCGTCAGCGTCAAGGGCACGGTGCTGCAAAGCCCGGCGATCACCGTCTCCGACGACGACGACATCCGGATCGACGGCAAGCCGCTGCCCGCGCCCGAGCGCGCGCGGCTGTGGCGCTATCACAAGCCCAGGGGCCTCGTCACGACGCACAAGGACGAGCGCGGGCGCGACACCGTCTTCGCACACCTGCCGAAGGAGATGCCGCGCGTCATCTCGGTCGGTCGGCTCGATCTCAATTCCGAGGGGCTGCTGCTCCTGACCAACGACGGCGAACTCGCGCGCGCGCTCGAATTGCCGGAGCGCGGGTGGGTCAGGCGCTATCGTGTGCGTATCCACGGCGCGCCCGAAGCCGCGGCACTCGCCGCGCTCGAACGGGGCATCACGATCGCCGGCGTCAAATATGGGCCGATCCGCGCCGCGATCGACAAGAGCCAGGGCTCGAACGCCTGGCTCACCGTGAGCCTCGCCGAAGGCAAGAACCGCGAGGTGCGCCGCGTCATGGAGCATCTGGGATTTGCCGTGACGCGGCTCATCCGCGTGGCCTACGGCCCCTTTCAGCTCGGCCATCTCGCGCGCGGCGAGACGGCGCAGGTGCCGCGCAAGGTTTTGACAGAGCAGTTGGGCAAAGATGCGGATCATCGCCGGGCGCCATCGCGGCAAAGCGCTTGAGGCGCCCGCAGGCTCGGCGGTACGGCCGACCTCGGAGCGCGCGCGCGAGGCGGTGTTCGACATATTGGCGCACGGCCGCTTCGCCGCGGGCCCGGTCTATGAGGACGCGCGCGTTGTCGACGCGTTCGCGGGCACGGGCGCCATGGGGCTTGAGGCGATCTCGCGCGGCGCGCGCTTTGCCACCTTCATCGAGCGCGACGGCGCCGCACGCGCGGCTTTGACGCGCAACGTCGCCGCAATCGGCGAGGCGGCGAAATGCGCGGTTATCTCCGCCGACGCGCTGAAGCCGCCGCGCGGAACCCCGTGCGAGTTGGCGTTCGTCGATCCGCCCTATCGCCAGGATCTGGGCGCGGCCGCGCTCGCGGCGCTTGCCGGCGCGGGCTGGCTTGGCGCGGGCGCGCTCGCCGTGCTCGAGCTCGGCGCGCGCGAGAAATTTCTGGCGCCTGCCGGCTTCGCGCTTCTGCACGAGCGCCGCTATGGCGCCGCCAGGATTCTATTCCTGCGCTACGAACGCTGATCTCCGCCACCGTCATGGTCGGGCTTGTCCCGGCCATCCACGGGTTCTTTGGCACAAGGTCGACACGTGGATGCCCGGCACGGAGGCCGGGCATGACGAGAAAAAGTGGAGAGATGAATTTCAATGCCCGATCGGGCAAGATCGGCGCAAATCTCTCGGGAGGGGACGATGCGGCTTTGGGGCGTGGCGGCGATGGCGTTGCTGGCGGGCGCGGGTGCGGGCGGCGCCGAGGCGCAGGGGCAGGCGCCGATCAGGATCGGATTCGCCATCTCCGAGACCGGCCCCAGCGCCGGCGTCGGCAAGCAATACACCGTGACGGCGCAGATCTGGGCGAACGACGTCAACGAAAAAGGCGGGCTTCTCGGCCGCAAGGTCGAAATCGTCCATTACGACGACCAGAGCAACCCGGCGCTCGATCCCGGGATCTATACGAAGCTCCTCGACGTCGACAAAGTCGATCTGCTGACGGGATCCGGCACCAATTACAGCTCGGCCGCGATGCCGGTCATCATCCAGCACAACGCCCTCCTCCTCGACACGCTCGCTTTGGCCGTCAACGATGAGTTCCATTATCCGCGCTTCTTCCAGACCATGCCCTATGGGCCCAACGGCAAGGAGGCGATGTCGGAAGGCTATTTCGCGGCCGCGATGAGCATGAACCCAAAGCCGCAGACCGTGGCACTCACCGGGGCCGACGCGGAATTCGCCAAGAACGCGATCGACGGGGCGAAGCACTGGATCGAGAAATATGGCCTCAAGATCGTCTACGACCGGGTCTATCCGCCGAACCAGGTCGATTTCAGCCCGGTCATCCAATCGATCAAGGCGGCCAATGCCGATCTCGTTTATCTCGCGGCATATCCCGGCGACAGCGCCGGCTTCCTGCGCGGGGTCGAGGAGCAGGGATTGACCGCCAAGATGTTCGGCGGCGCGATCGTCGGACCCCAGCTCGGCACGATCAAGGCGCAGATGGGCGAGCATCTGAACGGGCTCGTCGATTACGAGCTGTTCGTGCACGAGAAGACGATGGAGTTCCCCGGCATCGACGAGTTCATCGGCAAATACCGCGCCAAGGCCGCCGCGGCCGGCACCGATCCGCTGGGCTTCTACGTGCCGCCGCTCGTCTACGCGACCTTCCAGGTGCTGGAGCAGGCGGTCGAGGGCACGAAGTCCTTGGATTCCGACACGCTCGCCAAATACATCCACGCGACCAATTTCAAGACGGTCTATGGCGACATCGCGTTCGGCGCCGACGGCGAGTGGCGCAAGGCGCGCATCCTCACCGTGCAGTACCAGGGCGTCAAAGGCCACGATCTCGGCCAGTTCGAGGAGCCGGGCGAGACGCCGATCCTCGACCCGCCCGACTTCAAGACCGGGACGTTGCAGTACCCGTACAGTTCGGCGGGGAAGTAGGTCAGCGCCGGCCGAACAGGCGCTCGATGTCGGCGCGCTTCAGCTCGACGTAAGTCGGGCGGCCGTGATTGCACTGGCCGGAGTGCGGCGTCGCCTCCATCTGGCGCAGCAGCGCGTTCATCTCGGCCTGGGAGAGGCGGCGGCCGGCGCGCACGCTGCAATGGCACGCGATCGTGCCGCACACGCTTTCGAGCCGCTCCTTCAAGGACAACGCGTCGCCCCACTCCGCGAGTTCGTCGGCGAGGTCGCGCACCAGCGCCTTCGCGTCGAGCCCGGGGACGAGCGCCGGCACCTCGCGCACGAGGACGGCGCCGCTGCCGAAGCGCTCGATGACGAAGCCCAGCTCGGCGAGCTCTTCGGCGCGCGCCATGAGGCGCGATGCGGCACCCTCCTCGAGCTCGACCACGTCGGGCAGCAGCAGGATCTGCCGCGGCACGCCAGAGGATCCCAATGCCGCCTTCATGCGCTCGTAGACGAGTCGCTCGTGCGCCGCGTGCTGATCGACGATGACGAGCCCGTCATTGGTTTCGGCGACGACATAGGTCTCGTGCAGCTGCGCGAGCGCCGCGCCCAGCGGATATGACGCAGCGCCAGGCTCGGCCGCGGCGGTAACGCGCGCGGCGGGTGCCAGATCGTCGAGCGGCGCCTGCGCCACGTAAGCGGCCGCGGCTTCGGCAAGGCCCGGCCCGTGCGACCAGCCGCGCGGCGCCATCGGCGCGGCCGAGCCCGGCGCCCAGGCGCGCGGCGCGAAGGCGGCGAGCGCCGCGTCCGCGACCGTCGTCGAGGCGCGATGCGCCGCACCCGTCAACGCCTGGCGCAACGCGCCGACGATCAGGCCGCGCACCGATCCCGCGTCGCGGAAGCGCACTTCGGCCTTCGCCGGATGGACGTTGACGTCGACCGCATCCTCGGGCGCGCCAAGGAACAGCGCCACCATCGGATGGCGGTCGTTGGCGAGAAAATCCTGGTAGGCGCCGCGCACTGCGCCGGCCAAAAGCTTGTCGCGCACGGGCCGCGCATTGACGAAGAGATACTGGTCGCGCGACGTGGCGCGGTTCAAGGTCGGCAGTCCCGCGAGGCCGACGAGCCTGAAGCCATCGCGCTCGGCCAGGATTTCGAGCGCGTTGGCGGCGAAATCATCGCCCAGGATCGCCGCGAGCCGCGCGCGCCGCGCGTCCTCGTCATTGCCAGCTTGCGCCGGCAGGCGCAGCAAGGTGCGGTTGTCGTCGCCCGTCACGGTGAAGGCGACGCGCGGATAGGCCATCGCGAGGCGCGTTACCGCATCCAACGCCTGGTCGCGCTCGGTACGCGGCGATTTCAGGAATTTGAGGCGCGCGGGTGTCGCGAAGAACAGGTCGCGCACCTCGACGAGCGTTCCGCCCGCGAGCGAGGCGGGTGCGGGTTCGCCCTTGACGCCGGCCTCGAGCGCGAGCGACCACGCGGCAGACGCGCCGCGGCGGCGACTCGCGACGAGCATCCGGCTCACCGCGCCGATCGAAGGCAGCGCCTCGCCGCGGAATCCGAGCGTGCGGATCTTGAGGAGATCGTCGTCCGGCAGCTTCGAGGTGCAGTGCCGCTCGACCGCGAGGGAAAGCTCCTCGCGCGTCATGCCGTCGCCATCGTCGCGCACGGCGATGAGGCTTTGCCCGCCGGCAAGAAGCGTCACCTCGATGCGCGAGGATCCGGCGTCGATCGCGTTCTCGACCAGCTCCTTCAGCGCCGCAGCCGGACGCTCGACCACCTCGCCGGCGGCGATGCGGTTGACCACGATCGGCGGAAGCTGGCGCAGCATCGGCGCCATTGTGCGCTCTCGGGCCGGCGCCGCCAAGCGTCCCCCCAGCGTCACTACGAATTTAGAAGAGCCAGCCGAACCAGCCGCCGGACGAGGTCGGCGTGCGCTCGATCACGGGCTTGCCGCTCAATTCCGGCGTGGGCGCTTGCGGCGTGCCCTTGTTGGCGGCGAGGCGGTCTTCTTCCGCGACCGGATTGATCACCGAATCCGTCGGCCCGAGCTTCTGGTCCTTGCGCCAGAAGGCGAGCTTGTCGACGAAGCCGTCGCTGATCTGCGAGCTCGCGTCGGTTTCGACGAGCTCGCGGATGTCCTTGGGCGTATCGGCGACGCCGGCCTGCTTCAGCAACTCGGACTCGCCGGCGCTCCTCTGCTCGGCCGCGGGAGGCAGGTTCGCCTTGGCGTCGTCGCCGACGCGGAACACGGTCTGGCGCGCCTGATCGACGGTCGGCTGCTCCTGCGGGCGCTGCTCGCCGATGCGCGGCGGGCGCAGCGAGTAATCGGGCGGCACCGCGAGCGGCGCGCGCGACACGACGGCGAACTCGTCGGGAATGACCTTCTCCCGGCCGATCGCGCGATTGAAACTATCGCAGCCGCCGAGCGCCGCAACCGCAAGTAATAAGCAAGGAATGTAAACGGCCCGGAAAGACAAGGAAATCACCCCACCCCGAGAAACATCCCTAATTACGCGTTTCGCGCCGCCCGCGCAAGCCGTCGATCACCATGAGCCCGACCCCCACCGAGATCGCCGCATCGGCCAGATTGAACACGAACCAGTGCCATTGGCCAACATGGAAATCGAGGAAATCGACGACCGCCCCGCGCGCGAGCCGGTCGATGACATTGCCGATGGCCCCGCCGACAACGAGACCGATCGCGATCGGCAGCAGCCACCCTTGCGCGCGCTTCAACCATACGAGCAGCGCCGCGACGATCACGGCCGCAATCAAGGTGAAGACGAGCGCGTTCATCGCCGCATTGGTGTTGAAGAGGCCGAAGCTCATGCCGCGGTTCATCGTCAGCGTGAAATTCAAGACCGGCAGCACGACGAGGACGCGCGCGCCGTCCGCCGCGAGGAGATGCAGCACGGCGAGTTTCGCCGCCTGATCAGCGATTGCGGCCAGGACGGCCACGGCAAGACCGAGGCGCATCTATTCCGCGGCGGGAAGGCCGATCGAGGCGACGGCGTCGGCGCAGCGATGGCAGAGATCGGCTACCTCTTTCACCGTGCCGACTTCGGGCAGGATGCGCCAGCAGCGCTGGCACTTGTCGCCGGGCGCGAGAGAGACGGTGACGCCGACGCCCGGCACGTCGGCGAGCGCGAAGGCGTCTTGCGGCGGCGGCGCGCCGACGAGCCGGGCCGCCGAAGTGATGCACAGCTCGGCGAGATCGAGCCCCGCAAATGTCGCGGCATCATCGGGCGCATAAAGCGCGATCTCGGCCTGGAGGCTCGAGCCCAGGCGCTTTTCCGCGCGTGCGATCTCGATGGCGCCGGTGACGACGCGGCGCAGATCGCGGATGCGGTTCCATTTCGCGGCGAAGCCATCGTCGCGCCAGCGCGCCGGCAGATCGGGGAAGAGCTCCAAGTGGACGCTCGTGCCATCGCCCGCGCCGTGGCGCGCGAGCCAGGCTTCCTCCGCGGTGAAGCACAGGACGGGTGCCAACCAGCGCGCCAGGCAGTCGAACACGCGATCGAACACGGTGCGCGCCGCGCGCCGGCGCGCGCCCTCCGGCAGGTCGCAATAGAGCGCGTCCTTGCGCACGTCGAAATAGAAGGCGGAGAGATCGACCGCGCAGAAGGCGTGGAGCGCGGTGAAGAGCGTGTGGAAATCGAACGAAGCGTTGCAGCTGCGCACCAGATCGCCGAGCTCGGCGAGGCGATGGAGCACGTAGCGCTCGAGCTCGGGCATGGCATCGTCGGCGATGCGCTCTTCGGGCTTGAAACCTTTGAGCGCGCCGAGGAGATAGCGCAGGGTGTTGCGCAAGCGGCGATAGGCCTCGGTGTGATGCTTCAGGATGTCGGGGCCGAAGCTCACATCCTCGGTGTAGTCGGATCCCACGACCCAAAGCCGCAGGATGTCGGCGCCGTGGTCCTTCAAGGTATCCGCAAGCCAGAAGGCGTTGCCTGCCGATTTCGACAGCTTGAAGCCTTGCTCATCGAGCAGGAAGCCGTGCGTCAAAACCTTGTCGTACGGCGCGCGGCCGCGCGTGCCGCAGGATTCGAGCAGCGAGCTGTGGAACCAGCCGCGATGCTGGTCGGAGCCTTCGAGGTAGAGCGACGCGGGCCAGGCGAGATCGGGCCGCCGCTCCAAGACGAAGGCATGGGTCGAGCCGCTGTCGAACCAGACATCGACGATATCGGTCACCGGCTCGAAATCGGCGGGCTCGCGGCCCGCGCCCAGGAATTCGCGCGGATCGGTGTCGTACCACGCATCGGCGCCGCGCGCCTCGAACGCCGCGGCGATGCGATCGACCACGCCCTGGTCGCGCAGCGGCTCGCCGGTGCGGCGGTCGACGAACACGGCGATCGGCACGCCCCAGGCGCGCTGGCGCGAGATGCACCAGTCGGGCCGCGTCTCGATCATGGCGCGGATGCGGTTCTCGCCCTGCGGCGGGAACCATTTGGTCGCGGCGATCGCGGCGAGCGCCTTGTCGCGCAAATCGTTCGCCGCCATGGCGATGAACCATTGCGGCGTGTTGCGAAAGATGAGCGGCGCTTTCGAGCGCCAGGAATGCGGATAGGAATGAACGAGCTTGCCCACGCCCAGAAGGCCGCCCGCGGCGGCGATCGCGTCGATCACGGCGCGGTTGGCGTCACCGGTGCTGCCGTCCGGAAAATAAACGTGCTTGCCGGCGAAGAGCGGCACGTGCGGGTAATAGGTCCCGTCCTCGGCGACGGTTTGCGGCGCGTCGATGTGGTATGTGCGGCACAGCTCGAAATCGACGTCGCCATGACCCGGCGCCTCGTGAACGAAGCCGGTGCCGTCCTCATCGGTGACGAAATCGCCGGGCAGCAGCGGCACGTCGAACTCGTAGCCCTGCCCGTTCAGCGGATGGCGGCACAAGGCGCCGGCGAGCGCGCTGCCCTTGAAGATCGTGAGCGTCTGACCGATGAAGCCAAGCTCTTCCTCGAGCGCGGTGCGGCGCGACTGCGCCACGACGATGCGCTCGCCGCGCTTGGCGAGGCTCGTCGGGCCGGCCGCGCCCACCTCGAGCAGGAGATATTCGATGTCCTCGCCATAGGCAATGGCACGGTTGCCGGGGAGCGTCCACGGCGTCGTCGTCCAGATCACGATCGAGGCGGTGCCGAAGGATTTGGGCAGGCCCGGGCGGAACTGCACCACCGGAAACTTGACCCAGACCTGGTCCGAGGTGTGGTCGTGATATTCGATCTCGGCCTCGGCCAGCGCGGTCTTCTCGACGACCGACCACATGACCGGCTTCGAGCCCTTGTAGAGCCCACCATTCATCAGGAACTTGCCGATCTCGCGCACGATCTGCGCCTCGGCGGCGGGGCTCATCGTGGTATAGGGATTGCGCCAGTCGCCGATCACGCCGAGGCGCTGAAACTCCGCGCTCTGCACCGCGATCCAGTGCTCGGCGAATTCGCGGCACTCGCGCCGGAATTCGAGCACGGGCACGTCGTCCTTGGAGCGGTTCTTGGCGCGATACTCCTCCTCGATCTTCCATTCGATGGGGAGACCGTGGCAGTCCCAGCCGGGCACGTAGTTAGCATCGAAGCCCGCCATCTGCTGCGCCCGATTGATGACGTCTTTCAGGATCTTGTTGAGGGCGTGGCCGATATGGAGGTGGCCGTTGGCATAAGGCGGGCCGTCATGCAGCACGAATTTCGGCCGCCCCTTGGCGGCCTGGCGCTGACGCGCATAAAGGTCGAGCGCCGCCCAGCGCGCCAAAAGCCCCGGCTCGCGCTTCGGTAGGTCGCCGCGCATTGGGAAATCGGTCTGCGGCAGAAAGACCGTCGGGCGGTAGTCGGTGGCCATTCTTCGCTCTAGGGCGAATGGATATAGGGTTGAAGGGTTTAGATCAACCCGGCGCCTTGCCGGCAAAGCGCAGCCGCCAGACCAGCGCCGAGCCCGCCCAGGCGGCGAGGAAGAAAGCGATCACGGCATAACCGATCCCGGCGAAATTCGCGTTGAGCGCCGCGATGAAGCGCCAGAACGGGCCGTCCAGGCCCCAGCGGTCGGCGGCAAGGCCCAAGGCCTCGATGCCGCCCACCACCACCGCCACCACCACCGAGACGAGCGTGATCGTGAAATTGTAGAACAGCTTGCGCACCGGTTCGACGAACGCCCAGCCATAGGCGCCGACCATGAGGACGCTGTCGGTCGTATCGACCAAGGCCATGCCGGCGGCAAAGAGCGCGGGAAAGATCATCACCGCGCCGAACGACAGGCCCTTGGCGCTTTCGGCGGCGGAAATGGCGAGGACGGCGACCTCGGTCGCGGTGTCGAATCCGAGCCCGAAGAGAAAGCCCAGCGGATACATGTGCCAGGAGCGCGTGACGAGGCGGAAGAGCGGGCGGAAAATCCGCGCCCACAGGCCGCGCCGACCGAGCAGGGCATCGAGCGAGGCATTGTCGATTGCGGCGCCGCGCCCGACCGCGCGCAGGCGCTGCCACACGGCGACGAGCACGGCGCAATTGATGGCCGCGACGAGAAAGAGCACGAGCACGGAGACCAGCGTGCCGACGAGCGCCCCCATGTCCTTCAACGCCGCGAAATGCGCCTCGAAGCTTTGCGCCGCCAGCGCGAGTGCGGCCGAGGCCAGCGCCACCACGGTCGCGTGGCCCAAGGAGAAATAGAATCCCGCCGCGAGCGGGCGCTTCCCCTCCTGCATCAGCTTCCGCGTGATGTTGTCGATGGCGGCGATGTGATCGGCATCGACCGCGTGGCGCAGACCGAAGCTGTAGGCCAGGAACGCGGTGCCGAGCAGCACCGGACGGTCGTGGAAGACGATGAGCGCTGCGGCCCAGGCGGCGAGATTGCCGAGGCCGAGCACGGCATAAAGTGTCGCAAGGTTCCTACGCATCGTCTTCGAGCGGAAGTTTCTGGCCGCCGCGCAGCACGTCGCGCGCCGTGGCGCAATCGGCCGCGATCTGCGCCTTCAAGGCGTCGAGCCCGGCGAAGCGCTGCTCGGCCCGCAGATGCGCGACGAAGGCGACGCGCAGCGGCTTGCCGTAGAGGTCGCCCGAGAAATCGAAGAGATGCGCCTCGAGCCGGAGGTCGCGGCCGCCGACCGTCGGACGCCAACCGAGATTGGCGGCGCCGTCGTACCAGCGCACGAGGTCCCCCTCGCCCACCGCGACGCGCACCGCATAGACGCCGGGCAGCGGGCGGAGATAGTCGGCAAGCCCAAGGTTCGCGGTCGGGAAGCCGATGGTGCGGCCGAGTCGGTCGCCGGTCTGCACGTGGCCGCCCACCTCCCACCAGCGCCCCAGGAGCGATGCCGCCTCGCGCGGCCGGCCCTCGATCAGGTGCTTCCTGATGAGCGTCGATGAATAGGCCGCGCCACTCGCATTCGCGACCGGATCGACCACGTTGACGCCGAACCCGTGCTGCGCGCCGAGTTCGCGCAACAGCGCCGAATTGCCGCGCCGGCCGTTGCCGAAGACGAAATCGTAGCCGACCACGACTTGGCGCACGCCGAGCGCGCCGACCAGAAGCTCGCGCACGAATTCCTCGGCGGTCTTCTTGGCGAATTCGAGGCTGAACGGGCGCGCGACCAGAAGCTCGACGCCCAGACCCGCCATGAGCCGCACCTTGTCGCGGAACGGCGTGAGCCGGAACGGCGCCGTCCCGGGCTGAAAGACGCTGCGCGGGTGCGGCTCGAAGGTGAGGACGGCGCAGCGCGATCCGGCGGCGCGGGCGCGGGCGCGCGCCTCGGCGAGCACGGTCTGGTGGCCGAGATGGAGCCCGTCGAAATTGCCGATGGCGAGGACCGCGCCGCGCTCGGCGCCGGTGGCCCGCCCGTAGCGGAGAATGCGCATGCCGGAGGGAAAGATAGAAGGTACGGCCGCGCACCGCCACCGACCTGCGTCCTGCGACGACGCGCTCTCGCCTACGCTCAGGATGAGGAAAAAGGAAAGCTCAGCCGCGCGTCGGGACGAGCGCCATCGCTTCGCCATCGACGACGACGGTGTCGCCGACGAGGCCTTGCGTCTTGAGCACGACACGGCCGCGCTCGCGGATGATCTCGCTGACGGTGACGCGCGCTTCGACCGTGTCGCCGATCCGCACCGGCGCCTTGAAGGCCAAGCTCTGCGACAGATAGACCGTGCCCGGCCCCGGCATGATGGCGAGCGCGGTCGAGAAATAGCTCGCCGTCAGCATGCCGTGCGCGACGCGGCCCTTGAAGCGGGTGGTCCGGGCGAACTCCTCGTCGAGATGGAGCGGGTTGTGGTCGCCGGTGAGGTCGGCGAACGTCCTCACGTCGGCATCGGTGATGGTGTGCCGGTAGGAGGCCGTCATGCCGACCGTCAAATCCTCGAGCGCGTAGGCGCGGCGTACGTCGCGGCGCAGAACGTCATCCATGGAGACCACCTCTAACCCCTTGATTCCATGCCTGCCCGATGAACCGCTCCGGTCGATTTTGTGCGCCGCACCTTAACCGCTCATCGAGCTGGGGGCAAGAAAACGCTGACGCTTCTGCGCCAGGCCAACAGCTGCGCGGCTCGTTTGTTCGCACCGGCACAAATCTGACCCTTTTTGGCCGGGCTTTGCGGGAGGACGGCCGCGCGGGCTAAGCTTTGCCGCGATCCGTGGATTTCCGGAGTGTCCCGTGGAGGACGGCGCCGCCCCGTTGCGGGAGATGTGGTATTTCGCGCTGCCCGGCGCGCGCCTCAAACGCGGCCGGACCTTGGCCAAGACCCTTCTGAGCGAGCCCGTGCTGCTCGGCCGGGACGCGGACGGCCAGGTCTTCGCAATGCGCGACCTCTGTCCCCATCGCGGCATTCCGCTGCGCCACGGCCGGTTCGACGGGCGCGAGCTCGAATGCTGCTATCACGGCTGGCGCTTCGACCCGAGCGGGCGCTGCGTCGCCATCCCGTCCTTGAGCGAAGGCGAGACCTTCGAGGTCGGGCGCATCCGCGTCCGCTCATATCCGGCGCGCGAGGTGCAGGGCAATATCTGGGTCTTTTTCGGCGCGAAGCCCGAGGCCGCGCCCGAGATTCCGGTGCTGCCCGAGCTCGGCGAGCGCACGCCCGATCTTTACGAGAGCGTGCGCATGCCGTGCGGCATCGACCATGCCGTGATCGGCCTGATGGACCCGGCGCACGGCGCCTTCGTCCATCGCGCCTGGTGGTGGCGCTCGCGCCATTCGATCCACGACAAGGAGAAAGCGTTCGCGCCGAGCCCGTTCGGCTTCACCATGCTGCGCCACGCGCCGTCGAAGAACAGCAATGCCTATCGCATCCTCGGCGGCGCACCCGAGACCGAGATCGCCTTCCGCCTGCCGGGCGTCAGGATCGAGGACGTGCGCGTCGGCCGGCATCGCCTCGTCAACCTCACCGCCGTGACGCCGCTCGGACCCGGCGAGAGCGAGGTCAACCACGCGATCTACTGGACGCTGCCGCGGCTCGGACCCTTGAAGCCGCTGCTGCGCCCGTTCGTGCGCGCGTTCCTGGGCCAGGACCGCGACATCATGACGATGCAGGCCGAGGGCTTGCGCCACGATCCGACGCTCATGCTGGTGGGCGACGCCGACCAGCAGGCGAAATGGTATCACCGGCTCAAGAACGAATATCGCCGCGCGCAGGAGGAAGGTCGGGCCTTCGTCAATCCGGTCAAGGAGCGCGTGTTGCGCTGGCGCAGTTGATCCATTGCGCCGCACTGCCCCTTGCACCGATAATTGCGCGGGGACATGCAACACAATCGGGGCTTCGCCGCGGCGCCCGCGCGCTGGATTCTGGCTGCTGCAATTCTTGCGGCGGCAGCGACGCTGCCTGAGGACGCCGCAGCGCAACTGGCCGGCGCCGAAATCGTGGCCGGCCATGCCGCGATCAAGACGCTGTCGCCGACTCGCACGGTGATCATCGAATTCAGCAAGAGCGCGATCATCGACTGGTCGAGCTTTTCGATCCCCGCCGGATCGTCCGTCATCATCGTGCAGAAGAGCGCGAGTGCGATCCTGCTCGATCGCGTCCTGGATGGCGCGCCGTCACTGATCGCAGGCTCATTGAGCGCCGACGGCGCGGTGTGGCTGGTCAATCCGGCGGGGGTCACAATCGAGCCCACCGGCACGATTTCGGCCGCGAGCGTGCTCGTCAGCACCGCCGACATCACGAACGGCGATTTCCGCCGCGGCACTTACGATTTCGATCTTCCGGGCGCGGCGGGCGCGCAGATCGTCAACGAGGGCAGCATCAGCGCGCCGGGCGGCACGGTGCTGCTCGCGGCGCCGTCGGTCCGGAACGACGGGCTGATCGAGGCGCAGCTCGGCACGGTGGCGCTCGCAGGCGCCGAGACGTTCGCCGTCGATTTCGTCGGCGACGCTCTCTTGAGCTTCGCCATCACCGGGCCGGTTGCCGAGTCCGGCGGCGCGCTGGTGACGAACGCCGGCACGCTTGCCGCGCCGGGCGGCAAGGTGCTTCTGACCGCGGCCGCGGCGAAGTCGATTCTCGACAACGTCATCAACACGAGCGGCATCATCGAGGCGACGAGCGTCGCCAACGTCGACGGCAAGATCGTGCTCTCGGCCTCGAACGGCGGCACGGATGTCGCCGGCACGCTCGACGCCTCGGGCAAGGGGACGGGAGAGAGCGGCGGCACGATCGAGGTTTTCGGCGACAGCGTAACGCTCGAAGCGGGCGCACGGCTCGACGTTTCAGGCGATAGCGGCGGCGGCACGGCGCTCGTCGGCGGCGATTTCCATGGCGCCGGACCCGATCCGAGCGCAGCCGCCACCACGGTGGCGCAAGGCGCGCTCATCGACGCCGACGCGTTGACATTCGGCACCGGCGGCAACGTTACCGTGTGGTCGAGCGGGACGACACTGTTCGACGGCACGATCACCGCGCGCGGCGGCAGCGAAGGCGGCAATGGCGGCATGGTCGAGACTTCGGGCCAAGCCCTCAGCATCGCCACCGGCTTCGTCGATACGCGCGCGCCCGATGGCGCAGCGGGCGACTGGCTCATGGATCCGACCAGCATCGTCGTCGAGAGCGGCGGCGTCGGATCGCTCGCCGGCAATCAATGCACCTTCGCCGAAAACACCTGCGCCACGATCGATCCGAGCGCGATCGAGAACGCTGCCAGCAACGTCACGCTCCAAGCCACGCAGAACATCACCTTCGACGACCCAATCTTCATGAACAACAACGGCGTCGGCATCACCGCCGAGGCGGGCAACTCGATCACGCTCGCCTCGGGCGCGTCGATCACGACCAATGGCGGCGCGATTGGGCTCTTCGCCAATTCCAACGCCGGCGGCACGGCGAGCGGATCGGGCAGCGTGATCCTCGGCGCGGCCCTGAACACGACCGGCAACGCCCAACTGGGCGGCGCCATCACGCTGAGCGTCTCCGGTGGGACGGGCAGCATCACGCTCGATGCCGTCTTCACCTCCGCCAACGGCGCCATAACGCTCGACGGCCCGACCGTGCTCGCGCCGGGCCTCGGCTACAATTTCATCGGCATCGACACGACCAACAATGCGACGACGGCGGGCGCCAACATCGCCTTCAATGGCCCGATCACCGACGCGACGCCCCCGACGAGCTTTCAGGTCACGGCCGGCATCGGAAGCGTGACCTTCGGCGGCGCGATCGGCAGCGTCGCCGCGCCATTGAGCGGCGCGACCGTGAGCGGCAGCGCGATCTCGCTCGGCGGCAGCATCGATGCCTCCGGCGGCTTCGTCGTTCTGACCGGCGCGATCACGCTCGCGACCAGCCTGACGATCGACAACACGATCGGCGCGCCTGACGGGAATTTCGTCAACCTGATTGGCACGGTGGACGGCACCACGCCGGGCGCGCAATCGCTTACGGTGAACAGCGGCGCGGCGACGCTCGGCGCTGCGGTCGGGAGCCGCGTACCGTTAGGCGCGCTCATCATGAACGGCAGCTTCTTCAATCTCGACGCTGCGGCGACGACCATCACCACGGCGGGCGGCGCGGTCAGCTTCAGCGCACAAATCTTTTCGCAAAGCGGCCTCGTCATCGATACGACTGCGGCCGGGCACCCGGCGGGCGCCTCGGTCGATTTCGCGAGCTCGCTCAATACGTCCGGGCCGTCGCCGCTCACCGTCGAAGCCGGCACCGGCGGCACGGTGACGTTCAACGGCGGCAACACGCCGTTCGGCGCGGTGAGCCTCACGGGCGCTAACATCATGCTCGGCAACGGCGGCTTCAACACGGCGGGCGGCGCCGTCACTCTGACAGGGACGACCGTGCTCGCGCCGAGCCTCGCCTACGATTTCATCGGCATCGACACGACGAACGGAGGCGGCTCGCCGGGCGCCAATGTCGTCTTCAACGGCCCGATCGTCGATGCGACGCCCCTGGCGACCTTTCAGGTCACGGCCGGCACCGGAAGCGTGACGTTCGATAGCGCCGTCGGCAGCGGCGCCTCGCCCTTGAGCGGCGCCACGGTGAGCGGCGGCGCCATCTCCCTCGGCGGCGACATCGACGCCTCCGGCGGGTTCGTCGTTCTGACCGGACCGATCACGCTCGCGACGAGTTTGACGATCGACAACACGATCGGCGCGCCGGCGGGGAATTTCGTCAACCTGCTCGGCACGATTAACGGCACCACGCCGGGCGCGCAGTCGCTCACGGTCGACAGCGGCGCCGCCTCGCTCGGCGACGTGGTGGGCGGCAGCGTGCCGTTGGGCGCGCTGACGCTCAACGGCAGCTTCTTCAACCTCGATGAAGCCGCCACCTCGATCACCACGGCCGGCGGCGCGGTCAGCTTCAGCGCCCAAGTTTTTTCGCAAAGCGGCCTCACGATCGACACGACCGCGTCGGGGCATCCGGCCGGCGCCTCGGTCGATTTCGCGAGCTCGCTCAATACCTCGGGGCCGACGCCGCTCACCGTCGATGCCGGCACTGGCGGCACGGTGACGTTCAACGGCGGCAATTCCCCCTTCGGCACGGTGAACCTGACCGGCGCCGCCATCGCGCTCAGCGCCGTCAGCACGGCGGGCGCGCCGGTGACGCTCAACGGGCCGACGATCCTGACCGGTTCCAGCTACGTCGCGATCGACACGACCAATTTCGGCGGTTCGCCCGGCGCCAATATCCAGTTCAACGGAACGGTCGGCGGCGCGCCGCAGCTCGATCTCACATCGGGATCGGGGACCATCGCGCTCGGCATCGCCACGCCCTCGGGCGGCCTCGGGGTGAGCGGCAGCGGCATCACGCTCGGCGGCAACATCACGACGGCGAGCGGCGTCGTCAATATCATGGCGCCGGCCACGCTCACGACCAACGTGACGATCGACACCACCGCCGGCGGCAGGTCGCCGGGTGCGCCCATCATCCTGGGGCAGATCGCGACCAACGGCTTCATCCTCACGCTGATCGATCAGGCCAACCTCTACAATGCCGACGAGGCGGCGCTGGCGACGTTGCAGACGCTCGAACTCGGGGCCGGCGCTCACGGTCAGCTCCGCGGGCGAGACGCCGGGATCCGCCGCATCGCCGACCGCGCCGCTGACGGTGCAGACGGGCGGCCCGCAATCCGACACGGTCGGCAACGTGAGCGACCTCAACGCCGGCAGCACGCTCTTCTCGCAGATCCAGCCGGCGAGCCAGAACGCCGCGCGCGATCCCGTCACCGCGGTCAGCCTGGTCGGGCCGGCGTCGCAGGCGATCGCGAGCGTGTTTTCCGACGACACACTCGATGGACCGGACAGCTTTCTTCACCGCTCCCGCCGGGGCGCACGCGCGACCATCCTCGTCCCCGGCATCGACCGCGCCGCCTCGTCGTCCGGCAACCGCGCGCTGTGGTACTCCGAGCTGCAGCGGGAACTGGCCTTTTCCGTGCCCGGCCTGCCGCCCTGACGGGACCGAGTGCTGAACACTTCGTTAAGGCGGCGTCGCTAGAGTCGGGGGGCCTTGGAGATCGGCACATGGAGCAAATTCTCGGGCGGATCGAAGCGGTGCGCGGCGCGCAGGTGACGGCGAGCCTGACGCGCGATGCGGCCGAGCTCGGCGCGGCGATCAGAATCGGCGCGCTCGTCAAGATCGCGGCGCCGGGCAGCACCGTCGTCGCGACCGTGAGCGCGGTCGAATTGGTGCAGGGCGAGAATCTGCGGCAGAGCCTTGTCGCCGACCTTCTCGGCGAGATCTCGCCGGACGGCATCTTCGCGCGCGGCGTCGCGCATTTTCCGCTGCCGGGCGCGCAGGTGAGCGCCGCGAGCGAGACCGATCTCGACGCGGTCTATACCAGGCCCACCTCGTTTCACGTGCGCGTCGGCACGCTCCATCACGATCCGGGGCGCGCCGCCTATCTCATGACCGACGAACTCCTGGCCAAGCATTTCGCCGTGCTCGGCACGACGGGCTCGGGCAAATCCTGCGCCGTGACGCTCATCCTGCGCGCGGTTCTGGCGCAGCATCCCAATGCCCATGTCATACTGCTCGACCCGCACAGCGAATACGAGCAGGCGTTCGGCGATCTGGCCGAGATCGTCAACATCGACAATCTGCAGCTGCCATTCTGGCTCTTGGACTACGAGGAAGCGGTGGCGACGCTCGTCTCGGGCGGCACGCTTCTCGAACAGCAGTCGCAAGCCACCATCCTCCGGGAAGCGATCGTGAATGCGCGGCGCAAATACGCGGGCGACATGAACGCGCAATGGATCACGGTCGACACGCCCGTGCCCTATCGCACCGGCGACCTCGTCCACATCCTCGACGAGGCGATGGGGAAGCTCGACAAGCCCAATTCGTCGGCGCCGTATCTGCGCCTTAAATCGCGCCTCGAGTCGATGAACAACGACCGGCGTTTCGCCTTCATGTTCTCGCGCGTCGTGACGCGCGACATCCTCGGCACGGTGATCGGCCGGCTCCTGCGCATTCCCGTGGGTGGGCGCCCGGTCACGATCATGGATCTCTCGGGCGTGCCATCCGAGATCATCAACGTCGTGGTCTCGCTCCTGTGTCGCGTCGCGTTCGACTTCGCCCTCTGGGCCGACCGGGATCAGATGCCGCCGCTTCTCCTCGTGTGCGAGGAGGCACACCGCTATGTGCCGGCAGACCAGAGCGTGGGATTTTCCGCGACGACGCGTGCCATCTCGCGCATCGCCAAGGAGGGGCGGAAATACGGCGTTTCCTTGGGCCTCGTGACGCAGCGCCCGTCCGAGCTCGCGGTGAGCGCCTTGTCGCAATGCGGCACGATCTTCGCGCTCCGCATGGGCAACGAGCTCGATCAGCGCTTCGTCGCCAACACGCTGCCCGAGGTGGCGCACGGCATGGTCGCCGCGCTCCCCAGCATGCGGCCGCAGGAGGCGATCGTCGTCGGCGAAGGCGTGCCGCTGCCGATGCGCATGCGTTTCGACGAGCTGGCGCCCGGCGAGCGGCCGCGCTCGCGGAGCGCCGAGTTCTCGAAATCCTGGCAAGTGGACAGCGCAGGCGCCGATTTCCTCGACGACAGCGTCAAGCGCTGGCGCATGCAGATGCGGAAGCACGAAGGCGGCGTCTGAGCTTGAGCAAGATCGCTTCGAATGGAAACGGCGTTTCCCATTCGAAGCGTGAATCATGGTCTAGCGCGCGGCGCCGCCGTCGGCAAACCAGCGCGGGAAGAAGCGGGCGAGCTCGCCGACGATGCCGCGGCGGAATGTCAGGACGCAGACGACGAAGATCACGCCCTCGATCACCGTCACCCACGAGCCGAACTGCGCCAGGTAATTCTCCATCGCCACCATGACGAAGGCGCCGACCGTCGGCCCGAAGAGCGTGCCGATGCCGCCCAGAAGCGTCATCAGGAGCACGTCGCCCGAGGTCGAGAAATAGACGTCGGTCAAGGAAGCGAGCTGGAATACGAGCGCCTTCGTGGCGCCGGCAAGCCCGGAAAGCGCCGCCGAAAGCGTGAAGGCCAGGAGCTTGTAATGCTCGGTGCGGTATCCGAGCGAGATGGCGCGCCCTTCGTTCTCGCGGATCGCCTTCAGCACTTCGCCGAACGGCGAATTGACCGTGCGCCATAGGATCGCGAAGCCGATCAAAAACACCGCCAGCACGAAGTAATACATGGCGAGCGGATCGTTGAGATCGACCAATCCCAGAAGCTTGCCGCGCGGCACCGCCTGGATGCCGTCCTCGCCGCCGGTGAACGGCACCTCGTTCGCGACGAAAAACATCATCTGCGCAAGCGCGAGCGTAATCATCGCGAAATAGATGCCCTGGCGGCGGATCGCGAGCCAGCCGAAGACGAGGCCCATGAATGCTGCGACCGCGGTGCCGAGCAGAATCCCGGGAATGGGCGGCAGGCCCCACCATTTGACGGCGTACGCGGTGGCATAGGACGCCCAGCCGAAAAACGCGGCATGACCGAACGACGCGAGCCCGACATAACCGATGAGGAGATTGAAGGCCGAGGCGAAGAGCGCGAAGCACAGCGCCTTCATGACGAAAACGGGATAGAACACGAACGGCGCGCCGATGGCCGCCGCGAGAAGCACCAATCCCAGCACGCGGCGCGCGGCAAAGCGCACCTCGCCCTGGGCGGCGAGCGCGCTTCTCACCGGAACTCGCGGCCGAAGAACCCGGCCGGCTTGACGAGCAGCACCACCGCCATGATGACGAAGATCGCGGTCGAGCTCGCCTCGGGATAGAAGACTTTGGTCAAGCCCTCGACCAAGCCGAGGACGAAGCCGCTCACGATCGAGCCCAAGATCGAGCCCATGCCGCCGATCACCACCACGGCGAAGACGACGATGATGACGTTCTCGCCCATGAGCGGGCTCACCTGGTAGATCGGCGCGGCGAGCACGCCCGCGAGCGCCGCCAGGCCCACGCCGAAGCCGTATGTCAACGTAATCATGCGCGGCACGTTGACGCCGAAGGACTGCACGAGCGCCGGGTTCTCGGTGGCAGCGCGAAGATATGAGCCGAGCCGCGTGCGCTCGATCACGAACCAGGTGCCGAAGCAGATCGCGAGTGAGGCGACGATCACCCAGCCGCGATAGATCGGCAGGAACATGAATCCCAGATCGTAGGCGCCGACGAGCGTGGGCGGGATCGAATACGGGAGCCCGCTCGAGCCCCACTCCTGGCGGAACAGGCCTTCGAGGATGAGGGCGAGGCCGAAGGTCAGGAGCAGGCCGTAGAGATGATCGAGCTGGTAGAGATGGCGGATGAAGAGGCGCTCGAGCACGATCCCGAACGCGCCGACGATGATCGGCGCGACGACAAGCGACATCCAGTAATTGATGCCCAAAAACTTCAGCAGCAGATAGGCGCAGAACGCGCCGATCATGTATTGCGAGCCGTGCGTGAAATTGATGATGCCGAGCATGCCGAAGATGACGGCTAGGCCAAGGCTCAACATCGCGTAGAAGGCGCCGTTGATGAGCCCGATCAAAAGCTGCGCCATCAGGGCGGGGAGCGGCGGAAACGCGATCGAGATGTGGAGGAAGCTCAGCATGACGAAAAGCCCTCTCCGCGCGAAGCGGGGAGAGGGCGGGACCCGTTGCGAAGCAACGGGAGGGAGAGGTGCCGATCGGTGCGACCCACCTCACCCGCTCGCTGCGCTCGCACCCTCTCCCCCCGCAGACGGGCGGAGAGGGTCTTGCTCGAACTCATCCTCAGCCCTTCTTCACCAGCGGACATTCGCTTTCGCTCAACGGACGGAAAGCCTGCTCTGCCGGGATGGTGGCGAGGAGCTTGAAGTAGTCGAACTGGTACTTCGATTCGGCCGGCGTCTTCACCTGGAAGAGATACATGTCGCGCATGACGCGGCCGTCCTCGCGCAGGTGGCCGTTCTTGGTCATGAAGTCGTTGATCGGCAGCTTGCGCATCTCGGCGACGACCTTGGGGCCGTCGTCGGTGCCGGCTTCCTTGATCGCCTTCAGATAATGCATGATCGAGCCATAGACGCCGGCCTGCACCATGGTAGGCGGCTTCTTGATCTGCTCCATGTAGCGCTTCGACCAGGCGCGCGTCTCGTCGTTCTGGTCCCAGTAGAAGGCCGAGGTCAGGACGAGCCCTTGCGCCGTCTCGAGGCCGAGGCTGTTGACGTCGGAGATGAATACCAAGAGACCGGCAAGTTTCTGGCCGCCCTTGACGATGCCGAACTCGGCCGCCTGCTTGATCGAATTGTCGGTGTCGCCGCCGGCGTTGGCGAGGCCGATGATCTTCGCCTTCGACTGCTGCGCCTGAAGGAGGAAGCTCGAGAAATCGGCGTTGTTGAGCGGCACGTCGACGCTGCCCAGCACCTTGCCGCCGGCCTTGGTCACGACGTCGGCGGTGTCGCGCTGGAGCGCATGGCCGAAGGCATAATCCGCGGTGATGAAGAACCAGGTGTCGCCACCCTGTTTGACAAGCGCGCCGCCGGTGCCATGCGCGAGCGCGTAAGTGTCGTAGGTCCAGTGGACGCCCGTGGGCGAGCACGATTTGCCGGTCAGGTCCGAGGCCGCCGCGCCCGAGATGAGGAAGACCTTCTGCTTCTCCTTCATCACGTCCTGGATCGCGAGCGCCACCGACGAGGTCGGCACGTCGGCGATCGCGTCGACGCCGTCCTGGTCGATCCAGCGCTCGGCGATCGCCTTGCCGATATCGGGCTTGTTCTGGTGATCGGCCGAGACGATCTCGATCGGCACGCCGTTGACCGAGCCGCCAAAGTCCTTGACCGCCATCTGCGCCGCCGCGACCGAGCCCGCGCCGCCGATATCGGCATAGAGCGAGGACATGTCGCTCAAGACGCCGATCTTGATGGGTTTCCCCGACATCTGCGCGTCGGCCGCGCCCATGCCCAAGGCGAGCGCCAGCGCGCACGCGCCGGCGAGGAAATTGAATTTCATAGGTGCCCTCCTTCTCCCTCAAACCCCGAGATAATTCTGGATCTTGTCGGTCTCCGCCTCGATCCGCTCGTTGGCGATGAGATCGACGATCTTACCGTCCGCCACGACATAATGCCGTTCGGCCACGGTCGCAGCAAACCGGAAGTTCTGCTCGACGAGGAGGATGGTGAAGCCCTTCGCCTTCAAGGTGCGGATCACCGCGCCGATCTGCAGCACGATGACCGGCGCCAGGCCCTCGGTCGGCTCGTCGAGCAGGAGAAGCCGCGCGCCGGTGCGCAGGATGCGGCCGATCGCCAGCATCTGCTGCTCGCCGCCCGAGAGCTTCGTGCCCTGGCTCTTGCGGCGCTCGGCGAGGTTGGGGAAGAGCGCGTAGATCTCGTCGACGCGCATGCCGCCCGGCGCCACCATCGGCGGCAGCAGCAGATTCTCCTCGACCGACAGGCTCGCGAAGATGCCGCGCTCCTCGGGACAATAGCCGACGCCGAGCCGCGCGATGCGGTCGGACGAAAGCACGACCGTGTCGCGCCCGGCAAAGCGCACGCGGCCCGTTCGCTTGCGCACGATGCCGAGGATGGCGCGCAAGGTCGTGGTCTTGCCGGCGCCGTTCCGCCCCAGAAGCGTCACCACCTCGCCCTCGTTGACGGCAAAGGTCACACCTTGCAGCACGTGCGATTCGCCGTACCAGGCGTGCAGGTCCTCGACCTCGAGGAGGGCGGCCGTGCCGGATGCCTCAGGCATGGCCGGTTCCGAGATAGGCTTCGCGCACGTCCTGGTTCGCCGAGACCTCGGCATAGCTCCCCTCGGCCAGCACGCGGCCGCGCGTCAGCACCGTGATGGTGTCGGAGAGATCGGCGACGACCGAGAGATTGTGCTCGACCATGAGCACCGTGCGGTCCTTGGCGGCGCCGCGGATGAGGCCCGAGATGCGGCCGATATCCTCGCTGCCGAGGCCCGACATCGGCTCGTCGAGCAACATCAGCTCGGGTGCCAACGCGAGCGTCGTCGCGAATTCGAGCGCGCGCTTCCGGCCATAGGGCAGCTCGCTCGCCATGATATCGCGATAGCTCGCGAGCCCGACATCGGCGAGCAGCCGGTCGGCCTCGCCGTGCAAGCAGGCCAAGGCTCTTCTTCGAACGCCAGAAATGAAACGACGTGCCGAGCGGGCGCTGCAAGGCGAGGCGCACGTTCTCGAGCACGGAGAGATGCGGGAAGACCGCCGAGATCTGGAACGAGCGCACCATGCCGAGACGCGCCACCGCCGCGGGCCGCGCGTCGGTGATGTCGCGCTCGTTGAAGACGATGCGGCCCGAAGTCGGCTCGAGGAATTTGGTGAGGAGGTTGAAGACGGTGGTCTTGCCGGCGCCGTTCGGGCCGATCAGCGCATGGATCGTGCCGCGCCGCACCTTGAGATCGATGCCGTTGACGGCCGAGAAGCCACGGAATTCCTTGGTCAACCCGGACGTCGCGAGAATGAACTCGGCCACGTTCCTTCCCTGCGGTCCGCGCTTGCCTGCTCCTCGCGCGTCCTTATCGTTGCTGCGCGCGAGGCTACAGGCTTCGCCCGGCCGCGACAAGCCCGGCCGTGCTAAACTGCGCGGCGACGGAGACGACGATGGATGCTACGGAAATTCTGGATGCGCTCGCCTTCGACCGCGACGGGCTCGTCGCGGCGGTGGCGCAGCAGCACGATACCGGCGAGGTGCTGATGCTCGCCTGGATGGATCGCGCGGCGGTCACGGAGACGCTCGCCACCGGCCGCGCGTGCTACTGGTCGCGCTCGCGCCGGAGCCTGTGGCGCAAGGGCGAGACATCGGGCCACGTGCAGCGCGTCGTCGAACTCAGGGTCGATTGCGACGGCGACGCGGTGCTGCTGCTGGTCGATCAGACGGGCGCGGCCTGCCACACCGGGCAGCGGAGCTGCTTCTTCCGCGCGGCGCGCGCGGGCAAGCTCGTCACGATCGCGGCGCCGATCGCCGCACCCTCGTAACGGCGCGGAACCGGCGCGCGCGCGGCAGCGTTGGTCCGGCCGCAACAACGAATGAAGAGCCATGATCCTGGCGTCCTCGCCGCCCGATGACGCGGCCGTCTCCAAGGTGCACGATCTCGTCATCGCGGGGCAGAGATTTGAAATCACCCTGATGGAAGAACGGGACGAAGCCTGGCGCTGGCGCATCGCGGCGCCGGGCGGGCTGGCGCTGTCGGGCGCGGCGCCGAGCGAGATCCAGGCGCTCGATGCCGCCTGCCGCGCCGGCCGCGTGCTGGCCGAGCGCGGGGCTGCCTGAGGCCGCGACTCAGCCTCGCTCGGCGCCGCCGCGGGCGGATCGGCGGGAAACCTTTTCGGCCTCGGACTTGACCGCATCGGGCAGCGCGCATCGCGGCATTCTTGGCGCGTTCGACCGCCTCCTGCCCGTCGTCCCTGATGCGCGCGCCGGCCGGCCCGATGATGCGCGCCGCGATCCGGCTCTTCGGCAGCAGCAACCCGACCGCCGCGCCGGCGAGGAGGCCCAGGAACGCGAGCGCCAGCGGGTTGTCGTCGATGGCGCGGCCCAATCCCGCGCGCGCGCCGGCGGCGGCCTTGGCGGCGGCAGCGGCGGCGACGGACAGACGCGGCTTGGTGCGGGCATAGGCGTAGCCGGCGAGCTCCTCGCCTGCGTCAGAAGCGGAACTGTCGGCCACCTCCCCGGCCGCGCGGCGCGCGAAAGTGGTACCGGCGGCACCCGCCACCAGGAGCCAGCCAAGCCCAGCGCCGACGAGCGCCAGCGGCACCGGATGCGCGCGCAAGCTCGCGCCGAACGCGCCGCCATTTCCATCGAGCGTGTCCTTCATCATCGCCATGCCTTTCTCAACGAGATGCCGCGGCGCGAGGCGCTGCTCGAGCGCGTCGATCACCGCGCCCAATTCGGCGCGCGTCGCTTCGATGTCGTGCTCGATCTCGGTGGGGTCCTTGCCGCGCGCGTCGTAAGGGACCCCCGTCACCGCATCTGCTCCCTGGCCCAGGCGGCGTCCTCGCGCAGCGTTTTCATGGTCCGCTGCGGCACGAGGCCGCGCGCCGCCAGATCGTGGCGTCCCTTCACGACAAGGCCGAGCCCGAGGGCGAGCAGGACGGCGCCGATCACGAGCGCCGCAGCCCAGGGCGGCAGGACGAGCGCCAAGGCCAGGATCGCGGCGCCGCCGAGCGCCATAAGCGCCGCGAAAAGGAGCGCCGCGCCGGCCGCCAAAAACACCGCGCCGGCGCCGAGCCGCGCCGCGCGATCCAAAAGCTCGGCCTTGGCAAGCGCGATCTCCTGGCGCACGAGGCAACCCGCCTCGCGCGCGAGATCGGAAAAGAGAGCGGCAATCCCGCGATCCTTCAGCGGCGCGACCTGCGGCGCGCGCTCATCCATCTAGCGCTCCGACGTGCCGGCGATGAGGCGGCCCATGAGAAAGCCCGCCGCGAGCGCGCCGGCGAAGAACAGATCGGGCCGCGCGCGCACGCCGTCCTCGAGATCGGCCAGCATCGCGCGCCACGGACGCCGCTCGATCGTGTCGGAGAATTCCTCGACCTGTGCCGCGATCTGGCCGGCGGCGCGCGCAACCGGGGTGCCGCCGCCCTCTTCGGCAAAGGCATCGGCGCCGCGACGCAGCGCCTCGGCGAAGCCGCGCACCGTCTCGGCCATGCGCGCCTTCTGCTGCTCGATGATGCTGTCGGCGGCGTCCTTGAGACTATCGAGCAGGTCGGCGACACGCGCGCCCGCGTCAGCGTCCGTTACGCTTTCGTCGTGGTTTCCGCCCGCTTCGCTCATGAGGCCCTCGCCGCCAGCGGAAACGCCGCCGCGCCGAGGCCGGTTCCGGACGGGGACGGATCAGTGCGCGAGCAGAACCGGGACGTCGGCTTCCATGATGACGTGGCGGGTGGCGCCGCCGAAAATCATCTGGCGCAGCCGGCTTTGCGTGTAGGCGCCTTTGATGAGGAGATCGGCGCCGGCCGTACGGCATTCGGCGAGGAAGATCTCGCCCGGGCTCATGCGGCCACGCGTGCCGAAATGGCGGTGTTTGATGGGCAGGCCGTGGCGCGCCAGCATCGCCGTCATCTCCTCGCCCGAGGGACCCGGCACCTGCCAGCCCTCGATGGTGACGAGCTCGACCGACGTGGCGCGCTCGAGGAACGGCATGGCGAGAGCGACGGTGCGCGCCGTCTCGGTGCTGTTGTTCCAGGCGATGACGACCTTCGTGGCGAAGGATTTGGGCGGCGTTTGCGGCGTCATCAGCACCGGGCGGCCGCTTTCGAAGAGCGCGTCCTCGAGCGTCGCCTCGGCAAGCGATGCGAGCTTCGCCGGGCGCTCGACCACGATCAGGTCGAAGACGCGGCCCAACGTGCCGACGACGGCGTTCTGGCGCCCCGTCTCCTCGCGCCATTCGGCGGTCAGGCCGGTGCCCTTGGCGTCGATCGCGATATTGTGGCGGCCCATCACCGAATAGAAGAGAGCGCGCGCCTGCTCGCGCCGTTCCTGGCCTTCGCGCTCGAGCGTGCGATCGACCTCGGACGAGACGGAGAACCCCATCTCGCCGCCGAACACCACCGCATATTCCGTGGTCAGCGCGTTCAACCCGACGATGCAGCCGTCGAACGGACGGGCCGCCATCACCGCGATCTCCAGAACGCTGCTCGCGCTGCCGTCGCCCACCACCGCCAGCACGGTCTTCATGCGCGCCCCTCGCCTTTGCCGCGCCTCAGGACCGCGATTATAGACCGGAGCCGGCGTCGCGCCCAAGGAGAACAGCGGAACCCCTAAGGGTCCGTTCGCGTTCGTTTTGCCGAGCCGATCGAAAGGAAATTTCGCAGATGAGCGTGAGGCTGCGCGCCGCGCCGGTCGGGGACACTCGCGCCGCGGACGGCGCCGAAATGTTCCGCCTGATCGAGGAGCTGTTCCCGATCTGCCGCAGCATCACCGGCGAGGGCCTGCGCCAGACGCTCCGCCGCATCGCGCGCCAGGTGCCGCTCGTCCTGCACGAGGTTCCGAGCGGGACGAAGGTGCTCGACTGGACCATCCCCGACGAGTGGAACGTCAAGGGCGCCTATATCGCCGCGCTCGACGGCCAGCGCATCGTCGATTTCGCCAATTCGAACCTCCATCTCGTGCAGTACAGCCACGCCCTCGACCGCATCGTCGGGCGCGACGAGCTGTTGCGCCACATCCACACCATGCCGGAGCGACCGGCCTGGATTCCGTACCGCACCTCCTATTACAGCAAAGGCTGGGGCTTCTGCCTTGCCGAGCGCCAGGCGCGCAGCCTGACCGATGCGGCCTATCGCGTGGTCATCGACGCGAGCCTCGCACCGGGATCTCTCACCTATGGCGAGCTTGCGATCCCGGGCGAAAGCGAGGCCGAGTTCCTGTTCTCGTGCCATTGCTGCCATCCCTCGCTCGCGAACGACAATCTCGCCGGGATCGCGGTCGCGACCTGGCTCGCGAGCCGCATCGCCGCGGCGCCCCGGCGCGTGAGCTATCGCTTCCTCTTCATTCCCGGCACGATCGGTTCGCTCGCCTGGCTTGCTGCCAACGAGGCGCTGGTGCCGCGCGTGACGCATGGGCTCGTGCTCTCATGCCTCGGCGATCCCGGCGCCTTCACCTACAAGCAAAGCCGGCAGGGCAATGCCGAGATCGACCGACTGCTGACGCATGTGTTGCGCCACGGCGGCGCGCCGCACGTCGTGCAGCCCTTCATCCCTTATGGCTATGACGAGCGGCAATATTGCTCGCCCGGGTTCGACATGCCGGTCGGCTGCCTGATGCGCTCGCCCAATGGCTCCTATCCCGAATATCACAGCTCGGCCGATGATTTATCGCTGGTGCGGCCGGACTGTCTGCAGCAATCGCTCGACATGCTGTGGCAGGTGGTGGAGGCGGTCGAGGGCAATGTCACTTATCTCTCGCAGAACCCCAAGGGCGAGCCGCAGCTCGGCCGGCGCGGGCTCTACCGCGCGATCGGCGGGCAGCAGGCCCAAGAGTTCGATCAGATGACCTTGCTCTGGGTGCTGAACCTCGCCGACGGCAAACATTCGCTCCTCGACATGGCCGAGCGCGCGCAACTGCCATTGCCGAAACTGCGCGCCGCGGCCGAGGCGCTCGCGGCGGCGAAACTCATCCTGCCCGCCGCCGCAGCAGCCCATAAAGACTGACGACCGCCCACAGCACCTCGATCAGCGCCGCCGGCAGGTTCCAGGCGCTGTAGAACGAGGCGAGGATCATCAGCGAGCCGACCAGGTTGGCCAAGGGATAGCGCCGGTCGTCGGACGGCAGTTTGCCGCTTTGGTTGGCGAAATAAGCGGCGACAATCAGCGCCGTGCCGAGCACGCCGGTGGCGACGAACGGATCGAGGGTCATAGCGCGTTTCTCCCCACGGGCGCCTTCTTACTCTAACATCGCCGCGATGAGCGATCCCTTGGGGCTCGAGCGCGGGCTCACCGACTACGGCGACGGGGATTTCGCGCTTTATCTGCGCCGCTCGTTCGCGCGCTCCATGGGTTATTCGAGCGAGATGCTGGCGCGGCCCATCGTCGGCATCGCCAACACGGCGAGCGGTTTCAACAACTGCCACCGGCTCGTGCCTGATCTCGTCGATGCGGTGAAGCGCGGCGTCCTGGCCGCGGGCGCATTGCCGTTGGAATTTCCGACCGTGTCGCTCGGCGAGGTATTCCTGCACCCGACGAGCCTCGTCTATCGCAACCTCATGGCGATGGACACCGAGGAGATGATCCGGGCGCAGCCGATGGACGCGGTCGTGCTCGTGGGCGGCTGCGACAAGACCGTGCCGGCGCAGCTGATGGGCGCGCTCTCGGCCGGGCGGCCGGCGATCCAGCTCGTCACTGGCCCGATGATGACGGGCCGGTTCGAGGGCGAGCGCTTGGGCGCCTGCACCGATTGCCGCCGCTTCTGGGCGCGCTTCCGCGCCGGCGAGATCGGGCCGGAGACGATTGCGGACGTCGAGGGGCGGTTGGCGACCACGGCCGGCACCTGCGCCGTCATGGGCACGGCGAGCACGATGGCGGCGATCGCCGAGGCGCTCGGCATGATGCTGCCGGGGACGGCGACGATCCCGGCGGTGCATGCCGATCGGCTGCGCGCGGCGGAAGCGACGGGCGCCGCGGCGGTCGCTTTGGCGCGGAGCGGGCTCGCACCCGAGCGCATCATCACGGCGGGCGCGGTCGAGAACGCGCTGCGCGTGCTCCTGGCGATCGGCGGCTCGACCAACGCGGTGCTGCACTTGGCCGCCATCGCCGGCCGCGCCGGGCTCGATCTGCCGCTTGCGCGCCTCAACGAGCTCTCCGACGAGACGCCAGTGCTGGTCGATCTGAAGCCGACCGGCCCCTACTACATGGAGGATCTGTTCGCGGCGGGCGGGATCGGCGCGGTGTTACGCGAATTGAAGCCGATGCTGAATCTCGACTGTATCTCCGTGACTGGAGAGACGTTGGCTGCGCGCCTTGCGGCCGACGAAAGCGCGCGGGTCGAGCGCGCGGTGGTGAGGCCGCTCGCGGAACCGTTGCAGCGCGCGGGCGGGCTCGTCGCGCTGTTCGGCTCGCTCGCGCCCAAGGGCGCCATCTTCAAGCGCGCAGCGGCCGACGAGCGCCTGTTCGAGCGCGAGGGCCGCGCCGTCGTCTTCACCTCGCTCGACGATCTCGCGCGCCGCATCGACGATCCCGCGCTCGACGTCACGCCAGAGGATTTTCTCGTGCTCCAGAACGCGGGACCCTGCTCGCCCTCGGGCATGCCCGAGGCCGGCTATCTGCCGATCCCGCAGAAACTCGCGCGCGCCGGCGTCAAGGACATGGTGCGAATTTCCGACGCGCGCATGAGCGGCACCGCCTATGGCACGGTGGTGCTGCACGTGGCGCCGGACACGGCGAGCGGCGGGCCGCTGGCGCGCGTCCGGAACGGCGACCGCATCCGCTTGAGCGTCAAGGAGCGGCGGCTCGATCTTCTCGTGCCGCCGGATGAGCTCGCGCGCCGCCCGGTCGAGCCCGCGCCGACGCCGTCGCGCGGCTACCAGCGCCTTTACCGCGAGCACGTGCTACAAGCCGACGAAGGCTGCGATTTCGATTTCCTGCGCCGGACGCCCCGGCGCCAACTCGAGGGAGGCAAATCATGAACAAGGCGTTCAGTCCGGCGACGGTCGCGGCACCGACCGGCTACAGCCACGGCGTCGAACTCGGCGCCGGCGCGCGCATCGTCTATGTCGCGGGCCAGGTCGGCGCGGCACCCGACGGCAGCATCACCAAGGACATCCGGGGCCAGGCGACGCAGGCGTGGAAGAACATCGAGAACGTGCTCGCCGCCGCCGGGATGGAATTGAAGGACATCGTCAAGGTCAACGCCTACCTGACGCGGAAGGAAGACATCGCCGGATATCGCGAGGTGCGCGGGCGGGCGTTGGGTGAGTTGAAGCCCGCCTCGACGCTCCTCGTCATCTCGGCCTTGGCACGCGAGGAATTTCTGGTCGAGGTCGAATGCGTCGCCGCCAAATAGCCTAACGCTTGCCGCGCGCCTCGATCGGCCAGATCGCGACGAGCGTATCGCCGTCGACGACGTGATAGAAGTCGTGCAGGTTCACGGTCGGATCGCAGTGCGGCACCATGCATTCGATGCGCGCGCCGAGCGCGGGTTTGGCCGTGCCCGGCGGCAGGACGAGTCGGCCATGCTCGTCGCCGAAGAATTCATAGCGGCTGCCGTGGGGCGCGCCCGTTAGCAGCTCGGGCAAGGGCCCGTCGGTGGCGAAGCATTTGAGGCCGGCATCGGTCGTGACGTAACCCTTCGCATTGACGCTCACGACCGCGGTCTCGACCAGAAGCGCCGTCTCGAACGGCGGCGCGTTCCGCCCATCGGCGAGCGCGTCACGATACTGCACGTCCATGAAGACATAGGAGCCGACCTGAAGCTCGGTGAAGATCTTCCCATCGGGATCGAGATCGAACGTGCCGGTGCCGCCGCCCGTGACAATGGCGGGCGCGATGCCGTTGGTGCGCAAGTTCCTCAGCATGGCGTCGAGGCGCTCCACTTGCGCGAGCGCGCGGGCGCGGCGCTCGGCGCGCACCGGCACGTGCTGGAGATTGCCGGAATAGGACTGGATGCCGCGGAACGATAGGCCTTCTGACGCGAGCGCGGCGCGCACGAGCGCGCCGAGCGCGGCCTCGTCGGCGACGCCGGTGCGGCCCTGGCCCGCTTCGAAATCGACGAGCACGTCGAGTTTGCGGCCGTGCGCCTGTGCGGCGGAATCGAGCGCCGCGAGGTTCGCCGGATGATCGACCACGACGCTGAGGCCACGCGGCGCGGCGGCGTTGAGCGCCACGAGGCGTGCGATCTTGGCGTCGGTCACTTGCGGCGAGGTGATGTGGACGCCCGGCACTGCGCCTCCCACCATCACCTCGGCCTCGCCCAAGGTGGCGCAGCAGATGCCGAGCGCTCCCGCCTCGACCTGCCGGCGCGCGAGCGCCAGCGACTTGTGCGTCTTGGCGTGCGGGCGGAGCGCGACACGAGCCGCGCGCGCATGCGCGGCCATGGCGGCGATGTTGCGCTCGAGCGCGCCCAGTTCGACGAGGAGCGCCGGCGTGTCAAGGAGCGCGCGGCCGCCCTTGATGCCGATGAAGCGCTCGTTCGGCCCGAGCCCTGCCATCGCCGATCAGCGGCCGCTGTAGCCCCTGTCATCGAGATTGAGCAGCGGGAAGGCGCTCCACACATGCGCCTCGCGCACCGGCGCCGCGGCATGGAGATAGGATTTGTCGAGATCGCCCATGCGCGCGACGCCGAGGAGGCCCAAGGTTTCGTAGATCTCGTCCTCGAGAATCTCGAGCGCGCGCACCACGCCCGCCGGGCCGGCGGCGGCCAGCGCGTAGCAATAAAGCCTGCCCATGCCGACCGCGTTGGCGCCCAGGATCACCGCCTTCACCACGTCGGTGCCGCGGGAGAAGCCGCCATCGATGATGATCTGCGCGCGTCCCTTCACGGTGGCGGCGATCTCGGGCAGGACCTCGATCGAACCGCGGCCGTGATCGAGCTGGCGGCCGCCGTGGTTCGAGACATAGATCGCATCGACGCCGCAGCCGAGCGCGGTCTCGGCGTCCTCGGCGGTGGCGATGCCTTTGATGATGAGCGGAATCTTGCACTTGTCCTTGATGCGCCGCACCTCGTCCCAGGTGAGCGCGGCCTGGAACGCCCGCCCCGACGCGCGGTCGCGAACGCGCGGCTGAGTGCGCTTGCCGAGATCGCGCTCGCGCCGGCTATAGACTGCGGTATCGACCGTGAGGCAGAACGCCTCGTAACCCGAATCGACCGCGCGCTTGATGTGATCGTCGATCCAGGCGCGGTCGCCGCGCACATAGAGCTGGAAGATGTTGCGCCCGCCTTGAGCGGCGGCGACCGTCGCCTCGAGTCCGGGCTGGCTCACCGAGCTAATGAGCGCGCCGATGCCGAATTCCTTGGCACCCTTCGCGGACGCGCCCGCGCCGCCCTCGTCGAACACCTCGATCGAGCCCACCGGCGCGAGCAGCACCGGAATGCGCAGCGGCTTGCCGAAAAGCGTACCCGAGCAGTCGATTTTCGACACGTCGCGCAGCACGCGCGGGCGGAAGGCGAGCGAATCGATCGCCTGGCGATTGCGCCGCAAGGTCGTCTCGGTCTCGGTCCCGCCGGTCAGATAATCCCAAACGCCCGACGACAGCTTGATATGCGCGAGCTTGACGAATTCGTGCAGCGTCAGGAACTCGCGCTCGACCGCCTGCTCGCGCCGCGGCGTTGTCTCGGCCATGAACATCCTCCCGTTCGCCCGACCGCCGGGCGGCAAGCAATCTAATCCGTGCGCAACCGCTGCGGAAGCGGGTCGCGTCCGCGCGAGCCCTCAGCCTTCGGCGTGCAGAACCTTGCCGCCCGCGCTGGCCGGCTTCGCGTCGATCAGGATGAAGGCGATGGTGCAGGGCGCCGTACCGCGATTGAGCCAATTGTGGATCGTGCCGCGTTGCACCAGCACGTCGCCCGCTTTCAGATGCACGGTGCTGCCGTCCAGTTCCATATCGATCTCGCCGCTCATGATGACGGCGTAGTCGATCGAATCGGTGCGATGCATGCGGCGCTGCACGCCGGGGCCGAACTCGACGACGCGGAAGACGGTGCCGCCGCCGAGAGTGGTGCCGACTTTCCGCGTCGATTCGTCGGCGGAGCCGTCATTGTCGACCGGGAATCCGACCGTCGACCACACAACCGTCGCCTGCGCGCCCGGGCGCGCCGAGCCGATGTTCTTCACGTCCTCGTCGATCGTGACGATCGCCTTGCCGTTCTTGTCGTGGCCCGTGATCACACGCCGCAGTTTGAGCGCCATGCACGCCTCCCCTCGCCTCGTTGCCGCGAAACCTTAAGAGCGCGCGGGAAGCGACGCAACGCCGGCAACACGCGCGCCACGCGCGCTCGTGCGCGGCACTGCGGGCGCCGCGTTTCGCGCGACGCCGCGCAAAGTCGTTCGACCGGACGTTGTGCGGCGCGTCCCACGCGGGCTCGATCGGCTTGGAGGACGGCGCGCCGTGGGCGGGAAAGTTGGGCCGGGGGAGGCGCCGGAACTCGGGTGCGTTTGCGTCACCGAGGCTTCGTTTGCGTACCCAGATTTAGCAAGACTAAAGTTTTTCTACACTAAAGATAGAATCCATGATATGTTCTTTCGCCGGGTGACGCATCGGATTGGCCGATTGCAGGAACCCACGCATAGAGGGAAAACGATGGCTGCAAAGAAGCGCAAGGGTGGAGCCAAGAAAAAGGCCGCCAAGCGCGCCAAGAAGGCGAAGAAGTAAGGCAAGAGCCAACAATCTTCGTTAGGCACGGCGGGGCTGCTCCCGAGCGATTTGAAGCTCAGGGGCAGCCCCGTCGGTTTTCAGGGGAACGAAATCTTCGCCCCTTCGGTCATGGCGGCAGTGAAGGACTGGGCGAGCGCCTCGGCCGCGATATTCCGGGTGATGAACACAAGACGCGTCCGCCGGTCCTCGTCGGGCCAGGCCTTGAGCTCGACCGGCGGATGGAACACATGCTGAACCCCGTGGATCACCACCGGCCGCTCGCGTCCAGCGACATTGATGATGCCTTTGACGCGCAGCAGGTTCGGCCCCTTCAACGACGCGAGCGCGGTGAGCCAAGTGCGAAGCTTCGGCCATTCGACCGGCTCCTCGCGCACGAGCGAGACCGTGCTGATGCCGTGATGGCGCAACATGTGATCGGCGGCGTCGTGCGTGTGCGCGTGATCGTCGTCGTGGTCGTGCCCATGGCCGTGCGCGTGGCCATGCGCGTGCTGGGCGGCGTGGCGTTCGCGGCGCACTATCGCATCGGGCGGATCGGGCGCGAACAGCACATCCGGATCGACCGCGCCGTTCACCACGATCGTGACGGGCGCCAACGGATTGAGCGCATGGAGCCGCGCCAGCACCGCGTCGCGCATATCGCTGGAAACGAGATCGGTCTTGGTCAGAACGAGCCGGTCCGCCACCGCCGCCTGCTTCGCCGCCTCGTAATGGCGCTCGAGCTGGTCCAAGGCGTTGACCGCATCGACAGTGGCGATGACCCGATCGATGCGATAGCGCTCCTTGAGGGACGATTCGCCCATGATCGTGTGCAGGATGGGGGCCGGGTCGGCGAGACCCGTGGTCTCGATCGCGACGCGCGAGAAAGGCGGGATTTCGCCGCGGGCGCGGCGGTCGGCGAGCGAGCCCATCGTGTCGACGAGATCGCCGCGCACGGTGCAGCAGATGCAGCCGCTTTTGAGCAGCACGGCATCCTCGAACGAGGTCTCGATCAAGAGGTGGTCGAGCCCGACCTCGCCGAACTCGTTAATGATGACGGCCGTATCGGCCATGCCGGGATGGCGCAGGAGCCCGTTCAGCAGCGTCGTCTTGCCGCTGCCGAGAAAACCGGTGATGAGCACCGTGGGCAGCGATTCCGCACCGGCCATCGGGGTCGCCTCCATTGAAGTCTCACGGAAATTTCACGTTTGCAAATTTAGCCCCTTTGCTAAGATCGCGCCAATGTTCCGCGGCTTGGCCCAGTCCGGAACCGGGAGGATCATGGGCACCAGGATTTTCGCTGCGGGGCTCGCGATGATCGCGTCGGCGGGCGTGGCCTTACCGGTCTGCGCCGACGGGCCTGTGGCGCTGCGCATCGGCTGGGTCCAGGTCGGCCACGTCACGCCGATGTACGACCTCCTCGTGAAGCAGCATCCCGAGCTCTTCCCGCATTACGGCAAGAGCTACACGTTCGCGGGCGTGCGCTTCAACGGCACGACGCCGGAGATCCAGGCGTTGGCGGTCAACGAGCTCGAGATCGCCTCGATGGCGTCCTCGTCGATGACCTTGGGCGTCACCAACGCGAAGCTCGATCTGCGCATGGTGTCGGATCTGATCCAGGACGGCAGGCCCGGCTCCTACGACGAGCCGTTCGTCGTGCGGAAAGACGGGCCGATCAAGACGATCGAAGACATCAAAGGCAAACGCATCGCCACCAACGCGATCGGCTCGGCGTCCGACACCTCAATGCGGATCATGCTCAGGAAGCACGGGATCGCCGACAGCGACTTCACCACGATCGAGGCGAACTTCGCCAACATGTTCCCGATGATCGAGGAGAACAAGGTCGATCTCATTCCGGTCCTGCCGCAGGACATGAAGCGGGTGTTCGACAGCGGGCGCTACCGCACGCTCTATACCGCGGGCGACGCGCGCGGGCCGGCCGAGACCGTCGCCTGGGCGATGCGCGCCTCGTTCATCGCGGCGCACCGCGCGGCGCTCGTCGATTTCTTCGAGGACCATCTGCGCGCGTTGCACTGGTTCCTCGAGCCGCAGCATCACGGCGACGCGGTGGCGCTTGCGGCACAGGTGACCAAGCAGAAGCCCGACGAGCTCCAGTATTTCTTCACGCACGACGATTTCTACCGCGATCCCGATGGCGTTCCCGATCTGAAGGCCGGCCAGAAGGAGATCGACGATTCGGTGAGGCTCGGCATCCTCAAGGAGGGTATCGAGCTCAGCCCCGCTTACGTCGATCTCTCCCTCATCAAGGAGGCGAAGGCGCGGCTCGACGGCGCGAGCGGAGGAGGATGACATGGCCGCCACAGCGGAAATCCGGACCGAAGCCCTGGACGAGCGCCCCGTCGAGCGCGGGGCGATCGCGACCGCGTTCTGGCGCTACCTGCCGCTTCTGATCCTCGCCGCGATCTGGGAAGGAGCGTCGCGCTCGGGCCTCGTGTCGCAACTGGCGCTACCGAGCCTGTCGAGCGTCATCGTGTCGTGGTTCGATCTTCTCGTGCCGTCCGATCCCTCGCCCGGCCTTGCGGGCGGCGTGCTTCCCTGGCTCGGCTGGGTGTTCAGCGGCGACATCGTCACGAACGGGCTCGATTCGCTGTGGCGGCTCGGCGCCGGGCTCGGCATGGCGATCTCGATCGGCACCATCATCGGCGTGCTGATGGCGTGGTACCGGCCCGATCGACATGCTGCTCAACCCGATCGTGCAGGTGTTCTATCCGATGCCGAAATCGGCGCTCATCCCGGTGACGGTGCTGTGGCTCGGCTTCGGCCACTGGTCGAAGATCGTGCTGATCTTCATCGGCTGCATGCTGCCGGTGACGCTCTCGGCCTATAACGGCGCGCGCGGCTGCGAGCAGTATCTCGTGTGGTCGGCGCGCAGCCTCGGCGCCTCGCGCACGCGCACGCTCTTCGAGGTGGTGCTGCCCAATGCGCTGCCGGACCTTCTGACCGGTGTCCGCACTGCGCTTGCGCTGTCCTTCATCCTCATGGTGGCGTCCGAACTGATCGTCGCCCGCTCGGGCCTCGGCTACATGATCGGCTGGCTCGGCGACGGCGGCGTCTATGACGCCATGTTCGCGGTGACGCTCACCGTCGCCGCTTTGGGCTTCGCCGCCGACCGCGGCTATCTCATGCTGGTGCGGAGGGTGCTGTCATGGCGCGAATGACGACGACGGCGGGCGCGCTCGTAGGCCTCGGCGAGGAGACCTCGTTCGCGCGCTGGGCCGAGATCGGCCGGCGCACGTTCCTCTCGACCTTCCCGATCATCCTCGTGCTGGTGATCTGGGACCAGGCGACGTGCCTGCGCGCCAGCGTGTGCATCGACCATCCGTTCACGACGCCGTTCCTGCTGCCCAATCCCGTCGTCATCGCCCAGCGCATCTGGGGCGACGTGACCTCGGGCGATCTCGTGCTCAATGTCGGGCTGACGCTCTACCGCGCCTTCTTCGGTTTCGTCGTGGCCTCGGTGACGGGGGTGGCGCTCGGCATTCTCATTGCCCGCAACAATTGGGTGCATTGGTTCTTCGACCCGATCATCTCGGTCGGATTCCCGATGCCGAAGATCGCGTTCCTGCCGATCTTCATGCTGTGGTTCGGGCTTTACGACACCTCGAAGATCGCGCTCATCATCTTCGACGCGACATTCCCGGTGGTGACGGCGACGATCGCCGCGGCGCAGGGCGTCGATCGTTACACGCTGTGGTCGGCGCGCATGCTCGGCGCAAGCGAGCGCCGGCTCCTGTGGGAGATCATCGTGCCGGCCTCGTTCCCGATGGTGATGACGGGCTTGCAGATCGCGCTCCCCATCTCGCTCATCATCGCGATCGTAACCGAGATGATCATGGGCGGGCCGGGCCTCGGCGGCTCCATGATCGCGGCCTCGCGCTTTGCCGATTCGCCGGGCGTGTTCGCCGGCATCATCGAGATCGCGATCGCCGGCTTCTGTGTCGTCAAGGGCATGGCGATGCTCAGGAAGCGCCTCCTCATCTGGCACCCTGAGGCGGAAGAGCCGACGACGGTCTGACGGTTACTTCGTCCCGCCATCCTTCGCGAGCGCGGGTGGGCCCGGCCATTCCGCCGAGAG
The DNA here is from genome assembly GCA_963729295.1 of uncultured Alphaproteobacteria bacterium. GTDB lineage: Bacteria > Pseudomonadota > Alphaproteobacteria > ATCC43930 > CGMCC-115725 > DATJLY01. The sequence goes on from CAVSNJ010000026.1 coordinate 268,848, forward strand.
TCATGCTTTCGACCGCGCTCGACGGCACGATGATCGTGGCGGCGCCGTCCGTCAGGCGCCGGCCTTCTGGACCTTGACGGGAAGCGCGAAGGCGAAGGTCGCGCCCTTGCCCAACTCCGATTCGACCCAGATGCGCCCGCCATGCATCTCGACGATGCGGCGCGAGATGGCGAGGCCCAATCCGGTGCCGCCCTTCGCCTTGGTCTGGGCGTTGTCGGCCTGCTGAAACTCGTCGAAGATCTTCGCCTGGTCGGACGGCGCGATGCCGGGGCCGGTATCGCTGACCGCGACGGTCAACGTGCCGTTGGATTGCGTGGCGCTGATCCTGATCTCGCCGGCATCGGTGAATTTCAGCGCATTGCCGACGAGGTTCAACAGCACTTGCGCGAGGCGCCGCTCATCGCCATGCGCATGGGGCAAGCCCGCCGGCACGTCGAGCTTAACCGCAAGCCCCTTGGTCGAGGCGAGCGGCTCGACCGCGGCGAACACGCCCTGCACCATGTCGCGCACGGAATAATCGGCGAGCGCGAGGACGAGCTGACCGGCCTCGATCTTCGACAGGTCGAGCACGTCGTTGATGAGGCCCAAAAGGTGCTTGCCGTTCGATTGCACGCGCTCCATCACCTCGCGCATCTTGGGCGGCGCGGCGCCGTAAATGTCGTCGAGGATCAATTCCGTGTAGCCGAGGATCGCGTTCAACGGCGTGCGGAGCTCGTGGCTCATGTTGGCGAGGAACTGCGATTTGTGCTGGCTCGCCTCGGCGAGCGCGCGGCTTTTCTCCTCGATGTCGGCGAAGAGCCGCGCGTGCTCGATCGCGATGACGCATTGTGCGGCGAAGGTTTCGAGCAGGCCCACGGTCGAGGCGGGGAAGGTGCCGGGCTCGCGCCGGCGCACGACAAGCGCGCCGACGATGCGGTCGGGCTGGAGCAGCGGCATGACCAGGGCCGCGCGGAATCCCGCCTCGACCACGAGCCTTGCCACGGGACCCCGATCCTCGCGCAGATCGGCGATCTGCACCGCGGCGCGGCGCTTTGCGGCCTCGCCCAAGGCGGTGGCGCCGAGAGCCGAAAGCCGGTTCGGGACCGATTCGATCGCCGCGACGAGGCGCTCGTCCATGCCTTGCGTCGCGCGGAGGCGAAATTCGTCCGTACCCGGGTCGTAGACATAGACCGCGCCGGCGTCGGTCCGCGACAGCGCGACCGAATTGGCGACGATGGTCGAGAGCACGGTCTCGAGGTCGAGGGACGCGCTCACGGCCTGGCTCACCTCGCCGAGGCCCTTCTGCTCCTCGACCGAACGCGCTAGCTCGTCCGTGCGCGCGCGAAGCTCCGAGAGGAGCCGCGCGTTCTCGATGGCGATGACGGCCTGGTCGGCGAAGCCGCGCATCAATTCGAGCTCTTTCGACGTAAAGGCCCGGACTTCGCCTCGATTGACAGCCATCATCCCGATCGCCCGCCCGTCGCGCGTCAAAGGCGTGAAGGCGCTGGTTCGGGTTTTGCCCTCGGACGGAAGTTGGAGATTCCATCTCTCAACGACGGAATTGCCTTCAGTAATATCTTCCAAAGCGATCTGTCGGTTCTCGACGACGCATCGGCTGCCCGGACTGGTCGCGTCGAGTGCGATCTCAGGTATCGCCCCCCGCAGCGCGAGCGCATAAGGGCCGGCGGCTGCGATATAACGGAGTACGTCTCCCTCGACGCGACGGATGCCGACGCTTGCCGCATCGAACATCCGCACGGCGGTCTCGGCGATGGTGTCGAGCGCGCGCGTGGGATCGCCCGGCGTGGACGCAATGACGCGCAGGATGTCCGCCGTCGCGGTCTGCCGATCTAGGCTCTCCCGCAGCTCGGTCAGAAGCCGCGCGTTCTCGATGGCGATGACGGCCTGCGCCGCGAAATTCTCGACCAGTGCGACATGCTTGTCGGTAAAGGGATGGACCTCGCGGCGATAGATGCCAATGAGGCCGATCGCGCGGTCGTCCTTGACCAGCGGCACGAAGAGAAGCGAGCGGACTCCGCCGATCTCGACGTTCTCCACCGCCGATTGGACGCCGGCCTTGTAGTCCGGCGCATCGCGCGCGTCGTCCCTTCGCCACGCCTGTCGCAGCGCGAGCGCGCGGCCCGGCGCGCTGTCGTGCGCGAAGCGGAACGTCGCTCTCCTGCGTACGAGCGCCGCATATTCCGGCCGGCCAGCGTCGCGCACTGCGGCACAGTGCAAATCCTCGCCCTCGAGCCGGTAGAGGTTGCCGGTGTCGGCCTCGCAGAGACGGAGCGCGTTGTCGAGCACGGCGTTGAAGACGGGTTCGAGGTCGCCCGGCGAAGAGGAGATAACGCCCAGCACCTCCGACATCGCGGTCTGCCGGTCGAGCGACTCCCGCAGCTCGGTCAGAAGCCGCGCGTTTTCAATGGCGATGACGGCCTGCGCCGCGAAGTTTTCGACGAGCGCGATCTGCTGTTCGGTGAAGGGGCGAACCTCTTGCCGGTAAATTACGATCGCGCCCATGAGCTCATCTTCCTTGAGCATCGGCACGGCGAGGAAGCTGCGCGCTCCACCGAGGTCGACCGTCACACGCCGAATGGGTTCGCCTTCCTTATAGGCGCGCTCCGCCTTGAGGTCCGGTATATGGACTGTCGCTTTGGTCCGCATGAGCCGCCCCATCGCGCTGAGCGGGCCCGGACGAGTGCGTTGTATTCCGAAATTCTTCTCGACGGCCGCCGCCGGCATGCCGAGATGCGCCACGGAACGAACCGTATCGCCCTCGATCAGATTGAGCGCGGCGAACTTGGCGTCGCAGAGGCGCCTGGCATTCTCCAGAATCGCCTCGAACACCGGCTCGAGCTTGCCCGGCGAGGCGGCGATGACGCGCAGCACCTCCGATGTGGCGCGCTCACGCGCCAAGGCGTCGTCGAGCGCGCGCTGTTGCGGCGAGACCGCCTTGCGCCGGACGGGCGGCGCCTTCGCCTTGTGCCGGACAGGCGGCGCCTTCGCCGTGCGTGGGCCACGCGCGGCGGTGCCGCCCCCGCCCGCGCGCGCAGGCGGACGGCGCTTCGCTTTCTTCCGGTCCGGAGGCTTTCGCGCCACGGCCCCTCCCCGCGGCCATCCCGTAGGCGAGCGTACCACGCCCGCCCCTTGCGCCTCCACTGGACGCGCGCCATAGAAACGGGCGGAAAACTCGAAAACACGGGGATGGCAATGGCGCAGGCGTTGAACATGCGGCTTCTGGCGCAGAACGAGCTCGCAGGGCACGGCGGCATCGGCGAGGGCATGAGCCTGCAGCTCGCCAAGGACGGACGCCGCATCCTGTGGCTCGCGCACGAATCCGCGCCCAAGAATTTCACCGGCGTCGATGTCAGCGACCCGCGCAATCCGAAGGTCGTGGTGCAGACTGATCTGCCGCACAAGCAGATGCGCTCCAACTCGCTCGAAGTGTGCGGCGATATCATGGCCGTGGCGTACCAGACGCAGCAGCACGGCATGAAGCCGGCAGGCGTCGAGCTGTTCGATATTTCGCAGCCCGAAACGCCGCGCTCGATTTCGCTTTTCGACTGCTCGGGGCCGAAGTCGCGCGGCGTGCATCAATGCTGGTTCGTCGATGGCGAGTCGGTGCATTTTTCGGGTGGCGCCGCCGATTTCTCGCCGCGCAACTTGAAGGACGACCAGTTCTATCGCGCAATCGACGTGAAGAACCCTTCAAAGCCGCGCGAGATCTGCCGCTGGTGGCTGCCGGGCATCGCCGAGACCGACAACGAGCCGCCGCCGCCGCGCCATCCGAAATTCGACGGCGGCTTCAGGACGCACAACACGAACGTCTATCCCGAGCGTCCGGACCGCGCCTATCTCGGCTATATCGACGGCGGCGCCATCATCCTCGACATCAGCGACAAGGCGCGCCCGAAGATGGTCGGGCACTGGAACCCGCATCCGCCCTTCCCGGGCTTCACGCACACGGCGATGCCGCTCTTCGATCGCGACATCTTGGTGGCAAGCGATGAATCGGTGCGCGAGAAAGGCGGCGACTGGCCGAAGCTCACCTGGATCCTCGACATGCGGCGCGAAGACAATCTCGTGCCGGTCTCCACATTGCCGCTGCCGATCGAGGCGCACCGCAACCTCGGCGGACGCTTCGGCGCGCACAATCTGCACGAGAACCGGCCGGGCCCGGCCTTCCGCTCGTCGACGCTCATCTTCGGGACCTATTTCAACGGCGGCATCCGCGTCCACGACATCAGCGATCCGTTGCAGCCGAAGGAAGTGGCCTTCTTCGTGCCCGACCCGCCCAAGGGCTCGCCCGCGGGCTTCGTCCAGATCAACGACTGCTATGTCGACGAGAACGAGATCGTCTATGCGGTCGACCGCTTCACCGGCGGACTCTACACGCTCGAGATGACGCTCTAGCGGCCCCAAAGCTTCTTCGAGGCAAGGCGCGCGCCCGCGACGAGCGTTTCGAGCTTGGCCCAGGCGATCTGCGGATGGCAGCGGCCGCCAAGGCCGCAATCGGTGGCGGCGATGACACGCTCCCGGCCGACGACGCTCGCAAAGCGCTCGATGCGCTCGGCCACGACCTGCGGATGCTCAACGACATTGGTCGCGTGGCTCACGATCCCCGGCACGAGCAACTTGTGCTGCGGCAGCTTCGCGTCCTGCCACACGCGCCATTCGTGCTCGTGGCGCACGTTGGCGGCCTCGAACGAATATGAGTCGACGTCGATCTTGAGCATCAGGTCGACGATGTCGGCCATCGCGATGTCGGTCGTGTGCGGTCCGTGCCAGCTTCCCCAGCACAAATGGAAGCGCAGGCGATCCTTCGGCAAGCCTTTGATCGCGTGGTTCAGGCCCTCGACGCGCGGCATGGTGAATTTGAGATATTCCTGGACCGTCGGCTCGGGATTGATCTGGTCCCAGTTCTCGGCGATCGAGGGATCGTCGAGCTGAAGAATGAAGCCGGCATCGACGATCGCCTTGTATTCCTCGCGCAACGCGTCGGCGCAGGCGAAGATGAACTCCTCGTCGGTCTTGTAATAGCTGTTGCGGAGCCGCGCCGCCGAGCCCGGCGCGATCGCCGACATGAACCCTTCCTCGCAGCCCGAGGCCTTCATCGCCGCCTTGAAATTCTCGATGTCGGCCTTCAAGAGCGCGTGGCCGACGTATTTCACCGGGCCGACGCACACCGGCCGGCGCATGACGATCGGCCCCATCGAGACGCCGCCCTCGGGGTCGGAATAGGCCTCGCGGAATTTCACCCGGTCGCGCCGGTCGGCCATGCTGGTGAGCACGACTTCGCCCGGCTGATGCCGCCGCACCGGCATGTCCATCTCCGCCGGCTCGAGATCGAGCCCGCCGAGGCGCTGGTAGGAATAGCTCCACCACGCGCCGTAGAAGACGCGGTGGCCCATCGCCTTGCCGTATTCGCCATCGCCCGGCACGTCGATGCCGATGTCCTTCTGGCGGCGCACGACGTCGCCCACGCCGCGGCGCAAGAGCGCCTGGAACTCCGGCTCCTCGATCCCGCCCTTGCCGCGCGCGACGTTGGCGGCGATGAGATCGTCGGACCTTGGCAGGCTGCCCGCGTGACTCGTCAGGATGTGGGTGTCGCTGTGCTTCATCTCCCGGGCCTCTTCGTTGGCGTCTTCGCGACGGATTGGGCCCGAGAATTTCACCTTTCGCCTGCCTTGACAATGGCGCGCCGCGCGAGCGCAATTCCCGGAAAGGAAAGGGAGGGAGCGATGCAGAGAGCCGATCGTCGCATCGTCGTGAGCCATGTCGGGAGCCTGGTGCGGCCGCCGGCGCTCGTGGCATATCTCGAGAAGATCCGCGACAAACAGTCCTACGACGCGGGCGCGTTCGAGACCTGCCTCACGGATTCGGTGGCGGATGCGGTGCGGCGCCAGGCCGAGGCCGGCATCGACGTGGTGAGCGACGGCGAATACGGCAAGTCGGTCAACTGGGCCTTTTATGTGCATCGACGCTTGAGCGGGCTCGAGTGGCGCCCGTTCACGGAGGCGGAGCTCAAGGACCCGATGGCAGCGGTCATCAGCGGCCGCGACCGCGAGGCGTTCCCCGAGTTCTATGGCGACTACGACGCGCGCGTCTTGAGCAATGCGCGCTCGGTCGGGCGGCCGATCGTCAAGGGACCGCTGAAATACACGGGCCAGGCGGAATTGCAGCACGACATCCAGAATCTCAAGGCGGGGCTCGCCGAGGCCAAGGGCGTCGCGGGCTTCCTTCCGGTCGTGGCGCCGGCGAGCGCGCTCCCCAACGCCAGGAACGAGCATTACCGCGACGAGGAGAGCTATCTCTTCGCGCTCGCCGAGGCGCTCCAGACCGAATACCGCGCGATCATTGACGCCGGCCTCGATCTCCAGGTCGACGATGCGTTCCTGCCCTACAATTACGAGCGCATGGTGCCGCCGATGACGCTTGCGGAATACCGCAAATGGGCATCGATGCACATCGACGCGCTCAATCACGCGCTGAAAGGCCTGCCGAAGGACCGGACGCGCTATCACATTTGCTGGGGGAGCTGGAACGGGCCGCACATGTTCGACGTGCCTTTGAAGGACATCGTCGATCTCGTGCTGCGCGTCGATGTCGGCGCCTACAGTTTCGAGGCGGCCAATCCGCGCCACGAGCACGAGTGGCGCATCTGGAAGGACGTGAAGCTGCCGCCGGGCAAGCTGCTGATGCCCGGCCTCATCGCGCATTCGACCAACGTCGTCGAGCATCCCGAGCTGGTGGCCGAGCGGCTCCTGCGCTTCGTCGATTGCGTCGGCCGCGACAACGTGATGGCGGGTACCGATTGCGGCTTCTCGCAGAGCCCGCTGGCCGGCCGCGTCCACCGCACCATCATGTGGGCGAAGCTCAAATGCCTCGCCGAAGGGGCGGCCATCGCCTCGAAGAGGCTGTGGAGTTAAGCCGGCGGCAGATCGAGGCCGCCAAGCTCGCCCGGCCCGAAGGGGCCGGCCGGGAACGGCACATCCGCCCAGAAGCGCTGGAGATCCTGTGGCAGCAAGCGCGCGAGGAGGAGCGCACGCTCTTGCTGTAACGCCGCGCCCGGCACGGCGACGAGCGCCACGCCCGAAGCGGCGAGGCGCTGAAGCTCGTCGCGCCGCTGCCGGCGAGGTGCTGCGCTGCCTTGGAGGTCGAGCGCGACGAACGAGGCGCCGGTCCAGAAGGCGAAGTCGGCGCGCACGGGCGCACCTTCGCCCGCGGGGAGATGCGCCTGCGGCAGCGGGCGGAGCGCGCAAAAGCTCCAATCCTCGGGCGCGAAGAGCCCGCCCGCCCGCGCCGCCGTCGCCTCGAGCTCGGGCGTGGCGGCTGCGAGCGACGACGCGATCCATTCGAAATACGTCGCGAGAAAAAGCGCGGCAAGCCGGTCCCACGGGCCGCAGAGCGATGCGAGATGCTCGCGCAGGATGTCGAGCCGGTCGGCGACGCCCGTCGCGCGCACGAGATCCGGCGGCTCGGCGAAGGGATAAGGCCCGTCCGCCAGCCGCAGCTTCGCGCCGGCGCCGAGGCTGAGCCTGGGGCCAGCATCGCCGGGCCGGGCGCGGCCGTAAGGAATGTCCATGCGCTGCGTCAACGAGGGTCCGCGATCATGCTACGATCGCCGCACAATAACGGGACGCGCAAAGAGCGCCAGGGGTTGAGGCGAATTCGCACTCTGCGGGCTATAAAGGACGTGCGGGCCGGCCGCGGGCGTCTTTTTCGCCTGGCCGGCGCGATGCTGTGCGTTCTTCTCCTTCCGGTTCTGGTGAGTGCCTGCATGTTCGGTCGCGATGGCGGCGTTCCCTGGTATGAAGCGCGGCGCGATGCGACGGGCCTCGCGCCCGATCCCGCGATGACGCCGGAGGCGGTCGTGCAGGTCTATGCCGCGCGCGCCGTCGCCTGGCGCGGCTACTTCGCCGTCCATACCTGGATCGTGGTGAAGCCAACGGGCGCGCCGCGCTACACGCGCTACGAGGTGGTCGGCTTCGGCGTCGCCAACGGCGCGCCGGCGATCCGCATCGACCGCACCGGCCCGGACAATTACTGGTTCGGCGCGCGCCCCGAGCTCGTGCTCGACCGGCGCGGCGTCGGCGTCGATCGGCTCATCGCCAAGATCCGCGACGCGGTCGCAGCATATCCCTACCCACACGAATATCGCGCCTGGCCCGGCCCCAACAGCAACACCTTCACCGCCTTCGTCGCGCGCGAGGTGCCCGAGCTGCGCCTCGCGCTGCCGTCGAACGCCATTGGCAAGGACTATTTGCCGGGTGGCGCCGTCTATGCCGCGGCGCCCTCCGGCACCGGCATCCAGATTTCGCTCTTTGGCGTCGTCGGGATTCTGGTCGCGCGCGCGGAAGGGCTCGAGATCAACCTTCTCGGTCTCAATCTCGGCATCGATTTCGCCAAGCCCGGATTGCTGCTGCCGGGGATCGGCCGGCTCGGCGTGCCGCGCTTCCAGCCCGGCTGAGCGCGCCCCTCACCAAAAGGACGGGACGCGACGGAAGCGGCGCACGTGCCTCCGCGTCTCCTTTTCCGACTCCCTGAGCGCGCGGCCGTACCAGCCGAGCACGACGCCGCCCGCGCGCTCGACCCTGCCGCCATCGCCGGCGAGTGCCGCGGCAAGCGCGTGCGCGGCACGCACGTCGCTCTCGTGGCCGAGCCCTTCCTGCAACGGTTTGAGGCGCCGCATGTAGCGCGCGACCGCGCGGCGGCCATAGATCGTCTCCAGAAACTCGATCGTGTAGCGCAGCTTCTTCAGCGCGATGCGCAGCTTGTGCCGGTCCTGCGGCGGCAACTGCGCGAAGCGCCGCGAGCGCCGGGACGCCTTCTTGTGCAGGCGCCGCAGCAGGTCGGGCGCCACCTCGCGCAGGGGTGCCACCAGCCGCGCCGAATCCTCGCTCACCGGCTGGTCGCGCCAGCCGCGCGCCTCGAACCAGCGCGCCAACCGCATGATCGATTCGGTATAGCGCGCCGAGGCGATGACGCCGCGCACCTCGTCATAGGCCTTGGCGCGGTGGCGCTCGGCCGCACGCGATAGCGTCTCGAGCTCGGGCGCGTCGGCGAGCGCGCCTTCGAGCGGCCCCACCAGGTTTTCCGCGAACACATCCCAGTTGCGCGCCGCGCCGAGCGCGCCGCCAATCCATTTCAGCTCGCCATTGGCCCAGCGGTAATGCTCCTGCGGCAGCATGCGGCGCATCGCCGCCAGCACCGCGCGCAGGCGGCGGATCGCGACGCGCATCTGGTGCACGCCCTCGGCGACGCCGTGGCACGCCGCAACCTCGTTGCGCAGGGTGACGGCGATGAAGCGCCGCCCGGCGGCCTGAAGGGCGGCATCGAGCGCCATCTTGCGGTCGAGCGCCACGGCATGCGCGTGCAGCACCGGCGGCTCGTTGCGCTCGCCGCGCGCCAGGGCATAGCCGCGCTCGCCCTTGCTGCGCGTGCCGATGCGGCACGGCACGATCTCCCTAAGCCGGAGCGCCACGTCCCACAGCACCACGGTGTCGCCGCGTTTCAATTCGAGCTCGACCTCGTGGATGGGCTCGCTGTCGCCGCCCGGAACCTCGATCGCACCATGGTCGATCGCCACCTCGATCTCGGTATCCTGGCGCGGGCGCAGGACGAAGGCGGTGCGCTCGACCGCGGTGGTGAAGAGCGGCATCAGCGCGTCCGACGCCACCGCCGCGCGCACGTGACCGCCGCTATGCGGCGCGTCGAGATCGGGCGCGGCGCCGCGCACGGTATCCTCCCATTCGCCGCGCTCCAGCACGTCGGCGCTGCTCAGGTCGCGCGCCTTCACGGTCTGGATGAAGCGGCGGCCCTGGCGCCGCACGCGCAGCATGAGCTCCTGCCGGCGCAGCGCCTCGCGCGGCGTATCGTAATAGGTCGTGGTGAGCTTCGAGCGCGACGGCCGCGGCCGCCCGGCCATGGCGAGCAGCGCCAGGCGCGCCTTCGCCAGGTCGCTTTCCGCGACGATGAGCTTCAACTCGCGTTCCGGCATGCCCCCGCGCCGCCTCCAGCGTCAGTCTCGGGCCGGCTGCCGAGAGGGCCGGCCTTCTTCGGAACGAAATCGGAACATTCAGGCTCGCGCTCACACTAGCCGATGGCGCAGGCCACGACAAATCCCGGCCCTATCGCGCGCGCCGGCGCGGTGCTGTACGATGCCGCGCAAAGACATGCCGGGCGAATGGCGCATCGGAGCGAAACTCGCGCTCCTCGGAGGGATTGCCGCCGTCATTCTTGCCGCGTGCGGCGGACTCCTTTATTTCGAGTATTCCTTCGCGCTCACGCGCGCCCAAGATCACGCAAGCTTGATCTTCGCCGAGCGCGCCGCCAGCGCGGATGTGCAGATCGACACGCTCCTCGACCGCGCGGTCACGCTCGCGAGCCTTGCGCCCAACGAAAAGGGCGTCGGCGAGCCGGTGCGCGACAATGGCCTCACGCATCCCGCGCTCGATTTCCTGGTCGCCGCAGCAAATTCGGATCCGTCGATTTACGCCGCCTATTACGGCCTCGCCGACGGCGGCTTTTTGGAAGCGATCGCCACGCATGGCGATGCCGACGTGATCAAGGCGCTCGCCGCGCCCGCCGGCACGGATCGCGTCGTGCGCACGGTCGTCGCCGAGGGCGGACAGGGCGTCGCGCAGAATTGGAGCTTCCTCGATGCCGCCGGCAAGGTTCTGGCGCAGCGCTCCGAAGCAAACCCCAAATTCGATCCCCGCAAGACCGCCTGGTATCAGCGCGGCGTGGATCAGAAGGGAACCGTGTTCACGCGCCCCTATCAATTCAGCTCCATCCCGGTCGTGGGCGTCACGGCCGTGCAGAATCTGCCGGCGAACCACGGCGTCCTGGGCGTCGACTTCACGCTCAGCGATCTCGGCCGCTTCATCGCCGAGCATCCGATTTCTGCAAATGGCGCGCTCTATATCTTCGACAATTCGCTCGATCTTCTGGCCGCCGCTACCGACGGCCCTAATGGCGTGCCGACGAACAAGCTGATGTCCGACATGCGCACGCTCGGCGTGCCGGTTCTGCAAGCGCTCGCGGCGCTTTCGGACCCCGAGAGCATCGACCGCGCGGCCACGGTGCGCATCCAGGGACGCGACTACATCGCGCTCGTCTCGCAATGGAATGGCCGCGCGGCGCCCCTGATCGATATCGGGATCATCGCGCCGGTGAGCGATTTTACTGAGGACGTGGCGCCCATTTTCATTTGGACGATCGCCGCCACGGCTGCGATCCTGATCGCCGCGCTTCTTCTCGCGGCCTGGATCGTGCGCCGATCGGCAAGGCCCGGCTGAGCCCACCGGCGGCAAGGAGAGCGAGATGTTCTACGAACCCGAGAAGGACAATCACGGGCTCCGCTACAATCCCTACAAGTCGATCGTGGTGCCGCGGCCCATTGGCTGGATCTCGACCGTGAACCGCGCCGGCGTGGTCAATCTCGCGCCGTTCAGCCAGTTCAACAATCTCGCTTACGATCCGCCCTTCGTCATGTTCTCAGGCAACGCCAAGCCGGAGTCCGGCCATCGCAAGGACAGTGTGCGCAACGCCACCGACAGCGGCGAATTCGTGTGCAACATGGCGACCTGGGAGCTGCGCGAGGAAGTGAACATCACTTCGCAATTCGTCGAGGCCGGGATCGACGAGGCCGCGCTCGCCGGGCTCGAGATGCTGCCCTCGCGCCTCGTCAAGCCGCCGCGCGTCGCGCGCTCGCCCGTGCATCTCGAATGCAAGTTCCATTGCGTGGTGGCACTTCCGGGCACCGAATTCGACGCCGTCCATCACATCGTGATCGGCCGCGTCGTCGGCGTCCATATCCGCGACGATGTCATCACGCCCGAAGGCAAGATCGACATCCTGAAGCTGCGTCCGCTCGCGCGCTTGGGATATCACGACTATACGAGCGTCGAGTCGGTCTTCACCATGGCGCCCGGCGGTCCCAAGGCCGAAGAGCACCGCCGCGGCCTCGAAGGACGGCCGAAGCGGCGCCGCGCGGCGGAGTGATCAGCGGCCGAGCGGCGCCAGGCGCTCGGTGCCTTCGGGCGGGGCGATCTCGGCCGTGTTGAGCACCATGGCGAGCGTCGTGTAATAGCCGACGAAGGTCACGAGCTCGATCGCGCCGCGCTCGCCGAAATGCTGCCGCAGCGCGGCGAAGGTTGTGTCGCTCAATCGCGCCGCGCGCAACAGCTCGCGCGCGGCGTCATAGGCCGCTTCTTCGGCGGGCGTCAATTTCTCCGGGCGGCGGCCCGCGGCGATCGCGTCGACGATGGCGTGCTCAATCCCCACCTCCTTCGACATCTCGCGATGGATGCCGAACATGTACTCGGCCGACCAGTGCCGCCCCACGGTGAAGATCACAATTTCCTTGGTGCGTGGCGGCAGCACGCCGGCGAAGCGGATGAAGTCGCCCAGGTGGCGCATGCGCTCTGCCAGATCCGGGCTGTAGATGAGCGGCACGTAAGGCCCGCGCACGCCGCCGCGCGGCCCGTTGGTAAGAGTGCCCGCCACCTGGCGCTGCTCTGCGTCCCATTCCCCCGGCGCAAGCGCGCGAAATCGTTCGGCCATCGCAGGAATCCTCCCTGCGCGCTGTCCTAGCACGGCGGCGGAGTGCGCGCGACTCGGTGTGGCTCGTGCCTTGTCACGCGACTGACTCGGGATCGTTACAAATCTGTCCCCAACTCCGTGATAGTGAGCCGTCATGTTCGGTCGTGATTCGATTGCCGTCGTCCTTTGGGAGCGCGCGTGAGCCTCCCCTGGCGTGTCAGCCACTACCGCGCCATTTTCATTTCAGATGTCCATCTCGGCACGCGCGGCTGCAAAGCGTCGTTCCTCCTCGATTTCCTGCGCTGGACCGAATCGGACTATCTCTACCTCGTCGGCGACCTGGTCGATGGCTGGCGGCTCAAGAAATCCTGGTACTGGCCGCAAGCGCACAACGACGTGGTGCAGAAACTCCTGCGCAAGGCGCGGAAGGGCACGAAGCTCCTCTACATCCCCGGCAACCACGACGAGGGCTTGCGCGATTTCTGCGACACGCAGTTCGGCGGCGTCTCGTTGATGCGCGAGACGGTGCACGAGACCGCAGACGGGCGCCGCCTCCTCGTCATGCACGGCGACGCCTATGACGGCGTGGTGCGCTATGCGAAGTGGCTGGCACTCCTCGGCGACTCGGCCTACGACACGGCGATCTGGCTCAATCACAAGTTTAACATCGTCCGGCGGCATCTGGGCTATCCCTATTGGTCGCTCTCGGCCTATTTGAAATTCAAGGTCAAGAACGCGGTCCAGTTCATCGGCGACTATGCCAACGCGATCTCGGCCGAAGCGCGACGGCGCGGCGTCGATGGCGTCGTGTGCGGCCACATCCATCATGCCGAAATCCGCGATCTCGGCGGCGTGCTCTACTGCAACGACGGCGATTGGGTCGAAAGCTGCACGGCGCTCGTCGAGCATTTCGACGGGCGGCTCGAGATCGTGCGCTGGATGGAGCTGCGCGAGCTCGATCCGCTCCAAATAGACCTGCCCATCCCGGAAGAGGTCGACGCCTAGGCGAGGGCGCAGTCGCGCAGGATCTCGGGCTTGAAGGCGAGCCCGTGGCCCGGCCGCTCTGGCGCCACGACCTTGCCGTTCACGACCGGCACCGGCTCGACCCACAGATCTTCCGAGAGCCCCATATCCTCGATCCAGAGTCCGTTCGGGATCGACGCAAGGAGCTGGCAATTGAGCTCGGGGAAAAGATGCGGCGCGATCGTGATGCCCCAGGTGTCGGCGATGGCGGCGATCTTGCGCAGATCGGTGAAGCCGCCGCGCATCGGATCCGGTTGCAGGATCGGCAACAGCGGACGCTCGAAGAACGGCTTCAGGTCGAAGCGCGTGAAATGCGTCTCGCCGCCGACGATGCGCAGGTCGAGCGCTTCGGCGATGCGGAAATATCCCGCGAAATCGTCCGGGCCGACCGGCTCCTCGAGCCAGTAGACGTCGTACTTCTCGAACTTGCGGCCCATTTGGATCGCGATGTCGGCGGTCCAGCCCATGTTGACGTCGATCATGATGTCGATCTCGGGCCCCAGCGCCTCGCGCATACGGCGCACATTGTCGAGATCGGTCGCGAGGCTCGCGCCGTGCGCGACCTGCATCTTGATCGCCGTGTAGCCGCGCGACTTGTAGTGGAGCGCTTTTTCGATCATGCCGTCGCCGCCGCTGCCGCGGAAGCAGCCGCTGCCATAGGCTGGAAGCTCGCTGCGGAAATGCCCCCACAGGCGATGAAGCGGCAGTCCTGCGCGCTTGCCGACCGCATCCCACAGCGCGATGTCGAGCGCCGACATCGCCATCGCTGCGATGCCGCCGCGGCCGAATGTGGCGCTCCACTGCCACAGATCGCGCCAGATCGCCTCGACCGCAGTCGCGTCCTTGCCGATGACGCGCGGCACGAGCACCTCATCGACGCAGGCGGCGAGCGTCTTCAGGATCGGCCGGAAGGTGAAGAGATAGCCCATGCCGATGATGCCGCCGGCGGTCTCGACCTCGAGCACCAGGATGTTGCGCGCGTCGCCGAAGGCGTGGCCCTTGAGCCACGGGCTTTCGAACCACGGAATGCGCAGCATCGTCGTGCGGATTTTCCGGACGGTCATGTCGGTCATGGCAGGGCCTTTCTAGCGCAGCACGGCAATCGGGCGCGGCGTAATCGTCACTTCGAGCGGCAACGACGGCCCTAGATCGCCGTCGACCTGCGCGCGTTCACCGACGGGGCCGGCAACGCGCACGCGGGCCCCGCGCAGGATGCGCGCATCGGGCAGACCGGCGATCCGGTTGGCGCCCAGCGCCGCCGCGTAGCGCAGCACATCGAAGCGCGTGCCGCGCTCGAACAATGCCACCTCGAACATAGGCTCGTCGAGCCGCGCGCCCGACGCGACGACGAACCTTCCGCCGTAATAATGCCCCTTGGCGATGACAAGCGAGGCGGCGCTCGCGGCGACGCCGTCGATCTCGACCTCGTAGCGGCAGGGTTTCAACCGCGCGAGGCAGGCGAGCGCGCTCACGAGATAGGCGGCCTTGCCGGTCACGCGCTTCCAGGCGAGATCGATCCCCTGCACGACGCGCGCGTCGAACCCCACCCCGGCCATCATGGCAAAGCGGCGGCCGTTGGCGCTGCCGGCGAAGATCGGCGCGGCACGGCCCGACGCGATGCATCGGGCGAGCGCTTCCGGCGCCGTCGGCAGGCCGAGCTCGTTCGCGAACACGTTGGCGGTGCCGAGCGGCACGATGCCGAGCGGCATCTGGGCGTCGCCCAGCCCGTTCACGACCTCGTTGATGGTGCCGTCGCCGCCGGCCGCCACGACCGCGTCGTAGCCGTCGCATGCGGCCGCGCGCGCAAGGTCCTCGGCATCGCCCGGCGCGCGTGTCTCCATGAGCGCCACCTTCGCGCCGAGCGCATCGAGCGCCGCCAGCACGCGCGCGAAGCGCCGCTTGCGGCTGGCTCCCGCGGCCGGATTGAAGATGACACACAGGCGTTGTCGCTGCGGCACCATATTTACACTCTACCCCGGCCGTCCGTAGAGTGTCGCCAATTGGCGCTCGAGGGAGGAGACCCATGGCATCGGTGACGGACGAGATCGTCGCCATTCGCGACCGCTGGCACACCAAGAACCATCCGTTCTTCCGCGCCTTCGGAGAGGGCAAGCTGCCGTTGAAATCGATGGGGCGGTATTTGGCGCTGCACTATCAGTTCGTGTCGCGCGCGCTGCCCTCGATCGCAGTGCTCTATTCGCGCGTCTTCGAGCACGAGGACGTGCGCAAGGCGATCGCCGAGAACATCGCGGAAGAGGAGGGCTTGAAGGCCATTCCCGGCGAAGGCCACAAGCCGCACGACCACAACGAGATGATCTTCCGCTTCTGCAAGGCGGCGGGATTTTCCGCCGACGACGTGCGCAACATCAAGATGACGCCGGCGTGGTGGGCGCGCTCGCTGCATTACGCGACCGTCACGACCACCGAGCCGCTGGGCGTCGTGCTGGCGATGCAGTCGACCCAGGAAGGGCAGCAGCCCGCGCTCAACGACGAGCTCGTGCTGCCGGCGTTCGAGAAGCACTACGGCTACAAGCGCAGCGCGCCCGAGGTCGAGTTCTTCGCCGAGCACGCGGTCGCCGACATCGAGCACAGCCGGCGCCAGCTCGAGCTGTGCGCCAAGCACCTGACCACGCCCGAGCTGCGCGCCCGCGCGCTGAAAGTGGCGCAGGAGGCGGTCGAGCTGCGCTGGGCGTCGATCAATGACATCTACCGCGCCGATGTGCTGGGCGAGAAGGATCTGGTCCCGGCCGGCGTGGCGTGAGCGCGGAAGAGCATCGCCATGCTTCGCCTCGGCTACAAGGCGTCGGCCGAACAGTTCGGGCCGCGCGATCTGCTGCGCTTCGCGTGCGCGGCCGAGCGCGCGGGTTTCGATTCCGTGTTCGTCAGCGATCACTTCCAGCCGTGGCGCCACACCGGCGGGCATGCGCCCTTCTCGATGGCATGGCTCGGCGCGCTCGGCGCGCGCACGTCGCGCGTGCTGCTGGGGACGAGCGTGCTGACGCCCACCTTCCGCTATCATCCCTCGATCGTGGCGCAGGCCTTCGGCACGCTCGGCAGCCTCTATCCCGGCCGCGTCATTCTCGGCATCGGCACCGGCGAGGCGTTGAACGACGTGCCGGCGACCGGCATGGTATGGCCGCCCTTCAAGGAGCGCTTCGGGCGGTTGCGCGAGGCCGTGACGCTCATCCGCAAATTGTGGCGCGAGGAGCGCGTGAGTTTCGCGGGCGAGTTCTATCGCACCGAGAGCGCCACCATCTATGACCGGCCGGATGAGCCGATCCCGCTCTATATCAGCGCCGGCGGCGCGCAGATGGCGAAGTTCGTCGGCCGCGCCGGCGACGGCTTCATCTGCACGAGCGGCAAGCCGTGGCCGTTCTACCGCGAGGAATTGCTGCCCAATCTCGCCAGCGGCATCGCCGCGGCGGCGCGCAGGGAGGAGAGCGTCGAGCGCATGATCGAGATGAAGGTGTCGTTCGACACCGATCGCGCGCGCGCCTTCGACGACACGCGTCATTGGGCGGCGCTCGCGCTCACCGCCGAGGAAAAGCTCGCGGTCGAGGACCCGCGCGAGATGGAGCGGCTCGCCGACGCGCTGCCGGTCGAGCGCGCGGCCTCGCGCTGGATCGTCTCGAGCGATCCCGACGAGCAGGTCGAAGGGGTCCGTCCCTATGTCGAGATGGGGTTCCGGCATCTCGTCTTTCACGCGCCCGGGCCGGACCAGGAACGGTTTCTCGAACTCTACGCGCGAGACGTGCTGCCGCGCCTGCGCCGTGCGTTCGGCTGATCCGAAATGATGCCCGTCCTTGAAGAGAGAATGATGCAGTGGCGCAAATGACGATCGATTTGGCGCTCGCCGGCGCGCGCATCCCGGACGAGGCGGCGCTGGCGCTGGCAGAATATCGCGACCTCGACGCGCTGATGCAGGCGGCGGTGGTCTTGCGCGACTGCGGCCACGGCGGACGCGTGACATATTCGCGCAAGGTCTTCATCCCGCTGACGCAGCTCTGCCGCGATAGCTGCCACTACTGCACCTTCGCCAAGGCGCCGCGCCGCAACGAGAAGGCCTATCTCGACCGCGACGAAGTCTTGGCGATCGCCGCAGCCGGCGCGCGCGCGGGCTGCAAAGAGGCGCTGTTCACGCTCGGCGACAAGCCCGAGCTGCGCTATCGCGCGGCGCGCCAGGCGCTCGATGCGCTGGGCCACGCCAGCACCCTCTCCTACCTCCGCGAGATGGCCGATCTGGTGCGCAAGGAGACCGGCCTCCTGCCGCACATCAACGCGGGCGTGATGACGGAGGCCGACATCGCGCACCTGCGTGAGGCCTCGGTCTCGCAAGGGATCATGCTGGAGACTTCGTCCGAACGCCTGTCGCGCCGCGGGGGCCCGCATTTCGGCTCGCCCGACAAGCTGCCGGCCGCGCGCCTCGCCACCATTCGTGCCGCCGGAGAAGCGCGCGTGCCGTTCACGTCGGGCATCCTCATCGGCATCGGCGAGACAAGGGTCGAGCGGATCGAGGCGCTCCTGGCGCTGCGCGCGCTCAACGAGGAATTCGGCCATATCCAGGAAATCATCATCCAGAATTTCCGCGCGAAGCCGGGGACGCGCATGGCGGGCGCGGCGGAGCCCAGCCTCGACGAGCAGCTCTGGACCATCGCGGTCGCTCGCCTCCTCCTCGGCGCGGCGATGAACATCCAGTCGCCGCCCAATTTGCGCCCCGATGCGCTGCAAGCGATCGTCGCGGCCGGCATCAGCGACTGGGGCGGCGTCTCGCCGGTGACGCCCGACCACGTCAATCCCGAGGCGCCCTGGCCCGAAATCGAGGCGCTGGGCGAAGCGACATTCGCCGCCGGCAAATTGCTGGTCGAAAGGCTCGCGATCTATCCCGGCTACGCGCTCGACCGCGCGCGCTGGGTCGATCCCGGACTCAATGCCGCAGTGCTCGACCAGATGGACATGGACGGCTTCGCGCGGCCCGATGCGTGGGTCGCGGGCTCGGGCTGCGGGCCGCCGCCGCGCGCGCCGTGGTCGCGCCGCGTGCCGCAAGAAGATGGCGGGCTGAAAGACATCCTCGCTCGTGCAGCCGATGGCACGGAGCTTTCCGAAGCGCACATCGTGCGGCTTTTTGCTGCGCGCGGCAGCGAGCTGGATGAAGTGTGCGAAGCCGCCGACCGCGTGCGCGCCGAGCGCGTGGGATCGCTCGTGCGCTATGTCGTCAACCGCAACATCAACTATACCAACGTGTGCTCCTACCGCTGCAAGTTCTGCGCCTTCTCGAAGGGCAAGCTGTCGGCGAACCTGCGCGGGCGCCCCTATGATCTCGCGCTCGACGAAGTGCGCCGGCGCGTTGCCGAGGCGTGGGCGCGCGGCGCCACGGAAATCTGTCTCCAAGGCGGCATTCACCCCGAATACACGGGTGCGACATATCTCGACATCTGCCGCGCAGTGAAGGAGGCAGCACCCGAAATCCACGTGCACGCCTTCTCGCCGCTCGAAGTGTGGCAGGGCGCGGCGACGCTCGGGATTTCGCTGGAGAAATTCCTTTCGGCGCTGCGCGATGCCGGGCTCGGCTCCCTGCCGGGGACGGCGGCCGAAATCCTCGACGACGAGGTGCGCGCCGTGATCTGTCCCGACAAGATCACGACGGCGCAATGGCTCGAAGTGATCGAGACCGCGCATCGCGTCGGCTTGCGCAGCACGGCCACCATCATGTACGGCCATGTCGAGACGCCGGTATCCTGGGCGCGCCATCTCCTGCACCTGCGCCGCCTGCAGCAACGCACCGGCGGCATCACCGAGTTCGTGCCTTTGCCGTTCGTGCCGATGGAAACGCCGCTCTATCTCCGCTTTGGCGCGCGGCGCGGGCCCACCTGGCGTGAGGCGCTGTTGATGCACGCGGTGGCACGGCTGGCGCTCAACCCGCTCATTCCCAACATCCAGGCGTCCTGGGTGAAACTCGGGCCCGAGGGCGTCGCGGAGTGTTTGCGCGCTGGCGTCAACGATGCCGGCGGCACGCTGATGAACGAGACGATCACGCGCTCGGCCGGCGCGGTGTTCGGGCAGGAGATGCCGCCGGCAGCGCTCGATGCGCTGATCCGCGGTGCCGGCCGCGAGCCGGGCCAGCGCACCACCCTTTACGGGACGCCGACGGCCGAGCGCGTCGCGGCGTCATATCGCGCCGAGCCCCTTGTCGAGCCGGTCAACACGCCGGCGCACAAATACGAACGCCGTGCGGCAACCGCCTGATCACTCGGCGGCGGACGCCTTGTCCAGCAGGTGCTGCGGCGTCGAGGACACGACCTCGGCATAGATCGGCTTGAATTTCTGCGGGCCACCCTCGATCAAGCCCACGAATTCCGGCTTCAGCGCTGCGAGCTGCACGAGAATCTCGGCGTGCACCTTGATGTCGCGCCATTCGCCCAGGAGATAGAAATGATCGGGGTCGGTGACGTCGCGGCACAGCACGCCGTCCTTCGCCTGCGCCTTCGACTTGTGCATCGGGTTGGCGTCGGAATAGTCGAATGTGTCGAAGAGCCGGATAAATTCGTCGCCGCGGCCCGGCTTGACGCGGAAATCGTAGACATGGACGAAATTGCCGGCCTGGCATAACGCTACGAGCGCCATCGTTGCCTCCTTCTTTGCCGGCGATCCTAGCCTAGAATGTGCCCGATGGGCGAGAACGGCATCGGCGCGCGCGTCAAACGCAAGGAGGATTTCCGCCTGCTGCAAGGGCGCGGACGCTATGTCGGCGACATAAGCATGCGCGGCCTCAAGGAGGTCGCCTTCGTGCGCAGCCCCGCGGCACATGCCCGCATCCGCCGCGTCAAAGCGCCCGCGGGGTTCGAGGCGCAGGTGTTGAGCGCCCAGGACCTGGTCGGCGTCAAACCCATTCGCGCGCTTTCGGCCATCCCGGGGTTCAAAGCATCCGAATATCCGCCGCTCGCGACCGGCAAGGTGCGCTATGCCGGCGAGGCGGTGGCGCTCGCGCTCGGCCGCACGCGCGCCGAGGCGGAGGACCTGGCGCAGCAGGTCGAGCTCGAGCTCGATCCGTTGCCCTCCGTCACCGATGCGCTCGCGGCGCGAGTTCCTGGCGCGCCGCTCGTGCACGAAGGCTGGGGCGACAATCTTTTCATGACGACTTCGGTCGGGAGCGACATCGACGAGATAGCGCGGAATGCTCCCGTCGTGGTGCGGCGCGAATACCGCATGAACCGGCAATGCATGGCGCCGCTCGAAGGAAAGGGCGTGCTGGCATATTGGGACGATCACGACGACCAGCTCGTCGTCGTGAGCTCGACCCAGTCGCCGCACATGATCCGCGCCGGGCTGTCGGAGTTTCTGGGGCTTGAGCAGCGCCGAATCCGCGTCGTGGCACCCGATGTCGGCGGCGGCTTCGGCTACAAGGTGGTGCTTCAGCCCGAGGAGCTGTGCATCGCGTGGCTTGCGTTGACGCGGCGCCATCCCGTGCGCTGGACCGAGGACCGGCGCGAGCACCTGACCGCCGGCGCCAACACGCGCCAGCACCATTACCGCGTCTCAGCCTATGCCGACGCGCGCGGGAAAATCCTCGCCGTCGATGCCGAGATCACCGTCGATATCGGCGCCTATTCCGTCTGGCCCTTCACCGCCGGGCTCGAGGGCGCGATGGCGGGCGGGAATCTCGCCGGGCCATACGCGCTGCCGGCCTATCGCTGCCGGACATATTCGGTCGCGACCAACAAGCCGCCCTTCGTACCTTATCGCGCGGTGGCGCGGCCGGGCGTGTGCTTCGCGATGGAGCTGACGGTCGACGCGCTGGCGCGCGCGGTCGGGCGCGAGCCGGCGGAGGTGCGGATCGAGAATTTGGTGCCGGCGTCCGCGATGCCCTTCACCAACGTCGCCGGCAAACATTTCGACAGCGGCGATTATCCGCAAAGCGTGCGGCTTGCGATGGAGCGAATCGGCTTGCCCGAGATCCGCGCGCGGCAAAAACGCGGCGAGGCGGACGGGCGCCTCGTCGGCGTCGGGTTCGGCGTCTATACCGAGCAGTCGGCGCACGGCACGTCGCAATTCTCGCACTGGGGCACGCCGATCATCCCCGGCTACGAGCAGGCAACCGTGCGCGTGACGCCCGACGGCGGCGCCGAGATCCGCATCGGCGTCCATTCGCACGGCCAGGGCATGGAAACGACGATGGCCCAGGTCGCGTGCGA
This sequence comes from uncultured Alphaproteobacteria bacterium, assembly GCA_963729295.1. GTDB lineage: Bacteria > Pseudomonadota > Alphaproteobacteria > ATCC43930 > CGMCC-115725 > DATJLY01. Next base: position 290,588 of record CAVSNJ010000026.1, read on the forward strand.
GATCCTTGGCATTCAACCCGAGCACATCTCGGTCGTGCACGGCGACACGGCGATGACGCCGTTCTCGACCGGGACCTACGCCTCGCGCTCGATGGTGATGGCGGGAGGCGCGGTGTCGCGCTCCGCGCGCGAGGTGGCGAAGCGTTTGGCCCGCATCGGCGCGCACCTGTTGCAGGAAAAGCCCGAGGAGGTGCGGCTCGAAGGCGGCTTCGTGCGGGGTTCGCACGGCGAGGTCTCGATCCGCGAGATCGCGAATTCGTGGTACCGCCGGCCGGAGCAGTTGCCGGCCGAGGTCGATGTTGGCGGGCTCGAAGCGACGATCGGCTACAAGCCCAAGGTCGATACCGGCGCCTTCTCCTATGCGACGCATGCGGCCGTGGTCGCGGTCGATTGCGAGACCGGCGGGGTCGGTCTCCTCGATTACGTCATCGTCGAGGATTGCGGCACGATGGTGAACCCGATGATCGTCGAAGGCCAAGCGATGGGCGGCACGACGCAAGGGATCGGCACGGCGCTGTTCGAGGAGTCACCTTACGACGCGGACGGCCAGCCCTTGGCCGCGACCTTGGCGGATTACGTCATGCCTGGCGCAATGGATGCGCCGTCCTTCCGCGTCTACCACACCGAGCATCCCTCGCCCTATACCGATCACGGCATCAAGGGCGTGGGCGAAGGAAGCGCGATCGCGCCGCCCGCCGCCATCCTCAATGCCATCAACGACGCGCTCCGCCCGCTCGCGGCCGAGCTCGGCGAGACGCCGGCCACGCCGCCGCGCATCCTGCGCGCGATCAACGCGGGCCGCGGCCGCGCCTGACGAGCGCCGCGATCTCGTAGGGGCGGATCGGCGCCTGCGCGATCTCGACGCCCCACGGCGAAAGCGCATCCTCGATCGCCGAGACGATCGCCGCCGGCACCGGCAGCACGCCGCATTCGCCGACGCCCTTGACGCCCAGCGGGTTGAGCGGCGACGGCAATTCGTGGTGCAGGATCGTGACGCGCGGCACTCCCGTCGACGACGGCAGAAGGTATTCGCCAAAATTCGCCGTCACCGGCTGCGCCGCATCGTCGAAACCCATCCACTCGAGAAGCGCGTTGCCGACGCCGTGCGCGGCGCCGCCGAGGATCTGCCCGTCGACGATCATCGGATTGATCATGCGGCCGCAATCGTGCGCGATGACGAGCTGCTCGATCGCGACGAGCCCGGTCTCGGGATCGACCTCGACCGATGCGACCGCGCTGCCGTTGGCATAGGCCATCGCGTCGATCACGAATTCCTCGGACGCTTCGAGGCCGGGAGATACCCCGCCCGGCAGCACGAAGCCCGCCGTGCCCGAGGCAACGCGTGCGATCTCGGCGAGCGCCACTTTCATCTGCGGCGCGGCCTTGACGCGAACCTCGCCGCCGTCGAGCTCGAGATCGTCGGCCGCGGCTTCGAGAAGATGGGACGCGATGGCGAGCGCCTTCGCGCGCACCGCGAGCGCCGCGCGATGGGCCGAGGAGCCCGCGAGCACGGCCTGCCGGCTGTTGAAGCCGCCGATGCCGAGCGCGATTGATGCCGTGTCGCCGGTGGTGACGGCGATCCGCGCCGGATCGGCGCGCAGGATTTCCGCCACGATTTGCGCCAGCATGGATTTCGTGCCCTGCCCCATCGCGGCGGCGCCCGAAGCGATATGCACTTGGCCCGATGCGCCGATGCGCACGCGCGCGCTTTCGAACGGCCCGCGCCCGGTGCCCTTGACGAAATTCGCCAAGCCGATGCCGATGAAGCGCCCGTGCGCCCGCGCGCGCTTTTGGCGCGCGGGAAAATCCGCCCAGCCGGCTTCCGCCAGCGCCAGCGCCTGAACCTTCGGATAATCGCCGCTGTCGAGCACGACCGCCTGGCCGCCGCGCGCGACGAGCGGCTTCGCGCACGGCATGCGCTCGGGCGTGACGAGATTGCGCCGGCGCAGCTCGGCGCGGTCGATGCCGAGCTCGCGCGCGGCGCGATCCAGGAGCCGCTCCATCGCGAAGACGCCCTGGGGCTGGCCCGCGCCGCGGACCGGCGTCACTGGCACCTTGTTTGTGAGCGCGAGGCGCACGTCGAGGCGATAGGCCGGCACGTCATAGGGCAAGGTCACGGTCTGCGCCAACTCATAAGGAAGATTGACGCCGCGCGCCGTATAGGCGCCGTGATCGTGGATCATCGTGCCGCGCAAGCCGAGGATGCGGCCCGACCTGTCGAGCGCAAGCTCGACCTGCCAATACTGGTCGCGCTCCTGCGTCGTCGCGACGAAATGCTCGCGCCGGTCTTCGATCCACTTGACCGGCCGGCGCAAGAGGATGGCGGCGACCGCCGTCGCCACGTCCTCGGGATAGAAGACGAGCTTCGGGCCGAAGCCGCCGCCAACGTCCGGCGTCACGACGCGGATCGAATGTTCCGCGCGGCCAAGCATGTCGCACAGGAGCCGCTGCGCCGCGTGCGGCGTTTGCGTCGAGCTCCACAGCGTCAATCGTCCGTCGAGCGGATCTTCGAGCGCCACGGCGCCGCGCCCCTCGATCGAATGGCCGCCGCCGCGATGCTGCCAGAGCGAAAGTCCGACGCGATGCGGCGCTTCGGCGAAGGCGCGCTCGACCGCGCCATATTCCATCGTGAATTGCGCCAGAAGATTGTGCGGCGCGCCGCGATGCACGAGCGGCGCATCGGGCAAAAGCGCCGCGCGGCAGTCGGCCACGGCGGCGAGCGGCTCGTAATCGACCTCGACGAGCGCGGCCGCGTCCTCGGCGCGGTAGCGGCTGTCGGCGACGACGATCGCCACCGGCTCGCCGACATGCACCACCTCATCGCCCGCGAGCGCCGGGCGGTCGCGCTGCTGGCGATAGGCGGAGCTCGGCAGGGCCACGGCAAGCCGCTCGATGCTGAGATAGGGGCGCAGATCGGCGAGCGTCAGGACGGCGTGGACGCCGGGCGCGGCCAGCGCCGCCGTCTTGTCGATGGCGCGGATCGCGGCATGCGCATAGGGGCTTCGCACGAACGCCGCCTCGACCATACCGGGCAGGCTTATGTCGTCGACGAAGCGCGCGCAGCCGCGCAGAAGATCGGGGTCTTCGAGGCGCTTCATGCCGACCCTAGATGCGGAACTCGTCGCCGCGCTTACGCCCTTGCGAGACGTCGAGGAACAACTCGTCGAGCGACATGAGGCGCGGGGTGAGGCCTTGTTCGTGCGAATATCCGGCGAGCGTCTCGAGCGAATGGCGGTTGCGGGGCGTAAGCCCGTATTCCCAAGGATCGGGCCCCAGGATCGCCTCCTGCTCTTCCCACGCCTCGCGATACCACGCCAGCGGCACGAGGCGCGGATTCTCCGCGCGCCGCATGCCGATCGCCTTCGCTTCGTTGAAGGCATGGAACATGTTGATCGGGACCCAGGGATGGCGCTCGACGATTTCCGCCTTGAGGCCCATCACATGCATGATCGGGAAGATGCCGGTCTTCTTGAAATAGGCCTGCTCCTCGGCCTTGTAGTCGGGAAAGAGGCGCGCCACGCGCGGATCGCCGGCGATGAACGGCTTGATGAAGTCGGAATGGAGCACGGCGTCGAGCTCACCCTCGGCCAGCATGGTCTCGACCGATTTCTCGTGCGGAAGGCGCGTGAGCTTCAGGTCCTTGGGCGGCGGGAAATCGATGTCCTCGTCGAGCTCGGCAAACCAGTGCACGCCCTTGTGCGGCACACCGTATTCGTGCTCGAGAATCCCGCGCAGCCAATGGACCGCGGTGACGAGAAAGGATTTGATGCCGATGCGGCGGCCGATCAGGTCCCTGGGCTGCTTGATGCCGGCCTTGGTGTTGATGAAGACGAAGCCGTGCCGGAAGCGCCGGTGCAGGAAGACGGGGAGCGCGCGGAACGGATGCCCCAAGCCCCGCGCCACGATGTAGGACGAGGCCGAGACCTCGGCCATGTCGAAATCGCGGTTGCGCAGAAAACGCCAGTGCCGCGTCGTCGAATCCATCGCCGTCAGGATGGTGAGCTCGATCCCGTCGGGAGCGACCAGCCCTTCCTTCAGGGCGCGGACAATCTCGTAATCGCCACAAGCAAGCGTCAAAGGCAATTTGCTCGCCATGCCGTTCTCCCTCCGCAACCATTCTCTAGAAGTTTAAGGGATCGTAACGAAGCGTTTAAGCGCCTGGACGAAACTCGGTCCGCACCTTTGGAGGCCGCAATGCGCCGCATCATGTCGATTCTTTCGTTCGTCACGGACGATGACGGGGCGACCGCGATCGAGTACGCGCTCATTACCGCGCTCATCTCGATGGCGATCCTGACCGCTGCCACGTCGGTCGGCACCTCGCTCAACAGCACGTTCAACTCGGTCGCCAGCGCCCTTTAAGCTTTTTGCCGCGCGCCCCGGGGCGCGCGGCTTTCCTCGCGCGATTGTGCGAAATTTGAGCGATATTCCGGCCTCCTTCTCCTCAAAATAGCCTTTCCGTCCCGCCGCGTTCGACTATCATGCCGCCCGCTGCCCCATCGTTAACGAGGGCGCGGGAAGCGGGGAGGTTTGGCTTTCGCACGAGGACGACCGGCGCCGGTCGCTCACTGGCCCTGCGCCGCATCGGGCCAAAGCCGAAATGGCTGAGCCCATCCTCAAGGTTGAGGACGTCAGCGTCCGCTTCGGCGGGATCGTGGCACTCGACCGCGTCTCCTTCGAGGTCGAGCGCGGCTCGATCTGCGGCCTCATCGGGCCGAACGGCGCCGGCAAGACCACGCTCTTCAACTGCGTGAGCCGGCTCTACCAGGCGCAGGAAGGCGCCATCCTGTTCGAGGAGAAGGACCTGCTCGCCGCACCCCGGCACACGATCGCCGCGCTCGGCATCGGCCGCACCTTCCAGAACCTCGCCCTCTTCCGCAGCATGACCGCGCGCCAGAACATCATGGTCGGGAACCATTGCCGCGCGCGCGGCGGTTTCTTCGCCAATGCGGTGCGGCTTCCGGTCGTGGCGCGCGAGGAGCGCCGCATCGCCGAGCGTACCGACGCGCTCATCGACGAGCTCGAGCTCGGCCCTTATGCCGATACCCGCATCGGCGATTTGACGTTCGCGACCCAGAAACGGGTCGAGCTCGCCCGCGCGCTCGCGTCCGAGCCGAAGCTGCTGCTTCTCGACGAGCCGGCGGGCGGCCTCAACCACGAGGAGGTCGATCACCTGCGCGTGCAGATTTCCGCGATCCGCGACCGGTTCGGGCTTACCGTGCTCCTCGTCGAACATCACATGAACCTCGTCATGCGCGTCTCGGACCGCGTCGTGGCGCTCGATTTCGGACGCAAGATCGCCGAAGGCCCGCCGGCCGCCGTGCAGCGCGATCCCGAAGTGATCCGTGCCTATCTCGGGAGCGCGTGATGGCGGCGATCCTCGAGACGCGCGAGCTCGATGCTTCCTATGGCGCAACCCAGGTGCTGAGCAAGCTCACGCTGGCGGTCGAGGAACGCGGTATCACCGCGCTCTTGGGGGCGAACGGCGCCGGCAAGACGACGACGCTCCGCGCCCTCTGCAACATGATGGTGCGGCTTTCGGGCGAGGTGCGCTTTGCCGGCGAGCGCATCGAGGGGAAGGCGACCGAGGACATCGTCCGGCTCGGCGTCGCCCATGTGCCGGACGGGCGCGGCACCTTCACCGGCCTCACGGTCGAGGAGAATCTTCGGCTCGGCGCCTATACCCGCCGCGACAAGGAGGGCGTGGCGCAGGATTTCGCGCGCGTATTCTCCTATTTCCCGCGCCTTGCCGAGCGGCGCCGGCAGCAGGCCGGCACGCTCTCGGGCGGCGAGCAGCAGATGCTGGCGATCGCGCGCGCCCTCATGCTGCGCCCGCGCCTGCTCTTGCTCGACGAGCCGAGCTTCGGCCTCGCCCCCATCCTGGTCCGCGAGATCTTCGGCATTTTGGGCGCCATCAACAGAGACGAGGGCGTCAGCATGCTGCTCGTGGAGCAGAACGCCAAGATCGCGCTCGAGCTGGCGTCGCACGCCTATCTCATCGAGACGGGCCGCATCGTCATGCAAGGTCCCTCGGACGAAATCGGGCGCGACGAATCGATCCGCCGCGCCTATCTCGGATATTGAGGCGGGGCCCGCGCGATGGACACGTTCCTGCAACAGGTACTCTCGGGCCTCGCCACCGGCGGCATCTATGCGAGCGTGGCACTGGCGCTCGTGATGATCTACCAGGCAACGCATCACGTGAATTTCGCGCAGGGCGAGCTCGCGATGTTTTCCACATACATCGCCTGGACCCTCATCGAGGCGGGCATCCCCTACTGGCTCGCCTTCGTGCTGACGCTCGCCTTGTCGTTCGTTGGCGGCGTGCTCATCGAGCGCATCATCATCCGGCCCATCGAGAACGCGCCGGTGCTGGCGATCGTCACCGTCTTCGTCGGGCTTCTGTTCATCCTCAACAGCGTCGCCGGCTGGATTTACGGCTACACCATCAAGAGCTTCCCGAGCCCGTTCCCGTCGGACGCGTGGTATGGCGGGCGCTACATGTCGCCGCACGAGGTCGGCATGATCGTCGTCACGCTCGGCGTCCTTTTCCTTGTGTTCCTGTTCTTCCGCTTCACGCCGCTCGGGCTCGCCATGCGCGCGGCGGCGCAGAACCCGGTGTCGAGCCGGCTCGTCGGCATCCGCGTCGGCTGGATGCTGGCGCTGGGCTGGGGCCTTGCCGCGATGATCGGCGCCGTGGCCGGCATGATGGCGGCGCCGATCATCTATCTCGACCCGAACATGATGAGCGGCGTGCTGCTCTACGGCTTCGCCGCGGCGCTCCTCGGCGGCATCAGCAATCCGTGGGGCGCCGCGTCCGGCGGATTCATCGTCGGCGTGCTCGAGAATCTCGCCGGCGCCTACGTGGTCGGCACCGAGATCAAGCTCACCGTGGCGCTCGTCATCATCGTCGGCGTGCTGCTGGTGCGTCCCTCGGGCCTCTTCGGCCGCACCCTGGTGACGCGGGTATGAGCTTGCGCCAGCAGAAGATCCTGTGGCTTGCGGCGTTCGGCGCGCTTCTCGTCATCCTGCCGTTCGTGCTGAGCAGCTACCACGTGTTCCAGCTCACCATGGTCGTCGTCTATGCGATCGTGCTCCTGGGGCTCAACATCCTGACCGGCTTCAACGGCCAGGTCTCGCTGGGCCACGGCGCGTTCTTCGCGATCGGCGCCTATACGACGGCGATCCTGCTCGACAAGACCGGCATCCCCTATTGGGCGACGGTGCCGATGGGCGGAGCGGTCTGCCTCGTCGCGGGATTCCTGTTCGGCCTGCCGGCCTTGCGTCTCGAAGGAATGTATCTCGCGCTCGCGACCTTCGCGCTCGCGGTCGCGACGCCGCAGATCCTGAAGTACCGCCACATCGAGCAATGGACCGGCGGCGTCCAGGGCATCACCTTCGCCAAGCCCGATCCGCCGCCCCATCTGCCGCTCGACAGCGACCAGTGGCTCTATTTCTTCTGTCTCATCGTCGCCGTGCCGCTGTTCGTCATCGGCTGGAACCTGTTGCGCGCCCGCACCGGCCGCGCGCTCGTCGCGATCCGCGACCATCCGATGGCGGCAAGCGCCATGGGCATCGACACCGCCTTCTACAAATCCGCGACCTTCGGCATCAGCGCCATGTTCACCGGCGTCGCCGGCGCGCTCGGCGCGATCGTGACGCAGTTCGTGGCGCCCGACAGTTTCCCGATCCAGCTCAGCCTGTTTTTCGTCGTCGGCATCGTCGTCGGCGGAATCGCGTCGATTCCGGGCACGGTGTTCGGCGCCATTTTCATCGAGTTCGTGCCGAACATCGCCAGCGCCATCTCCGATGCGGCGCCCACGGCAATCTACGGGCTCGTCCTCATCGCCTTCATGTATGTGATGCCGCTGGGCGTAGCCGGGCTTCTGCGCACGCTCGGCCGGCGCTATCAGCAGCGGCAGCCGCGCCGTCCCGAGCGCCGCACCGCGCCGCCCACCCTCGCCCTCCCCCTCAAGGGGGGAGGGAAAGGACGGAGCGAGTCGGACTAGCCGTTGCCGCCGTTGCCGTTCTGCTCGACGGTCATCGCCACGAACTGGTTGACGCCGTGCCGGTTGATGAGGAGGAGCACGCTCTTCTGCGCGCCGGTCTCGCTCTTCACCGCCGCGAACTCGTGCGCCGCTTCCTCGGGCGTCGCCACATCATGGCGGTTCACCTGCTCGATCACGTCTCCCTGCTCGATGCCGAGCGTCGCCAAGGGGCTGTTCTCGGCGACGCCGGTCACGACGACGCCCTTCACCTCCTTGCCGACATGGAGCCGCTCGCGCAATTCGGCCGTGAGCGGCGCAAGGTTCAGGCCCATCGCCTTCTGCCCGCTGTCGTTCTCGGCGACCTGCTCGGGATGGGTCGGCATGGCGGCGATGACCGGCGCCAGGGTCTCTTCCTTGCCGCTGCGCCAGACCTCGACTTTCGCGGTCTCGCCGACTGGCGTTTCCGCGACCGCAAGCGGCAGGTCGCGCAGCTTCGCGACGTCGTGGCCGTCGAACGACAGGATTACGTCGCCCTGCTTGATGCCGACCTTTTGCGCCGGGCCGTCCTTCGTCACGTCGGCGACGAGCGCGCCTTCCTCTTTCGGCAACCCCAGGCTCTTGGCGAGCTCGGGCGTCACTTCCTGGATCTGCACGCCGAGCCAGCCGCGCTCGACCTTGCCGTGCTCCTTCAACTGCTCGATCACCGGTTTGGCGAGGCTCGAGGGAATGGCGAAGCCGATCCCGACCGAGCCGCCATTGGGCGAGTAGATCGCGGTGTTGATGCCGATCACCTTGCCGTCGAGGTTGAAGGTCGGCCCGCCGGAATTACCGCGATTGATCGATGCGTCGATCTGCAGGAAATCGTCATAAGGGCCTTCGTGGATGTCGCGGCCGCGCGCCGAGATGATGCCGGTGCTGACGGTGCCGCCCAGGCCAAAGGGATTGCCCACGGCCAGCACCCAATCTCCGACATGGGAGGCGTTGCTGTCGCCCCACTCGACATAGGGAAGCGGCTTCGGCGCATCGATCTTGATGAGCGCGAGGTCGGTCTTCTCATCGCGGCCGATGATCTTCGCCGGATGCTTGCTGCCGTCCTGGAACACGACCGTCACCTTGTCGGCGTTCTCGACCACGTGGTTGTTGGTGACGATGAAGCCCGTGGGATCGATGATGAAGCCCGAGCCCAGCGCCATGCGCGCCACCCGCCCTTGCGGCGCCATCGGCATGCCGTTCGGGCCCTGCTGGAAGAAGCGGTGCAGGAACTGGTCGAACGGCGAGGCCGGAAATTCGGGCATCTGGCCGTTGTCGCCCGGCCCCGGCCCGGCTTGGTCCTGGTCGCCATCGTCACCGGGCTGAGCCTCGTTCTGAACGCCGCTTTGGTCGGCGACGGGCCCCTTCATCTCGACCGAGATATTGACGACCGCGGGCATCACTTCCTTGACGAGCGGGCCGAAGCTCGGCAGCGCCGTGACGGCTGTCTGAGCGGCGGCGGCCGAGCGATCGGGCGTGGTCTCGGCGAGGAGCGGCATCGCGATGAGCGAGAGTGCGACTCCGCCCGCCAACGCCGCCAGCCGCGCGCGATGCCAGGACTGCATGGAAATCGACATGGGGACCGACCTTTCCGATGGAATTTGGTAAGGAGAATATTGGACAGGTGGGCTTACGCAGCACCTACACGGAGATTAAATCGCTGCAATCTTCGCTGGGGACTCCGCGCGGGAGATCGCTGCGCGCTCGCGCGTCACCGTCTCGGACCGAGCAATCGGGCAAATTCGTCTTGGATGAAGCGGTAGCATTCGCAGGATGTGGCTTCCAGCCCCGTGCGATCGACGATGGTCATGGTGCCGTGGTTGTAGGTGATCAACCCGTCAGCTTGGAAAGCCTGCGCGGCGATCGTGACGCCGGGACGCCTCACGCCAAGCATCATCGCCAAGAATTCCTGCGTCATCGGGAACGTGTCGGTCTCGGCTCGATCGTGCGCCGAGAGCAGCCACCGCGCACAGCGTTGCTCTAACAGGTGCAGGCGATTGCACGCGGCCGTTTGCGCGGCTGTGATCAAAATCACTTGTCCATAGCGCAACAACAGCCTTTGCAGCGCGGCGTTCTCCTGCGCTTCCCGCTGCAGTGCTACCGATGTCATGCGCAGGGCGCTGCCGCGAAGCTGCACCACGGCTCCATGTGATGGACGGTCGTCCCCTAGGATGGTCGAGACGTTGAACATCCCTTCGTTGCCGACCATGCCGATTTCGACCGAGAGGCCGTTTCCCGCGGTGGCGATCATCGAGATGAGGCCCTTCGTCGGGAAAAAGGCGTGTTCAGCGACCGCGCCGGGCTCGTGGATCGTCTGATTGGATTCCAGCGCGACGGTTTCCAGGTGCGGACGGAGACGTTCGAGCACATTCGGCGGCATCGCGTCGAGAATGCGATTGCCCGAAGTGATTTGTATTGATGACCGCGGTGGCATGCGCGCCTCCCGAACGCCGTTAAGGCGGGAGCGCGCGCTACTCTCAGCCGCCCGCGCCTCGACGGATCGAATGCGGGCGCTGTAGGTAAGGTGGGCAGTCCGGGCGGCCATAACAACCGGAACCAATGACCGTGTTTTTCGGTCGCCGCGCCAACCTTTTGGCGGCTTCGCGAAACAATATGACTCGATTTGTTCTATTTCTGACACTCGGTATTGTTGCGAACATATCGGAAGGCGGTTAACCTATGCGCATCGCTGGCAGCGACCCGTCATGGGCGCCGGCGGCCGAGAGACAACGCCCGCCTCGGTAAGAGAGGTTGCGCGCGCTCCCGCCCAAAGAGGGAGAGCGCTTATGCAACAATCCCCCCGCCAATCGATCCGCGGCTACCGGGTCTACCTGATCGACCAACGTGGTAAAATCGCGACGGCGCACGACGTCGAAGCCGGTTCCGACGACGAGGCTTGCGAACTCGCGAACGTCATCCTAGCTGGGCAAACCAACCATCCTCGCGTCGAAATATGGGATCGGGCGCGCCGGATTCGCGGCTTGCCCGAGGATGGCTGACCCTCCAAGCATGACGCGGCTCCCGCGTCAGTTGCGGAACTGGGACAGATCGACCGGCTCGCAATTCGTGCGGCCCTGCATCATGCAGTCCTCGAGCCGCCCCTCGGTCGCCAACGCATCGAGCAGATAAAGCCCGAGCCAGGCGAGGAAAAGACAGAGGGCGAGCCCGGCGAGGCTCACGGTGAAGCGGACATCGTCCTCGTCCCGTTCCTCGCGCGAGCGCACTCTCATGTCGTGTGCCCCACCGCCGCGAGCGCCGCCCAGATGCGCGCGGGCGAGGCCGGCATATCGAGATGGGCTATTCCCGCCGGCGCCAGCGCATCGAGCACGGCATTCATGGTCGAGGCGATCGAGCCGACCGAGCCCGCCTCGCCCGCGCCCTTGATGCCGAGCACGTTCGTCGTGCACGGCACCTCGTTGAAGGTGATGGCGATCGCCGGATAGTCGGCCGCGCGCGGCATGGCATAGTCCATGAGCGAGCCGGTCAAAAGCTGGCCGCTCGCGGCATCGTAGCACGCGCCTTCAAAGAGCGCCTGCGCCGCGCCCTGCACGACGCCGCCCATGATCTGGCCCTCGACGATGAGCGGATTGACGATGCGGCCGAAATCGTCGGCGACGGTGTAGCGGCAGATTTCCGTGGCGCCGGTCTCGGGATCGATCTCGACCTCGCACACATGGCAGCCATTCGGAAACGTGTTCTTGTCGGCGCTGCTGGTGCCGATCTCGTCGAGCGACGGCACCACGCCGTCGGGCAGGCCCTTCGCTTCGCGCGCGCGCCGCGCCAGGTCCATGATTTGGATCGAGCGGTCGGTGCCGACGATCGTGAAGGTGCCGTCGCGGAATTCGATGTCGCTCTCGGCTGCCTCAAGGAAGTGGCCGGCGAGGCGCTTGCCCTTGGCGATGATTTTTTCCGCCGCATCGACGAGCGCGGTGCCGGCGAGCATCAGCGTCTTGGCGCCGCCGGTGCCGCCGCCCTGCGCGAGCTTGTCGCTGTCGCCGAACACGAAATCGATGCGGTCGAACGGCACGCCGAGCCGGTCCTCGAGAATCTGCGCGAACGCCGTCTCGTGCCCCTGGCCCGAGGGCCCCGTGCCGATCCCCATCTGCACGCGGCCATCGGGGAGAAAGCGGATGTCGGCTTTCTCCTGCGGCATGTTCGCCGTCACTTCCATGTAATAGGCGATGCCCATGCCGCGCAGCTTGCCGCGCCTCTGCGCCTCGGCTCGGCGCGCCGCGAACCCGGCGCGGTCGGAAGCCTTGAGCGCGGTGTCGAGGTTCAACGGGAAATTCCCGCTGTCGTAGCGCACGATCATCGGCGTCTGGTACGGCATCGCCTCGGGCGGAACGAAATTCCGCCGCCGGATCTCCTCGACCGCAAGGCCGGTCTCGCGCGCGGCCAAATCGACAAGGCGTTCCAGCACATAGGCCGTCTCGGGCCGCCCTGCGCCGCGATAGGCATCGACCCACACCGTGTTGGTGAAGACCGCGCGCACATGCGCATAGGCCGCGGGAATGCGGTAGGCGCCGGTCAGGAGGCGCAATCCCGCCACGGTCGGGATGAGCAGCGAAAAATAAGAGAGATAGGCCCCGACATTGGCGAAATTCTCGACGCGGATGGCGAGGAAGCGCGCATCCTTATCGAGCGCCAATTCGGCATGGACCTGCTGCTCGCGCCCCTGCGTGTCCGAGACGAACGCCTCCTGGCGCTCGCTCGTCCATTTGACCGGGCGGCCGAGTTGCGAGGCGGCCCACGGCACCAGCGCATGCTCGGGATAGTCGAACCCCTTCATGCCGAAGCTGCCGCCGACATCGCGCGTGACGACGCGCAAACGGTCCTCGGGAATGCTCAGGCTTTTCGCGATCGTGCTGCGCGCGGTGAAGACGCCCTGCGTCCCGACCTCGACGGTATAGCGGCCGGACGATTTGTCGAATTCGCCGACGGCGCCGCGCGGCTCGAGCGGCGTAACGACGCTGCGGCTGATCGAAAGGTCGAGTCGTACGATGCGCGCGGCAGTGGCGAAGGCGGCCTCGACCGCCTTGGCGTCGCCCAACTCCCAATCCATCGCGACGTTGTTGGGCGCGTCCTCGAACAGGAGCGGCGCGCCCGGCCTCACCGCGGCGGCCGGCTCGGTCACGGCGGGAAGCGGCTCGTACGTCACGTCGATCAGCTCGGCCGCGTCCTTCGCCTCGGCCACGGTCCCGGCCACCACCATCGCCACCGCCTCGCCGACATGGCGCACGCGGTCCTGCGCCAGAAGCGGCCGGCCCGGGTTGGCGTAGTTCGAGCCGTCGCGATTTTTGAGCGGCACGACGCAGCGGATCATGCCGAGCTTGGCGCGCGCCACGTCGGCGCCGGTATAGACAGCGAGCACGCCCTTCGCCGCCCGCGCCGCCGCCGTGTCGATGCTCTTGATCCGCGCATGCGCATGGGGCGAGCGCAGGAACACGGCATGGGCCTGGCCCGGCCAATTCGCGTCGTCGGTATAGGTCCCCGTGCCGGTGACGAAGCGCACGTCTTCCTTGCGCCGGACCGCCTGACCAATGCCGAACTGCCCCACCGCTGCCCTCCTCGCGACGCCCATGCACTATAGTGCGAACATACCGCTAAGGGGAGAAACGCCATGGACGAGCTCTACGCGCGCGCGGAAAAGATCGGCGCGCTGTTGAAGGCGCGGGGCGAGACGATCGCGATCGCCGAATCCTCGACCGGCGGGCTCGTTTCCGCGGCGCTGCTCTCCGTGCCGGGGGCGTCGGCCTATTTCCTCGGCGGCGCTGTCGTCTATACGCTCGCGAGCCGGCGCGGGCTCATGGGCGTCAGCGAGCTGCCGCAGGGCATGCGCGCCTCGACCGAGGCCTATGCGCTTCTCCTCGCCCGCACGGCGAAGGAGCGCATGGGCGCATCCTGGGCGCTCGCTGAAACCGGCGCGAGCGGGCCAACCGGCAACCGCTATGGCGACGCGGCCGGCCATTCCTGCTTCGCGGTCGCGGGACTGAAAGAGGCAAGCCTCACGCTCGAGACGGGCACATCCGACCGGCGCGGCAACATGCACGAATTCGCCGCCGGCGCGCTCGACCTCCTCGCCCGGACGCTCGGCGCTATTTGAGGCGGTCGCTGATCTTGTCGATCCCCGCCTTGGCGCAGGCATCGTCGAGATCGCCGCCCGGCGCGCCGCCGGCGCCGATCGCGGCAATCACCTCGTTGCCGAATTTGATGAGCAGGCCGCCTTGCGCCAGGATCACATGCGGCGCCTTGGCGAGCCCGGCGGGCGAAGCGTTGGCAAAGCGCTTTGCCACGTCGCCGCTCGACTGGTCGCGGCTGGCGCCAAGCGTCACCGCCGTGTAGGCCTTGTCGCGCGAAACGCCGAGCGTGAGCGCGCTGGCGCCGTCGCCGCGCAGCGCCGCCTGCTCGAGACCGTCCGTGTCGACCACGACCGCAGACTCTTTGTAGCCTTGCTTAGCGCAAGCGGCGACCGCCTCGGTCACAGCCTCGGCCGCGAGCGCCGCCGAGAGACGGTGCGTCGCGATGACATTCTGCGCGCGCGCGGGTACCGCACCACCGGCCGCAAGCGCTGCGGCCACAAGACAAAGCCCCTTCGTCATAATCATGGCGTCCCTCCCCTTCGTGCCAGTGGCGGGACGGTAAGCCAAACCGGCCGCGCGAGATAGGTGCGGCGGCATGGTCTCGCTTTGATGTGATCCACGACAAACCCGTTGCAGGCCGGAGCGCGCGGCAGGAAGATATCGGTCCGCGGCGATACGGGGAGGACACCATGGCGCGCGAGATCACGGTCAAGGTCGGCGACGGCACGATGGCAATTTTCACGGCCGAACCCGAGGGCGCGGGTCCCAATCCCGCGGTCGTCCTGATCCATCATCGCGACGGCGTCGACGAGTTCACCCGCGTCACGTGCGAGCGGCTCGCGAAAAACGGCTTCTTTGCCGCCGCGCCCAACCTCTATCACCGCCGCCCGCCCGGCGAGGACGGCGGCGTGTCGCGCCGCAATCTCAACGACGGCGAGGTCGTGGCCGACATCGACGCGTGCGTGAAAGAGCTTCAGGCGCTGCCTGCGGTGAAGGGCGACCGCATCGCCATCATGGGACACTGCATGGGCGGCCGCATGGCCTATCTCGGCGCCGCCAGCAATTCCGCGTTCAAGGCCGCGGTCGTGCTCTATGGCGGCGGCATCTTCCGCGCCGAGGGCGAAGGGCGGCTTCCGCCGATCGCGCTTACGCCCAACATCAAGTGCGCGATCGCCGGATTCTTCGGCCGCGACGACAAGAACCCGGCGCCCGAAGATGTCGAACGCATCTCGCAGGAGCTGAAGAAGCACAGCATCCGGCACGATTTCCGCATCTATGACGGCGCGGGCCACGCGTTCCAGAATTTCTCGAACGCGGCGTCCTATCGCGAGGAGACGTCGGAGGATGCGTGGCGCCGGCTCGTCCCGTTCCTCAAGACCGAGTTGAAATAGCGAGGGCCCCCATGCGCATCATCGCGCTCGAGGAGCATTTCGCGACGCCGCTCTTCACCGAGCACCGGCCGCAGGCGCGGGCACGCAACGCCACGCTTCTGGCGCGCGCCGAGGCGTTGGGCCACGACGTCTATGCCGAGCTCGCCGACCTCGGCGCCCGGCGCTTGCAGGCGATGGACGCGACGGGCGTCACGGTGCAGGTGCTGTCGCTCACCCAGCCGGGGACGCAGGCCTATGCCGCCGACATCGCCATCCCGATGGCGCGGGACGCGAACGACCGCGTGGCCGAGGCGGTGAAGGCGCATCCCGACCGCTTTGCCGCCTTCGCCAGCCTGCCGACCGCCGACCCGGCCGCGTCGGTGAAGGAGCTCGAGCGCACGGTCAAAACGCTCGGCTTCAAGGGCGCGATGATCAACAGCCACACGCGGGGCGAATATCTCGACGACAAGAAATACTGGCCGATCCTCGAATGCGCGGCGGCGCTCGACGTGCCGATCTATCTCCATCCGCGCGAGCCGCATCCGGCGGTGATGGAGGCCTATTTCAAGGGATTCGAGGATCTGAGCACGGCCGCGTGGGGCTTCGCCATGGAGTCCTGCACGCATTTCCTGCGCCTCGTCATGGCGGGCGTGTTCGACGCCTATCCGAAGCTGCGCTTCATCCTCGGCCATTTGGGTGAAGGCTTGCCGTTCTGGCTCGACCGGTTCGAGGACCACACGCGCTTCTACATGAAGGCGCGCGGCCTCAAGAAGACGCCGCGGCAATATCTGACCGAGAATCTCGTCGTCACGTGCAGCGGCAATTTCTCCACGCCGGCGTTTTTGTGTTCCGTCCTGGCGCTCGGCATCGACAACGTACTGTTCTCGATCGATTGGCCTTACGAATCGAACCGCATCGCCATGGATTTCTTGAACGGCCTGCCCTTGGCCCCATCCGACAAGGAGAAGATCGCGCACGGCAATGCCGAGCGCGTGCTGAAGCTCTAGGCGATTGCGGGGTGAAGATGAGGATACGGCAATTCCTGCTCGCGCTCGTCCTTGCGCGTGCGGAGCGGCGGCCAGCGCCGGGCCGGAAAGTAAGCCCCCTCACCCGCCCGGAATGGTGCCCGGCGGCAATGACATGCAGTAGTTGGCGATGTCGAGGGCGCGGGTGAACCAAACGCGCTCCTTGCGCTTGTGTTCGACGCAATGTTTCAGCGCGAGCCGCAGCGGGCGTAGCCGAAACGGCTGGCCGGCGATGAAGCCGTGCAGCGACACCGCCATGACGAGCGGCTCGTTGTCCGACTGCTCGAGCATCTCCTCGAACTGATCGACGATCATGTCGGCGAACTCGCGGCCGGTGTGATCGCGATTGACGTTGGCGCCCATGTCGTTCAATTCGAACGGATAGGGCACCGAAAGAAGCGGCCCCGCGCGCGTCTTCATCCAGATCGGCTGATCGTCGACCGGCCAGTCGAGATTGTGCGTGTAGCCTGCCTCCTTCAGAAGATCGGGCGTCGAACCCGTCTCGGCCGCGCCCGGGCCCATCCAGCCCAAGGGCCGCACACCCAGATGCTGCGCGATCGTCTCCGTCGTTTCGGCGATGAGGTGCGCCTCGTCCGCCTCCCAGAGGCCCACGAGTTCTTCGGCATTGGTGCGGCCGTGTCCCACCACATCGTCGCCCCGCGCCTTGATGCGGGCGATGATCTCGGGGTAGTGGACGCAGACGAGGCTGTTCAGGAGGATCGTCGCCGGCAGCTTCAACTGGTCGAGCATGCGGAAGACGCGGAACACGCCGACGCGCACGCCATAATCGCGCCAGGCGTAGTTGCGCGTCGTCTGCGGCCCGCCGCGGTTGGTCGGATCGGCGCCGCGCCCGGCACGGAAGGCGAAATGCTCGATGTTGATCGCGACGTAGAAGGCGAGCCGCTTGCCCCCGGGCCAGTCATAGAAGCGGCGCTTCTCGATCGCGGAATAATCGTAACGGCTGTGCGACGGCAGGCTCAGCATGGCATCTCCTCCCGCGGCAAAGCATGGCGGCCGCGCCGCAATGGCGCAATCTTACTTGACTGATGTACGTGTTTTATGATATACAGCGTACGGCACGATTGCGCTCCGGGCGGGTTTCCGCAGGCGGTCAAAAAGGGCCGTTTACCGTGGAAACGGGCGCCAGGAGTAATCGAGAGAGCCGGAAAGGCGATTTCGGAACGGCAAGGAGATGTTGGGAAATGTGCGAAAATAAACGTAATTTGCAGTCAGTCCAGGAGGTTGCGCCGAAAAAGGCCGCCTCGCGCCGCGCTCGCGATAGGCATGGATGGGCATGGCGTGATTTCGTCGCCCCCTCCTGCGAAAGGCTAGAGGTAATGGACGAGCCCGAAATCTGATTTTACGTTAGCCGATCGAAACCACCGCCCCGGGGATGAGCGTTCGATGGCCGTCAATTCGACCCGCGTCTTCTATGTGAAGCGCTTCTTTCATCCGATCTTCGCCGAGATCCTGGGGCGGCGACCGACGATCACGCTCGACAAGCTCGAGAACGACACGCCCGATGCGGAGGCAACGCCGATCCTCGCCGGCGCGCACGTCTTCTCGATCAGCTCGGCGCGCGACGAGCTCGATCCGAAATACTACGCAACATCGCGGCTTCTCGCGCGCATGCCGAGCCTGCTCCTCGTCTCGACGACGGGCGCCGGCTTCGACACGGTCAACGTCAAGGACTGCACCGCGGCCGGCATCGCCGTCGTCAACCAGTCGGGCGGCAACAGCGAGGCGGTGGCCGAGCACGTCCTCGCCCTCATGATCTCGCTCTCGAAGCGCATCGGCGAGACCGACCGCGTCATGCGCCGCGACAAGCGGATGGACCGCAACCTCTATCTGGGGAATGACATTCTTGGCAAGACACTCGGCATCATCGGGATCGGCCATGTCGGAAGCCGCATCGCCGAGCTCGCGCGCGGCCTCTTCGCGATGCGCGTCCTGGCCCACGATCCCTATCTCGACGAAAAGACGATCGCAGCGAAGGGCGCGCAAAAAGTCGGACTCGACGAGCTCTTGCGCAGCGTCGATTTCGTCTCGGTCAACTGCCCCTTGACCGACGAGACGCGCGGCATGATCGGCGCCGCGCAATACGCGCTGATGCAGAAGCACGCCTTCTTCATCACGACCGCGCGCGGCAGTATCCACGACGAGGCGGCGCTCGCCGCCGCACTTCGGGAAAAGCGCATCGCCGGCGCTGGGCTCGACGTCTGGGCGAAGGAGCCGCCGGAGACGGACCATCCGCTCCTCGCCTTCGACAACGTGATCGCGAGCCCGCACAGCGCCGGTGTCACCATTGAAGCCCGCGCCACCATGGGCCGCATCGCCGCCGAGCAAATTCTCGACACGCTCGATGGCAAGCGTCCGCCGCGCCTCCTCAATCCCGAAGTGTGGCCACGATTCTGCGGTCGCTTCGAGGAGACGTTCGGCTTCCGGCCGGAAAGTTGACACACCGGGGCCGCGCGCAACCGGGGGTCAGCGCTGCAGCCGACGGGCCGGGTCAGGCGTTCTTAGACGGCCTCGCCTGTCCGGAGCATTTCATGGCAAGAACGGTGGCTTTTTTGGCGCTCGTCCTTTTGGCAGCGCTCGCGGCGACGCAGGCCCCGGCGATCGACAGGGATGGCGGCTATTTCGTGCGCGGCATCGGCAATGAGCTGTGCGCCTCTTACGGCAGCGCGCGCCGCAACCACCGCGATGCGGAGTTCCAGTCCTGGCTCGCCGGATACGAAAGCGCCTTCAACCGCTGGACTTCGGACGTGTGGAACATCGAGACCGACGGCAATTTCCGGAATTCGCTGCAATGGCTCGACTATTATTGCAGCGTCCATCCCGCCGACACGTTCGGCGCTGCGGCGCAGAACCTGACCATCTTCCTCTATCCCTCGCGCCAGCGCCAAGGCGCGTCCGCGTCCTTGCCGCAAGGCGGCGCCGGCGGCGCGCGCCCGCCGCGCTAACTCTCGTCCAGGAAAAGCTGTACCTCGCGGAAGAGCTGCAGCCGGTTCTTCTCCAGCAACAGGAGATGCGTGCCCTCGCCGATCTCGACGAGGCGCTTTTGCGGCGCGCGAACGAGCTTTGCGAAAATCGCCTCCGCCATCGACAGCGGCAACAACCCGTCCCATTCGCCATGAACGATGAGGGTGGGCGCCGCGATCTCCGCCGGATCGTAATAGGGCTTGCCCGAAGCCCAGTGGGCGCGGCTGTCGTGCGGCGCACCGTTGGGCGAGCGCACGACCGGCGGGCTTTGCCGCGCGCCCTCGGGATCGGTCGCGAGTACCGCATCCTTCCACGCCGCGAACCACGCTTCCGGCATAAGACCCGCGCGCTTCTCCGCGGGCGCACCGGTCTGAAGGTTCGTCCGCGCCTCCTCGACCGTCCAGGTGGCATAGGCGCCCAAGGGCCGCTCGTCGGCCGGGCGCTTGCCCCTGAGCCACACTGGCGCGAAGAGGACGAGCCGGCTCACCGCGTCAGGATGCCGCGCGGCATAGGCGGCGACGATCACCGTGCCCCACGACCAGCCCATGATGGCGAGGCGCGCGATACCGCGCTGGCGGCGGATGAAGTCGACGGCGGCGCCGAAATCCCGCACTGCCACGTCCGTCGTGACGATCGGCGGATTGGCTTCGGCCGGCGCACGCATCTCGGGCGGGCGGGTCGAACGGCCATAGCCGCGCAGATCGACCAGGAACACATCCCAGCCGCGAGAGGCGAGATAATCCATCCATGAATAGCCCTCGAGCGGCAGGTCAAACGTCGCCTCGGCCGCCTGCGACGTGCCGTGCACATAGAGGAGCGTCTTTTCCGGGGTCCGGTGAGCCCCATCTTTCGGCCGCTTGTTGCGCACGAACAGCTCGATTCCAGGCGTGTCGGACGGAACCCGAAAATCCTCGGCGGCAATTTCGAACGGCATTTACGCGTCTCCTCCTCATTTCCGCTTGGCGGACGCGACGCGACGCGATAGATGATGCACTATTGAGCCACGGAAGGGGCACCATGGCTATGGACCAGCAGGACGACGACAAGCAGGCGGAAACCGAGCAGCCGGCGAGCGGACAGGGCGCGATCCGCAGCGCCTTCCTCTCGCGGCAGAGCCAGGATGCGGGCACCGGCGGCGAAGGCGAAACCGTCGTCGCCATGGTGCGCGGCGTCTATGTCAGCCAGGTCAGCCGGCTGACGGCCCGGCGGCGCGACGACGCGGTCAAAGGCAGCGAAGAGACCGGCGGCGCCGTGCTGCGCAGCATCTATGCCGCGCGCACCGATGCCGTTGTCGTTCGGCCGCGCCGTCCGGCACGAGCGGCACCGGCACCCGCGCGGAAGGCTAAGGCCAAGAAGGCGCGCCCCGCGCGCAAAGCGAGGGCGAAGACACGGCCCGCGGTAAAGGCGAAGGCGCGCCGCGCGCGCACGGGCCGCGCCACGGCACGGCGCCGGCCGGCGAAGAAGGCCGCGCGCCGCCGCTGACGCTTCCCCAAAGCCGGCCCCGGATCGGCTATGCTGCGGCGCCGGAGGGGACAGAGGGGTCGATGCAGTATTTCCGCGCCTTCGTGGTGGTCGTGCTGGTCGCGCTCGCCGGAACCGGCGGCGGGCTCATCGTCCTCAACCTCAAGACCTCGAGCCCGCGCCTCATGGGAGCGGGGATCGCCGCCATGGTGATCGGTGTCATCGGCGGCGGGCTTGCGCTCGGCCGGTCGCTCGAGCATGTCGAGCGCGACCGCGAGTTGCGCGAGCGGTTCGGCACGCCGCCGCGCGAGCGGGAGATCAGGTAACCGCGGCGAAGCCGCCATCGACGGTCAGGATGACGCCGGTCACGCCCTTGCTGCCGCTAACGAGGCTCATCACAGCGGCGGCGACATCCGCGGCGGTGACGCAGCGCCGCAACGGCGTCTGGTGGGCGCGGCGCTCCATCAGCTTGCCGTAATTGTCGCCGAGCATCCGCTCCATCCACTCGCCTTCCATCCAGCCGGGCGCCACGCCGTTGACGCGTACGCCATCGGGCCCGAGCGCTCCGGCCAAGGCTTTGGTCATGGTCCAAAGCGCGCCCTTGCTCGCCGAATAGGGGAGCGGCTGCGGCCCGGGCCGAGATCCTACGATGCTGTTGGTCATGATGACGTGCGCGTCGTCCGACCGGCGCAACAATGGCGCCGCATGCTTCGTAACGAGAAACACGCCCTTGACGTTGACGGCGAATACGCGGTCCCAATCCTCGGCCGATACCTTCTCGAAATCCCGCGCGAGCGCGGTGATGCTGGTGCCAGCGTTGTTGCACAGCACATCGAGCCGGCCGAACCGCTCCTTGAGCTTTTGCAGCATTGCCACGACCGATGCCTCGTCGGCGACGTCGCCCTGCAAAAGCAGCGTCGCGGCGCCGGCCGCTTCGCACTGCTCGGCGGTCTTTTTCGCCTCGCCGGCGCTGCGGCTGTAGTTGATCGCCACGTCGTAGCCGGCCGTGGCGAGCGCCACGGCCTCGGCCCGGCCGATCCCGGTCGATGCGCCGGTCACCAGCGCCACACGTTTCTCAGTGCTCAAGGCGCGCCTCTATCGCGGAAATTTCGCGCGCGATCTTGGCGGATCGAGCCGCCTCGCGCAACGCGGGAGCGGACTTAGCGAAAGACCATGCCCACCATGAGCATGTCGACGCTCTTGCCGTCGCTCGACAGCGGCAGGACGAGAACCTCGCAATCGACCGTACCCTCTTCGAGGGTCTCGCGCACGCGCATTTCGACGATCGGCGCGCGCCCTTCCACGACGCGCGCAAAATGGGCCTGCATCTTGGCGCGAAGGGCGGGCGAGGGAATCTCGTCGATGGTCTTGCCCGTCATCTCATAGCCGACCCGGCGCACGATCGCCGTGCCGTGCAGGCGGCACTGGTAGCGCAGCGGATCGCGGGCAACGTCGAACAGCACGAGCTTGCCGATGATGTATTTGAGATCGAGCACGTCGAAATCGGCGCGCGACGGCATCTCGCGGCCGTTGCGGCGGGCCTCCCAATCGTCGCGGAGGCGCCGGAGATCGGAACTGCGAATCTCGCTCACACCTGACCTCTCGCCTTTCACGATAACGTAACAGGTCCTTACGAATGCTTTACGACCGGTCCGTGCGAGTTCTTTGGAACCCCTTGAACCTTGGGGGCAATGCCGCGTTCGGCTTCCCAAAGGAGCGCGGCACATGACCGATATCGGCACCGTCCTGAACGCCAAGGCGATCGCCGTTGGCCGACTTGCGGTCGAGGCGACCACGGCGGCCGGCAGTGGACATCCGACGACGGCGCTGTCGCTCGCGCACATCACCGCCGTGCTGATGTACCGCGTCATGCGCTGGGACCCGAAAGACCCCGGACATCGCGGCGCCGACCGGCTCGTCCTGTCGGAGGGTCACGCCGTGCCGATCGTCTATGCGGCGTGCGCCGATCTCGGCGTCACGATCTCGCCCGATGGTGCACGCCGCGCGATGACGCGCGACGATCTCATGTCGCTCCGCGACATCGCGAGCCCGATCGACGGCCATCCCAACCCGGCGCTCGGATTTCCGTTCTTCGACGCGGCCACCGGATCGCTCGGCCAGGGCCTGTCGGTCGCCGGCGGGCTCGGCGCCGCGGCGCGGCTCGACGGGCTCGACAAGCGCATCTACTGCATCATCGGCGATGGCGAAGCGCGCGAGGGCCAGATCTGGGAGGCGATGGACTTCATCGCCGACCAGCGCCTCGAAAACATCGTGGCGATCTTCAACTGCAATGCGCTCGGCCAGAGCGATTTCGTCTCGTCCGCGCAGGATTGGCGGCATCTCGAGAAGAAGGCCGCCGCGTTCGGCTGGAAAGCCAGCGTGATCGACGGGCACGATCCGGCGGCGATCGAGGCCGCCGTCACGGCGCGCGCGAAAGAGCCGCTTGCGATCGTCGCGCGCACGGTCAAGGGGTGGGGCGTGCCGGCGCTCGGCGGCATGGGTCATCACGGCATGCCGGTGAAGAAGGCGGATTTGCCGGCGGTGCTGGCCGAGCTCGACGCACGCGCGCGCGAGTTGGGCGCCGATAAGGTTTCTGACGACGAGATGGCGCGCGCGCTCGCGATCGCGCCGCCCGCGGCGCCGCCGCGTCCCCAGCTGGCGCGCGCCGCGGCGGAATTTTCCGCGGCGCTCGCAAGCGACACGGCGCTCGCGAAAACCGCGCGCGACAAGAAGGCTCTGTCGCCACGGCGCGCCTATGGCATGGCGTTGAAATCGCTCGGCGATGCCGACAGCTCGGTCGTGGCGCTCGACGGCAACGTCAAGAACTCGACCTATGCGGATGCTTTCGCCAAGGCCCACCCGGAACGCTACTTCGAAGGCCGCATCGCCGAGCAGAACATGGTGTCGGCGGCCTCGGGCCTCGCCGCCGCCGGCAAGATCGCCTTCGTCAGCACGTTCGGCCGCTTCATGGAACGTGCCTTCGACCAGGTGGAGATGGCCGTCATCGGCGGCCTGCCGGTGAAGCTCGTCGGCACGCATGTCGGCGTGACGCTCGCGGCCGACGGGCCGAGCCAGATGGGACTCGCCGATCTCGCCTTCATGCGCGCGCTCGCCCATGCGCGCGACGGCAAAGGCCGGCGCGCCATGACGGTGCTGACGCCGGCCGATGCGGTGAGCGCCTATGCGCTGGTGCTTGCCATGGCGGCGCACGATGGCGCCGCATATTTACGCGCGGTGCGCGGCGACCTGCCGTTCCTCTATCGCGACGAGGACAAGTTTCCCCTGGGCCACGCCAAGATCCTGCGCCGTGCCTCCGGCCCGCGCCGCTCGATCGTGCTCGTCGCAAGCGGCTTCATGGTCCATTCGTGCCTCGCGGCAGCCGAAGCGCTCGAGCGCAGCGGCATCAGCGCCGGCGTGGTCGATGCCTATTGCCTGCCGTTCGAGACCGCACCGGTGTTCGAGATGGCGCGCCGGGCCGGATGCGCGGTGCTCGCGGTCGAGGACAATTACGTGGGCGGGCTCGGCAGCGAGTTGGCCGAGGCAACCGCTGCCGAGGGCGCAGGCATCTCCGTCACGAGCCTCGCCGTGCGACGCATCCCGAAGAGCGGGCGCACGGCCGCCGACGTGCTCGCCTATGTGCGCCTCGCAGTCGAGGACATCGTCACCGAGGCAGAGCGGCTTGCCGGGCCGGTCCACGCTTCGGCCGACGCGTAGCGGCTACCTCGTGTCCGGCGTCGCCCTCCGGCACGGCGCGCCAAATGCGGTCGTCCCACAGCCGAATCCCACCGGTGAGGCCCGCATCGTTGCTCGCGAGCCGGATATTTTTCGGCAGCTTCGCCTTCACGTGCGCCGCGTTGCCGCCGCCGAGATAGAGCGTGTCGTAATTGAGCAGGCTTTCGACGAACGCGATCATCTTGACGACGCGCCGGTTCCAGCGCTTCGCTCCGAGCTTCTCGAGCGCCCTGTCGCCAACATAGTCGTTGTAAGTCTTTCGACCGCGAATCGGATGGTGCGCGAGCTCGATATGCGGCACCAGATGCCCGTCGCTGAACACGGCGCTGCCGACGCCGGTGCCGAGCGTCAGCACCACTTCGAGGCCACGCCCCGTTACGATGCCGAGCCCCTGCACCTCGGCATCGTTCAGGATGCGCGCAGGCCTGCCGAGGCGGCGGTGCAGATCGTCGGCGAGTGGATGGCCGCGCCAAAGTCCGGTGCCGAAATGCGGCGCGGTGACGACGCGCCCGCCGCGCACGACGCCGGGAAATCCGAGCGATATGCGCTCATACCCGGGCAGGCGCTCGGCAATCCGGGCAATTGCGTCGAGGAGCGTGGCGGGCCGGCACGGATAGGGCGTCGGCACGCGCAGCCGCTCGCCGCACATGCGGCCCGCTTCGTCGATGAGCGACGCCTTCACCCCGGTGCCGCCGACATCGACCGCGAGCGTCAAAGGTTTATGAGTCATCGCGCGATCACCTCGACGCCATTCATCCTCCCGACAAAGATCGCGCTCGCGAGCCCGATGAAGAGCCCACATTCGATCACACCGACGACGGAGTTGAGCCGCGCTTCGAGCGCTTTTGCATCGGGAATGCCGTTGAATGTGCAATCGGCGATGAAATGGCCGCCGTCCGTGACGAACGGGCGCGCGCCATCGAGGCGCAGGCGCGGCACGGCGTCCGATGCCGCAAGCTGCGCGAGTGTAACCTCGGCGCCGAACGGCTCGATCTCGACTGGTACGATCATGCCCGGACCGAGGCGATCGACGAGCTTCGTCTCGTCCACCGCGACGAGCATGCGCCGGCTTGCGCGCGCCACGATCTTTTCGCGCAGGAGCGAGCCGCCGCCGCCCTTCACCAGGACGAGATCGCTGCGCACCACGGCATCGGCGCCGTCGATGTCGATATCGATGTCGATCGAACCCTGCGCCAGTTCCACGAGCGTCAGGCCGAGCCGCCGGGCGAGCGCGGCGGTGCGCACTGAGGTTGGGACGCAGCCAATCCGGAGGCCTTGTGCGGCGCGGCGCGCCAACGCCTCGACCGCAAGCGATGCGGTCGTGCCGCTGCCGAGCCCGACGGTCATGCCGTCCCGCACCTCTGCGGCCGCACGCTCCGCCGCGGCACGTTTCATCGCGTCATTCATGGCGCAGCATCGCGGTCGAGAATGAAGCGAAGCTCGCCTTCGGGCGAAATGCGCGCCACCGGCAGATCGGTCGCGCCGGTAAAAATCCTGGCGAGGATCGCGTGCTTGTCCTTCCCCGCGGCAAGGAAGGCCAGGGCGCGGCTCATCTCGAGCGCCGGCCGGGTCAGGCTGATGCGGGTGCCGCGTGCGCTTTCGACCGCGACCGCCCAGCGCACGGTTTCGTCGAGCGCTGCGTCGCCGGGGAAGAGCGAGGCGGTGTGCCCGTCGGCGCCGATGCCGAGCAGGCTCGCATCGAACAGCGGGCCGCCGCAGCGCATGTTTCCGAAGCGACGCAGCTCGCGGTCGTAGGAATCCGCCGCCGCGGCCGGTGTCAGGCCTTCGGTCGGGATCGCGTGGATGTTCGCGGGCGGAACCGGCGCGCGCGCGAACAGCGCCTCGCGCACCATGCGGAAATTGCTGTCGGCGTGGTCCCGCGGCACGAAGCGCTCGTCGCCGAAGAACCAGTCGATGCGCGGCCACGGCAGCGTGTCGGCAAAAGGCGGCGTGGCCAATAACTCATAGACGGGCCGGGGCGTTGCACCGCCCGCGAGCAGCACGGACAGCGCACCGTCGCGGCCCTGAAGCCGCGCGGCAAGCCACCTGGCCGCATGCGACGCGAATTCTTCGGCCGTGACGACATCGACGATGGCGCGCGACGCGATCATCGTGCGGCACCGGAATGGAGCGCGGCCGGCACGCCCATGTCATTCGTCCGCGAGCGGCCGCCAGCGTCGCCCGTCGCGTGCGAGGAGCGTGTCGCCTTCGCGCGGGCCTTCGCTGCCCGCATCGTAAAGGGCAAGTCCGTCCGCCTTGTTGCGTGACCACGCATCGAGGATCGGCTGCACCGCGCGCCAGCCGCCTTCGATCGTGTCGGCGCGCTGGAACAGCATGGGGTCACCGATGAGCGCGTCATAAAGCAGCGTCTCATAGCCGGTGCTCGGCTCGGCGTTGAAATAGTCCTTGTAGTCAAAGCGCATCGCGACGCCGCCTTCGCGCACGCTCGGGCCCGGCACCTTGGCGTTGAAGCGCAGGACCACGCCCTCCTCGGGCTGAATTTTGAGGATCATGTCGTTGGGCGTGAGGCGCTCGACCGGCGTGTCGCGAAAGAGCGCGAAGGGCGCCTTCTTGAACTCGATCACCACCTCGCTGCGCCGGCGCGCCAGCGCCTTGCCGGTGCGCAGATAGAACGGCACCCCCGCCCAGCGCCAATTGTCGATCATCAGCTTCAGCGCGACGTATGTCTCGACCGCGGTGTTCGGCGCGACATCGGGTGCGTCGCGATAGGCCGGGAGCTTCTTTCCGCCGGCCGTGCCAGCGCGGTATTGCGCCCGCACCACGTTGCGCATCGCATCATCGGCGCCGAACGCGTGCAGCGCCTGCGCAACCTTCGCCTTCTCGGTGTGGACGGATTCGGCGGCAAAGCACGCCGGCGGCTCCATCGCGGTCAAGGTCAGGAGCTGGAACAGGTGATTGGGCACCATGTCGCGCAGCGCCCCGGTCGCGTCGTAAAAGCGCGCGCGGTGCTCGATGCCGAGCGTCTCGGCCACCGTGATTTGCACATGATCGATATGGTCGCGGTTCCAGAGCGGCTCGAAGAGGCCGTTGGCAAAGCGCAGCACCAGAATGTTCTGCACCGTCTCCTTGCCGAGATAATGATCGATGCGATAGACCTGCGCCTCGCTCATCGCGCCAAGGATCTGGCGGTTCAATTCCTGCGCCGAGGCAAGGTCGCGCCCGAACGGCTTTTCGATGACAACGCGGCGGAAGCGGCCGCCGCTTTCCTCAAGCAGGCCCGCGGCCGCCAACCCGCGCACCACCGTGGTGAACGCGCTTGCCGGAATCGCGAGATAGAAGAGGACGTTGCCGCCGGTCTGGTGCATCGTATCGAGCGTCGTCAGCAGCGCGGCGAGACGCCGGTAGGTCGCGGGATCGGTGAAGTCGCCAGATATATATTTGCTGTGTTGGGCGAGCCAATGACCATCTTCGCGCCTGAGCTCGCCGCCGCCATAGGCCGTGACGGCACCCTCGACGATGGCGCGGAAGCCCTCGTCCTTCATGTCGGCGCGCGAGACGCCGACGAGAGCGAAGCGGTCGGAGAGCAGCCCACCGCGGCGCAAATGGCACAAGGACGGCACGAGCAGGCGCTTCGTCAGATCGCCCGACGCGCCGAAAATGACCAGCGCCGCTTGCGGCGCCGGCGCGGCCCTATCGGCGGCCACCGGCGGCACTATTTCTGCCCCTGCCTCAGCCATTTTTGGCCCCCGGCTCGACATGACCGCCGAACTGCTTCCGCATCGCGGAGAGGAGCTTTTCGCCGAACGTGTGCTCCTCGCGCGAGCGGAAGCGGGCGAAGAGCGCGCGGGCGAGCGTGTCGGCGGGGACCGCTTCCTCGACCGCCGCCATGACCGTCCAGCGCCCTTCGCCCGAATCCTCGACGAAGCCGGAAAAGCCCGCAAGCTGCGGGTCCTCGGCGAGCGCCGCGGCGGTGAGATCGAGGAGCCACGACGAGACGACGCTGCCGCGGCGCCACACTTCGGCGATGTCGGCGAGATCGAGCTCGAAGCGCTGCGCGGCGGGGAGATTCTCCGACGCGGCGTGGCGCAAGATCTCGAACCCCTCGGCATAGGCCTGCATCAGGCCGTATTCGATGCCGTTGTGGATCATTTTCACGAAGTGGCCGGAGCCGGCCGGCCCGCAATGGAGATAACCCTGTTCGACGCGGCGGTCGCGCCCGTCGCGGCCCTTGGTGCGCGGGATGTCGCCCGCGCCCGGCGCGAGCGCCGCGAAGATCGGATCGAGCCGCGCCACCGCCTCCTTGTCGCCGCCGATCATCATGCAGTAGCCGCGCTCGAGCCCCCAGACGCCGCCGCTCGTGCCGACATCGAGATAGCGGATGCCGCGCTCGGCGAGCGAAGCGGCGCGGCGGATATCGTCCTTGTAGAAGCTGTTGCCGCCGTCGATGACGATGTCGCCGCGCGCCATGCCCTGCGCCAGCTCCATGACGGCGTGCTCGGTCGGCTCGCCCGCCGGCAGCATGACCCAGACGGCGCGGGGCGCGCTCAGCGATTTGACGAGATCGCCGAGACTTTGCGCGCCCTTGGCGCTGTCGGCGAGCGCCGCCACGGCCTTCGAGTCGCGGTCGAACACGATCGCCTTGTGCCCCTTGCGCTCGAGGCGGCGGACGATATTGCCGCCCATGCGCCCCAATCCGACGACTCCGAGCTCCATGACATCGGTCCTTTCGCGAAACTCAACCGAGGCCGCGGCGGATTGCGTCCTCGAGCGTAGCAAGGCCGGCGCCGACATCGCCACCCAAATGGATACGGAGCGCGCGCCGTCCGCGTTCCGCCAGCACGTCGAAATCGCCCTGCGCCTGCGCCGTCTTGACGATGCCGAAGCCGTATTTCTGGCCCGGCACGGCGAGATCCTGCGCCTCGGCACAGGTGATCTGCAGGAAGACGCCGCTGTTGGGGCCGCCTTTATAGGCCTGACCGGTCGAATGGAGGAAGCGCGGCCCGAACCCGACGCAGGTCGCGACATGCTTGCGCTCGCGCACCAGCGCGCGCAGCGTCCTGAGCGCCGCGATGTGGTGCTCGTTGCGCTCGATATAAGCAAGGAAGGCGCAGTAATCGCCGTCGCCGAGCCGCGCGAGATGGGCGCCGAGCCAATCGGCGAGCGATTCGCCACGTAAGGCGGCCGCCAGCTCCTTGGCGTTTCGCGCGTCGGCGAAGAGCGTGACCCCGCCCGCTTCGAAGAGCGGCCGCTCGTCCGGCAGCTTCCCGGTCTTCTCGTAGGCGGTCGTGAGCTCGCGCGTCTTGACCTTGCTGGCCTCGACATCGGGCTGGTCGAACGGGTCGATGCCGATGACGGCGCCCGCGACCGCGGTCGCGATCTCCCAGCGGAAGAATTCCTGGCCGAGCGCGTAAGGATCGCTGACGACGAAGCGCAGCACCGGATGCCCGGCGCGGGCCAGCGCCTCGAGCCGGCGCAGATGGCCTTGCTCCTGCTCGGCGGCCAGGCGCAGATCGATGAAGACGCGGTCGGAGCCATAGGAATCGGGCGGACCCAACGGCTCGCCATCGACCGGGATGATGCCGTGCCCGTGCTTGCCGGTTGATTCGGCCAGCAACTGTTCGAGCCAGGCGCCGAAATCGGCAAGCGCGGGCGAGGCAAGGATCGTCGCCTTGTCGCGGCCCGCCTTGGCGGCAAGCCCGAGAACGATTCCGAGCGCAACCCCGGGATTGTCCGCGGGCGGCGCGCTTGGACCGCACGAGCGCACCATGAGCTCCGTCGCGTCGATGAGCTTCGCGACATCGAGCCCCATCGCCGCCGCCGGCGCGAGGCCGAATTGGGAGAGCACCGAATAGCGCCCGCCGATGGTGGGGACGCCATGGAAAACGTGACGGAAGCCGCGGCGCTTTGCCTCTTCCTCGAGCTTGGAGCCGGGATCGGTGATGGCGACGAAGCGCCGTCCCGCCTCGGCCGCGCCCAAGGCCGCTTCGGCACGCGCGAAGAAATACTGCATCAGGATATTGGGCTCGAGCGTCGTGCCCGACTTGCTCGACACGATGGAGAGCGTGCTTGCAGGATCGGCGCGCCGCTCGAAGCTGCGGATCTGCGCCGGATCGGTCGAATCGAGCACCATCAGCTCGGGCGCGCCCGTCTGGCGGCCGAACGTCTCGGCGATCACTTCGGGGCCGAGGCTCGATCCGCCCATGCCGAGGAGCAGGATGTGCGAAAAATTCTCGCGCTTCGTCTCGGCCGCGAACTCCTGGAGTACGGCGAGATGCGCGCGCTCGGCTGCCGCGATGTCGAGCCAGCCGAGCCAGTCCGTTTCCTCGCCGCCGGTCCAAAGTTTTGCATCGCGCGCCCACAATCGCCGGACCGTGCCGGCGCGGCGCCAGGTTTCGAGCGTGGCGTCCGCTTCGCGCTTTAAGGCGTCGGGGAGCGACAGATGCTGTTCGTCGTGGCGGCCTTCGAGCAACGCCAGGCGCTTCCGCGCGATCGCGCCCAAAAGCTGGTCGAAGGCGTCGGCAAAAAGCTGCACGCCATCGACGACGAGCCGCGCGCAAATCTCCTCGAGCAAAATGCCGCCGCGGGCGAGCGCGGCCAGGACCTGCTCCGCCTCGCCCACCCCTTGCTCGATCGTGTCGGCCGCTTTGCCATGGTCGCGGAAGGCGTCCATCGTGGCGGGCGGCATGGTGTTGACCGTATCGCGGCCGATCAGCGGCTCGACGTAATGGACGTCGCTGTAGGCCTTGTTCTTGGTGCCGGTGCTGGCCCAGAGGAGCCGCTGCGGCCGGGCGCCGCGGCTCGCGAGCGCCTTCCAGCGCGCGCCGGCAAGGATGCGCTTGTAGCGTTGATAGGCGAGCTTGGCGTTGGCGATCGCGACCTTGCCTGCAATCGCCGTCAGCGCGTTGTCGCGCCGCTCGCCGATCAGCCGGTCCGCAACCGTGTCGATGCGGCTGACGAAGAAGCTCGCGACGCTCGCGAGCCCGGTCAGGTCGCCGCCCGCCGCGGCGAATTGCTCCGCGCCCGCGACAAAGGCTTCCGCCACCTTTTCATACATCGTCTGCGAGAACAGCAGCGTGATGTTGATGTTGATGCCCTCGCCGAGGAGGCGCCGGATCGCCGGGATGCCGGGCTCGGTCGCCGGCACTTTGATCATCAGGTTGTCGCGCCCAACGGTCCGCCACAGCCGGCGCCCCTCGGCGATCGTCGCGTCAGTATCGAGCGCGAGATAGGGCGACACTTCGAGGCTCACGAACCCGTCGCGCCGGTCCGTCGCGTCATAGACCGGCCGCAGCACGTCGGCGGCAGCCTGGATGTCGGCGATGGCGAGCGCCTCGTAGAGCGCGCCGGGCGCGCGGTCAGCCTCGCGGAGCGCGGCACGCAGGCCATCGTCGTAGTCCGTGCCCGCCTCGATCGCCTTCTCGAAGATCGTGGGATTGGACGTGACGCCGGCCAAACCGTCGCGTTCGACGAGCCCCTTGAGGCTGCCGTCGGCGATGAAGCGGCGCGCAAGGAAATCGAGCCACACCGATTGGCCGTGCGCCCCGAGCGCCTGCAATGGGCTCATCGCCAATCCTCCATGATCCTAGAGTCTGATCCATCCGCTTGGAAACGGAAACCCTCTCCCCTCGGGGAGAGGGTACCGGGCGATTCGATCGGCGTGGATCGCACCTTAGAGCAACGCTCGAACCCGGCGTTCCGATCCGGCTGGCGCAACCGTCAGTGGCACTTTAGGCAGTTCGCGGCGGCTTCGCAAAAGAGCCGCGGCGGCATCTCAATCGTCGTCGGCAGCACCCGGCGGCGGAGCGCTCGCAAGCGGCAGCTTGAGCCGGCGGTGGCCCCATTCGCGCAGGCGTTGGAATGTCACGTACAGCATCGGGATGAGGAAGATGCCGAGCGTGCTGGCGAGCAGCATGCCGGCGAAGACGGCGGTGCCGACATCGCGCCGACTGGTCTGCGCGGCGCCATGCGCGAAGACGAGCGGCAGCAACCCCAGCACGAAGGCGAACGACGTCATCATCACCGCGCGGAACCGCGTGCGCGCGCCGCGCGTCGCCGCCTCTTCGATCGCCACGCCGCGCTCGCGCTCTTCGCGCGCGAACTCGACGATCAGGATGCCGTTCTTGGCGGCCAGCGCGATCAGCACGACAAGGCCGATCTGGGCATAGAGGTCGAGCGTGAGCCCGGCGACGATGACGCCGAGGAACGCGCCCAGCACACCGACCACGACCGACAGCAGCACCGGCAGCGGGATGGTCCAGCTTTCATAGAGCCCGACCAGGAACAGGAAGGCGAACACCACCGCCATCGCCAGGAGCGGCCCGGTCTGTCCCTGGGCCTCGCGCTCCTGGAAGGCGGTGCCGGTCCATTCGAACGCGTAGCCCGGCGGCAAGGTGCGGGCCGAGATATCTTCCATCGCCAGAAGCGCTTCGCCCGAGGATGCCGCCGGGCTTGGGCCGCCGTTGATCGTGATCGAGCGATAATTGTTGTAGCGCGTGATGACCTGCGGCCCGGTGACGATGCGCAGATCGGCGATCGCGCGCATCGGCACCATGTCGCCGCCCTTGTTGCGCACGTTGATCTGCATGATGTCGGACAATTCGCGGCGGTCATAAGCCTCGCCCTCGATATTGACCTGCCAGGTGCGGCCGTAGAGA
Source organism: uncultured Alphaproteobacteria bacterium (assembly GCA_963729295.1). GTDB lineage: Bacteria > Pseudomonadota > Alphaproteobacteria > ATCC43930 > CGMCC-115725 > DATJLY01. The sequence goes on from CAVSNJ010000026.1 coordinate 323,871, forward strand.
TTGAAATTGTTGACGTAGAACCCGCCGAGCGTCGCCTGGAGACCGGTGAAGACGTCGTTCATGTTGAGGCCCAGCGCCTGGGCCTTGTCGCGATCGATGTCGAGATAGATCGACGGGTTGGTTGCCGTGAAGGTCGAGAATACGCGCGCGAGGCGCGGGTCCTGATTGGCGGCGGCGATGACGCCCTGCATCACGCTGCCGATGCTCGCCGGGTCCTGGCCTTCGAGCGCCTCGAGCTGATATTCGAAGCCGCCGCTCGTCGAGAGCCCGATGATCGGCGGCAGGTTGAAGGCGATGATGGTGGCGTCGCGGATTTGCGCCGCCTGCGCGAAGACGCGGCCGATCAAGGCCTGCGCCGAATCGGCGCGCGACGGGCGCTCGGCGAAGGATTTGAGCTTCGCCACGACGAACGCGGCGTTGCCCTCGCTCGCGCTGTCGAGGATCGAAAATCCGATGACCGAGAAGACGCCGTCGACCTGCTTCATCTGCGACAGCATGTGCTCGACCTGGCGCGTCGCCTCCGACGTGCGCGCGACCGAGGCGCCGTCGGGCAGCTGCAGCATGACGAAGAACGCGCCCTGATCCTCCTCGGGCAGGAAGCTCGTCGGCGTCGCGCGCCAGAGCAGGGTGATGGCGCCGGCGATCACGACGACGAGCACGAGCGAGAGCGCCGCGACGCGGACGAGCCGCAGCACCACCGCGGCATAGCCGTCGCGCACCTGGCCGATGCCTCTGAGCGCAAGCCCGATCAGGCCCCGCGGCTTGTCGCCGGGCCGCAGCACGATGGCGCAGAGCGCGGGCGACAGCGTCAGCGCGTTCACCGCCGAGATCAGCATCGCGACGCTGATCGTCACCGCGAACTGGCGGAAGAGCTCGCCGGAGATGCCGGGGATGAAGGCCACCGGCACGAACACCGAGAGCAGCACGAGGCTGATGGCGATGATCGGGCCGGTGATCTGGCGCATCGCCTTCAACGTCGCCTCGGGCGGGGAGAGATGCGGCTCCTCCTCGAGCACGCGCTCGACATTCTCGACGACGACGATGGCATCGTCGACGACGATGCCGATCGCCAGCACCAGGGCGAGGAGCGAAACGGTGTTGGCGGAATATCCCAGCGCGAGCAGGATCGCGAAGGTGCCGATGAGGCTCACCGGCACGGCGACCGCGGGAATGACGGTGGCGCGCAGATTGCCGAGGAAGATGAAGACGACGAAGACGACGAGCACGAACGCCTCGCCGAGCGTCTTCAGCACCTCGTTGATCGTGTCGGTGACGAAGAGCGTGGAATCATAGACGACGAGCGCCTTCATGCCCGGCGGAAAGCGGCCCTGGAGCTTCGCCAGCGTCTCGGTCGTGAGCTTCGAGGTTGCGACCGCGTTGGCGCCGGGCGCGAGGTAGATCGCGACGCCGACGCCGGGCTGGCCGTTGATGCGCGTCTCGTTGTCCTCGTTCTGCGCGCCCATCTCGACGCGCGCCACGTCGCCGACGCGCAGGAGCGAGCCGTCGGGATTGGCGCGCAGCACGATCTTGGCGAACTGCGCCGGCGTCGTGAGGCGTCCCTCAGTCTCGACGTTCATCTGGAACTGCTGGTCGTTGCTGATGGGCCGCGCGCCGACGCGGCCCACCGGCGCCTGCACGTTCTGCGCCTGGATCGCGTTGATGATGTCGGACGGCTCGAGATTGAGATTGGTCAAGCGGTCCGTGTCGAACCAGATGCGCATCGAATAGTTGAGCCGCCCGAACAGCAGCACCTGCCCCACGCCCGGCACGCGCGACAGCTCGTCGAGCACGTTGATGGTGGCGTAGCTCGTGATGAAGACGGGACTCAGCTCTTGCGGGTTCTCGCTGTAGAAGACGACGAATTGCAGCACCGCGGCCGAGCGCTTCGCCACGGTGAGCCCTTGCGTCTGCACCTGCGAGGGCAGCTGCGCCAGCGCCGTCTGCACGCGATTGTTGACGCCGACGGTGTCGACGTCGGGATCGCTGCCGAGCGCGAAGCTGACCGTCAAATTGTAGCTGCCGTCGTTGGCGCTCGTCGACTTCATGTAGAGCATCTTGTCGACGCCGACGATCTGCGCCTCCAAGGGCTGCGCCACGCTCTCCTCGACGACCGCGGCCGAGGCGCCCGGATATGTTGCCGAAACGGTGACGCGCGGCGGCACGATGTCGGGCAGCTGCGAGAGCGGGATGCGCGTCAGAGCGCGATGAGGCCGGCGATCGTGATGACGATGGCGATGACGATCGCCAGCCTGGGCCGCGCGATGAAGATGCGGGAGATCATCGCGCCCGGCGTCTCAGGGCAGCGGCGAGGCCGAAGCGGCGGCGGGCGCGGTCGGCGTTGCCGGCGCAGGTGCCACCGGTTGTCCCGGGCGGACGCGCTGCAACCCTTCGACGATCACCTGCTCGCCGGCTTTGAGCCCAACGGCGACGACCGCGGTCGTCGGCGTCGATTGGCCGAGGGTGATGCGGCGCTGCTCGGCCTTGTTGTCGGCGCCGACCACATAGACGTAATCGCCGCGCTGATCGGCGAGCACGGCGGCGCGCGGGATGGTGAGCGCCTCGACGGGCGAGGCGTCTTCGAGCACGACGGTGACGAGCTCGCCATCGACCAGCTCGCGCGGCGGCGCGCCGCCGCGCCCTGCGCCGGCGAGCGGCGGATTGGGCATGACGGCGCGCAAGGCCATCGTGTCGGTGGACGCGCTCACCGTATTGTCGATGAAGTCGAGCTTGCCGGTCGAGCCATAGAGATCGCCGTTCGGCAGGCGAATCTTCACGACCGCCGCATCGAGCCCGCCGCTCGCGGCATAGCGCTGGCGCAACGTGAGCACGGTGCGGACCGGCACCGGAAAGACCACGTACATCGGGTCCTGGCTCACGATCGTGGCGAGGATGCCGGAGGTGGGCGTGACGACGTTGCCGACGGTCAACGACGTGCGGCCGATCTTGCCGTCGATCGGCGCGCGGATCTCGGTGTAGTCGAGATTGATCTGCGACTGCTTCAGCGCGGCCTGGGCGCCCTCGATCTGCGCCTGGAGCGATTGCTGCGTCGAGAGCGCGGCATCGACGTTCGATTGCTGGCCGGCGGGCGTGTTGAGGAGCGCCTGCGCGCGGCGCAGCGTCACCGCGGCATTGACGAGCTGGGCCTTGAGATTGTCGATCGCCGCCTGCTTTGCCGCGAGATCGGCCTGGAACGGCGGCTGCTCGAGCCGGTAGAGCAGGTCGCCCTTCTTGACCTCGGCGCCCTCGCTGAAGGTGCGCTCCTCGACGAAGGCGGTGACGCGCGCGATCAGGTTGACGCGATCGATCGATTGGATACGGCCAACGAATTCGAGCGACGGACGGACCGATTGCGACACGACCGGGGCAACGCCGACCGCGGGCGGACGGCCGCCCGGCTGCTGCGCCGGGGCGGGCACCGGCAGCGCCGCGCCGACCACCACGACGAGTGCCAGGGCGTAATACCTTCGTATCATGCTTGGGACATTACCACGCGACATCGGCGGAAGGTTCGCTCCGTGCAACGATAATCGCGTGAAATTTGATCGCGGCGGCCTGTCGGCGGGAACGGGGGTGAGCTAGACTCTCGACGCAAGCGACCGGCGGACTCGGAATGGCCCAGAGCGACATCGGCGGCAATGACGGCAAGGAGCGGTTCCTCGTGAACTGGCTCTGGGTCGGCGCCGCGGCGATCGTGGTCGCGGGCTTCGTGCTGCGCGTGCTGGCGAGCATCCTCGGCCGCGCGGATCTGCGTTTCGTCGGCATCGTCATCATCGGCATCGGCGTCATCGTGGGCGGTCTCGGCTGGGTCGGCGAACGGTTCGCCGCGCGCCGCCCGTCATAGCGGCAAACTCGTCCCCGCGCATCCCTAGTGTCCTGATTCCGAAGTTCGCACGACCTCTCGGCACGCTCCGATGCGAACTTCGGAATTTTAGGGACACCAGCAAATCTATGTTTCTAGTGTGGCTTTTGGATTTGAAGTTCCTCTCCGCGCGTGCGGCCGGAGGCGGAGGAACTTCAAATCCGCCACACTAGTCCATGATCGGATCGGGCGGAATCGCATTGCGAGAGTCACGCTTCGAATGGAAAACGCCGTTTCCATTCGAAGCGATCTTGCTCTAGCGCCGCGCCCCGCCGCCGCTTTTGCGGCTCGCGCGCAGCGTTTGCGTGGCCGCCGCGTCGAGCGCCAGCTCCTTGGTCAGCACGACGCCGTAGTCGCGCCGCGCCGCCTCGGGCGAGACCAGCTCCTCGAGCACGTCGGTGCGCACGCGCTCCGGATCGCGCGCCAAGGGATCGCCCCAGCCGCCCCCGCCACCGGTGCGCACGATCACTTCGGCGTGAGCCGGCACCGGCCGGTGCGCGCCTTCGACCGAGTGGAACTCGTTCTCCTGCGGCAGGCGCAGCAGGTAATCGCCGGTGCCCGCGGGCTTGCCGCCCTTGATGCCCCAGGGCGGACACCCGTCGCGCCGCGTGCGCTCGAAATTCCAGCGCCCCTCGACGAAATTCTCGAGCACCGTGTCGAGCCCCATGCCGCCGCGATGGAGCCCGGCGCCGCCCGAATCGGCGCGGAACGCGCGCCGGCGCACCAGCACCGGGCATTTCAGCTCGATCCCCTCGATCGAGCCGTTGCGCACGTCGCCCTGGCACACCGACACGGCGCCCGATTCGCCATCCTCGCCCGGCCGTCCGCCCCAGCCGCCGCCCTCGATGCTCTGCACGACGAAGCGCCGCCCGGTCTTGGGATCGTTGCCGAAGAACACGACCGCGCCGCCGAGGAGCCCGTGATGCGCCGCGGGCACCCGATCCGGCATCGCGTCGGCCAAGGCGTGGATGATCGTATCGACCACCATCGGCACGATCAGGCTCCAGCCCGACATCGGCGCCGGATAGCGCGCCATCATGATGTTGCCTTCGGGAATGACCACGTCGAGCGCGCGGAACGAGCCTTCGTTCACCGGGTCGAGCGGCCCGGTGAGCGCCTTGTAGGCGACGCGCGCCCCGGCATAGGTGCTCGAATTGATCCCCGCCTTGCGCTCGCCCGAGCAGCCCGACAGGTCGATCGTCATGTGACCTTGCTTCACCGTGACCTTGGCATGCAGCGGCACTTTTTCGTCGCGCAGCACGCCGTCGTCGTCCAGCGAGGCTTCGGCCTCGTAGACGCCGTCGGGGATTTGCGCCACGACATACCGGCACTTGCGCTCGGTCTCGGCGAAGATGCGCTCGATCGCATCGACCAGCGTGTCGCGGCCGTATTTGCGGAAGAGCTCGTCGAGCCGGCGCGCGGCGAGCCGGCACGCCGCCATCTGCGACTTCATGTCGCCCAAGGACAATTCCGGGAAGCGGATGTTGTCGCTGATGACGCGGTAAAGCGTGTCGTCGAGGCGGCCTTCCTCGTAGATCTTGAGCTGGTTGAGCTGGAGCCCCTCGAGCCACGGATCCGGCACGTGCGGGCCCGCGCCGAAGCCGGTGCTCCAGCCGCCGACGTCGATCCAGTGCGCGCGCACCATCGCGAACATCATGAGCTCGCCCTCGTGGAAATAGGGCGTGTAGATCACGATGTTGTTGAGATGCTGGCCGGCCACCGCCTGATGATTGGTGATGATGACGTCGCCCGGCTTGAACCCGTCCTTGCCGTAGCGCTTCATGCCGTCGGTGATGAGGACGCCGAGATCGGCCACGAAATGCGACACGCCGCCGACATTCTGCGATACGAGCGCGCCATCGGGCGCGACGAGCGCGGTGCAGAAGTCGCGGACCTCGTAGATCATCATGTTGTAGGAGGTGCGCTGCAAATCGGCCGCCATCTCGTTGGCGATCGCCGGCAGCGCGTTGCGGATCACCTCGAGCGTCACCGTATCCAAGCGCGTTGCCATCATTCGCCTCCGACCGCGACGATGAGTTCCCCCGACGGCGCCACGGCGAGCCGATCATCGGCGAAGAGCACGGTCGTCGTGCCGTGCTCCTGGACGATGGCGGGGCCATCGATGCGCGCGCCGGCGGGCAGCGAAGCGCGCGGGTAGATCGGGCACTGGACCGGCGCCGATCCGCCGAGATGGACCGGGCGCCGCGTCTCCGGCCGCGGCAGCGCGCCCGCGGCGAGTTCGGGAAACGTCAGATGCGGGCGCTTGCCGATGGCGGCGAGGCGGATGTTGACGAGCTCGACCGGCTCGTCGGGCGAGTGATGCGCATAGCGCTGTTCGTAGAGCGCGTCGAAGGCGCCGCGGATCGCCGCGCGGTCGGCGCGCCGCAGCCATTCGACCGGCACGGGCACGGAGAGCGTGAATTCCTGGCCGACATAGCGCAGGTCGAGATGCGCCTCGAACTGCGCGCCGCGCTTCTGGCGCAACTGCGCCTCGGCTTCCGTCGCCATCTCGTCGTGAATCCGCGCAAGCTCGGCGAAATCGAGCCGCGTCAGATCGGCATAGTGCGTGCGGATCAGATCGTGGCGCTCGTCGGCGAGCAGCATGCCGAGCGCCGAGAAATGCGACGGGACCAGCGGCACGATCACGGTCGGCACGTAGAGCTCGCGCGCGATCGCCATGACGTGAAGCGGCCCCGCCCCGCCCGAGGCGACGAGCGCGAAATCGCGCGGGTCATAGCCTTTCTCGACCGAGACCTCGCGCACGGCCAAGGACATCTTGTTGACGGCGATATCGACGATCGCTTGCGCCGCGGCGACGGGATCGAGGCGCAAGGGCAGGGCGATCCTGTCGCTGACGCCGCGGAGCGCGCCATCGGCGTCGAGCCGCATCTCGCCGCTCAGAAAATCCTCGGGATTGAGGCGGCCGAGCACGACGTTGGCATCGGTGATGGTGGGCTCCGTGCCGCCGGCGCCGTAGCAGATCGGACCCGGATCGGCGCCGGCGCTGTGCGGCCCCACTTTCAGCGCGCCGATCTCGTCGATCCAGGCGATGCTGCCGCCGCCCGCGCCGACCTCCACCACGTCGATCACAGGCACCATCACCGGATGGCCGCTCGCATAGCCGCCGACGTGGTAGCCCGCCGCCATTGTCGGCGCGCCGCCTTGCACGAGGCTCGCCTTCGCCGTCGTGCCGCCCATATCGAACGAGATGACGTTGTCGTAGCCGAGCGCGTGGCCGACGCGCGCCGAGGCGATGATGCCGCCCACGGGCCCCGATTCCATCATCGCCACCGGGCGAAGCGTCGCGATCCCGGGCGGCATGACGCCGCCGTTCGAGCGCATGATCGAAAGATCGCCGCGGAATCCGATCGCGCCGAGGCTCAATTCGAGGCTCTTCACGTAACCGCCGACCTTGGGCCCGATATAGGCGTTCACCACCGTCGTCGAGGTGCGCTCGAACTCGCGATATTCGCGCAGGATCTCGTGCGACAGCGAGACATAGGCTAGTGGCAGCGCGCGAGCGATGATCGCGCCCGCTTCGCGCTCGTGCGCGGGGTTGGCGTAGGAGTGGAGGAAGCACACCGCCACCGCCTCGACGCCTTCGGCCGCGAGCGCGCGGCACGCCGCCTCGACGCCGGCGGGATCGAGCCGCTCATGGACGGCGCCGCCGGCGAGGACGCGCTCCTGCACCTCGCGCACGTTGCGGCGCAGGAGCAGCGGCTGATGCCGGTGAAAGAACAGATTGTAGGATTCCGGCCGGTTGCCGCGGCCGATGAAATAAACGTCGCGCGTGCCGGCCGTGACGATGAGGCCGGTCTTGGCGCCCTTCCTTTCGATCAGCGTGTTGATCGCCACGGTCGAGCCGTGGATCAGCTCGTCGATCGAGTCCGCGGCGAGGCCGCTCTTGCGGATGCAGTCGATGACGCCCTGCACCAAGTCGGCGGGCGTCGACAGGCTCTTCGCTAGCGAGAAGCGCCCCGAGCGCTCGTCGAACCCCATCAGATCGGTGAAGGTTCCGCCGATATCGACGGCGACGATGATCACGGCATGCTCTTCGTTGATTTCGCGGCCGAAGCCGCTTCGCGCAGGCGGCCGATGAAGACGTCGTCGGGCGTGCCGATGATCGAGAAGTAATAGCGCAGCAGGTAGGGATTGACGAGCCGCGCCAGCGCCGCCACGTCGTCGGCCAGCACGGCTGCGCGCACCTCGGGCTTCAGCCGGTAGCGCGCCAGCACCGCGCCGCGGTCGGCGCGATACTCCGCCGCCAGCTCCTTCTGCTGTAGGTCGTAGAACAGCTTGCTGACCCAGTAGTCGGTCATGGCGTACCCTCCACGCGCCATCATATCCGGCGGGGGCAGGCGCTTTCCATCGCTCGCATCGCGGCATATCCTCGGGCGCGGGAGGAGCACGTCATGAAGATCACGAGGAGCGCGGCCGTGCTGCCGCTCGTGGCCGCATTGGCACTGGCGCTCGCGGCCAGCGACGCGGCGGCGCAAAGCGGTCCGCCGATCAAGATCGGCCTCAGCGTGTCGCTGACCGGCGGCGTCGCCGTCAACGGCAAGCAGGTGCTGCTGGCGATGGAGATCTGGAAGGACGACCAGAACGCCAAGGGCGGGCTCCTGGGCCGCCCGGTCGAGCTCATCTATTACGACGACCAGAGCAATCCGACGACGGTGCCGGGCATCTACACGAAGCTCATCGAGGTCGACAAGGTCGATCTCACCATCGGACCTTACGCCACCAACATGGTGGTGCCGGCGATCCCGGTGCTGATGCAGCACAACATGGTGACGCTCGGCATCACCGCGCTCCTCGCCAACCACAATTTCCACTACCCGAAATATTTCTCGATGGTGGCGACGGGCGGCGATCCGAGGACCGCGGTGGCGGGCGGGTTCTTCACCGTGGCGCTCGACCAGACCCCGAAGCCGCAGACCGTGGCGATCTCGGCCGCCGACGCCGAGTTCTCGCAGACCTCGGCCGACGCGGCACGCGCCGAAGCGAAGCGCCGCGGGCTCACGATCGTCTACGACAAATCCTATCCGCCCGACACGACCGATTACGCGCCGGTCATCCGCGCCATCAACGCCACCGCTCCGGACATCGTCTATAACGCGAGCTATCCACCTGACACGATCGGCATGCTGCACGCCGCCGACGAGGTCGGGCTCAAGACCAAGATGTTCGGCGGCAACATGATCGGGCTCGTCTCGACCACCTTCAAGGTGCAGTTGGGGCCGCTCTTGAACGGCGTCGTCAGCACCGCCGACCTGTTCGTACCGGGGCCCAAATTCAACTTCCCCGGCGTCTCCGACCTGCTGGCGAAATATGCGCAGCGCGCCGCCGGCGAGAAGATCGATCCCTTGGGCTATAATTTCGCGCCGATGAGCTATGGCGCGCTGCAGGTGCTGGGCCAGGCGGTCGAGGCGACCAAGGGCCTCGATCAGGACAAGATCGGGCAATACATCCACACGCACAGCTTCGCGACCGTCGCCGGCGAGATCGCGTTCGACGCCGACGGCGAATGGTCGAAGCCCCGCGTGCTGGTGAGCCAGTTCCAGCATGTGCAGGATCACAACGTCGACGAGTTCAAGGACTTTTCCAAGCAGGTCGTCGTCTATCCGCCGGAGTACAAATCCGGCGACTTCATCTATCCCTACAGCGATGCGAGGAAATGAGCGATGAGTGGCAAGACCGTGGAAGACCGGCTTCGCGCCATGGAGGATTGGCTCGAAATCTACAATCTCGTGGCGTCGCACCCGCCGGGCGCCGATACCGGCTCGGACGATTGGGTGCGCGACTGCTGGGTCGATGACGGCGTGATGGATCTGGGCGCCTATTCGGTCTCGGGCCGCACGGAGATCGGCGCCGTGGTGCAGCGGCCGGAGCATTTGGCGGCGATCAAGGGCGGCATCTGCCACTTCGCCGGACTGCCGCACATCCAGTTGAAAGGCGATACCGCGGTCGTGACCTCCTATCTCCAGATCCTCGTGCCGCAGACGCAGGGCGAGCCGATCACCGTGCCCAATCACGGCAGCGGCAAGGGCCACCGCGTCTACCGCGTCGGCGCCAACCGCTGGGACCTGGTGCGCACGAAGGACGGCTGGAAGATCAAGCATCGCGTCTCGCGCCCGCTCGACGGATCGGAAGCGGGGCCGAAGCTGCTGCGTCAAGCGCTCGAGGAGGTGCTGGCGCAGAAGAAGTGAGAGGGCGCGCGCTCGTCGTCGGCGGCTCGGTCGGCGGGCTGTTCGCGGCGGGATTGCTGCGCCAGGCGGGGTGGGACGCGGTCGTCTTCGAGCGCAGCCTCGAAGACCTTGCCGGGCGCGGCGCGGGAATCGGCACGCGGCCCGACCTCTTCGCCATCATGGCGAAGATCGGCATCGCGCCCGATCCCTCGGTCGGCGTCGCCGTCACCTCGCGCGTCTGCCTCGACCGCGGCGGCGCCATCGTCGCCGAGCGCGCCGTGCCGGCGACCAACAGCGCCTGGGACCGCGTCTATCGCCCGCTGAAGGACGCGCTGCCGGCCCACTGCTATCGCGCCGGCAGGCCGCTCATCGCCTTCGAGCAGGACGCGGACGGCGTCAGCGCGCGCTTTGCCGACGGGACGCGCGAGCGCGCCGATCTTCTCATCGGCGCCGACGGGGTCTCATCGACCGTGCGACAGAGTCTGCTGCCCGATCTCGAGCCGAGCTATGCCGGTTATGTCGCGTGGCGCGGCGTGTGCGAGGAAAGCCGGCTGCCGCCCGATGTCGTCGCCGGGTTCCTCGGGCGCTTCACCTTCTGCCTGCCGCCGCAGGAACTGTTCCTGACCCTGCCGATGCCGGGGCGCGAGGCGACGGCGCGCGTGGGCGAGCGGCGCTTCAACTGGGTGTGGTTCCGGCTCGTCGATTTCGCCCGCGAGCTGCCGCTTCTCTGCACCGACGAGACGGGCCGCTGCCACGGCACGGCGATCCCGCCGCCGCTTTTGCGCCGCGCGGTCATCGCCGAATTTCGCGCGCACGCGGCAGCGGTGCTGGCGCCGCAGCTCGCGCTGCTGGTGGCGGAGACGCGGCAGCCGTTCCTGCAGCCGATCTTCGATCTCGAAGTGCCGCGCGTGGCGTTCGGCCGGGTGGCGCTCGTAGGTGATGCCGCCTTCGTCGCGCGGCCGCATGTCGGCACCGGCGTGACGAAGGCCGCAGGCGATGCCGAAGCCTTGGCCGACGCGCTCGCGGCGTCATCGAGTGTCGCCGAGGCACTTGCGGCTTACGACCGCGAGCGCGCGCCGTTCGGCCAGGCGCTCGTCGCGCGCGCCCGCGAGCTCGGCGCGTACCTCAAGCATGGCGCGGCAGCGCCCGATCCCGACACCGTGCTGCGCGAATACGGCGCCGCCGGCAGCCTCGCCGAAGCGGTGTTCCGCGCCACTGGAGTGCGATCGGTTTAGATGGAAGCCGTCTTGCTTCCATCTAAACCGTGAGCCGCACTCCAAATATTTAAGTAGGGACGGATTCACGGTTCACATGGAATCGCGGGGCGATTCCATGTGACCGATCCGACCCTATGCCGCCCGCTTCTGCTCCGCCCGGCGCATGAAATCGGCCGTGATGCGGGCGAGCTCCACTTCCTTCGCGCCGCCCCACGCCTCGACGGCAAGATCGGCGTCGATGTCCGGGCCCATGAGATCGACGATCTCGGCGCCTGGGATGAGCGCGCCGACGCGCATGCCGGTGGCGCGGCCGTGCGTGCGGTCGTGGCCGGGGACGACCTGGGTCGGCACCTTGATGCCGCGCAAATCCGCCTCGGTCGCGCCGATCATCGGCAGATTGGCGCCGGTGGCGAACGGCTCGCGCCAACGCCCGAAGCTGGCGATGAAGCGCTTCGGGTCGAGCCCCATGATGCGGGCGCGGTTCGCCGGATTGGCGGCGATGCGGTCGCGCCAATGCTCGGTCTCGGCGACGGCCTTCATGCCGCCCGCTTCCGCCGCCGTCATGAACTGGCCGTAATAATTCTCGGCGAGCCGGTTGCACGCGAAGGCGCCGCCGGTGCAGCGCGTCAGCAGCAATCCCTTCACCGCCTCGGGATGGCGCAGCGCGAACAGCACCGACATGCGGCAGCCCGAGCTCGCGCCGCCGATATAGGCCGGCAGCGCCTTCAGCTGCGTCAGCAGCGCAAAGAGATCGTCGGCCCAGATCTCGTATTCCGACTCCTCGCCCTCGAGCACGACGTCCGAGCCGCCACAATTGCGCCGGTCGTGGATGAGGACGCGGAAGCCGGCGTCGGCGACAAGGCTGGCGAGCGATTTCACCTCGTCCTTGCCGCGCCGCCCGCCCGGCGAAAGCGAAAACCACGGGCCGCTCGTGCCCAGCACCTCGTAGACGATGGTGGCGCCCCTGATGTTTGCTGTCGGCATAGGTTCCTCCTTCTCTCTTCAGCCAAGGCGCGGCACGAGCCGCACCGCGTTGTCGCGCTCGATCGCCGCGAGATCGGCGGCGCCGAGGCCATGGGATTTGAGCGCGTCGCTGTGTTCGACGGCGGTGCGATAGGGAAAATCCGTGCCGTAGAGCACCTGCGCCACGCCCACCATGCGCAGAAGCGCGCCGAACGTCACGCCGTGCGAGGCTTGCGCGATGTCGTAATGGAAGCGGCGCACCATCGCCTCGGGCGTGTCGACGATCGCCGCTTGCAGCGACGGCCGCATGCGCGGCAGGAGCACGAAACGCTCGATCACCGAGGTGAGCGTGCCGCCGGCATGCGAGAAGATGAACTTGATGTCGGGGCAGCGCTTGGCCGCGCCGCCGAACACGATGCTGGCGATGGCGCGCGTGGTATCGGTGCCGTATTCGATGGTGGCATCGGTGATGACCGGCGCCTGGATGCCGCGGCAGCAATCGGCGGCGAGCGGATGGACGAACGCGACCGCCTTGCGCCGGTGCAATTCGTCGAGTACGGGCGCGAAGGCGGGATCGCCGAGCCAATGGTTCTCGTAGCTCGTCATGAGCCCGACGCCGTCAGCCTTCAGATGCGCGAACGCATGCTCGATCTCGATGAGCGCGCCATCGACGTCCGGCAGCGGCAGGCAGGCGAAGAGGCCGAACCGGCCGGGGTGATCGGCGACGAGCTTCGCCGCGAACTCGTTGCACGAGCGCACCAGGCCGCGGATGACCGAGCGGTCGCCCTGATAGACGTTGGGGATCGAGACCATCGTCGTCTCGATCCCGCCGCGATCCATCATGGCGAGCGACTTGTCGAGCGTCCATTCGAGCGTCGGCTTCTCGCCGACCTTGCGCGCCAGCATGTCGGCAAGCCGCGCCGGCGGCGTGACATGATGGTGGACGTCGACGATCCGGCCGGGCATCGGCTCAGCCTTCGCGCCGATACGGGCCGAGGCCGGGGCGGTAGGTCTTGTCGTCGAGGAACTGCGACATGCCCTTCTCGCGCCCCTTTTCCGGATCGAGGAAGCGCAACTGGTCGAGCTTGGCGAAGAGATAGTCCTCGGCGTCGTCCCACGACATGTCCTGCACCTTGCGGCACGCCTGCTTGCAGGCCCTGAGCGCCGCCGGGTTCTTGGCGAGCAGGACGTTGCACAGCTCGGTCACGCGCTCTTTCAGCTTGGCGCGCGGCACCGCCTCGTTGACGAGCCCCATCTCGGCCGCCTTGACGCCGTCGAACGCCTCGCCGGTCATGGTGTAGTAGAGCAGGTTGCGCCGGTTGATGACGGCGGACGTGTTCTTCAAGACATTGCCGGCCGGGATGATGCCCCAGTTGATCTCGGACAGGCCGAAGCGCGCATCCTCGGCCGCGATCGCGATGTCGCAGGCGGTCATCGAATTGAACGCGCCGCCGAAGCACCAGCCGTTCACCATGCAGATCGTGGGTTTCAAGAAATTGCCGAGCCGGCGCCATTGCCATTGCGCGGAGGAGCGGGTGAAGACGGCGCGCTCCTCGACCGTCAGCGGATCGCTGGCGCGGAAAAACTCGCGCAGATCCATGCCGGCCGAATAGGCATCGCCCGCGCCGGTCAGAACCAGCACGCCGACCCGCGTGTCGGCTTCGAGCGCGTCCAGAACCTGGAGCATCTCGTTGCACAGCTCGGGGCTGATGGCGTTGCGTTTTTCCGGCCGGTTGAGCGTGACCCAGGCGATCCTGTTCTCGATCGCGACCAGGACCGTCTTACCGCCGGGCAAGGACTCTGGCATGGGAGATGTCTCCGAATCAGTGTCGCCGGAGCTTGCAGGAGAACGGCAGCGGCATCAAGGACGCACGTTGCCGGGCCCGGCGCCATCCTATAGCGTTCGCGCGAGACGCCGGGAGGGCGGTCATGGATTTCGATTTCTCAGACGAGCAGAAGCTGCTGCGCGACAGCGTGCGCAAGCTCATGGACCGGCATGCACCGCCCGACACCATCCGCCGCCTCGACCGCGAGCAGGCCTACCCTTACGAGCTTTACGACGAGTGGGTGAAGGCCGGGCTCCTCGCCATGCCGTTCCCGGAGCAATATGGCGGGCTCGGCGGCAGCGTCATCGACATGGCGATCATTTCCTCGGAGCTGTCCTATCGCAGCGCCGATCTTGCCATGGCGTTCGGCGGCAGCGTGTTCTGCGGCCTCAACGTCCTGCGCAAGGGGTCTGAGGAACAGCGGCGCCATTGGCTGCCGAAACTCCTCAAGGGCGAGATCAAGATGACGATCTCGATGTCCGAGCCCGATGCCGGCTCCGACATCGGCGCGATGCGCACGAACGCCCGGCGCGACGGCAACCAATGGCTCGTCAACGGCCAGAAATTATGGGCGACCGGCGCCGCCGCCAAGAACAACGTCATCAACATGTATGTGAAGACCGACACCGCAGCGCATTACCGCCAGGGCATGTCGCTCCTCCTCGTCGACAACACCACGCCCGGGCTCGAGCTGCGCAAGCTCGACATGCTGGGGCGGCGCTGCACCGGAACCTACGAGATTTTCCTCACCGACGTGCGCGTGCCGGCCGACCGCATCGTCGGCGGCGAGAACAAAGGCTGGGACGTGGTGCTGTCGGGACTCCAGGTCGAGCGTGTCACCGCGGCCGCGGGCGCGTGCGGCGCGGCCCAGGCGGTCGTCGATCTGGCCATTTCCTACGCCAAGGACAGGAAGCAGTTCGGGCGTCCCATCGGCACGTTCCAGGCGATCGCGCACATGCTCGCCGACATGGAGACCGAGGTCGCGGCGGCCTGGACCTTGATGTGGCGCGCGGCGTCGCTGGTCGCCAAGGGCGAGCAGGCGCTGAAAGAGATCACCATGGCGAAGCTCTTTTGCTCCGAGACCTATGTGAAGGTCGCGAACATGGGGATGCAGGTCCTGGGCGGCTATGGCTACAACATGGAATTCGACATGCAGCGCTATTTCCGCGATTCGCGCGCCGCGACCATCGCCGCCGGTTCGTCGCAGATCCAGCGCAACCTGCTTGCCAACCTGATGGGCTTGAAGGTGCAGTAGCGCGATGGCAGGCGCTCTTCCCGTCGGGCGGCTCTTGCGGCCGCGCTCGGTCGCGATCGTCGGCGCCTCGCCCGAGCGCGGCTCGATCGGCAACAACGTGCTCCTCAATCTCGAGCGCTCGGGATTTGCCGGCGCGATCCACCTGGTCAGCCGCTCGCGCGCCGAGATCGCGGGCCGCCCCTGCGTGCCGACGATCGACGATCTGCCGAAAGGGATCGACGCGGTCGCGCTCGTCGTGCCGGAAGCGGCCGTGCCGGACGCGGTCGAGGCGTGCGTGCGCGCGGAAGCCGGCAGCGCCGTCGTGTTCGCCTCGGGCTTCGCCGAGATGGGCGACGCGGGCCGCGCGCGCCAGGAGCGTATGGAGCAAGCCGCGCGCGCCGGCGGGCTCGTGCTGCTCGGCCCCAACTGCATCGGCTACACGAATTTCGCCGACGGCACGGCGATGACCTTCGAGCCCTTGGGCGAGCAGCCGCCGCCGCGGGCCGCGCGCGGCGCGATGGTGATCGCGCAAAGCGGCGCCATGACGACGAACCTGCGCCTCGGCCTCATCGCCAAGGGCGTGCCGGTCACGGCTGCGATTTCGACCGGCAACGAGGCGGTCGCCGGGATCGAGGATTTTCTCGCCGACGCGCTCGCGGGCGAATCCGCGCGGCAGATCGTGCTCTTCGTCGAACAGGTGCGGCGGCCGCGATTGTTCCTGGAGCTCGTGCGCCGGGCGCGCGCGTTGGCGCGGACCATCGTCATGCTCCATCCCGGCCGGACCGAGCGCGCGCGCAGCGCCGCCTTGTCGCACACGGGTGCGCTCGCCGGCGACCATGCGCTGATGCGGGCGGTGCTCGAGAACGAGAGCGTGATCCTGGTCGACACGGTCGACGAGATGTTCGACACGCCGGCGCTGCTCGCGCGCTGGCCCGCGCCGCCACCCGAAGGCGCCGCCATCCTCACCAATTCCGGCGCGTTCCGCGGCGTGGCGCTCGATTTCTGCGCCGAGGAAGGGCTCCATCTCCCGGCGCTCGCGGCCGAGACGAAGGCGAAGCTCACGGCGATGCTGCCGCCCTACGCCGCCATCGACAACCCGCTCGACATCACCACGATCGGATTATCGCAGCTCGACATATTCGGGCGCACAGCCGAGGCGCTGCTCGGCGATCCGGCCATCGGCGCGCTCGTCGCCGCGTTCATCCCCGGCGCACCGACCTTGCAGATGGCGCGCGCCCGCTCGCTGCTGCCGGTGATCGAAGCCTCGGCAAAGCCGGTGGCGTTCTC
This sequence comes from uncultured Alphaproteobacteria bacterium, assembly GCA_963729295.1. Lineage (GTDB taxonomy): Bacteria > Pseudomonadota > Alphaproteobacteria > ATCC43930 > CGMCC-115725 > DATJLY01. The sequence goes on from CAVSNJ010000026.1 coordinate 340,442, forward strand.
GCTGTTCGGCGACGAGACGCCGCTTGCTTCGGAATTCCTCGATCTGGTGCGCGCATCCAACGTGCCGCTCTTCCGCTCGCCCGACCGGGCGCTGCGCGCGATGGCTCGGGTGCAGGAGTACGGACGCCTGCTGGCGCGGCAGCGGCGCGCGGCAGCGGCGCTTGCCGTGCCCGCGCTGCCCGGCAGCGGACCGGTCGCAGAGCATCGCGCCAAGGAGTTTCTCGCCGCGCTCGGCATCGCCGTGCCCGCGGGCGCGCTCGCGACGAGCCTCGATGCGGCGCACGCGATCGCACACAGGATCGGGTTTCCCGTCGTGCTCAAGGCGCAATCGCGCGAGCTGCCGCACAAGAGCGAGGCGGGCGGCGTCATCGCCGGCATTGCCGATGCGGCGGCGCTCGCCGCGGCGTGGCGGCGGCTTCACGCCAATATTTCGCGCGCGAGGCCGGGCTTGGCGCTCGATGGCGTGCTGGTCGAGGCGCAGGCGCCGCCCGGCATCGAGATGATCCTCGGCGCGCGGCGCGATCCCGACTGGGGGCCGGTGCTGCTCGTTGGGCTGGGCGGCATCTGGACCGAGGCGCTCGCCGACGTGCGGCTTTTGACGCCCGACCGCAGCGAGCCCGACATCGCGGCCGAGCTGCTGCGCCTCAAGGGCGCGGCGCTGTTGACGGGCCATCGGGGTGCTGCGCCGGCCGACCTTGGCGCGGTGGCGCGAACGGCGCTGCTGCTCGCCGACCTGATGCGCGCCTGCCCGGCGATCGGCGAGATCGAGATCAACCCGCTCGCGGTCTATCCGAGCGGCGTTCTGGCGCTCGACGCCGTCATGGCCGTCGCCTGAAATATCCCCTTGGCGGCATGGTTTGGTGATTGGGCGCTAGACCCATAAGTTATTGAAATACCTTAATATTGTATGAGTTTACGGGCCTCGTCCCGGAGCCGCCGTGCGTCCCCCGCGTCGCCCCGGTCGAGCGCACGCAGGATCTTCATGTAATGCGGCACGACGACCCGCGGTTGCGCCGCGAGCCGCGCGGCAAACGCAAAGGCGGCTTCGTCGATCGCGTCGGGCGGGCGCAGCTCGTCGATGATGCCCCACGCAGCGAGCGTCTCGGGCGGCAAGGCCGCGCCCTCGAGCACGAGGCGGCGCGTCCGCACCGGCCCGACGAGCTGCATCAGGCGCTCGAGCGCCGGGATCGGATAGAGCAGCTTGTTCTTCACCGCCGGGATCGCGAAGCGGAGCGAGCTTGCGGCGAAGCGGAAATCGCACGACACGGCAAGGTGGACGCCGCCGCCATAGCAGACGCCGTGCAACAGCGCGATCGAGGGAAAGGGCAGCTCGGCGAGCCCGGCGAAGAAGGCATCCATGCCGGCGCCGACCTTGGCGAAGGCCTTGCCGCGGTCGCCGAATTCGGCCGCGAATTTGAGATCGACGCCGGAGCAGAAGGCATCGGTCCCGGCGCCGCGCAGCACGAGCGCGCCGACGCCGTCGCGCGCCTTCGCCTCGATGACGCACGCGGCGAGCCCGGCCGCGACGTGGTCGTCCATGGCGTTGAGGCGCCCGTTATTCTCGATCGTGATCACGGCCACATCGCCGCGAGTGTCCAGCGTCACCTTGCCCGCCATGGCGTGCCCTTTCGCAATTCGCGCGGATACTTAGCACCTCGCCTTGACAACGGGGGGGATGTCGGCCGCCGGAATTGGGTTCGTTCCGCTAAAGCGCCCCCACCTCACCCGCCTCGCTGCGCGGCGATGACGGGTCGGACGTACCAGAGGGGCCGTCCTGCTTAAAAATGAGGCAGCGGCACGCGGTTCGCCTTGGCATTGCCCGGCAAAGAGGCGCAGATTCGGCAGATTCGACGGTCCGCCGGTTGGCCCGGTGCTTGCTTCGGCTTCCCTCGGGGAGCTGACGAGAAAGCAGGGGGTTGGGTTGCACAGCTCCAGGGACGGATCGCCGGGTCACAGAGCCGCCGCCGCGTTCGACGAGACCGGCTCGCCCGGCGAATGGCTCGACCATTACGCGCTCATCCAGCAATGGCTCGACGAGGCGGGGCCCGAGCATCTGGAGCGCAAGCGCCGCGAGGCGGAGCTTCTGTTTCGCCGCATCGGCATCACGTTTTCGGTGCGCTCGGAGGGCGGCGATCCCGAGCGGCTCATCCCGTTCGATATCATTCCGCGCGTGCTGTCGCACAGCGAGTGGCAGCACCTCGCGGCCGGCCTGACGCAGCGCGTCAAGGCGTTGAACGCCTTCATCTGGGACGTCTATCACGGGCGCGACATCCTGCGCGCAGGCCACGTGCCGGCCGAGCTCATCCTCATGAACGACGGCTTCGCCGCCGAGATGCAGAATTGCGAGCCGCCGCAGCGCGCCTACACGCATGTCGCAGGCATCGACGTGGTGCGCGTCGGGCCCGACGATTTCTTCGTACTCGAGGATAATTGCCGCACGCCCTCGGGCGTCTCCTACATGCTCGAGAACCGCGAGGCGATGATGCGGCTCTTCCCCGAGCTTCACGCGCGCCACCGCATCGCGCCGGTGGCGAACTATCCCGAGGAATTGCGCGACACGCTGCGCTCCGTGGCGCCCCTTCATTGCGACCGCGATCCGGTCATCGCCGTGCTGACGCCGGGGCCGTTCAACAGCGCCTATTACGAGCACTCGTTTTTGGCCGACGAGATGGGCGTCGAGCTCATCGAGGGCGTCGATCTCGTGGTCGACGACGCCGTCGTCTCTATGCGCACGACCGAGGGTCTGAAGCGGGTCGATGTCATCTATCGCCGCATCGACGACGCCTATATCGATCCGCTTGCATTCGACCCCGGCTCGCTGTTGGGGCCGCCCGGCCTGTTCGACGCGTTCCGCGCCGGCAACGTCACGATCGCGAACGCGGTGGGATCCGGCATCGCCGACGACAAGGCGGTCTATCCTTACGTTCCGGCGATGATCCGCTTCTATCTCGGCGAGGAGCCCATCCTCCTCAATGTGCCGACATATTCCTGCGGCAAGCGCGACGAGCTTTCCTACGTGCTCGATCACCTGGACGAGCTCGTGGTCAAGGAGACGCGCGGCTCGGGCGGGTACGGCATGCTGATCGGCCCCGCCGCGAGTAGCAAGGAGCGCGAGGCCTTCGCCGCAAAGCTGCGCGCGCGGCCGCACGAGTATATCGCGCAGCCGACGCTCGCGCTTTCGACCTGCCCGACCTTCGTCGAATCGGGCATCGCGCCGCGCCATGTCGATCTGCGCCCCTTCGTGCTGGTCGGGCGCGAGATCCGCATCGTGCCGGGCGGCCTGACGCGGGTGGCATTGAGGGCGGGCTCGCTCGTCGTCAATTCGAGCCAGGGCGGCGGCACCAAGGATACCTGGGTGCTGGAACGGTGAGGTGCGGATTGGGTGAATTCGTTTTCAATTTCGGTCCCGCGCAAATGGGAACCGGCCTCCCACCTCACCCTCCCGCTCCGCGGGTCCCTCCCTCTCCGCCCCGGGGGGCGGAGAGGGTCGACCGCATGCGGTCGACGGAGAGGTGGGGCGAGTGTCAGGTGCGCCGATGCTGAGCCGCACCGCCGACAGCCTGTTCTGGCTCGCGCGCTATGTCGAGCGCGCCGAGAACGTGGCGCGCCTCGTCGCCGTGGCGCACCGCATGGCGAGCGTGGCGCGCTCGCTCGGCAGCGCCGGCAACGAATGGCTCTCCACATTGATCGCGACCGGCTGTGCCACGGGGTTCTTCGCGAAATATTCCGAGGCCGTCCCCGCCGACGTGGTCGATTACCTGGTGCGCGACCCCGATAACCCGTCGAGCATCGTCTCGTGCCTGGAGACCGCGCGCGGCAATGCGCGCGCCGTGCGCACCGCGCTGACGGCCGACATGTGGGACGCCTTGAACGGCACGTGGTTCGGCCTGCGCGGCCAGGCCGAGCGGTCGAAGGCCGACGTGATGGAGTTCCTCGAATGGATCCGCGAGCGCTCGCAGCTGTTCGAGGGCGCCTATGGCAGCACGATGCTGCGCAACGACGCCTGGTACTTCACCCGGCTCGGCACCTTCATCGAGCGCGCCGATTGCACCGCGCGCATCCTCAACGTCAAATACTACGTGCTGCTGCCGCAGGACGAGGGCGTGGGCGGCGCGCTCGATTACTATCAGTGGCAGTCGATCCTGCGCTCGGTCTCGGCGCTCCGGTCCTATCACTGGGTCTATCACGAGCGCCTGCAGCCGTGGCTCGTCGCCGAGTTCCTGATCCTACGGCCCGAGATGCCGCGCTCGCTCCTGAGCTGCTTCAACGAGATCACGCAATCCTTGACGCAGCTCGCCGATGCGTATGGTGGCAAGCGCGGCGAATGCCACCGGCTCGCCGGCGAGCTGCACGCGAAGCTGCGCTATGCCAGGACCGAAGCGATCTTCCAATCCGGCCTGCACGAGTTCCTGGCCGAGTTCATCGACCGCACGAGCGCGCTCGGCGCGGAAATCTCGCGTCTTTATCTCGCGTGAACGCCATGCAACTCGTCATCCGCCACCGCACCGAATACCGCTACTCGCGGCCGCTCGCCTATGCGATCCAGACCTTGCGCCTCACGCCCCGGACCTATGACGGATTGGCGGTCATCGCGTGGCAGGTGCGCGGCGAGCGCATGCGCGAGCTGCCGTCCTATATCGACGGGCTCGGCAATCTTGTCCACAGCAATGCGTTGAACCGCCCGCACGAGCGCGCCTCGATCGCGGTCGAGGGCATCGTCGAGACGCGGCCGACGGGCGGCATCGTGCGCGACGCGCGCGAGACCTTGCCGCCGCTCTATTACCTGCGCGCGACCGCGCTCACCCAGCCCGACGAAGCGATCGCGCGGCTGGCCGCCGAAAGCGCGCGCGGTTCCGCCGCCATGGACCGGCTCGTCCAATCTCATGGCGACCGTCGCGGCCCGCGTCACCTATCGCCAGGGCGTCACCGACGCGCGGACCACGGCGCGCCAGGCGCTCGCGGCCGGATCGGGCGTATGCCAGGACCACGCGCATCTCTTCGTCGCCTCATGCCGCACGCTCGGAATTCCGGCGCGCTATGTCGGCGGATATCTCTGGACCGGACGCCAAGGCGGCGAGGCGCAAGCGAGCCACGCCTGGGCCGAGGCCTATGTCGAGGATATCGGCTGGACCGGATTCGATCCGGCCAACAACGCGCTGCCGGGCGAGAGCTATATCCGCATCGCCATCGGGCTCGATTACTGGCAGGCGGCGCCGGTGCGCGGCATCAGACGCGGCGACGCCGAGGAAACGCTCGACGTCGCGGTCGCCATAACGGCGGCCGACAGCGTACAATAAAAGCCGGGGAGACCACCGAGATGACCTATTGCGTCGGGCTCGCCTTGAAGGACGGGCTCGTTCTGTTGTCGGATACGCGCACCAATGCCGGCGTCGACAACATCTCGATCTTTTCGAAGATGCATGTCTTCAAGGTGCCGGGCGAGCGCTACCTGGCGCTCATGACGGCTGGCAACCTCGCCATCGGCCAGGCGGTCGTAAATCTTTTGCACGAGGGCATCAAGATCGACGAGCGGACCGAGACGCTCTACACCGTCGCAACGCCGTTCCGCGCGGCGCAGCTCGCGGGCGAGGCGGTGCGGCGCGTCTTCCGCACCGACGGCGACGCCTTGAAGGAACAGGGCGTGGTGTTCGACGTGTCGATCCTCTTGGCCGGCGAGATCGACGGCCGCGGCATGCGCATGTTCGAGATCTATTCCGCCGGCAATTTCATCGAGGCGACGCCCGACACGCCGTTCCTGCAGATCGGCGAGCACAAATACGGCAAGCCCATCCTCGACCGCGTCGTCACCTACGACACCGAATTGATGGACGGGGTGAAGCTTGTGCTCGTGTCGATGGACTCGACGCTCCGCAGCAACCTCACCGTCGGCATGCCGATCGATCTTCTGGTCTATCGCCGCGGCGCGCTCGAGCCCGAGCTGCGGCGCCGCATCACCGAGGACGACGACTATTTCCAGATGATCCGCGAGCGCTGGTCCGAAGCGCTGCGCGAAGCCTATCGCGCGATCCCGCGCCCGGCGTGGCAGGGCGAGGGCTGAGCCCGACGACTCACGCCGGGATCGGCACGCGATGGAGCTTCATCGCCATCGCGACCGCGCTGTAATAGCCCAAGAGCGCCAGCACCTCGGCGAGGCCGTTGCGCCCCAAGGCCTTCACCGCGCGCTCGAACCGGTCGTCCGCGCCCGGCCCCGCTTCCTCGCCCATCTTGGCGAGCTCGTAGATCGCCTGCTCGCGCGGGCTCGCGAGATCGGGCGCGCGGTTCGCCTTGATGGCGTCGATCACGCCCTGCGGCACGCCCAATTCGAGGCAGCGCTTGACGTGCGCGGCATAGACGTAATCGCCCTTCCAGTGATGCGCGATCAGCACGATGCCGAGCTCGACCTCGCGCTCGGAAAGCGAGCCGTGCTTGTTGAGGAAGGTGCCGATCTGCTCCATCGCGGCCGCGGTCTTGGGGCTGTGGATCCAGATCTTGTAGGGCGTGAGGAGCCGTCCCCGCCCCTTCACCAGGGCCTCGAACACGGATTTCTGTTCGGGCGTGAGCTTGTCTTCCGGGATCTCGGCAATACGGCTCGGCTCGGCCATGTGCGCCTCCCGCTCAGAGGTACTTCGTCGGACGGATGAGGGTGCGCCACATATGCGCGACCGGGCTGCCGTCGAAGCCCAGGCCCTCCTTCGGCTGCTTGAAATTGCGCCCGATGATGTCGACGAAATCGTTCATGTCGACCTTGGCGTTGGGGTCGAACGAATAGATGTCGTGCACGGTGATCAGGCGCGCGGTCATGTACCATTTGTGGTTGCGCGCCTTCTCGTAGTCGGCCTTGATGTAGTCGTCGGGCTCGTAGTCGGCGCCGAAATGCTTGATGTACATTTCGGGATAGGCATAGCCCACCGACTCGTCGGCGAAGAAGCGCAGCGCCTGATGCGCGCGAATGGCCCAGCTCACCTCTTCCTCGACATAGGGCTCGACGAGCTGCGCGCCCCAATAGCCGTGATCGACGCGGATGAAGCCCGAGACGGCGATGTCGTGCAGCAGGCAGGCGAGGATGATCTTCTCGTCCATGCCGGCCTTCAGGGCGTGCGTCGCGCTTTGCAGCAGGTGATTGGCCGGCGCGAAGCGGTACTTGAAGAAATCCAGAAGATGCGGCTTGTCCGGCATGCGCGGCAGGCGCGGATCCTGGTCCATCAGCATCTTGGCGTTGGGATGCTTCTCCTTGGCCTTCATGCCGTTGTCGAACTCGCGCTTGCCGTCGGCGAGCATGTAGAGCACCGATTTCGTCGGGATGACCTTCTCGAGTTCGTCGATCATCTGGAGCTCGAGCGCGTCGGCGCGCTCGGCGAGCGAGGTGGTCGATGCAGGCGACGTCATGGCGCGCTCCTTTGCGGCGTTAAGGCGTTGCCCAATCATAGGCGCGCGGCCTTTGCCTCGGCAATGGTGTGGTAGGGCAAGGTCAACGGCCCGTGGCTGGCCGGCGCGAGGCCGGCCATGACCACGGGAGTGCGGCGTCAGCCAAGCGGCCCGAGCAGCGTCTCGCCGTCGAACGTATCGGCCATCGGCGCCACCAATTCCGGCCAGCGGCGGTCCTGCCTGACCTTGCGGCGCTTCGATTTCGGGCGGACTTTTCCGTCCCAGCCGACCTGCTCCATATAATAATAGAGCTGCACCGTGTGGCCGTCGGGATCGACCGCGAAGGCGGAATAGTCGATGCCGGGATAAAGCTCGGGCGGCAGGTATTTGATGGTGACGCCGCTCGCCTTCAGGAAATCGACGGCGTTCTTGAGCTGCTGATAGTCGCCGAGCTGGTTGCCGAAGCTCATGCAGGACGTGTGCGGCGAAAGCCCGAGCTTCTCCCTGAGCGCGACCGGATAGAGCGCCAGCGAATGGTGCTCGGTGTTGACGCGCAGGAAGACGCAGCGGTGGCCTTCGTACTCGATCTCCTCGGTGACGCGCAGGCCGAGGACCTTGGTATAGAACTCGAGGCATTTCTCGAGATCGCGCACGAAGAGGCGCACCGGGCCGATCTTGATGACCTTGAACGGGCGCGCCAGCATGACGCCGCCGACATCGTACTTGAACGGGCCCTTCTCGACGTGGTGATGGCCGGCCTCGAGGTCCATGCCCTCGGCCTTGAAATCCTCGAGCTCCTGATACTCGCAAATCTGCGGCAACTCGGGCTTGTCGTGGAAGCCGCGCTTCCGCACGCCCGGCGGCTTCGAGCGCAGATTCCAGCCGATCTGCTCGATGCCGTAATAGATCTCGTTGGTGTGGCCTTCGGGATCGGACGGATAGGAATGCCAGTTCGAGCCCGGCACGTCGCGGCCGATGCGGCCGGGATTGACGCCGATCGCGCGGAACCAGTCGATGCCGTCGCCGACCTCGCGCAACGTGCCGACCTGCCAAGTGATCTGGTTCGTCGTCACCTCGGGGTTGGTGACGTGGCCGCCGGCGCTGCCGCGGCCCATGCGGTCCATCGCCGCCCTCGGGAAGATCACGTGCGAATGATGGTCGGTGCCGTGCGTCATGAAATATCCGACCGTGGTCGGCACGCCGTCGAACATGTTGGGCACGGGAATGATCTTGGCAAAATCGAGCGTATCGGTCGTCTTGAAGCCGAGGAGATCGCGATAGAATGTCAGCGCCTCGTCGAACTTGTAGCAATTATAGCCGAAATGGCCGAGCCGCCGGATCTTGAACGGCCGGTCGAGCATGACTCCGCCGACATTGAATTTCTCGCCGATCTTCGAGCCGCCTTCCATGGTCTGCCTCCTGCCGCGTGCGGATGCGGGGAATGATGACCGACCGTGGAAAGCCGTGTCAATGAGGCTTCAGCCGCCGTTGCGCCGGCCCAGCACGGCGGCGGGAGCTTTCTCGTCGGGCGTGGCGCCGTTCTGCTCGAGCGCCGCCGGACAGTGCACGGCGCAAAGATAGGTCAGCGAGCCGTCGATCTCGACGCGAGCGTCGACCGCCGGTTGCCCGCATTGGGCGCAAAAACGGTTCTCGATCGGGTGCGCCATGCCCGGCAAACACGCGGGCCGGCGCGAAAAGCTCAATGGTTCCGGCGATTTTCTTTAGGACGGGCCGCCGGCGCCGGAAAACTTGTGGCAAAATTGCGCCAGCATCGCGATCGCCGTGGCGCTCGCCGGACGCTCCGGATGGTCGTTGACGAAAGCGTGCGGCTCGCCGTCGAAGAGCTTCAGCTCGACCTTGCCGCCGCGCGCGCGATAAAGCTTGACGAAATTCTCGACGGTTGCGGTCGGCGTCCACTGATCCGCGGTGCCCTGGAAGAGAAAGGCGGGCGGCAGATCGACTTTTTCGTGCCGCTCGAGAATGAGCGGCGGATCGCCGTCGCTCATCGTCTTCTCGTCGCCCCAGAACGCGTGATGCGCCTTGATGAGGCCTTCGGCATTGCGCTGCTGCGCCAAATGATAGCGCTGCACCGGGTCCATCACGGCCCAGCCGGTCGCGATATAGGCCACTTTCGCATCGAGCTTGGGCGCGTCGGGGAAGGGCAGCGCGCTGTAGCGCGGATCGGTCGGACGGAGCGCCGCCAAGAGCGCCTGGTTGCCGCCGCTCGACGTGCCGTAGACGCCGACGCGGCCCGGCGCGCTGTGAAATTCCGTGGCATGAAACTTCATCCAGCGGATCGCGTAGTTGATGTCCTGGAGCGATGCGGGGTATGGCGCCTCGGGCGGCATGCGGAACTCGATCGACATGACGACGACGCCGGCGGCCGCGACGGCCTTCGCCGTCGCCTGATTGTTGAAGCGGTCCTTCGAGGTCCAAGCGCCGCCATGCACCTCGACGAGCGCGGCAAAGGGGCCCGGCCCTTGCGGGCGGTAGAGCGTCGCCATGAGCGGCTTCGCGCCGTCCTGGCGGTAGGCCACGTCCTCGATCTGAACCTGATATGCGGGAGTCGTATCGGCCGTCATCGCCATGGGATCATCCCCTTCGCGCCCGGTGACCCTGCGATTAAACCTCATCCCGCGCGCCATTGACAGGGACGGCCATTCCTCGTCCAATCGCGCGAGGAAGCGAGGAAGCGAGGGCGATCCATGGCTACGGTTCTCGAGACGCGCGGCGCCGCCGAAACCCTCAAGGCGCAACTCTGCGAGATGGCGAACGCGCAATTCCAATCGCCGCAATTCGTGCGTCTTTTGTCGCTGCGCATGAACCGGGCGCGCGCCGCGGTCTATGTCATGGAGCGTACGCACTGGACCATGAACCGGCGCGAGGCGTGGGCCGGCGCGCAGTCGCTGGCGCCGATCGGCGTCAAGAAACTCATCTGGGAGCACGAGCGCGAAGAGCTCGAGGGCGACGCAGAACGCGGCATGCCCGATCACTACGAGCTCAGCATCCGCGAGGGCGAGGCGATCGGCTTGACGCGCCAGGATTTCGCCAACGCGCGGCCGAGCGACGGCTGCCTCACCTGCTGTTATGCGTGGCGCTATCTCGCCTTGAACAGCCCGTGGCCCAAGGCGGTGGCCGCGGCCGGCTGCCTCGAGGTCAGCAATTCCGACGAGATCGTCAAGGGCGGCGGCATGGCCCATCGCATGGCGCACAAGTTCCGCGACGAGGCCGGCATCTCGTTCAAGGAGCAGCCGTCGAACGTCGAGCACATGGCGGCCGACGTGCGCCACGCCAATTTGCTGTTCGACGTGATCGAGCGTCACGCCACGAGCGAGGCGCAGCGCCAGCTCGTCCTCGAAGGCGCGCGCGAGAGCTGGATCCTCGACCGCGTGTGGAAGGGCCAACTGGCCGAGGCGATCGCCGCCGTCCCCGGATGAGCCTTCCCTCCATCCGCAGCGCATTGATCGGTGCGATTGCCGCCGTCGTCTTGCCGTGGGCGGCGCGGGCGCAGGCGACGCATGTCGTGCTGGCGCTGCCGACGACGACGCTCACCTTCGCCACCGATTTTCTCGCGAGCGATGCCGGCTACTTCAAGGACGAGGGGCTCGACGTCAGCATGCCGACCCTCGTCGGCGTCGCCTCGATCAACGCCGTCATCAACGGCAGCGCCGACTTCGCCGACGGAACCGGCCCCGTGTTCCTGCGCGCGGCGGCGCACGGCCAGCGCCTTCTCGCCATCGCCAACCTGATCGACCGGCCGATGGTCGAATTGGTTCTGCGCACGGACGTCTACGACGCGCTCAAGATCGCGCCCACGATGTCCTTGGCCGAGCGCGCGAAACTGCTGAAGGGCAAGACCATCGCAATCCAGGGCGTGGGCTCGATCGTGCACGCGTGGGAGCGCTTCGTCGCGGCGCGCGGCGGGCTCGACCCCGAGACCGACGTGCGCATCGCGCCGATGGACCCGCCGGCGATGCTGCCGGCGCTGCTGACGAAGGCGGTCGACGGATTCGCCACCTCGCTCCCCTACACGACCGAGGCGGTGATGACCGGCACTGCAAAAATGTTCGCGAGCGCGCCGCAAGGCGACGCGCCCGACATCCTGCCGTTCGCCGACGGCCTCATCATGACGCGGCAAGCGACGTGCGAGGCGCCGGGCGACAAATGCCGCCACCTACTCCGCGCGCTCGCGCGCGCCAACACTCTCATCCGCGAGCACCCGGCCGAGGCGCTCGACATGCTGCGGCCGCGCTACAAGCAAATGAAGCCCGAGCTCCTGGAGGCGGCGTGGCGCATCGTCGCGCCCGCGCACACGGCCGATCTGCGCGTGACGATGAAAAGCTTCGAGAATTCCGAGCGTGTCAATCTCGAGGCGAAGCTCCTCGACCCCAAGGACAAGCTCGCGTCCTATGACGGGCTCGCGAGCGACGCCTATCTTCCCTGACGGAACCGACGGATCAGACGCTAGGCCGCGCGCTGCTCTTTCTCGAGGAGCACGGTCGCCGAGAGGACGCGCCCCTCCGGTCCCGGCTCCGGCAGCGTCAGATTCATGTATTTGACGAAGGTGTCGTCGATCATGCCGGAGAGCTCGTTGAATTCCGGGCCCTCCCGCTTCGTGCGCAGCATGCGCGCCTGGACCATGAGCGCGTAGTCGGTATCGGGACGCGCCAGGACGTTCAGCCCCTCGACGACGCTCGTATCGAAGCCGAAGCCGGTCGCGACGTGATGCGAGATGACGTTGTCGCCATCGATGCGGAAGACGCTCGTCGTCGTGAACGCGCCCATTTCCGCGGCGGCGTGAAGGAGCTTCGCCGGCGCCGTCCTGGCGACGCGCAGGAGCGCCACTTGGCGCGGATCGGCGACGTCGTCGAGCCGCCTCCGCGTCACCTGCCACGGCATGCGGCGGATGCGCACGATGAACGCCGCCTTGCCGATCGCGAAGGACGCGGCATGCGCGGTCGAATGTTCGGCCTCGATCCATTTCCCGTCGACATGCACCATGCGCCGCACGCGCGCGGCCGTGTCCTCGCGATCCTCGAGCCATTCGCAGGCGCGCTCGGCGGCGAGCGCCGAGATGCGCCGCCCGTCGTGACGCACGATGATGCTGCCGTCCGATCGTTCCGTGACGCCGATCCAGCCGAGCACGCGCGTCGCATAGTCGATGAGATTGCCGGCGGGCGACGCCATGTTGAGGACGCGGCGCACATATTCGCCGTGCCCCGCGCGCGCCGCCTCGAACGTGCCGTCGGCGGTGAACCAGCTATGCGTTTCCGCGGCGGTCCTGTCCCCGACCTTGCCCGAAAGGACGGCGCGGACGATCGCCAGCGCCGCCGCCTCGTCGAATGCGGGCGACCCGTCCTGCGGCAATTCCTCGCCGAATATATCCGGCAAAAATCCGCGGTCGCCGCGGCGATGGAAAAAGCGCGCGAGATTGGCCAAGTCCTCGCCCAGAACTCGCGTCTCGCCGCGCCACCACCGCGCCACCGTATTCTCGGCGCGGCCGACCGCCACGGCGATCTCCTTCAAATGGAGATTGGCGTTGGGATAGAGGCGCCGTCTCAGCGCCTCACTAAATCGGGCCTGGAAGTCCTTCACCCTCCTGAAACCCCAATGCTGGCGGTCACGACACCAGTTCTGACGTAACTAATGATGCATTTTCGCTCTTAAGGACGTTCGGCGCAATGCCCCAGTCAGGCGGTCACGGCGCCTTGTTAACCCGGCCCGTCAGCCGGTCTCGCAGTCGGCCCGGGCCGCGAGGGCCGGGGGCGCCAGGCACGGCGAGGAAAGAATGGCAATTTCCCGAAAAAAGAAACGGTCGCCGCTGTTGGACGACGTGGACGAGCGCGCGCTGCCGGTCAGCGATCGCCGTCTCATTCGCCTCCACCACTACTGGCTCGAGAAGCGCGGGCCTCGCCACATGCCGTCGCGCGCCGACATCGACCCGCTCGACATGCGCTTCATCCTCGGCCACCTGCTGCTGATCGACGTGCGCCAGCCGGGTCCGGAATTCCGCATTCGCCTCCAAGGCAGCGAGCTGACCTGGTGGATCGGGCAGGAGCTGACCGGCACGACGCTCGTAAACCCGCCCCACTCGGACCTCGAAGCGCTCGCCTGGCGGCAATTCCTGCGAGTCGTCGAAAGCAAGGAGCCGCTCGGCTGGACGGGCAACGAGTCGCTCGACGGCATCCGCCGACATTACCAAGCCGTCATCCTGCCCCTCTCCAGCGAGGGAACATATGTCGATCTTCTGATCACCGCCGTCAGGTGCGGCAACGGGGAACCCGGAATTTGATTCAAACCATGCGCAAAAAAGGACCGAAAGGGCCGGCGATTTTCGCACAATAGGGGGATCCTCCCGCAACCAGGGCCGCATGGGAGGACATCAGCGGACAGGCCCTTGCGAGCCAGTCATGAAAAACATTCATCTCGTTCATAATGATTACGACACTTTCGACGGAAGCCTCGCCAACTACATCGACGATTTCGATCCGCTCGAATCGATTCCGTTCGAGCGCGTGCAGATGGCCGGGATGCAGGTCATCCCGCCGCTCATCGCCGCGCTCGAGGCGCAAAATCTGCGGCCGATGATCGGCCACAGGCTGGGGACGGTCGCGAAGCTCCATGGCGCGAGCAGCGGCCGGATGCGGCGGCTCATCCAGACCAACGACCACCGCTACCATCCGAACGCCTCGCCGGCCGATACGCTGGTGCTGGCGCTGATGCGCGACGGCGAGCCCAAAGGCTGTATCGCCTCGCGCCTCCTGTGGTGCGAGCGCACGCTGACGGAAGAAATGGAGAGCGGCCGCTTCTGGGCGACGCAGCCCGGCCTCTGGGGCAAGTCCGACAAATGCATCGTCACCGCCGTCATCGCGCGCACGATCCGCGCCTGCCACATCGTCTTCACCGGCTCGGTTTGGCTGTCGCAGGACGTGACCGGCGGCTCGACGCTCGCGGCGATGATGCGGCTCCATCATCTCTGGGTCATCTGCCATTGGCGCTGGGCCTGGCTCGTCGGCATGATCGAGGGGACGCTCGCCCGCCGGCACGCGTTCGACGTGTATGGCGGCATGGCGCTCGATCTGGGGTTGTGGCGGACGCGGCCGGGCGAGGACGACGCGCTGCACGAATACGAGCTCACCTCATGCGAGCGCGGCGCATCGATGGAGACCTGGCTCAGGCCCGAGATGGGCGACCTGTCGTTCCCGATCGGGCGGCCGAGCCCGAGCCGCTGCGGCTTCGATCGCGGCGCCGCCTAGTTAGGGAAGGAACGCCTCGGTAAACAGATCCTTGTTGTCGGGCATCTTGTCGAGCTGGCCCATGTCGATGAGCGACTTCTTCACGACCTCGACCGCGGCGCGGTCGAAATGCCCGTCGGTGAAATAGATCGGCATCTCGACGTCGTAAGTCTTCGCCACGACCGCGCTCGACACCTGCATGACCGGCTGGACGATCGCAACGGTCTCGTCCTTGTGGCCGCGCATCCAAACGACCGTGCGGAACCATGCCTTCAGGAACCGGCGCAGCGCATCGGGATTCTTCTGCATCAGATCGTTCGTCGCATAGATCACGTGCGTCAGGAACGGTTTGACGAAGCTGCCGAACGACAAAAGGATGTGCCCCCTGCCCTTTTCCTCGAGGTTCAATCCCATCTCGTAGGACGCCGACGCCGCATCGATGTTGCCGGTCTCGAGCGCCGAGATTGCCGCGCTGGCGCCGCCGCCGGTGCCGACGAGCTGCACGCCATCGACGCCCCAGCCCTCGCGCACCGCCACCTGCTGCGCCAGCCAGGACGTGAGCGACGGGATAGAACTCACGCTGACCTTGCCGCCTTTCAGGTCGGCGATGCTCTTGACCTTGCCATTGTTCCAGACGACGAGCGCCATGTTGATGGGATCGCCCGCCATCGCCGCCACGCCTTTTTCCGGCGCGCCCTTGGCGATGAAGCCGAGATCGGTGCCCGACGCGAGCCCGATATCGAGGCTGCCCGCCACCATCGCCTGATGCAGCTTGGCGCCGCCCGCGAGCACGAGCTCGACGATGTCGAGATCGGCATCGCGATAAAATCCCTGCGCCATGCCGACATCGAGGATCGCAAAATCGAACCCGTCGGGAATGGGCTTGCCGACGCGCAGACGATCGGCCGCGGCGGCGCCGCTCGCGCCGAGGAGAAGCACGAGGACTGCCGCCACTGCGTGCCGCATCCAGAACATCAAGGCGCCCTCCCGGTCTAGGTCTTCCACAACGAATCGGCGAGCGCGACGAGATGGGCGAGCTTGGCCCATTGCTCGTCCTCGCTGAAGCGGTCGGTTTCCTCGCTGCTCGCGAAGCCGCATTGCGGGCACAGGCTCAAACGGTCGAAATCGACGAACTTCTCGGCCGCTTCGAGGCGCCGCGCGATCATGTCGCGCAACTCCAACGCCGTGTTCTTGGTGCTGACGAGGCCGAGTGCGGCAAGCTTGGTCTTCGGCAGGAAGCGCAGCGGCTCGAACCCGCCCGAGCGGTCGTCGTCGAATTCGAGAACGAATCCGTCGACATCGATCCCGCCGAACACGATCTCCGCCACAGCCTCATAGCCGCCCGAAGCGAAGCCGCCGGGCGTGTTGCCGCGGCAGGTATGCATGAGGATGGTCATGCCGGGCGGACGGTTGCGGAGCGCGGCGTTGAGCAGGCTGGCGAAATCGCGCAGCATCCTGGCGGGATCGTCGCCGCGCGCCCGCACCGTCTCCTGCACCTTGGGATCACACAGGAACGACATGTTGCAATCGTCGATCTGAAGATAGGTGCAGCCCGCCGCGGCAAAGGCATGGATCGCCGCGCGGTAGGCGGGGGCAAGATCGGCGAAGAGCGGCGCGAGCTCGGGATAGATCCCGCGATCGACCACGCCGCGCCAGTCGCGCAGCACCGAGACGAGCTGCGTCGGCGAGGGAATGCACATCTTCGGCACGATCCTGGTGTGCGCCTTGACGAAGGCGAAATGCTCGAGCATCGGATGGCCGGCGAAGCCGAGCTTGCCCGTCACCTTGAGATAGAGCCGCGGCGTGGCGGTGCGGTCGGAGATCGCGCCGGTGCCGTACGCCGTCTCGACCCCGGCGAGGCCAGCGAGGAAATCCCACTGCCAGGCGTGGCGGCGGAACTCGCCATCGGTCGCGGCGCGAAGCCCGATCCCTTCCTGGCGCGCGATGATCCGCGCGATGTGGCGGTCCTCGATCTCCGTCAAGGCGGCGGCAGGAAGCTCGCCCTTCGCGTACTTCCTGCGTGCGTCGCGGATCTCCGCCGGGCGCAGGAAGCTGCCGACGTGATCGGCCCGGAATGGCGGCGTGGTGCGCATCGGCGGAGCTCCGGCCATGGAATTCCAAGACTGCCCGGCCGATGATATCCTGCTTTCAAGCAAGACCGACAGGGAGAAGACGATCATGAGGGGCAGCAGCGAGCGTATCATCACCAGCCATGTCGGCAGCCTGTCGCGTCCCGACGATCTGATCGAGGCCAATCGCCGGCGCGAGGAGGCCCAGGGCGGCGACGAGCGCGCGTTCCAGGCGCTGCTGCAAAACGCCGTCACCGGCGTGGTGCGGCGCCAAAAGGACGCGGGCGTCGACGTGCCGAATGACGGCGAATTCGGCAAGTCCATGGGGCACGCGGTCAATTACCGCGCCTGGCTCAGTTATTCGTTCGACCGCTTGAGCGGCCTGCAGCACGACAATCCGCCCGACGTGCCGCCGCGGCTGGCGAAACGGGGCGATCTTTCGATCGCCGGCATGGCGCGGCGCCGCGACCGCGCGAAATTCGCCGCCGCCTATAACGATCCCAACTCCAACATCTCGATCGGCCCGCAGCCATTCGTGCGGCCCATCTGCATCGGCCCGGTCAAATATATCGGCCACGAGGCGATCAAGACCGACATCGCGCATTTCAAGACGGCGCTCAAGGACGCGGGCGTCGCCGAAGGGTTCATGACGGCGATCGCGCCCGGCGCCGCCGCGAGGCTCGGCAATATCCACTACAAGACCGACGACGAGTTCCTGTTCGCCGTCGCCGACGCGATGCGCGAGGAATACAAGGCGATCGTCGATGCCGGCCTCGTCCTTCAGCTCGACGATCCCGGGATCGCCGAGAACTGGGACCAGATCGTGCCCGAGCCGAGCCTCGAGGCCTATAAGCGCTTCACCATGGTGCGGGTCGAGGCCTTGAACCACGCGATCAAGGGCCTGCCCGAGGACCGCATCCGCTTCCATCTCTGTTGGGGAAGCTGGCACGGCCCGCACGTGACCGACCTGCCGATGCGCGACGTCGTCGATCTCATGCTGGCGATCAAGTGCGACGCTTATTCATTCGAGGCGGGCAATGTGCGCCACGAGCACGAATGGGACGTGTGGCAGGACGTGAAACTCCCCTCGCACAAGGCGATCCTGCCGGGCGTCGTCAGCCACGCGACCAACGTGGTCGAGCATCCCGACCTCGTCGCGCAGCGCATCCTGCGCTTTGCCAACATCGTCGGCCGCGAGCGCGTCATCGCCGGCACCGATTGCGGATTCGGCGGCCGCATCCATCCCGACATCGCCTGGGCGAAGCTCGAGGCGCTGGCGCAAGGCGCCGCCGTCGCCAGCAAGAAATTGTGGCGGTGAGCCGATGCGTTTCAGCTTCTTTTCCTCGACCAGCTACATGGGCGTGGCGCCCGGCCTCGCGGTCTGGCCGATGCCGCCGCGCTTTTGCGACCGGGAGACGGCCGCGTTCAGCATCGCGCGCGGCGTCGAAACCTGCCGCCGCGCCGAGGCGCTCGGTTACGACTGGGTGAGCGTCTCGGAGCATCATTATTCGACGCTGACCTTGACCCCCAATGCGTGCGTCATGGCCGGCGCGCTGAGCCAGACATGCAAACGCGCGAAGATCGCCGTGCTCGGCCCGCTCGTGCCGCTCGGCAATCCGGTCCGGCTCGCGGAGGAATTGGCGCTGCTCGATCACCTCAGCGAGGGCCGCGTCATCGTGCTCTTCCTCCAGGGCACGCCCAACGAGCACCGCGCCTATGAAACGCTCGCGACCGACGCGCGCAGTATCACGCAGGAAGGGATCGAGATCATCCTGAAGGCGTGGACCGCCGACGAGCCCTTCGCCTGGCACGGACGCCATTTCAATTTCCCCAATGTCGGCGTCTGGCCACGGCCGCGCCAGGAGCCGCACCCCTTCGTCTTCAGTTCCGGCAACAGCGAGGACTCCGCGCGCTTTGCCGCGCGCCATCGCCTCGGCATGGCGCTGTCGTTCTTGCCGCTCGCCGGCGTCAAAGCGCGCATCGCGCTCTATCGCGGCGAGGCGGAGAAGACCGGCTGGCGGCCCGATTCGAGCCACATCCTCTATCGCGGTCTCGGCCACCTCGCCCAATCCGATGCCGAGGCCGAACGCGAAGTGACCGAGGCGACCGCAGCGAAGGTCGCCGCGTCATTGAAGCTGCAGGCGGACGAGAATTGCGCCGTCGACCCCGATGCGCCGATCGCCGAGCTGCGGCCGCTCTTCCGCCCGGTCTTCCAGGGCGGCCCGCGCGGCGTCTGCGACATCGTCCGCGGGTTCCACGACGCGGGCGTCGGCACGCTCGACATCGCGTTCCATTGGGGCGCCACGTCCTACGAGCAGCAATTGCGCTCGATGACCCTCTTCGCCGAGCACGTCATCCCCGCGGCGCGCGCCTGGTAGCGCGGGGCGCCTCAGGCGGCGGCGCGTGTGGCGGCTGGCGGCGTCATCTCCGCCCGCAAGCCGGCGAGATAGGCCCTGCCGAGCGCGGCGCCGGTGCGGCGGTCATATTCGCCGAGCAGATGCAGCGCGAGATCGATCGAGCGATAGCAATCGTGCAGGATCTTCGCGAGCTTCAGCACCTGCATGTCGGTGAGCGCGTGCAGCCGCGTCAAATCGCGCACGAAGAGACCGTCGGCCCAGAGCACCTGGCTCAATCCGGCATAGATGTCGTTGTTGACGAGGAGCGGGCGAACGACGCGGCTCACCGCCGGAAAGAAGCGGTGGAACATGAAGCCCGCGTCGCGCAGGAAGCGCTCGACCTCGGAAAAGAGCGGCTGCCCGACATACATGGGCAGGAATTCGACCTCGGTCTGAATGACGAGCACGTCGGCCAAGCGCTTTCGCGCATGGCTCAGCGCCATCAGCTCGCCACCCTGGATGTCGATCTTGATGAGCTCGACGCCCTCGGTTTCGGCAATGTCGTCGAGCCGCACCGTCTCGACCTCCGTCGTGGCCAGAACGCGGCCCCAATCGGCAAAGCCATGGAAGAGGTTGAGCACGTCCGGGTTTGGCTGCAGCAGCGACGTCATGCCGGGCGCCTGGCAGAAATGAAGCGTATGGCGGTTGCCGTCGCCGACCGCGTGCGGCAGATAGAGTTCGTTCGGACCCTTCATTTCGTTGAGCCGCGCCAGCGCGCCGGGATTGGGCTCGAACCCGACCACATCCGCATCGCCCGCCGCAAGCAAGGGCGCATAAGGCGGCGTGCCATCGATCGGATTGGCGCCGATATCGACGATTTTGATGCGCGCCGCGATGTTCGTGAGCGCGGAGAAGGAGTGTAGCGTGGGCGGAAGCTCGGCCATGTTCGTCCTATCGCGCGGCGCTGATGGGAAAGGGATGGATGTTGCCGCTGCCATCATCGCTCTCGGCGGACGCATCGGCGCCGGTCCAATGGGCGATATCGGCCGCGGTCCAGAGCCGGCGATCCTCGCCGATCGGATAGGCGCGATGCCGGCGCGCGAGCCCGGCCTGGTAGATCGCGTGATAATCGCGCGTGCCGAGAAGCTCGGCCACTTCGTGATCGATCTCGCAGCCGACCTCAAGATATGCGGCGAGATTCGCCAATTCGGGACGCGGCAGGCCACCGCGCAGAAAATCCCGCCACATCTGGCGATAGAGCGCCTCGAGATGCGTGACGAGAGAATCGACGGCGAAGAGCACGCACGAATCGCGGGCTCCCGCCAGGCGCTCCCGGAGCCGTCCTAGCTCGTCGCGCTCGCTGCCAAGCGCCACGGCGCGCTCGACAAAATCATCCGGCGTGCTGCACACGAGTTCGGGCAGGCAAGCGGCGCGGCAGAGGCTGCCGCACACGCGCGAGGCGAAGCTGCGGCCGCTGAGCGTGAGGATCGGCACGCCCATCCAGAGGACGTCGGCCGCCGTCACATGCGCGCCATAGGGCGAGGTATCGAGAAACAAATCCGCGAGCGGCACGCGCGCGAGATGATCGGGATAGGGCGCCACAGGCGCGAAGATCAGCCGTTCGGGCGAAATCCCCGCGCGCGCGGCGAAGCCCCGCAGATTCTTGTTGGCGGCGTCCGAGCCGCCGAGCAGCCACAGGACGCTACCCGGAACGCGCCGCAGAATCGTCATCCAGCGCGCGAAGGTGAAGGGGAGAATCTTGTGCACGTCGTTGAAGCAGCAGAACACCATCGCCTGCTCGGGAAGCCCGGCCTCCGCACGCGACGGCCGGCGGGCTGCCACGGTCCGCTTGCGGTCGTTCGGCTGATAGCACGGCAGGCGCAGCACTTTTTCCGAGTAATAGAGTTCGTGATCGGCGGGGATGATCCAATCGTCGGCGATGATGTAGTGGTGGCACGGGGTTCCCATGCTGCCGGGGTAACCGAGCCAGTTGACGATCACCGGCGCCGGCCGGCGGAAGAATATCCCGGTGCGCGAATCCTTGGTGTGGCCGTTCAGGTCGACCAGGATATCGATGCCGTCAGCCTCGATCCGGCGCGCCGCCGCGTCATCGTCGAGCGCGCGAATGTCGACCCAATGCTCGATCGCCGGCTTGATCCGGGCTTGCAGCGCGTCTTCGCTTTGGGGCCCGCAGTAATATGCCGACACTTCGAATTCGCCGCGGTCGTGCAGCTCGAAGAATTCCGCCATCAGCGCGCCCACGGCGTGATTGCGCAGATCGGACGAGACATAGCCGATGCGCCGCCTGCGCGGCTGAAAATCCGCCGCCGCGGGGCGACGATTGTCCTTGAGGGGAGTAGGCAGCTCGTCCACCAACGGGCGCGAACAGTTCCACGCGCTGGCGAGCTGAAGCAGCGGATCGTCGGAATAGACCGACATGGAAAGCGGCCCCATGCCTTGCAACAGCGCTTTCCGCGTCACGCCGCGCCAAGGCGCCACGACCGGCCATTCGCACTGCGCCAGCCTTATGCCGAGAAAGCTCTGGATCACGTCGGCCTGGCCGGGGTCGAGCTCGAGGCTCTCGCGCAGCACAGTCTCGGCCTCAACCGGACGGCGGCTCGCGCTCAAAATGCGGCCCATCTGCTTCAGCGCCGTGAGCTTGTAGTCGAATGCCGATTTCGTGACCGCGCCGAGCCGCTGCGACAGGGCCGACCATTGCGCGAGCGATTGGCCGATGGCGCCGAGGCTCTCATGCGCATTGCCGAGGCCGATATAGGCCGGGAGGAAATCGGGATTGAGCGCGAGCGCGCGCTCAAGATCGGCCTTGGCGCCAGCCACGTCGCCGACCCTCGTCAGCAACGCCGCGTGATTGTAGTAGGCCGCGGGAGCTTGCGGATTGGTCTCATTGAGGCGGATCCAGAGCGCATAAAGCTGCGCCGCAAGAGCGAACTCGCCCGCGCCCTGCAATTTCTCGGCAGCCGTGATAAGCTCGACGAGCGTCAGGTTGCGCTCGGCCAGCTCCTGCACCGAAGCGAGAAACACCTCAGTCCCCATCGTCCCCTCATGCGGCCGGCGAGCCGGCCGATCCTGCTATCCCGCGACCGTCGCCCAGGCCTGGAGCTGCGCCGCGTCGAACGCATCGGTCTGCGTCGTGGTGAACGCGTCGGCCTGAGTCTGGGTAAGGTTGGAGATCGTCGTCGTCGACAGGTGGCCGACCTGCGTCGTCGTCAGCGCGATGATCTGGGTCGTCGAGAGCGCCTGAAGCTGGGTCGTCGTCAGCGCCGCGAGCTGCGTCGTGTTGAGGCCCGCGACCGCCGTGGTCGTCAGCGCCGTCACCTCGCTTGCGCCGAGATCATCGAGCGTGGCTGCGGCGAGCTGGTTGAGCTGCGCCGCGGTCAGGCCCTTGGCCTGGGTCGTGGTGAGGCCCGTCACTTCGGTCGTCGTCAGCGCGCCGGCCTGCGTCGTGGTCAGGACGCCGATCTGCGTCGAGGTGAGCGCGCCAGCCGAGGCCGCGCTGAGCGCCGCGACCTGCGTCGTGCTGAGGCCCGCGACAGTGGTGGTCGTCAAGCTGCCGACCGCCGTGGTGCTGAGATCGTTGAAGTTGGTGGTGCTGAGCTGGTTGAGCTGCGTCGCCGTCAGGCCCTTCGCCTGCGTCCCGGTGATGTTGCCGATCTCGGTCGTGGTCAGCGCACCGGCCTGCGTCGTGGTCAGGACGCCGATCTGCGTCGAGGTCAAAGCACCGGCCGAAGCCGCGCTCAAGGCCGCGACCTGCGTCGTGCTGAGGCCCGCGACCGTGGTCGTCGTCAAGCTCGCGACTGCGGTCGTGCTGAGCTCGTTGAAGTTCGTGGTGCTGAGCGCGTTGAGCGCCGCCGCGGTGAGGCCCTTCGCTTGCGTCGCGTTGATGTCGCCGATCTGCGTCGTCGTCAGGCTGCTCGATTCCGTCGTGGTCAAGCGCGCCGACCTGCGACCGCGGTCAGCGCGCTCGTTTGCGTCGTCTGGAATGTCGCGATATTGGCGCCGATCGCTGCAATCTGCATTGCCGAGAGCAGAGCGATCTGGGTCGTCGAGAGCGCCTGAAGCTGGGTCGTCGTCAGCGCCGCGAGCTGCGTCGTGCTGAGGCCCGCGACCGCCGTGGTCGTCAGCGCCGTCACCTCGCTTGCGCCGAGATCATCGAGCGTGGCCGCCGGCAAGATGATTGAGCTGCGCCGCGGTCAGGCCCTTGGCCTGGGTCGTGGTGAGGCCCGTCACTTCGGTCGTCGTCAGCGCGCCGGCCTCCGTCGTGGTCAGGACGCCGATCTGCGTCGAGGTGAGCGCGCCGGCCGACGCCGCGCTCAGGCCCGCGACTTGCGTCGTGCTGAGGCCCGCGATCGTCGTCGTCGTCAAGGCCGCGATCGCCGTGGTGGTGAGATCGTTGAAATTGGTCGTGCTGAGTTCGTTGAGCGCCGTCGCCTTGAGGCCGGTGGCCTGCGTGCTGGTGAGGCCCGCAATCTCGGTCGTCGTCAGCGCGCCGGATTGGGTCGTCGTCAGGACGCCGATCTGCGTCGAGGTGAGCGCGCCCGCAGACGCCGCGCTCAAGGCCGCGACCTGCGTCGTGCTCAGGCCCGCGACAGCGGTGGTGGTCAAGCTGCCGACCGCCGTGGTGCTGAGGTCGTTGAAGTTGGTGGTGCTGAGCTGGTTGAGCTGCGCCGCCGTCAGGCCCTTCGCCTGCGTCCCGGTGATGTTGCCGATCTCGGTCGTGGTCAGTGCACCGGCCTGCGTCGTGGTCAGGACGCCGATCTGCGTCGAGGTCAAAGCACCGGCCGAAGCCGCGCTCAAGGCCGCGACCTGCGTCGTGCTCAGGCCCGCGACCGTGGTCGTCGTCAAGCTCGCGACTGCGGTCGTGCTGAGCTCGTTGAAGTTCGTGGTGCTGAGCGCGTTGAGCGCCGCCGCGGTCAGGCCCTTCGCCTGGGTCGCGTTGATGTCGCCGATCTGCGTCGTCGTCAGGCTGCTCGATTCCGTCGTGGTCAGCGCGCCGACTTGCGCCGCGCTCAGTTCGCTCGTTTGCGTGGTCTGGAGCGTGGCGATATTGGCGCCGACCGCCGCAATCTGCATCGCCGAGAGCAGAGCGATCTGCGTCGTCGAAAGCGCCTGGAGCTGGGTCGTCGTCAGCGCCGCGAGCTGCGTCGTGCTGAGGCCCGAGACCGCCGTGGTCGTCAGCGCCGTCACCTCGCTTGCGCCGAGATCATCGAGCGTGGCCGCCGCCAAGATGGTTGAGCTGCGCCGCGGTCAGGCCCTTGGCCTGGGTCGTGGTGAGGCCCGTCACTTCGGTCGTCGTCAGCGCGCCGGCCTCCGTCGTGGTCAGGACGCCGATCTGCGTCGAGGTGAGCGCGCCGGCCGAGGCCGCGCTCAGGCCCGCGACTTGCGTCGTGCTGAGGGCCGCGACCGTCGTCGTCGTCAAGGCCGCGATCGCCGTGGTGGTGAGATCGTTGAAGTTCGTCGTGCTGAGCTCGTTGAGCGCCGTCGCCTTGAGGCCGGTGGCCTGCGTGCTGGTGAGGCCCGCAATCTCGGTCGTCGTCAGCGCGCCGGATTGGGTCGTCGTCAGGACGCCGATCTGCGTCGAGGTGAGCGCGCCAGCAGATGCCGCGCTCAGGCCCACGACCTGCGTCGTGCTGAGGCCCGCCACCGCGTGGTCGTCAAGGCTGCGACCGCCGTGGTGCTGAGATCGTTGAAGTTGGTGGTGCTGAGCTGGTTGAGCTGCGCCGCCGTCAGGCCCTTCGCCTGCGTCCCGGTGATGTTGCCGATCTCGGTCGTGGTCAGTGCACCGGCCTGCGTCGTGGTCAGGACGCCGATCTGCGTCGAGGTCAAGGCGCCGGCCGAGGCCGCGCTCAAGGCCGCGACCTGCGTCGTGCTGAGGCCCGCGACCGTGGTCGTCGTCAAGCTCGCGACTGCGGTCGTGCTGAGCTCGTTGAAGTTCGTGGTGCTGAGCGCGTTGAGCGCCGCCGCGGTGAGACCCTTCGCTTGCGTCGCGTTGATGTCGCCGATCTGCGTCGTCGTCAGGCTGCTCGATTCCGTCGTGGTCAAGGCGCCGACCTGGACCGCGGTCAGCGCGCCGGTCTGCGTCGTCTGCAATGTCGCGATATTGGCGCCGATCGCCGCAACCTGCGTTGCCGAGAGCAGAGCGATCTGCGTCGTCGAAAGTGCCTGAAGCTGGGTCGTCGTCAGCGCCGCGAGCTGCGTCGTGCTGAGGCCCGAGACCGCCGTGGTCGTCAGCGCCGTCACCTCGCTTGCGCCGAGATCATCGAGCGTCGCCGCCGCCAAAATATTGAGCTGCGCCGCGGTCAGGCCCTTGGCCTGGGTCGTGGTGAGGCCCGTCACTTCGGTCGTCGTCAGCGCGCCGGCCTGCGTCGTCGTCAGGACGCCGATCTGCGTCGAGGTGAGCGCACCGGCCGAGGCCGCGCTCAGGCCCGCGACTTGCGTCGTGCTGAGGCCCGCGACCGTCGTCGTCGTCAACGCGGCGACCGCCGTGGTGGTGAGATCGTTGAAGTTCGTCGTGCTGAGCTGGTTGAGCTGCGCCGCTGTCAGACCCTTCGCCTGGGTCCCGGTGATGTTCCCGATCTCGGTCGTGGTGAGTGCGCCAGCCTGCGTCGTCGTCAACACGCCGATCTGCGTCGAGGTGAGCGCCCCAGCAGACGCCGCACTCAGGCCCACGACCTGCGTCGTGCTGAGGCCCGCGACAGCGGTGGTGGTCAAGCTGCCGACCGCCGTGGTGCTGAGATCGTTGAAGTTGGTGGTGCTGAGCTGGTTGAGCTGCGCCGCGGTCAGGCCCTTCGCCTGCGTCCCGGTGATGTTGCCGATCTCGGTCGTGGTCAGTGCACCGGCCTGCGTCGTGGTCAGGACGCCGATCTGCGTCGAGGTCAAGGCGCCGGCCGAGGCCGCGCTCAAGGCCGCGACCTGCGTCGTGCTCAGGCCCGCGACCGTGGTCGTCGTCAAGCTCGCGACTGCGGTCGTGCTGAGCTCGTTGAAGTTCGTGGTGCTGAGCGCGTTGAGCGCCGCCGCGGTGAGACCCTTCGCTTGCGTCGCGTTGATGTCGCCGATCTGCGTCGTCGTCAGGCTGCTCGATTCCGTCGTGGTCAAGGCGCCGACCTGGACCGCGGTCAGCGCGCCGGTCTGCGTCGTCTGCAATGTCGCGATATTGGCGCCGATCGCCGCAACCTGCGTTGCCGAGAGCAGAGCGATCTGCGTCGTCGAAAGTGCCTGAAGCTGGGTCGTCGTCAGCGCCGCGAGCTGCGTCGTGCTGAGGCCCGAGACCGCCGTGGTCGTCAGCGCCGTCACCTCGCTTGCGCCGAGATCATCGAGCGTCGCCGCCGCCAAAATATTGAGCTGCGCCGCGGTGAGCCCCTTGGCCTGGGTCGTGGTGAGGCCCGTCACTTCGGTCGTCGTCAGCGCGCCGGCCTGCGTCGTGGTCAGGACGCCGATCTGCGTCGAGGTGAGCGCACCGGCCGAGGCCGCGCTCAGGCCAGCGACTTTCGTCGTGCTGAGGGCCGCGACCGCGGTGGTCGTCAACGCGGCGACCGCCGTGGTGGTGAGATCGTTGAAGTTCGTCGTGCTGAGCTGGTTGAGCTGCGCCGCTGTCAGACCCTTCGCCTGGGTCCCGGTGATGTTCCCGATCTCGGTCGTGGTCAGCGCGCCAGCCTGCGTCGTCGTCAACACGCCGATCTGCGTCGAGGTGAGCGCGCCAGCAGATGCCGCGCTCAAGGCCGCGACCTGCGTCGTGCTCAGGCCCGCGACCGCTGTCGTCGTCAGGCTGGCGATCGCCGTGGTGCTGAGATCGTTGAAGTTGGTGGTGCTGAGCTGGTTGAGCTGCGTCGCGGTCAGGCCCTTCGCCTGCGTCGCGCTGAGGTCCGTCACCTCCGTCGTCGTCAGCACGCCGATCTGTGTCGTCGTCAACGCGCCGATCTGCGTCGAGGTCAGCGCGTTCGCCTGCGTCGTATTAAGATCCGCGACCGCCGTCGTTTGCAGCGCCTTGATCTGCGTCGCGTTCAGGACGGAGACATGGCCCGCGTCGAAAACGAAATTGGCGCTCGAAATCGCGCCGATCGCTGCCGCGCTCAGCGCCTCGACCTGCGTCGTCGCCAGGAACGCGAGAATCCGTCGTGCTCAGGAACGGGATTTGCGCCGCGGTCAATGCCGCCGTTTGCGCGGTGCTCAAGGCGGCGATGTCGGTCGTCGACAGCGCAGCGATGTTGGTCGTCGATAAATTCGGAATCTGCGTCGGCGCTACGGAGCTAATCCAATCAGTCATGGTGATGTCCCCGCAAGGCGGCCACGCGGCGGTTATTTGTTCCCGCCGGTAACCCTAAGATCACGTCGCTAATAAAAACTAAATTTTCCCGGCATTCTCGCGGGTTAAGCGCGCGTTAAGAGGCACGCTCGCGGCACTCGGCGCGGGCGCCCGATCGGGCCCGAAAACGCGAGGACGAAGGCCGCTAGGTCTGATATCCCCGCCGCGCGGCGGTCCTGCGGGCGCCGGCCGGCTTGATGCTCGCCATCGAGACGAAATCGGCCGAGGAGAGCGAGCTCAACGGGCGGCTCCCCGATTTGGCGGAGAGGAGAAGATCGGGGTCGATGAGCTTGCCGCGATTGTAATGCGCGAACGCGATGTCGCGCTTCTTGGCCGGAGCCGATGGCACGGCGAAGATGTGGGCCGCGTCCTTTGTCGATCCGTCGGCCATGTTGCCCAGCATGAAATTTGCCGACGCCTGCATCTTGGGCCACTCGGCCGGCGCGATCTCGCGCGTCGGCAGCAGGATGAAGCGGAATTTCGGCTTCTCTTCCGTGTGGCCATGCGCCGAATATGCGACGTACTCGTATTCCTTCGCGAACCGGCGGATCGTGTCGTATTTCGCGCTGCCGTCGTAATTGAGGACGACAGCCGTGATCGCCTTGATGGTCTCGCTCGAGCGCTCGCCCTCGAAGCGCGCGAACGAGACCAGCGGAACGGTCTTCTCGTCGGCCGTGATGCGCCGCTTGTAGGGGTTGGTCAGGAGCCCGACCAGGCCCAGCCAGTTCACCGTGATTTCGTAATTCGCCCGCGTTTCGTGAGCGGAGGTAAACCACGAGACGTAAACCGTTTTGGTCAGAATCTCCGTCACGCTTTTGCTCCCGACGCGCCCGGCGCCGATTTTCGGGGCCGGCTTTTATAGGATCGGAACCAGTAATTATCTCTTAAGCGAACCCCGGAATTGCCCGGCTCCGCCGAGGAGGGATCGCGCGGCGCGATGCGGCAAAGCGCCGCTCAGGCGCCCGCAACCGCAAAAGCGCGCGGCGGCTCGCCGGCCGCGCGGATCTCGTGCATCCGGCGATAGGCCGCTTCGATATTGCGCGCGAAGCGATCGATATCGAAGAGCGGCGCGGACTGTTTCTGGCGCGCGAGCTTCGCTTTGACGGCGGCGAGTTTCTCGGGATGGGTTGCGAGATCGAGCGCCAGCGCCTCGTACTCCGCCAGGGAGCGCGTCACCAATTCGGGAAGTCCGACAGCGAGGAGAAGACTCCCGGCGACCCGGCTGATGAAGGCATCGCCGACGCAGGTCACGAGCGGCAATCCCGCCCACAGCGCATCGCTCGCGGTGGTGTGCGCATTGACCGGCAGCGTATCGAGGAAGAGGTCGGCATTGCGGTGGCGCGCCAGATGCTGCGGCAGGTGGAGCGGCGGACAGAAGACGAGGCGCTTCGGCTCGATGCCGTATGAGACGGCCGCGCGGCGCAGATTGTCTTCGGTCAGGGGATTGGTCGAGAGGAGCCACAGCACGCTCTCCGGCACCGCCTTCAGGAGCCGCATCCAGATTGCGAAGATGGCCGGCGTGATCTTGTAGGCGCCGTTGAAGCTGCAAAACACCATGCCACGCTCCGGCAAGCCGCATTCGCCGCGGGTGGGCGCGGGCTCGGCCAAGACGCGCTTCGTGTCGTTCGGCTGATAGCAGTCCGGCAGATGCACGATCTTTTCGCTGAAGAACGGTTGATACTCCATCGGCGCGACGAACGGATCGGCGATGATATAGTCGATGAAGTCGGCGCCCATGGTGCCAGGAAATCCCAGGTAGTTGACCTGAATGGGCGCGGGCCGGTCGACCAGAATCTCGGTCCGGGTGTTGCCGGTGTAGCCCTTGAGATCGACGAGGATGTCGATCCCGTCGCCATGAATGCGGCGCGCCGCCTCGGGTGGAGACGCCGCGCGGATATCGACGAAATGCTCGAACGCAGCGCCGAGCCGCTGGCGCATCTCGCTGCCGTCGTCGGCGCCATAGGAATAGCCGAAGATCTCGAAGCGCCGGCGGTCGTGGCGCTCGAACAATTCCGCCATCAGATAGGCGGTGGCATGGCGGTGAAAATCGGCGGACAGATAGCCCACGCGAATGCGCTCGCGCGCGCGGGCCGGAGGGTGAACGAAAGCGGGGCCGCGCGCGAACTTCGCGGCCCATGTCCGGGCGGAGGCGAGCTGTTGGTCCGGCGTCGAGGGCATCGTGAAGAGGACGAAGGGCTCCACCTCGCTGTGGCGGGCGAGCACGCGCGCAAGATCGGCATCGAACTCGCTCCAATCGCAGAGGGTGCGGCGCAGCATCGCGAGCTGCGCGCCCGCCTTGACCGCGCCCGGATCGAGAGCGGCCGCGCGGCGATAGACGGCGAGCGCTTCCTCGAGCTGCCATTGGTCGCGAAGGAGCGTGCCGAGATTTACGAGCGCATCGACATTCTCCGGGCGGAGCGCGACCGCTTGCCGGCACGCCTCGATCGCCTCGTCCGTGCGGCCGAGCTCACGCAGGACGACGCCGAGATTCTGATAGGCCTCGTAGAAATTGGGACGGAGCGCCACGGCCTGGCGATAGGCCGAGACGGCTTCCTCGAGCCGCATCTGCGCGACGAGGACAAGGCCGAGGCCGCAATGAGGCTCGGGAAAATCGGGCCGCAACGCGATCGCCCGACGATAGGTCTCGATCGCCTCGTCGAGGCGACCTTGCGCCGCGAGCGTGGCGCCGAGATTGAAATGGATCTCGGGGAAATCCGGCTTGACCGCGATCGCCCGGCGACACAGCTCGATCAACTCCTCCGCCCGGCCGAGCTCGCGCAGGAGCACGCCGAGATTGAGATAGGCTTCGGGAAAATTGGGCCGCAGCGCGATCGCTTGGCGATAGGGCGCGACCGCGTCGTACGGCCTCCCCTCAGCGGTGAACGCGATGGCGAGATTGAAATGCGGCTCGGCCGCATCGGGCCGAAGGGCGATGACCGCATTGTAGGCAGCGATCGCCTCCGGCCACAGATGCCGGTTCACGAGCGCGATGCCGAGGGCGAAATGCGCCTCGGCGAAATCCGGCCTGAGCGCGGTCGCGCGGCGATAGGCGGCAATCGCCTCATCGAGCTGTCGTTGTTCGGCGAGCGCGGCACCGGCCTCGTAGAATTGTTCGGCTTCGGCGCTGCGATCCTGCGCACGGGCAAGATGCGCAGGGCTTGGTCCTTGGTCGGGGCTCATCCACCTTCCCTCAGAAAATCAACCTACACCGGGAGTTTTTGACAAATCCTTAACCACGATTTGGGGCGGCTGACGGCGCCGGTCCGCGAGCGCGCTCTTGCTCTCGCGGTTCTGGCATGGCAGATGCGGGGAATGGATCGCCAGATGCGTGTTCTCGACGAGCGAAGCGGCGCAAGCGGCTTCCAGACGATGGTCGCGATGCGCGACGGCGTCAGGCTCAACAGCTTCGTCTTTCTGCCCGGCAGCGGGTCGCGCCATCCGGCGATCCTGCATCGCACGCCCTATGGCATCACCGCCGCGGGCGTCGCCGACAAGACCGACGTGACGCGGGCATGGCTGCCAAGCGCGGCGGAACCGATGCGCGGCTCGATCCTGCGCGGCTGGCGCAGCCTCCTCGCCCATGGCTATGCCGCGGTCTATCAGGATACGCGCGGCCGCAACGGCTCCGAAGGCGAGGACCGCATCTATGCCGACGACGCCGCCGACGGCTACGACACGATCGCGTGGATGGCCGAGCAGCCCTGGTCGAACGGCGCGATCGGCATGTCGGGCTCGTCGGCCGGCGCCACCACGACGTTTGCCGCGGCCTCAAAGCGTCCTCCGGCGCTGCGCGCGTTCTTCGCCCAGGCCGGCGCGTCGAGCATCTATGACGACGTCGTCTATGAGGGCCAGTCGATCGAGCTCGAGCGGCTCTGGCTGTGGGTTGCGAACAACATTCCCGGGCTGTCGCGCTCGCACCGGGAAGCGGTCGAGCGGCGCTTTGGGCTTGGTGCGGCGGAGCTCGATCGCGCGGCGAGCGCGGCGGCCGCCCGCTTCGCGCGACTCGATGCGGCGCGCCGGACCGATCCGCCCTTCGTCGGATCGGACGATTGGATGCGGCTGCCGCTTGCGCGCTATCCCGATTTCGCGACGTGGCAACCCTTTCTCGACGAGATCATCGCGCATCCGGGCGCCGACGAATTCCGCGCCCGGCACGATTTCCGCCGCACCATCGAGATCCCGGGCTTTCACGTTACCACCTGGTTCGACATTTTCCTCACCAGCGTCGTGCGGGCGTTCACCGAGATCGAGGCGCGCGTCGGCAACCAGAAGCTCTGGATCGGCCCCAACGAGCATTACTTCGTCTATCAGGAGAAATTCTGGCCGCGCGATCCCTATTTCGATTGGTTCGATCATTGGCTGAAGGGCACGGCAACCGGCATCATGGAGCGCGCGCCCGTGTTCTTCTCGCCGCGCGCCTGGATCGAGGAGCGCGAAACATACGTGGCGGACGATTGGCACGAAGCCGAAAGCTGGCCGCCGCCGGGCACGCGCCCGAAGATGCTCTTCCTCTGCGGCGATGGCAGCATCGCGGACGCGCCGCGCGGGCCCCCGCGACGCTATCGCTATGACCCGCGGCGGCCGATCCCGACCTTGGGCGGCCGCAACATGCTGATCGACGCCGGCCCGCGCGACCAGCGGCCGGTGCAAGCGCTCCCTGATTACGGGCTCATCTATGAGGGCGCGCCGCTCGCCGAGGATTTGACCATCGCCGGCCCGGTTCGCGTGCAGCTCCACGTCGAATCCGATTGCCCGGACACCGACTTCATCGTGAAGCTCATCGATCTTTGGCCGGACGGGCGCGCCATGCTGCTGATGGACGGCGTCGCCCGCGCGCTTTATCGCGAATCCGCGGCGGCGGCGCGGCAATTGTCGCCGGGAGAGGTTGCCAGCGTTTCGATTTCGCTCGGCGACATTCCCTACACGTTTTGCGCCGGCCATCGCATCGGCATCGACGTCACCAGCAGCAATTTCCCGCGCCGCGCGCGCAACACGAACAGCGGCCACCCGGTGCTCGCGAACGACACCGAGGCCGATATTCGCGTGGCGACGAACAGCGTGCATCACGCGCCCGCGACGCCCTCCTCCGTCGAGCTTCCGGTGCTGGCCCTGCGTCGGGGAGCGCGATGGAGCTAGGGCTTTACAGCTTCGGCGACATCACGCCCGATCCGGCGACCGGTCGCGCGATCGGCGTGGCGCAGCGTTATGCGGAAATTCTCGCCGCGGCGAAGCTTGCCGACGATGCCGGGCTCGACGTGTTCGGCGTCGGAGAGCATCACCGCCTCGACATTCCGATCTCGTCTCCAGCGACGGTGATGGCGGCGATCGCGGCCGGAACGAAGCGCATCCGTCTCACGAGCGCCGTCACCGTCCTCTCGACGCTCGACCCGGTGCGCGTCTTTCAGGACTTCGCGAGCGTGGACGTTCTCTCGGGCGGCCGCGCCGAGATCATCGCCGGCCGCGGCGCCTTTACCGAGTCCTTCCCGCTCTTCGGCGAGGACTTGGCGCATTACGACGCCCTCTTCGCCGAAAAGCTCGAACTCCTGCTTGCGCTCAACGAGAGCGAGCGCGTGACGTGGCAGGGCCGCTTCCGCGCGCCGCTCGGCGATGTCGAGATTTCGCCGCGGCCCATGGGCAAGCTGCCGATCTGGATCGGGCTCGGCGGCACGCCGGAAAGCGCGCTAAGGGCGGGCGAGCTCGGCCTGCCGGTGATCCTCGCCAACATCACCAAGGCGCCCGCGAGCCTCGCCGGCCAGATCGCCGCCTACCGCGCGCGCTACGCCGGACGGGGACGCGACGCGCGCGACGCCAGGGTCGCCGTCGCAACGCATGTTCATGTCGCCAAGGATTCGCAGACCGCGCGCGAGGAATTCTATCCCTACTACGGAGCCTATTTCCGCGAACATCTGCGGCGCGCCAACCTCGCAGCCGACAACCTGCGCGCCATCTACGACGAGCGCGCCGGCGCCACGGGGCCGATCTTCGTCGGCAGCCCGCAGCAGATCGTCGACAAGCTCATGTATGAGCGCGAGCTCTTTGCCCACGACCGCTTCCTCGCGCAGGTCGACCTCGGCGGCCAGCCGTATGCGATGGTGGCGCAATCGATCGAACTGCTCGCGGCGCACGTGCTCCCGGCGATGCGCCCGTGACCGATCGCCGACATAGGCTCGCGCGCCATACGCGCGGCGAAAATAGTGTCGATCACTGCATGAACCAGCCGTGGCTCACAACGAGAGACTGGCCCGTCAATGCGTTCGAATTGAATGCGGCGAAGAAAAGCGCGGCCTGGGCCACGTCTTCGGTCGTGGTGAATTCGCCGTCGACCGTGTCTTTCAGCATGACGTTCTTGATCACCGCTTCCTCCGACAGGCCGAGCTCCTTGGCCTGCTCGGGAATCTGCTTTTCCACGAGCGGGGTGCGCACGAAGCCGGGGCAAATGACATTGGCGCGAACGCCGTACTTTGCCCCTTCCTTGGCGACAACCTTCGCGAGCCCCTCGAGACCATGTTTCGCCGTCACATACGGCGCCTTGAGGACCGAGGCCTCCTTTGAATGCACCGAGCCCATGTAGATGATGCTGCCGCCGGTGCCCTGTTTGTACATCTGCCGCAATGCCGCGCGCGTCGTAAGGAAGGCGCCGTCGAGATGGATGGCCAGAAGCAGCTTCCATTTTGCGAATTCGAACTGATCGAGCGGCGCCACGATCTGAATGCCGGCATTGCTCACCAGGATGTCGATCCGGCCGAACGTCGCGATGGTCTTGGCCGTTGCGGCTTCGACTTGCGCCTCGTTGGTGACATCCACGGCCACGCCAAGCGCGCGCCGTTCGGCGCCGCCCAATTCCGCCGCGACCAACTCGGCACCCGCCTGATTGAGATCGGCGATCACCACCCTTGCCCCTTCGGCAATGAAGGTACGCGCGATCTCCTTGCCAATGCCGCTCGCGGCCCCGGTCACGATCGCAACCTTGTCCTTAAGACGCATGATCTTCCTCCTCGCTTGGGCTGGTCCGATCCCGCGCATAGATCGGAGCTCGACTGGAGATGTCCAATTACAGAAAGTTTAGCTTCGGCCGCAATCCGCCGAAGGGCGCGTCACGCGTAAGCGCGATGAAGCGCATATACGGCGATCAGCGCGCCGAGAAAAACCGGCAAGACGATCGGCGGAACAAACCGTGAGGCCATGGCGCACACCATCTCTTCAAGGGAGACGCTGTTTCACGATGGCAATTCTATTCACTGGTTTCTTCCGATCGGGAATGCGATCTCGAGGCCGGGCGTTCAGGCCGCGGTCTTGAGCGGATTTCCTTGCGTCGGAGGCGCTTGCTCACTGCGCCGACAGGCCGGCAGTTCGCCTCGCCGCATCATCCTACGCAGCCGTATCGTTGCCGTGCTGCTCGAGATGGTATTTCGTCGCCTCATTGCTGTGACGAACCGCCTGTTGCGTGTGGCCATGCGCAATGAGCGCCTGGTGCGCCGCATGGGCATAGTCCCGTTCTGCGTAGTGCTTCGATGCTTGGCGATGATGCGACGCCGCCTGATCGTGATGCTCGGCTGCGGCTAAGTGGTGTTCCGTGCCCGTCAGGTTCTTGGCCATGGTTCCTCCGACTTGCGGAATGCGGTTTTCGCGATCTAGGACGGCGGAAGGCCTAATAATCCCCGCCATCCATGCCGCCGCCCTGGCTCGCATGTGCGTCTGTCTCCGGCTTCTCCGCGACCATGACCTCGGTGGTGATGAGCAGGCCGGCGATCGAGGCCGCGCCCTGCAACGCCAGGCGCACGACCTTGGTCGGATCGATGATCCCGGCCTTCAGCATGTCGACATAGCGGCCGGATTGCGCATCGAATCCGTGGTTGGCATCGTGCTTCTCCAAGAGCTTGCCGACGATGACCGACGCTTCCTCCCCGGCATTGGCGAAAATCTGCCGGGCCGGCGCCTGCAGCGCACGGCGTACGATGTCGATGCCGACCTTCTGATCGTCGTTCTCGGGATTGATCCGCCCGAGACCATTGCTTGCGTAAAGGAGGGTGACGCCGCCGCCGGCGACAACGCCTTCTTCCACTGCGGCGCGGGTCGCATGCATCGCGTCATCGACGCGATCCTTGCGCTCCTTCACTTCGATCTCGGACGCGCCGCCGACGCGGATGATTGCCACGCCACCCGACAGTTTTGCCAAGCGCTCTTGCAGCTTCTCCTTGTCGTAGTCCGAGGTCGTCTCCTCGATCTCCGTGCGGATCTGCGCGCAGCGCGCCTGAATGTCGGCCTTCTTGCCGGCGCCGTCGATGATGGTGGTGTTCTCCTTCTCGATCCGCACCTTCTTGGCGCGGCCGAGCATGTCGAGCGTCACGTTCTCGAACTTGATACCGAGATCGTCGCTGATGACCTGACCGCCGGTCAGGATCGCGATATCCTCGAGCATCGACTTGCGGCGATCGCCGAAGCCGGGCGCCTTCACGGCCGCGACCTTGAGGCCGCCGCGCAGCTTGTTGACGACGAGCGTCGCCAAAGCATCGCCCTCGATATCCTCGGCGACGATGAGGAGCGGTTTGCCGCTCTGGACCACGGCTTCGAGCAAGGGCAGCAACGCCTGCAAGCCGGGCAGCTTCTTCTCGTGCAGGAGGATATAGGGCGCCTCGAGCTCGGCGAGCATCTTCTCGGCGTTGGTGACGAAGTAGGGCGAGACGTAACCGCGGTCGAACTGCATGCCTTCGACGATGTCGAGCTCGGTCTCGAGGGATTTCGCCTCCTCGACCGTGATCACGCCCTCGTTGCCGACCTTCTGCATGGCCTTGGCGATCATCTCGCCGATCTCGCGATCGTCATTGGCCGAGATCGTTCCGATCTGAGCAATTTCGGCGTTGGTCGCGACTTTTCTCGAGGCTCGCTTAATGTCGGCGACGGCGGCCTCCACGGCCATGTCGATGCCGCGCTTCAAATCCATCGGATTCATTCCGGCGGCGACGGCTTTCGCGCCCTCGCGCACGATCGCCTGGGCCAGCACCGTCGCGGTCGTGGTGCCATCGCCGGCCATATCGCTGGTCCGGGTCGCGACCTCCTTCACCATCTGCGCGCCCATGTTCTCAAAGCGATCGGAAAGCTCGATCTCCTTCGCGACAGTCACGCCGTCCTTGGTGATGCGCGGGGCGCCGAAGGATCTGGCGAGGACGACATTGCGGCCCTTGGGACCAAGCGTCACCTTCACCGCGTTCGCGAGAGTCTCGATGCCGCGCAGCATGCGGTCGCGCGCATCGCCGTTAAACTTGACTTGTTTGGCAGCCATGGTGTGTCTCCGGTTTGCTATGCGGCTTTCTTCTTTGCAGCGGTCGCTGCCATCACGCCCAGGATGTCGGTTTCCTTCATGATCATGAGGTCCTCGCCGTCGAGCTTGACCTCGCTGCCCGACCACTTCCCGAACAGAACGCGGTCGCCGGGCGTGACGTCGGGGGCATGACGCACGCCGTTTCCGTCACGCACGCCGAGGCCGACGGCGATGACTTCGCCTTCCCCCGGCTTTTCCTGCGCCGTGTCGGGAATGATGACGCCGCCGGAGCTCTTCGCCTCCGGCTCGATGCGGCGAACCAGTATGCGGTCCTGCAATGGGCGCAATTTCATGGGCGGCCTCCCTGGCCTCTGACTGCGTGCGAAGATTTGGCACTGTCCAAAAGAGAGTGCTAATCCGCCCTGCCTACATAAGAGGGCCGGTCATCGAATACAATTCAGAAAATCGATGAGGATGCTTCGGCTGTTCTTTTGGGCGCAGAAATATCTGGCGGCGCGCGCCTAATTTATCGGCGGGATACCGGGCAATCCTACTGCCGTAATCAATCCATAAGTGCATGATTACATGAGATAAACTTCCATGTTTTTTGCGACGCCAGGTTTTTCTTGTTGCGCCGTTTCAAAACCGGGAGTTTTTCTGTAGAATGAAGTCCTGATTCCCATGGCGCCGGGTCACCAGAACCGTCGATGCGACGGCGCAGAGGCCATTTTTCAGGGAGGTCCAGCCGATGCTGCAACCGTCCTCCGCGACCCGGAGCAACCAGCCGGTGCCGGCGAACAGACAAACCAAGATCATCAACCTGGCGCTTCAAGGGGGCGGCTCGCACGGCGCCTTCACCTGGGGTGTGCTGGACAAGCTCCTCGAGGATGGAAGGCTCGACATTGATGGCCTTTCGGCGACCAGCGCCGGCGCAATGAACGCCGGCGTCTATGCGTATCACCACATGATCGGCGGTAAGGACGGAGCGCGCCAAGGGCTGCACGATTTCTGGCAGCGCATCAGCAAAGCAGGAGACAAGACGCGGAATCCATTCGACGCGGTGTTCGAGGCGATGAACCTGAACATGCTCAGCTCGCAGTCCATGTTCGACACGGTATCGCGGATCTTCTCGCCCTACGAGTTCAACCCATTCAACCTCAACCCGCTGAAAGACGTGTTGAACGCCTCGATCGATTTCGAGAAGCTGGATCGCTGCAAAGACACGAACCTACGCATCTGCACGACCAACGTGCGCTCGGGAAAGATCAAGATCTTCAGCAATGGAGAGATCACGAGCGACGTCATCCTGGCGTCGG
Organism: uncultured Alphaproteobacteria bacterium; assembly: GCA_963729295.1. Taxonomy (GTDB): domain Bacteria; phylum Pseudomonadota; class Alphaproteobacteria; order ATCC43930; family CGMCC-115725; genus DATJLY01. Next base: position 378,342 of record CAVSNJ010000026.1, read on the forward strand.
CCTGCCTGCCGTTTCTGTTCCAGGCCGTGGAGATCGACGGGGAGCATTATTGGGACGGCGGCTACATGGGAAACCCGGCGATTTATCCGATGTTCACCGGGCTGGCGAGCAGCGATGTCGTGATCGTGCACGTCAATCCGATCGAGCGTCCCGATCTGCCGAAGAGCGCGCCCGAGATTCAGAATCGCATTAACGAGATCAGCTTCAATTCGACGCTCATGCGCGAAATGCGGGCCGTCAAGTTCATCCGCGACATCATGGACGCCGACTGGATCAAGGACGAGCACAAGCACAAGCTGCGCTACATCCACATGCATTCGATCCGCAACGACGAATCGATGGCCGGCCTTGCCGTGGCCAGCAAGTCGAATACCGCGTGGCCCTTCCTCACCGCCTTGCGCGACCGCGGCCGTACTACCGCCGAGCACTGGCTGGCCGAGAATTTCGACCATGTCGGAAAGCGCACGTCGATCGATCTCGAAAAGGAATTCTTCTAAACGGGTGCGCCGGCGATGCGGCCGCGCGCAAGCTCAGCGAAGGGACACCTTAGAGGCGCCTGGGATATCACGGCGACATCGGCGCAGCACCGCTTTGACCGGCGCGGCGGGGCGGCGTTGGCCGCCCCGCCTTTCCGAATTCAAGCGGCTTGAAGATTGACCGCCAACGTCTTTCCCTGTTGGCCCTGCTCGAGAGCGAAGCTGACTTTTTGGCCTTCTTGCAGATTGCCAAGGCCGGCGCGCTCGACCGCCGAGATGTGAACGAACACATCCTTGGAGCCATCGTCCGGCTGAATGAAGCCGTAGCCCTTGGTGGGATTGAACCATTTGACTGTACCGGTGGACATGAGTCCCTCCATAAACAAAGTGCCGCGGCGCGGATGCGGCGCGGGTCAAAGCACGGAATTTGGAGGGAACCGGGTCACACTCGATGGAGTAGAACGACAGGCCGACCAAAGCTCGGTTGACGCACCCGATGTGGGGTGCGCGGCAGCAAATACAATGCTTGTCATTCAGGCGAGATCGGCCTCCATGACAACGCGTTCGTGCCCGTCCCGGTCGGACTTGATGCGATATTGCTGAATGCCACGTTCGCTCGGCATCGCGCGAACGATCTTGAACGATCCGAGCGGCGTGAGACGAAGGTCGCTGGCGACGAATTCAACGGATTGTCCGGGCTTGAATTTATTGAGGTTCGTCACTGTCGTTTCTCCGTCATTTGCATTGGGGTTCGGCGGGCCTCGTATGTCCTACCGGTCGCGGCGGAACTGAGGCATCCGCGCGAGCGGATCGGCGTCGGGGTGGGCGATGACGACGCCGTGGGGAGTCTGACGCAAATTGCCGACCTCCTCCTTGACCAAGCGCAGCTCGATCAGCCGCTTCTTGTGCTCATCGGGGATACTCCCCTGCGGGAGTCCCTTGCCGACCTCCTTGAGCGAGGCAAACTCCTCGGCATTCAGGTCTTCCCTACGTACATTTCCCATCGTGATCTCCATGATGCTTTCTGGCGATGCGCCGCAGCTTTTCGCAGTGGAATGAGTTCGACATGCGCAATCGCATGCCGAATTGGCAGCACGCCATCGTTTGCAGGTGGTTAGCCAGAAGATGGCGACGCGCGCAAATTTTACAATGGGTTGCCGGACCGGCGTGCGGCAATGGGCTTGCAAATTCGGTTTCTAATGCCTATGTGCTCTGCATCGCAGGCTCAATGGAAATCCGGGCGCCTGCGGCTGAGAGGGCCACGCACTCCCGCCTGAAAAGCGAAAGTGCGCAAAATGCACTCGTGGTTCGCCTCTCCAGTCATCATCCCCGTTCTCCTCATTCTGCCGATCGCGGCTTACGCCTGTTACCGCGCCTACATCTTGCCGATGCTGGGACGCGCGGCGATGCCGGCCCGGACACCATCGCTGCAGAATTCCGCGTTCGGCGACTTTCTCTACGCCCCGATCGGCGCAGAGGAAAACGGCATGGTTCTGACCGCCCTTTCGGCCCTCGCAAGGATCGGGGTCGATCCCTGGCAGGAGGCGGCAAGCCTCGCTCTGCTACCGACCGATGTCGCGACACACAGACTGACAACGCTCATTTCGGGGCTGCCGAGCGGATGCTGGGCCAAGTCGGACGCCGGAACGATCGCGGCGCGTCTCATCGCGCTCCTGCCGCCACCAAAAGCGTCACAGCCGCCATCGCCTGGAACCGTGCGCGGCAAACGTCCGCTGTCCCATCGGCTTGCCATTTTCGCATTCTTTCTGGCGCTCAACATGGCGGTTTTCTACGTCTTGGGGGGTCGCCAACTCGTCTCCGGTCATCGACAACAGCGATAGCGCCACGTCGACGACAGAGACGCAACCCGGTGCGCCGTTGTTCGCGCCAAATAACTCGGGCAGCGCACGCGGCAGCGATCGCGCGCTTCCCACCTCGGATCAAAGATGACATGGGATGGAGATCTCGATGAATAGTCTCAAAACGCCGTCATCCTCGTGGTCGTTCGAGGAAGGGTCGCTGACGATCCACCATTTGGGCAAGACGGTGTCGCTTGGACGCTATGCGACCCGCGAACTCGCGGCAAAGGCAGCGGCGCTCTATTTCGCCAAGAACGCCAGCAAGACTGCGTTGCCCGTCACGGCGATCTCTGAGCGACCGTGATGCTCGCCAACGCGCGTCGATGGACATATGCGGCGCGCCGTTTGCCGGCAGTGGCGGCGTCTCTTCCGATGTCCGACAAAGGTCAACGTAAGACGACCGGCCACGATTAGGGCGCGACAAATCTGCTCTCGACAGCCAGCGGCGGCGACTGCCGATGTGTGCCAAAATAAGAGAACCGGGGAGAATGGTTCGTCGGCATGAGCAGGAAGGCCCCCAATGGATCCAAGAACGCTTAAAGAGCAGGCTCTGCTGGAGACGGGACGTTTCTTCCGGGAGAAATTCGGGACCGCACCCGCCGAAGATAGCGAGGAATGGGAAGACGAGTATCGGCGCCAATTCAGTCGATTGAAGAACAGGGCCGCGCCGGACGTTGCGACGGCCGAACCGCTCTCCGCCATTGTCGAAGAGAAGTCGGGCGACCTGCCGGAGCTGGTTGGTACGTCGGCAGACGCGCGATGGGCGTTTGCGCTGCGATCCGCACGCTTGAAGCAGGTCCAGAACCGCGATCTACGCGCCTGGCTCACCCGCACTTGGACCAAGGCGAGAGAGTGGATCGATACGCGCGATCTCTCCGCCGAAGCGTTCTTGCGCCGGGCGGCGCCGCCATACGACGATGCCCGCCGACGGTCCAAAACCGAAGCGGCGGCCGATGCGGCGGCGCGCCAGGTGCAGGCTGCTTCGGCAGCTACGCTTCGGAACGAGCTCGCGGCGGCCGGCATTTCCGCCGCCGGGCTGGTCGATCTCATCGATGTCAGTCCGCGCGCGGCGGCCGTGCCGATCAAGGACAAGCTGGCCGAGATCCGCCTCGAAGGCCGCACGTTGCGCGTCTTCGAAACGGCGAATACGACGATCCTGATGGTGCTCGAAAAGCGCGACGACGGGAGGAGCGACTATGGCATCGAGCGGGACGACGGGCTCGTCGCCGACCTGAAGCTGTTTGCGCGGAGCGGATTGTAGCGAAGAACGCCGGCTGCCAGGGAGGGGCGAGGACATGGCGGCGCGGTCGTTCGTCCGGCGCTGCCGCGGAGTCCATCGGCACGGCGCGGATGAGGGCGCAGCACAGGAAGCGCGCAATCCTGCTCACAATTTAAGCAGCGCCCTACGCCGAACCGCCGGGCGGTGCGCGGCCGACAGGTACAACTCCAATGACTTCATGGCCTTGCCCCTGATGGCCCGCGCCTTGCACCTGTATACACGGAAGCAAATCGCAAGGATGCCATCCATGAAAACAACTCGCGCACTTTTGGGGGCCAGCGCGATCCTCGCGGCAGCGGCAGCCTCCGCGCCTCAGGTCCGGGCTCAGGACACCATCAAGATCGGCGTGCTCCATTCGCTGTCCGGCACCATGGCCATCAGCGAGACCACGCTCAAAGACACCGTGCTGATGATGGTCGACGACATCAACAAGAAGGGCGGCCTGCTCGGCAAGAAAGTCGAGGCGGTGGTGGTCGATCCGCGCTCCGACTGGCCGACCTTCGCCGAGAAAGCCGGCGAGCTCTTGGAGCAGGATCACGTCGCCGCTATTTTCGGCTGCTGGACGTCGGTCTCGCGCAAGTCGGTGCTGCCGGTCATCGCCAAGGATAACGGCCTGCTCTTCTATCCCGTGCAGTACGAGGGCGAGGAGTTGCAGCGCGGCGTGTTCTATACCGGCGCGGCGCCGAACCAGCAGGCCATCCCCGCGGTCGAATACCTGATGAGCGCCGACGGCGGCTCGGTCAAGCGCTGGGTGCTCGAGGGCACCGACTACGTCTACCCGCGCACCACCAACAAGATCCTGCGCGCCTTCCTGCATCTGAAGGGCGTTGCCGACGCCGACATCCTGGAGAATTACACCCCGTTCGGGTTCAGCGACTGGCAGACGGAGGTTGGCAAGATCAAGGCGTTCGGTTCGGCCGGCAAGAAGACGGCCGTGGTCTCGACCATCAACGGCGATGCCAACGTGCCGTTCTACAAGGAGCTGGCCAACGAAGGCATCAAGGCGTCCGACATTCCGGTGATGGCCTTCTCGGTCGGCGAGGAGGAATTGTCTGGCATGGATACCAGCAACCTCGTCGGCCATCTCGCGGCGTGGAACTACTTCGAATCGGTGAAGACGCCGGAGAACGCCGAATTCATCAAGAATTGGCACGCCTTCATCAAGAACGACAAGCGCACCACCAACGACCCGATGGAGGCGACGTATATCGGCTTCCACATGTGGTCGCAGGCGGTGATGCAGGCGGGCACGACCGACGTCGACGCGGTGCGCGAGGCCATGATCGGACAGCGGGTCAAGAATTTGACCGGCTCGATGGCCGTGATGCTGCCGGACCATCACCTGACCAAGCCGGTGCTGATCGGCGAGATCAGGGCCGATGGCCAATTCAACGTGGTGTCCAAGACCCCGCCCGTCGCGGGCGAAGCGTGGGCCTCGAAATATCTCGAGGAGGACAAGGGCAAGGTTGCGAACTGGCTGTTCCCCTGGGTCTGCGAGAGCTGCACGACGCCGACCTACAAAGCCTACGAATGAGAAGCGCGTGAGGGTGCTCGCGTGAACTCCGGGCCCGGCCCCTCACGGGGGGCCGGGCTCTTCCTCTTGTTGCGCCGAGGTCCCGTGGCGAAGGTTTTTGGATTGTGGCTGATGGCGGCGGCGCTCGTGCTCATGCCGCCGATGGCGGTAGACGCGCAAGGGGCGGCTGCGACGGCGGTTGCGGCCGCCGGCGACGACCAGTCGGGCGATCAATCGCCCGATCAGGACACCACCGGCACTGACACAGGCGATACTGGCGATGCCGGCCAAGCCGCCGCGCCGGCCAAGGTGGCGCCGCACGATTTCGCCTCAGGCGTCGCCGCGCTCAACGCCGACAGTTTCGACGACAAGATCAGCGCCGTGAATTTCTTGTCCGCCCTCGGCGACGCCCGCGTGGTGCCGGTGCTACAGGCGCTCGCTCAGGACCGGCTCTCCGCCCGCGCGGATGGCTCGCTGATCTACAAGGAGGGCGACGGTTACAAGGACGCGCTCACCGGCGCCGCGGTGAGTGGGATCAAGGCGGACGATCTTTCCGACGTCACCGTCAACAACCGCTTGCGCGGGATTCTTCAAGGCGTGCTCGGCCAACTCACGCTGCTAAGTCCAGACCCTGCGCTGCGCATAAAGGCCGCCCAAGCGATCGCCGATCAGCCGACACCAAGCTCGGTTGACGATCTCACGAATGCTCTTTCGAAAGAGAACGACCCCGCGGTGCGCGCGGCGATGACGAAGACGCTGGCGATGCTCGATCTGCAAAGCCCGGACAAGGCGCGCCGGCTCGCCGCCATCGATCGGCTGAAGGGATCTAACGACCCGGCGGTGCGGGGCCAGCTCTTGCGGCTGCTCGGCAGCGAGACCGATCCCGAGGTGCGCAAGGATGCGCAGACAGCGGCCAATTCGATCGCCACGCGCCTGACTTATATCGGCATCGCCGTCGATCTCTTCGAAGGCCTCTCGCTCGGCAGCATCCTGCTGCTCGCCGCCATCGGACTTTCGATCACGTTCGGCGTGATGGGCGTCATCAACATGGCGCATGGCGAAATGATCATGCTGGGCGCCTATTCCGCCTTCGTCGTGCAGCAGGCCTTCCGCGCTTTCCTGCCGCACTCGCTGCTGAATGCCTACCTGATCGTCGCCGTCCCGGTCGCCTTCGCCGTCACCGCGCTCGTCGGCATAGCACTCGAGCGCACGGTGATCCGCTTCCTCTATGGCCGGCCGCTCGAGACGCTGCTCGCGACCTGGGGCATCAGCCTCATCCTGCAGCAAGGGGTGCGCAGCATCTTCGGTCCAGACAACCAGGCGGTCGCCAATCCTGACTGGATGACCGGTGGCATGCAGCTCATCGGTGGCTTCACGCTGACGTGGAATCGGCTCGTGATCATCTTCTTCTGCTTCGCGGTGCTGGGTGCGCTCGCGGCCTTTCTGCGCCATTCGAGCTTTGGCCTCCACATGCGCGCGGTGGCGCAGAACCGCGCGATGGCGTCGGCGATGGGCATCCGCACCGGGCGGATCGACGCCTTCACCTTCGGACTCGGCTCGGGTATCGCCGGCATCGCCGGCGTGGCGCTGTCGCAGATCGGCAATGTCAGCCCCAATCTCGGCCAGATCTACATCGTCAACTGCTTCCTGGTGGTGGTGTTTGGCGGCGTCGGCTCGCTCTGGGGCACGCTAGCCGGCGCGCTCAGCCTCGGCGTCGCCACGAAATTTGTCGAACCTTTCGCCGGCGCCATCGTCGGGCAGATCCTCGTCCTTGTGTTCATCATCCTGTTCATTCAGCGCCGCCCGCGCGGCCTGTTCGCCCTCAAGGGGCGGACGGCCGAAACCTGAAGGCGCCGGCGATGCATCCTCGCGGCCCGCTCGTCCGCGCACTGCCCGGCTCGCCCGGCGCCATCGTCGCGCTGTTGTTGACGGCGCTGCTCTTCGCGGTGATCGTGCCGATGATGAATACGGTCGTGCGCGACGGTTCGGCGCTGCATCTGCCCGATTACATCATCCCGCTCATCGGCAAGTATCTCTGCTACGCGATCCTCGCGCTCGCGCTCGACCTTGTGTGGGGCTATTGCGGCGTTCTCTCGCTTGGGCACGGGGCGTTCTTCGCGCTCGGCGGATATGCGATGGGCATGTATCTCATGCGGCAGATCGGCACGCGCGGCGTCTACCGCGATCCGATCCTGCCGGATTTCATGGTGTTCCTGAATTGGAAAGAGCTGCCGTGGTATTGGTACGGCTTCAACCATTTCTGGTTTGCCTGTCTCATGGCGATGCTGGTGCCGGGGATTCTCGCCGCCGTGTTTGGCTTCTTGGCGTTTCGCTCGCGCATCACCGGCGTCTATCTCTCCATCATCACGCAGGCGATGACCTATGCCTTGCTTCTGGCGTTCTTCCGCAACGACATGGGCTTTGGCGGCAATAACGGCCTCACCGATTTCAAGGACCTGCTCGGGTTCAATCTGCAGGAGCGCTCGACCAAGCTAGCGCTCTATTACACGTCGCTTGCGGCTTTGGGGTTGGCGCTCCTTGCCTGCCGCATGGTGGTGGCGACGAAGCTCGGCCGAGTGATGATGGCGGTGCGCGATGCCGAGCCGCGCGTTCGCTTTCTCGGCTACTCCGTGACCTCGGTGAAGCTCTTCGCCTTCGTACTGTCGGCGATGCTGGCGGGGATCGCCGGAGCGCTTTACGTGCCGCAGATCGGCATCATCAATCCCAGCGAATTCTCGCCCGCCAACTCGATCGAGATCGCGATCTGGGTGGCAGTCGGAGGGCGCGGCACCTTGGTCGGACCGATCTTGGGTGCGCTCGCGGTCAATGGCGCCAAGACGTATTTATCCGCGGCGTTTCCTGAAACATGGCTGTTCTGCCTCGGCGGACTCTTCATCCTCGTGACGCTGCTGTTGCCGCGCGGCGTGATGGGCGTGTTCGACCGATTCCGGCTGGGCCGCCAAGGGGCCGCCGTCCCCGCGCCAGACAAGGGCGCGCTCCGCGAGGACGGCAAGCAGCATGCCTAAGCCGAGATGGAAGTCCGAAGACGAGAATTACGCCCTCGAGGCGCATCCCGGCGACGGCAGCATCCTCTATCTCGAGAAAGTCACCGTCAGCTTCGACGGGTTCAAGGCCTTGAACGCGCTCTCGCTCGTGATCGCGCCCGGGGAGCTGCGTACGGTGATCGGCCCGAACGGCGCCGGCAAGACGACAATGATGGACGTGATCACCGGCAAGACCCGACCCGACACCGGCATCGTGCTGTTCGACGACTGCTCCGTCGACCTCACCCGGCTTGACGAGACCGCTATCGCCAATCTCGGCATCGGACGCAAATTCCAGAAGCCGACCGTGTTCGAACATCTCACCGTGTTCGAGAATCTCGAGCTCGCGCTCAAGACCGCACGCGGCACGATGGCGACGCTTTTCTTCCGCCTTGCCCCCGAGCAACGCGACCATATCGCCCAGGTGCTGGAGACAGTGGGCTTATCCGACCGCGTTTCCGTGCTGGCGGGCGCGCTGTCGCACGGACAGAAACAGTGGCTCGAGATCGGCATGCTTTTGATGCAGGACCAGCGCCTTTTGCTGCTCGACGAGCCGGTCGCCGGCCTTTCCGATGCCGAGACCGAGGCGACCGTCGCGCTTATCCTCGATCTCGCCAAGGACCATTCCCGCTCGCTGGTCGTGGTGGAGCACGACATGAAATTCGTGCGCGACCTCGGCGCCAAGGTTACGGTCCTGCATGAAGGTTCGGTCCTGGCCGAGGGCAGCATCGACACGGTGCAAAACGACGAGCGCGTCGTCGAAGTCTATCTTGGGCGCTGACCCATGCTCGCCGTGAACGACGTCAATCTCTATTACGGTGCGAGCCACGCATTGCGCGGCGTCTCGGCCTCGGCCGCGCTCGGGCGGATCACCTGCGTGCTCGGTCGGAACGGCGTCGGCAAGACGAGCCTGATGCGCGCCATCGTCGGGCTACAGCCGATCGCCAGCGGAAGTGTCACCTGGGAAGGCCACGACATCTCATTGCTTCCGCCCTACGAGCGTGCTCGCCGCGGTATCGGCTATGTGCCGCAAGGCCGCGAGATTTTCGGCCGACTCACGGTGAAGGAGAATCTCGAGACGGGCTTCGCACCGTTGCCGCGTGGCGTGCGCGCGGTGCCGGACGAGATTTTCGATCTCTTCCCCATCTTGAAGGGCATGCTGCGGCGGCGCGGCGGCGATCTCTCCGGCGGACAGCAGCAGCAGCTCGCCATCGCCCGCGCGCTCGTCACCAAGCCACGGCTTCTGATCCTCGACGAGCCGACCGAGGGTATCCAGCCGTCGATCATCAAGGACATCGGCCGGGTCATCAAGTCGCTGGCGCAAAGCGGTCGCATGGCCATACTCTTGGTCGAGCAGTATTTCGACTTCGCCCGCGATCTCGCCGATGATTTTGTGGTGATGGACCGGGGCGAGGTCGTGCTGGCTGGCTCCGCTGCCGACATGGTTGAGCGCGATGTCCGTCGCTACCTTACGGTATAAGGAAAAGAGGGCCCTTGCGGCGGCGCCCCCCATCGTCCGCCATCAGCGCGGCAATGGTGGCATCGACCTCGCTTTCGCGCAGGCCGAACAGGGGACCGTGCTTGCCGGCCTTTACCAGCGTTCGCCCTGTCGCGTACTGTTCCCGCGGCAGCCCGCCGGTGAGGCGTCGCTCGCCGTGCTCGTGAACACGTCGGGCGGCCTTGCCGGCGGCGATCACGTCAACGTTGCGGTCCGGATCGAAGCGGGTGCGGCCGCGACCGTGACCACACAGGCGGCGGAGAAAATCTATCGTTCGCTCGGACCCGATGCGCAGGTCGAGACCGTGCTCGCCGTGGCCGAGGATGGCCGGCTCGAATGGCTGCCGCAGGAAACCATTCTGTTCGATGGCGCTTGCCTCGACCGGCGCATGTCGGCCGCGGTCGCGCGCGGCGGGCGCCTGCTCGCGTGCGAGACCCTCGTCTTCGGCCGCGCCGCACGCGGCGAGACCATGACGAGCGGCCGCGTTCGCGAATTCTGGCGCATCGAATGCGGCGGACGCCTGGCCTGGATCGACCGGCTTGGTCTTTCCGGCACGATTGCCGCGAAGCTTGATGGCATGGGCTTCGGCGGGGCGCGCGCACTTGCAACGGCCGTCTATGTCGGGCCCGAAACGAGCGCGCTCGTGCCGGTCGCGCGCGCCGCCGCGGAAGCCGAGGGCGGCGGCGCCACTCTGGTGAACGGCGTGCTCGTCGCGCGCCTTCTCGGCGCAGAGCCCACGCGCTTGCGCGATGGATTCGCACGGCTTCTCGTGGCTCTACGGCGCGCGGTCTTCGGGACCGTCTCGGTGGCGCCGCCTTTCTGGGCCGCGTGAGGACGCGATGAACCTTACGCCGCGCGAGAAGGACAAGCTTCTGGTGGCGACCGCCGCCATGGTGGCGCGCCGCCGGCTCGAACGTGGCGTAAAGCTTAATTTTCCCGAGGCCGTCGCCCTCATCACCGATTTCGTGGTCGAGGGGGCGCGCGACGGAGTGAGCGTCGCCGATCTCATGCGCGACGGCGCGAGCGTCTTGACCCGTAGCCAGGTGATGGAGGGCGTCGCCGAGATGATCCCCGAAGTGCAAGTCGAGGCGACCTTCCCCGACGGCACCAAGCTCGTCACCGTCCATCACCCGATACGATGAGGGCCGCGATGATCCCGGGAGAAATCGTCACGGCGCCAGGCGAGATCGAGCTCAACGAAGGCCGTCCGACGCTCACGCTCGACGTGGCGAACAGCGGCGACCGGCCGATCCAGGTCGGCTCGCATTATCATTTCTTCGAGACCAACCCCGCGCTGGTGTTCGATCGCGAAAAGGCGCGCGGCTGGCGTCTCGACATCCCAGCCGGCACGGCGACGCGGTTCGAGCCGGGCATGGCCCGCACCGTCCGGCTCGTGCCCTTTGGCGGCGCGCGCGTCGTGCATGGGTTTCGCGGCGCGGTCTCGGGCAAGCTCGGAAGCTGAGCGATGGCAACAAAACTGACACGCGCCGCCTATGCCGACATGTTCGGCCCGACCGTGGGCGACAAGGTGCGTCTTGCCGATACCGAGCTGTTCATCGAGGTCGAAGAGGACCGCACGATCTATGGCGAGGAGGTGAAGTTCGGCGGCGGCAAGGTCATCCGCGACGGCATGGGCCAAGGCCAGGCGAGCCGCGCCGAGGGCGCGGTCGACACGGTCATCACCAACGCGCTCATCCTCGATCATTGGGGCGTGGTAAAGGCCGATATCGGCTTGAAGGACGGGCGCATCGCCGGCATCGGCAAGGCCGGCAATCCCGACGTGCAGACTGGCGTCGACATCGTTATCGGCCCCGGCACGGAGGTGATCGCCGGCGAAGGCAAGATCGTCACCGCGGGCGGCATCGACGCACATATCCATTTCATCTCGCCGCAGCAGATCGAGGAAGCGCTCTATTCCGGCGTCACCACCATGATGGGCGGCGGCACGGGCCCTGCGGCGGGAACGGCCGCCACGACGTGCACGCCGGGGCCGTGGCATTTGGCGCGCATGCTCGAGGCGGCCGAAGCCTTCCCGATGAATCTCGGCTTTTTCGGCAAGGGCAATGCGTCGCTTCCCGCGGCGCTGATCGAGGAGATCGAAGGGGGCGCCTGCGGCCTCAAGCTGCACGAGGATTGGGGCACCACGCCGGCCGCGATCGATTGCTGCCTCGCTGTCGCGGACGAATACGACGTCCAGGTCGCGATCCACACGGACACGCTCAACGAATTAGGCTTCGTCGAGGATACGATCGCGGCCTTCAAGGGCCGCACGATTCATGCATTTCATACCGAAGGCGCGGGCGGCGGCCATGCGCCCGACATCATCCGCGTCTGCGGCCAGCCGAACGTGCTGCCGTCTTCGACCAATCCGACACGGCCCTACACCGTGAACACGCTCGATGAGCACCTCGACATGCTGATGGTGTGTCACCATCTCGACCCGAGGATTCCCGAGGACGTCGCGTTTGCCGAAAGCCGCATCCGCCGCGAAACCATCGCCGCCGAAGACATTCTCCACGATCTCGGCGCATTCTCGATGATGTCGTCCGACAGCCAGGCGATGGGGCGCGTGGGCGAGGTCATCATCCGTACCTGGCAGACCGCCGACAAGATGAAGCAGCAGCGCGGCGCACTCTCCGAGGACCGGCCCGGCAACGACAATTTCCGCGCGCGCCGCTACATAGCGAAATACACGATCAACCCGGCAATCGCGCAGGGTATCGCGCGCCATGTCGGCTCGATCGAGGTCGGCAAGCTTGCCGATCTGGTGATCTGGTCGCCCGCCTTCTTCGGGGTGAAGCCCGACATGGTGCTGAAATGCGGCACGATAGCCGCGGCACCGATGGGCGATCCCAACGCCTCGATCCCGACGCCGCAGCCCGTGCATTACCGGCCGATGTTCGGCGCCTTCGGCCGCGCCCGCACCTCGAGCGCCGTCACCTTCGTCAGCGGCGCAGCGCTCGAACGCGGCCTCGCGCGCGAGCTGGGCCTGACGCGCCCGCTCGTCGCGGTCAGCAACACACGCGGCGGTATTTCCAAGGCAAGCATGGTGCTGAATCACCGCACGCCCGCGATTGAGGTCGATCCGGAGACCTACGAGGTCCGCGCGGATGGCGAGCTGCTGATCTGCGAGCCGGCGACTGTGCTGCCGATGGCGCAGCGCTATTTCCTCTTCTGACCATGCGAAGGGCGCTGCGCGTCGAACCGGCAGGCCACTGGCCGCGCGAAGCGGCGCAGAGCCGGGTGACGCTCGATCACGATGTGCGGCATCGCCGCCGCCTGCGGCTTATGACGGACGAAGGCGAGCCGTTCCTGCTCGACCTTGTGCGCGCAGTCGCGATGGGCGACGGTGACGGGCTAGCGCTCGACGATGGCGGCTGGATCGAAGTCCGCGCCAAACCCGAGCCGCTGCTCGAAGTGACGGCAACTCCGGAGCTCCTCTGCCGCATCGCCTGGCACATCGGCAATCGGCATATTCCCGCCGCGATCGAGCGCGAGCGCATCCTTATCCGCGATGACCACGTCATCGCCGAGATGCTGCACCAGCTCGGCGCGCGGCTCCGCCACGTGCACGAGCCCTTCGCGCCGGAGACCGGCGCCTATGCCAGCCACGATCATCATGCCGCTGTCCACGATCACTGAGGCCGCGCTCTACCGGCTGCTGACCTGGCTCTCGCCCGTTTATCCGGTGGGCGCGTATAGCTACAGTCACGGCATCGAATACGCTGTGGAGGCGGGGCTCGTCCGCGACCGCATCGGGCTCGAGGCCTATGTCGGGACCGCGCTCGAGGACGGCTCGGGGCGCATCGATGCGGCGCTGCTGAGCGCGGCCTGGATTGCATCGCACCACGGGGACGAGCCGCGTCTCGACGAGATCGCCGACCTCGCCGCGGCCTGGCGGGGATCGGCGGAGATGGCGCTCGAGGCCGAAACGCAGGGCCGCGCCTTCCTGTCCACCACCCGGGCCGCGTGGCCGCACCCCGCCCTTGACGCGTTCTTCGCGCGGCGTGGCAACGGTGCCATCGCGCTGCCGGTCGCGGTGGGACTGGCCGCGGCCGTTCATGGCATTTCCCAGCCGCTGGCATTGGCCGGATTCTTACATGCCTTCGCCGCCAATCTGGTCTCGGCCGGAGTGCGGCTGATCCCGCTTGGCCAGACCGACGGACAGCGCGCCTTGGCGGCGTTGGAGCATGCGGTTACGCAGACCGTCACGGCGGCGATGACCATGACGCTCGAGGACGCAGTATCCGCAGCGCCGCATATCGATTGGTGCTCGATGCGGCACGAAACCCAATACACGCGGCTTTTCCGCTCATGAGTGCGAATGAACACGGACCCCTGCGGGTCGGCATCGGCGGCCCGGTCGGCTCGGGCAAGACGGCGCTCGTCGATCGGCTGTGCAAGCGGATGCGCGCGCGCTACGAGATCGGCGTCATTACGAACGATATCTATACCAAGGAGGATGCGGAGTTCCTGACCCGCTCGGAAGCGCTCGCGGCGGACCGCATCATCGGGGTCGAGACGGGGGGGTGCCCGCACACCGCCATCCGCGAGGATGCCTCGATCAATCTCGCTGCAATCGAGGATATCTGCCGCCGCTTCCCGCGCCTCGATATCGTCTTCATCGAATCGGGCGGCGACAATCTCTCCGCCACCTTCAGTCCCGAGTTGGCCGACCTCACGCTTTACGTGATCGACGTCTCGGCCGGCGACAAGATCCCGCGCAAGGGCGGCCCCGGCATCACCCGCTCCGATCTCTTGGTGATCAACAAGATCGATCTCGCCCCGCTCGTGGGCGCCAGCCTCGACGTGATGGACCGCGATGCCCGCAAGATGCGCGGCGAGCGGCCGTTCTTCTTCACCAATCTCAAAGAAAACCGCGGCGTCGCCGAGATCGCGCAATTCATTCTCGAAAAGGGCGGCCTGGCCGTGTGAGCGACCGTCAAAGGGACGCCGTTCATCCTATCGAAGTGCAGCCACGTCTTCCTGGTCACACGACAGCCGGTCAAGCGCCTCGGCCACGACCACACCGAATAGTCGTGCGTCACGCCGGCCACGCGTTTGGGATCGGCCGCCACGAGAGCCAACGGCAGCGAGCAGTTCCGCCGTTCGGTAAAGGTGGTAGCGGGGGAGGGAGTTGAACCCCCGACCTTGGGATTATGATTCCCCTGCTCTAACCAACTGAGCTACCCCGCCGCCAGGCGCCGCATATAGGAAAGGGGCGCGGCCGCCGTCAAGGCGAGGCGGCATCCTCGGCTCGCTCGCCTCCCCGCGCCTCACTCGGCCGCGGCGCGCGCCGTCGCGATCGCCTGCCACACGCGCGCCGGCGTCGCCGGCATGTCGATGTGGCGCACGCCCAAGGGCTTCAGCGCATCGAGGATGGCGTTGATGACGGCGGGCGGGGCGCCCACCGTGCCGGCCTCGCCGCAGCCCTTGACGCCCAGCGGGTTGGTTTTGCACGCGAGCTCGTTGTAGGTCACCTCGATGTTCGGCATGTCGTCGGCGCGCGGCATGCAATAGTCCATGAAGCTCCCCGACAGGAGCTGTCCGCCGCCTGGATCGAATACCGCACCCTCGGTCAAGGCCTGGCCGATCCCTTGCGCGAGCCCGCCATGGATCTGGCCGTCGACGATCATGGGATTGATGACGCGGCCGACATCGTCGGCGACGGCATAGCGCTCGAGCGTGACGACGCCGGTATCCTGATCGATCTCGAGCTCGCAGATGTGGCAGCCATTGGGAAAGCTCGGCGGCTCGGGCGCGAACGTGCCGCTGCCTTCGAGGCCGACGCCCAGATCCTTCGGCAGCCCCGCCGGGTGATAGGCGAATTTCGCGACCTCGACGATGCTGATGCCTTTGTCGGTGCCGACCACCTCGAAGCGGCCCTCCTTGAACTGGATGTCGGCGGCCGAGGCTTCGAGCATGTGCGCGGCGAAGCCCTTGCCCTTGGCGATCACCACGTCGCACGCGCCCCTGAGCGCGCCGGTGCCGACGACGGCGCTCCTCGAGCCATAAGTGCCGCGGCCGAACGGCACCTGGTTGGTGTCGCCCTGGATGAGGCGGATGCTCTCGAACGGAATGCCGAGCCAGTCGGACACGACTTGCGCGAAGGTCGTGGCATGCGACTGTCCGTGCGAGAAGGTGCCGGCGATGATGGTGCAGGCACCGCCCGGATCGAAGCGCACTTCCATGCGCTCGTTGAAGACGCCGGCATCCTCGAGATAGTAGATGGCGGCGCGGCCGCGCAGCTTGCCGCGGCGGCGGCTCTCGGCGAGGCGCTTGTCGTAGCCCTTCCAGTCGGCGAGATCGAGCGCCATGTCGGTCGTGCGCGCGAAATCGCCGTCGTCATAGACGAAGCCGGTCGGCGTCGCATACGGGAACTTGCCCGGCTGGATGTAGTTGCGCTTCCGGAGCTCGATGCCGTCGATGCCGCTCGCTTCGGCGGCCTTGTCGATGAGGCGCTCGATCACATAGGAGGCCTCCGGGCGCCCCGCGCCGCGATAGGGCCCGGTCGGCGTCGTGTTGGTGAAAATGGCGCGCGTCGCGAGATGCACGTTCTTGATGTCGTAGACGGCCGGCATGAGCTTCACCGACCAGATCAGCGGCACGACCGCGGCGCCGACGACATAGGCCCCGAAATTGTGAAGCGCGGTGCAGCGCAGGCCGGTGATCTTGCCGTTGGCGTCCAACGCCATCTCGGCCTCGATGATCTGATCGCGGCCGGCGTCGTCGGAGATGAATCCTTCCATGCGGCTCTGGTTCCACCTGACCGGGCGGCCGGTGAGCTTTGCCGCGAGCAGCACGAGCGCTTCCTCGGGATAGACGCCGCCCTTCATGCCGAAGCCGCCGCCGACATCGTTGGCGATGACGCGGATCTGCGTTTCCGGCATGTGGAAGACCATGCCGGCAAGCGTCTGGCGCGCGCCGTGCGGATTCTGCGTGCTGGTCCAGAGCGTGAAGCTGTCGTCGGCGCGGCTGTACTCGCCGATGCAGCCGCGCGGCTCCATCGCGTTGGCGACGAGCCGGTTGTTGACGAGCTTCACCTTTACCGCGTGCTTGGCCGCGGCGAACGCCTCGTCGGTCGCCTGCTTGTTGCCCATCATGATCGGCACGCACAGATTGCCCGGCGCCTCGTCCCAGACGAGCGGCGAATTGGGCTTCGCCGCGGCCTCGAGATCGGTGACGGCGGGAAGACTATCGACGTCGATCTCGACGAGCTCGGCCGCGTCGCGCGCCTCGGCCGCGGTCTCGGCGACGACGAAGGCGACGCGGTCGCCGACATGGCGCAATTTGTCGGTGGCGAGGATGCGGCGCATCATGCGATTGCCCTTCGGCCCGCCCATGTCCTCGGGCATGAAGGCCGGCAGCATGTTGCCGACGCCGTGCGCTTGAAGATCCGCGCCCGTCAGCGCCAGCACCACGCCCGGCGCGCTGCGCACGTCGCTCACGTCGATCTTCCTGATCTTCGCATGCGCATGGGGCGACAGCACGATATGGCCATAAAGCTGCCGCGGCATCGCGAGGTCGTCGACATAGCGGCCGCTGCCGGTGATGAAGCGCACGTCCTCGACGCGCCGCACCGGCTGACCAATTCCGAACCTGTTGGCCATTTCGTCCTCCCGCGGCGACCGTGCGGCCGCTCATTCCCGTTACGCGAATTTATGGGGAACGGGGGAACGGGACAAGCGGGTTCGGCCGCCTATGAATCGCGCCGAATCCAGCCGCCGCCGAGCATGCGCTCGCCGTCGTAGAAGACGCAGGCTTGGCCAGGCGCGACCGCGAAGGCGGGCTCGTCGAGCAGCGCCTCGCCGCCGCCCTCGCCCTCGAGTGCGAGCGTCGCCGCAACCGGAGCGTGGGCCGAGCGCAGCTTGACGGCGCAGCGGATTTCGCGCGCGGGCCGGCCGGCGCCGAGCCAGTTGACCGACGCCAGCGGCACGCGCCGTGCGCCCAAGGCCGCGCGCGGGCCGACGACGACGCGGCGCGAGGCGGGCTCGATCCGCACGACGTAAAGCGGCTCGGGCCCCGCCATGCCGAGCCCCTTCCGCTGCCCCACGGTGAAGTGCGCGATGCCGGCGTGGCGGCCAATGACATGGCCTGCGAGATCGACGATCTCACCCGGCTCGCCCGCTTCCGGCCGGAGCTTCGCCACGAGATCGCCGTAGCGTCCGTCCGGCACGAAGCAGATGTCCTGGCTGTCGGGCTTTTGCGCCACGGGCAGATCGAAGCGCGCCGCAAGCGCGCGCGTCTCGTCCTTCCCGAGCGCGCCCAACGGAAAGCGCAAGAGACCGAGCTGCGCGCGCGTCGTGCGGAAGAGGAAATAGCTCTGGTCGCGCGAAAGGTCGGCGGCGCGGTGCAGCTCAGGCCCGTCTTCGCCATCGACACGACGCACGTAATGGCCGGTGACGAGCGCCGCCGCATCGAGATCGCGCGCGACCTGAAGCAGGTCGCGGAACTTCACCGTCTCGTTGCAGCGGACGCAAGGGATCGGCGTCTCGCCGCCGAGATAGGCGTCCACGAACGGCTCGATCACCTCGTCGCGGAAGCGGCGCTCGTAATCAAGCACGTAATGCGGAATGCCGAGCCGCTCGGCGACGCGCGCGGCATCGCGCACATCCTGCCCGGCGCAGCACGCGCCCTTGCGCCCGAGCGCCGCGCCATGATCGTAGAGCTGCAAAGTGACGCCGACCGTGTCGTAGCCTTCTTGCGCCGCGAGCGCCGCCGCGACGGAGCTGTCCACCCCGCCCGACATGGCGACGACGACGCGCGAGCCTGGGGGAAGGCCGAGCATCAGCTGTTCATCATGTTGCGGGTCGCCTGCGGCAAACTCACCGTGAGGCCGTCCAATTCCTCGGTGATGATGATCTGGCAGCCGAGCCGCGAGGTGCGCGTCAGGCCGAAGGCGAGATCGAGCATGTCCTCCTCGTCCTCGCTCGCTTCCTTCAGGAGGTCGTACCATTCGGTATCGACGATGACATGGCAGGTCGAGCAGGCGAGCGAGCCCTCGCATGCGCCCTCGATGTCGATGTTGTTGCGGTGCGCGATCTCGAGCACGGACAGCCCGATCGGCGCCTCGACCTCGTGCCGCCCGCCGGTGCGATCGATGAAAATTATCTTCGGCATGAATGAATTCCGGATCTAGGCCGCGGGCGGGGCAGCTTCTTCCGCCATCACGGCCGCGCCGAGCACCGAAGCCTCGTCGGCTGCAGCGCCCTGCGCCAGCGCCGCCGCCTCGCGCCGCGAGACGAGCCGCAGCAGCGCAAGCCCCGCAGTACCGGCGGCGCGCTCGACCTTGGGCCCATCCGCGTCGCACGCGATCACCGCGTGCGTCACCGGGCGCGCGAGCTGTTTTTCCGCGCGGGCGCGAAGGGCCAACAGCACATCCGCCAGCGCCGCGCCCGCAGCTTCGAGCGCGCGGTTGCCGTCGGCGTCCGGCAAAATCTCGGCATTGCCGCCGACCGCGATCGCGACGTGCGCCACAGCGCCGGCAAGGTCGATCCCGACCGCCGCGCCTGGCGCGTCAGAGTCGATCGGCGCGCCGTCCGGCTCCTCGATCTGAAACAGCTTCATCGCTCAGACGTGGAATGATTCGCCGCAGCCGCAGCGCCCCTTCTCGTTCGGATTGCGGAAGGTGAAGCCCGACTGCAGCTTGTCCTCGACGAAATCCATCTCGGTGCCGATGATGAACATGGTCGCCTTGGGATCGATCAGGATGGTGACGCCGTTTTGCTCCACCACCTCGTCGAACTTGCCCTTCTCGTCGGCAAATTCGAGCGTGTAGGTGAGGCCCGAGCAGCCGCGCGAGCGCACGCCCACGCGAATCCCGGCCGACGCCTTGCCGCGCTTCGCCAGCAGCCCCCGGATGCGCTCGGCCGCCGCATCCGTCACCGTCATCGCCTGCTTTCGCGCCATGGTCTCCTCGCCAACACAAATAGCACCCCTTATGTGGCCCCGGAAACGGCGTTTTTCACCCCGCCCCGATTGAGGCCGCGGACCGAGGCGGCGATCGTCTCGACCGCGAAATCAACCTCCTCTTCAGTATTGGCCCGGCCGAGCCCGATACGGATCGAGGCGGCCGCCAGCTCGTCCGAGAGCCCGAGCGCGCGCAGGACATAAGAGGGCTCGATTTCGGCGGCGGTGCAGGCCGAGCCGGTCGAGAGAGCGAGCGCCGGGCAGGCCGCTATCAGGTCGGGCGCCGGGACGCCGGGAAAGCTGAAATTGAGGTTGCCGGGGAGCCGGCGCTCAGCATCGCCATTGAGGACCGCGTCCGGCAGGCGCGCCGTGATGCCGGCCAGGAAGCGGCGGCGCAGGGACAGGAGCCGCGCCGCTTCGGCGGCAAGCGCCTCCCCGGCGATGGCGGCGGCCGCGCCGATCCCGACGCAGAGCGGCGTCGGCAAGGTGCCCGAGCGAAGGGCGCGCTCCTGCCCGCCGCCGTCGAACAAGGGCACGATCCGCGCGCGCGGGCGGCGCCGCACATAGAGCGCACCGATGCCCTTCGGCCCGTACATCTTGTGGCCCGAGATCGATATGAGATCGATCCCGAGCCGCGCCACGTCGAGCGGGATCTTGCCGGCGGCCTGCGCCGCATCGGAGTGGAGAAGAGTGCCCTTGGCGCGGCAGAGCGCCGCGATCTCCGCAAGCGGCTGCAGCACGCCGATCTCGTTGTGCGCCGCCATGATCGAGACGAGCGCGGTCCGGTCGTCGATCGCTGCCTCGAGCCGGGCGAGATCGACGAGGCCGCTCCTGCTCGACCGGCAGATATGTGACGCGGAACCCCTCGCCCTCGAGCACGCGGCAGCTTTCGAGGACGCATTTGTGCTCGGTCGCGAGCGTGACGACATGGTCCTTGCCGAGCGGACGGTGGAAATGCGCCGCGCCCTTGACGGCAAGGTTGTTCGCCTCGGTCGCGCCCGAGGTGAACACGATCTCGCGCGGCTCGGCGCCGATGAGCTGCGCAAGCTGCGCCCGCGCGCGCTCGACCGCATCCGCCGCCTCGCGGCCATAAGCGTGCGTGACCGAGCCGGGATTGCCGAATTTTTGTGTGAACCACGGCAGCATTTCCTCGAGCACGCGCGGATCGCACGGCGTCGTCGCCTGGTGATCGAGATAGATGGGCGGGTGATTGCGCATCATGCGGCATTGGCCCGCGTGCGCGCGTAAAGCGCGCCCCAGGCCTCCACGAGATGATCGATGTCGGCGGCGGGCGTGCTCCAGCCGAGGCTGATGCGGATCGCGCAATCGGCGTCCTCGGGGGCAACGCCCATCGCTTCGAGCACGGGCGAGCGGCGCAGCTTGCCCGACGAGCAGGCGGCGCCCGCGCTCACCATCACGCCGGCAAGGTCGAGCGCCATCACCTGCGTTGCCGCCGGAACGCGCGGCATGGAGATGCAGAGCGTGTTGGCGATGCGCGGGACACTGGCGCCGAAGATGCGTGCGTCGGGCGCGATGGCGCGAAGGCGGCGCTCGGCCTCATCGCGCAAAGCGGCGACCGCCGCGTCAACGCCGGCGCGCGCGGCGGCGTGGCGCGCGGCCAATCCAAATCCGACAATGCCGGCGACATTCTCGGTGCCGGCGCGGCGACCCTGCTCCTGGCCGCCGCCGGAGACGAGCGGCCGAAGCGCCAGCGCGGGAGATGCGACGAGCGCGCCCACGCCTTGCGGCCCGCCGAGCTTGTGCGCCGAGAGCGTGAGGAGATCGGCGCCGAGCGTGGACATGTCGAGCGAAAGCTTGCCCGCGGCCTGGACCGCATCGGTATGGCAGAGCGCGCCATGACGATGGGCGAGGCGCGCCGCCGCGACGACCGGCTGGACCACGCCGGTCTCGTTGTTCGCGAGCATGATCGACACGAGACCCGGCGGCTTGCCCGAGGCGAGCATCCGCTCCAGCGCCGCAAGATCGACCGTGCCGTCGGCGCAGGCCGGGATCAGTTCGCCTTCTGCGCCGGCGCGCAAGGAATCGTGCTCGATGGCCGAGACCAGGCGCCGGCCCGCGATGCCGCGGAGAACAGTCTGGTTCGCCTCGGTGCCGCTGCCGGTGAAGGTGACATGATCGGCGGGCACGCCAACCAGCGCCGCCACGTCGCGGCGCGCGGCTTCGACCGCCTGGCGCGCGGCGCGGCCGGCGCGATGGACCGACGAGGCATTGCCGCAGCGCGCAAGCCAGTCGGACATCGCCGCCGCAACCTCCGGCAGGACCGGCGCCGTCGCGTTCCAGTCGAGATATGTGAGGCGCGCGCTCATCGGCCGAAAACCTATTGCGCCGCGATCGCGTCCTGCTGGGCGCGATGGAGCACGCCGCTGCGGCCGAGACAGCGCCGCTCGCACACGTCGGCGAGCGTCACCGAGCTCAGATAAAGATGAATCTGGTTGCCGAGCTCTTCCCAGAGATCGTGCGTCAGGCAGCGGGTCTTGCTGCCGGAGCAGCCGACCGGCGCGCCCGGCGTGCAGCGCGTCGCGCGAATGGGCTCGTCGACGGCGAGAATGATGTCGGAGATGCGCGTGTCCTCGGCGCCATGCGCCAGGAGATAGCCGCCGCCCGGCCCGCGCACGCTGCGCACGAGCCCGCCGGAGCGAAGCTTTGCGAAGAGCTGTTCGAGGTAGGAGAGCGAGATCGCCTGGCGCTCGGCGACCTCGGCGAGAGTGACGGGATTGCCGCCGCCGTGCTTTGCGATATCGACCAGGGCCATGACCGCGTAGCGACCCTTGGTGGTGAGTCTCATCGGCGTTCTCCCTCGCTAGCGGCGTCCGCCGGCCGCTTCCTCGCGCGGCTCCTCGACGGCGACGGCAACGGCGGCCGGCCGCCGCGGCGCCTCGCGGCGCTCCATTTCCTCGAGCCGGGCCTTCAAGGCCGCCATTTCCGCCATCACGCCGGAAAGCGCGTGCGCGACGGGATCGGGTATCTCGTCGCACGGCGTGCCATAGGGCAGGAATTGCGGCTTCTCCTCCTTCTTCTCGCCGCCGAGCGGGCGCGCGGGAATACCCACCACCGTGACGCCGGGCTCGACCGCCGCCAGCACCACGGCATTGGCGCCGACCCGCGCACCCTTCCCGACCGTGAAGGCGCCCAGCACCTTGGCGCCGGCGCCGATGATGACGCCGTCGGCCAAGGTCGGATGGCGCTTGCCGCGGCTCAGCGAGGTGCCGCCCAGGGTCACGCCCTGGTAGAGCGTCACGTCGTCGCCGATCTCGGCCGTCTCGCCGATCACGACGCCGACGCCGTGGTCGATGAAGAGCCGCCGGCCGATTTTTGCGCCGGGGTGGATCTCGATGCCGGTGACGATGCGGCCCAGATAGGAGATGAACCGCCCAAGCACGAGCCAGCCGTGCTCCCACAGGAAATGCGCCAGGCGGTTGAACAGCCGGGCGTGAAACCCGGGGTAGCACAGTACCACCTCAAGCGCCGAGCGCGCTGCGGGATCGTGCTGCAGGACCGTGTCGATTTCTTCGCGCAGGTTTTTGAATGCCATCGGAATCACTGTGCTAGAATCGCCGCCACAAGACAGCTTGCCGTAAGGGCGCGCAGAACCCGGGGCAGCGGCGGAGGAGCGACGGTAACGAGACCGAGTGGAGTGGTCAAGTATATGCGATGTAACGTTTGGAATACGGGCGGTAATGTCCCCTTGACTTGCTCGGTTAAGCGCCTTGGTTGGGACGGCGCGCATGCCTGAGGTGGTGATCAGCGGGCCCGAAGGGCGCCTCGAAGGGCGCTATCATCCCAGCAAGCAGGAGAACGCACCCATCGCCCTCATGCTGCACCCGCACCCCCAGCATGGCGGCACCATGAACAACAAGGTGGTCTATACGCTCTACCACGCCTTCGTGAAGCGCGGCTTCTCGGCGCTGCGCTTCAATTTCCGCGGCGTCGGCAAGAGCCAGGGCATCTTCGACCGCGGCGAGGGCGAGCTGTCGGACGCCGCCGCGGCGCTCGACTGGCTGCAAAGCTACAACGCCAACGCCACCGCCTGCTGGATCGCCGGGTTCTCGTTCGGCGCCTGGATCGGCATGCAGCTTCTG
This sequence comes from uncultured Alphaproteobacteria bacterium, assembly GCA_963729295.1. Classification (GTDB taxonomy): domain Bacteria; phylum Pseudomonadota; class Alphaproteobacteria; order ATCC43930; family CGMCC-115725; genus DATJLY01. The sequence goes on from CAVSNJ010000026.1 coordinate 402,020, forward strand.
ATGCGCCGGCCCGAGATCGACTCGTTCGTCTCGGTGGCGCCGCCCGCCGACGCGTTCGATTTCGGGTTTCTGGCGCCCTGCCCGGCCTCCGGCCTGATCGTCCAGGGCGACCGCGACCAGCTCGTCTCGGCCGACGCGGTGCAGCGCCTCGCCATCAAGCTCGCGCACCAGCGCGACATCCGCGTCGCCTACCAGGTGATCGCCGGCGCCGACCATTTCTTTCACAACCACCAGGAGGCGCTCGGCGGCGCGGTCGAGCGCTATCTCGAAGGGGCGCACAAGAAGCGCGAGGCCGTAGCGGCGCGCTAACTAGTCCGCGAACGGGTCGCGCACGAGAACCGTGTCGTCGCGCTCGGGGCTGGTGGAAAGAAGCGCCACCGGCGCCTCGATCAGCTCCTCGATGCGGCGGACATACTTGATCGCCTGCGCCGGCAGATCGGCCCACGAGCGCGCGCCGCGCGTGCTTTCCGCCCAGCCTTCGATCATCTCGTAGATCGGCTCCGCCTCGGCTTGGCCGCGCGCATCCGCCGGCAGCCGGTCGAGCACTTCGTTGCCGCGGCGATAGCCGGTGCAGACCTTGATCTCGGCGAACCCGTCGAGCACGTCGAGCTTCGTCAGCGCGATGCCGTTGATGCCGGCGACCTTGACCGCCTGGCGCACCATCACCGCGTCGAACCAGCCGCAGCGGCGCTTTCGTCCGGTGACGACGCCGAATTCCTTGCCGCGCTCGCCCAGGAGCTGGCCGATGCCGTCGGTGAGCTCGGTCGGGAACGGGCCGCTGCCGACGCGCGTCGTATAGGCCTTGGTGATGCCGAGCACGTAGCCCACCGCGGCGGGGCCGATGCCGGACCCTGACGCCGCCTCGCCCGGATGCGTATGCGAGGACGTGACATAGGGATAGGTGCCGTGATCGACGTCGAGCATCACGCCCTGCGCGCCCTCGAACAAAATGCGGCGGCCATTGCGCTTCGCCTCGTCGAGCAGGCGCCACACCTGATCGACATAGGGCAGGACCTTGGGCGCCACGTCGAGGAGCGCGTCGAGCACCGGCGTCCGCTCGATCTCGGCGGCGCCGAGGCCGCGCAGCAGCGCGTTGTGATGCAACAACAGCTCGTCGAGTTTCTGCGCCAGCGCCGCCGGATCGGCGAGGTCGCAGACGCGCATGGCGCGGCGGCCGACGCGATCCTCATAGGCCGGGCCGATGCCGCGTCCGGTCGTGCCGATGCGGTTGGCGCCGCGCGCTTCCTCGCGCGCGCGGTCGATCGCCGCGTGCGAGGGCAGGATCAGCGCCGCGTTGTCGGCAAGCCGCAAGGACTCCGGCGTGACGGCGACGCCTTTGAGGCGGATCGCCTCGATCTCGCGCATGAGCGCCCACGGATCGACGACGACGCCGTTGCCGATGATCGACAATTTGCCGGGCCGCACCACGCCCGATGGCAGCAGGCTCAAACGATACTCGGTGCCGTTGATGACGAGCGTGTGGCCAGCATTGTGGCCGCCCTGGAAGCGCACCACGACGTCGGCGCGCTGCGACAGCCAATCGACGATCTTGCCCTTGCCTTCATCGCCCCACTGGGCGCCGATCACCGCGACATTGGCCATGCGCCAACCTCAGCCTAGGGGCAATATCTTGTCACCCTCGAGCCGATGGGTGCAACCGAGCCGGCGCGCCTCGCCCGCCGCATCGGCCACGGCGGCAAGCCCCGCGACCGTGACCCAGCCATCGGCATGCCAGCCCCGGATCGCGGCATCGGGCGTACCGGCCGGCACGAACAGGCGCTTGCCGTCTTTCCGGGCGGGTGCAGCCTGCATGATCGTGTCGGTGTAGAGCGTGAAGCCGGTCGCGTCCTCGCCCGCCTCGGCGGTGCGGTAGCGCCCGCCACGCCCGACCTCGCCCGCGAGCCCGCGCGCGAAAAAGGCGAAGCTGATGCCGGTGTGATACTCGAAGCCGCGGCTCTCGACCGGATCGACCGTGACCGCGAGGCCCGGCACGCGCGTCTCGAGCCCGGACACCACCGCTTCGAGCTTGGCGCGTTCGGCGGCTGCCGCGCGCGGCAGGTCGAGCGCCGCGAGCGCCGTCAAGGCCGGGCGCGCCAAGCCCGCAGCGCGCAGCAATTTGCCGAGCGTCGCGTTCGCGCGGCCGCCGAGCGCCGCCGTGCCGGCCGCGTCCTTGTGGTCCAAGGGCGCGCGCACCGCCGCGATCTCGGCCTCGCTCAAACCCAGCGCGCGGCAGACGGACGGCACCAAGGTCGGCAGCGACAGATCGACCGAGAGACCGTTGATGCCGAACGTACCGAGCGCCTCGGCCGCGACCGCGACGACCTCGAGATCGGCCGCGACCGAATCGGAGCCGATCAATTCCGCACCGACCTGCCCCACCTGGCGCCCGGGCCTGATGTCGTTGGCGCGCACGCGCAGCACCTGGCCGGCATAGCAGAGCCGTAGCGGCCGCGGCGCGTCTTTCAACCGCGTCATCGCGATCCGCGCCACTTGCGGCGTCATGTCGGCGCGAATTCCGATCATGCGCTGCGACACCGGGTCCATCAGGCGGAACGTGTCGCGCGCCATGGCGGCGCCGGCGCCGGAGAGAAGGCTGTCCTCGTATTCCGCCAAGGGCGGCTTCACCCGTTCGTAGCCATGGACCGCCAGCGCCGCGGTGAGGCGGTGGACGATCTCGGCCTCCCAGGCCGCGTCGGGCGCGAGCAGGTCCCACAGCCCTTGCGGCAAAAGCGCGGGGTGAAGCGCGTCGTTCATGCGCGCGGGATAGCCGGTTTGCCGAGCCCCGGCAAACGAAAAGCCCTCGATTGACTTGGGCTGGCATTTCGTCCATTTCGCCGGGCAAAGAGACCCCCAAGGAGGCGCCGCCCATGAAGATCATCGCCATCGAAGAGCATTACTCGACGCCGCTCTATCGCGAGAAGGTGACGGCGAACGAGTTCCGCAATTTCTACATCACGTCGCGCGGCGAGCAGATGGGACACGACATCGTCAAGGAGCTGGGCGATCTCACCGGCTCGCGCATTGCGAACATGGACGCGCACGGCGTCGATCTTCAAGTCTTGTCCTTCACCTCGCCGGGGACGCAGGGATTTGCCGCCGACGAGGCGATCCCGATGGCGAAGGATGCGAATGACCGGCTCGCCCAAGCGATGAAGGCGCACCCCAAGCGCTTTGCCGGATTTGCGGCGCTGCCGACCGCGGCGCCCGACGCGGCGGCCGACGAGCTCGAGCGCTGCGTCAAGGATCTGAAATTCTGCGGCACGATGATCCACGGCCACACGCGCGGCGAATTCCTGGACGACAAGAAATTCTGGCCGGTCTTCGCACGCGCGGAAAAGCTCGACGTGCCGATCTATCTTCACCCAACGCTTCCCGCGCCGGCGGCGATCAAGGCCTATTTCGAGGGCTACGAGGAGATCGCGCGCGCCGGCTGGGGCTTTGGCGTCGATACCTCGATCCATTTCCTGCGGATCTTGTTTGCCGGCGTGTTCGATGCCTATCCGCGGCTCAAAATCATCCTCGGGCATCTGGGCGAGGGCTTGCCTTTCGCCATGCACCGCTTGAACGACCACACCGCTCGGGCGGCGCGGCATCGCGGCCTGAAGAAGACGCCGCTCGACTATATCCGCGACAATCTTTACGTGACGACGAGCGGCAACTGGTACGAGCCCGCCTTCGTCTGCACGCTGCTCGCGATGGGCGCCGACAACATCCTCTTCGCGATCGACTGGCCCTACGAGGCGAACCGGACCGGCATGGAGTTCTTCAACAGGCTCTCGCTCAATGACATCGACCGCGAGAAGATCGCGCACGCCAACGCCGAGCGGATTTTGAAGCTCTAGCTATTTCCCGCCGCGCAGCGCCTTGGCGAGGCGCAGGCGGAGCGCGTTCAAGCGGATGAAGCCCTGGGCATCGCGCTGGTCATAGACCTGGTCCGCCTCGAAGGTCACGTGCGCGAGGCTGTAGAGCGATTTCGCCGATTTGCGGCCAACGACGCGGACATGGCCCTTGTAGAGCTTCAGCCGCACCGTGCCTTCGACATGCTCCTGGCTCTTGTCGATCAAGGCCTGAAGCATGTCGCGCTCGGGCGCGAACCAGAAGCCGTTATAAACGAGCTCGGCATAACGCGGCATGAGCTCGTCCTTCAGATGCTGGGCGCCGCGGTCGAGCGTGATGCTTTCGATGCCGCGATGCGCGGCGGCGAGGATCGTGCCGCCCGGCGTCTCATAGACGCCGCGCGACTTCATGCCGACGAAGCGGTTCTCGACGAGATCGACGCGGCCGATGCCGTGCTTGCCGCCCAAATCGTTGAGCGCGGCGAGGAGCTTCGCCGGCGTGAGCCGCGTGCCGTTCACGGCGACGGCGTCGCCCTTTGAAAACTCGATCTCGACATATTCCGGCTTGTCCGGCGCCTCCTCGGGCGCGACGGTGCGGCTGAACACGAATTCCTTGGGCTCGGCCCACGGATCCTCGAGCACCTTGCCCTCGGCCGAGATGTGCAGAAGGTTGGCATCCGTGGAGAACGGCGCCTCGCCACGCTTGTCGGCCGCGATCGGGATCTGGTGCTTCTCGGCGTATTCGAGGAGCGCGGTGCGCGAGGTGAGGTTCCACTCGCGCCACGGCGCGATGACGCGGATGTCGGGCTTCAGCGCGTAGTAGGTCAGCTCGAAGCGCACCTGGTCGTTGCCCTTGCCGGTCGCGCCATGCGCCACCGCGTCGGCGCCCACCTGGTTCGCGATCTCGATCTGGCGCTTGGCGATCAAGGGCCGCGCGATCGAGGTGCCGAGGAGATACTCGCCCTCGTAGAGCGCGTTGGCGCGGAACATCGGGAAGACGAAGTCGCGCACGAACTCTTCGCGCAGGTCGTCGACGAAGATTTCCTTGACGCCGAGCATCTTCGCTTTCTGGCGCGCCGGCCCAAGCTCCTCGCCCTGGCCGATATCGGCGGTGAAGGTCACGACCTCGCACGCGTAGGTCTCCTGCAGCCATTTCAGGATGACCGACGTGTCGAGCCCGCCCGAATATGCCAACACCACCTTCTTCAGTTGCTCGGGCATCGTCTTTCCAAAACCGTTCGCGCGGGCTTAGCATGGGTCATGGCCGAGGTCATCATCTATCACAACCCGCGCTGCGCCACCTCGCGCAAGACGCTCGAATTGCTGAAGAAGCGCGGCGTCGAACCGCGCATCGTCGAGTATCTTAAGACGCCGCCCGGCGAGGCGGAGCTGAGGCGCCTGCTGAAGCTGCTCGGCATCGCGCCGCGCGCGCTCCTGCGCAAGAAGGAGGCGAAGGAGGCGGGGCTCGACAAGCCCGGCCTGACGGATGCGCAGATCGTCGCCGGGTTGGCGAGGCATCCGATCGCGATGGAGCGCCCGATCGTGGTGAAGGGCGAGCGCGCCGCGCTCGGCCGGCCGCCCGAGACGGCGCTGAAGATCCTCTGAGCCCGATGATCCGCGCCTACAGCGACCACGCGGCCAACGAGCGCACCTTCCTCGCCTGGGTGCGCACCGGCATCGCCGTCATCGCCTTCGGCTTCGTCATCGAGCGCTTCAACCTGTTCCTGATCGCGGTCGCGAGCACCGCCGCGCTCGACACGGCTGAGCGCGCGCGGCTCGAGCGGCTGTCGGGGCCGCTTGGGCGCTATGACGGGATTGCCCTTATCGCCGCGGGCCTCGCCATCATCGTGCTCGCCGCGATCCGCTTCGAGCGCACCGGCCGGCTCATCGACAGCCCTGAGGCGCATTCGGCCAACAGCATCAGGACCGAGCTGGTCCTGTCGGCGGCGATCGTGGTTGCGGTCGCCGGGTTCAGCGCGTTCCTGGTGCTCGGCTGAACTAGGGGCTTGCCGCCGCGACGCGCTCGCTCTTCTTGAGCTTCACGCTATCGGACTTGAGCTGGCCGCATGCCGCGAGAATGTCGCGGCCGCGCGGCGTGCGCACGGGCGAGGGATAGCCCGCGTCGTTGACGATGTCGCCGAAGGCCGAAATCGCACGCGCTGTCGAACACTCGAACGGCGCGCCGGGCCACGGGTTGAACGGGATGAGGTTCACCTTGGCCGGAATGCCGGCGATGAGGCGCACCAGCTCCTTCGCCTCGGCCGGGCTGTCGTTGACGCCTTTCAGCATCACGTATTCGAAGGTGATGCGGCGCGCGTTCGACGCGCCGGGATATGTGCGGCACGCTTCCATGAGCTGCGCCAAGGGATATTTCTTGTTGAGCGGCACGAGCACGTCGCGCAGCTCGTCGGTGACGGCGTGGAGCGAGACGGCGAGATTGACGGCAAGCTCCTCGCCGCAGCGCTGCATCATCGGCACGACGCCCGCGGTCGAGAGCGTGATCTTGCGGCGCGACACCGAGAGCCCCTCGTTGTCGAGGATGATCTTTACCGCCGCGGCGACGTTGTCGTAGTTGTAAAGCGGCTCGCCCATGCCCATGAAGACGATGTTGGTGAGCTGGCGGTCATCCTTGGGCGAGGGCCATTCGCCGAGCGCATCGCGCGCCGCCATCACCTGCCCCACGATCTCGGGCGCATCGAGATTGCGCACCAGGCGCTGCGTGCCGGTGTGGCAGAACTTGCAGGTGAGCGTGCAGCCGACTTGCGCGGAAATGCAGAGCGTGCCGCGATCCTCCTCGGGGATGTGGACGCACTCGGCCTCCTGCCCGTCGGCAAAGCGCAAGAGCCATTTCTGCGTGCCGTCCTCCGAGCGCTGCGCGCGCGCGACCTCGGGCCGCGCCACGACGTAGCGCAGGGCGAGATCGGCGCGGAACGATTTCGCGAGCGAGCTCATGGCCGCGAAATCGCTGACGCCGCGGTGATAGATCCAATGCCAGAGCTGGCGCGCGCGATAGGGCGCGGCGCCGATCGCGGCCAGCTCGGCCGCAAGCTCGGCGCGCGACAAGCCGACCAGATTCTTGGGCGCGTCCATAGGGCGACGATATAGGGGCTCGGACCCCGCGAGGCAAAGTCAGCGCTTGACGCCGCAGGCCTTGTCGATCGCGGCCAAGGCCTTGTCGAAACCAACGAGCGCGTAGATGTCGGTGGTGGCGGTGCCGCGCACGGAGCTGCCCTTCAGGCTCGCATGCTTGCCTTTGGCGAGCGCCTCGGTGATCGCCTTGTCGGTGGCGCTGTCGGGCGCCCAGGCCGCGTCCTTGTCGGTGAAGAGCGTGAACTTCTTGCCGTCGACGTCGAGGTCGGCGGACGAGCCCGGCTTATAGGGATAGCCCGCATCGAAATGGACGACGTTTACGGCCTTCTCGCCCGGGCGGTGCGTGACATAGACGTCGACCCGGCCGCGCGAGAGGCCCGCCGGCTCGGTCTTCTCGGGCTCGCCGACGAGGTAGCAGACCTTGCCTTCCTTCTCGCTGTAGAAGAGCGCGGTCCAGCCCTGCTCGGCCACGAGCTGCTGCGTACCGGCATCCTGGGCTGCGGCCGGGGCGGCGGTGGCGGGCGCGGCAAGAGCGGCGGCGGCGAGGGCGAGGACGGCGGCCGAAAAACGGAGCATGCGCCCACCATACCGGAGGCGCACGAGTCGTGCCAAGGCCCGCGCGAAAACTTATACTATTGATTTAGCTCAATAATATTGGGTTCGTTCGGGAATTTTCCGGCCCTGGCGCCGGACGAATTGGGTTCGTTCGGCAAAACGCCCCCACCTCTCCATCGCTTCCATCAGTCAAATTGGGTTCGTTCCGCGGAATGCCCCACCTCTCCCGACCCTCTCCGCCCCGGCGGGGCGGAGAGGGTCGGGAGAGGTGGCCATTGGGTTCGTTCTGTCTTTCCATGAATTCCGTGTTCGCCAGGACCTGCCCGCGCTTTGCCCGCCGCCTCGGGACGAACGGGGAAAATGCGTACGACCCCGATATGGGCGGCGGCAGGCGCGGGGTCAACCGGCGCCGGGGCGCCCGTGTGCCGGGTCGATCAGCGCACGGGGGCGGCGTTGACAGGGCAAGGCCTCATCCGCATACTTTGGCGCTTTCCCGCCGCCCGGCGGCACCTGGGAGCAGTCTCCATGATGCGCGAGCGACGATAGGGGCACGACAGGGTCACGACGTCCCCCCTCCCTACCCTATTCGCGCAGGAGAGCAGCACGTGATTACCCCGGTTTTGCCGACTTACGCTCGGGCCGAATTGGCGTTCGAGCGGGGCGAAGGCGCCTATCTCTTCTCGACCGACGGACGGCGCTTCCTCGATTTCTCGAGCGGCGTCGCCGTGACGTCCCTGGGCCATGCCCATCCGCAGCTCGTCGCCGCCTTGAAGGCGCAGGCCGAGCGACTGTGGCATTGCTCGAACCTCTACCGCGTTCCGGGCCAGGAGCGCGCGGCCGAGCGGCTCGTCGGCGCGAGCTTCGCCGACACGGCGTTCTTCTGCAATTCCGGCGCCGAGGCGATGGAGTGCGCGATCAAGGTTGCGCGCAAGTACCACGCCGCCAGCGGCCATCCCGAGCGCCAGCGCCTCATCTGCTGCACCGGATCGTTTCACGGCCGCACGCTCGCGACGCTCGCCGCCGCCGGCAACCAGAAATACCTCGATGGGTTCGGGTCCCCGGCGCCCGGCTTCGACCATGTCGCCTACGGCAACCTCAACGAGATGCGCGCCGCGGTCACGCCCGAGACTGCCGGCGTCGTCGTCGAGCCGGTGCAGGGCGAAGGCGGGCTCGCGACCGCGAGCGCCCAATATCTCGAAGGCTTGCGCGCGCTCTGCGACGAGTACGGCATCTTGCTGGTGTTCGACGAGGTGCAGAGCGGCATGGGCCGCACGGGAAAACTCTTCGCCTATCAATGGAGCAAGATCGCGCCCGACGTGATGGGGTTGGCGAAGGGCCTGGGCGGCGGCTTCCCGGTGGGCGCCTGCCTTGCCACCGAGCGCGCGGCGGTGGGTATGGTTCCCGGCACGCACGGCTCGACCTTCGGCGGCAATCCGCTCGCCATGGCGGCGACCAACGCCGTGCTCGACGTGATGCTCGATCCCGGCTTCTTCCCGCGGGTCGAGCGCGTGGCCAGCGTCCTGCGGCGCCGGCTCGAGGCGATCGCCAAGGCGCATCCCGCCCTCTTCGCCGAGGTGCGCGGCAAGGGCTTCCTCATCGGACTGCGCTGCACTGTCGGCAACGGCGAAATGGTCGAGCGCCTCAGGCGCGAGGGATTGCTGGTGGTGGCGGCGGGCGAGAACGTCGTGCGCTTGCTGCCGCCGCTCATCATCGAGGAGGCGCAGGTCGACGAGGCGTGCGGCATCATCGAGCGCGTGGCGCGGCAATGGACGCAATGACGAAGGCGCGGCCGCGCCACTTCCTCGATCTCGACCGGATCGACGGCGGGACGCTCCGCCGCATCCTCGACAAGGGCCACGAGTTCAAGCGCGGCGCCGCGAAGGAGCGGCTCGTCGGCAAGATCCTGGCGATGATCTTCGAGAAGCCGTCGACGCGCACGCGGCTCTCCTTCGAGGTCGCGATCAAGCAATTGGGCGGCGACGCGATCGTGATGGCGTCGAGCGAGAGCCAGCTTTCGCGCGGCGAGACCATGGCCGATACGGCGCGCGTGCTCTCGCGCTATGTGCAGGGCGTGATGATCCGCACCGGCGACGCGCGGAATCTCGAGGAGCTCGCGGCACACGCCAGCGTGCCGGTGGTGAACGGCCTCACCGAGCTGTCGCATCCGTGCCAGATCATGGCCGACGTGATGACACTCGAAGAGCGAAAGGGCGCACTCAAGGGCAAGATCGTCACCTGGAGCGGCGACGGCAACAACTGCGCGACGAGCTGGATTCACGCCGCGGCGCGCTTCGGCTTCGAGCTGCGGCTCGCCTGCCCCAAGTCGCTTGCGCCGCGTGCCAACGCGCTCGCCTGGGCCAAGGGCGAAGGCGCGCGCGTCAGCGTCACCGAGACCCCGCGCGAGGCGGCAAAGGGCGCCGACTGCATCGTCACCGACACCTGGGCCTCGATGGGCGTCGCCGACCCCAAGGCGCGCGCCGAGCTTTTGCTGCCCTACCAAGTCGACGCGCGGCTTATGGCGCTCGCGAAGCCCGACGCCATCTTCATGCATTGCCTGCCGGCCAAGCGCGGCCAGGAAGTGACGGCCGAAGTGATCGACGGGCCGCAATCGGCAGTCTGGGACGAGGCCGAGAACCGCCTCCATGTCCAGAAAGCCATTCTGGCGTGGTGCATGGGCTAGTGTCCCGATTCCGAAGTTCGCACGACCTCTCGGCACGCTCCGATGCGAACTTCGGAATCTCAGGGACACTAGCAAATCTATGTTTCTAGTGTGGCTTTTGGATTTGAAGTTCCTCTCCGCGCGTGCGGCCAGAGGTGGAGGAACTTCAAATCCGCCACACTAGCGACGTCGCGTATTCGCGGCGCGCAACGTCTAGTGAGCTGCAGCCTGCGGCAAGAACTTCGCCGCCTCGGGATCGCCCAGATCGCGCGCGCGGCGATACCAGGCCTGGGCCTGGCTCTCGTCGCCCTTGAAGCCATAGACGCCGGCATTGGCGAGGAAGAGCGGGTCGAACGTCATGCCGGCCAGCAACGCCGCCTGCCCGTCGCCCTTCTCGGCCGCGCGCTCGAAATAGAGCCGGGCGGAAATCACGTCATGCAGCGCCAGGTAATGGTTGCCCTGCACGACGAGCGCTTGCGCCTCGGTGTCCAACGGGATCACGACGGAGGGCGCGGCGACGGAAGCGGCAGGTGTCGCGACGGCGACCGCAGCAACAGGAGTCGCTGGCGGACTCATGAGCGCCGATCGCGCTGCGAAAATGACAGCGAGCGCAGCGCAGGCGCAAGCAAGCACGGTGATCCGGATGCCAACGCCGGGCGGCGGCGGCGCGGGCGGTTTCGGTGCAAGCGCCAATTGCGCCTCGGGCTCGCTGGGCGGCGGCACATCATCATTCACCAACTCGGCCGGAGCGTCCGCGCAGAGCGAGAGCTCAGCCGCTGCGGCGGCCGGGGCACTCTCGGTCTTTTTCGCAAACAATTCTTCGAGCGAGGCGGGCTTGGATGACGCAATTTGCAGCCGCGGACGGATCACGATCGTCCGCAAATCCGCTTCGGGCGGCAAGGCGCTTCGCTCGGTGGGCACGGGCTTCTCTTCGACCAACGCTTCATCATCGTCCGCATAGCTGCGCGGCTCGCTGAGGAGCCGGTGCTGCGTCGCCAGAAATTCGCTTTCCCAGCGCACAAGATCAGGGCCGATGCCGGATTTGTCGGGTGCGCGCATTTGGACGACGCCGGAGTTCTCCGCGTCGGCTCCGTCATAGGTCCAGTAAGCGGGTCGGAACGCCTCCGCCGACGCCGTTCCCTTGCTGAAGAAGATTTCGCGCGGCTCGGAGCTGCCGAGCGGGCTCTTGACGCAGTCAGCAAGAGACGCGTGCGCTTTGAGCTGGCGGATCGGTACCGAGCGCAGGTCCGATTCCGGAGGGAGCCGGGTCAGGGGAGCGGGCGACAGAATCCTAGTCCTTCCATAAGGGACCGACCCTCGTCTTGCGGCGATAGACATCGGCCAACGATCGAATGTGACAGCGTTGCCGTCGCGCGCAAAGGTGTTTCGTTTGCAATTTGACTTAACTCCGCGACGATCCCTCGGAAATCCGCCGCGAAGCGCGCGATTTGCGTTGCATTCTTGGCGAAGCGTCTGGCAGGCCGTCTCAGCCGCCGATAACGTGAGCGCTGTATTGTCCGAGGTGCGCCATGCGCGTCATCGCGATTGCGTCACAAAAAGGCGGGTCCGGCAAGACGACCCTGGCGGGCCATCTCGCCGTTGCGGCCGAACGGGCCGGGGCGGGGCCGGTCGCGCTGATCGATGCCGATCCGCAAGGCAGCCTCGCCGAGTGGTGGAACGAGCGCGAAGCCGAGACGCCGCTCATGGCGCGCAGCAACGCCGCTCAGCTCGCGACCGACCTCGAGCGCATGCGCGCCCTCGGCCTCGAGCATGTCATCGTCGATACGCCGCCGGCAATTCTCGACACGGTCTCGCAAGTGGCCCGGCTGGCCGACCTCGTCATCGTGCCGGTGCAGCCGAGTCCGCACGATCTCAAGGCGGCATCGACCACGGTCGAGCTCGTCGAGCGCATCGGCAAGAAGCTCCTCTTCGTGCTCAACAACACTTTGCCGAAAGCGCGCATCACGCGGGAAGCGGCCGAAGTCCTCATGCGCTGCGGCACGCTCGCGCCGATGCACGTGCATCACCGCACCGGCTATGCCTCGAGCATGATAGACGGACGGACGATCATGGAGATCCCCGGGAGTGGCGGGCCCGAGATTGCGAACCTCTGGGACTATGTCGAGCGCTGTCTCGCATCGTCGGACCCGCGCGAGCTGCCGGGGAACGTCATTCCCCTCGCGCGTGCGTAGCGGGATTTCCAGCCGCAAGACCGGCGCAATTCAGGGGTTGCAGATCGCGCCGCGAGCGCCAACATTTGCGCGGCAATGCACACTCTCCTCGAAGACGATCTCGTCCAACCGTTCCAGATCGATTCATTCGAGCTCAGGGGCCGGCTCGTGCGGCTCGGGCCGCTCGTCGATCAGATCCTGACGCGGCACAATTATCCCGAGCCCGTGGCGGAGCTTCTCGGCGAGGCGATCGCGCTCGCGGTGGCGCTGGCGCGCGCCTTGAAATACGAGGGCGTATTCACCCTCCAGACGAAAGGCGACGGGCCGGTGCGGCTCATGGTGGCGGACGTCACCACGGCGGGCGCGGTCCGGGGCTATGCCCAGGTCGATCGCGCGCGGCTCGAGCAGGTGATGGCGGCCGGAGCGGCGGCGGCGCAAGGGCCGGTGCCGCGGCTTCTGGGCGCGGGCTTTCTCGCCATGACGGTCGATCAGGGCGAGCATACCGAGCGCTACCAAGGCATCGTCGAGCTCGAGGGATCGAGCCTCGCCGAATGCGTCCACCATTACTTCCGCCAGAGCGAGCAGGTCGAGGCCGGGCTCAAAGTGGCGGTGGCGCGCGTCCCCGACCGCGACGGAACCCCGCGCTGGCGCGCCGGCTGCCTGATGATCGAGCGCCTGCCGGAGGGGGATCGGGGTGCTTCCGAGGATGCCGAAGAGGGCTGGCGGCGCGCCATGATCCTGATGAGCTCGTCCACGTCGAAAGAGCTGGTCGATCCCGCCCTTTCGCCCGAGGCGCTGCTCTATCGCCTGTTCCACGAAGAGGGCGTACGCGCCTACCGCAAGCGCGAGCTCAAGGCGGAATGCCGCTGCTCGCGGGGCCGGGTCGAGACCATGCTGCGCGCGCTCGACAAGGACGACGTGCGCGACATGACGGTCGAGGGCAAGATCCTCGTCACCTGCGAATTCTGCAGCGCGGTCTATGCCTTCGCCGAGGACGAGGTGGCGGCGCTCGCGGCCGGATGAGCCGCGCCTCGCCCGTGAGGGCGACTTGAAAAGGCCGCAATCGGCGTGCAACTCTGCGCCCGCCCCATCCCCGCGGAAGAAGGCCCATGCACGTTGCAGCCCCGTCCCGGCGCGCCCTCGCCGCCGCCCTCGTCCCGGCGCTCGCGCTCGTCCTCCTCGCGTCGTGCGCGGCGCCGCCGCCGCGGCCCACTTATCCCGACATCCGCTTCACCGGCGAGCCGCCGTTGCAGCTCAATGTCGCGTCGGTCGAGGTGCGCGAGGATTACCAGATGCCGTTCAAGGCGCCCAATGTCGAGCACCTCTTCCCGGTGCCGCCGTCGCGCGCGCTCGAGAACTGGGCGCACGACCGGCTGAAGGCGGTGGGCAATAGCGGGCGCGCGATCTTCTCGGTTCGGGTCGCAAGCGTCGTCGAGACCGACCTGCCGGTGCAGCAGGGCATCTCCGGCGTGTTCACGACGCAGCCGTCGGAACGCTACGACATGACCATCACCGCGGCGCTCACCATCAACCAGAACGGACTCAACGTCCACACCGCCAACGTCACGACGACGCGCTCGCAAAGCGTGCTCCAGGGCATCACGCCCAACGACCGCGACAAGGCGTTCTACGACATGACGCAAGCGGCCATGGTGGATTTCGACAAGCAGATGGAAGCCGAGATCCGCAACACGTTCGGCGATTATCTGGTGCGGTAGTCATCGGCGCCCGGCTTTCGGCTGTTTCCGCCGCACGGTCATCGCTCGAAGCCGCATTTACCCGAAATCAACCGACGCCGGCGCATGAATCGGCGCGGCGATTGAGACGCCGTGCCGGCGGACCGCGCGGTCATGCAACGAGCGAGACTGGAAACCCTGGACAGCATCCGTGGGATAGCGGCCGTGGTCGTTCTCCTGCACCACGAGCTCATTCTCATCCCCGCCTTTTCCGACTTCTTCTGGGCGGGATACCACGCCGATCTCGCGCAGATCGATAATCCGCTCGAGGCGTTGTTGTTCCTGACACCGCTGCGTCTCTTGTGGGCCGGCCACGAGGCCGTGATCCTGTTTTTCGTGCTGAGCGGTTTCGTTCTCGCGCTGCCCTGGAGCGAAGGCCGTCCGCCCCACTATCTTCCGTTCGTGATCCGTCGCTTCTGCCGCATCTATCTTCCCTATATCGCGGCGGCGGCGCTCGCGGCCGCGCTTCTCACCATCGTTCCGCACCATGAGAGCGATCCCGATTCCTTGCGCCACGCCGGCAACTGGAACAACGACGCGGTCGGCTGGAGGACGCTGGTCGATTACCTCTTCATGCTGGGTTCGCCCGGACAACAATTCGTCAACAAGGCGATGTGGTCGCTCGTCTTCGAGATGCGCGTCTCGCTCGTCTTTCCCCTTCTCATGCTCCCGCTCTTGCGCTGGCGCTTGCTCGGCGCGGCGGGCCTCATCGTGGCTCTCTCGGCCGGGGCCGCCGCGCTGCCCGCATCGCCGGCCTGGATCGCGCAGACCGCCGATACGCTGCACTACGCGGCGTATTTCGCGTTGGGCGCCGCCACGGCGCAGCGCATCGGCCAAATCCGTGCCGCTCTCGCGCAATGCGCACCAACCGGACGCATGGCGTTCCTCGGCCTCGGACTTCTGCTGATTTGGCGGCCCTCCTACTCCGAGGCCGCCGCGCTCACGGCGCTCGGGGCCGCGATCGTCATCTGCGCCGCGCTTCTGCCCGGCGGGATCGAACGTCTCCTGATGCGGCCGGCGCTCCGCTGGCTCGGCAAGATCTCCTACAGCCTGTACCTCATGCACGTTCCGGTGCTCTTGACGATCTATTATCTCGCCCGCGACAGCGTGCCGCTGGCCGCGATCCTCGTCGCCGCGTTTCCGGCCTCGCTCCTCGCGGCGTGGGCGTTTCACATCGCCGTCGAAGCACCGTCGATGCGCTTGGGGTCCGCGCTCACGCGCTTGCAGGTGGCTTCAGCCGGAGGCCACCCGTGGAGGACCATGACGGCCGAAGAGCAAGGCGCCGAGAGCTGACAGCTCGCTTCACTCACACGTTGGTGGGCGCGCCGGTGGGAGCGCCGATGATGGCGAGAAACTCGCGCCGCGTGGCGGAGTCGCTGCGGAAGGCGCCGAGCATGCGCGACGTCACCATCGCGACGCCCGGCTTGTGCACGCCGCGCGTGGTCATGCACTGGTGCGCCGCCTCGATCACCACGGCGACGCCCTTGGGGCGGAGCACCTCGTCGAGCGTGTTGGCGATCTGCGCCGTCATCTTCTCCTGGATCTGGAGGCGCTTGGCGTAAAGCTCGACGAGCCGCGCGAGCTTCGAGATGCCGACGACGCGCGTTCCCGGCAGATAAGCGACATGCGCCTTGCCGATGATCGGCGCGATGTGATGCTCACAATGGCTCTCGAAGCGGATGTCCTTCAGTACGACCATCTCGTCGTAGCCGTCGGTCTCCTCGAAGGTGCGCGCCAAAAGCTCGATCGGGTCCTCGGAATAGCCCGCGAAATACTCGTCGAACGCGCGCACGACGCGGCCGGGCGTGCCGCGCAGGCCCTCGCGCGAGGGATCGTCGCCGGTATATTCGAGAAGGAGCCGCACCGCCGCTTCCGCCTCCGCGCGCGACGGGCGCGGGCCGGGCTGAGGCGCGGGCGCGGTGGCCGCGCGCGTGCCGAGAGCATGAATATCCGCAGGCTTCGACGCCATGTTCTGTCCTTCCGCCTTTTCCTTAATTCAGTCTGACCGGCTGGTGCGGGCTGTCGAGCGAAAAGGCCGGCACCGCGACCGAGAACGTGCCGCCGTCGCCCGTCTCCATCTCGTAGCTGCCGACCATGATGCCCGATGGCGTCGCCAGCGGCGTCCCGCTCGTATACTCGAAGGCCTCGCCCGGCTTCAGCACCGGCTGCTCGCCGACGACGCCGGGCCCGCGCACCTCGTGCAGGCGGCCGAGCGCGTCGGTGATGCGCCAGTGGCGCCGGCGCAGCTGCACGGTCTCCGGCCCCTTGTTCTCGATCCGCACGTGATAGGCCCACACGAAATGGTTATCGCCAGGCCGCGACTGCTCCTCGAGAAAGACGGGCTTAACCGTCACCGTGATCGATCGCGTGGTCTCTTGGTACAAAAGCAGCCTTCCTCGCCCGGAAGAGGTTATTTTGTACCGGGACCATTCCGCGTCAAGGCGGGCGTGGGAGCGGGATTGGGCCGCCTAACG
Source organism: uncultured Alphaproteobacteria bacterium (assembly GCA_963729295.1). GTDB lineage: Bacteria > Pseudomonadota > Alphaproteobacteria > ATCC43930 > CGMCC-115725 > DATJLY01. Next base: position 418,541 of record CAVSNJ010000026.1, read on the forward strand.
CTCGTCCTCGACGAGGCCCAGCAGGTATTTACCATAATCGTGGTCGCGCAGCGGATGGGCGAGCGCGAGAATGTCGGCGCGGGTGATGTAGCCCATGCGGAACGCCACCTCCTCGACGCAGCCGATCTTCAGGCCCTGCCGCGCCTCGACCGTACGCACGAATTCCGAGGCCTGGATCAGGGCGTCGTGCGTGCCGGTATCGAGCCAGGCGATGCCACGCCCGAACTTTTCCACGCGCAGCTCGCCGCGCGCGAGATAGATGCGGTTGAGATCGGTGATCTCGAGCTCGCCGCGCGCCGAGGGACGAAGCGTCTTGGCATAATCCGCGACGTGACCGTCGTAGAAATAAAGCCCGGTCACCGCGAAATTCGATTGCGGGCGCTCAGGCTTTTCCTCGATGCCGCGCACATTTCCGGCAGCGTCGAAGGCGACGACACCATAGCGCTCGGGATCGCTCACCCAATAGCCGAACACGGTGGCGCCGCGCTCGATCGTCGCGGCGCTCGCCAGCATCTCGGGCAGGCCGTTGCCGAAGAAGATGTTGTCACCGAGGATGAGGCAGCACGGCGAGCGGGCGAGAAACCGCTCGCCGATGAGGAAGGCTTGCGGCAATCCGTCGGGATGCGGCTGGGCCTCGTAGGTGAGCGCGAGCCCCCACTGGCTGCCGTCGCCGAGCACCGCGCGATAGCGTTCCTGGTCCTCGGGCGTGGTGATGACGAGAATGTCGCGGATGCCGGCGAGCATCAGCACCGACAGCGGATAATAGATCATCGGCTTGTCGTAGACGGGAAGGAGCTGCTTGCTGACGCCGCGCGTCAGCGGATAGAGCCGCGTACCGCTGCCGCCGGCGAGGATGATGCCCTTCACGACGCGAGCCCAAGACGTTCGCCGCGATAGCGCTCGGCCATGAGCGGCCGCCACCAGGCTTCGTTGGCGAGATACCATTCGACCGTGCGCCGCAATCCTGTCTCGAAATCGATCGCCGCGCGGAAGCCCAATTCGGCCCTGATGCGCGAGCATTCGATCGCGTAGCGGAAATCGTGGCCCGGCCGATCGGGCACGAAGGCAATGAGATCGGCCGCGGAGCCCGCGCGAATTTTCAGCCCATCGAAGATCGCGCAGATCGCGCGCACGACCGCGAGATTGGTGCGCTCGCCGCCGGCGCCGCCGACGTTGTAGCTCTCCCCGGGCTTCGCTTTTGTCGCGATCAGGTGAAGCGCGCGCGCGTGATCCTCGACGTGGAGCCAGTCGCGCACGTTCTCGCCGTTGCCATAGACGCGGATGGGCTTGGCGTCGATGCAGTTGATGATGGCGAGCGGAATGAGCTTTTCCGGAAACTGGTAGGGCCCGTAATTGTTGGAGCAGTTGCTGAGGATCGCCGGCAGACCATAGGTCTTGTGCCACGCGCGGACGAGATGATCGGCGGCCGCCTTGCTCGCCGCGTAGGGCGAGTTGGGGCGGTAGGGTGCGTCCTCGGCGAAGACGCCGTCTTTCCCGAGTGCGCCGAAAACCTCGTCGGTCGAGACCTGATGGAAGCGGAAGGATCGGCGCCGCTCCGGCTCGAGCTCGCGCCAATAGGATGTTGCGGTCTCAAGCAGCGCGTAGGTGCCGAGGATGTTCGTCTCGACGAACGGCGCGGGCCCGTCAATCGAGCGATCGACATGCGTCTCGGCCGCGAGATTGATTACGATGTCGGGGCGATGGCGCTGGAACAGCGCCGCCATCGCCGCGCGGTCCGCGATGTCGTGCCGCTCGAAAGCATAGCGCGCACCCTCGGCGATGCCGGCAAGCGTGCGCAGGTCGCCCGCGTAAGTGAGCTTGTCGACATTGACGACTCGCGCTTCGGTCTCCGCCAGCAAATGGCAAATCAGCGCCGATCCGATGAAGCCAGCTCCGCCCGTGACCAGGATGTTCAAGGCGCCGCCTCGTCAAAGCCGGCGTGGACTATACCACCCCGGTCTCTTCCTCATGGAATTTCCCGGGGCGCGATGGAATAATCGCGCGTCCCGCGGCGGAGAGATTCGATGGAGCCATCTGGCGCGTACGGTTTCGCGCGCGAGGAAATCGGCAAGACCGTGGCGCTGCTGCAAGCGCTCGCGGCCGATTCGCGTCTCGTCGACGAGATCGAGCGCGCCGCCGAGACGATCGTCGCGGCGCTCAATTCCGGCCGCAAAGTCTTGTTCCTCGGCAATGGCGGGAGCGCCGCCGACGCGCAGCATCTGGCGGCGGAGCTCGTCGGGCGGCTCGCCATCGAACGCGCGGCGTTGCCGGCGCTTGCCTTGACCGCCGACACGTCGGTCCTCACTGCGCTCGGCAACGACTATGGCTTCGATCAGGTGTTCGCCCGCCAGGTCGAAGCGCACGGACAGGCGGGCGACGTGCTCATCGCGATCTCGACCTCCGGCCGGTCGAAGAACGTGCTCACGGCGTTAGAGGCCGCGCGCGGGCGCGGCATGCGGACGATCGGGCTCGCGGGTGGCTCCGGCGGCGACATGGCGGAGCTTTGCGACACGTGCCTCAAGATGCCGTCGCGCGAGACGCAGAAAATTCAGGAAGCTCACATTGTCGTCGGCCACATCATCTGCGGCCTCGTCGAGCAGGCGATCGCCCCGAAGCCATAAAGCCAACCGTTCCTAGCGAGCGCTAGACCCCGCGCGCGAAGCAATCTGACAATCGCGCACCTCACGGTTAACGGCGTCTTAAACCTGCACCCGCCAGTTTCCGGACATCGGGCCATTCGCGCCTTTTCGCGCACGCGGCTCTCTACCTGGCGGCGAAAGGACATTCACTATGACGGGGGTCGAGCATTCGGATTGGTTTTTCACGCACGCGCATCATCACACATTTGCCGCCGACGCGCACAATCCCGATCCGCTCGTCACAGCGGATTATTCGACCCCCGCCAATCACATCGATACCGTCGCGTCGGTGCTGAAGACGCTGTGGCTCAGCGAGCCGCCGACGCTCACCGTCGCCAGCACTGCGCTCACCGTCGATGAAGGCGGATCGGTGACGCTGCCGATTAGCGTCGTGCCGGCGAGCGCGCACGGGGCGACGACGGTCACGATCGGCGGGGTCGCGAACTACGAGACGATCACCGACAACCTCGATCACAAAGTGTTCACAGCAAGCTCCGGCACGGGCTCGGTAACGCTCACTGCGGCCGAGGTGAATAGCGGCCTTTCGCTCAGCTCCGATTATTCCGGGCCCGGCAAACCGGTGAACACGCTCACCATCACGGCGAGCGAAACCGAAGGCGGCCACACGCTGACTTCGGCGACCGACACCATCCAGGTGACGGACCCGGCGGCGCCCGCGCTTACCACGGCGCCGACACTCACCGTCGGCACGACCTCGCTGACCGTCACCGCGGGCGGTTCGGTCGCCTTGCCGATCACCGTGACGCCGTCGCTCTCCGCGGGCACGACGACGGTGACGCTCCGTGGACTCGGCCCCAGCGAGACGGTGAGCGACGCGCTCGATCACGACGTATTCACCGGCGGCTCGAACCACACCGTCATACTGACCGCGGCCGAGGTGAACAGCGGTCTTACGCTCTCCTCCGATTACACCGGGACGAGCAATACGGGCAACACCCTCAGCGTCACGGCGTCCGAGAGCTACGATCACCATACGCTGTCATCGGCGACAGACAAGATCGCCATCACCACCGTGCCAGCCGGAAGCGGAAGCAGCACCGGCACCACGAGCGGCACCGGAAGCAGCGGCAGCGGCACCACCAGCAGCGGCAGCAATCCGCTGACGCTCGAAGTCTCGGGCGACGATTACGCCGGCGATCCGACGATCGAGGTGTTCGTCGACGGCACGCAGGTCGGCAGCAGCCTCTATACGGTGACGGCGGTTCATTCCTCAGGCCAATGGCAGACCATCACCATCGACGGCAATTTCGTTTCCACCGTCGCACACCAAGTCGAAGTGGTCTTCACCAACGACGATTGGGACGGCACCTCGACCGCCAACGGACACGACCGCAATGTCTATGTCGAGTCGATCTCGTTGAACGGCGCGACGCTCGAGGGCAGCCAGGCAGCGTCCAACAGCGCGGCGAACGGCGCAATCACCGTGTCCAACCCGGATACGGCAGTGATGGAAATCGACGGCACGCTGACCTTCAACGTCCCGGCGGATCCGCCATCGACGGGCAGCGGCACCAGCAGCGGCTCAGGCAGCGGGAGCGATACCGGCTCCGGAGGCGGCAGCGGGAGCGGTACGAGCACGAGTACGGTCGGCACGGGCTATGGTTCGGCGCCGTCGGGCACGGGCTACTACGTTTCGCCCTCCGGCAGCGACAGCAACCCCGGGACGCTGGCCGCGCCCTTCGCCACGCTCGCGCGCGCGCAGGAGGCGATGGAGGACAGCTCGATCAAGACGACCTATGTCGAGGGCGGCACGTACCACCTCACGAGCACGCTCACGCTGACGAGCGCCGACGATGGCGAGACCTGGACCTACTATCCGCCCAATGGCGTCGATTCCGCCGTCTTGAACGGCGGCGGCTCGCTCTCCACGATGATCGAGCTCGACGCCAACAACGTCACGATCGACGGCCTCACCATCGAGAATTACGGCCAGTTCGGCATCTATCACGATGTCGGCGCCAATGCGACGCCGATCAGCGGCATCACCATCGAGAACAACGATATCGGCGACAGCACCGTGGCCGGGACGTGGGAATCGGGCGCCGTCTTCATCGACAACGTGAATGGCATCACCATCGCCAACAACTACATCTTCAACGTGCAGAGCGAAGGTATCGCGCTCTTCGCCTTCGCCGCCGGCAACGTCCTGAACGACGCGAGCATCACCGGCAACGTAGTGATCGGCGCGGTGCAAGGCATGACCGACGGCGGCGCCATCTATGTCAACGACCAGAGCGGCTATCACGGCACCGACATCTCGATCACCAACAACTACGTGGCGGATTACGGCTCCGCCTCGGCCTCGCGCGCGGCCGGGATCTATCTCGACGACAGCGCAAGCTACTGGACCGTCAGCGGCAACGTGATCGGGCCGCCCAATCCGGCGAGCCCCAACAGCAGCCAAAGCGACTATGCCATCGAGACCAACAACGGCATCGACAACACCATCGAGAACAACATCATCGATCTCGGCACGACCGGGAATGTCTATGCCGTGCTCTGGTACTATGGCGACAGCCCGGTGACGTCGCTCACCGGTCCGAGCGAGTCGGGCGAGGTCTTCGCGCACAACATCGTCATCTCGGACTTCGCCGGGGCGGACTCGCCGACCGAGCAAGGCGCCTACGCGTTCTTCGAGAATTCGGGCAACGCGAGCGACTACACGATCGACGACAACGTCTATTACAACTATGGCGGCGGGCAGATGCTGACGAACGGCCCCGTCGCCAGCGACGCGAACCCGACCATCGAGAATCCGGATGTCTCGGGCTCGGACTATCTCGTCGCCTCGGCGAGCCCGGCCGTGGCGCTCGGATGGACATCGATCGTCGGCGGCTGGGGCCCGGCGGGCTTCGTCATCCCCGCGACGGGCGTGGCGCCGTCCGACTGACGCGGGAGGCGTCGGTAAACCGCCCGCGCGACAAGGGGGCTGCGCGGCGGTAAAAGGCGGCGGGGGAAATGGATGAAGCCGTTCGTCCTGGCCGCCGCCGCACTTTCCTTCGGCCTCGCCCCGGGCGCGCTCGCCGGCGAGCTTGCGCTCATCGCGCCGGGCGGGATCAGGACCTCGCTCGAAGCGCTCGTCCCGGCCTTCGAAGCGAAGACCGGGGTCAAGGTCACGATGAGCTTCGGCTCGGGTGGCGACACCAAGGATCAGGTCGTGAGCGGCGCGCCGTTTGACGTGCCGGTGGTCGAGCCGCCGCTCGATGGCGTGATCGCCTCGGGCCATGTCGTGGCGCGGAGCGCGACGCTGCTTGCGAGCGCCGCCGTCGGCATCGCGCTCCCGCCCGGCAAGCCCAAGCCCAGGATCACGACGCGGGAAGATCTGCGGTTCCTGATGTTGCGTGCGAGCGCGATCTCGGTGCCCGATGCCGCACGCGGCGCCGGCGCCGGCCATAGCTTCGCCGCGACGATCGACATACTGGGCCTCTCGGAACGGGTGGATCCGCTCCTACGGATCGCGCCCGACGGCGCGACGGCGATGGCCATGCTGGCGCAAGGCAAGGTCGATGTCGGCATCACATTCGTCAGCGAGATGATGGGCGTGCCGGGGATCGAGATCGTCGGCGCGCTGCCGGCGGAGTTCTCGCCCCGCGTCCGTTTCATCGCCTTCGTCTCGATCACCGCGCACGATCCCGCCGCGGCGCAGGCGCTCGTCACCTATCTCTCCGCCGCCGCCGCCGCCCCGATCTATACGGCGCGCGGCATGGAGCCCGGACACTGAGCCTGGACGCCGTACGCAAGCTCCCGCTTCCGTTAAGGTTTGATCAGCCGGCGCGGCCGTGTTTCCACTCAGGAGAAATGGGCGGCCAAAATCCAGCCAAGGACCAGGAGGGCAAAAATCGCCAGATATAAGGCGGCCCCCTTGCGCGGCTCGTTCATCATGAAATGATGAATCGCACAAAATGGTGAACAAACAGGTATCGCGCGTAAGGCGAGATCGTTAATTCTCGGGTTCACGCCGCGCCGGCGGCATCATCCATCCCGAGCGCCTGCAGTAGCGGCAGCAGCAGCTCGCGCGGCGGCCGGGGCCGACCGACCGAGGTCCGATAGATCGGCTGGCGCACCTGGGCGTGGCTGGCGGTCGCTACCGGACGGTCCGTCTTGTAGAACTCGAGGCACGCATCATCCCAATCGAGCCCGCAATGGGCGACGATGCGGCGCGCCTGCGCCTCGAAATCGTCCACCACCTCCTCGTATTGCACGTCGATCATGACCCCCGGCGGCAGCACCGAGTGCCAATGCGCCATCATTTTCTGATAGGCGCGGTAATAGCGGCCCAATTCTCCGAGGTCGTAGGAATAGGGAATGGAGGCCCCGTCGAAGAGCAGCGAGAAGATCGACAGGCAGGTGTCAAGCGGATCGCGCCGGACGTGGATGATGCGCGCGTTCGGCAGCACCGCGCGAATGAGGCCGATGAAGCGGAAATTCGAGAGCTGCTTGTCGATGGAGCGTTCCGCGCCCGGCGCAATGCCCCGCGTGGCTTGGGCATAGAGATCGCCGAGCCGTCGGATGTCCGCGTCCGACCATGCTGCTGCAATATCTCCCGGCAACAGGTCCGAGGAGGGTTGAATGCCGCCGACGTGGCAAATTACGTTGTAAAGAGTCGGCCGCTCGCCGAGCCCATGAACCTCGGGATGGCTGGCAAGGACCTGTTCGACGAGAGTCGAACCTGAGCGCGGCATCCCAAGAATGAAGATCGGCAGAAGCGAAGGATTTCCTGCGCCGGCGTGCTGCGCGAGCCACGCCGCGCTCCAGGTGCGACACAGCTCGTCGAGCTGGCGAAGGCTTGCCGCTTCATCGTATTTCACGACCTGCCGCTGGAGAGCGGCGCCCGCGATCTGGGAGCGAAAGGCCCGCTCGTGATCGCCGATATCGGCGTAGGCCTTGGCAAGCGTAAAATTCAAGCGCGCCTGATCGTCAATCGAAAAGGCCTGTGATTTTGCGCTGAGCGCCTCGAGCCTGGGGAGACGGGGATCGTCCGCGCTCCAGCGCGAAATGTAGCCCCACTGGTAATAGAAAAGCGGGCGGTCCGGCGCGTAGTCGATCGCTTGCGCGGCCAGCTGTCGCGCTTCGTCATAATGTCCGAGGGACGTGAATACAGAGAAAAGGCCGACGCTTGCGTCCGCTGCATCAGCATTGAGCGCGACGGCACGGCGCGCACGGTCCAACGCCTCGGCGTGGCGTCCGAGACCGTTCAGAGCGTAAGCGAGCATCGTGTTCGCGCCAACCGAATTCGGCTTCTGCCTCAGCACCTTGCGCAGGGTCTCGGTTGCTTCTTCGAACCGCTGCGCCGCGATCAGAACGCTGGCCAAGTTGTAGAGCGAGCCGAAATCATCCCGATTGTGCTTGAGGATCGCCCGGTAGATCGCCTCGGCCTCGGCGAGATTGCCGTGGGCCTGCAATTCGATCGCGCGCTGAAAGGCGGCCTTCGGGCCGAGGCGCACGTGTCTTGCGCCGACCCATTCCTTTATGTCGGTCCCGATTTCGCGTCTCCCGAAATAATTCACGTCTCTACCTACGATATCAAAGGCGGAGGTAGCGTGAGAAGGGGATCCCTTGCGCTTCCGGCGGCGGGGACCTCAGCCGCCCAAAATAAATCGGCAGGCCGCTTGCGCGGCCTGCCGACTGGAGAACGGGATGCTAGGCGGTTTTAGCCGGATCAGGCGGCCTTGTTGCGGCGACGACGCCGGATCGCACCGAGGCCCAACAGCCCGGAGCCGAGCAGGAAGATCGAGGCCGGTTCCGGCACCACCTCATCAAGAGTGCTCTGCAAATCGACGGCGCAACTAGAGGTGCCCGCGCTATCGTCGAAGGTGCAGGTGCCGAAGGTGATGGCGAATTCCTGTGTCTCGCTGAACGGCGTCGTGTAGGTGTCGCTCACGATGTCCGTATTTGAACCCGATCCCGAAGTCGGCGTATGAGAGTCGATCTCCGAACCGTTGATGGAGGACGTGAAGGTCACGTTCGTCACATCGCCTGTTTCAGAGATCCAGGTATCGACAATCTTGAACATCGACGGCGAGGTGGGCGAGGTGAGCCCCTTTTCCGTCACGAAGATGTCGAGCGTGCAGTTGCTGCAGAATGCCGACACGTCGGTGACCGACGACGTCAAATGCGGTTCCGGTGTCGGCGGCGTGCCCGCACCGCTCGCGTCGCTGACCCAGAAATCGCCTTGCGCCGGAGCGGTGGCGCTCGTGCTCACGAAGTGAGGAGCGGCGGCGGTGCCGAAGTAGCCAGTGAAACTGGCGTGACCGGCGCCACTTGCCGCGGTAACCTCCGACGTCGGGTTGGCACCACCCGTGGACGCCAACGAGACGGTAACCGTGTCTGCCTGCGCCGCAGCTGCCCAGATCAAGCCGGCCGCCGCCGCCGTCGTGCAAAGAAGTTTCGTGCGCATCCCCTGTCTCCTAAAAGCTATCCACTGTTGAACTGCCCTCACTCTCGCAAGCTTCGTGCCACTTTCTCATTTTCTTGGAAATTCAAGTCCTTAGGTAGCCGACACCCGTTCCGGGCGGACGAAAATGTAAAGAATCCCGACACCCGGGCCGCCCAAAATCCTTAATAAAGAGCCTGTCGGAGGGGGAGTTCGAACCGCTGACCTTCGTGGAAGACCCTCAAAAAGGCGGCTGGGAACTGGAGGGCCGCAGGGAAAAATGGGGCCGCGCGGGCCCGGTGGCTCGCTGGACAGATCGCCGGCTGCTGGTCGCCGCGGCCGCCGCCGGCCGCGGCCCGCCCTCATCAGCCGCGCTGCAGTTCCTGGAGCAGCTCTCTTGCGGCGTTCTGGTCGGCGAAGGCAGCCCCCGAATCGACCACCTTCTTGAGGATGTCACGCGCCTCGCTGGTATCGCCCGTATCCTTGAGAGCGACGGCGAGGTGGTACAGCACAACTACATAATTGGGCATGGCGGCCTGCGCCCGGCGAATCAGGCGCAAGCCTTCGACCGGGTCGCCGTTTTGAACGAGGGCCCATCCATAGGTGTCGGCCGTTTGGGGCGACGGCGAGAGGTAGAACGCCTGTTCAGCGAGGGCGCGGGCGCGGGGGTCCTTCTTTGCCGTGTAAATGGTGGCCAAGTTGTTGGCGATGATCCAGTTCGTCGGCGCGCTCTTATAGGCGGCTTCGTAGGCCTGTTGCGCCGCGGCCGTATCGTTCTCGCGCCCGTAAAGCGTCGCGAGCACGAATTGCGCGTCATGGTCGTCGGGGTGATCCTTGATCCAGGCGCGCAGCATATCGAGCGCCTCGGTCTTTTTGCCAGTGTCGTAAAGGTCATTGGCGAGCTTCAGCACGCTCGCCAAGTGCGGATTGCGCTTCATGCTCGCGGCGAGCGTGTTGATCGCGTCATCGAGCCGCTTTCCGCGCTCGTAAATCCCCGCCGATATGAGATCGGCCGCGAGCGGCTGGTCCGCGGCGAAGGATTGCGCCGTCGCCAGCGCCTTGTCGATGCCGGCATCGTCGAAGTCGAAATTCGCAAGATTGGACATCAGGCCGAAGTTTTGCGGATCGGTGGCAAGAGCCTGTTGCAGCGTCGCCCGCGCGCCGATCTTGTCGCCGGCCGCCGATTGATACTGGGAATAGCGGGTCAAGATACCCGTATCATTCGGCATCTCGCTCGCGAGCCGTGCGAATTCCGACGCGGCGCCCTTCGCGTCGCCCGCGGCCGTGCGCAGAGCGGCAATTTCCGAGACCACCTGGCGATTTCCCGTGAAGCGCAGTTCGAGCTCGCGTCCGTAGCTCTCGGCCTTGTCCCAGGCCTTCTCCTGGCCATAAATCTGCAACAGCGCGAGGCCGGGTGTGGGGTCGGTCGGGGCGTTTTGCTGCGCCTTGCGCAGCAGATCCTCCGCGGCGGCATCGTCCTTTTGCTGCACCTCGATACGTGCCAGTGATACTGCATCGACGATCGAGTCGGGATGCTGCTTCAGGAGACCCTGCAGCACCGCTTTTGCGTCATCGACCTTGCCGAGCGCGACGTCGGCCCGGGCGAGGTCGCGCTGCGGGTCGAGCAGCGTGGGCTCCTTGTCGACGATGGCTTTGAAGGTTGCCGCCGCCTCCGCGGTTTTTCCCTCGGCCATTTCCATCGTGCCGAGAAGAGTCTGCGCCAACGAATCGCGCGGATTGCGGTCGACGAGCGCCTGCGCCGCGCGGACGGCGTCGGAGGCGTGACCGGCGCGCAGCTCGGCCATGACGAGCGGCGGCCCGGCGACCGCGGCTCCCTGCGCCGATTCGGCGATCTTGTTGAGTTGGTCCAAGCCTTGCTGGACATCGCCGGTCTGTATCTTCAGCAAGTCAAGACTGACGGCGGCGCGCTCGTTCTCGGGCTGAAGCGTGACCAGGCGCTGGTAGAGTTCGAGCGCGTCGTTGCGCCGATTACCCGCTGCAGAATAAGCCTGTGCAAGGAGCGCGATCGAATTGGCGTCGTCGGGGTTGCTGTCGACGATCGGCTTAAGCTCGTTGATCGCGGATTTGTAGTCATGCTGCCGAATCTCGATTTGCGCCAGAAGCCGCCGCGCCTGCGTGGCGTTCGGAACGCGCGCTATATATTTCGAGAGATCGACTGCCGCCTGCTGATATTGGCCGAGCTCGTACTTGACGGTGCCCTGGAGGTAGTAGGCGACCGGAATGTTGTTGAATGCCGTCGAAATCGACGTGAGCTGCGCGTCTGCTTCCTGCATCTTGCCTTGGCGCGCCAACAGAAGTGCATGGTAATAGACGATTCCGGCACCCCGCGGCGCGAGCTTGAGCGCGTGATCAAGGACGACCTGCGCCTCGGCCAGTTTGTTCTCGCGGATGAGCAAGTCTCCGCGCAGGCCAAGGGCGGGGATATTGTCAGGGTACTTTGCCAGCAAGTCGCCGAGCACCTTCAAGGCGCCGTCGTTGTCGTTTTGGGCAAGAAGGACCAGCGCGGTAACACGCATCACCGCCGGATCGTCCGGCGCGATCGCGGTGGCGGCCGCGATCTCAGTCTGCGCACGCGCTATATCGCCTCGATTCAACAGCAGCTGCGCCATCGCCGCTTTCGGCCCGGTCGACGACGGATCGAGGCTTTCGGCCTTTGCCAGGAGAGGTTCCGCCTCGGTGGTCTCCTGCAGATTGAGGTGGGCCAATCCGAGCGTAAGCCGCACTTGGGCTTCGGCCTTGTCGCCACGGTCGTCCGGCTGTACGTCGCGGAAAAGCTCCGTGAATTTTTGCTGTTCTAGCAGCGCTTGCGCCAGAAGCGGGTCGACATCGTCCGCGGGGCCCTTGTCCTGGCGCGCGAGCCGGGCCTCGGCCTCGGCATTGGGGAGATTGGGCATCCTCAGATATAACTTCGCGAGCTCGATATGCACCAAGGGATCGTTCGGGTTCGCGCGTGCGGCATTGCGAAGCTGAATTTCGGCGCCACGCAAATCGCCCTTCGCGATCTTCGCCTGCACGTCGGTCAAATAGGATGGCGCGACCTCGGTCTCACTCCGGACCGGCGCCGCGGCAGCGAGCAGCGCGCCCGCGGCGATGCTAGCTGAGACGCAGAGTGCCGCGATTCGGGGGTGGCGGCGTGACATAAAGTGCCTCCTTAACAAAACCGCTACCGTCTGAAGATACACCGGATAGGGTTTATTTGGACAACGTCGTTTGCGCTATCGCGTAGTCAATGCGACAATACTGCCCGTTCAAGATACTGCCCGCCCAGAATCCTGCGCAAATTCCGCCATTTGTTCTCCATCTTCGCTTCAACTTCTGTTCCTGGCGCTTTTCGCGTCTATTGTAGCCCATGAAACACATGTGATTGTGCGGGCAATTCATCGCATTATCCATACTTGCCGCCGGCTTCTCGATGCGACGCAATGTTTGCGCGGAGGCAATGACGTGGCGCCGCGGCCCTACGTCCGCGCCTGTCGTAATAAATCTTAACGCGTGACACACGGATGTTATCGGTGCCGCGGGTGAAAAGAGCGGTCGAATAGGGTAAAATCCGGCGCAACCAACGAGCGGGTCGCAGCGCCCTCGCCATGTCGAATCCAATCGGCCAAACCATCCCGCCGCCGGATGCCGCGAGCACCGGAAGGGACGCGGATTGCGCCTCCCCGGACGAAGCCGGCGGCTCGCCTGTCGGCGCATCCGGTGACGCGTCGCCGGCCGAGCCGCAGGATTTGCACGCGAACGACCCCGACGCCCGGGACCGCCCGCATCGCCCCTTTGCGTATGCAGCGGACGCGAGCGCGCTTGCGGCCTCCGATTCGCAGCCACAAGCGCCCGAGCTCCTGTTCGGTGCGTACGACGACGCCGGCATCGCCGCGCCGCAGATCGTCAGCGGCGCAGCGCTTCTGGCGCCGCCCGATGCCGCGCCCGTCCTCGCTCCCTCGAGCGGCAGCGACCTCATCGTTCCAGACATCGTGTTCCAGACCGATCCGGTGTCCGATCTCGCGGATGTCGTGGTCGACGGCGTGTCCGCGACCAATTCTTACGGCGTCACCGGCGCCGGGATCAGCGTCGGCATCATCTCAGACAGCTTCAACGCGAATCGCGGCGCGGCGGCGGCCGAAGCGGACGGGGCGCTGCCGCCGGCGGCCGACGTGCACATCCTTCAGGACGCGTCGAGCGGCACCGACGAAGGCCAGGCGATGGCCGAGATCGTGCATTCGATCGCGCCCAACGCGCAGATCTATTTCTACACCGCGGGCGATACCGACGCCGACATGGCGCAGGCGATCGAGGCGCTGCAAGCGGCCGGCTGCCAGATCATCGTCGACGACGTCGCTTATCTCGACGAGCCTGTGTTCGAGGAAGGCGGCGTCATCTCGCAGGCGGTCAACCAGGTGGTGGCGGACGGATCGACCTATTTCACCGCCGCCAACAATTTCGGGCAGTCCTATTACCAAGGGTCGTTCACGCCGGTCTTGAACGGCACCACGACCTACGAGGATTTCAATGTCGCGGGCGCCCCGCACGCCTATCTCGAGCCGATCACGATCCCCAAAGGCGCCACGGTCGTCATCGATCTGCAATGGGCACAGCCATTCAAGACGGGCGACGGCGCCGCGGATGGCAGCGGCTCCAACTACAGCCTCGCTTTCAGGCTGCTCAATTCCTCGCTCGGCGCGGTCGACACCGGAACCGCGCTCGACAAGAACGGCGACCCGGTCCAGTACGGCGAATTCACCAACGAGTCGAACAGCACGACCTTCTATCTCGAGGTCTACGAGAACCAGACCGGCACGGTCAGCCCGGGCGAGTTCAAGATCGTCGCCGAGGACGATTCCTTCTCGCCCGTGGTGTTCGACGATCCGAACGCCGGGATCGGCTCGGGCACGGTGTTCGGGCACGAGGAGGATCCGACCGCGATCACGGTCGGCGCCGTGCCGGAAAGCGAGCCCTCGACGCTCGAGCCCTTCAGCGGCAGCGGCCCGGGCGAGTTCTACTACAATTCGAGCGGCATCCTGCTGCCTTCGCCGGTTTATGCCGGCAAGGTCGATCTGGTCGCGCCCGACGGCAACTCGACGACCATCTTCAATCCGTTCTACGGCACGTCGGCGGCGGCGCCGGCTGCGGCGGCGGTCGGCGCGCTCGTGCTGCAGGCGAACGGCGCGCTCGATCCCGCCGACATCGAAGACATCCTCGAGGATTCGGCCTCGCCCACCGTCACCGGCACCGGCTCGCAAACGGGCTCCGGTCTCGTCGACGCCTATCTCGCGGTCGGCGAGGCCGAGACGCTCACCTTCAGCGAAACCGCATCGACCGGCACGCTCCTCGGTACGCATCTCAACGACACGTTCGTCGGCGGCCCGGGCAATCACACGATCAACGGCGAAGGCGGTATCAATACGCTCAACTATAATGCGTCGCCGGCGGCGGTCTCGGTCAATTTCGCGACCGGCACCGCCACGAACGGCTATGGCGGGACGGATACGTTCTCCAATATCCAGATCGTCGACGGCTCGGCCTTCGACGATGCGTTCGTCTCGGGCGCGGCAGGCGAGACGATCTATGGCGGCGGCGCGACCGACAGCCTCGATTTCAGCGATCTCGCCGCCGGGGGATTGGTGGCGCTCGATAGCGGCACGTTCAATGCCGATCAGGGCAGCGACAGCGGCAGCAATGCCGGCACGATCGATGTCGCAAACGGCAGCTCGCTCGAAATCTTCGGCACGCTCGCCAATGCCGGGAGCCTGGTCGCGAACGACGCCGATCTCGACGTCACCGGCGCGCTCACCGGTGCGGGCACGGCGCTCGTCGAGAATGGTGGCATCGTCGAACTCGGCGGCAGCGACGCGGCGGGCGTCGCGTTCGGCGGCACGGCCAGCACGCTGAAGCTTGCTTCGCCGACGAGCTTTGCCGGCGACATGATTTCGGGGCTCATCCTCGGCGACGTCCTCGATCTCGCCGACACGTCCGTCGCCAGCGCGACGATCGTCGGCTCGTCGCTCAGCATCGTCGAGAGCGGCGGCACGAATTTCTCCTATGCGGTGTCGGGCGCGCTCGCCGGCGACCATTTCGGCATGGCGGGCGACGGCTCGACGGGCACCGACCTCATCCTCGAAAGCGGCAGCGGTATCAGCTTCGCACCGGCGCAAGCGATGCTCGACACATCGTCGCCGCTCAGCCTCGGCAACGCGCGCGTGGGCGGCACGCTGAGCCACGCGCTCAGCATCACCAACAGCGCCGCGCCGCCGGCGGAATCGCTCGACGTGTCGCTCGGCGTTACCACGGGCGACGCGACGGCAACGGGCGCGATCTCGCTGCTCGCCGCCGGCGCCACCAATTCGAGCGGCATCGTCGTCGGGCTCGGCACCGCGTCGGCCGGCGCGCAGGCGGGCACGGTCGGTCTCGATTACTTCTCGGACGGCGCCGGCACCGACGGCAAGGGTACGACGAGCATCGGCACCGGCTCGGTGACGGTGACGGGCGCGGTCTATCGCGAGGCGACGGCGTCGGCCTCGGCGCCGTCTACGCCGCTCGTCTTCCATGTCGGCGGCAGCGGTGCGGTGCCGATCACCGTCGCCAACACGGCAGCCAACGACGGCTATTCCGAGGCTCTGATCGCCAGCGTCGGCACGACCAGCGGCGTCAGCGCCAGCGGCACGACCGGCGACATCGCGGCGCAAGGCTCGAGCAGCGCCATCAGCGCCACGGTCTCGACCGCGAGCGCGGGCACGATCGCGGGCAGCGTCACGCTCAATCTTCAATCGGACGGCACCGGGATCGACGGGTTCGGCCCAACCGCGGACGGCACCGCGACCGTCGCCATCAACGCCACGGTCGACAATTATGCCGTCGCCGCGCTCGAGGAAACTTCGGGCGGCGGCACGTGGAGCCAGAGCGGCACGAGCTACACGCTGAGCCTTGGTTCGATTGCGCAAGGCGCGGCGCCGGTGACGGTGGGGCTCGGCGTTCTCAACAACGTTACGGGCCCGGCCGATCTGCTCTCCGGCAGCTTCATCACCTCGGGCGGAAGCGCCTTCACGCTCGCAGGCTTCGGCACGTTCTCGGCGCTCGGCGCGGGCGCGGCCGACACACAGCCCTCCGTCACGCTCTCGGCCAGCACCGCCGGCACCTTCACCGAGACCATCACGCTCGATCCCACCGGCTCGAACGCGAGCGGCTATTCCGGCGCGCTGCCTGACGAGACCCTCACCATCACCGGCACCGTCTTCGCGCCGGCGCAAGCGATGCTCGACACATCGTCGCCGCTCAGCCTCGGCAATGCGCGCGTGGGCGGCACGCTGAGCCACGCGCTCAGCATCACCAACAGCGCCGCGCCGCCGGCGGAATCGCTCGACGTGTCGCTCGGCGCCACCACGAGCGACGCGACGGCAACGGGCGCGATCTCGCTGCTCGCCGCCGGCGCCACCAATTCGAGCGGCATCGTCGTCGGGCTCGGCACCGCGTCGGCCGGCGCGCAGGCGGGCACGGTCGGTCTCGATTACTTCTCGGACGGCGCCGGCACCGACGGCAAGGGCACGACGAGCATCGGCACCGGCTCGGTGACGGTGACGGGCGCGGTCTATCGCGAGGCGACGGCGTCGGCCTCGGCGCCGTCTACGCCGCTCGTCTTCCATGTCGGCGGCAGCGGTGCGGTGCCGATCACCGTCGCCAACACGGCAGCCAACGACGGCTATTCCGAGGCTCTGATCGCCAGCGTCGGCACGACCAGCGGCGTCAGCGCCAACGGCACGACCGGCGACATCGCGGCGCAAGGCTCGAGCAGCGCCATCAGCGCCACGGTCTCGACCGCGAGCGCGGGCACGATCGCCGGCAGCGTCACGCTCAATCTTCAATCGGACGGCACCGGGATCGACGGGTTCGGCCCCACAGCGGACGGCACCGCGACCGTCGCAATCAACGCCACGGTCGACAATTATGCCGTCGCGGCGCTCGAGGAAACTTCGGGCGGCGGCACGTGGAGCCAGAGCGGCAACGACTACACGCTGAGCCTTGGTTCGATTGCGCAAGGCGCGGCGCCGGTGACGGTGGGGCTCGGCGTTCTCAACAACGTTACGGGCCCGGCCGATCTGCTCTCCGGCAGCTTCACCACCTCGGGCGGAAGCGCCTTCACGCTCGCAGGCTTCGGCACGTTCTCGGCGCTCGGCGCGGGCGCGGCCGACACACAGCCCTCCGTCACGCTCTCGGCCAGCACCGCCGGCACCTTCACCGAGACCATCACGCTCGATCCCACCGGCTCGAACGCGAGCGGCTATTCCGGCGCGCTGCCGGCCGAAACCCTCACCATCACCGGCACGGTCGTCGCCCCGGCGAGCAGCGCCACATGGAACGGGCCCAGCGCGTCGAACCGGTCGGGCTCGTTCAACACCGCCGCGGACTGGTCGACGGCGCTCGTTCCGACGAGCGCCACAAAAGCGGTCATCAGCAATTCCGGCACCTATACGGTCACGAGCGGCCAGAACAACAGCGTCGCGGCGCTGACGCTCAGCGACACCACGGCAACGCTCGCCGTCAGCGGCGGCACGTTCGCCATCCTCGGCAGCTCGACCAATTCCGGGCAAATCACCGTCGCCGACGCGGCGTCGTTGGAGCTGACTGGAACGATGACGAATTCGGGCGGGTTCGCGCTCGGTTCGACCGGCGACGCAACCGACCTCATCATTGCCGGGAGCGCGACGCTCAAGGGCGCGGGCCAAATCGACCTCTCCGACAACACCGACAACGCCATCATCAGCAACGGCGCGGCCGCGACGCTCACCAACTCCTCGACGATCGCGGGTTCGGGGACGATCGGCGACGCGTTTCTCACCGTCGTCAACTCGACGGGCGACGTGATCGACGCAACCGGCGTGGCCAATGCGCTGACCTTGACGGGCGCTGGAGGGATCAAGAACACGGGCGGCCTCATCGAAGCGACCGGCAGCGCCGGGCTCGTCATCGCCAACACCACCGTTACAGCCGGCACGATCGCCGCCTCGGGCGGCAACGTCGAGTTCGTCGGCGCGACGATGCTGGGCGGCACGCTCGCAAGCTCGGCCGGCAACGTCATTGCGACCGAAGGCACGGCCGATGTCGTGAGCGGCACGACGAGCACCGGCAACGTGTCGGTGAGCGACGGCACGGATTTGACGCTCAAAGGCACCATCACCAACAGCGGCGGCATCGCGCTCGATTCGACCGGCGACGCGACCGACCTCGTCATCTCCGTGAACGCGACGCTCAAGGGCGCGGGCCAACTCGACCTTTCCGACAATGCCGACAATGCCATCATCAGCAATGGCGCAGCCGCGACGTTCAACAACACATCGACGATCGCCGGCTCGGGCACGATCGGCGATGCGTTTCTCACCGTCGTCAATTCGACGGGCGGCGTGATCGACGCAACCGGCACTGCCAATGCGCTGACCTTGACGGGCACGGGCGGGATCAAGAACACGGGCGGCCTCATCGAAGCCACGGGCAGCGCCGGGCTCGTCATCGCCAACACGACGGTGACGGCCGGCACGGTCGCCGCCTCGGGCGGCAACGTCGAGCTCGTCGGCGCGACGGCGCTGGGCAGCACGCTCGAAAGCTCGACAGGCAGCATCATTGCGATCGAAGGTGCGGCCGATACTTTGAGCGGCACGACCAGCTCCGGCACGCTCTCGGTCGGCGACGGCACCGATTTGACGCTGAAGGGCACGATCACCGACAGCGGCAGCATCGCGCTCAACTCGACCGGCGACGCGACCGAGCTCACGATCGCCGGGATCGTAGCGCTCGAGGGCGCAGGCGCGGTCACGATGTCCAACAGCGCCGATAATGCCATCGGCAGCAACGGCACGGCCGCGACGCTCGACAATTCTGCGGCCATCGCCGGCGCGGGCAATATCGGCGACAGCTTCCTGACGCTCAACAACGAAGCGGGCGGCACGATCGACGCGAGCGACGGCGACGCGCTCGCCATTGCGACCGGCTCGCACACGGTGACTAATAGCGGGCTCATCGAGGCGACTGGAGCGGGCGGTCTTACGATCTCCAACCTGCTCACCAACAACGGAATCCTCGCCGCGAGCGGCGGCAACCTCACCGTCAGCAACCAGGTCTCTGGCACCGGGACCGCCGCAATCGCGAACGGTACGCTCACCTTCGACAACAAGGTCGCCGCGACCCAGGCGGTGAGCTTCGCCGCGGACACGACGGGTACGCTCGCGCTCGGACTGGCGCAGAGCTTCGCCGGCACGGTCGCAGGATTCACTGGCAACGATGCCATCGATCTCGCGAATTTCGCATTCTCGGGTGCGCCATCGATCGGATCGGTCAGCGCGATCGCGCTCGCCGGCGGCAGCGGCGTCGCGGTCACGGTGAACGACGGATCGCTATCGGCGACGATCGACCTGCTCAATCAGGCGAGCATCACCTATTCGACGAGCGCATCGGCCTATGTACTAGCAAGCGATGAGAGCGGTGCGCACCCGGGCACGCTGCTGCAGTTGGCAACACCCGCCGCCTGACGCCTTATTGCACCTGCGGACTGACGGCGCCGTTCAGCATCGTCGCCGAAGGCGAGGTCGATACCGATGACGCCGCGGCGGCTGGAGAATCTCCTCCTCCGCCCGATGCCGAGCCGCCCGATGCCGAGCCGCCCGAAGAGGAGCCGCTCGGTGCCGCGCTGCCCGATGCCGCGCCGCCGCCGAATGTCTTTACGGTTCCCGTGCGGTAGCGTGCCACGGCGTCGGCGGCAGGATCGCCCGCGGCCGGTCCGAGCTCCCGTCCCGTCACCAGGTCGCGCGGATTGTCGATCATGAGCGAGAGATCCGTCATCGTGGCGCAGCCGTAGTTGCTGCTGGCCACGTTGCTGTGCGAGCCGGACGGATCATCCGACCAGTCCGGGCATGCGGGCGGCGTGGCGACGTAGCGATCGGCGAGCACGAGGACATGGTTGGGAAGGACGCCCGATGGCGGCGGCGCAATGCTCACGGCCGCTAATCCGCGCCGCGCCAGGAGAAGAGCGACGCGGCCGGCGCGCTCGGCGGCAAGCGGGTCGCCCGCCGCGGTTGCGATATAGACCGGATCGCTCGGCCGCACGTGTGACCGGTCGAGGAAATTATCGAGCCCGGCCGCTTGCGCCGGCGGCAGATCCGCCGTGCCCGTCGCGAACGCAGCGTCGTATTGCACGCGTACGTGCTCGACATGGATGGCCTTCGGCATCTCGGCCGGGGGCAGATCGGGCGCGCCGCCGCACGAAGCGAGCGGCAGCGCGAGGAGGATCGACCCGCTCAGCACGGTGCCGACGATGCGGACCGCGCGCTTCAGATCGCAGAGCAAGGCTCGACGGGGCATGGCGGTCCCTTGGGGAAAGCGTACCGGCTCGTACCATGATGCGATGCGGAAGGTAAAAATGCGTTACCGCGCCGCACCGTACCGTACCCCAAATCCCCGGCGGCCCGGAACGGCGCGCAAAGATGCGCGCGGACGGTCTGCCGCCCGGGCGGCGATCGTAAGGAAAGTAAAGAATCGCAATGTTGTGGTGCCGGGACCGGTAAATACGGTAGCATGAGTCGAATAATTTCGCGTGCAACCACGTTCCGGTAACTGATTCGAGAAGCAGTTTTCGGCGAGAACAAGCACATGGACGAGTACCTCTACCACCGGCAGAACGTCGCGCCCGACGCGCGCGCGGGACTGCCAAAGATGGAGAACGGGCGGCAAACCGTTCTCGGCGAACCACTCGATCGCCCTCCCCTCGCATCGCACGTAAAGGGAGCGGCGATGGTGATCCTCGCCGCGGCCACGGATGCCGTTGCCTCGGTCGTCGAATACTGGAAAGTCGCCGTTTCCGTCGTGGGCCTCGTCATTGCCGTAGACGTCGTCATCCGGCATTTCTAGCCGCCGCAATGACCACTCTTCTCATCGCCTTGGCGATGGCTGAGGATTTCATCGCCAGCCTGCGCGAACCGCTGCGTGCGCATTTCCCCAAGGTGCGGGTCCAATCCGTCGACACGCGCGACAAGATTGCGCCTGCCATCGTCGAGGCAGACATCTTCCTTGCCTTCGCCGGCATGGCGGATGAAGCAGCGTTCGGCCGGGCAAGCCGCCTGAAATGGGTCCAGGTCCTCGGCACGGGGACGGACCGCGTTGCCGATTCGCACACGCTCAATCCCGCCGCGATCGTCACCAACCTGCCCGGCATACACGGCGCGCCGGTTTCCGAAGCGGCGATCAGCCTGATGCTAGCGCTGGCGCGCAACCTGCCGCTCACGCTGAGATCGCAAGAGCGACGCGAATGGGTGCGCGTTCCTGGGCCGCTGCTCGACGGCAAGGTCGCCGCGATCCTCGGCGTTGGAACGATCGCTGCGGCACTCGCGCCGCGCCTCACGGCGCTCGGCATGCGGGTCATCGGCATTTCCTCGGCACCGCGCGAGGTGGCGGGATTCGAGCGCATCTATCCGCGCGAGACGCTGGTCGAGACGGTGCGGCAGTGCGACTACCTCATCACGCTGACGCCGCTCACGCCCGCGACCAACCGCATCGTCGGCGACACCGTGTTCCGCGCGATGAAGCGCGGCTCGTTCTTCATCAATGTCGGCCGCGGCGCAACCGTCGACGAGGATGCACTCGTGCGTGCGCTCGCCGACGGGCACCTGGCGGGCGCCGGGCTCGATGTCCTGACGACCGAGCCGCTGCCCAAGAACCATGCGCTCTGGACCGCGCCGAACGTCATCATCACGCCGCACATGGGCGGCCTCTACAGAGAATATGCCGAGCGATCCCTGCCGGTCATCGAAGAGAATTTGCGGCGCTTTCTCGCCGGCGCGGCCGAAACGATGCTGAACCGCGTCACCCGCCCCGACCCCAGCTAACGCGATGACGCTCCCGGAACCGATCATGGCAATCGATACCATCGCGAATGCGAGCGCTCTGCTGGCGGACGAGGCGCGGCCGGTCGATTATGGCGGTCCCGTCGACCGGCCGTACCGGCCCTTTCCGGCCGCGTGGACCGAACGCCCGATCTTCGAGCTCTTCTCCGAGTGCGCCGCCGCGCACGCCGACAAGCCTGCGGTCGACGACGGCGAGATGTTTTTGACCTACGCGGAGCTGAAAGAGCGCGCGCTCGAACTCGCGCGCCGGATCGCGCACAGCGTCGGGCGCGGCGAACCCATCGGCATCGCCTTGCCGAATGGCGCGACATATCCCGTTGCCATCCTGGCCGCGCTGGCGAGCGGGCGCCCCTACCTGCCGCTCGATCTGGGATTTCCCGCGGCGCGCACCGCGCTCATCCTGAAGCGCGCGGGGTTGAAGGCGGTCATCGTCGACGAGACGACGCGCGCGACCGTCGCCGAGATCGATCCGGCGATGAAGCAGCTCGACCTCGGCGCCGGTACGGACGCCGGCGGCGCATGGCCCGAGCCCGCGTCGGTCGGGGACGCGGCACTTATCCTCTACACCTCGGGCAGCGAGGGCGAGCCGAAAGGCGTCTCGCATAACCAACGCACCATCCTCCACAACGCGATGCAGCGCATCAACGGCGCGCACATCTCTGCCGCCGACCGGCTGTTGCTGCTCGCTGCGCAGTCCGTGGCAGCGGCGATCCAGGACATATTCCCGGTGCTGATCGTCGGCGCGACGCTGTTCATCACGGATCTGCGCGGTAAGGGCTTCCAGGAAGCGATCCGCGTCGTACGCCGGCAACGCATCACGCTCTACAATTCGTCGCCCTCGGTGTTTCGCCGCATTGGCGCGCTCGCGACGCCCGGCGATCTCGCCTCAATCCGCTGGGTCAATCTCGGCACCGACCGCGTGCTCTCGTCCGATATCGCGCTGTTCCGCCGGCGCTTTGCACCGGACGCCGTCATGTCGACGCGCAGCGGATCGAGCGAGGCGATGACCTATGCCGGCTGGTTCTATCCGCGCGACATGGATTTCGGCGATGCGCTTCCGCCCGTCGGGTACATCCTGCCGGGCTACCGCATCGCTCTGATCGACGAGGCCGGGAACGCGGCGCCGCGCGGCGAAGCGGGCGAAATCGTCGTCACGAGTCGCTATCTCGCGAACGGCTATTGGAACGACGAGGATCTGACGCGGCGCTTTTTTGCCGTGCAGCGCGACGATCCCTCAGCCCGCGTCTTCCGCACCGGCGATCTCGGCCGGATGCGGCCAGACGGGCTGCTCGAGATGGTCGGGCGCAGCGACCGGCAGATCAAGCTCCGGGGGCAGCGGATCGAGCCGGCGGAAATCGAGGCCGCCATCCAACTCCATCCCGGCGTCGCCGACGCGGCAATCATCTCGACCGACGAGGGCGACGGCGTCGAGATCGCCGCCTACGTCGTCGCCGGCACGGAAAGAGCACTCACACCGCAGGAGATAACCGCCTGGCTCGGCCAGCGGCTGCCGGCCGCGATGCGCCCGCACCAGGTGATCTTCGTCGATGAAATTCCCATGCTCGGGAATTTTAAGCAGGACATCCAGAAGCTGAAGGAGCAGCACGCCGCCAGATCGCGCGCGCCACAGGCCGATTCCGTCGTGCCGCAGCAAGCCCGTACCGAACACCGCGCCGCTAATTCCAACGGCGCCGCATCGGCCGCGGTGCGCGCCGAGTGGACGCGCGCGGTTGGCGCCAAAGCCTTCGCTGCCGACCTCAGCTGGGACGAGGCAGGGGGCAATTCGCTCCAAGCGCTCGAAATGATGTTCGAGATCGAGGGCGCCTTGCGCAAGCCGGTGCCGATGGCGCTCATTGGACCGGCGACGCGACCGAGCACCCTCGTCGAGGGCCTGCAGAAAATACTGGACGGAAAGCCCGCGGTTGCGGCCTTGGCTGGCGCCCGCTTGGACCTTTTCTTTCTGCCCGGCTGGCCCGGGCCGATGCTGCATAGCATGCGGCTCGTCGAAGCTCTCACCCAGAAGTTCGAGGTCCATGTCGTCGATTACCCCGAAATCGCGCCGCACGCGCCGCGCCACTTCGATTTCGACGCCATCGTCGATCACGTGATGGCGCAATTCCGGGCGACGGCAAGCGGGGAAAAGCCGATTCGCATCATCGGCTTCTCCTTCGGCAGCGTCGTCGCCTTCGACGCCGCGCGCAAACTCACGAGCGAAGGATACGAAGTCGAATTCCTCGGCGTGATAGATGCGCCGCCCTATTACGGGCCGGACTGGACGGAGCCCGCGCCCGAGGATCTCGCCCTCATTCCGAGATACGTCATTGGCCGATTCGCCGAACGGTATATCGAGCGGCGATTCATGGAAAACCGCTTCGACTCATTGGCGCGCGTGGGACGGGCGCTCTCCTTCCTGCGGCTGAAGCGGTGGCGCTATTTCTTCCGTCAGCGGCTCAAGAAAGTATCGCGGTCGCGGGCGGCTCGCGCCTATCAGCCGCAGCATTATTCCGGCGCGGTCTCGCTCTTCAAGTCGCTCGAGAATACCCGTTGGCGCAAAATGAACGCGCCTGACGATCTCGGCTGGGGCGAATTCTGCGGCAGGATCGAAATTTGCCCGCTTCGGGGCGACCACCTCAGCATTTTCGCCGCGCCCCAGCTCGAAGCGACCGTCAACGTGATCACCGGCGCGCTCTACGGGCAGCGTTCGGCCGTGGTGGAGGCCCGGGCAAAGCGGCCGCCGCCGCCCGATGTTCAGCGCGCGATCGTCGACCCCGCGATCGAGGCCGCGCAAATCGCCGCCGATCCGTTCGTGGCCATCAAGGCCGGAACCGACGCGCATCGCGCGCAGCATGGCTGTTACGCCCACTCCTACTCGGCCGGCGCGGTGCTCGGCGTCGTCGCCGGGACGGCGAACGCCAGGCGCATCCTCGAACTCGGCACCGCGCTCGGCTACAGCTCGCTCACCCTCGCGCACGGCGCCCCGGAGGCGCGGATCGACACCGTCGAGCGCGATCCCGAGCATGTGCGGATTGCGCGCGAGAACATCGCGGCCTATGGCTATGCCGACCGCATCACGGTTCACGAGGACGACTATCGCAACGCGATGGCGCGCCTTGAGCCCGGCTATGACCTGATCTTCTTCGACGGCTACGGGCCGACGCTCCAGGACCTGGAGCAGTTCCGCCGCCTGCTTCGCCCGCGCGGCGTGTTGCTCAGCTCGAACCTCTCGATCGGCAGTCAGGCCGCCGTCTTTCGCACCGCGCTGTTGCAGCCTGACCGGTGGCTCACGACCTTCGCGGTCGAAGCCGGCCACAGCGCAATCAGCCTGAAGCTTTAGCCGCCTTAGGGTGCGATCCATCCGCTTGGAAACGGAAACCCTCTCCCCTCGGGGGCGAGGGTCCCGGGCGATTCGATCGGCGTGGATCAGGCTCTAGGTCAGCGCTTCCTCGGCGACGGGCACGCGCGTCACCTGATGCGCCTGGAGCGCCGGGAGCACGTCGCGCGCAAAGCGCCGGATCTGCTCGATGTACATTTCGTGCGGCATGGCGCCGGCGTTCATCATCACCTGGATCGTGTTGGCGCCGGTGCGGTCGACCATCGCAATGATCCGTTCGGTCACCTCTTGCGGCGTGCCCCAGGGCAGGCGCTCGGCCATGCTCGCGACATCGTCGAGCGTCATGTTGCGGAAATCGGCGCGCGCGCGCTCGACCTCGCGCAGATTCTCGGGCCTCACGTAATCGACCGACTGGCGCGACATATAGCCCGCCGCCTGGCCCAGACTCGTCTCGGTGAAATTGCCGTGGCTGAAGAGGGTGCGGTTGAAATAAAGGAAATAGGGCGCGTTCTCCTTCACCGCCTGCGCCTTGCTGTCGGCGATATAGGCGTTGAGGCCCATAGTGAGGTGATTGGGCGTGATCTGGTGCCCGCTCGCCTTGAGGCACTTCGTGTAGTAGCGGATCATGTCTTCCTGCAAGCCGCCGGGGCGCAGGCCGGGTGTGATCGGGATGTCGTGCTTCGCCGCGAACTCGATCGATTCCTTGCTGCCGGTGACCGGGATCCAGACCGGCGGATGCGGCCGCTGCACCGGCCGCGGCCACATCGCCACGTCCTTGTACGACCAGAATTTGCCCTCGTAGGAGAACACCTCCTGGGTCCAGGCGCCGGTGATGATTTCGTAGGCTTCCTCGAAGCGCGCGCGCGATTCCTGAAGCGGCACGTTGTGCACCTGATACTCGCGCGGGATGCCGCGGGCGAAGCCCGAGATGAGGCGGCCGCCCGAGAGACAGTCGATCATCGACAGCTCTTCGGCCAGCCGCAGCGGCTCATGCAGCGGCAGGAGATTGCCGTAGATCAGGAGCTTCACGCGCTTGGTGCGCTGCGCCGCGGCCGACGCCATGAGATTGGGCGAGTTCATGAGGCCGTAGGGCGAGCAGTGATGCTCGTTGAAGCCGATGCCGTCATAGCCGAGTCGGTCGGCCTCTTCCCAGGCGGCGAGGTGCTCGGCATAGGTTCCAGTTGCGACGTCCGGATCGAAGTGCCGCCGCGGCAGCGGGTAGGGCAGCTCGGTGCCAACCTTGAGATGGTCGAGCTGCTGGCCATAGGCCAATAGGTCGAAGATAAAGACTTTCATCCGTCGCTCCGCTCGGGAAAAGAAAAGGCGCGCCGGAGCATAGCTCGGGCGGGGTGACGCTCAAGAGGCGAGGCTGGTGGCTGCCCTACTTGGGTCCTGGCGATGGCAAGGTCGTGGTGGCGGTGACCGCCGTCGACAGGTTGAGGTTCTGGTACAGGTACAGGCGCATGGCCAGGTTCAGCTCGGCCGCACCCGAACGCGGCACGTAGACGTAATCGTTCGGCAATAGCAGCACGTCCTGTTGCGGATCGGTTCCGTCGGCCGCCTTCGCGAGGTTGAGCTCGACCACGATCGGCTCCGGCGAGCCGGTCACGCGCCGGATCAAGATCACGTCGCTGAGATCGGAGGTTTCGAGGAACCCGCCCGAGGCGGAGATGCTTTGCAGCGCGGTCAATGGCGAATGGTTCAAGTCGACCTGACCGGGATGAGCCACCTGCCCTTCGACGAAGGCGCGCGCGTTCGCCGATGAGCGCAGGATGACCTTGGAGGTCGGTTTGGTCAGGTATTCGCCATACGCCTTTGTGATGTCGTCGCCGAGCTGCTCGACGGACTCTCCAGCAGCCGGAAGGTCGCCGACGAGCGACAGCGATATCTTGCCATCCGGCCGGACCGTCAAATCCTCGTCCAGTTGGGGATTGTAATAGAACCGCGCCGTGATCTGGTCGCCGGCGGCGAGCACGTAGCTCGCGGCGTAGTCGGCCTTGGAGAGCGCCAGCGCCTCGGCGACCTGAACGGGATGGACCGCGGAGCCGACATCGGCGGGCGTCGCACAGGCCGACAGCATGGCCACGAGGCCAATAGCGATCGCCGCGACTTCACTCCGCCTCATAAGATTCCCCCCAACGA
The DNA here is from genome assembly GCA_963729295.1 of uncultured Alphaproteobacteria bacterium. Taxonomy (GTDB): domain Bacteria; phylum Pseudomonadota; class Alphaproteobacteria; order ATCC43930; family CGMCC-115725; genus DATJLY01. The sequence continues at coordinate 445,946 of CAVSNJ010000026.1, forward strand.
GCGCCCGTCCTACGCAATAGGACTACCGCCGCACGCCGTCGCAGCGACACCTCTTAGCATACGTTTGGCGCGTTCGGCCATCGAAAGACACGTCCCGAAAACCGCGTGCGCAATTTGCTCGTATTAAGGTCGGAGGCGCGGTCGGAATTTGCCGCCGACACGCAGGAGATCGCTGGCTTGGCTGCCGAATCGGCGGGACTGCGGCCGGTTTGCCGCCGGCTTCAGCGAAATCGACAAAGGAATTCGACAATGCCGCGACCTATTTCGAAATAGTCATGGCTCGAACGGTGCAATTCCAAGGAATATGCGACCAATATGCTTAACAACCCGTGTCAGCCCAAATTAGTTAATCTTAACTTTTAGGGTCACCCCCGCGTCCTTTATGGGTCATTAGATATTTCATGAAAGGTTTCACGTCGAAATTCTTTACACTGGCGTCTTTCGAGTCTTGCAAATCATTGATTTTGAAGGGCTGGCATGTTTTATGCGAGAGGATCGACGGGCGGGGATGCGCAAGTCCGTGTGTGAGAATGGACATCAGAAATGCGTAGCGGCCGAGTAAAAGTCGAGCAGCCCGCCACGACCGCCCTGGCGCCGGCCGATCCGATTGGTTTCGGCCGCAGCGCCGTGAGCCGGCCGCCCAGGGTCTACTGCCCGGCGTTCACCAGCGGCATCATTTGTGCCGGCGATCTCCTTTCGGTTCTGATCAGCGGCGTCGTCGTTTTCCTGTGCGCCAGCGCCCCCGCGCACGGCGGAATGTCGCTGACGTTCTACTTCGACACCATCGTGAGCGCATTGTCGCTCGTGTGCGCCTTCGGTCTTTTCAAGCTCTACGACTTCAGCACCATCCGCCATCCGCGCAGCCAGCTCCGCCGGATTTTCTGGAGCGGCCTCGCCGCGTTCGCCGTCGTCGAGCTCGCAGGACTGCCGGTGAGCACCGGACATCGCGTCACCTTCAGCGAGTGGGCCTACGCGCTCGTCACGCTTGCCGTGACGACGATCTATTGCCAGCGTTGGGTGGCCCATAAGGCGTTGCAGCATCTCGCGCGCACGGGATGCATGTCGCGCAATGTCATCGTCGTCGGCGGCGGCGATCAAGGATCGCGCCTCATCGAGGCCATCCGCCAGTCGGCACAGCCCTTCACGCGGATCCTCGGCGTCTTCGACGACCGATCCGACCGCATTCCGACGCGGGTCCAGGGATGCGCCGTGCTGGGACCGACGCGCAATCTTTACGACTATGCGCGCCACAATCGGGTCGACGACATCGTCATCGCTCTGCCTTGGTCGGCACGCGAGCGCATTCGGCAAATTCTCGAAGCGCTGCGGCCGATTCCGGCGCGCATCCACATTTGTCCCGACGGCAGCGGCGCCGACGCGGGCGGCCACACGTTCGTCGAGGTCGGCGGCGTTCCTGCCATCAACCTCGTCGAGAATCCGCACGATGGCTGGCGGCGCATTTTCAAGTATCTCGAGGACCGCTGCTTTGCCGCCGCGATCCTCTTGTTCCTCGCGCCGCTGATGTGCTTCATCGCGCTCGCGATCAAGCTCGACAGCCCCGGCCCGGTGTTCTTCCGGCAACGACGCCTCGGTTGGAACAGCAAGATCTTCCTGGTGTGGAAATTCCGCACCATGTATCAAGACCAGACCGACGAAAACGCTGCGAAGCTGACGACGCTCGACGATTGCCGGGTGACGCGGCTCGGCCGCTTCCTGCGCCGCACCAGCCTCGACGAGCTGCCGCAATTCTTCAACGTCATCACCGGCGAGATGTCGGTCGTGGGACCCCGCCCGCACGCGCTCCACGCGAAGGCCGGCGGCCGGCTCTATCACGAGGTGGTCGAGGAATATGCCGTGCGGCACAAGGTCAAGCCCGGCATCACCGGCTGGGCGCAGGTCAATGGCTGGCGCGGCGATACCGACACTGAGGAAAAGCTCCAGAAACGGGTCGAGTGCGATCTCTACTACATGGAGCACTGGTCGCTGCTGTTCGATTTCTATATCATTCTGCGAACTGTGAGGTGCGTCCTCATAGGAACAGGGTATTGACCAGAGCGGGATCGTCACAGTGCCAAATGGCGAACCCTTCGCAGTCGCCGCCGATCCTCGGACCCGCCGCACCGACCTTCATCTGACCATCGTCCAGCGGCAGGGCTCGGTCGAACATTATTTCCATTTCCTGCTCGGATTCTTCGCCCCGCTCGTCCACGCGCTCGCGACCCGGTGGCCGGACCGCGAATTTTGCCGCGTGCTCGTCAGAAGCTGCGGGCCGCTCGACCCTATCGTGCGCGAGCTCGGCGACCGCCGCATCGAAATCCTGAGCAAGGAAACGCACGCGCGCGCCATCGCGACGGACGACGCGACGCTCGAGTTCGACGAAATCCGCGGCTTCGACCGGGCGTCGCGCTATGCGCCGGCGATCTTTCGCAAGGTGAGGAAGATTCTCCGGGGCCGGCCGGATGTCGAGGCGGAACGCCGGGCGCTGCCACCGGAATGGACGAGTGCCGCGCTTCGGATCCTGCTGATCCGGCGGGCGCCGCCCGATCCGTTCTACGTGTCGGACGCGGCCGAGGCGGGCGGCGCCGGCTCGCTCCGGCGCTCGATCGCAAACCATGACGCACTCCACCGCGCGCTGTCCGAACGCTTCGGCGGCGTTCTCGATGTTGCGACCGAGGGAATGTCCCTGGCGCGGCAGATCGCGCTCTTCTCGAGCGCCGACGTCATCGTCGCCCAGCATGGCGCGGCGCTCGCCAATTTGCTGTGGGCGAACGCCGGCGCGTTGGTCGTCGAATATTTTCCACGGCCTTTCGAGGACGCGACGCCCGAGCTGCTCCGCGTGAAGCTCGATTACTTCGCCAAGCTCGCGCAATGCCTCGAGCTGCACCATCACCGCATCTGGCAGGACGGAATGCATGGCGACGCCGATATCGCCGCCACGTGCGCGGTCATCGCGCGCCATCGCGCCGCGCGCTCGCGGGTGCGCGGTCTGGCCGGCCGTGCGCTCTTCCGTGCCTATCAGTGCCGCCGTGCCGGCAAGCGCGTGGTACGGCAGGCAATGCGGCTGCTGCCGCTTGCCGAGCCGCGACGGTCGCGAGCGGAGATCGGGCTCGTGCGGACAAGCATCACAAAATCCTGAACGCCGCCCGCGCGCCATCCCGCATTGGGGATAATGCTTGACAAGCCTGGCCGCCGCATGGCCACTGCCGGGCGAGTGACCGTTTGCCGACCGAATGAAAATCCTGTTCATCAACACCGCCTACGCGCCGAACGAATTGGGAGGCGCGGAAATTGCCGTGCGCATTCTGGCAGAGGGCGTGGCGGCCGCCGGGGACGAGGCGGTCGTCATCAGCATCGGGCCCGATGGCATCGAACGCACGGGCACGATCAACGGCGTGCGCTGCCACTATGTGAAGCTTGCCAATATCTATTGGCCGCATGCGCCGGACGCGCGTCCGTCGCTCTGGAAGAAAATGCTGTGGCACCTCATCGATACCTACAATCCCGTGATGGCCGCAAAGGTCGTGCGGATCATCGATGCGGAGAAGCCCGACGTCATTCACGCCCATAACCTGCAGGGATTTTCCGTCGCCGTCTGGCGCGCGGCGCATCGGCGGAGCGTTCCGCTCGTGCAGACGCTGCACGGCTACTATCCGACCTGTCCCAATTCGGTGATGCAGAAGAACGGGCGGAATTGCCGGTCGATCTGCGCCTCGTGCCGGCTCTTCGCGGCGCCGCGCCGGCTCTTGTCCGGCTTGCCGTCGGTCGTGAGCGCGGTCAGCGCGCGCACGCTCGCGCGGCACGAAAGCGGCGGCATGTTTCGCAAGAGCCGCGACAAGGTCGTGATCTATGGCGCCAACCTGACAAAAGCGGCACCGGCGCCGCGGCGCGACATTCCGGCCGGCGGGACGATCCGCTTCGGCTTCCTCGGCCGGCTCGAGCCGATCAAGGGCGTCGATCTGCTGCTCGAAGCGATGCGCGGTCTGCCGCCTGGACAAGCGCTCCTGCGCATCGGCGGCCGCGGCAGTCCGGCCTACATGGAGCGGCTGAAGCGGACTGCGCCCGGCAACGTCGAGTTCCTGGGCTTCGTCGATCCGGACGTATTCTTCACCGGGATCGACGCGCTGGTCGTGCCCTCGCTTTGGGAAGAGCCGTTTCCGCGGGTCGCACACGAGGCGCTCTATCACGGCGTGCCGGTGATCGCGTCGCGCCTCGGCGGCTTGCCCGAGATCGTCGAGGACGGCAAGACCGGCTATCTGTTCGATCCAGGGAACGAAGCCGAGCTGCCGGCACTGCTGCGGCGGCTCGTCGCCGGCGGACTGCCGGCCGGTGCGCTCTTCGAGGCCTGCCGCGCGAAAAGCCGGCTCTACGACTTCCCGCGCATCTTCGAGCAGTACATGGCCGCGCTGCGCCGCGCCGCGGCGCGGGCGCGGCCGCGGACGACGTCGTGAGCGCAAAGCAACTGCTCTCCTCCGTGCTGCGCGCCGCATCGCCGCGCCTGTGGCTTGCCATCCACGCGCGCCGGCTTGCGAACAAGCCCTCCGACAAGGAGGCGTGGCTCTTGCCGCTGCTGACCGAGCGCGAGGCCGCCGCGATCGATGTCGGCGCCAATGTCGGCGACTACGCCTGGCATCTGCGCTCGCTGTGCGCCCGCGTCCATGCGTTCGAGCCCAACCCCGCGCTCGCGCGCTGGCTGCGCCGCTCGTTCGGCGACAGCATCACCGTTCATGACGTCGCGCTCTCGAACGAAGAGGGAAGCGCCGAGCTCAATATCCCGCTGGGCGGCGGCGGCCACGAGGAGGCCTATGCGACGCTCGAGCGGCGCACGGATCTCGTGGCCGCGGCGCAGGGCCAGGGCCTGGCGCGAGTGCGCGTGCCGGTGCGGCGCCTCGATGCGCTCGATCTGCCCCGCATCGGCTTTCTCAAAGTGGATGTCGAGGGCCACGAGCTGGCGATGCTGCAGGGCGCCGAGGGGCTGCTGCGGCGGGACGGGCCCGCCATCCTCGTCGAAGCCGAGGAGCGCCACCGCCCGCGCGCCATCGCAAGCATCGTCGAGTTCCTGGGCGGATTGGGCTATCGCGGCTTCTATCTCCATGAGGGCCGGCTCCACGACATCGCCGGCTTCGACGGCGCGCGGCTCCAGAACCCCGACAATGTCGGCCCGCGCGGCCAAAAGCCGGGAACGGTCTACATCAACAATTTCATCTTCGCGGCGCGGTCCGAGACGCTGCGGCGCCTCGCCGGGCTCCTTGCGGCAGGGCCGACGCGGGTCTGAGGCGAGCGCCCGAAGGCGTTAGCGACTCGCGCGCCCAAAGCCCTCGCCAGCGTTGCCAACAGTACGGTGCGTTGTTAGTCTCGCACCGCTCTTCGGGCATTTCGGCACGGCGATCGGACGAACGTCTTAGATGCCATCAATTCGGGCCATGCGAGGCATCCTTGCCGCGGCGGCAACCGCCGTGAGTCTCGTCCTTTCCGTCGCACCTTTGTCAGCGCAATCGCCGACCACCCCCAACCAGCCGCCCGATGCGACGCTGCTGACGCAGCATAGCTGGTCGCAGATCGTGCCCAACTACGACTATCTCGACGGCTGCGTCACCGGCTATCGCGCGTTCGTCTTCACACCCGATGGATATTTCGTCTTCAATGGCAACGTGCACGGGTCGTGGCGGCTGACGCCCAACAATCTCATCCGGCTCCAGACGAGGGGCAACGGGACGCGGCCGGGCCAGATCCTTCAGCTTCGTTTCGCGAGCTCGTCCACGCTCAGTCCGATCGTCGCGTCGAACGCCTTGAGCACGACCCCGCCGAATCCGGCAAACGGCACGTTCGACTTTCGCCGTTACGACCTCTTCCAAGAGTGCGAACAATGAAGACACGCCTGGCGCCGATCGCGCTCGCGGCCGCCTTCGGCTGCGCGCTGGCCGTTGCTCACCTCACCCCGGCGCAGGCGCAAAGCGGCACCCCCTCCACCTCCGGCTCGACCGCCACCGGCAACGACAATCTGCCGCCGAAACTTTCCGACAAGCTCAATCACGTGACGAAGGGCGGCAAGCACCACGCGGACGAGGAGGAGTCGCCAAAGGAGCAACAGGACGCCGGCAAGTCGGCGACCAATCCCTACGGTCACGGCGCGGCCCGCGACCGACCCGCACGGGGAATGAGAGCCTAAGCGCCGCTCAGCGCGACTCGTCGCGCGCGAGCGCACTCGGACGCGACGAGACGGCGACCGCGGCAGGGCCACCGCCAGCCGGCGCCTCGCGCGGCCGCAGCGCATACCGGCGGATCGCCCGCGTCAGCCGCTGCTCGACGAGCCGATAGCTCAGATGCGAGACGGCCAACGCCAAGGGCAGCGAGAGCCAGAAAAACAGCGATTTCCCCCACGCCGCGCCGGTATGCGGCAAGAGGTCATGGACGATCATGCGCTTCGTCACGTACATGACCACCGGGTGCCAGAGATAGAAGCTGTAGCTGATCGTGCCCATGTACTGCAGCGGGCGGCTCTTCAGCGCGGCGCCGAACCAGCCGTCATCGTGCAGCACCGAGAAGAAGAAGAGGCCGGCGAGGAGATAGGCCGCGATCGCCACCGGCAGCCGCACGTCGCCCGCCATCTCTTGTATCGTCAGCTGCTCGATCGGCCGGCCGCTCAGGCGATCGATCATGTACCAGCACAAAAGGAAGGCGGCCATGTAGGGGAAGGGCGTCCAAAGACGCGGCGCCCGCGGCGCAAACGCGGCAAGACGGTCATCGAGCAGGAAGGCGAAGACGCCGACACTGAAGAACAGAGCGCGCGGGTAGAGGTCGAACATGACGATGCCGCAAAGTATCGCGAGCGCAATCACCAGCAGGCGGGGATTGCGGCCCTTGCGCAGCGAAAAATAGGTGAGCGCGGCAAACGCGTAGAACGCCATCTCATAGCTCAGCGACCACGCGGCGGGCTGGATCAGCGGCAGATTGAAGAGCCCCGGCAAGAGCGCCATGTTGGCGACGAACACCCACGCGTAGCGGCCGACACCGAAATGCGCGAAGCCCTTGTCCGCGACGATCGGGCCCGCGGCGAACAACAGGAAATGGATGACGAGGAACACCGGCATGATGCGCAGCGCCCGGTCGCGGACGAAGGCGGCAGGGCCCGCCGCGTTGACGAGCGACATGGAAATGACGTAGCCGCTGATGCAGAAGAACAGTTCGACGCCGTACTGAAAGGATTCGAGCAGGTAATCGACCGGCGGAGTGTCCCAGACCGCGCCGTAGAGCGGCGCCGCGCCAAAGGTGCTGTGGCTCACGTGATGGACGAACACCAACAACGCGAACAGGCCGCGGCAGCCATGCACGTTGGCATTGAACCTGGCCGCCACACTCATGCTCCCTTATCTGGGCGCGAAACCGGGAGGCGCGAAACGGCGTTTCGTCCCAGGCGAGACTGCGGGAAGCGAAACGTCCGTTCGAATCAGATCCAGCGATAGACGATCCGAGGAACGTGGAAGCGGCGCTTGTTGAGCACGACGCCAAGCAGGTTGCCGCCATTGATCTCGAGCACCCGGCGCGCCTCGCCCACGACCGGGATGCGCGTCTTCTCCGCCTCGACGACGAGGACCACGCCGTCCGACTTCTTGGCGAGCGCCGATCCGAGGATGCCGCGATTGAGCGGCGGCGAGTCGACGACGACGAGATCGAACTGTTTGCGCAGGGACGCGAACACGTGGTCGAACGCGTCGACGTTGACCGCGACGTGCGGCCCGGCGCCGGGATCTGCGAGCGCGCAGATCGCATAGCCGCGTCCGGGAACGGGCTCGACCGCCAGGCGCAGGTCCAACTCCCCAAAGGCCACGTCGTTGAGGTTTTTCGCGTCGGCCGACATGCCAAAATGACGGAAGGCGTCATGCTGGGTCGTCGCATCGCACAGCAGCACGCGGGCGTTGCCGATGGCGGCCGCCGCTTCCGCGAGGCCGCGCGCGACGGTCGAGGTTCCCTCGCCGGGATTCGACGAGATCACCTGGATGATGCGGCATTGGCTCTCCGGGAAGGCGGCGAGCACCGAGCGATAGAGGTTGACCATGTCCTCCATCTTCAGCGGCGACACGTCGATCTTTGTCGCCGCCGGCTTTTCACGGACGTCGCGTATGGAAGCGGTATCTGCGATTCGGGTTACGGCCATTTGCGTCATGATCCTCGACTCCTATCAGGCGACACGAGTGTCGTCTTTGCGCTTCGTCTCGCCCTTTCCATTCTTGCCATTCTTGGGCGTCGCCGTGTAGTTGAGCGACACGAGAACCGGGACGCCCAACGTCGGCTGAACCTGCTGCGGCAGACCCAAGGTCTCGTCGGCGACCTCGAGGCCGATGCAGAGTCCGATCCCGCCGAGCACGGCGGCGCCGGCGCCGAGCAGCAGAATGAGAACGAGGCGCTTCGGGATGTAGGGCAGCGTCGGCTGCTGCACGACCGTGAGGCTCGTCGCGCTGTCGGCGTTCAGCACTTCCTTGATGCGCGCTTCCTCGGTGCGCTTCAGGTAATCCGTATAGTCCTGGGTTGCAACGCCGAGCTGACGCGTCAGATCGTCGACATCGCCTTGAACCGCATCGAGATGGTCGATGCGCGCGTTCACCGCATCGACCCGCGTGCGCCATGTATCCGCCACCGCCTGGTCGGCGGCGAGCTGCGTCTGCGCCTGCTTCCACTGCGTCTCGATCGTCTCGCGCACCGGATTGACGCCGGTCACGACGCGCGCTCCGGAAGACTTGGCGATTTGGTCGTATTGCTGCTGCGCAAGCGTTACCGCCTCTTCGCGATCCTTCAAGAGCGCGCTCTTCTTGGTGAAGGTCTGCTGGGCCTGCAACAGGCTCTGCTGCGCATCGTTCAGTTTCGCGCGCGCCGCCGAAAGTTGATCCTTCGTCTGGTCGTTCTCGTCGGACAGCGGGATCGTCGCCGGCGTGGCGCTGTACTGATCGTGCAGCGCTTGCTCCTGGCTCTTGGAGCCGGCGAGCGTCGCCATAGCCTTGCTCAGATTCTCTTCGTAATCGTCGCGTTGGTTCAGCAGCAGCTTGAGCTCGGTATCGAGGTCGCTAACGCTCTCCTTGCGCTTCATGTCGAGCAGGCTTTTCTCGGCCGCGCTGACCTTGGCGCTCGCGCTGGTCAATTGCTGTTGCATGATCTGGGCGCGCGGATCCTGTTCGACCTTCGCCTGGACCTGGAGGAAATAGCCGATGAGGGTGCGCAAGGCCTGCTGCGCCACCTCGGGATCCTTGTTCTGCAGCGCGAACGTCAACGACGCGCTCTGCTTGCCCATCGTGACACTCAGATCGTTGTCGAGGCTCGCGATCGCCTTGTCGAGCCGCGAGCCGAAGAAATGCGGCGCCGCCAAGTTCGGGTAGAGCTTGTCGATCCCGATCGCCTGCACCGTGTCGCGCTCGACGCCATAGCTCGTCGCCGTATCAGCCATCAATTCGACGATGAGCTTGGCGAGGTCGCCGCTCGTCGGCGCCGAGGACTGCGCGCTCGACTGGGATTCGAGCTGCGCGTCGGCGAGATCCTGGTTGTTGAACGACGGCACGACCATCGCGACGCTCTCAAATTTCCAGAAAAGAAAGAGCGCGGTCAGGATCGACAGCGCGATCGTCGCGACGAAGAACAGGGAGAACGCTCGCCACCGCTTGAACAGCGTGAAGATGATCGAACGGGGCGTCAGTTGGATGACCATGCCCAGTCACTCCTCAGCCACGGGTGGAAGAAATCGGCAATTGCGCAAACAAATTCCGCGTCATAAATACAACCTTTCTGCTAGATTTATCAAGCATTTTGCCTGCTATCCTCAGATTAACTACGAATTGATGAAGCAGGCGTCCAGATACGGAATTGCTCGCCTTTGCACGAGCGCCAGACACCGATTCCGGTCGCCAAAAGGGCCAGCAGAATCTCGCACAGCTCCTTGAACGGCTTCACGCGCAGACTGCCGCCGGCCACAAGGACCAGCGCTCCCGCGATGGCAAGCACCATGCCTAGGCGCTCGGCGCCGGACGCAACGAACGCCGCTTCGCACAGGACGGCGGCAAGCACGAGATTGTAGACCGACAACCATCGCAGCAGCTTGTGCGACAAGTATTCGTACAACGGCAGCGCGCTGAGCCGGCGCAGTCGCGGCCACAGCGCGCGGTGTACGTTGAAGGCCTGGCACGCGATGCGGATCTTGCGCTGAAATTCCTCGCGCGAGGCGGTGACCGCCTCCTCGTAGGCGAGAACGTCGGGGCCGCGCACCACGCGATAACCATCGCACAGGATGCTGAGCGAGACATACATGTCGTCGATGAGATGAGCCGGCGGCGGCCGGTGGAGCGCGCGCCTTATTGCGAAGAGCGAACCGTCGGCGCCCATCGCGGAGCCCGTCTCGGTCTCACGCTGCTTGATCCATTCCTCGAGGCGCCAGAACAGCGAGCCGGTGCTCGCCGTCGGCGATTTGCCCGAATTAACGTAAATGAGGTGGCCGCAGACGCAGCCGACCTGCGGGTCCGCGAAATAGCGGCGCAAATTGTCGAGCGCGTCGAGATCGAGCATGACGTTGGCATCGGTGAAGACGACGATCGACGCCTTCGCCGCCGCCACGAGCGTGTTCATGCCGTAGGTCTTGCCGTGCCGCTCGCGCGAGACATGCGTCGCGATCTCTTCGGCATGTTCGGAGAGGATTTCCGCCGTCCGATCGGTCGCGCCGTCGACATAGGCGAGCAGCTCGAGATTCGGGACGATGCGCTTCACGGCGAGCAGATTCTCGATCTTCTGCCGGATGACCCGTTCCTCATTGTAGGCGCAAAAGCAGATGGCGAAGCTCAGGCCGTTATCGGGCCGGCCGGCGCCCACGGCCGGCGCACGCTTCCAGCGGCGGATCAGCACGAGGCTTGCCGGATAGGTCGTGAAGGGATGGAGCGCCGCCAGGAAAAACGCGAGGGCGACGGCCCAGAGAGCCCATGCCGGCATGGTCAAAGGTCCGAAGAGGGGCGGGATCAGGTTGCCAAGGTCCGTCGTCAAGGGTATTTTAGGAAAGGTATACGAGATTCCTTAGGGATTTATTAATGTCGCGGCCCTTAGGTGGTCGGACAGGATTACCGTTCGGCGGATAGAAGAATTATGACCATCGGCGAGAGCCGGGCGCAGTCCAAATCGCACGATAGTATCGCGGAATGGCTGCTCCTGCTGCCATTTCTGGCGATGATATTCGTCGCCAAATTCGGCATCCCGGTCAGTTCGAGCCGTCATATAGCAGCTACATTGCCGCTCCTTTTCGTGTGCGTAGTCGCCGCGGTCGTTCTCGGCCGGATGGAAATCAACGTCGTCAACACCGCCGCCTATGCGCTGACGTTCTTCTTCCTCATCATGTTGCAGATCGTCACCGGCAACATCCAGAGCGCGGTGTTCTCCATCAAGTCGCTCGCCCTTCTCACCGTGTTCCATGGGCCTTATTGCTTTTCGATGCGGCCGGGAATGCTCCGTCCGAATATCCAGCTCGTCTATTACCAGCGCGTCGCCGTCATCATCGCGCTCTTCGGCGCTGCGCAGTTCGCTGCGCAATTCGTAATCGGCCCGGATCTGGCCTTTCCGATCGAGACCTACTCGTCGCAAAGCACCCAGATGGAAAACTTCAACAACATGATCCCGCTCTACACGGGCTCGCAGTATTTCAAGAGCAATGGCGTGTTCCTGCTCGAGCCGTCGTTCTTCAGCATGCTCGTGTGCATCGGCATCGTCGTCGAGCTTGTGTATTTCCGGCGCTGGATCGTCGTCGGCATCTTGGTGCTGGGCGAGGCCGTTTCGTTTTCCGGCAGCGGTTTGGCGATCCTGTGCCTGTGCCTGCCGCTCTACCTCATCGCCGAGCGCCGGGTCTGGACGCTTGTCCTCATCGTTTTCGGCCTCGGCATCGCCTACCTCATCGCGACCGAGGTTTTCGATCTCGACCTCTTCGTCAATCGCGCCGTCGAGCTCACGGGCAAGAGCCAGGAGACGAGCGGCTACGAGCGCTTCATCGCGCCGTGGGTGGTGCTCGACGAATGGATCTGGCCGAGCTTCAAGAACGCGCTTCTGGGTCTCGGGTCGGGCACTTACATGCCGTATGTGCGAAAATCCCTCGTCGTCGCGTGGGGCCCCACCTGGGCGAAGATGACGTTCGAATACGGCCTGCTCGGCACGCTGATCTATTACATATTCCTGCTGCGCTGCATGTGGGCCTCGGACGTCTCGGGCTATGTCAAATGGGCCCTCCTGCTGCAAATCACCGTCCTCGGCGGCAACATGGTGACGCAGCCGCAGGTGATGATTATGTACATGCTGATCTTCCCGACTCGGCTCGCGATCCGGCACGCGCGCACGGCCGATGCCCCCGTGAACGAAGCTCCGGCCTTCGCGGCGCGGCGATCTTCGCTCGAACCGACCTGATGTTCGGATGAAGGTCGCGCTGATCGACCCTTCCCTCTTCACGGCGCCGTACGATCTCGAATTGATGAAGGGCCTTCGCCAGGAAGGGAACGAGGCCCGCCTTTACACGAAGCGACTGACGCCCGCGGACCCGATCGGACCCCGGCCGGATATCGTCGAGCACTTCTATCGCGGCTTGGCTTCCATGCCGGACCTTCCCGCCCTCATCGGCCGCGGGCTCAAAGGCCTCTCGCACACGGCCGACATGGCGCGGCTTGCGCACGCGCTCGCGCGCTGGCGCCCCGACATCATCCATTTCCAATGGGTCCCGCTGCCGGCGGTCGACCGGCTCTATCTGCGCCGGCTGCGCCGGATCGCGCCTCTGGTTCTGACGGTGCACGATTCCAATCCCTATTACGGCGCGCCCGGCACGATCGCGCAGCGCTTCGGCGCGCGCCGTATCCTCACCGAGTTCGACGGGCTCATCGTCCATACCGAGCACGCCCGCGCCCGCCTCGAAAGGCAAGGCGTTCCGCCGGCGAAGCTCGCGAAAGTGGCGCATGGCCGGCTCCACGAGCGGCTCGAGCTCGGCGAGCGGTCGCATGCCGCCGCTGCCGCTGCCGCGTCCGACAAGATCGAGTTCCTGATGTTCGGCAAGCTCAAGCCTTACAAGGGGCTCGACGTGCTGATCCGCGCCGTGGCGCTCCTGACCCCGCGGCAGCGCGCGCGCTGCCGCGTCCGGGTCGTCGGCAAGCCCTACATGGATGTCGCGCCGCTCGTGGCGCTTGCCGCGGAGCTCGGCGTCAGTGAGAGCTTCGAGCTCGACTTCCGCTTTGTCGAGGATGAGGAAATGCCGGCGCTGTTCGATCGCGCGGCAGCCGTCGTTTTTCCCTACCGGGATATAGACGCGAGCGGCGTCTTGATGACCGCGCTCTCGACCGGGAAGCCTATCGTCGCGACGCGCGTCGGATTGTTCGGCGAGCTGCTTATCGATGGCGAGACCGCGCTGGTGACGCCAGCGGACGATCCGCCGGCGCTGGCGCTGGCGCTCGGACGCGTGATCGATGACGAGCCATTGCGGCAACGGCTCGCCGCCGCGGTGCGCGAATGCGATCGGAACATTCCGAGCTGGGCCGAAATCGCCCGCGCGACGCGCGCGGTCTACGAGCGCGCAGCGCTCGCGCTGGCCGCGGGATAGCGCGCGATCTCCTTCACGGCGCGGTAGACCACGAACAAGCTTGCGACCTGCATCACGGTGTCCGCCACCGCGCACACCAGCACGGCGACCGGCGGCCCGAGCCCGAACTCATAGGCGCCAAACAGCACTGCTCCGACGACGCACAGGCGCACCGACACGAGCGCGAGCGTCAGCCCCTGCTTCGCGATCGCCTGGAGCACGGGGAGCAGCGTCCCGATCGCAACGGCGGCGATCCGCGCGATGGCGAGATATTCGATATAAATGACGGAACTGCTCCACTTCGCGCCGAACACCACCGGAACGACGTAAGGCGCCGCGATCGCGATCGTGCCGACCCAGAGCGCCGCGACGAGAATCTGCTTTTTCGTCTGCTCCAGGAGAAAGCCGCGCAGCGCGTGCGGCCGTTCGCGGCGCAGGGTCGCGGTTTCCGCCAGCATGACCGGCGCCATCGACAGGGCGAGGAGATAGAGCGGCCGGCCGATCACCCGATCACCCAGGAACAGGAAGCCGCCGACCTCGGGACCGTAGAGAAGCGTGAAGGCCAGGATCAGGAGATTGTTGGCGATGCCGCTGACCAGAGCGGCGAACACCGAAAAGAACGGAAAGTGGCGATGGCGAAAGGCTGCGGCGCGGACGCCGAGAAGCGTGACGTGGCGGAGCGGCGAGGCCGCACCGACGAGCAGGCGCATAACGAGACCGAACGTGCCGGACACCAGCGAGGACAGAAATCCGAGGAGCAGTCCGAGCGGACCGAGGCCTGCCCACCCGAGGACGATCTGCAACAACGGGCCGACGATCGCCTGGTTGAACCGCATCCGCATCAGATCCTTAAACCGGCGCAGGCGGGTCGCCTCGTTGGCGAGGATGGCGTTGGCGCCGGCGCACAGCATGATGAGCGGAATGAACATACGGTAGGGCGCGACCGCGGCGAACCGGTCCCCGACCGCGCCGGGGAGAAGCAGAAGGATTCCCGTCACGCACAAGGTCGTGAACAGGATCGCGACGAAGCCGACCGCGACCAGGTTGCCGGCCTCCTCGTCGGAGTCAGCGATGGTCACGGCAAGGTCATACCGTAGCGAGGCCGTCACCTGGAGACTGGGAGAGATTGCGGTGAAGAAACCCAGGACGCCGATCTCCGCCGGCGTATAGAGCCGCGTCAGTACGGGATATGCCAGGAGCGAAATGGCTTGCGCCGTGGCGTTGCCGGCGAAGAGGTAAAGTACGCCGCGATAGACGCTTTGCTCCGTCAGATAGCGCTTGATCGCGGCCGAAATGCGTTTCATCGACAAACGTGCCATGGTTGCACGGAATCACCGGTCCGCGATGAAATCGCCGGAAAGAGCGTCAAGCGCCGATCGATGCGGTCCCATACCATTGGGGCGCCGCGAAGGGCAAGACGGAAACCCGCTTGCGCCGACAAATATCGGCCGACGCGGCAGTTAAAGAGAAATGACGAGACCGCCCGCCGCCACTCTGGCAGGGACGGGTTTATTGCGCGTTAGCATCTTCGGCCTAGTTTACTCGAAACGTCGAGGTCTTGTATGATCGTCGAACCGACACCGATTCCCCCGAGCAAGATGGTAATGGGCTCCCCCGCTTCCCGCTCGCCGGTCAGCATGCCCGAACGGTTGTCGGCCCGATCGCGCGAGCATTCGCAAGCCCGGCGCGCCTTACTTTCGAGCTGAGGCGACGTGTCCAAGTCAGCGGTATCCTCGCCGAAAGTATCGGTCCTCATCCCCGCCTACAACGCCGCGCCCACGCTCGCCCGGGCGATCCAATCGGCAATTGACCAGACGGAGCGCGATCTCGAGATCATCGTCATCGACGACGGCTCGGCCGACAACACCGCCGAGGTCGCCGACGAATACGCGCGCCGCGATGCGCGCGTCAGCGTCGTGCACATGGCGAAGAACGGCGGCAAATCGCGTGCGCTCAACCATGTGCATGAGATCGCGCGCGGCCGCTGGTTCGCCGTTCTCGACGCCGACGACTGGTATCACCCGGACCGTCTCGCCCGCGTTATCGCGCTCGGCGAACGCACATCGGCCGACATGGCGACCGATAATCAGTGCCTCGTCGATTCCGCGAACGGCGCCATCCTCGGCCCCGCCTTCGCGCCATCAAACGAGGCACGCGCTTTCACGCCGTCGGATCTCATCGCTGATCATGCCGGGACCAATTTCGATCGCGCGCTTTTGAAACCCGTGCTCCGCGCAGATTTCGTGCGCCGCCATCGCCTGCGTTATCCCGAGGAGGCGTCGCTCGGCCAGGATTACGGCCTGCTCGTCGAGTTCTTCGCCGCCGGCGGCAAGGCGTGGCTTCTGCCGGAGCCGCTCTATTACTATGTCCTGCCCTGGAGCCCCTCCACCGGTACATGGACGCAAAGCGGCAACGGCGCGTGGCGCTATGATTACCGGATCATCCGCCGCCTCAACCAACACTGCACCGAGCGGGTCCGCGACTGCGCCGACCGGGACCTGGTCCGCGCGGTGCGATGGCGCGAGCGGCACTTTGCCGTAATGGAGCACTATATGGCGGCGGTCAGGGCGTTCAAGATCGACCGGCGCCCCGATCGAGCCGCCTTCATCCTGTTGTCCCATCCGCGCTCGGCGATGGCCTTCATGGCACGCCTGGCGCGGCGGCTGGGCGGCGCGCGGCAGGCATGGGGACAGGGGGGATACCGCGCACATGCAACAATCAACCGCCAATAGCCTGCCGGCCGACACGGCGGCGCAGGACGAGATCGACCCCGAGCTCGCGCGGCCGCGCGCGCGTTCGCGGCTCAAGCTTGCCGCGTGGGTCGCGGCACGCCGGCTATTCATGTATTACTGGGACGGGCCGACGAATTTCGCGTCGCTCCTCTGCCGCGTCGGCCTTTCGAGCGCGGCCGAGAAACTGCTCGGCGCCGCGTTCGAGTCCAATCCCTATGACCGCGCGCTCGGCGTGCAGCTCGGCGATCTCGCCTATGCCAACGGCGAGCGGCAATGGCCGCTCGGCAGCGTCGCGCGCAGCATTTTCCTGCTCGAGGCGATCTATAAATCTTTTCCCTCGGAGAGGCTGACCGTGGCCTACTTCGAGAATCTCGAGGCGCTTATGAGCCGCCGCAAGGCACGGTCCGAGCGCGGACTTCTCGTGCTCGGCATGGGCTCGGGCCGCGTCGGCTCGACCGCGCTCGCGGCGATGATCGCCGCCAATCCCGACGTGCTCTCGACGCACGAGAATCCGCCGCTCGTGTGGTGGTCGTCGGACAACTCGCAGGTCGATTTCCATGTCCGGCGCTTCCGCATCCTGACGCGGTATTTTCCGGTCGTGTTCGACTGGTCGAGCTGGTGGCTCGGCCAAGCCGAGACGATCGGCCGCGAGTTTCCGAACTACAAGGTGATCGGCATCTCACGGGACATCGACACCGTCGTGCGCTCGTTCATGCGCATCACCGAGGCGCGCGAGAACAGTCATGCGCCGCTGCACAACGGCATCTGGGTGGCGACGCGATGGTCCCCGACGCGCGAAGCGATCGCGCTTTCCGACGACGCGCGACGGAATCCCCATGCCGCCAAGGAAACTCAATATCGCCGCGCGGTGACCGACTACGAGGCACGTATGGCGGCCCTTGCCGCGCGCCTGGGGGACCGCTTCCTGCAGCTGCGCACCGAGGCGCTCGACGAACTGGCGACCCGGGAAAAGGTCGGTGCCTTCCTGGGCCTGGGAGGGCCGATTTCTCTGGCGCGCCGTAATGTCGGCAGCGCGCACGATTCGAGCTCGGGAGAATTATGGTTCTGAGCGCGCCGTCGCTCGGGCCCTGACGGATCGCTTCCGGCTCTTCGCAACCGAGCGGCACGACGGCGCAAAAACGAAGAGCGGCGCCGAAGCGCCGCTCTCCTTCAGAACCAGAGACCCGATGTCAGGAGGCTTTCGTCTGGCGACGGCGCCGCAGCATCGCGCCGAGACCGACAAGGCCCGTGCCGAACAGAGCGAGCGAAGCGGGCTCGGGGATCGGCGTCCAACCGGCGTAGAGGTTGTCGAGCGTTAAGGCGTCCTGGCAGGTATCGGCGGTGCTGCCGCCGACGCAGCCTTGATCGTCCGTCACGACGTAGAGAGCGGAGTATCCGCCTTCGTCAACAAAGGTGGGAAGGGACGGATAGTCGCCATTCACATCCTGAAAATTGATGTCGTAAACGTCCTCGGCCGGGTTGCTGCCATACGCCGAGGTCACCAGCGTGGCCGCGCCATCCGCCAAAAGCTGCGAGAGGGTGCCGGCTGGCAGGATCGGGACGATGGTCGAGCTGCCGATCAGCTGTCCGAACAGCGCGAACGAGTCATTCGCGTCGAAATTGCTGATCTGCGTGGAGATCGGCTGCAACGCGAAGCCCGAGATGTTCGGCGTGAGCTTGATCACCTCGTCGATGTTGTTGCTGCCCACCTGGCCGCACTGGCCGGTCGAGGAGTAGTTGTGCGTCGTGTTGGTGGGGCAAACGCCGATGCCGAGAAAGGCCTGTCCGAGGAACGAGGGCGTCAGGTTCGAGGACGCCAAATCGGCCGCCGTGATCGGCGTGCCGGTCGCCCCGACCGTGGGGAAGGTGTAGGCCGTGGCAGCCAGCGAATTCGGCGTGTTGCCGGTGGTGCCCGATGTATCCCATTGTCCCGGGCTGACGACCGCAAGTCCGCCCGGACCCGTCTGGGTCAGCGGATTGGTGTAATTGCCGGTATAGATCGAGGACCCGCCCGACGGCGTGATCTGCACCGAGGGCATTCCGTTAGTTGCTCCGACGCCGCTGCAGCCATGCACGAGGTTGGAGCAGGACGGGTCCAGCGTGCCGTCATTGGTGGTGTCGCCATAATAGTACTTGCCGGGGACCGAAATTCCCCCGTCGAGCGCGCTCGCCGCTCCGGTGTAACTGAAATCCCAGACGCGGGTCAGATCAGCGTGGGCGACCCCCGTGCCGGCGAGAAGACCCACGGCGCAAACCGCTCCGAGGTAGGATGCCTTGCAATTGCGGCCCATAAGTCTCTCCTTAAGGTTTCTTAAGATTCAACGTGTTAAGGTTTGACGTGATGCTATTAGATCAAGTGCAATTCGTATGCCAATGGCTGGGCGGACCCGGGGACCGACGACGTGCAAGGGAGGGAGAACGGCCGTCCCAACATTTTAATACGGCAATTTCAATAACTTGGATCTGCTCTTGGACGGCAAATAAATTATTTTGAAACGAATTGCGGTTTGAACGAGCGGCGCGCGGCGCGTCGGTTGTAAAAAAATTTGACAGCCATTTTTAGCCGAAGCACCTCCGAAAGGATGACACGACCCGCAAACGCCGTCGACCGGCTCAGCCTGAGGCGAGCCGGGCATAACAATTGTGGGCCAGTCGGGAGAAGGGCTCCCGAGTTATCTAATCCGGGAATCCCCTAGGGGCCGAAGGCCTTCTTGTAGGCCGTCGCCGAATTCGGAAACTGCCCGTTGGAGATTTTGTATTCCAGGTTCTTCATGTTGAAGTCGAAATAGTTCTGGTAGAGGACGTTGTTGGCCTGGAACCAAGCCGCCATCTGCTCCACGAAGTAAGGATTGTCGCCGCCGCCGTGCCCATCGGCGCGCTTGGCTACGCCCCATTCCGGCACCGAGATCGGCTTGTTGTGCTCCTTGGCGAAGCTCACGACCCAATCCAAGCCGTGCGAATCGCTGAGAAACGCCTTCCACCGCAGTTCGGGCGAAGCCTCGACGTTCGCCGGGCCCCAATACTGGTCGTAGATGTCGAGACCGATGACGTCGACGTACTGGTCGCCTGGATAGACCTGGTCGGCCGCGATCTGCTGAATGAAGATCGCGGGATTCCAGTCGATCAGGAAATGGTTGTCCGGCGTCGCGCGCAGGCGCGTGACGATGCGTCGGAAGTAGGTGACCCAGTCGGCCGGGTCCTTCTTCGCCGCCCATTTGTACCAGCCGCCGTTGAATTCCCAGCCGACCCGCAGGATCGCGTCGTTCCAGCCGTGCTTCATCAGGATTTGGCCGAGCTGCGTGTAGTACTCGTCGTAATCGCCGGCGGCGCCATGCGCCAGACTCACGTTCGGCTCATTCGTCAGCATCGGCACCGCGAACGTCATTCGGATGCCGAGATTGGCTTTCTGCCAGCACGTGGCTTCCCAGCCGAACTCCTGCACCATATTGGCAAACGTCGCCGACGCGATGAAATCGAGACTGCGCACGACGGGCTTGCCGAGCCACTGATCGAACACGGGAATGCGTTCGGCGCCATTGCATCCGGCGCCCTCGTAAACGCCGAGCTGAGTGGGACCTGCGGAAGCCGGACCTGCGGCAACGGCCACGAGCAGTGCAAGCTCGAAAATATTCGGCTTTCTCATTTCAATCCTCATGAGAAAAGACGCGAAACCACCGGCCGCGCCGAGGCGAACGTGTCACAAATCTCGGACGAAAGACAACGAAAAGAAGTTAAAATAAGCCGCGTATTATCGCCAATTCCCACTGGTTTACATCACCCGCCTTTCAGGGAATCGAACATCTTTTTCGCTTCGTCCCGCTCGTCAAAGACGTCGTTCGTCTTGAGAACGCTTTCGAGGACATCGCGCGCCTTGCCGCGGTCGCCGCTTGCTTTGAGCGCATAAGCCAGGTGAAAGCGGATCGCCGGATCGTTCGGCATCTCGCGCGCGGCGCGGTCGAGGAGCGGAAGTCCTTCCTGCACGTCGCCATCCTTCGCCATGAGCCAACCGAGCGTGTCCGCGGTCTGCGGATTGGGCGACAAAAAATAGGCCCGTTCCGCGAGCTCGCGCCCGTGCGGATCGCCCTTGCGGCCGTAGAGCGCCGCGAGATTGTTGATGACGAACGTGCTGTCCGGATTCTGCTTGTACGCGATCTCGTAGTGTGTGATGGCGCCGTTCAGGTCGTGCATCGTCGCATCGAGGTCGGCGAGCTCGACATGCGCCCACGAGTTCTGCGGATTGTCCTTGAGCCACGACTCCAGCATCTCGTGCGCCTTTTGCGGCTTGCCCGAGGCGGCGGTCACTTCGGCTAGCTCCAGCAGAATGCTGCTCGAAGGATTTTTCTGCTGCGCATCGCTCAGCAGCTGGATCGCATCGTCGACGCGGTTCAAATGCAGCATCGCCTTAGCCGTCATCAGCGTCGCCAGCACCGGCTGCTGCGGTATGAAGGATTGGGCCTCGCTCAGGGCCGCCGCAGGCCCGTTCGTCTTGTACTCGTAATTGATCAAGGCTTCCATGGCGTCGCGATCGCCGGGCGAAAGGGAGAGCGCCTTTTGCAGCGATTCCTTCGCCGCCTCGTCCTCTTTGGCGCTGACCTGGAAATTCGCGAGCTGTACGAAGACGGCGGGGTTGTCCGGCAGCACGTGCGTTACCTTCGCGAACTCGTCAACCGCGCCTTTGGCGTTGCCGGACCCGATCAGCGCCTGCGCGGCGAGATCATAGGCGGTCGGATAGCTCGGAAAGCGCTGCTTGAGGTCGCGCGCGAGCTGGGCCGCCTTGTCCCACGCCTTCTCGCTCAAGGCGATCTCGGCGCGCTGGACCCCCGGGAAGGGATCCTTCGGCAACGCGTCGGAGGCCCGCGCCAGGAGCTGGTCCGCCTCGTCAAGCCGCTTGTCCGCGATCGCGAGATTGGCGAGCCCGTAGAGCGCGTCGACATCGTTCGGCTGCTGCTTCAAGATCTGCTGATAGATATTGCGCGCGTCGTCGTTGCGGCCGGAGTCGACATAGAGCTGCGCGAGATTCCGCTTTACGGAAATCAGGTCGGGCTCGCCGGCGAGAAGATCCCTGAAAATCTTCTCAGCCTCCGCATAGTTCTCCTGCTCCAAGCGAATCATGCCGAGCAGGTTGCGCGTAATCACGTTGGAGCCGTCCTGCTTTAACATGCTTTCTACGGTGGCGGCAGCCTTGGTCAGCTTTCCTTCGCGCATGAGCGACAGAACGAGGAACTCCGACGCTCCACTGTCGGGCTTGGCTTCCCGCGCGGCTTGTTCGAGCTGCGCTTCGGCCCCCTCAACTTTGCCGCTTTGGAGTTCGGCATAGGCAAGATTCATTTGCGCGGAGGAATCGGCGGGTTTTGCCGCGATCGCGTACTGATAAAGTTCGATCGCCTTGTCTTTCTGGTTCGTCGCGTAATAGGCTTGGGCGAGAAGCGCCAGCGACGCCGCGTCGGTCGGATTTTTCTCAACGACCGGACTCAGCTCTTGGATGATCGTGTCCGTGTCGTGGTTATGAAGCGCAATGCTGGCGACCAGTCGCCGCGCCTCGACGTTGTCCGGCCGCCGCGCCAGGAACTTCGACAGCATCTCGTACGCTTGCTGGTATTGTCCGAGCGCATACTTCACGGACCCTGCCAGCAAATAGCCTTCCGGGAACGACGCGAATCCGACGCTGACGTTGGTGAGCAATGCGTCGGCCTCTTGCAATTTGTGCTGCCTGAATAGAATGAAGGCCTTCAGATACATCGCCGGCCCATTCTTCTTGTCGGCGCTGAGGACGCGGTCGATCTGCGGCAAGGCCTGGTCGAATTGTCCTAGGTCGGCATAGACTTCGGCGCGGGCGAGGCGGCCGGCAAGGTCGTTCGGGCTTTTTGCCAGCAGTTCGTCGAGCTGCCTCCCCGCCGCTTCGAATTCACCCCTTTTCAGCGAGAGATCGCTTGCCAGGCGCAGGATGCGCACATCGTCCGGCGCGATTTCCTTGGCGCGCGCCAATTCCTCCTCGGCGCTCGCGAAGTTGCGCGTGACAATGTACCAGCGGGCCATGCCGAGCTTCGGTAGCACCGCCTTATCATCGAGCTTCTCCGCATCCCTCAGAAGCGGTTCCGCCTGTTTGAATTCGCCAAGATTGATATGGGCCGATCCGAGATCGAACCGAACCAGAGCCTCGAGGTCGGCAGGGCGATCGCCCGGCGCAACGTCCTGAAACAGCTGCTCGAATTTGTTCTGGCGCAACAGCGCTTCGGCCAGCGGCGGGTCGGCCGCGTCCGCCGCGCCGAAGGTCTTCGCCACGCGCGCCTCGGCCTCGGCCGCCGGTAGATTGCCCAGTTTGAGATAGATATCGGCGAGCTCGAGATGAATGGCGGGATTGTTCGCGTCGAGGCGCGCGGCATTGCGCAATTCGATCTCGGCGGTTGGGAGGTTGCCCTTGTCGATATCGGCTTTCGCTTTTGCCATGTAGGATTGCGCGTCGTCCGCCGCCGTCGCCGGGAGGGCAACGCCGGCCGACAGCAGGATGGGAAGCGCGTAGAGACTTCGCATGAGCCGCCTCCGCGCCGCCGTCTCGAACTGCGAAGTGGCGGCCGCGCGTCCAATCGATCGCTTCATCATCGAGCTCCCAGGAAATAGGCGGGCGCTATCGAAACCCCCTCAAAGACGAAGGGAAATGGCCAATTCACGCGTGAATCAATGGATAATTTCTACCACAGCGGGCCGCCGCTCGTCCCGGACGAATTGGGGATGCGCCATGTCGCGCTCGACAATGTGACCTGCGTCACACCTGTCGCGCGACGCACATGTTAAAGACTCATAAATGTTAAGCATGACGGGCTCGTTTCGTCCTTCTGAATCAGTTTTTCCTGCGTATAATGAGTTACGAAAGAATTAATCCGAGACGGCGGGTGCACGTGCATTCGGGAAGGGGTGGCATACCGAGGCGGCCGCGGCGTTTCCTGTCGTGGGCTCTCCTGTGCGCGACAGCGATCACCGCCGCCCCGGCCGTGGCGCAGCAGACAGGGTTCTCGCCGGCGACCGCCGGCGCCTCGATCGCGACAAGCGGCAACGTCACGACCGTCCGCACCACGAGCGAAAAATCCGTCATCAACTGGCAGAGCCTCAACGTCCCCAATGGGTCGACGCTGCAATTCATAGAGCCCAACAGTTCGGCGATCGTGCTGAACCGCGTGCTCGGCGGCAGCGTGTCGCAGATCAACGGCAACCTCATCGCCAACGGCATCGTCTGGATCATAAATCCGGCCGGCGTGATGTTCGGGCAAGGCGCCTCGGTCAATGTCGCGGGGCTCATCGCGACCACCTCGAACATCAGCGACCAGAATTTCCTCGGCGGCAACTTCGTCTTCGACCAGCCGAGCGCCGACGCCAGCGCCGCCGTGGTCAATCGCGGCTCGATCACCGTTGCCGCGGGCGGCGCCGCCGTGCTCGCCGGCGCGCGTGTTACCAACAGCGGCCTCATCGAGGCCGATCTCGGCAAGGTCGTGCTGGCGAGCGGCGCGGCGTTCACGGTCGATTTCACCGGCGACAGCCTCATCTC
Organism: uncultured Alphaproteobacteria bacterium; assembly: GCA_963729295.1. Lineage (GTDB taxonomy): Bacteria > Pseudomonadota > Alphaproteobacteria > ATCC43930 > CGMCC-115725 > DATJLY01. The sequence goes on from CAVSNJ010000026.1 coordinate 469,785, forward strand.
CTTCGCCGTCTCGGCGCCGCTCGCCGTGACGCCGCTCGACCGCAACGGCAACCCGGTGTCTGCGCTGGTCGCGAACTCCGGCACGATCTCCGCAGCCGGCGGCGAAGTCCTGCTGACGGCGCAGGCGGCGCGGAATGTCCTAACCAACGCGATCAACGTCACCGGCATGATCGAGGCGACCTCGGCGCATGTCGAGAATGGCGCGATCGTGCTCGACGCGGGCCAGGGCAGCGTCACGCTCGGCCCGAGCTCGGTTCTCGACGCGTCGGGCAATGGCGGCGGCGGCACCATCTCGGTCAGCGGCGGCGACGTAAGCGTCGCAGAGGGCGCGCTCCTCAATGCGAATGCCATTTCGAGCGGCAACGGCGGCTCGGTCACTATCGAGGCGAGCGACGCGCTCACCTTCAACGGCGCGATCACGGTCGAAGGCGGCGCCGCCGGCGGCAATGGCGGCTTTGCCGACACGTCGGGCGCGAATGTCGCGATCTCGACCGGCACAGTCGATGCGCTGGCACCCTCGGGCGCGGCCGGGACCTGGCTCCTCGATCCCGCCAACATCACCGTCCAAAGCGGCGGTGTCACGACGCTCGCGGGCAATGCATGCACCTTCAGCAATACGAGCTGCAGCACGATCGACCCGAGCGCGATCG
>CAVSNJ010000027.1:0-346613 GCA_963729295.1 uncultured Alphaproteobacteria bacterium
GCGCCGATCCATCGCCCCGCTAATCGCACCGGCCGCATCGCGGCAATTCCAATTCTCGGCGGCCTCCATCACCAATATGTTCGGATTTGATTTTAGGTAGGCACAACCGCGGAAGATGATAAATCTTAGGGTGCGCACCGGGCCGATCTTTGGATAGTATCCTATCGCTAACCAATCGGAGGGCGCAATGAGACGAACCTTTGTACTAACTGTGCTTGGTATGGCAGCGCTGATCGTCGGCGTCTTTCCCATGTCCGCTCGCGCGCTCGACAAGGTCACAATCGTCATTCCGCGCGACAGCGTCTTCGTCCTCAATTATCTCGGCTCTAAGGACGCCGGCGTCTTCGCGAAGCACGGCATCGACCTCAACGTCGATCCGCGGCCCTTCGCCGGCTTCCTCGCCAGCCTGCCGAGCAAGCAGACAATGTCCACGACCTATTCCGGCATGGACGCGATCGACAAGATCAACGAGGGCCTTGCCTGGGAGATCATCGGCGGCGGGCTCACCGTGGTGAACGACGTGTTCGTCCGCAAGGATTCCCCAATCAAGACGATCGCCGATCTGCGCGGCAAGACGTTCGGCACATTCTCGACCGGCGCCGGCTCGTACAAGGCGGCGCGCGCAGCCATCATCGATGGCTATGGGCTCGACCTCGCGAAGGACACGAAGCTCCAGGAGCTCGCGGCGCCGGCGCTTTACAAGCTGCTCGAGAACGGATCCGTCGACGCCATGCTCAATATCAGCTCGTTCACCGTCGAGGCGATGTCGGAGCCGGACAAGTTCCGCCTGCTTTTCGCGCCCGACGAGTACTGGCGCAAGAAGACCGGCTATCCGATTGTATGGGCGGCGCCGCTAGTTGCCTGGAAGAGCTGGGTCGACGAGAATCCGGACCGCGCCCAGCGCTTCGCCGCCGCCAGCAACAATTCCTTCCGGTGGCTCGAAAACCCCGCCAATCTCGATGAAGCGGTCAAGAAATACGGAGCGCTCGCCGGCGTCACCAAGCCCGCCCAGATCGCGACCTACAAGAAGCTGCTCGAGTCCAAGCAGATGTTTCTCACGACTTGGGACAAGAAGGCGGTCGACGCGGAGTGGAAGTTCCTGGAAATGGCCAAGGCGCACGGCATCCTGACCGCCGTGCCGCCTGAGGACAAATACGCGATCCTCGTGACGAAATGACAGCCGAGCTTACGCTTTTGGCGGTCCGCCGCGCCCGGGAGATGATGCCGGGCGCGGTTACGATCGTGCTCGCGCTGGTGCTGTGGAAGGCGGTCTCGCTGCACTTCCTGCCGGTGTTCTTTCCGGGTCCCGGCGTGCTACTGGAGCGCATGATCGAGATCTATGGCGACCCGGCCACCTATGCGGTGATCGGCGTGACGCTCGCCCGCATCGTCGAGGGGTTCGCGGTGACGATGATCGTGGGCACCGCCATGGGCCTCGTCATGGGGCTGCGGCGCAACATCGAGATCTTCTTCGACAGTTGGATCATGGTGCTGCTGACCTTTCCCGCCGTTTGCTGGGCGTTCCTGTCGGTGCTGTGGTTCGGACTTTCGGAGGTGGCGCCAATCCTGACGATCTTCCTGATCGTCGTTCCCTTCGTCGTGATGAACATCTGGGAGGGCACCAAGGCCGTGGAGAAGGGCCTCGTCGAGATGGCCCGGGTCTACAAGGCCGACCGCTCGCTCATGCTGCGCAAGGTGCTCATCCCGCAGCTCATGCCCTATATCTTCTCGTCGCTTCGGATCTCGCTCTCGCTGTCGTGGAAGATCGCGCTCGTGGCCGAGGCGTTCGGCGTCGCGAGCGGCGTCGGCCAGAAGCTCGTCTACTGGTTCCAGGACACGCGCGTCGATATGATGCTCGCCTGGGGCGTGAGCTTCATGATCGTGATGGTGCTGATCGATCTTCTGGTGTTTCGCGTGTGGGCACGGCGCAGTTTCGCCTGGCGCCGTCAATTCGCGACCTGACCACAGGGCGCGGCAAGCAAACCAAGAAGGGCGGAGAGGCGACGCGTGGACACGACAGCCATTGCGGTGACGAACCTCACGAAGCGGTTTGCCTCGCCCGGCGGCGCCGACACCTTCGTCGTCCTCGAGGGGATCAGCCTGACCGTTGAGGAGGGCGGGTTCGTCACGCTTCTCGGCCCGTCGGGATGCGGCAAATCGACCTTGTTGAACATCGTCGCGGGCATCGAGACCTATGACGGCGGCACGGTCGCCCTGGCGCCGCGCGGCGGCCGGGCCGGCACCGAGCCCCGCATCGGCTACGTGTTCCAGAGCCCGCGGCTTCTGAACTGGCTCACGGTCGAGGACAACATCCAGTTCGCCCTCGAGGCGCAGAACGTGCCGCGGCCGCAATGGCGCGAGCGGGTCGGCCGGCATCTCGAGCTGGTCGGGCTCGCGGGGCAGGAGCGCAACTATCCGCTTAATCTCTCCGGCGGCATGCAGCAGCGCGTGGCCATCGCGCGCGCGCTCGCGATCGAGCCCGACATATTGCTGATGGACGAGCCGTTCAGCCATCTCGACGCCATCACCGCGCGGAAGATGCGGTTCGACCTCATGGAGATCCTGGCGCGCGCGCGGCCCACCATCCTGTTCGTCACCCACGACCTCACGGAGGCCGTGTTCCTGTCCGACCAGATCTACATGATGACGACCAAGCCCGCGCGTATCTTCAAGCGCGTGTCGGTCGACATTCCACGTCCGCGCAAGCCGGAAGACAGCCTGATCTTCGACCTCGAGAAGACGTTGACCCGCGACTTCTTCAGCGTCGTCGAGGCAAGCGTCTGAGATGGGACCACGCATGAGAGCCGCCTCGCTCCGCGTGAGCTCGATCATGGTCCTCATCCTCTTGTGGTGGGTGGCGGCGCGGCTGATGCGCGACCCCAACGTCCTGCCGGGGCCTGGGGCGATCGCCCGCTCGATGGCCAGCGATTTCGTGACGCTCGATCCGGAGGGGCATTCCGCCTATTTCCATATCGCCATCACGCTAGGCCGCATCTTCGTCTCCTTCGCCGCAGCCATGCTGCTGGGCATCGGCATCGGCCTCACCATGGCGTTGAGCCGGATCGTCGAGCGCTCGCTCCTCGCCATCATTCCGCTGATGCTGACAATGCCGACGATCCTAATGGTGTTCGTCGCGGTCATGTGGTTCGGCTATAGCGAAGCGGGCGCGCTCGTCGCGGTAATGGCGGTGGTGACGCCTTACGTTGTCGTCAACATCTATGAAGGCGCGAAGGCGATGGACGTCTCGCTCGTCGAGATGGCGATGACGTTCAAGGCCGGGCGGTGCCTGCGCCTGCGCAAGGTCTATCTGCCGCAACTCATGCCCTATATTTTTTCGGCGTTGCGGTATTCCTTCGGCATGACGTGGAAGATCGTGGCGTTGTCCGAGACCTTCGGCCTCAAATTCGGCATCGGCTACATGTTCTTCTTCTGGTTCGAGCAGTTCGACATGAGCCAGGTGTTGGCCTGGATCCTCATGTTCGTCATCTTGATGCTGATCCTCGAGCATGGGCTGTTCGCCCGGCTCGAGCACCGCGCCTTCGCCTGGCGCGCTTCGGTGGAGCGTTGACTATTTTCCAAAGTGCTAGGCCACCTTCGCCGAGGCTCCCTCGATGGCTCGCGAGACACGTTAGAGGTGGACGAACAGCGATTCACGTATCATGAGGTTGAATTCCTCGCGACATTGGCGCATCGGATTTAGGGACCCGGGGGCATGTGGGACCCAAACGGCAGGCGCGCTGCAGTAGATTTGCCGCACTATGCTGCAGCTCTGGATTTCCTCGTGAGTGGGCTAGCTGACAGCCGCCTACGCGGCTGAGGCCGTTGCCGCCGTCTGGCTTCGCCTGCCCGATACCAGCGCCTTGTACTGGGCTTGCATTTCAGGCGTCATGAACTCGATCATCAGACTGTTCTCGAGCCAGAACTCGACCACATCGAAGCGGCCGCGGCTGCAATGAAGCGCCCGCCAGCCTTCGCGCTTGCCGATCGTGATGATCTCTTCCTTTGAAAGCCTGGTCCCGACCGCGAGGTGGAAAGAGCCGTAGCGCGGCGGATTACCGAGATGGCCCTGCTGGACCATCTCATTCTCGCCGTCGCCCGGCATCATGACTTCGTCGCGGGGATAGACCTCGATCCCGGTGCCATACTCCTCTTCGGCGCCACCCCGCGCCATGAAGCTGTGGCGCCCGACATGGAACGGGCTGTACCCGCCGCCCAACAGCTCGCCCAATACCTTTGCCACCCGCTCGGGATCGTCGGCCGGAATCGATGCGTGGAAGATCATTTGAGCCTCCCAGCAAATGCGATTGGAAAGACGTGAAAGCGATGGTAGGCGGAGCCTACCGGTTGTCAATGCGCGCCGCCACGGGTCTGCGCCGGGTCATAACCGATAAGGGTCAACAGCACCCGTCACCGGTGCTCATCACGTCCGATTATGCCCTGATAGCGGCCCAAATGCAGCCATCGCAGCGCTTCGCAAAAGTGCCATTCACAGACATTGAGCAATGGGTGCCGGCAGGCGGACTGCGCTCAATCCAGGCGATCGATCACCTCTTTCGCCTCTTTCACGTCGGTGGTGTCAAATCCCTCCGTGAACCAATTATAGGCAGGCACGAGGAGGTCGCGGGCTGCGGCGGTATTGTTCTGTGAGTGCCAGAGTCGCGCGAGTGCGGTCGCAGCGCGAAGCTCGAAGAGTCGGGCACCGATTGCGCGCGCAGCAGCAAGCGCACGAAGGAAATACGCTTCGGACACCGCACCGCCCGCTTTAGTGTCGAGCAGCCGATGCGCCTCGCCCGCAAGCCGCTCGAGCTCGGCGTCGGACCAATGCTCACCTGTCTCAGCGCTGAGGCGAAATCCTTCGTTAACGAGCCTCAGCGCCTCCTCGGCCTCGCCTGCAAGCAGCATGGCATCCGCCATGCGCACGACCCGGTAGGGAGCATTGAAACGCGATCCCGTCCCCTGCCACCGCGACACGCCATCGCGAAGCGCGGCGACGCCTTCGTCCCGGTTTCCGCCCGCGATAAGCGCCCAGGCGCGAAACACTGTTGCATTGGCCACCGCGAGGGCGGTGCCGTGTTCCTTGACGAAAGCCAGCATCTCCGCCGCGAGCGCGCCCACTGACGACGTGTCGCGGCGCAAGTAGGAGGTCTCGTTCGCGAGCCAATAGGCATGCGAAAGGCTCGGCCGGTGCGCGAGATCCTTCGCAAGGATCAGCGCGGAATCCGCCTCGGACCGTGCGCGATCGAGATGGCCCATGATGGCGTAGGTCATCCCTGCCAATCCATGTCCGCAAACGCCTGGGTCATGTCCGCCATAGGTCACGGCATGGCGGCGATAGGCGTCGCGACGATAGAGCGGAATTCCTGCTTCGAGACTGCGCTGCGCACCCGCGAGATCGCCCTGCGCAAGGAGCGTGGGCCAGCCGGCATGATGTGCCTGAAATACGAACTCGTTGTCGTCGGCGTCATGTGCCAGCGTGTGCAGTTCCTTGACCAGCGCACCGGCGCTGCCGAGATCGCCGATAGAGAATGCGACGAGCCACGATCCCCACAGTGCCGGAAACAACTCGGCCGCCTGTCCAGTCTTCCGTGCCAACGCGCGCGCCCGCGCATAGGTGGATACGACTTCCGGCGAGGCTGAGCTCACCGTCGACATTAGCGCGGCGCCCAATGCGATTAGCAAGTGCAGCTCGACTTTGGCGCGCTCGGGGTCGTCCGGCAACGACATCATGGCCGCGATGCCGCGCTTGAAATGCGCGATAGCCTCGGCATTGGCAGAACGCTGCGCGGCGCGCCTTCCAGCCTCGAGCCACGACTGGGCGGCGCGTGCGGTCTCTCCTGCTTCGGCCAGATGATGGGCCAGAAGCTCGGGCTCGATGCCCTCATCGCGCTCAAGCGCCACGGCGATGCGCGCGTGAAGCTCGTGGCGGCGCTCGCGCACGAGCGTCGCATAGGCAGCGTCCTGGATGAGCGCGTGCTTGAAAACGTAATTGGCGTCGGGCGGCGTGCCGCGCGCAAAGACGAGCTCAGCCTCGACGAGCCGCGTCAGGGCGTCGCGCAGCCGGTCTTCGGGGAGTCGCGCCACGGCGGCGAGACGCTCGTAGGAGAATTGCCGGCCAATAGCAGCGCCGATCTGCGCCACCTCGCGGGCGGGAGCGAGTTGGTCGAGCCGTGCCATCAGCGAACTTTGCAACGTCGTTGGAATCGCGAGCGGCGGCAACGGTCCGTCCAGAGCGTATCCGCCCGCCTCCTCGCGCAAGATGCCGCTTTCGAGTACCGCCTTGGTCAGCTCCTCGATGAAGAGCGGGATACCGTCGGTGTGGGCAATGATCTGCTCAACCACCGCCCGCGGCAGCGCTTTGTCGCTGGCGACGGCCGTGATCATCGCCTCACCCTCTCGCGTGCCCAGGCGGTTCAAAGCAAGGAGCGTGATGTGGGATCGCCCGATCCAGGGCGGTACGAAATCCGGACGGAAAGTGATGAGTAGGAGGACGGGGAGCGATTGCACGCGGTCGACGACAATATCTAGCAGCTCGCGCGAGGTTGGATCGATCCAATGAAGATCTTCGTAGATCATCACCACCGGGTTGACTCGTGAGAGTGCCTCGAGCTGACGCATAAGAGACTCAAAAGTCTTCTCTTTCTTGCGTTGCGGGAGGAGCGCGAGCGGCGGATATCGGTTTGGCAACGGAATCGACAGAAGCTCGGCAATAAGTGTCATCTCTTCCGACTGCGGCGAGGCGGGCGCCAGCAGCGCCTCGAGCTTACTAAGTTTCGCCTCGGCGGTATCGTCGCGAACGAAGCCTGCTGCCCGCTCGAGTTGGGCGATCACGGGATGAAGTGCGCTGTCCTGATGGTGCTGTAAACAAAAATAGCGCAGCCGCAGGTGTGGCTCGGTCATGATCCGCTCGTGGAGCGCGGCGATGAGACGCGATTTGCCGATGCCCGGCTCACCCGACAACAACACGACCCGACCATCGCCGCGCTTGGCCTGACTCCAGCGTCGCAGCAGCAGCTCCAGTTCCTCGTCGCGACCAATGAGCTCCGCCGCGTCGGTCGCGCGGAAGGCCTCGAACCGGCTTTCGATGGCGCTTTCGCGTTCCACTTCCCAGGCGCGCTGCGGCGTGTCAAAGCCTTTGAGTTCGATCGGCCCGAGGTCGCGGCATTCGAATAGCCCACCCAAGAGACGCCGCATGCCATCGGAGATCACGATTGCGCCAGGCGCGGCGAGCGCCTGGAGCCGGGCGGCAAGGTTGGGCGTCTCGCCGACCACGCCCCGATCCTGCGCCGCGCCCTCGCCCAATAGATCGCCGATCACGACGAGGCCGGTGGCAATGCCGATCCGCGCCAGAAGCCGTACCTCGGGCCTGGGCGTGAGCTTTCCAACCGCCGCGACCATCGCGATAGCGGCGCGGACGGCACGCTCTGCCTCGTCTTCGTGTGCTCGCGGATAGCCGAAAAAGGCAAGTATCCCGTCTCCGAGGAACTGCGCCAGAAATCCGTCATGAGCCGCAATGACCTGCGCACATGCGCTCTGGTAGCTGCGCACAATGTCCCGCATGTCTTCGGGATCGAGCCGCGTGGAGAGAGCCGTCGAGCCGACGAGGTCGCAGAACAGCACCGTGACCTGGCGGCGTTCGGCCTCACCGTGCGATTCCGGACTGGACTCAGTGGCAGTCTTCGAGGCAGGCGGCGATGACGGTTCGGAACCGGCGCGTTCCCGGATGACCTTCATTAAGCGCAGCCGATTGCCCAGCGACACGCCGAGGCGCTCTAAGACGGGCTCGGTCAACTCCGCCAATATATCGAGATCGATATCGTTCGCCTCGAATGTATCGGCATATTCCTCGAGATTGTGTCGTCGCAGCCAGTCGCGAAGATCGCTCATGCTTGGCCCTCGGCCGCGCTCTGAATAAGCGAATTGGACCTACTATATCGGATTCGGTCGATCTCGACTCCTGAAAGGTCTATGACCGCTCAGGGTCAAGCAGTGACCACCGTATTCCGGCCCAACACAAGCTAACAGCCGAAGTTGTCTAACAGCGGACCCCAATCACTCATGCTGGTCGGGCTCACCAACTGAGGAGCTGACCATGCAAGACATCGATGAAAGCCCAAGCGAACTGCATCGTCGCGTCCCCTGGAATAAGGGCAAGCTTACCGGTGCGAAGCCGCCGCTTCGACCAAAGCACGTCTGGTCCATTCGCAGCAAACTGCAGCTCGGGAATCGAGCACGCGATCTGGCGATGTTCAATCTGGCAATCGACAGCAAGCTCCGTGGCTGTGATGTTGTTGCCTTGAAAGTCGAGGATGTGGCACCGCACGGACATGCCGTTGATCGTGCGACCGTGCGCCAGAAGAAGACTGGCCGGCCGGTGCGATTCGAACTGACCGAGCCAACCCGTGAAGCCATCGATGCCTACCTTCGGCAGGGAAGCAGGCGACCGGGCGAATTCCTGTTTCCCGGGTTCCAGCCGGCTGACCAAGCTGGCGGCGGGGCCAATGGCGGCGAAATCCAGCCGTTCCACGGCGCCAATATAGCCCCACAGCATCTTGCCCAGACGCAGCGCCGCAACGACGGGCAGTGGCGGTCGCCCCCGCGCTGCCGCGCAGCATCGAGATGAGCCATGCCGACGCGGGCTGCGGCGATGGCACGGCCTCACAGGCCTCGGCAGGCGTGCGGGCGACTGGGAGAACCGCCAGAACGCCGTCGCCAATGAAATTCAGCATCCCGCCTCCGAAGGAGTGCACCGCCCCTGCGATGTGATCGAACCAGGCGCCGAGGTCGGTAATCATCGCCACAGGCTCCATCGCCGCGGACTGGGCGGTCAAGTCGAGCAAATCGGCACAGAGCACGGCCAACGTAAAAAACCGGGCGCGATGCGGCGGACCCGACGGAGTGACGGCACAAGCGATGCCGCCTACCCTTGTGATACATTGGCTCTCATCGGCTGCGAGCCCCGCAACAACTTCGTGGAAAGATGGCACCACCATGCCCCTCGTTCTCGGATTGGCGTCCTCTCACGCGCCGTCGATGTTCGTCAGCGCGGAGCACTGGCCGACCGTTCATCGCGCACTCGTCAAGGACGTGCCGCAGCCGCCGGAGCTTGCACAAGAGACACCGGAGGTACTCGAGCATTACGTGCGCCGCATTCGGAAAGGCTTTGATGCGTTGACCGAGCAGCTGGAGTTGGCGCGACCCGATGTCGTCGTCGTCGTCGGCGACGACCAGACCGAAGTGTTCTCCAGAGCTTTCGTGCCGGCGCTCGCCGTGTTCATCGGCAAAGCGGCTTCCGGCACGACGAGCATCAGCTTTATCGGCGAGAAGCACACGGCCAACCACGTCAACTTCAAAGGCCATCCGGCGCTCGCGCGAGGCCTGGTCGAAGCCTTGATGGACCGCGGCTTCGATCCCGTTTGTATGGAGGAGTTGAAGCCGATAGGTCGACCCGACACGGGCCTCGGGCACGCCTTCACTCGCATCGGCAAGGTCATGGCGCTTGCCGATCGCGGCCTTCCGCTTATTCCGGTGTTCGTCAATGCCTATCACCCGCCGCTGCCGAGCGCTGCCCGCTGCTATACGCTGGGCCAGGCGATGCGCGAGTTCTTTGACGCGCGCCCCGAGCGGGTGGTGCTCTACGGGTCGGGCGGGCTTTCTCATTGTCCGTTAGGGCCGCGCGCGGGCTGGGTCGACGAACCCTTGGACCGCTGGGTGATCGAGCGCATTGCGCGCGGCGAGGGCGCGCAGCTCAAGAACCTCTTCACCTTCGATTCCGATACGCTGCGGAGCGGCACGGGCGAAATCCGCAGCTGGATCGCCGTCGCCGGCGCCTTCGACGGCGGCAAGGCGACGGTTGTAGACTACATCCCGGCCCGCCACGCCGTAACCGGGCTTGGCTTCGCCTATTGGGATGTTCAATAGGTCGCGTCAGGATCTCAGAAAATCTCGGACAATCCTGGCGCACTCATCGGGCTTGTCGGTCTGTGCCTGGTGTCCCGCGCCGGCAATCCAGTGAAACTTGCAGTCGGGAAGGCGCTTTTCGATCTCGCGTCCGGTTTCGGGCAGCGCGAACGTGTCGCTGTCACCCCAAATGAAAATGGTTGGAATGGTTTGCGTTAGCGTCGGCATGCTCTTCGTCATGTCGTTCTGCAGCGCAAACAGCGGGTTGGTGCGCGTCGCCGCGATGGCGCGGCCGAAACTGCGGAAGGCTTCGAGCGCTCCGGGACGGGTAGCCGCCGCTTGACGCTCGTCGATCAGCCGATCGGTGATGCGCGCGCGATCGATGATGAGCGCGTCGAGAATTCGCCGCATCCCCTCGCGCGACCCGTCATACTCGCTGAGCGCCTTTCCGGCCTCGGTGGACCGCTGGCGAATGCCGAGCGACGTCGCGATCGTAAGCGAGGAGACGAGGATGATCTTCTCGACGCGATCGGGATTGAGAAGCGCATACTGCGCGGCCGCCCAAGCGCCCTGCGAGTTGCCGAACATCGTCACTTTCGGGAGGCACAGCGCGTCGATCACATCGGCGGTGTGCTCGACCCGGCTGAACAGGCCGCGAGGGGCCGGCGCATAAGGATCTGTCAGTCCGAACCCGCCGATAGAATCGGGTGCGATGACGCGAAAATCGTCGGCGAGCTTCTCCATGAGAAGCCCTATTCCTGAGGCACCGGAGGATCCTGCGCCGCCGCCATGAAGTGCCACAATTGCTGGCCCGTCGTCGCCGACCTCGGAATAATGCGTCCGCACGCCGTTCGCCAAAACGAAACGCGACCGCAGCCGGCCAGTCATCGGAGCCTCCTTCGGTTTCTCTCGGTCAAACGAGTACTGACCGCAGAATTGAGTTGCAATGTGCGCGGCCCCTTCATATCGAAGATCCCTTCGGCAGAAAGCGCTCGGTGTAGAGCTTCGTCATATCGATTGGCTCGGGCAGAAGCTCGAGATCGACGAACGAGGCGTGAAGCGTCGCAATCGCTTCCGGCTGGAACCTGCCGTCGGTCGAGAACCCGGACATGACGCTATCATATGTGCGGGACACGGCATTGATCGAAAAGCCGGTCGCCGCCGCGGCCACGTCCACGGATTCCGCCTTGTGGGTCTTCATGAAGGCAACGGATTCGAACCACCCTTTGAGGAAACGGCGAATGGCATCCGGGTTCTCTTCTGTCGCCCGGTTGCTGGCGAAAATCGTAAACAGCTCGATCGCATTGAGGTACGCCGCGCACTCGATCAGGAGCCGGCCCTCATGCCGCTCTTCGAGCTCGAAGCCGGTGGGCGGTCCGCCGACATCCGCGTCGATCTGGCCGACTCTTAGAGCGGCAAAGGCCGCCGTGGGCGAGCCGCCGATCGCGACCGCAATCGCGCGCTCGTCGCCGGTCCAGCCCTGCGTTTTGTTCAGCGCTTCGACGATCCACTGGGTGAGCGATCCGGCCGAGGTGATGCCGATTTTCTTTCCCTTGAGCGCGCCGACGCCGTTGCCACTGAATTGACTGCCAACCACGATTGCCATGAACGCGGGCGAATGCGTTATGGACGCTACCGCGATCTCGGGCACGCCCTTGGCGACAAGGACCATCTCCGGCCCAGAGCTCAGCGAGATGTCGACGGCGCCGGCGACGACGGCTTGCGCCATCTTGGCTCCGCCGGCAAAATTGATTTCCTCGATCTCGAGGCCATTCTTCTCGAAGATACCCGCTTTCAATCCGACGTCGAGCGGCACATAGCCGAACACTTCCGCCACTGCCTTGCCGACACGCAATTTGTCGGCAGCTCTCGCTGAGCGGCCGGCAATCGCCGAAAGCGAACCCGCCAGTCCGCAGATCGCCGTGCGCCGCGTCATATGAAGAGGCATCTTCGTCGCTCACGACAGCCGGAGGAGGCGCTCTGCGTTGCCATGCGCGATCTTCTCGCGGTCTGCATCGCTGAGGCTTAACGTTCGCCAGAATTCCATGCCGGTCCGGTTGGCTTCGTAGGGCCAGTCGATCGCCCACAGAATGCGATCGGCGCCCATGGCAAGGAGCGTGCATAGGAAAGCTGGCTCGTACCAGTTGCCGCTTGTCGCCACGTACAGGTGATCGCGGATGTAGTCGAGCGGCGTCTTCTCGAGGCCTCGGCGCCGCGCCGCCTCGAACGTGTGGTCGTTCATGCGATGCATTGCGAAGGGCAAACCCTCGCCGAGATGTCCCATGATCATCTGTAGCTTCGGGAACGCGTCGAACACGCCCGCAAACAGGATTTGCAGAAAATGCACGCTGGTGTCGACGGCAAACCCCCATCCTGGGCGAGCGATTACGTCCTCAAACCCTTCGAAATAGGCCTTAAGCGCGTCCGGATGCGGCAAGGCTGGGTGGAGGTAGATCGGCACGCCAAGCTGTTCCGCGCGCGCGAAAATCGGCCAAAACCTCCTGTCGTCCAAAAAGCGTCCCGCGCTGTGGCCGTGAATCATAGCGCCGACCAAACCGAGATCCTTGATGCAACGCTCGAGCTCGTCGGCGGCGGCGAGCGGCTCCGTCATCGGCAGAGCGGCGAAGCCAGCAAATCGCTTCGGGTGCGCACGCATCGCGCCGGCGAGGCGGTCGTTCAGACGCTTTGCCATGCCGATCGCTTCGTTCGGCGCAAGGCGGTGTGCGACCGGTGCGTTGAATGACAGGACCTCGATATCGATACCGCTCGCATCCATGTGCCGGAGGCGCGATTTGCCAAGGTCGTCGAGTTCCTTCGCTATGTCGTGTCCAAGCCGCTCGCCACGGCTGACGATGTAGAAACTGCGTCCTTCGTTGACGGACAGCTTCTGACGGTAGAGCGGGTCCGAGAAATGCTCCTCGACGGCAATGATGCGCATGGCGGCCGGCCGGGCGGAGACCGGTCACGCGGCCTGGAGTGGGCGGTAGTGATTGCCCTTCGAGACGGGCGCGAGCCCCGCGGCGATTCGCGTCCATGATCGCGCTTCGTCGTCGCTTGCGAAAACGTCGCCATCCGTGGTGCCCGCGAATAAGCGTGAAGCCGCCGGGATAATCCGCGAGGCTCATGGCCTCGATATTGGCGCGCCGGTCCTCGGGCAGGCCGCGGCTTGCCTCCGTCCAGGTCCGCCCGCGGTCGCGCGTCTGCATGATCGTGCCTTCGGCGCGGCGGGTTTTTCGCCAGGTCGCCGGGATTGGCCCGCGCACCCGCCATGAACATCGTGTCGCCGTCCAACGGCGAGACGATGAGGTGGTCGGGATATCCAATGCGGAAATTGTTATCGACGAAGAGGGTCCAGGTCTCGCCGGCATCGAGACTGCGATAAAGGCCCATACCGGTAGTCATATAGAGCTCGGCCGAGTTCGCCGGGTGAACCACGATCTGATGGATGTCGCGATAGGTCCAATCCGTCGGTTTCGAATAGTCATCGAGCACGCGCCATGTGGCGCCGCCATTCGTCGTCTTTAACAGATCGCCCTGCTCGACGCCGGCATAAATGACGTTCGGGCTCGCGCGGGTCGATCGTCATCGTCTTCACATGCGCCTGATGCGGCGGGCTCGGAAAGGACCATTTCTCGCGCCCCCGCGTTTCCTTGACGCCGGGCTGCTCGATCCAGGTGAGGCCGTAATCGTCGCTGCGGAACATCGAGGCGGGCTCGGTCCCGGCATAGAGCGCGACCTTGTGGCCGTGATGGGCGCAGCCGAGGGAGAACACGTGCTCGATGGTAATGCCGTTGGAACGCGGCTCCCACGTCTCGCCGCCATCGGAGCTGAAATAGAGGCCGCCGGTATGCATGCCGGCGAAGATGCCGCCGTGTCGCGGCTCGATCAGCAGCGAGCTGCAATGCTGGCCGTCGAGCCTGCGGCCGCGGTCGGTCCACGGCAGCGCCGGGATGCGCGCGCTCCAGCACGCTGATGCCGCGCAGCGTAGCGACGAGAAGCCGCGTCGGGGGCGAGTTGCCATGGTTGAGGTTCTGGCCGTTCGGCGACAGGCATGCAAGCATGGCGACCTCCTCCTAGTTTCCGGCGAGTGGCGCACCGCCGAAATTGCTCACGGCAACGCCCGTGCCTCGCTCCGTGTCCCAACGCGCCATAACGACGTTGTTCTCGCCGACCCCGCGCTGCGGCGCCGCGCTAAAATCATAAGGGCCGTCCGCTCCGACCCAGCCTTTCAAATTCGACAAGATAGTCGCGGAGCCGTGCGCGGCGGAACGCCGGTGCCGAGCTTCCGCAGCGCATCGATGACGAGCACGCCCGGGTCCCATGCGCTGATCGCGATCATATCTGGCTTGCGAATTCGCCGCCGCGAGAGCGTCGGTGAGCGTCTGCGACCGCCGCCTTCGTCGCTTGGTCGGTCGGCGCGCCGTTCGCATAGTACGGGACGGCAGGGAAGATCAGCTGCCGCGGCAGCATTGCCGCATATTGCTTGAAGAACGCCTCGGTGAGATTTCCCGGCGAGGTGACCGTCGGCAAATCGAGGCCGAGGTCACGGAGGCTGCGAAACAGCATGCCCGCGGGCGATCCGGTCGCCCACGCAACAAGCGCGTTGGGATTGGCGCCCTTGATCGCCGATACCTGCGCCGCTGCGCTGACATCGCCCGGAGAGAAATGCTCCCGCGCAACCAATTCGACGGCTTTGTTCTCAGGCCGTGCCAAGGCCGCTTGCAGCGCCTTCTCGGCCCCTTGCCCGCCCGCATCGGTCGAGAAGATCGAGGCGATTCGCGTGAGCCCGCGCTCGCGGAAATACCGGACCGCGACCGCGAGCTGCGCCTCATAGGACATGAGCGTGAAGAACTCGTAGCTGCCGGGCACCACGTTCCCGCCGTTGGCAAGACAGTAAAGAACCGGGCCACCCTGAGCAACGAGCGGAGCCACGGCGGCGCACGACGCCGGTCCCGAGGAGCCGAGAATGATCGGCACGTTCTTCGCAATGATGTCCTGTCCAAGCTGCACCGCGGTCTGCGCGCTCGACTGGTCGTCGGCGATGACAAACGTCACCGGCTGCCCGGCGATGCCGCCGGTCTCGTTCACATACTTTTCCAGCGCCTTCAAAGCGCGCTGCTGTGCCGAGCCGACAAAAGCTATGTTACCGGTGAGCGACAGGATGGCATTGATCGCATAGGGCTCGGCCGCACGGGCTGGCGCGAGAGAAACGGCGATCGCTGCGCCGAAAAGCGCCAGAGCGGACAGCCCGCGCCGCCAAAATAATCCCCATTCTTTCATGACCGAAACGCTAGGCGCGTCTATTTTCCCTGTCAAGGGCTTGCTCGACTAATCGGACGAAGCGTTATACAGTGCGTAACAATGCAGGCTTCCGATTTCATCGACCTCGAAGTCGGGCACCCTCAGTCGGGACATCTTCTCGAGCGAGGAGATTTTCCGTCGCGAGCTGGAGCGCGTGTTCTTACCGGCTTGGAGCTTCGTCGGTCATACCAGCCAGGTCACCCGGAATGGCGACTTTTTTCTGTCACGCGTAGGCACCGAGCCGGTGATCGTTACGCGGGACCAAACGGGCGCTGTAAACGTGTTGCTCAACAGCTGCCGGCATCGTGGCATGCCGCCTTGCCGCTACGATGTCGGCAACGCCACCGGCTTCATTTGTTCCTATCATGGCTGGTCTTATGCGCTTGACGGCGCGCTCACGGGTGTCCCGAAATACAACGAGCGCTATCGCGGACGACTGGAGCGAGAGCAAATGGGGTCTCGCGCGGGCACGGGTCGCGGTGTTTTACGGCTCGATCTGGGCGACGTTCGACGAGTCTGCTCCGTCCTTCGAGGACTATCTCGGCGCCGACATGCAGTTCTATTTGCGTGCGCTGCTGCAAGGACCCGATGGCGAAGATGACGGTTACGAGGCGATTGGCGGCATCGTCAAGTGGCAGGTCCCGTGCAACTGGAAATTCGGGGCCGAAAATTTCGCCGGCGACCACTACCACGGCTACAGCCACATATCGGTCGAACGCCTTTCGATCGGGCTAAGCGGAAAGACTTCGCGGCACAATTTCGCCGCTGTAAAGACGCCCCGCCAGGCAATGAGCGTTGCCGACCCGAACCGTGGGCACACGATCCGCGCCAGTATCTATCAGGCGCTCGGCGCATATGATCCGCAGGCGGGCGCGCCCGACGAAGTGAACGACTACTATCGCACATGCCACGAGATGCGGCAGCGCCGCTTGGGCGACAAATCGCGCCTCATGATTCATGGCGGCGTGATCTTCCCCAACACGCATTTCAACGGCGCCGGGCGCACGACCATCGGCGTCTGGCATCCGCTAAGCGCGGCGCGAACCGAGGTTTGGCGTTGGCTGTTCGTGCCGCGAAATGCGCCCGACATCGTGAAGAATACGCTCCGGGAATATTACCTGCGCTATGCCGGTCCGGCGGGAATGGTCGAGCAGGACGACATGGAGAATTGGACCGCGGCGCAGCGCGGCACTGAGGGCATGGTCGCACGCAGATACCCGTTCAATTATCAGCTCGCCATGGGTGTCGAGCGGCGCGCGCGGCCCGACGAATGGCTCGGCGAGGAAGTGACCATTACCGAGGACGTGGCCGAGCATAACCAGCGCGCGTTCTACGCTCATTGGGCGCGCACGATTGCGACGGGATCATGACCGGAAACGATCGTGCGCTTGACGTGCTCCTTCTCGAAGCGGAAGTTGCGCGCTTTTTCAGCGTGGAGGCGGAGCTCCTCGACGAGCGGCGTTTCGAGGCGTGGCTCGAACTGCTGCATCCCGACATTCGCTATTGGATGCCGATGGCGCGCAATGTCCGATTCGACAGGCCCGAGCTCGAATATACGCGTGCCGGGCACGAAGCGAACTGGTTCGATGAGGGCAAGGACAATCTGGTGAAGCGCGTGCAGCAGATCGCGGGCGGCGATCACTGGGCTGAGGAGCCGCGCTCGCGAACCACGCACTTCGTCGCGAACGTCCGGGTGGACAAAATCGAAGGCCAAGACATTACTGCCAAAAGCCGCTTCGTCGTTTCCGCTTTTCGGCTGGAGCATGATTTCGATCTTTTCATCGGCAAGCGACTCGACGTGCTTCGCCGTGAGCAGGACGGATTGAAAATTCTGCGGCGCGCGATCTATCTTGATCAAAGCGTTCTGCTGTCGCGGAACCTCACCACCTTCTTCTAAAGCGAATGCCCCGCACGCGGCGCTCTTCGAAATCCGCTCCCGGCGAGCTGACGGACGACTTGGATTTCTTGATCCGCGACACGCGTCTTCGCCTATACAAATACATCGAGGGCCGCATTGCGCATGGCGGCATGCCGCTTCGGCTCTGGTTTCCCTTGCGGGCACTCTATCGCAACGAGGGGATTACCCAGCGCGAGCTCGGCCGCATGATGGGCTACGGCGACGCCCATGCTGGCGTGATCGTCAAAGTTATGCAGCGGCACCGCCTCGTCCTTCGCATATCCAACGTCCAAGATCGGCGCCGCATCAATCTCTATCTCACCCCGGCGGGCCGGAAGATGGCGCGGCTGACCTTGCGTCACATGCGCGCGGTCAACGCCCGGGTCATCGCCGGACTGACCCCAAATGAAGTCCGATCTCTCTACCGGCTGCTCTTGCGCGTCCGCGAGAATATTGCTCCACCACGATAAGTCGGTTGCGCCAGAGCCGGATGGAACTTGCGGAATTGTGCACGCCATAGCACTGCTATCGGCCCGGGGGAGAAACCTTTCAATCCGATCAAAGCGCATCGTCCGTGACGTGAGCCCCTTCGATCATCCAGGGCCGAGTAGAATCCGTTCCTCATTTGAGCCATGCAGGCTCGGTGGTGCAACGGGGTGGGGCGCGAAGCCCCCGAGTGAGCGCAGCGACCCGCCCCGTTGCATTGCGCGGTCGCTGAGCTTGGCGAAGTCGGCAGGTGGTACGTTGCCGATCGCGCTGTGCGGTCGGACGGTGTTGTAGTCGATGAGCCACGCCGCGAGCAGGGTACGGGCGTGAGCGAGCGAGACGAACAAGGTCTCGTTCAGCAGCTCGTCGCGCAGGCGCCCGTTGAAGCTCTCGATGAAGGCGTTCTGTGTCGGCTTGCCGGGCGCGATGTAATGCCACTCGACGCCGCTCTCCTGGCACCAGCGCAGGATCGCCATGCTGGTGAGCTCGGTGCCGTTGTCGGAGACACACAGATTGGGACGGCTGCGTTGAGCGATGACGGCGTCGAGTTCGCGGGCGACCCGCAGGCCCGAGAGCGACGTGTCCGCGACCAGGCAGAGGCACTCGCGGGTGAAGTCGTCGACCATGGCGAGGATGCGGAAGCGCCGTCCGTCGGTCATCGCGTCGCTCAGAAAATCCAGCGACCAGCGCTGGTTCGGTCCCTGCGGCAGCGTCATCGGAGCGCGCGTGCCAAGGGCGCGCTTGCGACCGCCACGGCGGCGGACCTGAAGGCGTTCCTCGGCATAAAGCCGCCGCAGCTTCTTGTGATTCATGTGCGTACCTTCCCGGCCGAGCAAAATCTGGAGACGCCGATAGCCGAAGCGTCGGCGGATCGCCTGAACCGCTTCCCGCTTCGCCAGATTGCGCAGGATGACGGCCACGCCTTCGGTCACGTGGCGCACTATGGCTTCATCGTCCGTGGGCAATTCCTTTGCCGCTATCATCGCCTTGGCGAGCATTGTTGTGGGCACCGGTCCGGACGCGGCGCGCAGGAGCGACCAGCACAGCCGCGTCATTTCGCCAGCCGAGAAATACCGCGACCGCCGATAGGCGCGCCTCGGCGGAATTGCTTCGGGATCTGTCTCAGGCGAGAACAGTCGCAACGTGGCGTCAATGTGGGCCAGTTTCGCACGTTGCGCGCGGACCCGTTTTTCGAGGTCGTGAATGTATCCGCTGACTTCGGCGCGCTTGGCCCGGAGCGCGGAGATAACGTGAGGATCGGCCATGGCGAAAATGTTGGCGTGGGCCGTTCAGATTTCTTGTGGCGGGTGCTACCTAATACCGGAATATTCTCACTTTTCGGACCTTCCTGCAATCCACACCCGGGGCGCAGACGGCCACCGACGCCTTGGGCGTCCCAAACGTTGGTTGAGGGGGCTGAACGGGGCCCTGCCTTCGCAGTTTGAGCATCGCGTGAGTATCTGAAGCGGATAATAGCCAGCGGGCGTCCGATTTCGTTGGCACCTCTCACAGACGCTCGCACACACGTCAAACCGTAATCACCAGGAGCCGCAGCGTTGCCGGCAAGGTAAGCCGCTAAATTTACAGGGGCGTAGGGAGCTTTCGCTGTCCCTGGTTCGGCGGTTATCGCCGACCAATGTCCGCTTCCGAGAAGCGACCAACATTGCGTGAGCGGCCGGGATGGGCGCGAAGCGGAAGCCGGAGCCTCAGTCGTCGTACTTCCGCTTCGGGTCAATCGCGCCGCGCCACGGGCGGATTCGATTAGATCACGAGGGCGCCACCCCCGTCGTGCCCTGATGCATCGCGTTTGGAACGCCGACCGGATTGTTGATGTCGCGAAGGTAGGGGATCACCTCTTCCGCATAGAGCCGGAGGCTTTTCACGGTCAGCTCGTGCGGCAGCGTGCCGAAGTGGAATGCGCCGAGATGCGTATCGAAGCCCCATTCCTTCGCGTTATGCGCGAGCTGCTCCCGAACGGTCTTGGCACTGCCGCATAGTACGATCCCGTGCTTCATGAGGTTGTCGATCGTTTGCGGCCCGAAGACCGCCATCTTGTCAATGGCGAGCCGGCGCATCGATTCGAGCGACATGTAGCCGGGCGGCAGGAACCGGTGCGGCGGATTGCGGAAAAACACGTTGTAGAAACTCTCTATATGCGGCTTCATCTCCTGCACCGCGATGGCATCGGTCTCGGCGACATAGACCGGGCAGCCCCAGGCGAGATTGGCGGGCATCGCCTCCCATCCATTCCGGGCGGCCACGTCGCGATAGAGCTGCATGTATTTCTTGCACGCTTCGCCCGCGCTCAGATTCTGGAGATATTTGTAGCGGTGATCGGCGCGTGCCGCCCATTCCACCGTCTCCGTGCTTCCGTTAGTCGGCGTCCAGATCGGCGGATGCGGCTCCTGATAGGGGCGGGGCCAGACATTCACCCACGGCACATGGTAGTGCTTTCCCTCGAAGGCAAAGGGCTCCGTTGCGGTCCAGGCGCGCAAGATCAGTTCCTGTGCCTCGTGAAAACGTTCGTGCGAATAGGTCGGGTTGACTCCCCACACGAGGTATTCGACGCCGATGCCGCGCACGAAGCCGCAGATCAGTCGCCCCCCCATGATGTTGTCGAGCATCGCCAGTTCCTCCGCAACCATAAGCGGGTGGTCGCGAAGCGCGATGGCGTTGCCGAGGATTGCGATCTTGATCCGCTTCGTCCGCCGCGCCAGCGCGGCGCAGATTAGATTGGGCGCCGGCATCATGCCGTAGGCGGTGGAGTGATGCTCGTTGAGGCAGAGACCGTCGTAGCCGAGTTCCTCGCCAAGCTCGAGCTCGTCGAGGTAGCGGTTGTAAAGCTCGTGCCCCTTCTTCGGATCGTAGGCGCCGTTCGGCAGCACCATCCAGCTCGAAATCGTATTGCGCGCGTATCTTCGGATCCAAATGGAGGTACGGCATGAAATGGAAATAGAAAAAATTCATGCTGCATGCTCCAACACGAAGGAGGCGATCGCTGCCGCTAAGGCATCCGGCTTCTCGAGGTGGGAGGCGTGGCCGCAAGCCGATATCACGGACACGCGCGACCCCGGAATCAGGCGATTGAATGCATGGGCATAATCGATCGGGAACAAACGATCGGTATCGCCCCACACGATATGGACCGGCACGACGATTCGATGCAGCCATTTTGCGAGATGCGGGTCGAACAGCGGCGGATGCCACCCTACGCGGGCGACAGCGAACCTGTTCTTGATCTGAATGTCTTCCTCCGCGACGGTCGGCTTATGCGCGAGGAGCGCGGCAGCGACCGCCTCATCCGCAAACAGACTGCGCAACACGACATCGGGTGCGCGCATGAAGAGATCGCCTTTGGCCACGCCGTTGACGTGAATCCCCGCCGCGGCGATCAGGGTCAGCGTCCTCAACCGCGCGACGCTGCGGATCGCGGTCTCGAGCGCTATCCAGCCGCCGATATTGTGGCCGACGAGGTGCGCATCCCGTACCTCAAGCGCCTCCAGGAGGTCGAGGTAGAAATAAGCGAGATCATGGATCGTATCGAGCCAGGACGGCGTATCGGAGGCGCCGAAACCGGGATGCTCGGGCAGGATGACGTGAAAAGACTTTGCGAGGCGATCCATGACCGCGCGTGCCGGCTGCGCGCCATCGAAGCCGTGCAAATAAAGCAGCACGGGACCGGTGCCGGCGCGATGCACCATGACCTTGGTGCCGCCGATATCGACGAGCGAACTCTCCGTCATGGGGTGCTTCGCGTCCCGACGCGCCTTGCCGAATCGAAATCTTCGCCGGGTTCGACGCTCCGCACGCGCACCGGATAGGGTCCCAGCGTGGCAAAGAGGAGCAGCGCGAGGAAGGTCGTCGTCGCGATGCCCCAAAGCCCGGGCGTGTAATTGCCGTTGTTGGTCCGAACCACGCCCAGAACCGCGGCGCCAATCCCGCCGCCGAACTGAAATGCGGCCAAGAGGACACCGTACAGCTTGCCGAAAGCCTGCCTGCCGAAATAGCGCGGAATGAGATAGCCCAGCACATCGAATTCCGCGCCGACGCCGAAGCCGATACATGCCGACCACAGGAAGGCGATTTCGCCGGTGCTGCCATGCGCATACATGACGAGGCCGACGATCGGGCCGAGCAGCGTGACCATCATCACGTAAGGCGCGAAGATCCAGTCCAGCAGGAAGCCGGCGACGAGCCGCCCGACGATCAAACTGATTCCAAATGCCGACGCAACGAAGGCGGCCTTCTGGGCCGGCAGCCCCGCATCGATCAGCATCGGTATCTGGTGCGTGACAATGGCGGTGCTCATGGTGCCAAGGAGGAAGAACGCGACCGCGATGATCCAGAATGCCCGCCGCTTGACAGCTTCGCGAAAGGTCAATCCGGCGTCGTATGCCATATGCGCCAATGTCGTGGCGTGAGGCTCGGTGTCACCATCGGGACGCAGACCCTTGTCGGCGGGCTTGTCGCGAAGCAAAGGCAGGTTGAATGCCAAAGTGACGACGAGCGTGATCGCAGCCAGTCCGACATAGGCAAGACGCCAGCCGACATGGCTTACCAGAAACTGACTGATCGCCGGAACGAGCGCGGCGCCGGCGCCTTGTCCCGCCGAAACGATGCCGACGGCGAGCCCGAGCTTACGGTCGAACCAGGCCACCATGACCTTGTTGTAGGAGCCGTTCCAAAGCGCCAGTCCGCAGATCGTGATGACGATCCAGGCGGCATAGAACGCATAAATGCTGGAGGGCAGGAAATAGAGGAGCGCGAGCGCGATCGTGAAGATCGGGATCGAAGGCAGTACCACGCGCCGTACGCCAAAGCGGTCGATGAGGATGCCCTGGATAGGTTGCGTCAGAACCGAAATCCAGACGATGATCGCCGCGGCGACGGAAATCTGTGCGCGTGACCAGCCGAACTCCTGCTGCAGTGGCTGCACGAAGACGCCAAGGCTGAAGACCAGCACCGCAGCGGTGCCGAAGACCATGCCGACAAAGCTGGCAAGCATCACCCACCAGCCGAAGAAAATCCCCCTTCGGCCTGAAGTCTCCTTGCCTCTCTCCCGCGTTGCGTCGACCTTCATTGCAGCTCACCCCGAACCGGATTCGCTCTCGGTACGCTATTGATTATTCCAGAGACGGTCAATGAAGTGGCTCCGCGCGCGGCTGGCGAGCCACGTTCGTGCGCTGCACGATCTGTGATAGATTCTTGCTTCGCGAGGTGGATTCGACGGGAGGCGCAAATGGCGGATCTCAAGCTCACTTTTTCCTGCTGGAATTACGACCGGATGCACGCACTGATGGATGGTCGCGTCCGTCCAGAGGGGATCGACCTTACCTACGAGCCGCTCTTTCCGGCCGTGACCTTCCAGCGCGCACTGCGCGAAGGCCAATTCGATGCGTGCGAACTCGGCCTCACCTTCTATCTCGCGACGCTGCATATGCCGGACCCACCCTTCGTCGCCATTCCGGTCTATCCCGTGCGGCTCTTCGTCCACGGTTCCATTTACGTCAACGCGCGCAGCGGCATCGAGACGCCGAAGGACCTTATCGGCAAGCGGGTCGGCGAGCTCTTCGTTTACGGCCACGACGCCGGCACCTTCGCCAAGGGCGTGCTCGCCGATGAATACGGTGTGCCGACCGACAGCTACAACTACTCCATCGGCGGCGTCGACCAGCCGATGGGCGAATGGCAGTGGTTCCCGTTGAAGCCGCCACCCAACGTCAAATGGCAGCATATCGGCAACACGCGCACGCTCGATCAGATGCTGGAGGCGGGCGAGATCGACGCGCTCGTGTCGGCGCTCGTGCCGCCCTCGTATCTGAAGCATGGTCCGGTGGTCCGGCGCTTGTTCGTGGATTCCGAAGCGGTCGAGCGCGCCTATTTCCGTAAGACCGGCATCTTTCCGATTATGCACATCGTTGCCATTCGGAAAGAAGTCTATCAGCGGAATCCCTGGGTCGCGACTTCGCTCTATAACGCGCTGAAGGAATCGAAGCAGAAGGCTGCAGACGTCTTCCGCATGCAGGAAGCGAATATGCACCGTCTCTACATGGTTCCTTGGCTCACCGAGCATCGCGAGGAAAATCGCAAGCTCATGGGCGACGATCTCTGGCCTTATGGACTGCCGAAAAACCACAAGGCCATCGACACTTTCCTACGCTATCATCACGAGCAGGGACTATCGAAGCGGCGGTTCACGCCCGAAGAATTGTTTGTTCCGGAAACCCATTCCGAGTAATCACCTCCGCATCACGGGCGATGTCGCGGGTGGCGCAACTCCCGCGTTCCGTCCAATGACGCCCCAAAACGAGCGAGTGGTTAGCCCGCGCGCTTTCGCAGTCTTGAGATTGATCACAGCTTCGATTTTTGATCCGCGATGAATGCCCGCCACCGTTTGCGCAACAGTCTTGGGCCTTATGCTACTGAAAAGTCGATGAGCGGCTGGTCTGCTGCGCCCACGCCGCAAGCGGTCGGGCAATCGTCGTCGCACCCAGAGCACCGAGAATTCTGGCCGCCTCCCGCTAACCTCCGGGCCTATGGAAGCAGATGGTACCCGCCTCTCGCGATCTCTGACAGAGGTAAGGCTTCTGCTATTTCGATTTCCGGATGGGGTCAAATCTCGCCATTTTACGCAAGCGCTCTCGCGTCCGCTGCAGGAGTGGGAGCGGACCGTTTTTTCTGCCGCGCATTTCTGCTGATAGGTGCCCGGAGCAGCCTTTCAGCCACACGGCCTTGAACCGACCGCATCTGGCACGACCCGCGGTTCAACCAGGGCGAATGAACGGCAGTTTTCCACCCAAATCTGCGTCACTAGCCTCTCTGCCCAACAGGTCCGCTTCGGGGAAATTGGCTCGCTCGGCTGAAGGACTGGCATGGGCGCGAAGCAGACGCCGAAATTTCAGCCGTCGGCTTCCGGTTAGAGTTGAACTCGGCCATCGCCACGCGTTTGCGACATATCGACTACGCCCTCAACATCGGAAAGCCCAACGCTCGTGCAGCGAATTTTACCGGCTTGGCCTTATATCCTGTCTGTCGTTTGCTGCTGATTTCCGCCGCGAGGCTCCGGTCCGATCTATCGATTCGGCTTCGTTGCAGTCCCTCAGGGGGCGATTACCAACGATAATTCGCGGGGTCCAAGGCCTGGATCCAACTCGGCTTCTCGACGCGCACGATGACGGGGACGGCGGTGATGGGAACGATATAGCGCTCGTTCTCCACGAGCCAATCGAGGAAGAGAAGGAGAGCGTCGACCTGATCGTCATGACGACCGTTCGGGAAGGCCAGGAGCTCGCTCTCGAACTCGGCCAGCCAGTGAGCCTCTTTCGGTAGCAAGATGCGACCGGCTTCGAAACAGCCCTGGTGGCGGGATAGGCGCGTCTGCTTGTCGTCCTTCGGCCTGCGGCCGATCACGTTGACACTGTTTATCTCCTGCATCAGTTGGATCAGGCCTGAGCCGCTGCTGGTGTCCTCGACGATCGCGAGATCGGCCTGCCAATCTTGTACAAAGGCGGTGATGCGGTCCCGCATCTCCATGACCTTCCAAGGCCCGCGCGAGACATGGAGCAGATGGACCGCCTTGTCCTGGACGCCGCAGACGGTGATCGCTGTATAGTCGTTGCGCGGGCCGTCCTTCCCGGCCGGGTCGCAGCTCACGACCAACCGCAGGAACTGGTTTCGCGCGGGCGGTTTCTCGTAGCGGCCGAGCCAAGCCGCTTTGATCATGTTCCCTTCCGGCGGGGTGGGATTCTGCTGGTACTGCGCGGCAAAGACCCGGCTGCCGAGCTCCACCTTCAACTTTTCCAGCTCCTCCCGGTAATCCCGCCCCGGCTGGAGCAGCTCCCCGGCAGGACGATGATAGATGGCGCCCTCACCGAGGACGTAGTCCGCATCTTCCGTTGCGACGGCAGGAATCACGAGACTGGGCCATCCCTGCTCGATCAGGATGCCCGAGAGGTCGTCGACATGGAGTTGCTGCATGGTGACGATGATGAGGCTCTCGGCGGGGTTATCGAGCCGGCTCAGGACGGTGGTTCGGAACCAATCGTTTGCGGCTTCCCGTGCTACAGCGGAGTCAAGCTTCGTTGGCCTTGACGGGGTCATCGACGATAAGGACCCCGCCCCCGCGTCCAGTAAGCGTGCCGCCAACCGAAGTCGCGAAGCGATTGCCCCCGACCGTCGTCTCGAACTCGATTTCAGTCGCTTTGCGCGAGCTCAGTCGCGTGCGGGGAAAGAACTCGCTTCTAGAAGGCCGACTCGACCAGCCTTCGGCAGTTACGCGAGAACGTGACGGCGAGCGACTCGGAATAGCTGGCGCAGACGATTTTGGCGCCGGGGTTGTGACCAAAGAGCCAGGCCGGCAGGCACACGGAAACGATATAGGACTTCAATGTCCGTGGCGGCAGGTTGAGGACGAACCGCTTTCGGCTCCTTCCCTCGACCATCTCCTGGATCTGGTTACATATGGCTTCGATATGCCAGTTCGGTACCAGCGTCTGGCCCGGATGGAGAAGGCCGAAGGCGGCATAGGCGAAGGCGCCGAAGCTCACGCGGTAGAGCGCGTCGAAGGCAGCGCGGTCGTTGATCATTTGCGCTCCTTCTTCTTCGCCAGGGATTTGAGGACCTGCGGCATGAATTGCGCCGCGAGCAGGATTTCCATGTCGTCGACCTTCTGGCTTTGGCCGGAGTCAGGCTCGCCAATCTCGCGGGGGCAGAGGGAGAGCAATGCGCTGGCGGCCCGGACGTCCCCTTGCAGCGCCTTCGCCAGCAGCGACTTGATCAGCGCGCGTTGCTTACTGACCCGTCGCGGCTTGCCGTCCTCACGGACGGTGACACGCTCGCGAAGCTCGGCCGCAAGATCGGTAGCGAGATTGAGGCTGCCCTTGGGGCGGCCCCTCGGATTGCCCGAGCGTCCCCTTTTGAACCGGGTACCCTCGGGCGGCTTGCGATACCCAACCTTGTGGTCGGCCATGGCTCAGCCTCCCGCTCCCACCCGCTTTCGGGGCGCGGAATCGAACCCGCGTTGGGCCGCCACCCGGTCGAAGGGCAGACCCGTCGCCACGTGCCGCGCCTTGATGCCGCTGACCTGCTCCCAGCGGCGTATGGCGACGTCGACATAGAGTGGATCGAGCTGATCACGCGGGCCACCCGGCCGGTGCGGCCGGCGGCAAGGAGGGTGGTGCCGCTGCCGCCGAAGGGGTCCAGGATGAGCCCGTTGCGGTGGCTGCAGTCCCGGATCAGGTCCGCCACCAACGCCACGGGCTTCACCGTGGGGTGGAGCTCGAGATCGCCGCGCCGGGCGGGGTGAAGACCGCCCGCTCGGGCAAGCGGTTGTCGGCGATCACGAGGGCGCGCTTCTCTGCCTCGCTGAGGCCGGCGAGCGTCAGGGTCGGGACCTCGGCAATGCCGAGCCGCCTCGCCGCCTCCAGCCGAGCAAGCGCGCTTCGACTTGTGCCATTGCCTTCGCGTCGTCGGTGGCGGCGTCCTACAAGTGCCCGTAGTTGTCAAAAGTCACCTGAATCGAGGAATGCCCCAAGACGGTCGGAACCTTCTTCGGCATCATCCCTGCTCGATAAAGAGGCTTACCGCGACATGGCGCAGCGCGTGGAACACGTACCGAGGCTTGCCGTCGTCCGTGACCATCCCGAGCTTCGATTGCAGGACGTCCCAATAGTGCCGGTGCAGGTTCGTGTTGCTGTGGATGCCGCCGTTCTCGTTCGGGAACACCAAGTCCAGCTTCGTCGCCGGGCAGGCGAGCCTCCATTCCCTCAAGGTATTCGCGACCAGCGGCGTCAGCGGCACGGTGCGGGTCCTGCTTCGCTTTTCGGCGGTCCCATCCTGTTCTCAAAATCCGCGCGCTGGCGCACGTGAACGACCTTCTTCTCAAGGTCCGCATGCTGCCATGTCAGTCCGCGCAACTCGCTGCACCGGAGCCCCGTGAAAATCGCCGTCACCAGCAAGGGGCGGAACGCGCAGGCGACGACCTTCTGTTCCCGCTTGCGCGTCGTCTCAATCCGCCTTTCAAGCTGGTCAGAACAGCACGGGCCAATGCGCGCGACTTGGCCTTGAGTGCCGCGTCATCAACAACCACCGAAAGCCAGCGGCGTTCCTCTCCTCCTTCTTTCGCGCGTCTGGCATTTTTCCTCTTTGCGGTGAGTAAATCCAATGGCCTTCATCATCCCTGGCCTCCCGAACGAACTGCCGATCAATGCCATCGGCATTCCGTTCCAGCCGACCGACACCATCAGCCTTCCCGCAGCGGCGGCGCCAGCGATTTATGGGATTTTCGATTATCAAACGGGCGAGCCGATGCTCACCACCAACACCGGCCCCGCCAAGACCGGCGTGACCACCATTTCAGTCAAGCAGGATTATCTCGTATCCGATTATCCGGTCGAACAAGGCTCGTTCGCCTCCTGCGAAAAGGTGATCGTCCCGTTCGACATACGCTTGCGTTTTATTGCAGGCGGAAGTTCGTCGGGACCTACAGGCGTTCCTGAATCAGGTGGAGAGCATGAGCGATCCGGCGCAAGGCGGACTTTCCCTCTACTCGGTGAACATGCCGGAGACAAGTTTTGGCCCTTGTAACATTCAGCACTACGACTTCTCCCGCACGACCCAGAACGGCGCGGGCATCCTCATCGTTGACGTGTGGCTCATCGAAATCAGAAAAACAGTGGAAGCCGGCTTCTCGAACACGCAGCAGCCGTCGGGTGCCGATCCCGTGAACGGCGGTGCGGTGCAGACTCAGGCGCCGACCAGCGCGCAAGCGGCGGTGCTGATTACGTGACGAGCCGCTTGCGGCCCGCATTGCTGGTTGTCGAGCATTGGGACTATTGGCGATTGCAAACCCCCACCCGCTAGATCACGCGCCTCTCCGGCCATCCGTAGGTAATCCGCCGCCTTCACTCGGAACGCTGCAATGGTTTTGGCTGGCTCTTGAGACATGGCCGCTGAGCGTTTCCAACGAGGGCGTCCGCGACAGGGTTCCGTACCAAAGACGAATAGACCTGTCTGCCGCTCAGGTCATCGGGCCTGAGAGCCACCCTTAAGTTGCGCGATGTGGGTGGCAATCGCCATCAAAATT
This sequence comes from uncultured Alphaproteobacteria bacterium, assembly GCA_963729295.1. GTDB lineage: Bacteria > Pseudomonadota > Alphaproteobacteria > ATCC43930 > CGMCC-115725 > DATJLY01. The sequence goes on from CAVSNJ010000027.1 coordinate 28,665, forward strand.
GAAAGAAGATGCGGGTAGCAATCGCTATTGATTTTGAAATAATTCGTCCCCATTTGACATCATACTGAAAGCGCCTCTCAAATATTCCTTCCGACCTTTCGGCGGTAGATGGCGCCTCTATCCAACAATTATTGCTCCAGAGGGATCGTAATGAACCGATTTGGCTTTCCGCGCCCCTTCGATATTCCACAACACCGCGCGAGCGCGTCTATTGCGCCCGATACCATTGAGACGACCGGCGAAAGCGCCGACCGCCCGACCTTGGGCCTTGCGCGCAGGACCGAAGAAGCCCAGACCGCCAATCTCCATTCCAATCTCGCTCGCCAAGCGATCAATCGTCGCCTTGAGTTCGCCGACCGGGCGTCCGGAAACGGACCGGCGAGGGCTAGCGTGTTTAGCGCGCGATGGATTTGCGCAGGGGCCGCAATGGCGCCGGCGGAAGAATACCGCCGCAAGGCCGAAGACATGCGCAAGAAGGCTACGTCCGTCGCAGACGCGGTCCTACGCCAAGCGTATCTGGACGTTGCGGACGGGTACGACCATCTCGCCATGGAAATCGAGAAAACCGAAGCGCAGAAACGCGGAATCAGCTGAGCGGCCGTTTTTGTCGGCTTCCCATGCCTAACAGCCGGTAGGATTCTTTTTGAATAGAGCGGTAGCACTCGCAAGTGACGGCTTCTAAGCCCTTGCGGTCAATAATCGTCATGCGGCCATGGTTGTAGTCGATCAGCCCACTCGCTTGGAGACTTTGCGCGGCGACAGTGACGCCAGGGCGCCGCACGCCGAGCATCATAGCTAAGAACTCTTGCGTCATCGGAAACGTGTCGGCCTCTGCGCGATCGTGGGCCGACAGTAGCCAGCGGGCGCATCGCTGCTCCAACAGGTGGAGACGGTTGCAGGCCACCGTTTGTGCGGATGTGCTCAAAGTTACCTGAACGTAACGCAGCAACAGCAGGCGTACCGAAATCTGCGCCTCCGATTCCTCCCTCAGCAATCGTGCTGGCATTCGCAGGGCACTACCGGAAAGTTGGACCATTGCTCTTTGGGACGGCGTGTCGTCGCCGAGAATGGCGGAGACACTGAACATGCCCTCGCGGCCGATCATGCCGATCTCAATCGACTCCCCATTGGTCATCGTCGCCACCATTGATATGAGGCCGCTCGTCGGGAAGAAGACGTGTTCGGTCACTTGCCCCGGCTCATGGATGGACTGATGGGACGCCATCGAAACAGTTTCGAGCTGGCGGCGAAGACGGTCAACAACGCTCCGCGGCAGCGCATCAAGAAGGCGATTGCCGAGCCCGTCTGATGATCGCGGTGACATGTGCCCTCCCGCCAAAGCCGCCAAGCCGGGAGCGCTCGCATCTCTCAGCCGTCCGCGCCTTGGAAAACTCCGCAGCGGTGAGGTAATGATGTTGACCGTTGAGGACGCCAATTGCAACCAGACTGGTCGATTTATGTTCGAGACCGTACAAAGGAGTCATCCGAAATAACAGTTGACCGACGCGCACGAAGGGGCGAGCGTCTTTCGCCTCTTCTGATGCGGTAAAACTTCTTTGCGCGCAGAATGAAACGCATTCTTGTCGTCGAAGACCAAGAGGACACCCGCGTCCTTATGGAACTGTTTCTGAAAACCGCTGGCTATGCGGTCGATTGCGCGAGAACCATGACGGGGGCGCGCGAATACATTCGGGCGCGCGCCTACGACCTTGTGTTGACCGATTGGCGACTAGGAACCCAAGGGAATGGCGTGCGTGTTGCTGATGCCGCCGTCGAAAAAGGTTCGAGGGCGATAATCATAAGCGGCTTCGCGCGCAGCATTCCCGAGAATGACCGCGCGCGGCACGAGGTCCTACTCAAACCCGTACGGGCGGGGGACTTGATCGCCGCCATCGAGCGACAGTTAGGCGGAATGCCTTCCGCGAACTAACCAGAAGTGGCGGGTAAGCGTCGGTTTCGTGAACCCCAGGACCGGGCAAACTCAACCTGAATTATTTCCTCGACCGCAATGGTCGCATCGCCAAAGCGCTTGGACATCGAAGCGCCTTCCGAAAAAGCCGCACCTCTCGACATCAAGTTCCGCAAGCACACGCCGGAATTTACCGACGCCGTGCAGCGCGGCGACATGGCGCTCGAACATGCCGAAGCGAAGTTGGCCGAGCGTGAGATTTCCGATAGGAGCTGCACACGAGTCACGACGGCCCCCGTATCAGCGCCGTCCTGTACGGCACAAGCAGCAGCGCCGAGACAGCGCCGCTCGTGCCGACGCGCTAGCAGCGCTCGGGCACGAAAGCGCTCACCGAACGTCTCCGCGCGTCGGTGCGCATCAATCAATATGATACGAGTGTGCGGTGTGACCGAGGCAACGGTCGGAACCGAATGTGGGCGTGCTCGTTTTCTAACCAATCAGATACCGAGCTGCGTTGCCGCCTAATGCGGCGATAGAGGCGGTTCGGCGGGCTAATCACCCTTTGCTCTCCTTGGGGTTGGTTCAGCACCGTATGGAACTGTGGAGGCCGCCCGTCGCGAGGCGGCCTCTTTTTAGCGGCGCGCCGTCCTGCGGCAACCGGTGCGGTCGACACCATCTTCGTGTGAACCGTTACGACCGCGGCTTCGATGGCGTCTCGCCGCGCGGCTTGTCCATCGCCTCGGTCTGTGCGCGCCACGCGCGCCAGCCGCCGCCCATCGCGACGAAGAGCTGTGCCGTATCGGCGTAGCGCTGCGCTTTGGCGCGGACATAGCCGAGCCGCGCCTGCTCGGACTCGCGCTCCGCGTCGAGGATTTGCAACAGCGTCACGCTGCCATAAGGAAATGCTTCGCGCGAGAGGCGCAGCAATTCCGCAGCGGCATCGGCGGCGTTGCGCTCGTCGCGTACCAGATCCGCATCGTGCGCCATCGCGTGCAGCACGTCCGCGACCTGCGTGAAGGACTGCAGCACGGTCTGCTCGTAATTCTCGAGCGCCGCATCAAAGGCGTGCTTGGTTCCGTTGCGTTGCGCCTCGAGCGCACCGCCTTCGAAGATCGGCGCGGTGAGCCCGCCTGCGAGGCTCCAGATATTCGCCGCCGGCAGGAACAAGTGGCCGAGCGAAAGCGCCTGCTGGGCCATTCCGCCGGAGAGCGTGATGTTCGGATAAAGCGCCGCCGTCGCGACGCCGATCGCGGCGCTCGCGGCGTGCAAGTGCGCTTCGGACGAAAGTACGTCCGGCCGTTGATGCACGAGGTCCGAGGGCAGGGCGAGCGGCAGATCTTGCGGAAGAGCGAGCGCGTCGAGATCGAAGTCGGGCACGGTCCAATCCGCCGGCGCCTTGCCGACGAGGAGGGAAAGTGCGTCCTTCGCCTGGCTCAATTGCTGCTGGAGCGGCGGCAAGAAGGCCTGATCGCTCGCAAGCTGACTCATCGCGCTTTGCAGATCGATGCGCGTCAACTCGCCCGCCTTCGCTTCGTTTCCGACCAGCGAGACGTTGCGCTGGTCATCGGCAACGATGTCCTCGATGGTGCGGATCTGCGCGCGCAACGACGCGACGTTGACCGCCTCCGCCACCGCGTTGCCGGTGAGCGTCAGATAGGCCGCGTCGAGCTCATAATCCTGCCCCTCCGCGAGGGCTCTCTCTTCCTCGATCTGCCGCCTGTTGCCGCCGAACGGATCGAGCGAGTAGCTGACCGTGGGCCCAAGCGAAAAGAGATTGAATTCCCCGACGGGTTCGCTATTGCCGAGCGTCGCGAGATTGGAGCGCTCGCGCGTCGCCGATGCGCCGAAACTCACCTGCGGGTAAAGAGCACCGCCGGCCTGTATGACGGCTTCGCGCGCCTGGAGCAGCGTCGCGCGCGCCGCCGCAAGGGTGTGATTGTCGCCGATCGCCTGCCGCAGCGTTTCATCGAGCGTCTTGGAATGAAAGACGGCCCACCAATCCGCGGTGATGTTTTCGCCGGGCGTAAAATGCTGCGCGACTTCGCCCTTACCGGGAGCAAACGCTTCCGTCTCGCCAGTATAGGATTTCGTCTCGGGCGACGCCGGCGACGAGAAATCGGGACCGACCGTGCAGCTCGCGAGGAGCGCGGCCACAACTCCCGCGAGTGAGCGCGTCAGCGCAGGCGCGGAACGATAGGGCACGCCGGCTCCTCCTTCTGTCCCTCCCCAGCGATCAGTCAACGCGCGGGGCGGCGAAAGATCGCCGCGCGCGGGGTTTCGAAGCCACAACAAAGACACAATTTTTCGAACGCCCTCAACTTCAAGGAAATCGCCGATAGAATTTCACCCTTCGTCCAAGAAATTCGCTCTCTTCGCGGAACGTTTGCGCCCTATTCCGTTTCCTTTTTCGCGAGGTCCGCGTGCACGGACGCAATCCATGCCGCGGATTTCCCGCACGATGACTGAAAGGAGAGCTCGAAGATGTGTGTGTCATACGACTGCAACACTCAGTGCGACGGCAAGGACACCAGCGTGAACGGGTCCTTCGACCACAACACGACGCAGGTCGGCCTCGTTAATCTCGATAATGTTCTCAATCACGACTTCAACGGGAACAACGTCAACATCCTGAGCGGCAACGGGATCGGCGGCCTCATCGGCAGCGGTCACGCTTTCGCCTAACCAGCCGTACGCGGTCGGGAGCTGGCAATCGCGAGGCCAGCTCCCTCCCGCGGTTTCGCCACGCACCTTCGCGACGGGATGACGGAATTGGTTGGGGCTTAGGGGACTCGAGTGCCAACTCCGCATGCGTTTCACAACGCGCTGGCCGATTGCCGTCGCGCCTTCACGTGGGCGGCGGCGTTCAGCTTCGCCGCGAACCTGCTGCTCCTCACCGTTCCCCTCTACATGCTCCAGGTCTACGACCGCGTGCTGAATTCGCGCAGCGTCGCGACCCTTGTCTATCTCACCGTCGTAGCATTCGCGGCGCTTCTTGCCTTGGCCCTCTTCGAAATGGCTCGCTCGCGCCTCCTCGTGCGCATCGGCACGTTTTTGGACGCACGCGTCGCGCCGGTCGCATTCGAGCGCGTCCTTGCGAACAGCCTCGCGGGGCGGCCCTATCGGTGGGATGCGGTGCGCGATCTCCGCGAAGTCCGCACGTTCCTCACCGGCACGGGTATTCTGGCGCTCTTCGACCTCCCGTGGGCGCCGATATTCCTTGGCGCGATCTTTCTTCTGCACCCGCTCCTCGGCGCGTTCTCGCTCGCGTCGCTGGTGGTTCTCATCGTGCTCACGCTCGCGAACGATCGCCTGGCGGGGCCACGACTGCGCCGTTCGAGCGAAATCAGCTTCGCGGCGGCGCGCGATCTTGAAGTCGCCAATCGCAACGCCGAGACGATCGACGCGCTCGGCATGGTGCGCGTCGTCGGTCGGCGCTGGCTCAAAAGGAACGAGGAAGCGATCCAGCTGCAAGCCCAGGCGAGCGATATCGGTGGCCTCGTCGTGGGCTTGTCGAAATGCTTCCGCCTCTTGGTGCAGGTGCTGATCCTGGGCATCGGCGCTTGGCTCGTGCTGCAAGGCGAGGCGACGGGCGGCACGATGGTGGCAGGCTCGATCCTCCTTGCCCGCGCGCTCGGGCCGATCGATCTCGCGCTGGCGAGCTGGCGCGCAATGGTCTCGGCGCGCGCCGCCTATCACAGGCTCGACGAGTGCTTGACCGAGCCGCAGCTTCGGCCAGTCGGCATGAAGCTGCCGCCGCCCAAGGGACAGCTCGCCTTCGAGGGCGTGTTGTACAAAGCGCCGTCCAACGGCCGCACGATCCTCAACGATATTTCGTTCGAGCTGCCGGCGGGCGAAACACTTGCCGTGGTCGGCCCCTCCGCGGCCGGCAAATCGACGCTCGCGCGGCTCGCGATCGGCATCTGCGCGCCGAACGACGGGCATGTGCGGCTCGACGGCGCCGATCTATTTCCGTGGAACCGCGAGCAGCTCGGCCGCCATCTTGGTTATCTGTCGCAGGACGTGACGCTGTTCTCCGGCACGGTCGCGGAAAACATCGCACGACTCGAGAACGGCGATCCCGAAGCGATCATCGAGGCGGCGCAGCGCGCCGGCGTGCACGAGATGATCCTCCGCCTGCCGCAGGGCTACGACACCGACATCGGTGATTTCGGCACGCGGCTGTCCGGTGGACAGCGGCAGCGCGTGGCATTGGCGCGCGCCATCTACGGCAATCCGTCGCTCGTCATCCTCGACGAGCCCAACGCCAATCTCGACAGCGAGGGCGACGCTGCGCTCGTGCGCGCGCTCGCGGAACTGCGCGGGCAAGGCACGACGGTGATCTTCATCACCCATCGGCCCGGCCTCATCGGCTGTGCCGACAAGCTCCTGCTGCTGCGGAATGGTGCCGCGGAGATGTTCGGGCCACGTCGGGAAATCGTCGAATTCCTGAAGCCGAATACGATCGCGCCGGCCGCGATGCGGCGTTTTGGACGACGGCAGAACGGTATCGTCGAGAGGTTCGAGTTCATGAGCGGCGCGCTGACCCGGGAGGTCATCGACGTGCCCGTCTGCGTCGACGCGGACGAAATTCCGAAAGCGCCGTCCGATCGCGACGCGATCGTGGCGGGCTGCGTCGTCGGCGCCGTGTTCCTCATCGGATTTGGCGGCTGGGCCGCGTTGGCGCCGCTTTCGAGCGCCGCCGTGGCGCCGGGCGAAATCCGCGTCGACAGCCACCGCAAGACCGTTCAGCACATGGAGGACGGCATCATCCGCTCGATCCTGGTGCGCGAGGGCGACGAAGTGCGGCAGGGCCAAGTGCTGATGCAGCTCGACGATACCCAGGCGATGGCCAACGTCACCGCGCTCGAAGGTCAGGATTACGCTCTCCTCGCCGAGGAAGCGCGCCTCACGGCCGAGCGCGACAATTTGCCTGCTGTCGCATTCCCGCTTGCACTCGAGCGCGCCTGTGCCGATCCGAGATTCGCGTCGATCTGCACGGGCCAGGAGAACATCTTCGCCGACAGTAAGAAGAACCTCGATGGTCGGGTCAGCATTCTCAATCAGCAGATCGACCAGCTCCATTCCGAGATTGATGGCCGCCAGGCGCAGCAGGACGCGCTGCAAAAGCAAATTCAAATCGTCGATGACGAGGTGAAGCGCGTGAAGCCGCTCGTCGACCAGAACCTGCTGCCGCAACCGCGCCTCCTCGCCTTGCAGCAACAGGCGGCAGGACTCGAGGGAGATCGGGGCGAGCAGTTCGCGAACATCGCCAAGGCCGAGCAGGAGATCGGCCAGACGCAGATCGAGATCGCGAACACGCTCAATCAGAACAATACCGATATCGCGAACGATTTGCGCACGACGCAGGACCAGATCGTTGGGGTTGAAGAGAAGCTTCGCGCCGCCGCCGATGTCGAGCGGCGGACCGCCATCGTTGCGCCGCAAAGCGGCAAGGTGGTGGATTTGCGCTATTTCACGCCCGGCGGCGTCGTCAAAGCCGGCGAGCCGATCCTCGACATCGTGCCGCAGCAGGACGACCTGATCGTGGAGGCGCAAGTCCGCCCCCTCGACATCGAAGCCGTGCATAAGGGCCTCGACGCGCAGATCCGGCTCGTCGCTTTTCCGAATCACAATTCGCCGACCGTCAAAGGCCAAGTCACCGAGGTGTCCGCTGACACGCTGACCAACAAGCAGACTGGCCAGCCCTACTACACCGCCGAGGTCTCGATCGACGCAAGAGAGCTCGCCAGGCTCAAGGACGTGAAGCTTTATCCGGGCATGCCGGCGGACGTGCTGATTGTAACGGGCCGGCGCACCTTGCTCGATTACCTGCTCGATCCCCTTCGCAGCAGCTTCAGCCGCGCCTTCCGCGAAAGCTAGATCATGGAATTTCCACCGCGATCACGAGCGACACGAGGGCGGCCATCGCCGGCGCAACGCCGTCGCAAATTGGCGCTGCGCTCGGACTGTTCGTGGTTGTTTTCGCAAGATGCGGCCGAAGGTGTCTCATTTGCCACCACGGGCGATGCGAGCGCGACGCGTCAACAGCCCCTGCTGCTTGGCGCGACGATACGGCGGGCGCATGGCGCGATCGTGTCCCGTATTGCGCAGGAGCCGGGCCTCTACCTCGTGACCGGACCGAGAGGCGCCGGCAAATCCTTCCTCCTGCGGCGGCTCTCGCTCGATCTCGGCGAGGCGGGCCATCTCGTGCTTCCCGGCCGTGCGTCGTTCGATCTCGAACAGTTTCTCGCAAATCTCTCGGCCGGGATCGAGATCGCGAAGCCGGACGGCGACATCGGCCATTGGCTTGGCCGCTTTCGCGACAGGCTCGCCGAGCGATCCGTCGCGCCGGTGCTGATGTTCGACGACGCCGATCTGCTTGATGATGCGGTGCTGGGCGCGTTTCCGCCGCTCTTCGGCGTCGATCTCGATGCGGCCGCCGCGCTGCGCATCGTCCTCGCGGGAAGGCCTGATCTCGTGCGTCGCATTCATCAGAGGCGGCACGAGCTTCTGTGCGGACATGTTCGTATCCAGGATCGCGTCGAACCACTGAACGAGGCCGATGTCGCATCGCTGCTGGCGGATGAAGGCCATTCCCTGCCGGAGGCGTCGGACAGCATCGCCGCGATCGTGCACCATGCGCGTGGCTTGCCCGCCGATGTCCTCTTTCTCCTGAGCCGCGCCCGCCAATTCGCCGATGAGGCTGGACGCCGGCTCCCGGCGCTCGAGGATGTCGAGCGCGCCGCGCGAATGCTGCGCCCGGTCTGGACACAAGCGGCACCAACGTCGCTGCATGAGCCGCCGTCTACTGCGCCGTTCCTTGTCGCGCTCGCGGAATCCTGGCTCGCCTATGCGCGGGCGCTGCCCTGGCACGAATGGCGGGAGGCGCTCGAGGGGCACGCGCTCGCTCTCCTCCGGCAGGCGCGTGTGCTCATTGCCGCCGGCTCGGCCGCTTTGATGCCGGCGGAATCCTGGGCTGCATACGCGCGGATGCTGCCTTGGCGGGAATGGCAGAAGGCGCTCAGCGACCACGCGCGCGCGCTCCTGCGACACGTGCGTGCGAAAAAGAGCGCCGTACCGATCGTCCATGCCCGCCGCGCGATGCGCCGCATTTTTGCCGGCCTGGAACGGCGTGCGCTCGCGCTCACGGGCGGCTGGCATTTCCATCGTCCGGCGGCCCCGCGCGAGCACGCGGTGGTCGCGACGCATGCGCTGCGCTGGGGGCGGTTTTCCGGTCCAGCCCTGTATGGCGGGGCGACGGCGGCGGCGGTGCTTGCGCTGTTCGTCACGGCGCAATCCGATTTTCGCGCCCGCACCCCGTTCGCCACTGTTCCCGCACCGTCAGCGCCGGCCGAGCTCGCCGATGCCGCACCGCCGTCCCCCGCGCACACGCCAAACGCGCCTGTCGCGAGCGTCGCCTCCGCGCCCGAGGTGCCGGCCGTGGAGCTGCCCGTGCCGCAACGTGCCGTGCCGCCGTCGGATTTTTCGACTCGCATCGTCATGGCCGAACCCGAGCCGCTTGCGCCGCCGATGGACGCGCCTGTGATAGCCGCCGAGCCGCCGTCACCTGCGCCTGACGAGACGAAGCTCGCGGAGCTCGAACCGGCGAGCGCACTCGCCGCTGTCCCCGCCGCGCCGCCCGCACCTTCGGAAAAGCCCATTCGCCCGCCGCCATTGCCAGTGACGCGCGTGGCGCGGGCTACCCCGCAACAGACGAAAGCGGCGCTTGGCGCATCGGCGTCGCGGCGTGAGACCGATGTGACGGCGTCCGCCCCTGGCGTGGTGACGGCATCGCTTGTGACCAGTGGCGAACCACAATGCCAGCCATACCGCTCGAGCGTCGATTACGCCGGTGACGCGGTGCACGTGAGCGGCCTCGCATGTCGTGACTCGGCGGGCGAATGGTGGGTGATGAACCAGACGAGATGATCGCGCACCGGTCGCTCGGTGAAGGAGGGGCGCACGTATGGTCAGGCGGTACGGGTTCGAGGCGGCGATCGCCGCGACACTACTCCTGATGCACGGGGAGATTTCCGGCGCAAGCGCCGCAGGACTCGGCGCGTCCGCAACGCACGCCGTCGGTGGGGTGGTCTCCGGCGCGAGAGCCGCCGTCACCAGCGCCACGGCCGCCGCAACCGGCGCCGCGATCGGTGCGACGACCGCTGCGACCAGTGCCGCGACGACCGCCACGAGCGCCACAACTGCCGTCACTGGCGCTACGGCTGCCACCGGCGGCGCCGGTGTCACCGCGGCGGTGGGGCCGGCGAGCGTCGGTACGACGGCCGCCGTCGGCGGTAGCACTGGCGTCAGCACCGGACTCACCGCGGCGGTGGGGCCGGCGAGCGTCGGCACGACGGCCGCCGTCGGCGGTAGCACTGGCGTCAGCACCGGACTCACCGCGGCAGTCGGACCGGCAAGCGTCGGTACGACGGCCGCCGTCGGCGGTAGCACTGGCGTCAGCACTGGACTCAGCGCGGCGGTGGGGCCAGTGAGCGTCGGCACGACGGCTGTTATCGGTGGTGGCGCCGGCGTCACGGTGGATGCCGCCACGGGGCCGGCAAGCATTGGCATCACGGTGGCGACCAGCGACGGCGGCCTCGGCGCGAGCCTAGGCGTTGCTCCCTCCGTCGCTGGCGCAGGTCTCGATGTGAGCGCAGTCGTGGCAGATCCGGCCGCAATCGGCGGCACGGGCGTGACGTCCGGGACCGCGGGTCTCGCCGCCGATATGTTGGCAGGCACCACGGAAGGGTTCGGCGGCGATTCCCCTGATCTCACTTCATCCGAGCTCGCGCAGGCGATAGGCGATTCCCCCGGCGGCGAAGATGCGACTTCGGGGCCGGTCGTGCCACGGGCAACGAGGAACGCGAACGACGACCAGCAGGCACTCGCCGCGTTCATCGCCAGTGGGTATGCCATCGACACGATCTATGGCATCGACGGCATCTATCTCGCACGGAGCTTCAAAAATAATTCTGGCCGCGCGTGCCGCGAATACGTGCAAGTGATCGATATCGGCGGCTCGACGGTGCGCGCGCGCGCCATCGTGTGCCGCGCGAAAGACGGCACATGGCAGGTGATGGCGCCGCATTTCGTCGGCCTCATTCCCGTGAGCGACAAGTAATAGCCTTGAAAGGCATAGGGTGCGGCCGATGCCTGCGGACTCCCTTGTCTGTGGGGTCGAAATAATTCACTATCGCGGCGAATTTCCACTCATCTGGGAAATGTCGGTCAAATATGAACACGATGCGGCAAGCGAGCTTGGTGTTTCTCGCGGTGGTGCTACCGGGCGTCGCCGCGGCGGACGACACCACGTTCTACGATCGCTACGGCCAGCCGTTCAACGTCGCCCAGTCCAATCCCACCGTGCAGCAGCAGCGCGGTCAACAGGAGGCGCCGGCGGTGCTTACGCCCGAGCCGCAGCATTGGTCGATCGCGCTTGGCGGGCTCTACACCGAGCGCCAAGGCGAGACCGCCGGGTGGCTACCGAATGTCGAGGTGAACTACTCAGCGACCGACCGGCTACAGCTCCACGCCATGCTGCCCTATGCCTTCGATCGGCTGAGCGGCAGCAGCACCAATTGGGGCATCGGTGACTTCGAAACGGGCGTGCGCTATCGCTTCGTCGACGACGATCCGAACGGTATTACGCCGGCCATCGCCGTATATCCGCTGGTCGATTTTCCGACCGGCGACAAGAACGAGAATCTCGGCACCGGCAGTACGCACGCATTCCTGCCGCTGTGGTTCAGCAAGACGATCGGCACCTGGATTCCCTATGCCGGCGGCGGCTACTGGATCAATCCAGGCACGAACAATAGAAACTGGACTTTCTTCTCCGCCGGCACGGTGAAGACGATCAATGACACATTGTCCCTGACCGGCGAGATCTTCAACGCGACCTCAAGCAAAGTCGGCCTCCCGGATCAGGCCGGCGTCGATGTCGGCGCGCGCATCAATTTCGATGCCAGCAACCACTTCGTTCTGACGCTCGGGCGCGGCATCGTCAATGCGCGCGAGACGAACCGGCTCACGGGATTCGCCGCCTACGTTTATACCTTCTGACGCCGCTCGAGCGTGCGCAGGATCAGCGCGCAGGCAACGACATCGACCGCGCGGTACGGCTGAGCCTGGCGGAGCACATGCAAAGGAATTAAGCGAGCTGCGCGACGCGCTGCAAGAAGTCGTGTAGTCGAAATGGTTTGAGTAGGTGCTCGATACCCGTGTCCAACAGCGCCCCCGAGTCGTCTGGGTGACCGGTTATGACAAGCGTCCTCACGCCAAGCGCCGATGCGGCTGCGATAAGGTCACGGCCCGAACCGTCCGGCAGGCGCAGATCGCAGACCAACAGAGAGTAAGCTCAAATGAGGAACGGATTCTACTCGGCCCTGGATGATCGAAGGGGCTCACGTCATTGCCTATAGAACACTGGGCGCCCGTCAGTAATTGAGCCGCACGACGACACGGTCGGTAAAGGCGCCGACCCGTTCGGAACGCTGGCCGTTTGGAATCCGGCCATAGAAAGGTATGACAACGTTGGTCCGCGGCGGCGGCGCCGAATTCGAATAGAACTGGGTGCCGCCGGTGCCGTCGCCCCAGACGCGCGTCGCGGTAGCGTCGAAATAGATATTGTAGTCGATCACTCCGGGCCCGCGCATGGTGCGCAGACCCACGCCAGGCGTGCTGCCGTGATCCATGAAGATGGTGACGGGCTGCGACTCCGCGCAATTGAACACCACGTCGCCCGTCATCATCAGCTCGGACGGGCTTCTGAGATTGAAATTGCCGAACCTCAGCGGCGTCACCGAGATGACGCAGCTCTGCATGTCTTTGCCGATGGCGTCCCCTTTGGGCGCGAGCAAAAGCAGCGCAAGGCCGAGCGCCGCGGCGGCGCGGCTAACGCATCTCACAGGCCACCTCGTTCATCCGCACAATCGCTTCGCCCGATTGCGGCGCGGCGAATGTGAAGGCGCAGCGCACATCGTGCGCCGTGATTGTCGCCGGATAGTCCCCGGGCGGCAAACCGTCGAGATAGAATTCGCCGTGCTCGCCGATCGGCGAGCTGTAGGTTTGGGCTCCTGCCACGACCGCGAGATCGCCGTAAGCGGGCACGACGGGGCCCGACGGCGTCTTGACGATGAGGGTGCCGAGATAGGCGCGGAACCGGCGCACCGGAAAATCGACGACGGCACCGGCGCGGTATCCGGGCGCCACCACGCGCTCGGCGGAGTCGATGCTATAGTCGCTCGGCACGTCCTGATCGTTGATCTCGATGCGGTTGCCGTAATAGCTGAGCAGGTTGGGAACGAGCAGATCGCCGTTCGCGTCGGTACGGCCGACCTCCTGGTTCGACAGATAGCCTGTGACGCCCGCGACGCCCGGCACACGAACGAGGGCGTAGGCGTTCTGCAGCGGCACCGACGGCTTGACCTCGCCGCCGATCGCCACGAGCGAGCCGCTCGCACTGAGCCGCCCCGTGCTCGTGTCGGCGCCCTCGGTGCCGTCGAGCTCGTAGCTGCCGTACGTCGTCTGGTATTGCAAATCGGCCTGCTGCACCGCGTTTTCGCCGGCCTGTGTCTGCACGAAGTAGCCGTAGCCGGGCCCGAGCGGAAGCGAGCGCGAGGCCTGCGCCGTGACCTGGCTGCCTTCGTGCGTAGAGGTGCCAGCCGACGCGGACGCGACCGTGTAGGGGCCTAACGAGTAAGTGAGGCCGAGCAGAATGCTGGTATCGGGCGTCACGTTTGGCTGGCGCGACTGGCCAAGCGTGAGCGACGCGCTCAATAGGTCGGTCAGGCGGTTGTCCACACGCAGGCTTCCCTGGTCGTTGCGGCCGGCGTCGCGATAGCGCGACGGCGCGACTTGCAGCAGCACGTCCCAGCGGCCGAAAGTCACTCCGGCGAAAGAGCCGATCTGCCAGCGCGCCCGGTCCTGCGCCGGCGTGAGGCTCAAATTCGCATAGCGTGAGCTCATGTAGGTTGCGTTGACGCCGACGTTGAACAGCGCGGCCTGATAATCGTACTCGGCGAAGCTCGACCACCCGAACGGCACGCTGCCGCCGCTCGCAGCTTCGGCGAAGCTCAGCGCGCCGAGCGGAAGCGCGATGGTCGCGTCGGGGCCGCCGGCCGCGAGCTGGCTGTCCCCTTGAACGAACCCGCCCGCCGTGAGCCAGTCGCTGAAACCGTAATCATGCGCCGCGGCGAGCGCGGGCCGCTGGTAGTCGCCAAAGCGCGAGACCCCCGTGTCGCGGGTCATGCCGAGATTGTAGGAAAACGAGCTCAGCCCCGGCGCCAGAAGCTGGGCACTCTGATAATAAGGCGAAGCCAGATCCTGCCGCTGCCCGAATGCGTCGCGGATCACGACGCGCGTCACGCCGGCGCCGGTGACGCCGGGAATGTTGAGAAGATTGAAGGTGCCGGGCGGCAGGTCGATGGTGCGGACGTACTGGCCGTTGACATAGATGTCGGCGGTCGAAGGCGTGTTGACGATGCCGGCGAAGCGCTGCGTCGGATAGGGCAGGAAATAGGGATTGATATCGAAGTTCCGGCTGTAGCCGATGCCGCCCAAGGTGACCGGGCCGCCGAGCGTCGAGCTCGTTGTCGAGATGTCGCCGAACGTGAGCCGGGTCAGCTTGTCGCGGTCGTCCTCGATGATGCTGGTGTTGCCGCGCTGAGTGAGGCCAGTCGTATCGAAGGTGAAAGTGTTGTCGAAGAACAGACCGCCGAGATTGGCGCCCTGCTCGGTGAAGAGGCTCGCCGAATTGGTGCCGCCGGTCGTGACGCCATTGAAGGCGTAGTTGACGAACGCGCTCGGCAATTCGACGAAAGTCATTTCGTGCGGCGCGAGCGCGCGCTGGAGATTGACCGTGTTGGTGGCGAAAAGGTGCGGATCGACCGTGAGCTGAAGCGCGAGGGTGTTCTCGTCGTAGTGAAAGGCGATGCCGGGCGCGAGCGAGCCGAGGTCGACGAAGCTGTTGCCGCCGATCGTCTGCCGCGCGCCGCCCTCGACCTGGATCCTCGCCTTCTCGAGCGCGGCAACAGCGACAAGCACATTTTCGCCGGAAAACGCGACCAGCACCGTCCCTTCGTCCATCGTGTTGACGAAGAGCTCGAGAACCGCCTGGACCGGCGGGGCGTCGGCGGCGCGGGCGCGCGGCGGGCTCATGGTCGCGAGCGTTGCGAGCATCACCGCGGCGATGCGGAGGGGGGTCGCCAAGATCGCGGCGGGCACGCTTTGCGCGTCACCGCACATAAGGACGCGCAGGCATCGCCGATGCGTCCCCTACGATCCGGCGTTGCTGAATTAAGTCTTGGCCGCGTGTCCGCATACGTCCGGCGCGAGCGGCACAGACGCGCTGATCTGCAGCTCGTCGAGCTTGGCGCGAAGCTCGATCAGGCGGGCGGCGCGGCAGTCCGCAGCGGAGACGGCGAGGCTGTAATCGCGCTCGCCGCCGACCAGCACGTACCAGCCGGCCACCTTACTGTCGAATACGATCCCGCCCCCGCCGTCTCGTCCAACCGCTTCGATCGCGCTGAGCACGAAGTGCCGCGTGCCCGTGTTCAGCACGCGCACGCCGAGCGATCCGTCCGGGTGCGGTTGGGTTTCGATGCGGCCGTCGGTCGTGAGTTGTGAAGGCTGGATGAAGACGGGGATGCTGATCTTCGTCAGCATCCGCACCCCCGTTTGCCCCTGGGCGTTCTCGGCGGGCAGCTCCTGGACACTGAGCCGGTACGATTTCTCGGCCGTGCCGGCCGATGCGACCGCGCCGATGCGGAGCCGCTTCGTCTCGTGCGCGTCGATCGTCAAGAGCGGTGGGAAAACAAGCACGTCTTGCGTCGGCTGCAGCGCAGTCTCGCCATCGGCCGTCTGTTGCCAGGCGGAGAGTTCGACCTGGAGCCTCAAGGCGGTGTCGCCATCATTGGTCACGGCGACGAGTTCGGTTTGCTTGTTGGCGCTAAGCTCGACCAGCACCGGAGACAGCGACATCGCCGCCAGCGCCGGTGCGACGGCCGCCGAGAGCGCAACGGCAGCCAAAATCGTAGCCCGGCGGATAACGCAAAACGGCATCAACGTCCTTCGCCGCACTGACTGGATCGGCGCTCCATTTTGGCAGAACTGCTAGAAATTCAGCGTCATCAACACGGTGTCGTTGAAGCTGCCGCTCAGGGACGCCGTCTCGCCAGCCGGAATTTCGCCGTAGATCGAATTGGCCGTGCCGCCGGTCGAGTAATTCACCGCATAGTGCGTCGTGCTTTCGATAGGCGTGCCGCAGGCCGCGTCCTCGCACAGCGTATAGGTGAGGGTCGCCGCGCCGTTCGTCATGTTGCGCTGCCCGGAGGCGTTGGTGTTGAGCGTGATGTAGGGCGAGAGGCCCGAGCTCACGTTGCAGGTGACGGTCACGCTGGTCGAGGCCTGGTCGAGGGTTCCCGTATAGGCGGCAAAACTCAACGAAGCCGCGCCGACCGAGCAGCTCGACGAAATCGTGGTCGAGACCGAAAGATTGGCAGTGGCAGTGCCGGCGACTGCCTGCGGGCCCAGCACGGGAGCGACGAGGAATGCGATGGCACTCGCGAGTGCCAGAATCCTTCCACTTTTCACGGATGTCTCCCCAAGTTTCTTTACACAAAACCGCGAGACAATAGTCAAATTTGAAGCAAACGCAAATCATTTCTTGAAATTCATTAACTATATCCAAGTTCAATCGGAGTCAAAACTCCACGAGTATTCCAACATACCCCTTTCGGGTAATAAGAGAAATTTCACTAAAATTGATTTTAATCAAAGTATAATGGGCCGGCATTAGCGGGTTCTTATCGGGCCCGGATCTAGGCTGATTTTTTCGCAGGCACGCACGCCATGACCTCGCGCACTCGCCTCGGCGAGATTCTGATCGACCGCGGCCTTCTGAGCGAGCAGCAGCTCGTGGCGGCGCTCGCGGATCAGGGCGAGAGCCGCGAACCTCTCGGCCGCGTCCTCGTTCGCCATGGCGTGATCGATCACACCCAGCTCACCGCCGCGCTCGGCGAGCAGATGCGGCGCTGGATTGCGGCTGGAATCACCGCGAGCTTCGTCGTTGCCCATCCAGGGCTCGCCCTCGCCCGCATCGCGACGGCGCCGCTCACCGTTTCGGTCGAGGTCCTGGGAACGGCGGCCGTCGCCGCGCATCCCCCGCCCGCGCCGGCCGCCACGACATCGGGCAGTGTTGCGAGCATGTCGTTGACCTGTGGGGGCGCACCCATTTTGCGCGTCACGCTCGATCGCGCGAGCATCGAACCCGTCGCGCCGGCCCCCATGCGAAGCATCTATGTCCCGCAAGCGCCCTATCGCGTGACGCTGCAGCCGATCACGAGCTCGGTCGTGCCTTGCGCAAAGCTCGGCGACTCCATCGGCGTCGCGGTCCCCGTGAGCAAGAGTTCGGGCGACAATCTGAACGTCGAGATCGCGTACTGAACGACGAAGCAGGCGGCGATGCTGCCGCGGCTTGAAGTGTCGGCGCGCGTCAATCCGCTGCCACCATTTCTACAACAACGCCGGTCGATGTGGTCAAAGGTGTGGGACAATCCGGAATTCGACGCCTCGCCGCCTAACGATTGAGCCGGCGCGTTAGCCCCGGCGGGAGGCGACGGCGAGAATTGCGACGGAGGATTCCTTCCCCGTTGTCGGACGAGGATGGCGGCGGAGCGCTTGACTGGTTGGAGGCGAGTTGGCCTGGGTCCCCTTCCGCCGCAAGATAGTCAACTGATGGCGAAGGACCAAAATCTCCACTTCGAGTCGCGCCTGCGACTTAAACGACGAGACGAGGACTCAAGCGACCAGCTTCAGAACATCGATTCTGCCACGTCAATGTAAGGCCATCTCTGAACCTACGCGAGCACGGATGGCGTTTTCGGTAGCGACAGTGGCGGATTGGGTTGGTCGCGGTCGCAGCGTTCCACCCGCCCATGATAGAATGCCGGCGCGATGGCCTGTGAGAGGGTCCATGGGAAAGCCTTGGGACAAGCGCGCGAGATGAGTGAATGGCCTTGAGTTTGGGCCGGATCGCGCGCCGCGCCTGGGCGCGCCTCGTGCCGGGCGGAGCCAAGGGCGGGCGCGCACGCGCACTCGACGCGGCGCTCGCGCGTGAAGCGGCGACATCCGAAGTTTTGCGCGCCGTTGCGTCATCGCCTGACGACCTCGGGCCAGTGTTCAAGACCATCGTGGCGCATGCGGTTCGTCTCTGCGGGGCCGCCGAGGGCTGGCTCTTTCTCCGTGACGGCAATCGATTCAAGCCGGTCGCCCGGATCGGCGTCACTGGGCCGTTCCGAATCCACACACGCGACGGGTTTGAGCCAGGCCCCACCTACGCCCGCATGATCGAAGCGCGCGGGCCGATCCAGGTCGAGGAACGGACCGTGGAGTGGGAGGACGCCGAGCGGTATCGTCTGCGCGTATCCCTCGGCGCACGCGGGACGAAAAAGACGGGCCTCTACGTGCCGATGTTTCGCGGAGAGGAGCTCGTCGGCGCGATCCATCTGCATCGCCGCGAGATGCTGGTCTTCACCGACGAGCAGGTGGCGCTGGTTGGGAGCTTCGCCGAGCAGGCGGTGATGGCGCTCGAGAACGAGCGGCTTCTCAGCGAGCTGCGCGTCGCGCTCGACTGGCAGGACGCGGCGTCCGAGGTGCTCGGCGTAATCTCGTCGTCGCCCGGCGAACTCGATCCGGCGTTCGACGCCATGCTCGAAAACGCCATGCGTGTCTGCGCGGCCGAGGGCGGCGGCCTGTTGCAATACGATGCCGGCGAGTTCCGTCTCTACGCGCACAAAGGGTGGCCGCAACCGCTCGCCGACTCCATCTTGAAAGGCCAGCCGCCGGGACCCGGCACCGACTTGGGACGGGTCATCCGAGAGAAAAACACGGTCCATATCGTCGACACGCTGAAGAAAGCAGCTCACGACGAGGGCGCTGCGGATACGTTCGCCAACATCGAGCGGGGCGGCAGTCGGACGCAGCTCTTCGTACCAATGCTCAGGGACGGCGAAGTCATCGGCATTTTTGCCCTCGGCCGCAAGGACGCCCGTGCCTTCAGTGCCAAGGAGATCGAGCTCGTCGAGAATTTCGCCATGCAGGCCGTGATCGCCGTCGAGCGCGCGTGGCTGCTGACCGACTTGCGCGGATCGGTCGAACGCCAGACCGCCACGTCCGAAGTACTGAGCGTGATCTCCTCCTCGCCCGGCGAGCTCGAGCCGGCCTTCGCGGCGATGCTCGAAAACACACTCAGGATCTGCGCTGCGAAAATTGGCTGGCTGTGCGTTCGCGAGGGCGAGGGGTTTCGC
The DNA here is from genome assembly GCA_963729295.1 of uncultured Alphaproteobacteria bacterium. GTDB lineage: Bacteria > Pseudomonadota > Alphaproteobacteria > ATCC43930 > CGMCC-115725 > DATJLY01. Next base: position 47,880 of record CAVSNJ010000027.1, read on the forward strand.
CTCGCTGCGACGCTCGGCCTGTCGTCCGAATCGATCGAAGTCGCTGCGCGCCTTGTGCGTCATCCGGGGGCGGAAACGGCGGTCGGCCGGCTCGTCGCGACGAAGCGCGCGGTGCAGATCGAGGATCTGCAGTCGCCCGAAGCCCTCGCCCGTGGCGATCCGTACCCGCTTTTCGCCGTCCAGGAAGGCATCCGGACCGTCCTCGCCGTGCCGATGCTCCAAGATGCAGCGCTGGTCGGCGCGATCGTGATCTTCCGCCAGGAGATCAGCCCGTTCAGCGACGAACAGGTGGCGCTGGTCGCGAACTTCGCCGCTCAAGCGGTGATCGCAATCGAGAATGCACGGCTACTGACGGAATTGCGTGAATCGCGCGACTGGCAAAGGGCGACGGACGCGGTGCGGGATGCGATCGCGTCGTCGCCCGGAGAATTGGCCCCGGTTTTCGATACGCTGCTCGAAAGCGCGACGCGCCTCTGTGAGGCGCCCGCCGGCGTGGTCTACCGCTATGCCGATGGCGGCTACCGCGCCTTCGCGGTGCGCGGCGTGACGCCCGTCCTCGGGGAAATCTTGCGGCAAGGCTCGGTCCGGCGCGGCCTGCACTCAGTGTTCGCACAGATTGTAGCGCAGAAAAAGACGATCCACCTGCACGACACCATGGAAGGGCCGACCAATCGCGAGAACGATACCGCGCCGCATGAGGCCGCGGCGCTCGGTGGAATCCGCACTTCGCTATTCGTGCCCATGCTCAAGGACGACGCGCTCGCCGGCGTCGTCCAGATTTTCCGCTACGAGGTTCGGCCGTTCACGGATAGGCAGATCGCCTTCGTTGAGAGCCTCGCCGCGCAGGCTGTGGTCGGCATCGAGAATGCGCGGCTTCTGACCGAGCTGCGCCTATCGTTCGACCGCCAGACCGCCACGGCTGAAATCTTGCGCCTCATGTCATCCTCGCCCGGCGAGCTGCAGCCGGTATTCGACGTCATGCTCGCCAATGCGGTCGGACTATGTGACGCGACGTTTGGAATCATCAGGCGGTGCGACGGCGGGATCTTCCGCGCGGTCGCCCATAGTGGCGTGCCACCGGTTTTGGCCGAGTTCATGACGCAAAATCCTGCTTTTCCGAGTCCCGAGAGTCTTCTCGAACGTGCGGTGCGAGCCGGCCAAGCCACGCACGAGACCGACCTTGCGATATCGGCCGCCTATGGCGCCGGCAGTCCGCACACGGTTGCCACCGTGCAACTTGGCGGTGCGCACAGCTGCGTGGTTGTACCGATGCTCAACGAAGGCGAGGTGGTCGGCGAGATCGCGATCGTTCGCCAGGAGGTCAAGCCTTTCACCGACCAGCAGATCGAGTTGGTTGGGATCTTCGCCGCGCAGGCGGTCATCGCCATCGAGAACGCGCGGCTGCACGAGGAACTGGACGCGCGCAATCGCGACCTTGAGGAAACATTCAATCGGCAGGCGGCAACTGCCGAGATACTCCGCGCCACTGCCAGTACGCCCAAGGACCAGGCATGAGCACCGCATACGATCTGGCAGTGTCCCGTGTGTCTACCGAGAACATCATCCGATGTGGTGCGGGCAACCGGGGCGGTTTATCTAACGTGTGATGACCAATCTTGTGAATCTTCTGTTCTCCTTCCTGGCATCGCTTTTTAGGTCGAGAGCACGACCCGAAGCCGAGATACTCGTTTTCCGGCATCAGCTGTAAGTGCTGAGCCGGGCGACGCCGACGGGCGTGCCTGAGCCGGCCTCTCTCACGCTGTTCGCCGCGGGCTTCGTCGCCCTCGCCGCTTCGCGCCGGCGCCGTTAGCCGAACTGCGGCGACTCTCCGCGAGAGCGGCGCCGCCCGAACCGCGAGAGCCCGCATTGACTTAGGACGCCGGTGCGCCTTTAGGGCGCGCGCCTAAGAAAGCGGGCTGAGAAGACTGGTCGATTTGGCGTCACGTCGCCTTACGTCCGCAATCTGACCCTAAGCGGACGTTTTGACATTGGGCAGCACGACTGTCGCTGAATCGGCGCTCTCGTCGTTTTGGTGGCCGTTCACGCATTTGCCAAAGCAAGTGGGCGACCTTGGCCCATACGACGACGGGAAAATGCTCCATTGGCGCCCGGCCGGACGTAGGGCCTTAACCATATTCCGCCGGGAATGACGCGCCGATGGGCACGCAATTCCAACACGTCACTTAAGATAATTCTTAACCTCGTAGCATAGAATTTGCGTGCTCTGGTCCAGGTCGAGGTTCGATCGATGTTTGCTGTGCGTACCATGCGAGCATTTTCGTGTGGGACATGAGCGATCGCGCGCGGTGAGCACGACGGAGGATGCGTGTCGTGGTGAGGGATCTCTACACCTGCATCGTCGGCCAGCATGATCTGCGTCTCGTCGGCATTGCCGCGCTGATCTGCCTCTTTGCGTGTTTCACGTCGATCGATCTGTTCTCGCACGCTAGCGAGACGATGGGCGCACGTCGGCTCAAGTGGCTCATCGCGGCTAGCGTCGTTTTTGGCGCCGGGGTGTGGGCAACACATTTCGTGGCCGAGCTCGCCTACCGTCCGGGCATGCCGCTGGATTACGCCTTCGGACCGACCGTCGCATCACTCGTGATCGCGATTTTGTTGGCATTTGCCGGCATGGCGGTCGCGCTTGCTTACAGCCTGCCCGCGGTCGGCGGCGGAATTGTCGGCGCCGCGGTCGCCGCGATGCATTATGTCGGGATGGCCGCGTTGCTCGCCCCGGCCGAGCTCGTTTGGAGCCCGAGTTACGTTTTCGCTTCCATCATGGTGGGGATTGGCCTGTGCGCGCTCGCGCTTCACACGGCCTGCGCGTCAACTTCGGTCGTCAGCCGCGGCATTGCGACGCTCCTCCTGTTGGGCGGCATCTGCGGGCTGCATTTCATCGCCATGACAGCTGTCTGGCTCGAGCCCGATCCCGCGCGGTCAATGCCGGCTCAGCCATTCGATCCACAGCTTCTGGCCGTTGCCGTGGCCGCGGTAAGCGGACTTATCATCGCTTTCGGTCTGAGCGGCTCCATCGCCGAGGATCGCCTTGCCCGCCAGGCCGTGATCGAGGCGACACGGCTTCGCGCCAGCGAAGAGCATCTCGAGCGCGCTCAGCGCATTGCGCGGATCGGCAGCATTCGCATCGATCTGGTCAGCGGCGAGGCGCAATGGTCGGACGAAATCTATCGTATTTTCGGCCTTCCTCGCGACGCGCCGCCCACCTTTGAGACGTTTCGCAGCCTCGTGCATCCCGACGACCTCGCGGCGCTGGGATCGATTATCCGGGAACTCAAGCGGGGTCTGCGGCGCGCCACGGCCGAGTTTCGCCTCGTTCGTCGCGACGGCAGCGAGCGCGTGGTCCATGACGAGACCGAAGTCGTCAGCGATTTTGCGGGTAAGCCGCTCATTCAGGTTACCACGATCAGGGACATCACCGAGGAGCGTGCCGCGGCTGCGCGGCAGCGCGAGCTCGAGAAGCGGCTTCATCATTCGCGACAGCTTGAAGCGCTCGGCACCTTGGCGGGTGGCGTGGCCCACGATCTCAACAACACGTTGGTGCCGATCGTCGCGATCGCGAAGATGATGGTCGACGAATTGACGCCTGAGAGCGAGAGCCGCGCCGATATGGAGCTGGTCCTGCAGGCCGGCGTGCGCGCCCGCGCCTTGGTTCAGCAGATCATAACCTTCAGCAAGCAGCACGAACTCGTCGAAGATCTGATCGATCTGGGGCAAGTGGCACGCGACGCGCTGCACATGATGCACGCAAGCCTGCCCGCAACGATCGACCTGGTCGAGGCCATCGACAACGTTCCCCCGACGCTTGGCGATGCCGCCCGTCTGCAACAACTCGTGATCAATCTGATGACCAACGCGGCCCAAGCCATCGGCGAGAACACCGGAACCATAACGTTCACGCTGGCGCGCGAGGGCGTCTCAGGGATTCGCCTTTCGGTGGCCGACACCGGATGCGGAATGGATCAGGCGACGGCCGACCGTGTGTTCCAGCCATTCTTCACCACGAGACCGGTGGGCGAAGGAACTGGGCTGGGATTGTCGGTCGCGCACGGCATCGTCGTCAGTCACGGCGGTCGCATAGAAGTGCGCAGCAAGCCCGGTGTGGGCACAGAGTTGGCCGTATTCCTGCCCGTGCGTGAGCCTCGGACTGTGGCGGCGCAGGCAGCGCCGGTTGCGTGATCCGTTTATCGTAGAAGGAGTGGCAAGATGGCCAAAATTCTCGTGATCGACGACGACGTCATGGTGCGGCATACCATTACAAAGATTCTTCGCCACGGTGGGCACGAGGTCGTGACGGCAGAAGACGGCGTGCGGGGAATGGCCGCCTTTCGCAAGGAACATCCCGACCTCGTCATCACTGACATCATCATGCCGGAGCAGGAAGGGATCGCGACGATCACGCAAATCCGCCGCGAAGCAAGCGACACCAAGATCATCGCCGTGTCCGGCGGCGGCCGCATCGGCAACTCCGATTTCCTGAGCATGGCGCAAAAGCTCGGGGCGAACGACATCCTCGCCAAGCCGTTCCTTCCGGAGGAACTGATGGGCCGGGTACGAAGCTGCCTTGCCGGGGCTTGAGCTGGGAGTTCCTGCCGATGCCGATGACCGTCCCTCGAACACCCCATGATGAACGCTCGCTCGCCGCGCTCGAGCGAGAGGCCCCCGCGCCGGTCGCTGCGCCGCCTGTGCCGGCCGCCGCCGGGGAGTTCGAGTTGCGGCTCACCCTACTGATGGGTCAGGGGTCGTCCGGAGCGCTTCAAGCCGGACGGATCAGCATCATCGGCCTTGATCGCGCGCGCGAGAAATTCGGCGACGCGTGGGAGCGTCTCGCCGGCCGCGTCGACCGCATCGCGCGCAACGCCATCGAACGCTACCTACTCCCGGGCGACATCTACACGGTCTGGCGCGAGACTTCGTACCTCGTCGTGTTCGCGAGCCTCGACCTCGAACGGGCCCGGATGAAATGCCTGCTAATTGCCGACGAAGTGATGAAGGCGCTATTCGGCGAGGGCGGATCGGACGTCATATCGGTCGACAGCGCAGTAGCGCGCGTGGCGGCCAACGCCCTGTCCCCGACAGACCTTATAGACCAGCTCTTCGCGCCGGTCGCTGGGACCATTCCGGCTGCCGGGCCTTCGGAAACGGTAAAGCCGACGACCGTACCTGCACAAAGAGACTGGCCTGGCGAGGTCTATTTCGCCTATCGCCCGATGTGGGACACGACGCTCGGCGCACTATCGGCCTATCTCTGTGTGCCGATGCTGAGGAGAGTGGACAACCGTGCGCCGCTCGCCGATATGGCGGCTGCCCACGGCCGCAGTCCGGAGGTTCTGGCGCAGCTCGATTTCGACCTGCAGGAGCACGTGTGCAGCACTCTCATGCGAATGCAGAGCGAAGGATGCCGGGTGCTCATCGTGCTCGGCGTCCATTTCGAGACGCTCGCCGCGGCCGCGCGCCGTCGCCGCTATGTGGACGCGCTGGCGCAAGCGGTCTCCGCGGATCTGGCCAAATTGCTCGTCATCGAGATCGTCGATGTGCCCGACGGCGTCCCGCCGTCTCGCATATTCGACATCGTTTCGGCGTTGCGGAGCCATTGCCGCGGCGTGTCGGCGCGGGTCCGCATCGAAAACACCGATCTGGGTGCCTTCGCCGGCGCGCACGTCCATGCCGTCGGCTGCGACATCGGCGCGAACCGTGCGTCGGAACTCACTCTCATGCAGTTGCTCGGGCGCTTCAGTCGCGCCGCCGAGAAGGTGGGGGTTGCGAGCTTCGTTCATGGGTTACGCTCGATCAGCCTGACCGGAGCCGCGGTCGGCGCCGGCTACCGCTATATCGACGGCGAAGGCGTCGCGAAGCTCGTTCAACGTCCCGAGCCCGTCACCCTGTTCAATCTTGGCGATGTCTATCGTCCGATACTCGACGCCGCGCCGGATCTGAATCACGGCACGCCGCCGGAGGAAGATGGCAATGGCGCGAGTCCTGGTCATCGATGACGAAGCCGCCGTGCGGCGGCTTGTGAAGCGCGTGCTCGTGCGCGCCGGCTACGAGGTGATCGAGGCCACCGACGGCGCAGCCGGATTGGCCCGCTTCGCCGCCGAACGGCCCCCGATCGCCATCACCGACATCCTCATCCCCGCCATCGATGGCATCGATGCGATCAAGGCCGTGCGCGGGATTGATCCGGCCGCCTTAATCATCGCCATGTCCGGCGGCGGCACGCGACACAACATGCATTTCCTTGATTTTGCGAAGGCCTCTGGCGCGGATGCCGCGCTTGAGAAGCCGTTCAGCCATGGGGACCTGGTAGCCGCCGTCGAAGCGAGGCGATCCTCGGCCGGCTTTGCCCTGAGCGATTCTGGCGCATCCCCTTGAGGCGCAGCCGCATCAGCCAGTGACGACCGATAGCTCGGGCCGTGCCGCCTCGTCGTCCAACGCTTCGCGCAGGATGCGCGCCAGTTCGTCCTTGCGATAGGGCTTGCTCAGCATGCGCACCTTCCCGAGCAGTCGCACATCGTCGGCGAAATTCGCGTGCGGGAAGCCCGAGGTGAGCACGACGCGCATCGCCGGCCAACGCTCCGTCGCGATGCGCGCGATGTCGAGGCCTGTCGTCGGTCCAGGCATGATGATGTCGGTAAAGAGCAGGTCGGCGCGCTCTCGTTCGAGGATCGCCAACGCTGCCGCACCGTTCTCGGCCTCCAGGACCCGATAACCAAGCTCGCGCAGGAGCCGGAGAAGGATCTTGCGCATCGCCGGCTGGTCTTCGACCGCGAGAACCACCTCCCCTTGCGCCGGTCTGATCTCCACGGGTCGAGCCGGCGCCTGCATTGTCTCGTTCTCCGATGCGCGAGGGAGGTACAGCCGGAACGTGGTGCCGATCCGTTCCTCGCTGTACACGGCGATGTGGCCGCCCGATTGCTTGACGAAGCCGAACACCATGCTCAGGCCGAGACCGGTCCCCTTGCCAAGTTCCTTGGTCGTGAAGAACGGCTCGAAGATCCGGCCGAGATCGGCGGCGCGAATGCCGGCGCCGCTGTCGCTCACCTCGATCATCGTATAGTCCCCGACGGCAACCTCGCTGTGTTGTTCGGCGTAGTCCGCGTCGAGATGGCGGCAGCCGGTGACGATCGTCAGCCGTCCGCCCTTGGGCATGGCATCGCGGGCATTGGTGGCGAGGTTGGTGAGGCTTGCCTCGAGCTGAACCGGGTCGGCCACGACCGGCCAGATGCCGGTCTCGAGCGCCAGCGTGATCTCGATCTGCTCGCCGAGCGTCCGGCGCAACAGCTTGGTGGTCTCGGCAACGAGCTCATTCACATCGAGCCGCCGCGGCTGCAGCGCCTGCCGGCGCGAGAACGCGAGAAGCTGGCGCGTGAGCTCGCCGCCGCGGGTCGCTGCGGTAACGGCATCGCCGGCAAGATCGGCGACTTCGGGATCATCCTTGCGCAGGTCGAGCAGCAGGCCGAGATTGCCGATGACGACACCCAAAAGATTGTTGAAGTCGTGCGCGATGCCGCCGGTCAGATTGCCGATCGCTTCCATCTTCTGTGCTTGCACAAGTTGCTTCGAGGTTTGCTGCCGCTGCGCGATCTCGCTGGTCAGGGCCGCATTCGTGCGCTCCAGCTCGATGGTGCGTTCGCGCACGCGCTGCGTGAGCGTGCCGGTGAGCTCGCCAAGCCGCCGGCTCGTTGCGGCGAGAGCGCCGTGCAGGCGCGTCGTGTCCACCATGAGAACGATGAGCACGAAGCTCGAGGCCAGCAGGCCATAGACCCGGCCGGCATAGAAGCCGACGTCATACCGCCCCGAATTGAAAACTGCGCCCAGGCCAATGTCGAACACCCATGCGCACAGAACCAGCATCAACCACAAATCGAGGACGGAATGCGGTCGCCGGCGCCAGAGAACGGCGAGCGCGATGAGGCTCAACGCCCACACCGTGCCGACAACGGTCAGCATCTGCGATGTGTACCGGTCGTATTCGATGACGGCGGGCAGAATACCCTTGTCCGCTGTCGTAAGGAACGTCGCGCAGAAGGCGAAGCACAATACGAGGGCGACGGTGCAGAAGATTGCACGTCCCACCGGAATCCGTGCCAGGCCGACCTTCCGTTTGAGGAGCGCATAGGCGACGACGAAGAGCGGGAATCCACCGTGCCAAAACATGTAAAGCCAGGCCGTGGTCTGTGCGCCTGCGCCGAGCAGACCAGTGGGCGAATAAACTCCGGGGAAGGTGAGTTGGTGGATGAAGGCGAAAACGGCAGTGTACGTATATCCCGCAGCCAGCACGAGAAGCGCGCGCGACCGCAGCACACTGAACTGACCGAACAGCAGGACTGCGGTAATAAGGTCGTTGACGACGAATGCCGACTGATAGGCGGGGATGAATGCCGACACGCGCGCAAGCGGCACGCGCGCGAATGAAACGGTCACGCCGAAAATGAAGAGCGAGAGGATCAGAGCGACTTGGGCAACGCGACGCTCACGCGGGCCGGCTGCAACAAGCGAGAGCCCCAAGCCCGCGTCGCCTTCGTCAGGGCTTGCCATACCGTCGGCGTTCCGTTGCCGAGAGTTTGGCTTCGCGACGATGATGCCAACGGAGGCCATAGCGCGCGGCCCTCCTGATCCAGCCGAATTACAGCCCTGCCAGTCCTCGCGGCACGAGCGCTCGCAAGGGTGGAGCGGCGGGCGACGCGTTACTTCCTATAGTCGCGGCCTATGATTAATAAGTACTTAGCTGCAAGCAGTGCACGACATCGGCGTGCCGCGACGGGATTTCGAACTCTCCATTCAAATGATTGCGAGGTCCGCTTATGGCACGAACCCGATGTGCCGCCACGTCCTCCTTACCGCCGCTTTCCGTTAATGATAGGACGTCAAGCGGACATCGCGGGACCGGTGCTCATGACCCGATGCAGAGTTCAACATCGGGATTCCGGCTTCCGCTTTGCGGCTCTCGACGGACATTCGGCGATCGGCAAACCACTTCGCAATGTGACGATGCAGTTGAAAAAGGGCTCGTGATCGTCGTCGCGCTGCGATACCGGTGCTTTGAGGTGTCGGCGACGAAGATGCGGCAAGATGTGACGACAATCCGTGACCAGAGTTGCCTGTTCTATTCGTTCACCCTCGAAGACTGGTTCGGGCGGGCCGCGGTCCGACTTCAGGGCGTGGTGGGCGACACGTAGCGCCAAGTCTGGTTGATACCGCCGTTGCAGCTCCAGGCAATCGGCTTGGCGCCGTTAGCGAGCGATCCTCCCGGTACGTCCAGGCACAGACGGTTCGCTAAGTTCTGGAGCACGTATCCGTTGCTGGCACTTACGAGCGCCCAAAGCTGACCCGGCGAACTGCCGCACTGCGATTGCACGATGTGGCCGCCGACTGCGGCGCCGCTCGGATCGGTTCCGATGCACTTGCCGCTCATTCGGCTGACGATCCGGTAGCCGCCGTCACCTGCGGATTCGATGTTCCATTGCTGGTTCAGGCCACCGTGGCAGTCGTATTGAATGGTCAGCGTGCCGTCGCCTGCCTGCCCTCCAGGAAGGTCGAGGCATTTACCGGAGGCGAGGGACTGCACGGTTCCGGGCGGCGCCAGCGCCGGACCGGCAAGCACGGCCTGGCCCGTGCCCGCGAAACTGATGTGGAAGGCCACGCGTCCGCCCTCGGTGTGCGACAGTTGCTGCACGATCATCGGACCGTCGCGGTAAACCGCGCCATCGGACAGGCTCGTAACGAAATAGGTTAGTCCACCGGTCTGTCGTGCCTTGTCGAAGATGTGGATGTTCAGGCCCCGGGTGAACTCGTCGGGCAGCGGATTGGCTGAGCTGGAAGCTCGGTAGGACAGATAGTAGGTGTTTGCGCCGGGAGCCGGGCGCACGATCGCCACCTTCGGCAGAGCGGACTGCCGAGGATCGGCCTCGAGCGCCTCCAGGGTCACATCGGCATCCCGCGCGAGCTCGACCACCTTCCCGGGGTAGTCTCGGAGCCATCCCATCTCGACCACATGGGGCGCATTCAGGCTGGCGCCGCCGGAGCCCATGAAGTCGGAACCCTCGGCATCGGAGCTTCGCCAACGCACAGCATGGTTCATGCCAAGATTGTGGCCGAGTTCGTGCTGCAGAGCTTTCGCCGTGGTCGCCTTCACCCACACCCGGCTGCCGCCGATGTCGCCCACGCCAGTCCACCAGCACGGTGCGTCCCCGGGGATGACGAACACGAAGTGCTTGTAGGCCCCTAGAGCGACGCCCTGGCGCCGCAGCTCTTCCTCCGCCTCGCCGGCCAGGCGCCCCAGCCCAGTGTTGCAGAAGTCCGCCGGCTCCGAGAGCGTGACCGGATCGACAACGTCGCCGTCCGACCCGGCGAATTCCACCTGTCCGTAGGATACCGCTCGGTAGCGGGATGCCACGGAATCTTCGGCGCCGTAAAGCGCCTGCGTGATTTGCTTGCGGTCCACCACCAGCGGAGCCCGGCCGCGGAGGTTCACCGGAATCACCAGAACCCGGTGCGTGACCGGTCCTTCGAGCCGCTGCGGCGGCCATGAGCTTTCCTGCGCGAGAGCTTGTGGAAAGCCGATGGAAACAGCCAATGCAGCAAGGACTGGCGCCAACAGCGCCACAATCGGCGCACGCCCGTGCCGAACAAGATTTGGCATGCGGAACAGCCGGCCGAATTCCAGGTGCTTCATCAGTCGCGCTCCGCGGATCGAATAGAATGCCTGCAACAGCATCGTCCGCAGCAGCATCTCCGGCGCAATCGACGGCCGCCCAATCCCCCGAATTGAGAGCCCCGAAGTCGCCAGGCAGGACCGCAAGCGCAGTGGTGGCCGTCTCCTTGATCGACCGCAGCGGAAGGTCCTTCCGTACCCGCTCTCCAGGTCAATGTAGCAAAACAACTCCCACGACCGCTTGTTCGTCCCGCGCATAATCCCCTCGGCCGCAACCCATTGACCGATCGCTGCGATACCTTTGAGGATCCACGTCGCCCAAGCCTTACAATACTTCGGTTTCAAATTCTCCGACACCGGCGCCAGAAGGGGCCTATACATACGCCGCAATCCCTCAAACGTATCGCGCGCGCCTGCCAATGCCGCTTCGTTGCTGCGGCAGCTGCGACTGATCTCGCCGAGCCAATTCCTGATCTGCCGCTTGGTGATTGGCGCGCCATCGGCACAACGTACCCTCAGTTTTCGCGCCTGCAGCACAACCTGATCGATAGCGCGGTCGAACCGACACGCCATCGGCAAGGCCACTTTCAGGAGATATTTTTCCCTGTTACCGCGAGAAAATTCCCTGATCCAACGAAATAATTCCCTGTTACGCCGCGTAGGGAATTTGGCCGGAAATCATTGAACCAACGTAGTAATTTGAATTCGAAATTCAGCTTAGGTGGCCAAATCGAATGAATTCCCTGTTAATTTCCCTGTTAGCAGGGAATTCGCAGCGGAGACGGGTTCGCAGCAGACTGCGTCCACAGCCACTCATCCGCTCTCATTCTGCCCGTCTCCCTGCGCGCGCTTTATTCGCGACGTTCCGGGACGTTAGCCGCGGCCTAGGCGCACCGAGCGTCAGGTGAACGCCCTCTTGTTGGACGAAATCGGCTTTATCGCCCCCGTCTGCTCTCGGCGCCCATTTTGGACTGACGCTCGGCCGAGACGCATCGGCTCCCCGTGATAGCTGCGACCTCGGTGCCCGCGCTTGCCGCGTTTGCTTTGCCGATCGCCCCGGCCCATGCGGCCGGGCCATTCGACGGTACCTGGATCATCGACGTCCCGGCCGACACAATCAGCGGAGCCGAAATCGCGGAACTGCGTAAATTCCGAGTCTAGTATCGTGGAATCGCGGCGCGGTAGCGTTGCAACCTGGAATGCACGGGGCGCAGCCCGGGGGGCGCCGGACCTTCTTGCCCGCACCAGCCCGCTGATGCTGTGTCGCGCGCCGCGAACCGCGACAGGTGCATCATGGCGCAATCGTCGGAATGGCGAGACAAAGCAGCCTCTTACTGGAACATTTCCAAGACGATGACGGAATACCATCTGTGCGAGCACTATGCCGAGCTCGCCGCCCAATGCCTTGACATCGCGGAAGAAATCGAAAGGAGCGACGACAATCGAGACGGAGAATTACTCCTGGAACGGGCCGGGCGCCAAGACGAAGGGCGACATCGCCCGCTGCGGGGCAGGGGTCTTCGCAAGCCAACCGCAGGAATTGCCTCGATGAGAAGATCGCAATGAGCGGTTCATTCAAGAACGGGCTGGTGGCCGCCGGCGCGGTCATGGCGGTTGTCGGCGTCATCGCGATTGCGATCCCGGCCTTTACAACCGAGCAGACCAAGAACGTCGCCAATTTTGGGAATTTGAAGATCACGGCCAACGAAGAAACGTCACACGTCGTTCCGCCGTTTGTCGGTCCGACCGCTCTGGCGCTAGGCGCTGTCCTGATCGGCGCGGGATTTGTTGCAAAGCGCTAGGGAGTACATGCAGGCGGTGGGTTGGCCATGGCTCGCCGCAAGTATCGCAGGCGCGAGCCTCCACCCTTTTGCCCCAGAGCCAAACACGACATCGCGTATCGCCAGCCGGCGGGAGAATTGCGTCACGACGGCAGCGACAGTGATTCAGCACCATCCATTCGAAGCGCCGCGTTGTACCTGATGCAGAGTTTTGGTTTCTCCGAAGTCCGCATAAATGCGCGCGGCAATCGTGTCGGTCAATCGGGGTTCCGCTCTAAGTAGTTTCCGACGCTAGTGCGATCGGTCCGAAGCAGTAGAGTCGGACTGATCCTAGTGACTTGTCTCCATGACACGAGCTGCAGGGATCGACCCTACATGTTCACATCCACTGCGGTCGCTGCATCGGGTGCCGCCCAGCGGAGCCCGTCCGGGAGATCCACCGTGAGCCTAGGTACCATTCTGCTGATCGTGCTCATTCTCATGCTCGTCGGTGCGCTCCCAAGGTGGCGGCACAGCGCGAATTGGGGCTACGTCCCGAGCGGCGGATTGGGTCTGGTCCTGGTCATCGTTCTTGTGCTGGTGGTCATAGGCCGGATCTAACCGCGCGCGAGCCGATTTGACGTCTTGCCTTCCGCTTGAAACACTGGAGAAAGCTCATGAACCGATTCATCAGGATCACCGCCGCCTTGTCCCTCGCATCGGCGCTTGGGCTCGGCGCTTGCGCGCAAACGAAGACCAGCGAGAGCACTGGCGCCTATGTCGACGACAGCGCAATCACAACCAAGGTCAAGACAGCAATCCTGCAGGATCCAACGCTCAAGGTGATGGAAATCGACGTCACCACCACCAAGGACGTTGTGCAGCTGACCGGCTCGGTCGACACACCTCAGATGGTCGCGCGCGCCACTACGGTTGCGGGCCAGGTTAGTGGCGTCGTTTCCGTACAAAACGATCTGATCGTTAAGTAGCCAAGCGTGGCGCGGCGCGGCGGCGAGGGCGGTGTCCGCTGCCGCGAGTAGCCCCTTGAGTAGTTCCCGAGTCTTCCTCCCCCTCGCTCTCCTAGGTGTCTATCGTCTGGATGATCGATCCTGCGGCGCTTGGGCAAAGGATCGAAATGCGAAGGTGCTCCGCTAGCTCCATTGGCCCGACCTCTCGACGGGGGATAAAAGAGTTGATAACCATAGCTTATGGGTTTCTCTGGATTTGTTCGGTTGCCGCGTCCCTAAGGCTCTGCAGGTGGGTCGATCGCTCGCTGGTGCGCCGCTCCGAACGGAACCTGTCAGAACGTGACGCCTCATCCAACATAGTCACCCACGCCACAGCACGCGCTCTCGCGCCGTCCGAGCTGATCCAGATGCGCGACGAAACCCACGACGTAAGGAGCCTTCCGCAACCACCGGCGAAAAGCCGCACGGGCCGCAAGGAACGTGCATCATCATGATCGCCGGCTGAGGCCGTCGATGATCGCCTGTGCGTCACGCTGGATCTTTTGCAGATGGTCCCTGCTCCGAAAGCTCTCGGCGTAGATCTTGTACACATCCTCGGTTCCGGAGGGCCGCGCGGCGAACCAGCCGTTGTTCGCGACGACCTTGATCCCACCAATTGGTTCGTCGTTGCCTGGCGCCTTTGTAAGCTTCGCCTCGATCGCCTCGCCTGCAAGCTCCTCGACCGCGATATTCTCAGGCGAAAGATTTTGAAGGGCAGCCCTCACCGCCGATGACGCCGGCGCATCGATACGTTCATAGAACGAGACGCCGAGATCGCTCGTGATGTCGTCGTAGAGCCGGCTCGGATCCTTGCCCGCGCGCGCAGTCATTTCCGCCGCCAGCAGGCCCATGATGAGGCCGTCCTTGTCTGTCGTCCACACCGATCCGTCACGGCGCAGGAAGGACGCACCTGCACTTTCCTCGCCGCCGAATCCGAGCGATCCGGCGATCAGCCCGGCGCTGAACCATTTGAACCCGACCGGAACCTCGACGAGGTGGCGGCCGAGTTTCTTTACAACGCGATCGATCATCCCGCTGCTGACGGCGGTCTTGCCGACAGCACTGTCGGCGCGCCAGTGTGGGCGGTTTCGGTAAAGATAAGCGATTGCGCTGGCGAGATAGTAGTTCGGATTCATCAGCCCGCTCGACGGGCAGACGATTCCGTGGCGATCGGCATCGGTGTCGTTGGCGAAGGCGATGTCGAACTTTTCGCGCAAGCCGACCAGCCGCTCCATCGCATAGGGCGAAGAGCAGTCCATCCGGATCTTTCCGTCCCAGTCGACGGTCATGAAGCGAAAGGTCGGATCGACGGCGTCGTTCACCACGGTCGCCGCGAGCCTGTAACGATCGATGATCGGTGCCCAGTAATGCACGGCAGCGCCGCCCAGCGGATCAATACCGATTCTTACGCCGCTCGCACGGATCGTCTCCATATCGACGACCTCGGCAAGGTCACTTACATAGGGCGTGATGTAATCGTAAGCATGAATGCAGGGCGCCCTGCGTGCGCGCTCCAGAGGGATCCGGAGCACGCCTTCCAATTTCCTCGCGAGAAAATCGTTCGCCGCCTTTTCGATCCAGCCGGTAATTTCGACATCCGCAGGGCCGCCATTCGCCGGATTGTATTTGAAGCCGCCATCCTCGGGCGGATTGTGCGATGGAGAAATGACGATGCCGTCGGCGAGCCCGGTCTTGCGCCCTTTATTGTAGGTCAGAATGGCATGCGAAATGACGGGCGTGGGCGTATAGCCGCCCCCGGCGTCGATCATCGTCTCGATACAGTTGCCTGCGAACACCTCCAAGGCGCTGGCAAAGGCCGCTTCCGATAGCGCGTGCGTGTCCATGCCAACAAAGAGCGGCCCGTCGATCCCGGCCCAACGCCGGTGGAGACAGACGGCTTGCGCGATCGCCAGGATATGGGCCTCGTTGAAAGTGCAATCGAAGGCAGAACCGCGATGGCCCGAGGTGCCGAAGGACACGCGCTGATGCGGAATCGCGGGATCGGGCAGACCGGAGAAATAGGCCGTCACCAGTCTCGGCGCGTTGACAAGCATCGATGCTGGAGCGGGCTTGCCTGCCAGCGGATTTATCTTGGCCGTCATTTTGCCACAGCTTTCACCCCAGAACGATTTGCACGCGATGAGTTGCGCCGTCGTCGGCCAACGGGATCGGCGCAGGTTTCTCCGACAGCATCTGGCCGTCGAGTTTGAGCGCCAAAATGCCGTGGCAGACGCCCAGCGGATTCTCGACGCTGATCTGATAGCGCGCACTGCGATAGCGGAACGAGATTTCGTAGCCGGGCCATGCCTTGGGAATACACGGATCGAGCAGCAGATTGTCGCCGCGCAAGCGGAAGCCGAGAATGCGCTCGAGCGCGACGCGATAGAACCATCCGGCCGATCCGGTGTACCACGTCCACCCCCCGCGCCCGACATGCGGATACATGGAATAGACGTCGGCGCTTATGACATAAGGTTCCACCTTGTAGCGATGAACGCCGGTGTGGCTGTTGGCATGGTTGATCGGATTGAGCAGCGACAACAATTCGAACGCTCTATCGCCGTCACCGAGCATGGCGAATGCGAACGCCGACCACACTGCAGCATGAGTGTATTGACCTCCGTTTTCGCGAATTCCGGCCGGATAGCCTTTGATATAACCCGGGTCAGGCACGCTGTGGTCGAAGGGCGGTGTGAAGAGCAGCGCCAGCTGATCGTCGCGCCGCACCAGATATTTGTCGACCGCGGCCATCGCGCGCTCGGCGCGCGCGGACTCTGCGGCGCCCGAGATCACGCTCCAGGATTGCGCAATTGAATCGATGCGGCATTCGCTGTTCGAGACCGATCCCAGCGGCGTGCCATCGTCGAAATAGGCGCGGCGGTACCAATCGCCATCCCATGCCTGTTGCTCGAGCGCATCCTTCAATGCGCGCGTATGTGTCAGCCAGTCATGCGCGCGACTGTTTTCGCCGCGCCGTTCCGCTTGCCGCGCGAAGGTCACGAGCGTCGAATAGAGGAACCAGCCGAGCCAGACGCTCTCACCCTTGCCGCCCTCGCCGACACGGTCCATCCCGTCATTCCAATCCCCAGTTCCCATAAGCGGCAATCCATGCGGCCCGATGGCCAGGCTCGAGTCGAGCGCGAGCGCGCAGTGCTCGAAAAGGCTCGCCTGCTTTGTCGAAATCTTCGGCTCGAAGAACGCATCGCGCTCGCCTTCGCGAAGGACCGGTCCTTCCAGAAACGAGACCATTTCGTTCAGCACAGACCAATCGCCGGTGACCTCGACATAATGCGCCGTGGCATAGGCGAGCCAAATCCGGTCGTCGGTGACGCGTGTACGAATCCCGCGGCCGGTTTCCGGCAACCACCAATGTTGCACATCGCCTTCGGAGAACTGTCGCGCAGCGGCGCGCAGCAGGTGGGCGCGCGTCAGATCGGGCCGCGACACGCATAGCGCCATCACATCTTGAAGCTGATCGCGAAAACCATAAGCGCCGCTCGCCTGGTAGAATCCGGTTCGCGCCCATACACGGCAGGCCAGCGTTTGATAGGGCAGCCAACGGTTGACGAGGATGTCCAGCGCACGATCTGGCGTTTTCACCTGCACCGCACCGGTGATGTCGTCCCATTGCTTGGTGACGTCGGCCAAGACGGCGTCGAGGTCGGCAGCCCGATATTTGGCAATCAGGGATTGCGCCGCGGCCCGGGTTCCGGTCTCGCCCAGGAAGAAGACGATCTCGACCGAACCGTTCGCGCTGAGCGTCACGCGAGATTGCAACGCACCGCAAGGATCGAGCCCCGCACCAACGCGATTGGAAAGCTGTGCATCCCGTGTCAATGCCAGGGGCCGAGCGAGCGTGCCCTCGCGCCCGATGAACTCGGCCCGGTCGCCGGTCCAAGCCGTCTGCCGCCCGGCCAGATCGGCGAATGCGACTTGGTCGTCGAAGTCGTTGCTCCATCGATTCTGCGCGAACATCGCGCCGGTTTGCGCGTCGATCTCGGTCACGACGAAGGCCGCCGTCGTCGTGCGGGAGCTGCCGAGAACCCACTCCACATAGGCCGTGATGGATAAACGGCGCGTGCGGGCGGAACGATTGGTGATCTTCAGCCGCGAGATTTTGATCGCGTCATCGACCGGAACAAATTGCAACAGTTCGAGTGCGATGCCGTGCCCGCTATGTTCGAAGCGGCTATAGCCTTGGCCATGCGTCGCGGCATAAGGTGATCTCGTCTCGCGGATCGGAAGCGCCGTCGGTCCCCACACTTCGCCGGTCTCGTCGTCGCGCACATAGAGCACCTCGCCGGGCGCGTCGCCGACGGTGTCATTCGACCAAGCCGTGAGCTGGTTCTGTTGGCTGTTGAGCGCCCAGGTGAAGCCTCCACCCTCGGCGGAGACCTGAAAACCGAATGACGGATTGGCAATGACGTTGATCCAAGGGGCCGGCGTGCAGTCCGTTCCTTCGAGTATCGTCACATATTCGCGTCCCTCGGCAGCGAAGCCGCCAAGCCCATTGAAGAATTCGAGCGCCGGGCGACGCAAAGGCGGTTGCGATTCTGAGCTCTCGGTGACGCGCCAAGGCGGCGGTGCAGTCAACGGCCTGAAGTTACGTGCCCGGTTGATCTGTTCGGCGAGACTGCCGCTGCCGCCGCGAAGCACGGCCCGCGCCGCCGTCTGCACCAGGCCGCGTACCTCGCTTGAGATCAGATCGGCACGCAGGACGAAGACGCCACCAGGCGCATCGTCGCCCGTAACCCTGGGCATGGAGCAATTCATGCGCACGAGAGCATCCAGAGAATTCTGAAAATCCTGCGTATAGGATGATGGGCCTTCGTTCAATATCACGAGGTCGACGGCAAGCTGTTTCAGCCGCCAGTATTCGTGGGCGCGGCATGATTGGCGAACGAGTTCGAGATCATTCTCTTCCGCAACCTGGACCAGCACGATGGGAAGATCGCCCGAAATGCCCTGCGCCCAAAGCGTGGATGACTTGCGCACACTGCGCTTGAGGATATCCGGCGCCGGGCGCAAGGCCGGATCCGAATAGAGCACATGACTGGCGAGCCGCTGGAACAGATGCGCGTCGTCCGACGTGATTCCCAAATGATGAAGCTGCATCTGCGCCTGCGTCCAGGCAAGCGTCGTCGCGCGCTCGAATGCCATGGCGTCGTGATGCTTGTCGGCGAGATCGAGCAACGCCTCGCGCGTCGATGCAGCCATCGTCCAGAAAGCGAGCCGCACTGTAACGCCGCGCGGGATTCGCATTCGACAGCGTAGGCTGAAGACTGGATCCAGCACCGGCCCCGCGGTGTTGGAAAGCGGCCACCCCTCGCGTATCGCAGCCGGAGCACGAACGGTTTGTCCGCGCCCCAGAAACCGCGCTCGATCGGTCTCGAATTGCACATCGCCCGAGGTTTCACCTTCGACGACGACGAGATGCGCCGCCCAGGCTCGCGGATCGCCGTCCGAACGCCGCCGCCTCGTAGCGAGGATCGCACCGAGATCGGGCACAAACTCGGTTTCCACGAACAATTTGGCGAAGGCGGGGTGAGCGACGTCGTCGCCTTGCCGCGCCAGAGCGATTTCCGCGTAGGACGTGACTTCGATTTCTCGCTCGCGCGTGCCGTGATTGGTGATCGAAACGCGGCGCACCTCCGCGTCGTCTTCGGGCGAGATCACGATCTCCAGCATGGTGCCGATCGAGCCGTCGCGGCGAACGATCTCAGCGCGGTCTTCGGCGAAGACCACCCCGTATGAATCCGGTTCCACCCCGATCGGTTGGTAGCTGGCCGACCATACGTCGCCGCTGTGTACGTCACGCAAAAAGATGTAGGCGCCCCAGTCGTCGCAGGTCGTATCCTCGCGCCAGCGCGTGACGGCCACTTCGCGCCAGCGGCTGTGGCCCGAACCGGCGGCCGTCACCATTACGGAATATCGTCCGTTCGAAAGGAGCTGCGTCCGCGGAACACGCGAATGAGCGCTCGTATAGCGCCGCTGGACCTCGGGAACGAGGCTATCGGATTCGGCGGGTTCCCGCGTTTGCTCGGGCGGCGGACGGGCAAGCGCCACGTCGCGCGGCATGCGCTCCTGGAGTAGCAGCTCGGCGGCCTGGACGCTTGCTTCGGCATGGAAACGCGCGCGCATCGCGCCGTCCTGAAGCGTGTTGGCAATGGCAACGAGGCTCATCCCCTGGTGATGCGCCATATAGGCACGAACGATGACGAACTTCGCGCCATCGGGCAGGCGTGAGCGGGTATAGTCGAGCGCTTCGTACCAGCCATATTGGCCACGCGCGCCGAGCCCTGTGAGCCGCCTGAAATTTTGCGCTGCGGCGGCTGGATCGATCATGGCGGCGAGCGCCGTCGCGTAGGGCGCGACAACAGTATTCTCGCCGAGAGCGCGCTTGTAGCCGAGATCGGGCACGCCAAAACTTGAATATTGATATGTCTGCTCGATATCGCGCGCGTTGTATTCCGATTCCGACATGCCCCAGGGGATGCCGAGCTCGTCGCCATATTCGATCTGCCGGTGCACGATCAGGCGATTGGTGCGCTCCAGCAGGCTGCCGGCCGGCGCGCGCATCACGAGCGACGGCATAAGATATTCGAACATCGAGCCCGACCAGGAGATCAGGCCCGATCCGCCATCGATCGGAGTCATGGTACGCCCAAACCGGAACCAATGCCGCGCCGGAACGTCGCCCTTGGCAATTGCGAAAAAGCTCGCCAACCGCGCTTCGGAAGCGAGAAGGTCGTAATAGTTGGAATCGAGGCTGCCGTCGGCGCCGCGATAACCAATCGACATAAGCTGACGATCAGGATTGAACAGAAAGCCGAATTCCATCGCCGTGGCCATCGTCCTGGACGTCTCGGCCAACGTCGGCAGCCGGCGAAGGAGCAATCGAGCCGCCCGTTCGGATGTCTCCAACGCGACAATCAGCGCGGCCAACTCGGGATCACTGTCCGGCGTCTCCGCTTTTCGGTCGTTGAGAATCCCTAGCGCCTTCTCACAAAGCTTCGGCAGGCGTTCAAGCGTCGGTATTTCGGCAAGGACCGAGAGGTCTGGGTTGGCCGCAAGCAGCGCCGGGTTGCGTGCGACAATCCCGGCCCACGGCATGAGCGATTCGAGATCATGCTGATGTGCATGAACCGAGGCGATGAGTGCGTCGGCCCAGATCGAGATTTCTCCGGCTCGCCCATCCTCAGCGCCTTTCGCGATTTCAGCGATCGCGTCGGCACAGCGAACCAATTCGTCCACAAGCGCCACAATGCCGAATGAGTCGCCAGGCGCATGCTCGAGAAGGCCGGCGAAGTGTTCGAGCGCCGTCGGCAGTTGTGGCGGCAGCGTACCTTGCGGACCGGTGTGTACGGATTCGGTGATAAGATTGAGCGCGTCCCCCAGCCCCTCGACCCAATTCGGATTGAGCACCGAATCCATGGCAATCTCGTTGCAGGTATTGCCAAGCGCGATCAGGTGACCTGCAAGATTGCCGCTATCGACCGACGAAACATATTTCGGCTCCAGCGCTCGCAGGTCCTGTGTGCCATACCAGTTGTAGAAGTGGCCGCGAAAACGTTCCAGCCTGCCCATTGTCGCGAGCGTCGCTTCCAACCGACCGAGCGCTTCGAATGTGCCAAGCCAGCCGAAATCGCGGGCCACGACGATCGAGAGCAAGTAGAGCCCGATATTCGTCGGCGACGTGCGATGGGCAACGATCGGGTGCGGGTCCTCCTGGAAATTGTCGGGCGGAAGCATGTTGTCTTCCGCGGTGACGAAGATCGCGAAGTAGCGCCATGTACGCCGGGCGATCAGGCGAAGCGCGAGGACGTCGGCGGCGGTCACCGCCAGATGTCCGGCCGCGGGCGGCGGCCGGCTCGCCCACCACGCGACCACGGGTGACAACACCCAAAGTGCCGCAAATGGCGCGGCGATTGGCCAGGTGTGAGGACCGGCGAACGTGATGACTATGCCGACCGCGGCGGCGAATGCCGCGCTCGTGCCAACCTGGACCCCGAGTGAGCGCGAATCGAATTGCCCGTTTTCGCTCGACTGCGCGGCGGTCGTCCATTCCAGCAATCTGCGGCGCGCAATAAACTGCCGGTACAAGGTCCGCGTCACGGCATCGACCATCAGCCACGCCTGATGCGCCAGGAAAATGAAAAGGAATGCGCTCTGCAGCAACCCAAGTGCCAGATCTCCGCCAAGCCCTCTCAGGTAATTGCGCATTGAGACGCCTACGCGCCTCGGAACTATGCCGGCGATCATCGGAAGTAGCGGTGGAAACGCGACCGTGAAGAGCACGAAGCCGGTCCATGCCAGCGCCGCATGGGATGGCAGGAGCCAACCGACGATGAAGGCGAGTAGACTTGCTGGCGCCGAAAGCGAACGACGTAGATTGTCGAGCAGCTTCCAGCGTCCAATCGGCGGAATGGCGCTGCGCCCGCCGTCGTCGCGTGTGCCGGCGCCGCGGCCGAAAATCCACGGCAGCAATTGCCAGTCGCCGCGGGTCCAGCGATGCTGGCGCGCGGCGGAGACATCGTAACGCGACGGGAATTCCTCAACGACTTCGATATCAGAAGCGAGCCCCGCGCGGGTGAATATCCCCTCCAATAAATCGTGGCTCAGCACCCTGCTTTCCGGGATTCGTCCTGCCATCGCCAGTTCGACGACATCGACGTCGTAGATTCCCTTGCCGACATATGAACCTTCTTCGAACAGGTCCTGATAGACGTCGGAGACAGCAAAAGCATAGGGGTCGAGGCCGTTGGGACCGGAGAAAGCGCGCTGGAACAACGACCCCTCTTGCCCGATCGGCAGCGATGGCGTCACCCTCGGCTGAAGAATGCCATGCCCTGCGACGACGCGGCCGAGGCGCGGATCGTAGTGCGGGCGCGTGAGAGGATGGGCCATCTTTCCGATCAGCCGCTTTGCCGCGCCGATCGGCATGCGCGTATCCGCATCAAGCGTGATGACGTAGCGGATCGCTGGCGGCAGCGCGACGGGTTCGCCGGCGACATTTAGGAACGTCGTATCCGTCGCACCGCGCAACAACCGATTCAGCTCGTGGAGTTTTCCGCGCTTGCGCTCCCAACCGATCCACTTTCCTTCCCCTTCGTTCCAGATCCGCCGGCGATGCAACAGGAAGAAGCGGTCGCCTGCATTGGCAGGGCCATGTTGCCGATTGAGACGTGCGATTCCCTCGGTGGCGATGGCGATGAGATTTTCGTCCGTCGCGGAAATTTCCTCGGCCGAATCCTTGCAGTCCGAGAGCAGTGCGAAATGTAGATTGTTGTCGGCGTTCGACAGATAATGGACTTCAAGGCGTTCGATCTGCTCGTCGATCAATTCCGGGCTGGTCAGCAACGTGGGGACGACAACGATGGTCTTGAGATCCGCCGGAACTCCGTCACGAAGTTCAAGCGCAGACAGCTGCGCGGCGCCCACATTCTGGGTTATGACCCGATTGACGATCGCAACCGCCACGTCCGAGGCGGGAACAGCGCCCAGAATTCCGAGCAAAACGATCGCCCAAGTGCCGAGCCCTCCATAAGCTGCGCCGACCAGCCCAACGGCGAGGACGGCGGCACTGACAAGCGCGATCGTTCCGACATAGCCGTATATGCCACCCCCGGCATACGCATCAAGAAATCGCCAGCGCAGAGGGACGCGGCCGCCCAGCCGTCGATTGAACGCGCGGCGGCCTTTCGAAATCAGGTAATAGCCGGGATCGCACTCGCGGCCCAAAGGCCCGTTCGCTTTTGCCGCCGCATCGCGCGCCTGCGAAGCCGCCGCGAGCGCCTGACGGGCGATCTCGATCTCGGTATGCTCGGAATTGCGCGCGAGGTCCTCGATCGCGCGGCGATAGCGATCGCGCGTTGCGAAATCCATGGCGGCGAAGTCGCTCGTCGCACGCAGCGTCGCATCGACAAGGCTTACGCTCTCGAACCATTCCGCCCAATTGATCGTCGAGATCAGCCGCATGCTTGTGATCACATTGCGCACGGTCACGTTCATCGCGCTCTGGCGTTGGACTTCGCTACGCACGATCTGATCGGTGGTCGTTCCCTCCGCTGCGAGCCTTTCGTGCAACCATTGAAGCGCGGGCGTGACATTGGGATCGCGATCACGAAGCCGCTCGGCCAGTTGAACGGCAAAGGCGGTAGTCCATGGGACCTGATCGAGACTGTGCAGAACGGCGGCGGCGGCTTCAGCGCTGTTCGTCTCGGTTCCGAGCGTCCGATCCGCCAACGCATCGGCCTGCCGGCTTGCGTCAAGACGCGCGACGATGGCCTCCGCTAGGCGACGCAGGTTTTCCACCAGCGTGATGCGCAACGTGATCGCGATTGCCCATAGCTCCCCAATGGTGAGCGGTTGGACGCGCTGATACGCCACGACAAGGCGGGTAAGTTTCAGAACGTCGAACGCGCTATCGGTGTGGGCGACAAGTGCCCAAGCGACGCCGAAAACGCGAGGGTATCCAGCCAGCGGACCATCGGCGAGCTTCGGCAGCGAGCGATAGAAACCCGGCGGTAAATCATCCTTGATCTCGCGGATCTGCTCGTCCACGACATGGAAATTGTCGAGCAGCCATTCGGCCGCCAGAGTGATCGGCTGGTGCTTGCGGGTTGCATTGACGATCGCGCGGTAAGCTGCGATCAGAACCTTCGTGTTGGCATAAAGCCGCGGCGCGTGCCGTCTCCCGGCGCCAGCTTGCGGGATCACACGCTGCGCAGCCGCAAGGCTTTCGGCATGCTGTTCTAGCCGCTCGACGCTGAATAACTCGGCGCGGATGGGTTCTTCCGACGGCGCAAACGCGGGCGCGTGGCGTGACGTTCGCATGGTCATGATCGCTGCGGTCCGTGTCATTTCCTCGCGATCCACGGCGGCCATTACGGCGGGCCTCCGGCCGCCGCAGCATCGGCGAAAACGTGGAGTGTGCCGGTTGGAGAAAAACGTTCCGCCGGATAAAGTCGCTGCGGTGTCACACCGCCCGTTAGGGCGACGGCAATCCTGCCATGCTTTGCCGTGGCCGTTTCGAGCGGCCAGTCAGCCGCACGGCGGGCCAGCGCGATGGAATCGGCAAGGATTTTCACCTTCGCCTCGGATGGATTTATCACGGATACGCTCTTCGAGCTGTCGGACGCCGAACCTGATCGGCGAGAATGAAGCGCTCGACCGCCTTGGCGAAACCATCCTCACGGTTGCTGTCGGTAACAAAATCCGCCGCCTGCTGCACGTCCGCGACGGCATTGCCCATGGCGATGCTGAGACCGCCTTGCTCGAACATCGCGACATCGTTGCCGCCGTCGCCGATAACGGCGATATCCGCCGCCGGGATCATCAGCAATTTCGCCAACGCGAGCACCGCATTGCCCTTATTGGCCAACGGGTGAGTGACGTCGAGGTAGTAGCGTTGCGAGCGCACGACCGACGCTCCCTCCGCGAGCATCGTACGGATGTCTCCTTCACATCGTGCCAGCAAGCCGAAATCATCACCGACACCGACGATCTTGTTGGCGATATCGAGGGCGCGCCCGAACTCCTCGACCACCGTTGGCTGGAATAGCACCGCGCGTTCTTCATGGTCGACATAAGGACCGTTGGGGTCGCGCAACAGCCAGTCCTGCCCGCTGAAGACCCAGGCCTGCGCTCCATGAGCGGCAATCAAATCCACCGCGCGCCGGGCAACATCCGGCGCGAGGAGATGCTGCTCGATTACCGACAGTTCGGGTGTCGCGAGAACGCCGCCATTGAAGCCCGCGAGCGGCGTGCTGATCTTCAACGGTTCGAGCAACATGCGCAATCCGCGCGGAGGCCGGCTGCTGATGATTGCGAACGCGACACCGTGCGCCCGCAAGTCGGCCACTGCCGTCCGGGTGCGGTTGGTCAGGACCTTGTCATCGGTCACGAGCGTGCCATCGACATCTGAAATGAGGGCTGAGATCTTGGTGGCGGGCGGCCGGCGAATTGCGGTCACTGCAATTCCCCATCACCGCCGATCGCGTGCCAGCGCCGTCCATCGCGCGCGAGGAGCGCCTCGGCATTGTTCGGCCCGGCGCTGCCCGCGCGATAGATCGGTAATTCCGAGACGCGATCCTCCGCCCAGGCGTCGAGCACCGGCTGCACGATCCGCCATCCGCCTTCGATGTTGTCAGCGCTCTGAAACAGCGTCGCATCGCCGATCATGCAATCGTAGATCAGCGTCTCGTAGCCCGTGCTCGGCGCGGCCTGGAAGTAGTCCTCGTAGTCGAACTTCATCTCGACCCCACCGATACGTACCCTCGGTCCCGGAATCTTCGCGCTAAAACGCAAGGTCACGCCTTCATCGGGTTGGATGTGCAAGGTCAGGTCATTCCGCGTGAGGTGCTCGATCGGCGTGTCGCGGAAAAGCGCCAATGGCGCCTGCTTGAACAAGATTGAAATCTCGCTTCGCTGCCTCGCGAGCGCCTTGCCGGTGCGCAGATAGAACGGCACGCCGGCCCAGCGCCAATTGTCGACCATCAGCTTCAGCGCGACATAAGTTTCAGTGACGGAACCCGGCGCGACATCGGGCGCACGCCGATAGGGGACGATTTCCTTATCCGCGACTGTGCCGGCGCCATATTGCGCGCGCACCACGTTCGCTCTCGCATCGTCGTGGCCGAAATGATGGACGGCATCGAACACTTTGGTCCTTTCCGAGCGCAAGGCGCCGGCGCCGAAGCGGCTCGGCGGTTCCATTGAGGTGAGCGCGAGGAGCTGGAAGAGGTGGTTCGGCACCATGTCGCGTAGCGCGCCGGTCGCATCGTAGAATTTGCCGCGCCGCTCGACACCGACAGTCTCGGCGACGGTGATTTGGACATGGTCGATGTGGTCGCGGTTCCATAACGGCTCAAAGAGGCCGTTGGCGAACCGGAACACCATGATGTTCTGAACTGTTTCTTTGCCGAGATAGTGGTCGATGCGATAGATCTGGTTCTCGGCGAGCACGGCGAGGATGTCGCGGTTGAGCGCCTGGGCCGAGCGGAGGTCGCTGCCGAAGGGCTTCTCGATGATGACCCGCCGCCATTGCCCTTCCGCCTCGCGCACGAGGCCCGCTTCGCCGAGTCGGCGGACGATGATGGCGAAGACCTGTGCCGGGGTTGCCAGGTAGAACAGGCAATTGCGACCCGCACCGTGCGCTTTGCCGGCCTCGTCCAAAAGTTGCGCCAGCTTTCTATAGACCGCCGGATCGTCGAACTCGCCGCGAAGGTAGTGCATGCGCTCGGCGAGCCATTGCCAGTCGCCGGTCGCCACCTCGCCGGTGACGAATTCGTGCAGGCCTAGGCCGAGGTCACGGCGGAAGCCGACGTCATTCTTGTCGTTCCGGGCGACGCCGATCAGCGCGAATTGCTCCGGCAGAAGCTTGGCCCGCCGTAGATTGTAAAGAGCGGGCACCAGTAGGCGCTTGGTGAGGTCTCCCGCGGCGCCAAAAACGACGAGGACGCACGGCGCCGACGGCTTCGCCTCCGGCGCCACCTCAGCCAGCCCTCTTGGGTTCGACATGACCACCGAATTCATGCCGCATGGCCGACAGCAGCTTGTCGGCGAGACTGTCCTTCTCGCGCGAACGGAAGCGGGCGTTGAGTGCCGCGGATAGCACGTTGGCCGGCACCGCTTCCTCAATCGCGGCCATGATCGTCCAGCGGCCTTCGCCGGAATCCTCGACGAACCCCGAGTAACTCGCCAGTTCCGGATCCTCCGCGAAGGCCATTGCCGTCAGGTCGAGGAGCCAAGAGCCAATGACACTGCCGCGGCGCCAGACCTCGGCGATGTCGGAGAGGTCGAGCGTGTAGCGCCGCTCTTCCGGAACCTCCCTGCCGGCCGCCTCGCGCAAGATTTCGAAGCCCTCGGCATAGGCCTGCATCAGGCCATACTCGATGCCATTGTGGATCATCTTGACGAAACGCCCGGCGCCGCTCGGACCGCAATGGATGTAGCCGCGCTCGACGCGGGGATCGCGCTGCTCGCGCTTGGGCGTGCGTGGGATGTCGCCGCGTCCTGGCGCCAACGCATGGAAGATTGGATCGAGGTGATCGATGGTGTCCGCGTCGCCGCCTATCATCATGCAGTAGCCGCGATCGAGACCCCAAACGCCACCGCTGGTGCCGCAGTCGATATAGCGAATGCCCTTCGCCCGCAGTTCCTTTGCCCGCCGGATGTCGTCCTTGTAGAAGGAGTTGCCGCCGTCGATGATGATGTCACCCGATTGCAGCATGTCGCCAAGCTGCGTCACGGCATGCTCGGTGATCTCGCCCGACGGAAGCATTACCCAGACCGCGCGCGGCTTCTCGAGGCGGCGAACGAGATCGCTAAGATCGGTTCCGCCCGCGATCCCTTCGCCGGCAAGCGCCGTGATGGCCGCCGGGTTCTCGTCGAAGACAACGCATTGATGACCGTGACGTACGAGGCGGCGGACGATGTTGCCGCCCATGCGCCCCAGACCAACCATGCCGAGCTGCATTTTTTTCTCCTTTACACGCGCTTATGCCAAAGCTTTCCGGACGGCATCGCCGAGGATTGTCAATCCCTGGGCGACATCGCTGCCGAGATGCACGCGCAGCAGGCGCCGCCCGCGTTCGGCGAGAACCTCCAAATCGCCACGTGCCTCGGCTGCCTTGACGATGCCGAAGCTATAGCTCTGACCTGGCACGTCGAGATCGGCGGCATCCTCGCACGTGATCTGCAGAAACACGCCGGTGTTCGGTCCGCCCTTGTAGGCCTGCCCCGTCAAATGGAGGAAGCGCGGCCCGAAGCCGAGACAGGTGGCCACGCGTTTGCGATCCCGGATGAGGCGGCGCATCTCCTGCAGCGCGTTTCGGTGCTCGGTGTTGCGCTCGATATAGGCGAGGAGCGCGCAATAATCGCCCGCATGGAGACGCGCGAAATGCGCTCGGAGCCATCCCACGAGCGTGGCGCCGCCGGTCGACGCGAGGGTTTTAGCGTTCTTCGCATCGGCAAAGAGCTTGAGGCCACGCTCCTCCACGAGCGGCGTTTCGGGCGGCAGCTTGCCGCTTTTCTTGTAAGCGGCGGTTAGCTCGCGCGTCTTGGCCTTGCTCGCCTCGACATCCGGCTGGTCGAACGGGTCGATTCCGAGGATCGCGCCGGCAACAGCCGTGGCGATTTCCCACCGAAAGAATTCCTGACCAATGTGATGCCGATCGGCCACCGTGATACGCACCACCGGATGACCCGCTTGCTCGAGCGCGGCCACGCACTCGTCCTGCTTCAGATCCGCCTCGGGCGTAAGCCGCAGATAGGCAAAGAGACGGTCGTGTCCGTAGACTTCAGGCAATCCGAGCGGCTCGCCCTCAACCGGGATCAGCCCTTTGCCACGCTTGCCGGTGGATTCCGCGAGGAGCTGCTCGAGCCACGCGCCCAAATCGGCGATGCCGGGCGAGACGATGATCGTGACCTTGTCGCGTCCCGACTTTGCGAGAACGCCGATGATCGTGCCGAGCACGACGCCGGGATTGTCGGCTGCCGGCACGCTTGCAGCGCAAGAGCGCACCATCGTTTCCGCCGACGCGAGAAACCTGCCGAGATCAAGGCCCATCGCCGCGGCCGGCACCATGCCGAAGTCCGACAGCACCGAGTATCGCCCGCCGATGCTCGGCTCTCCGAACGCGACGTGACGGAAGCGGTCGCGGTCGGCGATCTCTTGCAGAGTCGACCCGGGATCGGTGATGGCGATGAAATGGGAGCCCGCGCCTTGGGCGCCCAGGGCTGTCGTCGCGCGCTCGAAAAAATACTGCTTCAGAATGTTCGGCTCGAGCGTACTGCCGGATTTGCTCGAGACGATGAAAAGCGTGCGTGCCGGATCGATCCGGTTTTCGACACTTCTGATCTGCGCGGAATCCGTCGAGTTCGAGCACCAGTAGTTCAGGGTGTCCGGGCTGGCGGCCGAAAGTTTCGGCCAGCAGCTCCGGCCCGAGGCTCGACCCGCCCATGCCGAGCAGCAGGACGTGGGAGAAGCCTTGCTTCCGAATATCGTCGGCCAGTCTCTCAAGACGCGGCATTTGCTTTTGTTGATCGCCAACGATGTCGAGCCAGCCAAGCCACTTCGCCTCGTCCTTCCGGGTCCAGAGGCTTGCATCCCTTGCCCACAACCGTCGCACGTTCCCGGCCTGCCGCCATGCCTCCAACATGGTTTTGACCTCGATTTCGAGATTTACCGGAAGGGTCCAGATCTGGCCGTCCAGCGCTTCGCCCAGGAGCACAGCACGCTTGCGCGCGACCGCGCCGAGAAGCTTGTCGAACGCGTCGGCGAAAAGCTGCACGGCTTCGTCGACCAGCTTCGTCGTCACCTTTTCGATCGAGATGTCACAATCGTCGAGGGTCTTCATGACGCATTCCGCGTCCGCGACATTCTCCTCGAGGCTGGCGCGCACTCTGCCGTGGTCGCGGAAAGCGTCCATCGTCTCCGGCGGCATGGTGTTGACGGTGTCGCGCCCGATCAGCTCCTCGACATAGAGCACGTCGCTATAGGCCGGATTCTTCCTGCCAGTGCTCGCCCAGAGCAGGCGCTGCACCCGGGCGCCCTTGCCGCGAAGGGCATCCCAGCGCGCGCCGGCGAAAAGGCGCTTGTAGCGCCGATAGGCGAGCTTGGCATTGGCGATCGCCACCTTGCCACGCAATCCGATGAGCGCCTCGCGCGCTTCGGGATCGTTGGTCCGGTCGAGCCGTTCGTCGATGAGTTTCTCCACGGCCACGTCAATGCGGCTCACGAAGACGCTGGCGACGCTCGCAACCTTGGCTGGATCGCCGCCATGCGCGACGAGATGCTCGAGGCCGGAGAGATAAGCCTCCACGACCTCCTCATAGAACTTCTGCGAGAAGAGCAGCGTGATATTGACATTGATGCCCTCGCCGATGAGCTGGCGGATCGCCGGCAGGCCAGCCTTGGTCGCCGGAACTTTGATCATCAGGTTGCTGCGGCCAACCGCCTGCCAGAGCCGCCGCGCCTCGGCGATCGTCGCTTCGGTGTTCATGGCGAGATAGGGCGACACCTCGAGGCTGACGTAGCCATCCTCCCGTAGGGTCGCCTCGTATACGGGACGAAGCACGTCTGCCGCGTGTTGGATATCTTCGATGGCAAGCCGTTCGTAAAGCGCCATGACATCGAAATCGTCTTGCGCCTCGGCCCGCCTGAGCGACGCATCGTAATCGGTGGATTCAGCGATGGCTTTTTCGAAGATCGATGGATTGGAGGTGACGCCTGAGAGCTCATCCCGCTCGACGAGTTGCTGCAACCCTCCCTCGGCGACGAAGCGCCGCGAAAGGAAGTCGAGCCACACGGCCTGGCCATGAGCATGCAAGTTTCGGAGCGGATTCATGTCGGCTCCCCGGCGGCCTTCGCAATCTGCTCCTTGGCGGCGGCAAGGACTTTGTTCGGCGTAAAGCCGAACTTCGTCTGCAAATCCTTGAGCGGCGCAGAGGATCCAAAGGTGTGCATCCCGATCTTGGTGCCACCGATGCCGACATAGCGGTCCCAACCGAGGACCGAGCCCTCCTCGACCGAGACGCGGGCCCTGACCCCAGGCGGTAGAACCTGATCGCGGTAGGCTTGGTCCTGCTGCTCGAAAAGCTCCCATGACGGCATGCTGACGACCCGCGCCGCGATGCCGTCCTGCGTGAGCGCCTCGTACGCCTCGATGCAAAGCGAGACTTCGCTGCCCGTGCCGACGAGCACGACTGCGGGCGTGCCACTCGCCGCATCGGCCAGCACGTAGGCGCCGCGTGCGACGCCGGCGGCTGACGCATAGCGCGTGCGGTCGATGGTCGGGAGCGGCTGGCGGCTCAGCACGAGGCAGGCCGGCTGATGGTCGAGCGCGATGATCACGCGCCACGCTTCGCTTACTTCGTTGGCATCGGCGGGCCGCAGCGTGATCATCCCCGGGATGGCGCGGAGCGCGATGAGCTGCTCGACGGGCTGATGCGTCGGGCCATCCTCGCCGACGCCGATTGAATCATGCGTGAAGATGTAGATGGCCGGCACCTGCATGATCGCGCTCAGCCGCAGCGCTGGCTTCAGGTAATCGCTGAAGATGAGGTAGGTGGACCCGTATGGACGCAGCTTGGAAAGCGCGAGCCCGTTGAGAACTGCCCCCATCGTGTGTTCGCGGATACCGAAGTGAAGATTACGGCCGCCATATTTGTGGGCTTCGAAATCGCCGGCTCCCTCGAATGTGAGGCGCGTCTTGGTCGACGGCGCAAGGTCGGCGGAGCCGCCGATGAGCCAGGGATAATGCGGCGCGATTGCGTTCAGCACATTGCCCGAGGCGATGCGGGTTGGAAGACCCTTCGCGTCGGCTGGAAAGCTGGGTAGATCCTTATCCCAGCCATCAGGGAGCTCACGCTTCTGCATATGCTCAAGCTGATCGGCGAGGTCCGGATAGAGCGCCCGATACGTCTTCAGTCGAGCCAACCACGCCTCCCGGAGGCGCCGGCCACGCTCGCCGATGCCAGCGCGGAAATGCTCGCGAACGCCGTCCGGCACTAAGAACTTGGCGTCTTCGGGCCAACCGTAGCGGCGTTTGGTAAGGCGGACTTCTTCCTCGCCGAGGGGCTCGCCATGCGCGGCACTGGTGTCGTGCTTGTGCGGAGCGCCGTAGCCGATATGGCTGTCGACGATGATCAGAGTCGGGACGTCGCCGGTACCCCGAAAAGTCTCGATCGCCTGCGCCAACCTTGCCGCATCGTTCGCATCACCGACCCTGCTTACGTTCCAGCCATAGGCAAGGAAACGCGCGCCTACATCTTCGCTAAAGGCGAGATCGGTATGGCCCTCGATCGTCACTCGGTTGTTGTCGTAGATCCAGCACAGGTTCCCTAACATCAGATGACCTGCGAGAGATGCGGCCTCGCTCGCCACGCCTTCCATCATGTCGCCGTCGCCGCACAGCACGTACACGTCGTGGTCGAAGATCGCGAAATCGGGCCGATTGAAGTGCTGCGCAGCCCATTTCCCGGCGATCGCCATGCCGACGCTGGTCGCGCAGCCTTGGCCGAGAGGCCCGGTCGTCGTCTCGACGCCCGAAGTCAGGTGATACTCGGGATGGCCCGTGCATTTGCTGTCGAGCTGGCGAAACCGCTTTATGTCATCGAGCGTGACGGAAAGCTCTCCGAGCCGCTCGTACTGGGCGTTGACTGCTTTGACGCCCGTCAGATGCAGCATTGCATAGAGCAGCATCGAGGCGTGGCCGACCGACAGGACGAAGCGGTCGCGATTCGGCCAGATCGGATCCTCGGGGTCGAACCGCAGGAAGCTCTGCCACAGCGTGAAGATGACCGGCGCCATGGCCATCGGTGTCCCCGGATGACCCGAATTGGCCTGCTGCACGGCATCCATGGACAAGGTACGGATCGTATCGACGCAAAGCTCGTCGATCAGCCGGCCGCTCGGCTGCGTCTTTGGGTCGTCGAGAATGCCAGCGCCGTCAAAGGGAGCTCGAACCGCCATTGTTTTCCTTCGTTGGGCAACCTCCGTCGCGCCGGAAGGTTCGGGACCCGGGAGGCGTCGATCCGACCGTATCCACCGCCGGATCGACCGCACTAGCCTCGGAAACTACCTAGACGCGGCCGCGCCATTCTCTCCGAGGCCCATTCCCGCATGGCATGCCGATAAGCCGACCAGTAGTGCGATCATCATCGCGACTTTGCGCATGACTTATTCCCTTCAAACTTTCGTGTTTTTTGCACTGTCGCGCACCGTATCGCTGCGTGGCATTTGTGTCCGTCCTGGTCGGGTTTCAGCGCCAGCGACCTTCTTCGTGGCCGCCACGCCAACCATCCTCGAAGACGCACGCCGTCAAGCTCCCGGCCTTACCCAAACCGATCAAGGCGAGGAGCAGCACGATTTTGAGTTTCCGGAGTGCGCCCATAAGACTTCCGTCCGACAAACGCCGAAATCGATCAGCGAGATGCTCACAAGCGCACGGTGATGCGTTCAGGTTGAATACTTAAGTACTTTCCGAATCTGACGCGATCGTTCCGGTCTTGATACGGTCGTGGTACTGGACGTGGAAAGGGATATTGCAATGACGAGATTTGGAGGTTTGGCCCTGATAGCCGGGATGCTTCTCCTGGCGGGCTGCGGCACGAGCACGGGCGATCGTGGCCTGTCCGGCGCCGGGATCGGCGCCGCCTCCGGCGCCGTCGTGGGTGTCATGGTCGGCGACCCGCTCTTGGGGGCCGCTATCGGTGCCGGCGCCGGCGCTACGGTCGGAGCACTGACGAGCCCGTCGACGGTCGATCTCGGCACGCCAGTTTGGGAGTGATGACGAGCGGATCGGAATTGGCTTACGCAACCCCCTCGGGCTTGCCTCGAGGGGGTTCATCGTCGAATGACAAGATGGGAGATTCCGCAATGCGCGCCATCGCCGCGATGATCGTGACGCTTTTTCTTTCCGCACCGGCCATGGCGGACACCGCAATCGCCTGCTCCCAGATCCCGGATGCGCAAGCCTATGTCGACAAATTGATGCCGGGACCGAATACGGATCGAGCCCAGCGCCACCTCGACGCGGCGAAGCAAGCCACCTCGAAGAGCGGTTGCGTCGCGGAGCTTCGTCAAGCGAACACATACGCCAAGCGCTCCGCCGCGGCCGACCGCAGGATGGCTTCGCGTGGCGATGCCTCTGCGGTTAGGACCGTGCCCTGCGCCGATATGCTGCATCAGGATCGCCCGGGCGGTTCCGACTATCGCGGGCCGCCGGGGACGGCGTGCCACGCGGCTCAATGACCTTGCGCGATTTCAGTGCGAAGTCTCATCGGTCGTTGTCGTCGTCGTGCTCTTGGCGACGACCGTCGGCGAAACGCACACCTTCGCCTGGCTTTTGTCATAGGTCTCTTTGGTATTCGTCTCGACGCCGCGGCCGTCGATCGTCTGCTCGGTCCTGGCGACACTGGAGCTCGGACCCGCAGTCGTCTCCGTCGGCGTCGCGCCATTGGGCGCATTCTGCCCAACTGCGACGCCGGTCCAAAGCGCGGCCAAGATCATGCCGGCAAATAGCTTTCTCATCGTGCGCCGGCCGCGTGAGAGTCGCAAAGTACCTAGATCCCTCGGTGTAGTATTTCGCAACGTTCGGCGCCGTCGTGCGAGTGTCGCGACTTGCTCTTCTGCGCGGCTCATACTTGCCTTTGTCGAAAGCCGGCTGAGTAGTTTCCGATCCTGCTCACGGCGATGTGCCCTCAGCTATGGTCGGGACTAGCGAGTTTTTGATCGGCCCGCTCAACCTGTGTGCGCTTGTTATTCGGCGTAACGCCGGTAGCACGAACCGAGGCGCAGCGCTCTCGCTTCGCCATCTGCACCCGACAACACAATGAGGCCATTACATGAACTCGCACACCACTCTCCCTTCGCGCCGACCGCTTCTGCGCAGTCTTCGCCGCTACACCGCGTTTCTGGCGGTTGGCTCGGCGCTCGCTGCCTGTTCCGGGTTTCCTTATTCCTCCGGCAACCCGCAGAGCCTCGCCACCTACGATCCCCCCATTTCCACCGCCGTGAATGGCGGGCGATACAACGCTCCGATGCGGGGCAACTATATCGTCTCGGATTGGAACCTGGGACGGGAGCAGAGCGCAGCAGAGTCGGACAGGCCAGCGATCGCCTCGCTTACCGGGACGCACATTCCAAACAACTTCCTGCAGTCGCTCGACAGCGATTACGCGAGCTTCTCCTCGTCGCTCTACAATTCTCAGCACCAATGGGCGGACGCCGACTACTTCTCGCGCAAGGGGCTGGCCGCTGCAAACGCCAAGTTCGTCACACCGGAGGACAGCCGCAACTGGCTCATCCCGAACAATTTCCGTCCCATGCTTTCCGATGCGCGTGTGCGCCTCGTATCCGATCTCGACGATGGTGGCCGCGACAACGCCCCGGCGCTCGCCGCCCGCGCTCAGGTCAGCTACGACTGCTGGGTCGAGAAGATGGAGACGTCCCGGATTACCGCCCAGAACGGCAAGTGCCGCGAGCAGTTCGAGGCGGCGCTCAATCAGCTGGAACATCGCTCGGCACAAGCCGCCGTCGCCCAGCCCGCAAGCGCGGAATACCGGTACCAGGTCTATTTCGACTTCGATAAATCCTACCTCACACCCGCCGCCCACCAAGTCGTAACGAGTGTCGCCGAGCGGCTGCGGAGCGACCCTGGCCTGAGCGTCGCGCTTGTCGGCAAGGCCGACCGCGCCGGCACGGATCCCTACAATATGCGCCTATCCGAGCGGCGGGCGGACACGGTCAGCGCCGAACTCGCCACAGACGGCGTACCGGCGAACCGCATCGTTGTGCGTTGGGTCGGCGAGCGGGAGCCGCCGGTGCCGACGCCCAATGGGGTGCGCGAGCCGTTGAACCGCGTCGTCGAAGTCACGACGCTCGGTCCGAATCAGGAGACGTCGCAGCGCTGACGTCAAGAGCGACAGTCTCGCCAAGAAAAACGGCCGGCAGCGATGCCGGCCGTTTCTCTTCGCGACCTGAGTAAATGCTATCGGATACCGATACTTACGCCAGGGAGGGTGATACCGATGGCGGGGCCGTAAACCACCGGCGGCGGGTAATAGCCGTAGCCGCCAACCGGCGCGGCATAAACGACCGGCGGAGCCGCGTAATAACCTCCGGTCCAGCCGCCGCCCCGGTCATCGGTACGGTGATCATTGCGCTGATCGCCCCGATCGGCCCAGCGCGCGCTGGCCGGTCCGGCAAAGGTCCCGAGGGCAAATATCACAGAGATCGCGACGCCGGCCGCGACTTTGGCGGGCAGGCGGCGCTTCGATTTCGTGTCGTTGGTCCAGGACATGATGTCCTCCTTAAATGTGAGTAGTGTCGGTCGCAGATCGCGATCGATTGCCGGCCGGATGCCCTAGCCGTGCGCAGGAGCGTTCGCGCGGCCGAACTTCTGAAATGTCACGTCGGCATTCTTT
Source organism: uncultured Alphaproteobacteria bacterium (assembly GCA_963729295.1). GTDB lineage: Bacteria > Pseudomonadota > Alphaproteobacteria > ATCC43930 > CGMCC-115725 > DATJLY01. The sequence continues at coordinate 84,248 of CAVSNJ010000027.1, forward strand.
TTCTGGGCATCGGGCATCAAGTCGTAAAGCGATTTGAAGGCCGCAGTGAGAGTCTTCAGCCCGTCGACATGGGCCTGGGCGAATTGCTCGTAGGTCATCAAATCATCCACTGCCGTCATGTTCTGCGGAGGCTGCTTCCGCTTTTCCGCGGCCAGCTTATCCATATTGGCGGCATTCTCTCGCATCGCCTGCGCGACCGAGTTCCACTGCGAGTCCTCGTCGGGCGTGATTTTCAGCGTGGCGTGAAGGTTGGTGATTCGCTGCTCGAGGGTCTCGCCCTTGTGGTTGGTGGCTTCCTTCGCTGTGGCGCTCTTTGCCTGCGCGTTCTGCGCCAGTGGAACGGGCGCGCTTGTTGCGGAATCGGCGCGAGCCGCGGTCAACGGGCCCGCGAGAAACGTGGCGCCCATCAGCGTCGCGATCGCGACTGTGCGGACAAAAGGAACGGAAATATTCAGCGGTTGCGTGAAACGGAACATTGGGGGTTTCCTTCTCTGGATTGATCTGTTGCGCTCTGTGGCACATAGCGGAGCGTCGCCACCATAATTGGCCGGAAGCCCGGCGCTCAGGATCGGAAACTACGCAGACGACGATGGAAGGAAGTCGCGACATTGTCCGCAGAATACGGCCTGTGAAAGCGATCCCCGCATGCATCGTCGCTGCAAAAAAAGAAGGCGTACCCTGGCGGGGGGCCGGGTACGCCTTCTACGCACGCAGGACCGAAGGGGGGACAGCGATCCAGTGCGTTTGGCTTACGAATTCGGCAACAGCTCGGTCCCCACACCGAGAGCGGATTGGAAGGCCCTATCAGGACATGCGAGCTAGGTTACCGGTCTTCGCGGCCGCCACGGTAGGCTCGGAAAATACCTATTGGCTATGCCGCGGGGCCGTGACCGGGCCCGGGTTGAACGGAAGCCTGATCAGTATCCTGACCAGCGGCAAGCGCCAATCGAGCTAGCGCCGGCAGAGACTTCGTGCCGGTTTTTCTCATGATCGAGGCGCGATGGTTCTCGACAGTGCGTTGGCTGATGCCGAGATCCGCGGCGACGTTCTTGCTGGGATGGCCGGCGAGGACCAGCGTCATGATTTGGCGCTGTCGCGGCGTCAGCCCCGCGACTTGCTTGGCCGCGGCCTCCCGCCAGGCGAACAGCTTGCTCGAATCCCGCGACTGCTCGAAAGCACGCTCGACGCTGGCGAGCAGTTCGTCGCGGCTGATCGGTTTCTCGATGAAGTCCAACGCTCCCGCCTTCATGGCCTTAACCGCCATCGGCACGTCGCTCTGGCCGGTGATCATGACGGCCGGCAACCGATCGCCGGCATCGTGCAGCCGCTGGAGCAATTCGAATCCGTTCATTCCGGGTAGATAGGCATCAATTAAAAGGCAAGCTTCACCGCCTGGACGATAGGCTTCGAAGAACGCCTCGCCCGTCAAAAAAATCTCGACGGTTCGGCCATCGTCCTCGAGCACGTTGCGCATTTCGTCGAGTACGTGACTGTCGTCGTCGACGACGTAGATCACCGGCGGCCCCGCGTTGCCGGCGGCTTCGGCAGGGTGGGGCGCGCGCGACGGCACCGCGGATTGCGATGTTGGAAGAAGAAGCTGGATGGCTTGCGCCAGTTCCTTCACCTTCACGGGTTTGTTGAGCTGTAGACAGTTCTGGAGCGCGACATTGCGCAGGGTGAGGCTCGATATGTCGCCGGTTAGAATAATCACCGGGATCTGGCGATGGAGCTTCTCCCGCAGTTTGCCAGCCACCTGGAGCCCGTCCATACCGTTTGGCAGATTGTAGTCTGCAAGGATGAGGTCGGGCCGGACGGTCCCTTGCGCCACAAGGTCCAAAGCCGCGGCGCCGTTATGTGCGGTTGCCACGCGATGACCCTCGCCCTTGAGCAGGACCTCAAGCAGTTCGCACACCTCGGGATCGTCCTCGACGACCAGAATCATGCCATCACGATGGGCATCTTCGACTGCTTTGCCGTTCCGGTCCTGCCGAAGTCCATCAACGTGTGCTGCCGATCTGCTCGGAGGGAGCTTGACCTCGACGGCGAATACCGAGCCCTTGCCCGGCTTCGAGCGAACGCGCACGCGATGGCCCAGTAAATTCACCAGGCGTTTCACGATGGAGAGACCGAGGCCAAGGCCACGGCTCCGTTCGCGCGCGGCATTGTCGAGCTGATGGTATTCCTCGAAGATCTCTTCAAGCTCCTCCTCGGGGATACCGATGCCGGTGTCCCAGATCTCGATGCTCAGATTCCCGTCGCGCCGCCGGCAGCCGAACAGAACCTTGCCCTTCTTGGTGTATTTCAATGCGTTCGCAAGCAGGTTGCGGATCACCTGCTCGATCAGGACGGGGTCACTGTTGATCGAAAGTCCGCACGGGACCACGCGCAAGGCAAGTCTCTGCGATTGCGCTCGATACGTGAACTCTCCCTTCATCCGCTCGAGTAAATCGTTGATCGGGAAGGTGACCATTTCCGCCCGGACAGTGCCAGTCTCGATCTGGTTTATGTCGAGGAGTGCGTTCAGCATTCCCGACATGGCACCGAGCGTCTCATCGAGTCGTGCGACAAGTTTCTGCGCTCTCTCTCCCTCGACCACCTTCGCTAACAGCCCCTGAACCAGCGCGAGCGTTTGCAGCGGCTGGCGGAGGTCGTGGCTCGCTGCTGCGAGAAAGCGCGATTTCGCGGCATTGGCCAGCTTGGCCTGGCGCTCGGCCTCTTTCAGCGCGATCGCCACCTCTCTCCGCTCGGTGATGTCGGCAAAGGTGATGACGACGCCCTCGACGGCGTTATCTTGAGCGCGATAAGGCAATACGCGACGCATGTACCAGGCGCCGCCCTGCCCTTCGATTTCTCGTTCGAGCGGTAATAGGGATTGCAGCACCTTACGCGCATCCTCGGGAAGCGTGCGATCGTCCGCCAGCGAGCTGAGGTCCGCGAGCGGCCGCCCGAGGTCGCTGGGAATGACTTTGAAGAGCAACTTGGTGGCCGGCGTGAAAAAACGGATATTGAGGTTTTCGTCGAGGAAGAGCGTGGCGACATCAGTGCTGTACAGCACATTTTGCAGATCGTTGGAAGTCGTGCGCTGCTGCTCGAGTGCTCCTTGAATCTGGCTGTTGAGGGAGGTGAGCTCCTCGTTGAGCGACTGCAATTCTTCCTTCGACGCCAACAGCTCCTCATTCGTCGCCTGATATTCCTCGTTTACGGACATCGTTTCTTCGTTGATCGCTCTTTGCTCATCGCCCGAAATCTCGAGGTTGTGGACGGCGGCGTTGAGCTCCGTTCTCGTGGCTTCGAGTTCCTGCTCGAGTTCCGCGAGCCGCGGAACCTCTTTCGGAGTCGTCGAGTGGCCTTGCCTGCCCTCGTGCTTCGGCTCGTCGATGAAGCAAATCAGCAGCAGTTCTTCCCCTTCGCTCAGTACCGGCTGAACGGCGATGCTGAACGCGGGCGCTTTGCCGTCGCGGTTCGCCCGATCGCCGGCGATGACAACGCGCGTATTCTCTTGCAAGGCGCGCTGGATTGCCGATCTGAGCTTGGTCCGCACGCTTTCTCGCGTCATGGCGAGCAAATCGTTCGACGGGTGCCCTGGCGCCATACGCAGATAGCGGTCCGTCGGTCCCAAGGAATAGATGCACTCATGCTTGCGGTTGATCAGGACTGCCGCCGGCGCATAAGACTCCAACACCAGCCGTCGACACAGCTCGGCGAGAGCCGCCTGGCGCGACGGCGCTTGGCTTGGTCCGGCGCGTACGGCGGCGCGCACGCCATCACCTGCGTTCATCGCAAGACCAAATTCACCGGGGCGGGCGTGACCGATGTGGCGATAAAGTCGCTCCGACTTGGAGATCGCCTCGAAGTGGCTGCCGACGTCGCCGGCCGTCTCCGAGCTGCCAAGCAGGAGAATGCCGCCCTCGCATAGCGCGAAATGAAAAAGCGCGACCACCTTCGCCTGCGCCTCGGGGCGCAAATAGATCAGAAGATTCCGGCAGGAAACGAGGTCGATGCGCGAGAATGGCGGATCGCCGAGCACATCCTGTACCGTGAAGACGACGGCCGAGCGCAGCTCGGGCGATACCCGGTAGCTGTGACCTTCCTTCGTGAAGAAGCGGGCGAGCCGCGCCGGTGACACGTCCGCCTCGATCGTTTCCGAGTAGACGCCCTCTCGAGCGGCGGCTACGGCGTCTGGATCAACATCGGAGGCAAATACCTGCAGTTTGACGTTGCCCTTCACCGCCGTGATCTGCTCACGGAAGAGCATGGCAAGGGAATAGGTCTCCTCTCCCGTGCTGCAACCCGCAATCCAGATGCGGAGGGGTCGATCAGAGGTCCGGCCGCGAATGAGGTCGGGAATGATCTTCTCCGCCAAGAGTTCGAACACTTTCGGGTCACGGAAGAAGCTGGTGACATTGATGAGCAGATCCTTGGCAAGCAGATCGAGCTCGCCTGTGTCCTTCCGCAGGATTTCGAGATAACGATCGATGCTGTCCTTCTCGATCGCCGCCATCGCCATCCGGCGCTCGATCCGGCGCTGCAGCGTACCCGGTTTGTAAAGCGTGAAATCGTGAGCGGTCTTCGTGCGAAGAAGATCGATAATCTCGGGAAACCAGCCTTGTGCCGTGTCCTGGGGATGCGAGCCGTTCTGCCCGCGAACGAGGGCCGTTCGCCGCTGGTGTTTGACGAGCGTCTCCGCAATCTTTGCCGCCGGAAGCACAAAATCGACCGCGCCCGTCGCGATTGCGCTGCGCGGCATGCCGTCATAGCCAGCCTCGTCGGGATCCTGTGCGATGACGAGTCCGCCTTTTTCCTGCACCGCTTTCAGCCCGAGGCTGCCATCGGCGCCAGTGCCCGAAAGGATCACACAGATGGCGTTGGACCCGCATTCCTCCGCCATCGAATGCAGCAAGAAATCGAACGGCAAACGCGCACCGTGACGCGCTTGGGGCTGCGAGAGGTGCAGGGCGCCATTACCGACAGATAGATAGGTTCCGGGGGGAATGACATAGAGGTGGTCGCGCTCGATCGGCAATCCATCCGCTGCCTGTCGCACGGTCAACGAAGTATGGCCGGCCAGCAGGTCGACCATCATGCTTTCGTGGGTGGGATCGAGATGCTGGACCAGGATGAAGCCCATGCCGCTGCCGGACGGCAGTGCGCCCACGAGCTTCCTGCAGGCATCGAGGCCGCCAGCCGAGGCCCCAATGCCGACGATCGGAAAGTCGCCGAGATGACGAGGGGGGCCGCGCGCGGGCATCGCCCGTCGCCCCGATCGCGGCCGGGCCGCTCCCGCCTGATGCGGACGGCTTCGTGGCATTCTAAATTTGTCCCACGAGGGTTGCCCCCCAAAGGGAGACGCGGGGCAAGCCTATCACGAGTGGGCCGTCCGAGTCGATGTTCGGGCGGCCGACCAAGCGCAAGTCAGGATCTTTGCGGTTACGGAAATTGCCCAGAGTCATTCGATATCCATCTGGCGTGCCGCCAATCTAGACGTTTGCAACCCTGGGCAAGAGCTACGGATTCTACCTAATCCGCATTCGCGGACTGCGGAATCTACCTATGCGGTTGTAAGCGGCTGCCCCAATGCGATTGAGACACCGGTCACGCCCTCTCGTGGAGCGGTTGAACGGCGAGCCAGCGGGCTCCGGGCAGCCCTGGGGATATTCCTGGGGATATTTCTGAGTAGTTTCCGACCCTGCCCATGCCAAGCCTCGTCCGGTATGTTCGATTTAGGCGGGTCCTCGGCGGGACTTGGAGTTTCCGACCATGCAGCCGACATATTATTACTGCGACCTGATCTGCCGGATGCCCCCGCGCGCTCGGCGGCACCGCATGACAATCGGCTCCGTGCGCCAGGTCGCCACCTTGATCCTGCTTGCCGGCATCGGCATCGGTGCGCCCGATGGTTCTTTTGCCGCGGCCACGCCCGATCCCGCCGCTGTCGTCACCGGTCTCGTTGTCGGCGTCGGGCGGTTGATAGGCGATCCCGGCCTTCCCGCGCGCGATCGCGAGCGGGAATTTACTCGCCTGCTGCAAGAGGATTGCGACCTGCCGCGTGTGTCCCGCTCTACGCCCGGAGCCTATCTCGCCGCAGCGAGCGCGCCCGAGCGCCAGGAATCCTCCGGGCTCTTCCAGCACTGGGTGACGCGAAGCTTCGTCGACAAGATCGGCCGCATCGATGCCTCCCAATTCAAGGTTACCGGTACACACACCGATGGTGATGGCACGATCGTCAGCACCGAGCTCGATGCACCCGGCGACAAGCCGTTGCAGATCGAATGGCGCGTTTACGAGGACGACAATCAGTACCGCATGGCCGATGTCGCCATCGAGGGCATCAGCATGGCGCTCGTTGAGCGCGAGGAGACCTCGACGGCGTCGGCGACGCCGTGACAAGCCACAAGCCTGACCATACGCCCGCATCAAAACGTGTGTGAACCAATCCAGCGCCGAAAGTGACGTGAACCAATGAATGGACTCCGCATCCTCGTGGTCGAGGACGACGCCGTGGTCGGCATGATGCTTGCCGAAATGCTCGAAGAGATGGGCCATGACATTTGCTCGATTGAGGCGACCGAGGCTGACGCTGTGGCCGCCGCCGATCGATGCAAGCCGGACCTGATGATCGTCGACGTCTTGCTCGGCGATGGAAATGGCGTCTCCGCCGTCGCGGAAATACTCCGCGCCGGGCCCGTTCCGCACCTTTTCGTGAGCGCCGATATTTTGAAGGTCCAGGCGCTTAGGCCGGGCGCGGTGGCCATTCAGAAGCCCTATCGCGAACCGGATCTCGTTCGGGCCATTAAGCTCGCGCTTGACGCCCCGACCGTGTGAAACCGCGAACCGATGGGCCGGGGCAACAGGAGACACTATGGCCAAGGATAACATGCAGCCGAAGGCGGACGATCGATCCGAGCAGACGAAGCCGCAGGCGAAGCTAGAGCAGGCGGATCAGCAAGCGCGGCAGAACCAATCGCAGGCGGCACTTCCACCAGATGCGGGTCAGCACGCGGCGCCGGGACGTAAGCCGCTCTTCCGAACCTGAAGCAGCTCGCCGGCGACGCCCTGGTCGCAAACCAACACCCGGGCCCGCGCCATTGCGCAAAAAGCCCCGCTTTCGCGGGGCTTTTCATTTCGCCTCCTCACGAGGCGCGCTGCGCGGTCTTTAGCGATGTTCGTCCGGCGCGCGCTCTTCCTCGGCAGCAGGCTGGTTCGACTTTGGCTGCTCAGCCGGTCGTGCCGCCGGGTTTGGTCGTGTCGCCGGAGCGATGTGCGCTGCGGCGAGCTTGGGTGCCGCGCGCGCCGGCTCGATGCCGGGACCGGATGCATCGTCTTGGTCGCGAGGCTACCTTTACGAGCACAGCGCCAGAGCGAGGATTTTGCAGATGCAAGAAGCAAGCGCGACGCCTTCGCCATTCCGTGTTCCGCTGCCGGCGACCTCGGTGTTCGACCGGCTCGACGCCGAGGCGAGAGCGTCGCTCGAGGCGGAACTGGCGTGGTTCAGCCTGCCTGGTGGCCGGGTGCTCTATCGCGAAAAAGACGCGCCCACCGGCATCTACATGGTGCTTACCGGATGCCTGGGGATCATTGTCGGATCGGTGACACACGATGAGCCCGCATTTCTCGTGCAAGTGGGCGAGGTTGTCGGCGAATACGCCTCGCTACTCGACCGGCCTCAGGCAGCAACCTGCATTGCCATACGCGACACGTCACTCGCCTGGCTGAGCCAGGAAGGCTTCGACAGGCTCATGCTCAAACACCCGGCATCCGTGCTACCGTTTGCAGCGCAGCTCATCGACCTGTTCAATCGCGCCCTGTCGTTTCGACGGCGCGTCTTCACGGCACCCAAAATACTTGCAATCGTGCCGTTGCACCCAAACGTTCCCGTCGAACCATTCGCCGCCGCCATCGTCGCCGCGATCGTCAAGTCAGGCCGCAGGGCCACACTTCTCAACAGCATGTCGGCGCAGCGGCGTCCCAACGTCATCCAAGCGATCGAATCCGAGCACGACGTCGTGATCTATTGCGGCGACGTGGCCGACTCGGATTGGACGCAGACATGCATCCGGCAGTCCGACCGCGTCATGCTCGCGGCCATGGCACGGCAAGCGCCGCTCGACCAAGCGCGACTGCTATCGGACATAAAGGAACTCCCGTGGCGGCAAGCCGAGCTTGTTCTGCTCCACGACGATGGGACGGCTGCGCCGGCGCCGGCCGAGCCGTGGTTGAAGAAATTCCCTGTACCGTTCCATTTTCATATCAGGCTGCACAGCGAGGCCGACATCGCGCGCGTTGCACGCTGTCTCACTGGCCGGGGACTGGGCATCGTGCTGTCCGGAGGCGGCGCTCGGGGCTTCGCGCATATCGGTGTCATCAAAGCACTACGCCAAGCGCGCATTCCGATCGACCTCATCGGCGGCACCAGCATGGGGGCAATCGTCGCGGCTGGAGTAGCGCTGGAATGGGATGACAAGGAAATGTACGAGCGCATGCATGATGGCTTCGTGCGATCCAACCCCGTCAATGATTATGCCGTTCCCGTTGTCGCGCTGATCAAAGGACGAAAAGTCGAGCGAAGGCTGCGCCGGCATTTCGCGCGCACGCGCGTCGAGGATATGTGGCGGCCCTATTTTGCGGTCGCTTCGAATTTGAGCAACGGTGATGTCGCCGTGATGCGCCGTGGCCCGTTGTGGCGCGCCTTGCGCGCCAGTATTGCCATACCGGGATTGTTGCCGCCGGTGATCGAAAGTGGCGACGTGCTCACCGATGGCGGCGTAATGAACAACCTGCCTTGCGACATCATGGACGGCATCCGCCGTGGTCCTGTTATCGGCGTCGATGTCACGCGATATCGCACCCTCGACACCAGCAAGGTGAGGGCACGAAGCTGGGTCCACCGCCTGTTCGTGCGATCGGACTACCACGGTCCGGGGATCGTCAGCCTCCTCATGCGCGCCGCGACGGTGGGCGGCACGATTCAAACGAGGAGCAGCCGCGACCACGCCGACCTAGTGCTCGACCCGCCACTGGAAAACATCGAGATCCGCGACTGGCGATCGTTCGACGCCGCCATCGAACGGGGATACCGCTACACGATGGAGCGGGTCGGGGAATTGGAGCGGCTGTAATGAACGTGCGGTCTTTGCCGCGCCGCGCTCAGTCCCCTTCGGGATAAACGTGGCCATCGGGCGTGAGGGCAACGAATATCTGCGCGCCGTCTTTTTCTGCGCTGGCGTGCCAGACATTGTCGCAGCCTTTCTTCAGCATGCGCACCTTGAGATAGCCGCCCGACGCGATCTTCTTTTGCGCCTGATCGCCGGTCGTGGCATCGATCTTGGTTCCCGGATCGCACGCGGCCTGTGCTTGCGGAACCAGACCATGTCCTCCACCCGCCGCGCACGCCGCGAACAGGATTGCGCCTGCCGCTATCGATTTTCTGATCATGTTCCGTCTCCCGTGTTGGGCCATGCTCGAGCCGCAGATGCGGTGCATGTTTCAAATGTCTATCGCTTCGCGCCGGCGGCGTTATCACTGAGGGCGAAGACTGGCGCCGCTGGCAGACGTATCTCGGCATGGACGGGGCGTCTTGCGGCATGGACGCAGCGCCCTCCGCGCCACACCTCCATCCCAAAGTAATGTGGTCTGTGGCGCCACATGTCCTTGGCCAGCATTACCGCCTCCATTTCGTCGCGAGAGTCGACGACCTCGTGGCCTTCGACCGAGCCCGCGCCATTGAGGAAAAGGCAACGATATTGCCCCATTTGAACGTTCCTTCTCCGAATTCGCCAGTTCCAAGCTTAATGGGCAGGAGTTGGCCGAGGGCAGGCTCGGAAACTACTCAGGGTAGTAATCAATTCGACCGTCTTCGCATATACGGTCGAATCGGCTCAGAGCACATGTTCATGCCCATCGAGCAACGGCGCGAGGCTGCGTAGTTTCCGAACCTACCGTCGCAGGATCGCCGCCAGATACTGTCGTACAAGCCGGGTGCCGCGCTCGAGACGCCGACCTGCCGCGACGTACACGATCATCGCCAGCGCCACCCCATTCCGAATGAGGATCAAATGGAATCAGTTGACACACTCATCGCCGTCTTCTCAGACAATCCCGCGGCAGAAATCGCAGTAAAAAAACTCGCTGCAGCCGGCTTCGAGATGAAGAATCTCAGCGTCGTCGGCAAGGGATACCATACCGAGGAAAAGGTCATCGGCTTCTACAACGTTGGTGATCGGATCAAGTTTTGGGGCTCGCGAGGTGCGTTCTGGGGTGGCCTGTGGGGCTTGTTCTTCGGCGGACTGTTCATGACCATACCCATCATTGGGCATGTGATCGTGCTTGGATATCTGGCGGCGACGGTGATCTCCGCGGTCGAGAGCGCGATCGTGGTTGGCGGGCTGAGCGCGCTTGGAGCGGCGCTCTACGGGATCGGCGTGCCGAAGGACAGCGTGATCCAATACGAGACCGCCTTGAAAGCCGACGGCTTTCTGGTGATGGCGCACGGAACGGCAGAGCAAATGGCGCGCGCCAAGGCGATACTCGGTACGGCCAATCCCTCACGCCTTGATCTGCATGCAGCCGCACAAGCGACAGCGCCGGCGGATCACCTGGTCCCCGCCGGGAGCTGAATGATGCAGCAGAAATGGTCGCGCGCCAGGCGCGCGCACGACATTAAGGAGATCGCCATGAAGTTTCTCACCACCTCGATCGTCATTGGCCCCCTTATGCTGATCGGCGCGCTGCCCGCCACCGCAGCGCAGCCGCCGCGCGTGCTTGCTTCGGGCGCCCCCGTCCGATTGGTGGCAAGCGACGATGCGGCGGCCGGCAGGGACACTTACGCGCAAAAGGCGCGCGACGATGTGGAGCAATGGCAACGAAAGCTGGACGACTTCAGCAAAAGATCGGCGGACAAGGGGAAAGAGGTCGGCGACGCGGCTGAGCGTGATCTGAACGCCGCCTGGACCGAGGCTGACACCGCATCGCGTAAGCTGCAAACCGTAGGCGCCGACGGCTGGGCGAGCGCGCAAGCCTCGTACGAGAACGCATCGCACGACCTGGAGGCGACTTGGCACAAGATAAATCCCGAAGACAGATGAGCGGTGAATGCCGAAAGTGTCCGGCTTCGAGCTCGACAGGGAGAGAAGATGGCCGACGGTCGTAACCCGCCAAAACACCAAGCCAAACATTTCCAACCTGAGGACCATGCTCACGCGGCGCATCAGGAGCAGGTGTCGCATGGCCGCAAGAACAAGGTCGGTCACGCCGTAACGGGAAACACGGCGAAGGAAGTCGGACAGACCAGCCATCCGCTCGAGCGCGCGCCAAAGGGTCCGCGAAAGGGCCAATAATCATAACCACGAACACACGCGGCGAAATGGCTGTGCTGCCGCATCAACGAAGAAAGAGCGACACAAACGAAGGCGACGGGAGTGGATGGGCGAGGTGGTTGGCTCTCAACGCCACGGAGCTCAAGTGGACGGCCGTGGTCGCGGGCGGCGTGGCCTTGGCGAGCCTCTTCACCTGAGGCGCCCTACGCCGCCTCCGGTTCGGCGCATGTCGATTTGGCGAGCGCGGCATCGGCCGCGGTGCCGAAGTTGATCTGGATTGCGGTATGTCGCCAATCCACCCATGGACCGATGTGCCACGTGCCGATCCGGTGACAATCGGCGAGCGCATTGAGGCGCGTCGCGAGACGCCCGACGCCGAATATTCCGCCTCTCACCGCAAAGATCGTTGGGCAATCGCCTTGGTGTGACATGACTGACACCCCTGGTACCATTGATGCGCAGCGATTGCTCCGCCCCACTAGCCGATCGGCGCCGACGCGCCGGTCTTTTGGGACACGGTACGATAAAGTCCGATTTGCTCCAGTTGCGTTCGCGCGCGGCAGGCGCTGGCGAACTCCTTGTTCGCCGTTTCGAATGCTTCCGCGATCTTCAGCTTTGTCGCCGTGGCAGCATGCCACAATCTCTCGCGGAAATTCAGTTCCTCGCGAATGAGCGGCGCGAGATTCCGGATGGATGACGTCAATCCGTGAAGCTCGTCGTATTTGGCCTTGGCCAGGCTCTCGACCAATGCCGCATCCTTCAGTTCGTTCTTGAACACGTCGAGATCGGCCTCGGCTTTGCCGATGCCCGCGTCGACCCGGTCTGCCAGACGTTGATCCTCCGGCGTCATGGCCCCGCGCGCCATGGTTTTTGTGCGTTGCATGGATGTCTTCCTTCGGCAGTTTGGGCGAGAACGGTCTCAATCTCCCGGTCGCCGCCGCCCGATGCGCAATTGGCGATATCGATAAGGTGGGGACGATACCTCGCCTCACAAGCGATTACGCTCGTTTGAGCGCGATGCGGGATACGTGGGATTGGCGTCGCCCTGAGTAGATTCCGAGGCTGCCTCATGCGGCGGCCCGCCGATACCGTTCGCGGGTCATGCGTGGAGCTTGCCAGATGCAAAACTCGCCACACCCGCGGGACATGGTCGCGAAATATTCGGAGCTGGCCAGCTCGACGAAGGATGCCATCCTTCGTTCGCAGTACATGGAATTGGCCGCGCGATACCTCGAACTGGCGGAAACCTCCGAGATCGCGGACAGTCTCGAGGACCGTCAGGCATAGCGCGAGAGCCCGCGGGGCGAACATGATGCCCAGCCGACGCCGCAGCGAGCGATGAGCCTCGGAAGGTCGAGCTTCGTTGCCGATGGCAATCGCCGCATCGGGGGCGATTGGCTCTAGGTAGTTTCCGATGGTGTCCGCACCGTTTCACCGACGGTAATCTCCATTGAAATGGCGCGCTCTCGCGCGCAGGAAGCGGTCCGGAGGAAGCAGATGCCGACATCCAACATCAGCATGATGCGGCGTTACGAAGACTATAAGCCGTCAAAGACGGTGCTAATCTGGTTCGGTGTGGCATGCGCCGTCGCGACGATCGTCGTCGGATTTAGCTGGGGCGGATGGGTTACCGGCGGCACCGCCGCGCAACTGGCAGGCACCGCCGCCGATGGCGCACGCGCGAACCTGGCGGCAGCCTATTGCGTAACCCAGTTCAAGAGCGACCCAAGCGAGCCCGCCCAGTTGGTGTCGTTGAAGACGTTAGACCAGTGGCAGCGCTCCGATTTCATCACCAAGGGCGGATGGGCGACGCTTCCGGGCACGAAGGATCCGGTAAGCGGCGCCGCCGAGCTTTGCTCCCAGCAACTTGCGGATATGTCCGTCACGGCAACCGCGAGCGCCCCATCGAAATAAGCAAGACCCTCAGCGGCAGGTTGCCGCTCAGCTCGGACCAGACGATGTGGTACATCGTACTCGGTACCGCCGCTGCTATCGGGGACGCTTTTTGGCTCTGTTCGGCAAGCGTATCTAGCTCGCCGATTTCCGCGATCGCGAACTATTAGTCGATTGCGTTGCCCGGCGAAACTAAAACCTGCGCCTTGCACCTGAGTAGTTCCCGAGGCTATCGAGGCAGATTTACTACCGAGTATCTTGGCTCCTGTCGGTTAGCATCGGCAGGAGAAGAACTCATGAGAAGAACCAACGAGATCATCGCGCGAAAGGCGCGATCGAATATTTCTTCTCTCGCTTGGCTTGGCCTTGCGGTCGTCGCTGTCGCATCAATCGGCGTGTCACGCGCACAAAGCGAAACGCCTGCAGCTCCGGCCGCGGTCGTCACAGGGGTGATCGGCACTCTCGAGCAGACACTCAGCGACACTACGCTTACGGTCCAAGATCGCGAGCAACGAATCGGCGACCTGATGCGAGACCATTTCGACGTTCCCGCCATCTCCCGCTACGTGCTTGGGCGCTATTCCGCCGGCGCGAGCCGCCAGGAGCAGGAAACCTTCGCGGGCCTTTTTCAACGCTGGATGATCGTTACCTATACCGGGACTGTGCAAGGCTTCAGTGACACCTCTTGGAACGTCGTTCGGACACGTCCCGACGGTTTGGAAGGCGTCGTCGTCAGCAGTGAGATTCCGCGAGTGGAAGCTCGTCCACTCGAGATCGATTGGCGTTTACATCAGGACGGCGGCGAATACAAGATCGTGGATGTGAGTTTGGAAGGCATTAGCCTGGTCCTCGTCGAGCGCGAGGAGGTGGCTGCCATCATTCAGCGAAACGGCGGGACCGTCACCGCGCTGAATGAGGCGCTCGAACAGCGCTTCGGACGCGACAACGACGGCCTCGCCCTATCGGCAGGACATTAGCGAGCGGCGGGCGAGCCCAGGAGCAATAACCGGGATCGCCATCTTTCCGATGGTGGACCGAGCGAGCGCCGATCGCGCATGTGTCAGATGTCTTCAGCGTCTTTTGCCAAGGCCGCGGACAGACTGTCCAAGGCGCTCTTGAATGCATCCTCGCGATAGTAGATGCCGATCAAGATCTCGCCGTCATTTGAGCGGACCCCTTCGATCGTGAGATCGAGATTCGCGGCCTGAACGGAAAGCGCGCCGAACGCAGCCAACGGCAGGCCGAGCGACAGTTTACTTGTCATTTGGTACCTCGGCCCGCCAACCGCAGCGCGAAATCCGGTCAATCTCTCATCCAGTCGTGGCTCTCGCCTAACGGGGCCTGCGGCGGGCCCGACGCAATGGCCTAATGGTATTCCGCAGGTAGATGGTCAGCGCGATCAGCCCCGCGCCGGCATAGACCGCCAGTGCTACCAATTCATCTTCCATCATGTGCCGCACTCCCAGATGTCCGATACGGGTCCTGGCGCGGAATGGCTTGATTTCCCCGTTTTACGTCGCAGGATCCGGTGGCGAGATCGATGCTATAGCGAAAGCATTCGACGCCGACAAATTCGGAAATTACTCACGCAAGCGAAGGGGCGGAACTTGCCTCAGTGAGACGTTTCGTCGGTTGTGGTCGTCGTCGTGCTCTTGGTGACGACGGCCGGCGGAACGCGCACCTCGGACTGCGAGCTCGTTTCGGTGCTGGTCTTCGCGCTCAGTTCACCATTGCCGCCCGCGAACGACTGGCTTTTGTCATAGGTGTCTTTGGTGTTCGTCTCGACGCCGCGGCTGTCGATCGTCTGCTGAGTCTTGGTGACGCTGGAACTCGGGCCTGCGATCGTCCGGGGCGTTGCCATCGGCGCCGTGACGTCCGGCGCGTTTTGCGCCAAAGCGGCACCGGTCCAAAGCGCGAGCAATGTCATTTCGACGAAAAGCGTTCTCATCGTGCGGGCTCCACTATATCCGTTAAAAGGACGTGGCTCAGCGGGCGACGGCGAGCGATCGGACTAAGGCTGAGTTTGCCGGGTGATCGTCGTCGTGGTCTGCGACGTAACCGGCGGTGGCGGCGGAGCGACGGTCGAGGTCGTCTGTTCGGTCGTCGTGGTTTTGGTCATCGTGTCCGGACTGCTGCAACCCGCCACGGCGACGGCGGCTGCGAAGAACGCGGCGATGATTGCCGTTCGGCGGTAGGGATTCGTGGAATTCATGGCGAAGCTCCAAGGATGCGGATGGCTGGGTCGGTGGCGCGGCTTCCAATCGACGCACCGCGTCGATTGGAACTTTGTTACGGAGTGCAGGACTGGCGCTTTACTGGTTCTGCTTCTCGATGACCTTACTCGTGGTGCTCGTCGAGCCGTCGGGCGCCACATACTTTTCGGTATCGCTGTCGGTGCTGACGATGCCGTTATCAGAGTGCGTGACGGTACTCGAGGCGGAGCTCGTCGACGTTTGCACCGGCGCCGGCATGGGCGTATCGACGGTGCGTGTCGTCTCCGTGGTCGTGCTGGAAGACGACTGTGCGAAGGCCGGTGCGCTCAGAAGCGCGAGAACCGCCACGGACGTCAAAAATCTTTTCATTATCTACTCCCTCTGGGATTTGCGAGCATGGCCCTGAAGTCGTTCGCAATCGCGCGAGCGATCATCGGTTCGCACTGACTACGCATCGAAAAGGACAATATCAGCACGCGTACCGGTCGGGTCAAACTCGGAATGTACCTAGGTCATTTGGCACGGGCATTTCGTCGCGTTCGACAGTGGCGTTTGATGTTAACGAGATGTCGCGTGCTCCCTTCTGCAGGAAATCTCGTCTAAGTATTTCCCGAGCCTGCGTCTGCGTTCTCTCATCGACTATCGTTGCATTTGGCGGGTCTCATTCGGCCCGCTCAAGCTGTTGATGGAACTCTGCGGGATACCGTAAAGACGCGATAGGTTCGGAAGATACTCAGAGTCCTCCACGCGAACTGATTTTTGCGGACGAAAATTGTCGCTGACGAAGTAGATGCCGTCTCTGCCGGCGCGCGCTCGTCGCGTGTACGGTCTGATCGTCCGCATGGAGCGGGGACTGGGAGCGGGCCATGGTTGCCCGTCATGCTTCCGGCCCATTTCGAAAACGAAGTGTCAGTCGGAACGATCGCTACACGTCACCGCCGCAGGGAAAAATCGCCGACGGATTCCCGGCGTTCGTTGGAAGGAAATTCGATGAAAAATCTCAGGACAATCAAGGCTGCGGTGTTGTTCGCGCTGATCGGCATCGGGATGGCCGCGAGTTTGTCGGCCTGCCTCGTCGAGGAGGGCGGTCGCGGCGGCGGCTACGAAAGGCTTCGCTGACGCGTAACCGGAACGACCCGGCACAGGCGCGGTGACGGAGCGACGTTTCATCGGCGCCAGATATCCGAAAGGAAAAGATCATGAACAGGATAATGATATTAATCGTACTGTCGGTCGGATTGTCCGGATGCTATGCCGGACTTGGCATCGGCGATACTGGCCAGCCTCCTACTTACGTCGCGACCGACGCATTGGGATCGGCCCTCGCTCAAGCTTCGATAGGAACCGATGACCTCAGTCCCTAATATTGGGCTCAAGCGTTCTCCGGTCGCATCTGAGTAGTTTCCGGGGGGCGCCGATCCCGATGGCCGGTGCTTAATCTGGCCATCGTCAAAGTTTGTTTTGGTGAGCAAACTACCTTGGGGATGTCGACCATGAACGACAACGGGACAATGGGCACCGCACGGCTTCGGCAAAAGGCCGCACAGTGCCGCCAGCTCGCACAGCAGGCACTGTCCGATGGCATCGCCATCGAACTTGGAAAACTGGCCGACGACTACGACGCGAATGCGGCCGAGCTCGAGGCGTTTGACTCGGAGCGCAGCACGGCACGCGCTCGGTTCTTCTGGGAGGTGCCAAGTGGGGACATCGAGGGACGAACCCGCGCGCTCCCGATCACTCACATTAATCGACGTTCTTAACCGCCAGCGGCACGGCCGGCGTCACCTCATCCAACTTTGCCACCGGATTGCGTTCCGCCGGATCGATTTTTTCCAGTTTGATGACGACGCGGCGGTTTTGTGCCTGGTTCTCCGGGATCGGATTGCCGTCGGCGTCGCGGTTGGGCACCTTGGGGAAGGTGTCGGCATAGCCGGCGGCGCGGAGCTTCTGTGCGGGAATGCCCTGATCCAGAAGAAAATGCACGACGGCCGCGGCGCGCGCAGTTGACAACTCCCAGTTGGACGGGAATTGCGCGGTGTGGATCGGGGTGTCGTCGGTATGGCCCTCCACGGTAATCTCATAATCTTTGTATTGATCCGAATCGAGCTCGTCGAGCTCGCCCCGCAGGATCGCCTCGCCCGCGGCACTCAAAGTGGCAGATCCGCTGTCGAAAAACGCGGCGCTGCTCATTTCGAGGATCGTGATCCTGTCGCCCTTCGGCCCGGGCGGCGTCGGCGCCGGTTTGTCGGCAGTTTGCGGCGGAGCAACAGGGCCGGTTATCGCGGTCGCCACGTTGGGCGCCGCGTCGGCCTTGACCGGAGGCGGTTCGGTTTCGACGGGCCTGGTCATTTCGGGCGCTGGCGCTTCTTCGAACTTGGGCGGCGCCACTGCGGCCGCATCTTCCGTCGCATGATCGGCGCGCTGAACGCCATGGAATGGCAGATTGCCCTCGAGGAAGTCCGGCGGCTGCACCGGCGCCGCGACGACTGCGACGCTCGCGACCTGTTTCGGCACGTCCTTTTTCGCGATCGAAATGGACAGGAAGATCGCGAAGAAGCACAGCAGCAGCGTGATCATGTCGGCATAGGTCATGAGCCAGTCGTCGGCGTGACAAATCGGCTCGCGCCGTGTCCTCGGACGCGGCTTCATCCGCCGATCACCCGCAGGTGCAACGGCCGCGCGGCGGGCGTGGCGGCGGCGGCGAACTGGTCCAGATAGTCATGGCTTTCCGGCCGCAGGAAACTGTTCAGGCGATCCTTGATGAAAGCCGGCAATTTATCGCCGACCAGCATCACCATGCCTTCGGTGATCAACTGGTTGCGGAACCGGCGCTTCTCGACGGCCTGCCGAAGCTTCGCCGCCGCCGGCATGTAGATCATGCGCGCCGAAAGGACACCGTACAGAGTGGAAAGGAACGACACCGACAGGCTCGAGCCGATGCTGGAGACATCGTCGTGCAGATTGCACAGCATGGCCACCATGCCGACGAGCGTGCCGATCATGCCGAAGGCGGGCGCGTGGCTCGCCATGGTATGCAGCACGTCGACCGGGATGCTTTCGCGTTCGTAACCGGCGTCGGCGGCCGTCTCCATCATGGCGCGCACGTCTTGCGGCGCGTACTCGCTGACGACCATGTTGAGCCCGTATTTGACGAACGGGTCGGAAATGCCTCTCCTGGCGAGGCTGGTCTCGAGGCGGCGCATGCCGTGTTCCTTGACCATGTACGCCCAGCCGATGATCTCGATCATGTCGTGGTGCAGCGTGTCGCGCCGCGCGGCTTTCGGCTCCTTGACGTCCTTGAGCATCGCAGCGATGACCATAAGGGCGTAGCGGACATCATCAGCCTCGAAGCTCATGAATGCGACGGCGATCACGCCGCCCACGACGACCACGAGCCCCTCAATACTGAAGAAGGCCAAAAGGCTGTGCGTGCTCAGCACGATCGCGCCCAGGACGAACAGAAACCCGAGCGCCAAGCCGATCAGCGGAGTGCTGATATAAGCTCGAAGAGAACGCAGGCTGAAATTGAGCATGGAACTTCCTTCTCACGCGAAAAGACGCATGCCTGGCAACGGCTCCAGCTCTCGTGAAGCAACCGCCGTGCCACGGCGACACGCCTCTTAAGTCCCTGATTCGGGTTTTCTTCTTGCTTCTGCGCCGACACCCAAGGAAAAAATGACCGAGCAGCCGACAGAATTTGCCCATGCCTCTCCGCTAGCTCGCGCGACCACAGCGTCGTCGCTAACCAGCACGGGCTCGCACGTCGGCTTATGGGTCATTAGCGCCGGTTCCGCGATGTCCGGTCTGCGACCGCTTGACGCTCATCTCCGGAAGGTCGTGTCGGCAACCGTCACTACGGTTTCGTGCCAGGAGCGGACGTGCGCTTCCAGAACGTTCTACGCGCGTAACAACAGATGACGTACCTGCTCGATGGTCGCGCGCGCATATTCCGCGAGCTGCTCATCCGAGGCGCTGCTGATTGGGTGGCCAATCGTGACGAATTGGTATCCCGGCATGCCAAGAACCCGGCACATGAGCTCGGCCGCACTGGCAAAGCGTTCCGTCATGACGCCGATCGCCGGTACACCTTGCCGCTCCGCTGTTATCGAATCGTGCAAACTGCACGATGAGCAACTCCCTCAATCGCCGACGCCGGTGACGACGGCATGCCACCTCTTGATCTCATCGACGATGGCGGCGTCAGCCGGCGCGCTGTAGTTCGACTTCGTCCGCCAGATGATTTGAGCGACGCCCAGCTCCTCGCGCAGCATGCGCTCGAGGTGACCGAAATAGGCTTTGGTGCCCTCTTTGCCGTTCGAGACGAACCCGACGGTCTTGCCCCGGAGCGACGATGGCCGCGCGGCCGGTTGGCCGCCAACTCCCCTCATCTCATTCGTGGGTTCAAGCACCCGAAATGTCATTCGCCGAACTCCTGATCGTGTTCGCGACCCGGTCGCACCGACGGCGCGATTCTACTCAGCCCTTTTGCGGCTCGCAATCCACACATGCGCCGATGGCTGCGGTTACCGCCTTGGTCTTGCTCCCCATCCAAGGCGGAATCACTGCGCCGAAGCCGCCGGCCGGGCCGCCCGCAGCCACGACCAGGAGATGATCGGGCAATTCGAGCGCGGCATGGACACGGTCGCCACGGTCGCGCACGATCGAGGCCTTTCCGACCTCGGCCCATTCCGCCCGGCGAACGCGCGCGCGCTCGTACAGGAACTCGGCGATGTTCCGCTTGGTCCAACCCGCGGCCTGGATATGCTCGCGCAGTTGTTTCGGAATTACGATGGCGTAGTTGCCGCCATAGATCGAGTAGTGGCGCTGATTGGACCGCATCTCCGCGGCGAACGTCTCCAGAATTTCGCGGGGATCCGTGGTCCACTCGTTCATGATCTGACGCGGCGCCATGGCTGCCATGACGGTAACGGCCGAGGCGCCTTCCGGGATGCCGCGGACGACCGACAGCGGCTGCCAATCGGTGTCCTCCTCATCCTCGGCCAGGCAGTATGAAAACTTGCCGGGATGGCCGAGCGTCGTTCGGTCGATGTCACCGGGGCGCACGTCGAGCAAATTGATCAGCGCCAGCCGAAGGGCACGGCCGATGACCGCTGTTGCGCGATCGCTATTGGCCAAGGCGTTGAAAGTGGGGTTCGCTCCGATCTCAAGACGGATCGGCCCGTTGATGATGACCAGGATGGCACATCCGCCGGTGCTCGAACGTCACGCCGTGAAGAAGAAACTCCTCCTTCATCATGGCCTGCCACGCGGTCGCGACGACGGGAAAGTGCATTGGCAGGCAGCCCGCCATGACAGCATTGATGGCGAGCTTCTCGGCCGTGATTGGTTGCTCGCGAACCGGCTCGATCCCAATGAGCTGGTCCGCAGGCATCAAGGCCCACGCCAGGCAAGCCTCGACTGCCGTCTCCGTCGGCGGCACCACGGGCAGCCCATCCGTCCAGCCGTTGCTATGATAGAATTCTTGCGCGGCGGCGAAATCGTCCACGTCGTAGATTTTTGAGTTCAATCCAACCCTGTTCGCTGGCATGAGACCGCCCGAAAACTTCGGATTCGAGCCTAATGATAACCGTTAGGTGAACCAAAATGTCCAGCGACGACGCAACCCGCATTGAGACGAGGATCGAGCAGCTGTGCCTGCCGAAAACACCATCCGTGTTCGCGTGCGGATCGAAGATGGCGTTACATTGAAGAAGAATGATCAACGTCGTAAAGCTGATCGCTAGCGTCCTTGCCTCGGTGTTCAAGTCGCGGGCGCGGCTCGAAGCGGAGATTCTTGTCCTCCGCCATCAGCTGATGATCCTGCGCCGGAAGGCGCCACCCAGGCCGCGGCTCAGCGTTGTCGACCGGCCGATCTTCGTATGGCTCTATAAATTGCGCCCGTCTGTCATGGGCGTCGTTTCCATCGTGCGGCCCGACACAGTCGTGCGGTGGCACCGAGCTGGATTCCGTCTGTATTGGCGCTGGAAGTCTCCCTCGTGCGGCGGGCGACCGCCGATCTCCAGCGAGGTGCGGCGCCTAGTTCGTGAGATGAGCGTGCGGATCTGATTTTCGGCAGGCACACCCGGTGAAACCCGCCGGACGCCCACGATGTCCTCTTGCGGCGTGTCATCGCCGCGAGACCCTATATCAATCTCAATTACGCGAACACGGTGGTCTTCTGAGGCGGCGGGTGGAGGGGTCTCCGGCGCAGGCACGCCATAAGCTCTATCTCAAAGCCGCCTTCAGCGGCATCCCGGTCGCCAAGGTCGGGCGGGGTGCCCCCGAAGGCTTCGCCGATCCGGACGAGTTCCAGATCGCGGCCGGCAATCTCACGGCGACCAAGGCGCGGCTGTTGCTGATGGCGTGCCTCCTGAAATTCGGAAGCCTGCCGCCGGCGAGGGATCCGAACCATCCGACCGCGGCGGAGATCGCCGCGATCAAGAAAGCCGTTGCCGCCTACCAGGAGGCGTTCGACAGCCACTGACGCTGTCGTCAGTCGGATCGCGTTGGACGGCCGGCCTCGATCTGTTCAGTCTCGGCGAGATTTTCGGCAGGCACAGGACTCGGATCGGCTGTAAGCCCTAGCCCCAGAACGTCGTGCGCGACCTCCACGATACGAGCCAGCTTGCGTTCGACCTGATCCATCGACATCGTCTGCCGTATCCGGTTCGGCACGCTGGCAAAGCCGCATTGTGGCGATAGGCAGAGGCGGTCGAGGTCGACGAACTTAGTCGCTTCGTCGATGCGCTGCTTTAGGGAGTCGACCGATTCGATGGCCGCATTCTTTGTCGTCATGAGCCCGAGTACCACCTTCTTCGGCTTGGGCAGATGGCGCAGCGGCGTGAAGTCGCCGGCACGCGGAGTATCGTACTCGAGGAAAAAACCATCGACTGCGAGCCGATTGAACATGCGCTGGGCGATCGGTTCGTAGCCCCCATCGGCCATGCCGTGCCCGGCGTTGCCGCGACACATATGGACGCATACGGTCATGTTCGCCGGACGGTCACGAATCGATTGATTGATCGCGTCGATATAAAGATCGATGAGCTGGTTGGGATCGTCGCCGCGGCGGCGCACCGCCTCCATGTTGCCGGGATCGCAGATCACGGCCAGCGGCACCTCGTCCATCTGGAGATACGTGCAGCCGCGGCCAGCGAGATCGGCAATCTCCTCGCGCATGATGCGCGCGAGATCGTCCATCAGCGCCTGGGCGTCCGGATAGGCGGCGCGGTCGATCACCGTGTCGCCGGTAAAGAAATGCGCGACCGATGGCGTCGGCAGATTGGCCTTGATCGGTTTGCGCGTCACCGCTCGGAGCGCGGAAAAATCATCGGCGGAGAGCGGTTCGCGCCGGCTGAGTTTCCTCGTCACCTTTGGTTCACGCGCAGTGGGCAGCGTGGTGCCATCGAACATGCGGATCGGGAAGGCGCGCTCGACCGTCTCCGGGCCAAAGCCGTCACATTTGTCATAGAGGAACTCGCGCCAGCCGCGCTTGCGGTACTCGCCATCGGTGATCGCGCCGATGCCGACGCGCGCCTGCATCGCAACGGCGTCGCGGATGCACTCATCCTCGATGCGGGCGAGTTCCGCGCGCGGGATCTCGCCTTTTGCATGGCGCTCGCGCGCCGCCATCAGGTGCTCGGGCCGAGGCAGGCTGCCGACATGCTCGGCGCGGAACGGAAGGGACGAATCCATACTTATTCTCCTTGGTCCGAATTTGGCCCTCTGGCCGTATACGCGAACGAAACGAGTGACAGCGTAAGGCGCAAGAGACGCATGGACGCGTATCGCTCGCCTCCCGTCCGGCCTGAGCGATGCGAGCCAGCTTGCACTTCTTATCGTTGAAGGTGAAGCGGTCGGTTTGGTCGCCAGAAGCGAACGGGCGCGGGGCGATGGGATCGTACCTGCCAGGGGGTTGAAGGCTTACAGTCGACCATGGCGCGCAGGAGGAGGTCAGCGAATGACACTGCTTACCGCGACGGCAAAACGCTTGGTTCATCTCGTTGCCAGCGTCCGGCTCGCCGCGGCTCTTCCCTCGATAACAGACGTTTCTGCCGGTAGCCGCCACGACCGTTATTGATCCGAAGCGGACATCGCATCAGGTGAAAGCACGGAGCTTCCAAGGGATGACGGCACGCTCCGCCCAGTTGACCGCCCGGTTCAACGCGATCGCAAGCACTGCAATCACGATGAGGGGTGCGAAATATTTGGCGAGCGCCAGAGTCTCCCCATAGAACTGGAACATATAGCCAATGCCCGATGCAACGATCAGCAACTGTCCGACGATGACGCCGACGAGCGCGCGGCCGACCGCGATGCGCAGGCCCGCGATGATATAAGGGAGCGATGAGGGCAGCACCACGGCACGCAGGATTTCGTGTTTCGTGCCGCCCAGCGAACGTGCAACCTCCACCAGGAAACTGTCCGCTTCCTTGGCGCCGGCCTCGACAGTGAGCAGTTGCGGAAATACGGCGGAAACGAAGACGAAAATGATCAGCGTCAGGTTGCCGACGCCGAACCAGGCGATGAACAGCGGCAGCCATGCGATGTTGGGAATCGACCAGCCGATGAAAATATAAGGATCGAGGATTCGCGCCGCCGAGCGGAAGATGCCCAGCAGGAGCCCGAGCGCCGTGCCGACGACGAAACCGAGGACAAGCCCCGCGGCGAAAGGCCAAATCGTCGCGGCCGTGGCCTTGACCAGTTCGCCGGACGCCGTTAGCTCGACGAAAGCTGCGATCACCTTCGCCGGCCCCGGCAGGATGACCGGCGACACGTTTAAGCTGATCACTTGCCATAGTGCGAGGAAGGCGATGCCCGAAAGCCCCATCATCAGCCGGTGGCTCCGGCCGATGGTGGCGAGAACCGAGATCATGCCGTTCGTCCCGGGATTTGCGAGCGGGACCGAGGACTGGCTCATAACTCCTCCCTAATGCTTTTCCAGGCAATGCTGCGGAGCCGAGAGAATTCCTTCTCCGCCCGCACGTCGTAGCTGTCGCGCGGTCGCGGCAACGTGACCTCCAAAACTTCTTTGATCCGTCCCGGGCGGCGCCCCATGATCACGACGATGTCCGACAGATAAATCGCTTCGTCGAGATCATGCGTGATGAAGAGCACGGTGCTCTTGATGCGGTCCCAAAGCGCGAGGAGCTCGTCCTGGAGGACGGTTCTCGTTTGCGCGTCGAGCGCTCCGAAGGGTTCATCCATGAGCAGAATCTCGGGCTGGCGCACGAGCGCGCGCGCAAGCCCCACCCGTTGCTGCATGCCGCCCGACAACTGATAGGGATAGTAGCGCTCGAAGCCCGCGAGCCCGACCATCGCGAGCGCAGCATCGATCCGCCGTTTTTCGTCGCCGCCGAGCTTGGGGTGATGCGTCTGCAGTTGGATGCCAAGCGCCACGTTGTCCGTGATGGTCTTCCATGGCATCAGCCCGATGCCCTGGAACACCATGGACATTTTCGGGCTCGGGCCGGCGAGGGTCTCCCCGTCGATGCGGATTTCGCCAGTGTCCGGCGGAATCAGGCCGGCAGCCATCCGCAGCAGCGTGGTCTTGCCGCAACCGCTCGGCCCGACCACCGTCACGAACCGTCCGCCGGCGACCTTGAGCGTGAAGTTGTCGAGCGCCAGCAAACGATCGCCCGTCGGGCTGTCGTAGCTCTTGCGGACGTCGACGAACTCGAGCTCGGGCATGAAATGCGGCCCAGAAGCGGATGCTCAGATCGCCGGCCTATACATGCCGTCTAACCTTTACTCGCCGCGGCGCCCTTGTACCAATCGGGCGTATCGGGCAGACCGGGCGTTCCCTTGACGACACCCATTTTGTCGAGGGCGGCCTTGAGCGGGCCGGTGTCGTAAAGGTCTGCGGGCTTCGCAAGATCCTGGTTCGGACTCTCGTTGCGGATCTTGAAGAACAAATCCATGACCTTCTGTGTGGCCGCGAGGTTGACGCCGCCATTCACCGAGAAGTAGCCGCCGTCCCGGAACGCGCGCCATCCCTGCTCCAACTGCGCGGCCGTCATGTCGCTGTTCTTGAAGATTGCCTCGCCGGGCTTGACCCATGTATCGGCGTTGTTCTGCCATTGGCGCATCATGTCGAGCATCATCTCGACATAAGCCGTCGCTTCGGCCTGGTGATCCGTGATCCATTCGGCGCGCGCCACGACCACGAGCCGGGGAACGGGCGGCGTGTATTTCGCCGTGTGCGGGATGAGCGCGTGAATGGTCTTGGTGAAGCCCTTGGCTTCGGCCTGCACGGCACCCAGATGCGACAGACTCCCGAGCTGCGTGCGGCCGGTATCCAGCGCCTGAAGCGAGGGCCCGTCGCCGCCACCAAGAGCAACCCAGCGGAAGGCGTCGGGGTTGAACCCCAGGCCCTCGACCGCGAGCTGCGCATTGAAGCGCTGTGCGCCGCCGAGACTCGCAACGCCCCAGGCCTGACCCTCGGCGTCCTTCATCGTCTGGTATTTGTTCTGACCCCACACCTCTTCGTCGCCATAGGGCGTCATGACCATCAGGACCTTGATTTTGGCGCCCGAGTAGATTGCGCCGAGCGCCGCGATTACGTCGCCGACCGCGACATCGGTGTTCTTGGTCACCACCGCCTGAACCCTCTCCGGTCCGCCGCCGGCGAGGTCGGGGCCAAGCTTGAGGTCCAGCCCGTGTTTGGCGGGGAGTCCCATCGCTATGGCCATCCGGTCGTAGGCGATGGCAGGGTTCGGAATCGGCTCGAGCTCGATGGCCGTGACCGTGAGTGTGGCGGCCGGAGCGGCCTCGGCCATGCTTGCCGTAAGCGCGCAACCAGTGAACGCGGCAGCGCCCGCGATCAGAAAAAGGCCCGCGGCGCGTGATGGGGGCTTGGTCGGTCCAAACATCGTCTCTCCCTCCCTAATCCTATTTTTCAGGTGCGTCCCAACGCCAACATCCCAATTGCGGACCGTTGTGGCAATACACTTGATCCGCTCCGGCGTCGCGACGGTAAGGCCGAGCTCCGTGCCGATCAGGCAATCGAATTGAGCCTCTCACCTCCGCTCTCGGCACAAAGCCGCCGTGTAAAGCCGGCGTACGTCTCTCTGGAGCTATAGGCAAAGCGGACGTGCGGCGCGCTAAGCCAGATGCGTGCTGTTGACCCATCTGCGACATCGGCGGGTCGCTCAACGACCTGTGCCTTAACTCACATCCGGCCCCTTCCAGAGTGCTGGAGCGCGGCAAATGGCGCAGAGTGGGCCGACCAATTAACGAAGGTAGTCGGCTTGGACAGCGACCCTCTAAGCGAGAAATTCCGCTAGATCCGGACGTATTAGGCAACCCAAGTGGGTGCCATCGGTACGGGGCGCGCGCGCGCCGTGCGGTGGGGCAGACGCTCCACCCCCGGTGCTACATAATGCCGGCCTTTTTTGCTCGCGCTCCCGTCTCGACGAAACGAGCCTCGTCTTATACGCCCAGATAGCGGTGCAGCAGTTCGGGCTCGTCGCGCGCCGCCTGCGCCGCCATCTCGCTGACCATGTGGCCGTTGTTGATGATGTAGACGCGATCGGCAAAGGTCATCACCGCGGCAATGTTCTGCTCAACCAGCAGCATCGTCTGGCCGGCCGCGACGAGCGCGCGGCAGGTCTGGAGCAGGTCGCGCACGATGACGGGCGCCAAGCCCTCGAACGGCTCGTCGAGCATCACGATCTTCGGGTCGCGGATCAAGGCGCGCGCGATCGCCAGCATTTGCTGCTCGCCGCCCGAGAGATCGGTGCCGCGCGAGCGGCGTCGCTCCCTGAGGCGTGGGAAGATTTCCCAGACGCGCTCCAACGGCCAGCTCGACTTCGACGTGAAGCCCGCCAGCACCAGGTTTTCCTCGACGTTGAGGCTGCCGAAGATACGGCGCTCCTCGGGCACGAGCTGCAATCCCAGCGCGGCGATGGCGTGCGAGGGCAGATCATGCGTCGGCGCGCCGTCGAGTATGATCCGGCCGGAGCGCGGGCGCACGACCCCCATCAGGCTCTTCAAGGTCGTGCTCTTGCCGGCGCCGTTGCGCCCGAGGAGGGCCACAACCTCGTTCCTCTGTACGTTCAGCGACACGTCGAACAGGATGTGGCTGTCGCCGTAATAGCTGTTGATGCGCTCGACTTCGAGGATGGCGCTCATGCGGCGGCGACCCCGCCCAGATACGCTTCCTGCACGAGCGCGTTGCGCTGAATTTCCGCGGGCGTGCCTTCGGCGAGAAGCTGTCCCTCGTGCAGCACGGTGATGCGCTCGGCCAATTCGAACACTGCATCCATGTCGTGCTCGACGACGACGAGCGTGCGGCCGCGGCGGATGTTCTTGAGGAGCTGCACCGTCTCGGCACGCTCGAGCGGGCTCATGCCGGCGAGCGGCTCGTCGAGGAGAAGCAGCGAAGGCGAGGTGGCGAGCGCAAGGGCAATCTCGAGACGCCGCTTCTCGCCATAGGCGAGCGCGGCCACCGGCACGTCGGCGCGGCTCGCGAGGCCGACGAGTGCGAGCGTGCTCTCGACTTGCGTCACGAGGCCAGGCACGCGGTCGATGCGGCGCAGGAGGTCGAGTGCAAAAATGCCGCGCCGCTCGGCCAAGGTGGCGATGACGATGTTGTCGCGCAGCGTGAGGCGCGAGAAGAGCTGGTTGATCTGGTAGGTCTTGGTGAGGCCGAGCTGACACACAGCGGCGACGTCCATCCCGGTGATGTCGCGGCCGTGGAAGATGATGCGGCCGGAGCTTGGCGCCAGCTCGCAGGTCAGCATCTTGAAGAAGGTGCTCTTGCCGGCGCCGTTGGGGCCGATGATGCCGCGGAGCTCGCCCTGCGCGACGGCGAAATCGATGTTGGAATTGGCGACGAGGCCGCCGAAGGACTTGCTGAGGCCGCGCACCTCGAGCACGGGGCCGGCGAACGGCTTCTCCTGGCGCAGGCGCGAGGAGCCGACGCTGGCGAGCGGCGCTGCGGCGGGCGCTTCCGCCGGCGCGGGCGGCGGGCGGCGCGCGGAGAAACGCCGGATCAGGTCTTGCGCGCCGCCGATGAGGCCGCGCCGCAGGAAGCAGACGAGCAGCACGAACACAAGGCCGAGGACGAGCTTCCACGAGCTGCCGAGCCCCATCGCGCCTTGCAGGAAGTCGCGCAGGAACAGCCACACCGCGGCGCCGACCAACGGCCCGAACAGCGTGCCGGCGCCGCCGATCGCGGTCTGCATCACCAATTGGCCGGACGTGCCGAAGGTGAAGGCCTCGGGCGGCATAAAGGCTTGCAGCACCCCCAGAAGGCCGCCGGCGAACCCGGCATAGGCCGAGGCGATGACGAAGGCGGTGAGCTTGTAGAGCCCGACCGCGTGGCCCACGGCACGCGCGCGCAGCGGGTTGTCGCGGATCGCGCTGAACACCGCGCCGATCGGCGAGCGCACGATGCGCAGCGCGATCACCATGCCGACGAAGTAGCAGACCGCGAGGAACGCATACATCGACCAGCCGTTTTCGACCTGATAGGAGAAGCCGCCGAATGAGAATTTCGGGGTCGGCACGCCGGGGATGCCGTTCTCGCCTCCGGTCCAGGCGGAGAGCGGCGAATTCTCAATGAAGAAGAAGGTCTCGGCGATCGCGACCGTGATCATGGCGAAATAGATGCCGGTGCGGCGCAGCGCTATCATGCCGACGAGACATCCGACCACCGCCGCCACCAGCATGCCGACGACGAGCGCCAGCACCACGTCGGACATGATGTTGTGGGTGAGAAGATATGCCGCGACGAAGCCGCCGGTGCCGAAGAACGCCGATTGCCCGAACGACAGCAAGCCGGTGTAGCCGAACAGGATGTCGAAGCCGATCCCGAACAGTCCCCAGATCAGGATCTGGTTGATCGTGCCGGGCGCGAAGCCGAGATAGGGCAAGACGTAGGGCGTCGCGAGAAGCCCGAGCGCAGTCAAAAGCTCGATCGTCCAGCCGCGGCGGCGCAACATCAGCGAGCCACCATCATTCGCGGCTCGGCAGGCCCAGCAGCCCCTGCGGGCGCACCAGCAGGATCAGGGTCATCACCGCGAACAGCATCACGCCGGAATAGGCCGGATCGACCATCGAGGTGAGGCTCAGGATTTCGCCGGAGACGAGCCCGCCCAGGATCGCGCCGGTAAACGAGCCGACGCCGCCGATCACGACGACGACGAAGGTCTGCACCAGGATCCCGTCGCCCATGTCGGGCGTCAGCGACACGACCGGCGCATTGACGATGCCGGCGAAGCCCGCCGCCATCGTGCCGATGCCAAACACCAGCATGAAGACGCGATAGACGTTGATGCCGAGCATGCCGACCATGGCGCTGTCCTCGATCCCAGCGCGCACGATCATGCCGATCCGGGTGCGGTAGAGCGCGATGTAGAGCACGCTGAGCGCCACCGCCGCGATGCCCAGGACGACGATGCGGTAAGTCGGATAGATCATGAACCCCATCGGCGTGATGCCGGCGGCCCAATGCGGCGGCTGCACCGTCAGCGACAGGCTGCCGAACACGAGCCGGACGAGCTCGACGAGCACGATGCCGAGGCCGAACGTCACCAGGAGCTGATCCTCCGGCGGGCGCGCATAGAAATGGCGCACGATCACCAGCTCGATCAATCCTCCGACAACGAACAGGAAGAGCGCGCCGGCGAGGACGGCGATGGTGAAGGACCCGGTCACCTGGAACGCGACGAAGCCGGCATAGCCGCCGAGCATGAACATCGCGCCATGCGCCAGGTTCAAGACGCCGAGCGTGCCATAGATGATGGTGAGGCCGGAGCTGATGAGCGCCAGCAGCGCCCCTGATGCCAGCCCGTTGAAAAACTGCGCTACGAAATTGGGCCAGGTAATCATGCGCGCCGGCGGATAGGGGAAACGCGGCCGGCCGGGATCGTTTCCGCCGGCCGCGTCATTGCCGCAGTCTCAGGTATAGTCGCCGAGCTGGCAACCGAACGCACCGGGCGCCTGCATCAGCCCCTCGCCCGGGACGATGTCGAGGATGTCCCAGAAATCCTCGGGGTTCTTCATGTCGGCGGGCTTCTTGCCGCGCACGATGATGACCGGACGGACGAGCTGATGGTCGGCGGCGCGGAAATAGACCTCGCCGACAATCGATTGCGTCTTCTTGCCGACCTCGTAGGATTTGATCACATCGGGCGGATAGAAGCTGCCCGCGCGCTCGACCGCATCGGCCCACAACGCGAACTCCATGTAAGCATTTTCGGCGCCCCATTCCGGCCGGTAGCCGTATTTCTTGTTGAACAACTCGACGAACATCTTCGCCAGCGGGTACTTCGGATTGTCCTCGAGCGTCCACCAGAAATCGGTCGAGGCGAAGACCCCTTGCATGATCTCCGCGCCCACCTCCTTGGAGATGAACGGAACCTGGTAGGGGACGACGAGCTTCTGCTTCGCCAGGATGCCGAACTGCTGCGCCTGCTGGATCGACAGCACGGCGTCATGACCCCAGTTGATGTTGAGCAGCACCTCGGCGCCGGAATTGGCGATATTGAGCAGATAGGAGCTGTAGTCGGGCGCGCCCAATGGCGCCACCTGGTTCGTCACCATCGTCCAGCCGCCGTTCTTGCCGAGGTAGTCCTGCATCAACTCCTGGACGGTGTGGCCATAGGTGTAGTCGGGCGTGAGATAGGCCGCCTTCTTGTTCTTGCCGAAATTCTTGAGCAGCACCGGCCCGATCGCGGCAGCGGCGGTCTGGCCGTAGAAGCACTGGCGGAAGCCGTAGCGCACGCAATCCTTGCCGGTCGTGTCGTTCGATCCGGAAATTCCGGCGACGTACAGAACCTTCTCGCGCTGCGCCAGCTTGTTGAGCGCGACTGCGACCGCGCTCGAGGTCGAGCCGGTCATCAGCACGGCCTTGGCCTCGCTGATGAAGCGCGACTGTGCCTGCACCGCGGTGTTGGGGTTCGCCTCGGAATCGGCGACGCCGTACTTCACCTCCTTGCCGAGCACGCCCTTCTTGGTCAGCGGCGAGATTCGCTTGATGAGCGGGTCGCCGGCATTGATGTGCTCGACCGCGAGCTGATAGCCCTTGAGCTCGTCCTCGCCCTGGACGGCGTAGGTTCCGGTGCGCGGCACGCTGATGCCGATGAAGACCGAATCGCCGGACGAGCCGTCCGGCCAGGTTCCCATGGGCGGATGCGTATCGGCGGCCCATGCGATGCTCGGCAGGGCGGTCGCGGCGACGAGCGCGCTGCTGCCTCGGATCACGCTGCGGCGCGAGGGCTTGGACATACCGTGTGACTGCATTGTTCCCTCCCAATTCGAAGTAGTGTCGGTGGACGGCGGGGCGGCGCAAGCCCAATGAAAACGCGCTGCCGTCACCGGCGGTTGAATCGAACTGCCCGTTCGTTAATCCATGACCGACTTCGCCAGGAATTGCAAGCCGGTCGCCCGGCCCATGCCGCACCGGCCGAGACGCTCTTTCAGCGCGTGCCGCCGCGCCAACCCGCACGAATCGCGCGCCACACGCGCTCGGGCGTTGCCGGCATCTCGATATGCTCGATGCCGTCCTCGGCGAGCGCATCGACGATGGCGCTAATGACCGCAGGCGTGGCACCGGTCGGGCCGCTCTCACCGATGCCCTTGACGCCCAGGTGATTGGTCGGCGAGGCGACCTCTTGGAAGATCACGTCGATGCCGGGCAGTTCGTCGGCGCGCGGCGGACAATAATCCTGGTAGGAGCCGGTCACGAGCTGGCCGGACTCGGCGTCATAGACGATCCGCTCCATGAGCGCCTGGCCGATGCCCTGGACGATGCCGCCATGCATCTGGCCCTCGGCGATCATCGGATTGACGAGGCGCCCGGCGTCGTCGACCGCGACATAGCGCTCGAGCCGCACCGTGCCGGTCTCGGGATCGATCTCGACCTCGCAAATATGCGTGCCGCTCGGAAAATTGCACTCGAAGGTCGAGAACGTCACCTCCGCGGCGAGCGGGGCCTCGTTCGCGGCCTGCGCCTGCGCCGCGACCTCGAACAGCGACAGCACGATGTTGGTGTGCGCCACCGCGAGGTTGCCGTCGGCGTAAGAGACCGCGGCGGGATCGACCGCATGCCGAGCTGCGAGGAAACGCTTTGCCCCATCGATCACGCCGGCGCAGGCCTCGACCCCGATCTGCCCGCCCTTGAAGAGCGAGCGCGAGCCGTGCGTGCCGAAGCCGGTGGGAACGCGGCCGGTATCGCCCTCGACGATCTCGATGCGCTCGAGCGGCAGGCCGAGCTTCGCGCCGATGATCTGCGCGAAGCTCGTCTCGTGGCCCTGGCCATGGCTGTGCGTGCCGACGCGGAACTCGACCTTGCCATCGGGCCGCACCAGCACCTTGCCCCATTCGGCCGGCGCGCCGCCTGAGACTTGCACGTAGTTGGCAAAGCCGATGCCGCGCCTTTTGCCGCGCCGCCGCGCTTCCTCGCGCCGCGCGGCGAAACCCTGCCAGTCGGCGTGACGCAACGCCATCTCCATGCCGGCGCCGTAATCGCCGCTGTCGTAGGTGGCGCCCGCGCTGGTACGATAGGGAAAATCAGCCGGCGCGAGGATGTTGCGCCGGCGCAGCTCGACCCGGTCAATCCCGGTCTTGAGTGCCGCGAGATCGAGGAGCCGCTCGACGAGATAGACCGCCTCGGGCTGGCCCGCGCCGCGATAGGGCGACACCGTCGCGGTATTGGTGAACACGACCTTGATGCGCGCATGGAGCGAAGGAACGCGATAGCAGCCGGTCTGCACGCGCGGGCCCGCCGAGATCGGCACGAGCGGCCCGGCATGGCCCGGATAAGCGCCGAGATTGGCCAAGGTCGCAACACGCAGGCCCGTGATGCGCCCCTCTTCATCAAGCGCCAATGACGCGCGCCACAAACTGTCGCGGCCATGCGTGTCGCTGAGGAAACATTCGGAGCGCTCGCCCTGCCATTTGACCGGGCGGCCGAGCACGCGCGCGCACCACAGCACGAACACCAGTTCCGGGAAACATTGCGAGCGCGTGCCGAACCCGCCGCCCATGTCGGGACTGACGACCCGCACCCGATCGCGCGGCACGCCGAACACATGCTCGGCCAGCGTGTCGCGGTTGTTGTTGGGGAGCTGCGTTCCGGTGGTGAGCGTAAAGCTCTCGGTCGCGGGATCGTACTCGCCCAAGGCCGCGCGCGGCTCCATCGGCGCGCCGGTGATGCGGCTGTTGACGAGCTCAAGCGAAACGACGTGCCGGGCGCGGGCGAACGCGGCGGCGCACGC
Source organism: uncultured Alphaproteobacteria bacterium (assembly GCA_963729295.1). Lineage (GTDB taxonomy): Bacteria > Pseudomonadota > Alphaproteobacteria > ATCC43930 > CGMCC-115725 > DATJLY01. Next base: position 117,890 of record CAVSNJ010000027.1, read on the forward strand.
GCCGTCGTCGCCGATCTCGATCTCGCAGCAGAGATTCCCCGGCGCCTCATGCCAGATCTGCGGCGCACCGGGTTCGAGCGCCGCTGCCATGTCCACGACGGAGGGAAGCGGCGCATAGGAAATCTCGATGCGCTCGGCGGCATCGCGGGCGGCGGACGCCGTTTCGGCGACGACGATCGCGACCGGCTCGCCGACGAAGCGCACGCGGTCGATGGGCAAGAGCTTGTTGGGCGGGCTGATCTGTGCGCCGACGAAGCGCGACACGGGCCCGAGCGGCGGCTTGCCGGCGGGGGCGAGGCCGAGCCCAGAGGCTTCGTAGTCGTGTCCGGTATAGACGAGGAGCACGCCGGGCATCACGCGCGCCAGCGCCACGTCGATACCGTCGATCCGCGCGTGCGCGTGCGGCGAGCGCAGCACGACGAGATGGGCTTGGTTCGGGCAGCTGTGGTCCGCGGCAAAGCCGCCCTTGCCTTGGACGAGGCGATCGTCCTCGCGTCGCCGGATGGGCTGGCCAATGCTGTTCGTATCTGAAGGCATCGTCCGCCACGCTAGCATCGGCCGGGCCGGATTGAACAATTTTATCGCTCCGGCAATAATTCGGCCGACGGCGGAAGGTGGCGCATGACGGACAATCGCGATCTGGGCTTCGATCCGCGCGAGTTCAACGAAGATCCGGTCGAGAAGGCCTATCGCGACGCGCTTGGCGATGGGCTCGAGCGCGTGCTCGAGACTGGCGTCGATACGCTTCCCCGTCTCGTCGCGGCGCTCAACGAAGCGAGCGTCACGACCAAGAGCGGCGGCGCGTGGACCGAGGCGACGCTCGCCGCCGAGCTCGACCGGCTCGGGCGCTAGGAGGAGACCATGATGCAAGGGCCGGCGCCAAAATCGGTCGACGAGCTGCTCGCGACCGGACTCCTCAATCAATGGTATCTCGTCGCGCGCGATACCGAGATCGGCAACAAGCCGATCGCGCTGAAACGCCTCGACCGCGACATCGTGCTGTGGCGCGACGGGTCGGGCAAGGTCAACTGCCTCGAGGATTTCTGTCCGCATCGCGGCGCGCGGCTCTCGCTCGGCCATGTGTGCGACGGCTTCATCGCCTGCGCCTATCACGGCCTGCAATATGACGGCGAGGGCGTGCTGCGCGCGACGCCGCCGACCCCCGAGAGCCCGCTCGTCGGCCAGAAGCTCGCGCTCGCATATCCGTGCCGCGAGGCGCACGGCGCGATCTGGGTCTACTTCCACGACGGATCGCTCCGCGGCGAGGCGCCGCCGTTGCGCTTTCCCGACGAGTTCGAATCCGGCGAATGGTCGGGCTTCGTCGATATCCGCACGTTCGAATGCAACTGGCAGCTCGTGCGCGACAATCAGTTCGATCCGATGCATGGCAGCTTCCTGCATGTCGGCACGCACATCCTCGACGCCGGGCGCAAAGATTCCGAGCTCGGCTTCGAGCGCCAGGAACGCGGCTTCGTCGTGTGGCGCAAGAACCAGCAGGGCGTCAATCTCGACCGCACCTGGCTCGTGCATTTCGAGGGCAGCGGCTACTGGGCGATCACCGACCTGCCCTATCCGAAGAAGGAAGGCGGCGGACTCGGCCGGCTCTTCCGCTATCCGACGCCGATCGACCGCCGCACCACGCTCGTGTGGAATTACCGCATGCAGAAAATGACGGGCTGGCAGCGCGACGTGTGGCGCTTCCTCTACAAGAACCGCGGCTCCGAGCGCGGCATCAAGGTGTTGGACCAGGACCGCGCGGCGCTCACCGGCATCCGCGCTGACGCCCAGGGCCGCGAGAACCTGCTGCAATGCGATGTCGGCGTCGCCAACATCCGCCGCCTCTACCGCCAGGCGGCCGAGCAGCAATTCGCGGCGCTGGCGCAGCCCGCCTCGGCGGCGCAGTAGCACGGCGATGCGCGTCGGCTTCATCGGCCTCGGCCGCATGGGGCGGCCCATGTCGCAAAGCCTCGCCACGGCGGGGCATACGCTCACTCTGTGCGACGCGCGCCCCGAACTGGCGGCGGAACTCGCGTCTTCCTATGGCGCCGCACACGCCGCAACGCCGGCCGAGATCGCGCGCGATTGCGAGGCTGCCATCCTCAGCGTGCCCGGCCCCGCCGAAAGCGAAGCCGTGCTGCGGGAGCCGGGCGGCCTGTTCGCCGCCGCGCCGCCGGGTTTTCTCGTCATCGACATGACCACCAACACGGTGCGGCACAGCCGCGACATGGCGCGCCGCGCCGCCGCGCGCGGCATCCCCTATCTCGACGCGCCGGTGAGCCGCGGCAACGGCACCGGGCAGCTCACCATCATGGCGGGCGGCGACGCGCTCGCCTTCGCGCGGGCGCGGCCGCTCTTCGATGCGATCGCGGCGACCGTGTGTTTCTTGGGACCAAGCGGCGCCGGCACGGCGGCGAAGCTCGTCAACCAGGCCGTCTATGTCGCCTACATGGCGGCGTTTGCCGAAGGGCTGGCGCTTGCCGAATCGTTCGGCCTGCCGCTCGAGGCGGCTCTGACGGCATTGGGTCGCGCGTCGGCCGGCGATCCGCTCATCACGACGAAGTACGAGGAAATTCGCGGCCTCGCGAAGCGCGGCTTTCCGATCGCAAACGCGCTGCGCTATCTCGATTACGCCGACGAAGCCTTCGCCGAGCTTGCGAGCGCCAAGCCGGTGATCGACGCCGCCGCGGCATCGTTGCGCGATGCCGTGGCGAAGGGGCTGGGCGCCGACGATCTCGTCGTCGGGCGGCACGGCTATTTGCAGCGGAAAAGCTAGGAGCGGTCGAGCCGCATCTTCGCGCGCTTCGGCAGCTCGAATGAGGGAAGCCCCGCTTCCTTCCACGTCTCGAGCGCACGGTTCATATAGTCCTTCGACGGCAGCGAGAACGTCCCCGCATCCACCTTTTGCGTCGCGTCGAGCACGAGCTTGCTCGCCGGGCCGGGGCGGTTGCCGACCGGTCGGACCGAGGGATCCATGTGCGCGAACTGCGCCGCCTCGACGACGACGATGTCCTTCCCCGGATCGAGCCGCGCGTTCAGCGCCCAATCGACGTGATCGGGATCGCGGATGTCGATGTCGGGATCGACCACGGTGACGCGCTTCAAGGCCGTCATGTTGGCGACAAGGCAGCCGGTGCGCTTGCTGTGCGCTGGGTCGCGCGGCTCCATGGCGATGATGATGTGGCCCATCGCGCCACCGTAGTTGAGATCGATATAGGCATCGGTGACGGTCGGCTCGCCGATGTCGTAGCGCAGCTGCTTCAATAGCACGCCGGCATTGGTGAGGCTCTGCATCGTCGTGCTTTCCGACGGCGGCATCTGACTCGAGAAGCCGTAATAGATCGCGTCCTTGCGGTGCGTGATGGCGGCGATGCGCGCGACCGGGCGCGGGCCGACCCCGCCCATGTAGCCCGCGAATTCGCCGAACGGACCTTCCTGCGCGATCTCGCCGGGCACGACCTCGCCCTCGATGATGAATTCCGCCTCGGCCGGTACCATGAGATCGACCGTGGCGGCCTTCACAAGCGCCACCGGCGCGCCGGTCAAGCCGCCCGCCACCGTCACCTCGTTGACTCCGTACGGCATCTTCGCCGTCGCCGACAGCAGCACGGCGGGATCGGCGCCGATCACCCAGGCGATCGGCGCGGGACGGCCCTTGTCGGTATATGTCCGGGCGTTGCGCGTTCCCTGCCCCGCCGGATTGAGGTTGACGACGACGGAATGATCGTCGCGCACCTGCGTGCGATAGACGCCCATGTTCTGCACGCCGGTGTCGGCGTTCTTCGTGATGACGAGCGTCGTGATATAGGGCGCCGCGTCCTTGCCCGGCGTCCAGATCGGGATCGGCAGGTCGGAGAGCTTCGCGTCCGTGCCGCGCTCCACCACTTCCTGCGAGGCCCCGCGCGACACGATCACGGGATCGAGCGGGTGGAGCAGCGCATCGACCCATTTCTCGTTGATGTCCGCGACCTCGACGCCGAGCGCCGTCGCATAGGCTGCGCGCGAGGAGCCCAGAATTCCGGTGGCGAAGCGGTATTTCGAATCCTTCACGCTCTCGAACAGAAGGCCGAACCGCTCCTCGTCGGGCAACGCCTGGAACATCCATTTGACGAGGCAGCCGGGCTCCCAGGTCCGATCGACCGTGCGCGCGATGCGGCGCACGCGCTGCTTCTGCTCCAGCACGTCGATGAGGGTCCTGAGGCCAAGGCTCGGCATCATGAGCCTCCGATCGAGGCGATGATCTTGCTGTCGAGATAGTCGTTGGTGAAATAGTCCTGCGGCTTCGTGCCGGGATCGATCACCTTGGCCTTCTCCATGATCGCGATCGCATCGGCCCAATCAACCGCGCTCTGCATGCCGATCGGCATGTCCTTGGTCGCGGGCGTGGTGAGGAATTGCAGCGAGACCTTGAGATTGTCCATCAGGAGGCCGGAATCGAGCCGCGCATTCGGGTGACTGTGCAGCACCGCGTCGATGCCCTCTTGCTCGTGGCCCCTGAGGATATAGGTCCATCCACCCGCCACGATGCTGGCGAACTGGCGGAGCGCCGGCCCCTTCTTCGCGAGCGCGTCCTTGCTCGCGACGAGCCCCATGCTCGGCAGGTTCAAGCCGTAGTCGGCGAACAGGATGAGGCGCGAAGGCCGCTGCTTCTCCATCAGCGCCACCGCCTCGCCGGCGGAAATGACGCCGTCGGCCGCGCCCGCGAGATACTGGCCGATCTTCGCCGTGGCATCGATGTTGATGAGCTCGACATCGTTGCGCGTCAACCCGCCCGCGGCGAGGAAGGAATCGATGAACGGCGTCTCGAGCGAGCCCGCCGTATAGATGACCTTCTTGCCTTTGAGATCCTTCGGCCCCTGGATCGGCGAATCCTTCGGCACCATCAGCGCGATGTCGCCCTTGCGCAGGAATCCCGCGATCGAGACGAGCGGCATGCCCTTGCTGCGCGCGACCGCCATATTCGACAAGGCGGCGTGACCGACATCGTATTGCCCGGCTGCGACCATCTGCACGGTGGTGACGGAGCCGTTGCCGTCAGCGATCGAAACGTCGAGCCCGGCCGCCTTGAACCAGCCCTTGTCGACCGCGAGCCAGAACGGCGCCTGGTACCCCGTCGGCAGCCATTCGAGCCGCACCGCTATCTTCTGCGCATCGTCGGCGCGCGCCGGCGCAATCGTGACGAGCGCAGCGGCCGCGGCGAAGATGGCGGCCAAAGATTTTTGCAGCCGGTTCATGAGCCGATCCCCCGAGAAAACACCGTTCGATGCGCGGTCTGCAGCGGTAAAGCCGCCCTGCTCAAGTGTTGGCGGGCTTCGCCAGGCGGTCGAGATACTGGACCACCTCGCCGACATGCATGACGTCGACATATTTGTGATGCAGGTCGAAGAGATTGACCTTGTGCGTCAGCTCGGCACGGTCGAACGTGCATTCCTCGACGAGCGAGACGTGAAGCCCGTTGGAGTAGGCATCGACGCAGCTCGCGCGCACGCAGCCCGACGTGCTCTCGCCGCAGACGATGAGACTGTTGATGTCGAGGATGTTGAGATGCGAGACGATCGGCGTCCCCTGGAACACGCTTGCGCGCTGCTTGCGGATGACGACGTCGGCGGGCTGCGGCGTGAATTCGAAATAGATGTCGTAATCGTCGCCCGCGCGCGGCATTGACGAGCCCTGGCGCCGGGTCGAGACGGCGCCCTGCGGCCGGTTGTTGGGCTGCGTCTCCTGAGTGCAGTAGAAGATCGGGATTCCAGCCGCGCGCGCCGACGCCAGAAGCCGCTTCGTCGGGTCGATCGCCGCGTGGGCAAACGTGCCGCAACTATTGGGATAGAGCGGGTCGAGCTCGTAGGGCGAACGCGCACCGCCACGATAAACGATATTGTAGAGATCGATCGCCAGAAGCGCCGGCCGCGAGCCCACGCGCGTCTGGCGCGCATAGCTGGAATAGAGCTTCATGTCCGCCGCAGGAACAACGTCCTTCCAGCAATGGTCCTCGAATTCCGCGATCGACGCCATGCTCTCCTCCGCTGTGGCGGGCCAACGATAGCGAAGCGCGGCGCAGAGGGAAAGCCGTGCGGTTCCGCCGCGCGTCCGGCCGCAATGTCCGCCGCTTGCGTCGCCTCGACAGGACGAAGGCAGCCCCATACGCTCGCGGGTTTGGCGCTAGGGAGGGGGCCATGACGAGCACGCAATCGACCGACAAGAAGGAATTCGCCGCGCGCGCCGAGACGATCGGCAACATCCCCGATGCCGCGCCGATGACGGGCAAGGAATATCTCGCCTCGCTCGACGACGGGCGCGAGGTCTACATCTACGGCGAGCGCGTGCAAAAAGTCACCGAGCACCCGGCCTTCCGCAACACGGCGCGCATGGTCGCGCGGCTTTACGACGCGCTGCACGATCCCGCGCGAAAGGACAAGCTGCTGCTGCCGACCGACACCGGCAACGGCCGCTCGACCCACGCTTTCTTCAAGGCGCCGAAGACGCTCGACGATCTCCTTGCCGGGCGGAACGCGATCGCCGAATGGGCGCGCATCAGCTATGGCTGGCTCGGCCGCTCGCCCGACTACAAGGCGGCGTTCCTCGCGACGCTCGGCGCCAACGACGCGTTCTATCATCCTTATGAGGAGAACGCGCGGCGCTGGTACCGCTTCAGCCAGGAGCGCGTGCCCTTCATCAACCACGCCATCATCCATCCGCCGATCGACCGCGACCGGCCGCCGAACGAATCGTCCGACGTGTGCTGCCATGTCGAGAGCGAGACCGACCAGGGCATCATCGTCTCGGGCGCCAAAGTGGTGGCGACCGGCTCCGTCCTCACCAACTACACGTTCGTCGCGCATCACGGGCTCATCCCGGTGCAGGATCCGGCCTTCGCCGTGGTGTTCATGATCCCCACCAACGCACCCGGCGTGAAATTCATCTGCCGTACGTCCTACGAGATGACCTCGACCGTGATGGGGAGCCCGTTCGACCATCCGCTGTCGAGCCGGCTCGACGAGAACGACGCCGTCTTCATCATGGACAAGGTGCTGGTGCCCTGGGAGAACCTGTTCGTCTATCGCGACATGGAGCGGGCCAACAATTTCTTCCCGCAGACGGGATTCCTGCCGCGCTTCGTCGTCCATGGCTGCACGCGGCTCGCCGTCAAGCTCGACTTCATCTCCGGCCTCCTGTTGAAGGCGACCGAGGCCGCGGGCACCAAGAATTATCGCGGCGTGCAGGCGAACGTCGGCGAGGTGATTGCCTGGCGCAATCTCTTCTGGGCTCTGTCGGACGCCATGGTGCGCGACCCGCAGCCCTGGATCGGCGACTACGTGCTGCCGAAGATGGAGCCGGGCAATGCTTACGCCATCATCGCCACGATGGCCTACAGCAAGGTCAAATACATCATCGAGCAGACTGTCGCCTCGGGCCTCATCTTCCTCAATTCGCACGCGCGCGATTTCAAGAACGACGAGATCAGGCCCTATCTCGACCGCTTCCTGCGCGGCTCGAACGGCTATAGCGCCGAGCAGCGCGTGAAGCTCCTGAAGCTTCTTTGGGACACGCTCGGCACCGAGTTCGGCGGCCGGCACGAGCTCTACGAGATCAATTACGGCGGCTCGACCGAGGAGATCAGGCGCTATTGCCTCTTCGGCGCGGAGGCGTCGGGCAATGCCGCGGCGTTCAAGGGTTTCGCCGAGTCGTGCATGGCGGAATACGATCTCGACGGGTGGACGGTTCCGGACCTCAGCGATCCCGGCGCGCTCAGCTTTCACGCCGGCGCGCGGCGGGACTAGCGTGGCGCGTCACAGCGTGCGCACGCCTGGGCTCGCCGGATCGACCGGGTGAAGCGTGATCGGCCCGATGCCGCAGATCGCGATCACCGCCGGCGCCGTGCCGTTCTTCTTCACGCCGTCATAGTGCGGCGTGCGCGCGACGCGGCGGATGAAGCTGCCGGCCGGCATCGGCACCGTGTCGTCGGGATCGAACTTGTCGCCGCTCGCCACCCACCAGGTACCCGAGACGACGACGCAGTAGCGGTCGGTCTCGTACCAGTGCGGCCCGCTCATGTAGCCGGGATACCATTTGGTGAGGTTGTAATAGAGGCCGGAATCCGAGGACTTGCCCCAGAGCGCCACGTTCTCGACGCTCTTCTCGGGATTTTTGGGCCCGCGCGTCCAGACCATCTGGTCCGGCGGCAGGGTAAAGGTCATCGCCGGATCGGGCGCCGCCTCGGCCGCGTGCGCGAGGAGCGCGGCCGGAAGCGCCGCCAGCAATGGCGCGATGATGAGGTCGCGGCGCGATGTGAAAAGCTCGTCCATGGTGTTCGCCCTCCCCTTGTGCCAATCTCCTCAGCACATCCCGGGAGGAACTATGAGCGCAGTTTCCGCCTTCCGCAAAGCCCTCGAGGACGCGGTTCTGGAGCGCCATTGCGCGCATCATCCGATGACGCGGAAATGGGCCGAGGGCGCGCTCAGCCGCCAATGCCTCAAGGGCATCGCAGTCGAGCACTATCACTGGATCAGCCATGCCGCGGAGTGGGATTTCGCCGTCTCGGCCAAGGCGCCGCCCGACGTGATCGCGCTCCAGCTCGAGAACTGGCACGAGGAAACCGACGAGAAGAATCCGCATCTCGACATCATCCTGAGATTCGCCGAGACGAACGGCGCCGACATCGCCAAGGTGAAGGTGGGGCGCGGCCTGCCGACGACGCGCGCGTGGGTCAATTTCCTCAAGACGACGGCGGTCGAAGAGCCGTGGTGGTGCGGCATCGCCGCCGTGCGCGTCGGCACCGAATCGCAATCGCCGCTGCTCTACAGCAGCGTCCTCAAAGCGCTGCGCGAGGTCTATAAATTCAAGGAGCGGGAGATCGAGCATTTCTGGCTTCATTCCGAGGTCGACATCGAGCATGGCGACCGCGGCTTCCAGGTGCTCGAGAAACACTGCACCACGCGCGCGATGCAGGAGCAGGCGATCCACTTCGCGCGCGAGAGCGCGCTCATGCGCTGGTTCTATTTCGACGGCATCTACCTGCATTACGAGCAGGGCTACGATTTTCGCTGACGGCGCCGGCCCGCGCTCTCCTCAGTGCTGCGCCCACCACTGGTCGCTATCGCGCCAGCCTCCGTTCGACTCCTGATCGTGCGGCCGGTCGTAATAGTGGCCGGGATTTTGGCCGCGCCACGCATCGGCCTCCTGGCGGTCGCGCCACGCGTGCCACTGGTGGTTCTGGTCCCAGTAGCCGTCGTTGTAGCCGAAGGCGACCCCTGGGTCATAAGCCGCGGCTACCGGCGGCCCGCCGCGATCATGGACGACGCAGGCGCCCAGCAGCACGGCCGGCACCGCGATCACGAGGCATTTGCAAAGCTTCATTCCCGCTCTCCCATCGGGCTATGCGCCACTTTGAGGAGAACGGAAAAGCGCGGCTTTCGTCTCAGGACAAGCGGCCCGCCGAGCGTAGCGCGCGCCAGATCTGTTCCGACTTCGCCGGCAGCGGCAGGTCGGCGATCGCCCAGGGTGCGAGCGCGTCTAGCACGGCGTTGAGGACCGCGGGCGGCCCGCCGACATTGCCCGCCTCACTCCCGCCCTTGGCGCCGAGCAGATTGGTCTTGGTCGGCACGGCGGCGAGCTCGGAGACGATGTCCGGCATGTCGTCGGCGCGCGGCATCGCGTAGTCCATGAACGAACCGGTCAGCAACTGCCCGGTACCGCGTTCGTAGATGACGGATTCGAGGAGCGCCTCGCCGATCCCCTGCGCGAGCGAGCCGTGCAACTGCCCTTCCTGCGTCAGCGGATTGACCACCGTGCCCACGTCGTCGACGGCGGCGATGCGGTCGAGCGTGACGACGCCCGTCTCGAGATCGACCTCGACCTCGGCGATGATGCAGCCGTTCGGATAGGTGTTGGGGCCGGGGTGCGTGCCGACGCCGTCGAGCCCGATGCCGAGCTCGGGCGGCAGCCCCATGAAGGCATAGGATTTCTCGGCCACCTCGCGCCATGTGACTTGGCGGTCGGTGCCGGCGACGCGGAACAGGCCGCGCTCGAACGCGACGTCCCCTTCGGACACTTCCATCATCCAGGCGCTGACGCGCCTGGCCTTGCGCACGACCTCGTCGGCCGCGAGTTTGAGCGCCGATCCGCCGGTGCTCATCGTGCGCTGGGCGAAGGAGCCGCGGCCGAACAGGACCTTGTCGGTATCGCCCTGGAACACGCGCACGTCTGAGAGCGGCACGCCAAGCCACTCCGCGATCATCTGTGCGAACATGGTCTCGTGGCCCTGGCCGGTCGCGAGCGTGCCGGCATAGACCGCGACCGATCCGTTCTCCGCGACGCGGATCTCCATCCGCTCGGACGCCGTTCCGGCGCGCTGGCAATGCATGCCGATGCCGATGCCGCGCCGGCGCCCGCGTCGCTCCGATTGCGCGCGCCGCGCCGCAAAACCGTGCCAGTCGGCGAGCACCAGCGCTTTGTCGAGCACGTCTTCGAAATCGCCGCAATCGTATACGTTGCCGCCGGACGTGCGGTACGGCATGTCGGCGACACGGATGAGATTGCGCCGGCGCAGCTCGACCGGATCGACGCCGAGCTCGCGCGCCGCCTTGTCGATGAGGCGCTCCAGGACGAAGGTCGCTTCGGGCTTTGCCGTCCCGCGATAAGGTCCGAGCTGCGAGGAATTGGTGAAGACGGCGCGCACGGCGGCGTGGACCAGCGGCACCTTGTAGGTGCCGGGATAGCTGACGCCGGCATTGTGCGGCGCGACGCCGGCCGATTGGCTGAGATAGGCCCCGACATCGACCGCGACTGCGGTGCGGAAGGCGAGCACGCGCCCACCGGCGTCGAGCGCCAGCTCGGCCGCCACGATCTGGTGCCGCCCGTGCATGTCGGACGCGATGCTTTCGCTGCGGTCGGCGGTCCATTTGACCGAGCGCTTGAGGCGCTGGGCGGCCCAGACGACGAGCAGATCCTCGGGATACACCTGACCCTTCATGCCGAAGGCGCCGCCCACGTCCATCGCCCGCACCCGGAGATTGAGCGCAGGGATGCCGAGAACATGCGTCACCATCGCGCGCAGACCGAACGGGTCCTGAGTGCTCGACCAGAGCGTGAAGCGGCCCTCGGTCGGATCGACATAAGCCACGGTCGCGCGCGGCTCGATCGAATTGGCCGCGGCTCGCGGATAATGCACGCTCAGCTTCGTCACGTGCGCGGCTGCGGCGAAGCGCTCGTCGACGGCGCGGCGATCGCCGAATTCGAGCTCGAAGCTGAGATTGCCGTGCGCCTCGTCCCACACCTTCGCAGCGCCCGGCGCGAGCGCATCCGCCAGGATCACGGCGGGGAGCGGCTCGTATCCCACCTCGAGCAATTCGCCGGCATCCTTCGCCGCGGCCAGCGTCTCGGCGACGACGAGCGCCACGCGGTCGCCGACATGGCGCACCTTGCCGCGCGCGAGGATCGGCTGCTCGGGAAAATGGGCGCGGCTCCCCGGCGGCAATCTCGGCTTCGACTCGCACGGCAATCCGGCGAGATTTTCGCGCGCGACGTCCTCGCCGGTGAAGATTGCGAGCACGCCCGGCGCCGCGACGGCGGCACGCGTGTCGATGCCGGTGATGCGGGCATGCGCGTGGGGCGAGCGCACGACATAGGCATGCGCCATGTTGGGCGCCGACACGTCATCGGCAAAGCGGCCTGCGCCCGTGAGCAGCCGCTCGTCCTCGACGCGCCGGACCGGCGCGCCCAAGCCCGATCCGTTATTCGGCTGCGATGCCGCGGCCATGCGCTTCCAGCTGGCGGAGCCGTGCCGCCTCTTCCTTGTGGAGCGCGAGCCAATCGCCCGCCGCCGTCGTGGTGTAGTAGCCGCCGCGCACCCCGGCATAGAGCTTCGGATCATCGGCCGAGGGCGGCCGCACGCCGTTCTGGAAGGCGCGCACGGCTTCGAACAGCATGCGCCGGTGGCGCGCGATCGCGATGTCGGACGGCGCCAGATTTTCCCACGAACGATCGACGATGCCGCCCATGCTCTCGGTCACGGTCTGGTCTTGCGTGTGGATGCCGTCGATGCCGGTGAAGCTCTTGGTGCGCTGCTCCTCGCGATCGATCTGATAGTCGTTCTCCTCGCATTCGACCATGCGATAGCGGCCGTACCAGCCGGTCGTGTTGGGATGGAGATTGTCGCGAATGTGCACGCCCGACATGTTCGTCCGCTGTTCCATGCGCGAGTAGGTGAGCGATTCGAAGCCCACGAACATGCAGTGCTCGTCGTCCATCGGGATGAAGGCGCGCACCATGACATTGTGCTCGAGGCTCGTCACCGGCGGCATGATCCAGAACGGGTAGAGGAAATGCGCGACGCGCCAATAGGTTCCGCCCTCGACGGTCGCCGAGGGCCGGTAGGCGCCATAGGTGAGGCCATAGGGCGTCTCGGTCACGCGGTATTCCGGCGCGCGATTGACGACGATGTCCTTGTGCGCGTCGTCGAGCTTCGCCGTCGGCCGCGCAGCGCCGAAATGCAGGAGCCCGACATGCGAGGTGTCGAGATCGCCCTCGACCGCCTGCAGCCAGTTGCAGCGGCGCTGCACGAAGCGCAGCCCCACCCGATCGGACGGCGCGAGGCAGGCCTCGAAAGGCGGCAGATCGGCGGGCGCACGGGCGCGATCGCCCATATAGATCCAGACCACGTCGTTGCGCTCGCGCGCGAGATAGGCCTTGGCCTTCACCTTGCCGGAAAATTCCTGGTGCGGCGGCAGGTTCGCCTGGTCGACGCAGTTGCCGTCGACATCGTATTTCCAGCCGTGATAGACGCAGCGCAGCCCGTTCTCCTCGTTGCGACCGTAGAACAGCGAGGCGCAGCGATGCGCGCAGCGGTGGTCCATCACGCCGACGCGCCCCGCGCTGTCGCGCCAGGCGATCATTCTCTCGCCGAGGAGCATGATCCGCACCGGCGGCCCATCGGCCACGAGCTCGGACGAGCGCGCGGCCGGGATCCAGTATTGCCGCATCAGCTCGCCCATCGGCGTGCCGGGTCCCGTACGGGTCACGAGATCATAGTCCTGCTGCGTCGTCATGGCGCTTCTCCGAGCGAAAACGCTGCAATTGTAACGCTTTCGAGGGCCGCTGTCCTGCTCATGCCGCGGCGACGGCCAAGTCGAAATGCCGGCGGTAGAGGCGGCCCAAGGCGATGCCCAGGATCGCCGTCAGGATGCACGGCGCCGCCGCGATCATCATGAGATGCTGCAACGGCATGTGGGCGGACAGGAAATACCCTCCGACATAAGGCGCGACGATGCCGCCCGCGCGGCCCCAGACCGTGGCGCTCGACACGCCGCGCCCGCGGATGCTCGCGGGATAGAAGCGCACGACGATGGCATAGACGGCAAAGTGGATGCCGGAGAGACAAATGCCGGCGCCGGCGACGGTCGCGAGCAGGAGCGGTTCGGGCAGGCCCGGCGTGCCCATGACGATCTCGAGCGGACCGCCGATCACCGGGAACGCCACGACCGCGACCGGCCCGATGCGGTCGAGAAACCGCATGATCGTGAAGCCGCCGATCATGCCGGCGAAGACGAAGAGCGACTGCGTCAAGGACGCGGTGCTGGGTGCGACGCCCTGTCCCTCCATGACGAGCGGCAGCCAGCTCGCCAGGAAGAAGAAGCCCAGCGCGTCGCTGGCGAACAGCAGCCACAGCAGGATCGTCGCCGTCTTCCGCGGCCCGTGGAAGAGCTGGAAGATGTTGTTCTCGCCGGCGCGGCTCATGCCGTCCTGCGGGTCGCGCGCGACGAAGGTCGCGTCGGGATCGACCCGCTCGCCCGGCGCGAGGCGCGCGAAGAGACGGCGGAGCTTGGGCGAGGCCGGATCGCGCCGCACCAGGTAGAGCGGCGATTCCGGCAGGAACGCGATCAGCACGAACGCCATGACGAGCGACAGCCCCGCGCCCACGGCGAAGAGCGAGCGCCAGCCGTAAACCGAAATGGCCGAGGCGCCCACGAGCCCGGTCAGCACGCCGCCGACATTGTATCCCGCGTTGGTGAGGACGGTGACGGTCGAGCGCATGCGCCGCGGCGCATAGTCGCTGACGAGCGTGTAGGCGATCGGCACGATGCCGCCCATGCCGATGCCGCCGATGAAGCGCAGCACCATCAGCTCCTGCACGTTCTGGGCCCAGAGCGTCAGCAGCACCGGCAGGCCGAAATTGAACGTGCCGAACACGATGGTGAATTTCCGGCCGAACCGGTCGGCCATCCAGCCGTAGAACAGCGAGCCCACGAGGAGGCCGAAGAACGTAACGCTGAACACCGCGCCCATGTCCTTCGGCTGGATGTGCCAGTCGCGCAGGATGGCCGGCGTCGCCACCGACAGCGCCGTGAAATCGTAGCCGTCGGAAATCATCATGCAGAAGCCGAGCGCGATGACGAAGATCGCGAGGCGTCCCACTCCGACGCGCTCGATCGCCGCATTCACATCGATGGTTTGCGCCATGCCCGTTGCCCCACGCCTCCCTTTTGCGCGAAAGGATCATGGAGCCGAGGCGGAAAAGCAATGGCGGGGCCGCTTGCCGGGACACGCTGGGGCTCTAGAATATGAGGCCTATGCGTTTACCATTTTCGGGCGCCATCGATTGCGACGTGCACGTGTCCCCGCCGGGGATCGGCACGCTCGTCCCCTATCTCGACAGCTATTGGCGCGAGCGCGTCAATGTCCAGCAGCTCGAGCGGCTCGACCTTTCGCTGACGTCCTATCCGCCGACGGCGCCGCTCTCCGGCCGGCCCGACTGGCGGCCGGCGCAGGGTCCGCCCGGCTCCGACCTCGCTTTGCTCCAGGCGAAGGCGCTCGACGCGTTCGGCACGCGCTTCGCCATCATCAACTGCCTGTGGGGCGCGCAGGCGCTCTTCGCCGAGGACATGGCGGCGGCGCTCATCCGCGCCGTCAATGACTGGGTGGCGGCCGAGTGGCTCGACCGCGACACCCGGCTGCGGGCCTCGATCATGGTGCCCTCGCAAAGCCCCGAGCTTGCGGTTGAGGAGATCGAGCGCCGCGCCGGCGATCCGCGCTTCGTCCAGGTGCTGGTCCTCGCCGGGCTCGACATGCTGCTGGGCCGCCGCGCCTATTGGCCGATCTTCGAGGCGGCGCAAAAGCACGATTTGCCGGTCGGCATCCATGCCGGCTCGACATATCGCCATCCGCCGAGCGCCTCGGGCTGGCCCTCCTATCTGCTCGAGGACTATGTCTCGAACACGCAGCTCTTCGCGGCACAGCTCGCGAGCCTCGTGTCCGAGGGCACCTTCGCGAAGTTCCGCCGGCTCAAAGTCGTGCTGATCGAGTCGGGCTTCACCTGGCTTCCCGCCTTCGCCTGGAAATTCAACAAGACCTGGCGCGGCGTCAGGACCGAGGTGCCGTGGGTGACACGGCCGCCTTTCGACGTGATCCGCGACCACGTTCGCCTGACGATGCAGCCGACCGACGCGCCCGCCGACGCCGCCACCGTCGCCGCGGCAATCGAGCTTCTGGGCTCGGACGAGCTTCTGCTCTTCGCCACCGATTTCCCGCACTGGCAGTTCGATGGCGACGAGGTGTTGCCCCCGGGCCTGCCAGAGCCCATGTTGCAGAAGATTCTGGTCGACAATCCGCTTTCGACATATTCGCGCCTCAGGGAGACCGTCGCATGAGCCTCGAACTGCTCGAGCGGGAGAAGGCTGCGAACAGCCGGCTCACGGTCGTCGATTGCGACATCCATCCGATCTTCCGCTCCGAGAGCCAGGTCCTGCCGTTCCTGCCGACGCGCTGGCGCGAGCACATGCAGACCTACCGCCGCCACGTGCGCCAAGGCCTGCACGGCACGCTCACCCATCCGCGCATGCAGGTGAACCGGATCGACGCCGTGCCGCCCAATGGCGGGCCACCGGGCAGCGATCTCGACTTCATGCGCGCCCACCATCTCGATCCCAACGGCGTCGAATGGGGCATGCTCCAGGCGTTGGCGCCCGCGGCCTATGCCGAGCGCAATCTCGAATTCGGCGCGGCGCTCGCCACCGCCAACAACGAGTGGCAGATCGCCGAGTGGATCGACAAGGAGCCGCGCCTGCGCGGCGCGATCCAGGTCGGCCAGGAATATCCCGAGGCCGCGGTCGCGGAGATCGAGCGCCGCGCGCGCGACCGCCGCTTCGTGCAGGTATCGCTCAGCCCGCGCGCCGACGAACCGCTCGGCCGGCGGCGCTATTGGCCGATCTTCGAGGCGTGCGAGCGCAACAACCTGCCGATCGGGCTGCATGTGCCGGGCTTCGGCAGCGGCAATGCATCGACGCCGGCGGGCTGGCCTTCCTTCTATCTCGAGGAGCACCAGACCTTCGCCTACATCATCATGGGCGTGTTCACGAGCATGGTGCTCGAGGGCGCGTTCGAGCGCTTCAAGAATCTGCGGCTCGTGCTGATCGAGGGCGGCTTCGCCTGGGTCCCGGCGCTGTGCTGGCGCCTCGACAAGCATTGGGAGCGCATGCGCAGCGAGGTGCCGCACGTGAAGCGGCCGCCGTCGGAATATATCCGCGAGCACATCTGGTACACGACGCAGCCGATCGAGGAGCCGGAGCGGCCGGACGATCTCGTCCGCATCATGGAATGGATCGGCTGGGACCGGCTGCTGTTCTCGACCGACTATCCGCATTGGGATTTCGACGATCCCAGGACCGTGTTCAGGGTGCGCCTGCCCGACGACAAGAAGCGCATGATCTTCAGCGAGAACGCAAAGCGGGTGTACGGGCTCGCCTGAGATGGCCGAGCGCCACGTCGTCGCCAAGGCCGGCGAGATCGCGCCCGGCACGTGCAAGCTCGTCACCGCCGCGGGGCGCGAGATCGGCATCTTCAACCTCGCGACGAATATTTCGCGGTCTTGAGCAAGTGCCCGCACGAAGGCGCCTCCTTGTGCAAGGGCAAGATCGTGCGCCGCGTCGAATCCGACGAGCCGGGGAAATACCGCCTCATCGAAGGCAGCGAGATGATCCGCTGCCCCTGGCACGGCTGGCAGTACGACATCCGCACCGGGCAATCATGGTGCGATGCCGACAACATCTCGCTGCGCCGCTATGCCGTCGCGGTCGAGAGCGGCGAGCGCATCCTTCAGGGTCCCTACGTCGCCGAGACCTATCCCGTCTCGGTCGAGGAGGACTATATCGTGGTCGAGGTGTGAGGTGCCGATGACGCGCCGGATGGAAACGCCCATCCTGATCGTCGGCGGCGGCCCGATCGGCCTGACCTTGGCGCTCGATCTCGGCTGGCGCGGCATCCGGTGCCTGCTGATCGAGCAGGGCGACGGCAGCATCGATCTGCCGCGCGGCGCGATGGTGGCGGCGCGGACGATGGAGTTCTGCCGCCGCTGGGGCATCAAGGAGCGGATCGTCCATTCGGGCTTTCCGCACGACTACAAGCTCGACATGGTGTTCTGCACGAGCCTCGCCGGATATCTGCTCGAACGCGACGAATATCCGTGCGAGCGCGATCAGCGCCCGCCGCCCGAAAGCCCGGAAAAGCGCACTTGGTGCCCGCAGCTCCTGTTCGATCCGACGATCGCGCGCTCGGCGGCCGAGCTCGAGAGCGTGAGCCTTCGTTATCGCTGCCGCTTCGACGGCTTCACGGAATATCCCGACCGCATCGTCGCGCAAGCGACCGACCTCGCCACGAACGAGGTGATCGAGATCGAAGCGCTTTATCTCGTCGCCTGCGACGGCTCGGCGAGCGCGGTGCGCAAAGCCGCCAGGATCGAGCTCGAAGGCACGCCGGTGCTGAGCTATTCGGTCAACGTGTTCTTCCGCTGTCCCGGCCTTCTTGCGGCGCACGACAAGGGCGAGGCCGAGCGCTATCTCTTCGTCGGAACCGAAGGCACCTGGGGCAACGCCACCGTCGTCGACGGCAAGAGCGAGTGGCGCCTCACCGTCATCGGCTCGAACGCGCGCCTCGACATGGGCGCATTCGACGCGCGCGCCGCGGTCCATCGCGCGATGGGGCGCGAGGATGTGCCGTTCGAGCTCATCGCCGTGCGGCCGTGGCGCCGCGCCGAGGCCATCGCCAAGGACTATCGCAAGGGCCGCGTGGTCCTCGCCGGCGATGCCGCCCATGTCATGTCGCCGACCGGCGGGTTTGGCATGAACACCGGCGTGATCGACAGCGTCAATCTCGGCTGGAAGCTCGATGCGGTTTTGCGCGGCTGGGGCGGCGCACATCTTCTCGACTCCTATCTGCCCGAGCAGAAGCCGATCGCCAAGCGCAATTCCGATTTCTCGACGCGCAATTTCAATGCCTGGGTCGCGGCGCAGGGCGATTGCTCGATGATCTTCGACACGGGCGAGGCGGGCGCGCGGGCGCGGCGCGCGGTCGGCACGCGGCTCAAGGAAACGCTCACCAGCGAATGGCAATGCCTGGGCGTGCAGTTCGGGATATCGCTACGAGGATTCCCCGATCTGCATTGCCGACGGCTCGCCTGCGCCGCCCGATGACGTGTCGCGCTACGTGCCGACGGCGCGGCCCGGCTCGCGCGCGCCGCATGCGTGGCTGCCGGACGGGCGCTCGATCCTCGACCTGTTCGGCCGCGGCTTCGTGCTGCTGCGCTTTAGCGCGGGCGATCCCGGCACGCTCGAAGATGCGGCGCGCGCGCACGCCGTACCGTTGGCGGTCCACGACATCGCAGCGCCCGAGATCGCCGCGCTCTACGGGCGCAAGCTGGTGCTCGTGCGCCCCGATGGGCATGTCGCCTGGCGCGGCGATCACGTCGCCGACGCGAGCCGCATCATCGCCGTGGCGCGCGGCGCCCAAGCTCCGGCGCTGACCCGGCACCCCGAAGCCCTGACAGCAAGAGGCGTCCATGCCCAACACTGAGGATCGCGCGACGATGCACGTGCGTTACGGCTGGCGCCTCAGGCTCGGCATGATCATCCCGGCGGTCAATACCGAGGCCGAGCCGCAGATCGAGGCGATGCTGCCCGAGGGCGTCACCCTGCACACGACGCGGCTCCGCATGATCGAGGATACGCCCGACCAGCTCCTGAGCCTGACCGAGCGCATCGAGGAGGGTGCCACGCTCCTCGCCGATGCCGGGGTCGACCGCATCCTCTTCCATTGCACCGCGGTCACGACCTACTCGCCCGACATGGCGCAGAAAATCCGCGAGCGGATCGTGGCGGCGACCGGCCTTCCCGTCACGGTGACGGGGGACGCGGTCGCTGCGGCGCTGAAGGCGGTCGGCGCGCGGAATGTCGTCATGGTGACGCCCTATGTTTCGGCGGTGAACGCGCGCGAGGCCGCCTTTCTCCGCCATAACGGCATCACGGTGCTGCGCGATTATGCCGCCGAGCTCACTTACGCCAAGGATTTTCGCGCGATCGAGCCTTTCGCCTGGTACCGCCGCACGATCGAGTGGCGCGATCCCAAGGCCGACGCCTATTTCCTGTCCTGCGCGCAGATGCGCATCGCCGAGGTGATCGCGCTCTTGGAACGCGATCTCGGCAAGCCCGTCGTCACGAGCAACCAGGCGGCCGCCTGGCATGCGCTGCGCCAAAGCGGCATCACCGATCCGGTGCCGGGCTTCGGCACGCTCTTCGAGCGGAGCTGAGCGATGGCGAGCGAACGCAGGGTGCGATCCGGCGGCGCCGAGCTTTTCGTGCGGATCGATGGCGAAGAGGGCCCGTGGGTCGTGCTCCTCAACTCGCTCGCCGCCGATCTCTCGATGTGGGAGCCGCAGGTCGCGGCGCTCGCCGCGCGCTATCGCGTCCTGCGCTTCGACACGCGCGGGCACGGAGGCTCCTCGGCGCCGCCACCGCCTTATTCGATCGATGGCCTCGTCGACGATCTCCTTGCCGTCATGAGGGAGACGGGCGCGCGGCCCGCACACGCGGTCGGATTGTCGTTGGGCGGCGTCGTCGCGGCCGCGGCGGTGCTGCGCGAGCCCGGTTCCTTCGCGAGCCTCGCCATTTGCAATTCGCGCGTCGCGATGCCGGCCGAATTCCGCCAGGGGATCGACGATCGCAACCGCCTCGTGCACGAGAAGGGCATGGAAGCGGTGGTCGAGCTTTTCATCGAGCGCTGGTTCACGCGCGGCGCCGCCGCCGCCACGACCGAAAGCGTGAAGCGCATGATCCGCGGCACGAGCGTCGCGGGCTTCACCGGCTGTTCCGAGGCGTTGAAGGACGCCGCGGTACTCGAGCGCCTCGGCGAGATCCGCATCCCTGCCCTCTTCCTCGTCGGCGCCGAGGACGCGGCCGTGCCCGGCCCCGTGATGATCGACCAGCAGCGTCGCGTCGCCAACTCACGCTATGTCGCGATCGAAGCGGCCGGCCACCTCTCCAATCTCGAACAGCCCGCCGCCTTCAACGACGCGCTCACCGCCTTCCTCCGAACGGCGTCCTAGTCACGCTGGCCATAGTTCCGCGGCGAGCTCGACGACGAGGCGGAGCTTCGCGTACTGCTCGTCCTCGCTCAGGATATTGCCGCCGGTGTGGCTCGCGAAGCCGCATTGCGCGCTCAAGCACATCTGCTCGAACGGCATGTATTTCGCGGCTTCCTCGAGGCGGCGCTTCAGCGAGTCCTTGCTCTCGAGCAGGCCGAATTTCGAGGTGACGATGCCGAGGACGATGCGCAGCTTGCCCTTCGGCACGAAGCGGAGCGGTGCGAAATCGCCCGAGCGCGCATCGTCATATTCGAGGAAGAAGCCGTCCACCTCGAGCGCGTTGAACATCGCATCCGCCACCGGCTCATAGCCACCCTCGGCGTGGCCGCGGGAGAGCGAATTGCCGCGGCACAGATGCACCGTGATCTTCATGTCCTTGGGCCGGTCGGCGATCGCGCCGTTGATGAGGCGCGCATAGAGGAATGGCAGCTTCGCGGGATCCTCGCCGATGCCGCGCACGCGCTCGCGCAGGCGCGCATCGCAGAGATAGGCGAGGTTCGTGTCGTCGAGCTGGACATAGCGGCACCCGGCCGCGGCGAGGTCCATGATCTCGGCGCGATAGACTGCGATGAGGTCGGCGAAAAATTGCTCCATGTCGGGATATGCCGCCGTGCTCACGCCGCCGCGGCCGCCGCGGAAATGCAGCATGCTCGGCGACGGCATCGTCACCTTCGCCGTGCGCTGCGTCACGCCCTTGAGGAAGGCGAAGCTGCGGCGCTGAATCCCGCCCGCGGGCCATTTCAGGCGATCGACGATTTGCGGCGTCGGCGGCTGCCAGTCGCGCACGACGCCGCCCACGGGCACGTCGAGCTGCTGCGGACGCGCGGAAGCGGTGCTCGATGGCGCGCCGCCCGTCACGCCGCCGATCGCGCTCAGAAAATCCGCCGACCAGGATTGGCGGCGGAAATCGCCGTCCGTGATGGCTTGCAGTCCAACCGCCTCCTGTTTCGCGACGGCCGCGCGAATGAGCCGGTCCTCGATTTCGGCGAGCGCCGCGCGCTCGATCTCGCCGCGCGCAAACTTGTCGCGCGCCTCCTTGAGCGCGGGCGGCCGCAACAGGCTTCCGACCTGGTCTGCGCGAAAGGGTGCCTGATCCATCGTTGTCACCATCGCCTCGTGTTCATGTCATGCGGGATCGATCGGAGACGGCGGCACGCCGCCGGCCTCGATTACTGCGCCGGCGCTGAGGCACAGATCCTCGCGGTAGCGGCCGGCGACGATCTGCACGCCGACCGGGGTCGAGCCGACGAGGCCGGTGCTTACCGTCAAGCCCGGCAGGCCCATGGCCGGCAGTCCCTTTTGCGTGAGCTGCGCCTGCCACACGCGGCGGAAGCCCGCCTCGCCCTGCACGTCGAGCCCGTCGGGGAACGGCAATTCCGCCGACACCGGCAAGAGCAGCACCGGATGCTTGGCGAGCAGCAGCGTCCACTCGCGCGTCAACGTCGCGCGCCGGACGAGCGAGCGCGCGACCACGTCGGGCGCGAGCGTCTCGGCCTTGGCGCGAAAGGCGGTGACGACGGCGAGCGCGCCCGGATCGCCCTCGCGCGCCGCCGCATCGGCGAGAGCGGCAAACCCATCGCCGAGCCAGAGCCGCTCTTGCAGCTCGGCCGCCTCGTGGAGCGACGGCGTGTCGTCGATTTCCTCGACGCGCCAGCCGGCGGCGGCGAGGCGGCGCGCCGCATCGCGCAGCGCGGCTTCGACCTCCGGCACGATCCTCAATCCGCCCGGTCGAAGACAAAGCGCGGCATGAAGCGGCACGGGGGGACCTTCGAGCGGCGCCGGCGTCCACCACGGATCGCGCGGATCGGACGCCGCCATCGCGGCGAGGCCCAGGCGAAGATCGGCGATCGTGCGCGCGATCGGACCCGAGACGGCCATGAGCTGCGGCCCGATGCCGCGCTCGGGCCCCGACGCGTTGAAGGCGGGAACGCGCCCCAGGCTCGGCCTCAATCCGTGGACGCCGCACGCATAGGCCGGATAGCGGATCGAGCCGCCGATATCGGTGCCGTGCGCGAGGTGGCCGATCCCGGCCGCGATCGCCGCCGCGGCACCGCCGGACGAGCCGCCGGGCGTGAGCGAGGAATCGCGTGGGTTCTTGGTGTCGCCGTGCAGCAGATTGGTGGTGAACCAGCGCAAGGCGAAGGCCGGCGCGTTGGTGCGCCCCAACAGCACCGCGCCGGCGCGCACGAGATTGTCGACGACCGGGCTGTTCGCAGTGGCGATCAGGTCCTTTTGCAGTCGGAGCCCATTCGTGGTGGCGAAGCCCGCCTGGTCGACGTTGATCTTCACCGTCACCGGGACGCCGGCGAGCGGACCCGGGTCGTCGCCGCGCGCGATCTTGCGGTCGACCGCGTCCGCCTGTTCGCGCACCAGCTCGGGCCGGTGGGCCACGACGGCGTTGATGCGCGGGTTGACGGCGTCGAGGCGCTCGAGTGCGGCCTCAGCCGCTTCCCGCGCCGAGGCCTTGCGGGTGCGGATCGTCTGCGCAAGGTCGGCGGCGGAAAGACGCCAGAGCTCCGTCACGATGCCAGCCTCGCCCTGCCCTCAGTTCAGCTTTAGCTTCGTGATGTGCGAAGGATCGGGCTTGAGCTCGCCGCGCTCGACCCGCATCACGAGATCGGTGAGAAGTTCATTGGCGCGGCAGCTCATGCCGAGCTTTTCGCCCTCGCGTACGACCAAGCCGTTGAGGAATTGGATCTCGGTGCGCCGGCCCTTGTGCATGTCCTGGCCCATCGAGGGGCGCTGCTCGGCGGCAAGACGCCCCGCGTCCTTGAAGCGCTGCGCATCGCACAGCTTCGCCGCCTCGGCATCGCCTTCGCCGGCGCGCGCCAAGGTCTCGGGCGGCAGGTGCAGGATCTCCTCGAGCGTGTAGCCCAGCGCCTGACCGACGCGGATCGCCTCGCTGCCGAGCCTGGCGGAGAAGCGTCGCATCGGCTCGTTCTCGATGATCTGGTTGCTGGTGAGGCCGGTCGCGGCCGAGAGCCCGTTCGCCATGACGTTGGCGACGAGCTTCGACCAGCGCTCGCCCCAGAGATTGGCGGTGACCTTGGCGCTGTCGGCAGATGCGACGAGGCGGCAGACCTCCTCGGCGCGCGTGGTGATGCGGCCATGCACCTCGCCGGTGCGATAGACGGTGTGTACGGCGCCGCCCTTGCCCGCGCCGCGATGGACGTGGCCGGGCTCGGCGAGATTGACGGTGATCGAGCTCGCGATGCAGCCCATCGTCTTGCCCCAGCCGACGATGCCGGCGATCGTTTCCTCGTTCATGCAGTTCTGGAGCGAGACGACGTAGCCGTCGGGCGCCAGATATTGCCGGATCAGCATGGTCGCCCAGGCCGTGTCGTAGGACTTCATGCAGATGAAGGCGATATCGACCGGCTGCTCTTTGGCGAGCGATTGCGCGTCGGTGACGTGGAGCGCGCGCACCGGCACGGTGAATTCCGGCACGTCCTTCGCGTGCGTGACGCGAAGCCCGTGCCGGCGCATATGCTCGACATGCTCGGGCCAAGGGTCGATGAAGGTCACCTCCGCGCCCGCCTTGATCATGTGCGCGCCGGTATAGCCGCCGACCGCGCCACATCCGACGATCGCGATCTTCCTGGGCATGACCGCCGCCGCGCGCTAGGCCGCCTGCGCCTGGTCGGGATCGAGATGGCGCAATCGCGGTGCCACCTCCTCCATGAACAGCTGCATCGAGCGCACGCGCTTCTCGCGCGTCGCATAGTCGCGGCCGGCGTGGAACATCAGCACGCCGAAGCCGCCAGTCTCGCGGTAGAAATCGAGGATGCGGCGCTGGACCGTGTCGGGGCTGCCGACGAAGATGTTGGCGGTGTCGCACAGATAATCGAAATTGATGTCGGCGAAGGTGCCGCCCTTGGGAATGCGCTCGACCTGGTGATGCGGCGTGTTGGCGATCTCCCAGGCGATCGTCTCGTTATAGGACTCGCGCATGTCGTCGCGCGCTTCCTTGTCGCTCTCGGCGACATAGATGACGCGGGTCGCGTGGAGCCCGTTGCGGCTCGGCTTCCGCCCCGCGGCGCGCGCGCCCTCGACATAGAGCTCGCCGAAACGCTTCAGCCGCTCGAGCGGAATGAAGTCGCCGGTCAGGGGCATGAGGCCGAGGCGCCCGGCGAGCTCGGGCGTGCCGTCGGTCTTGGAACATGCAATACCCATGGGCGGATGCGGCTTCTGCACCGGCGCGGGCTTCACCACCATGCCCTTGCCGGTCCAGAATGGGCCGTCGTAATCGACCGGCTTGTCGCTCGTCCACAATTTGCGGATGAGATCGATCGAGGCGTGCATCATCTCGCGCGTCTTGTCGAAATCGAGCCCGCGCTGCTCCATGTTGGTGCGATAGAAGCCGAAGCCGACGCCGAGCTGATAGCGCCCGCCGGTCAGGTGGTCGCACGCGTTGGCTTCGATCGCGACCTGCAGCGGATGGTAATAGGCCAAGGGCCGCACCGCCGAGCCGAGCCTGATCTGTTTCGTCAGCCCCGCCGCCTTGCAGATGATGAGCTCGGCCGGCGACTGGTGCTCGCTGATCCACGCGACGTGGAAGCCCAACCGGTCAGCCGTGACGACCTCGAAGATGTCCTCGTCCCACGCGTCGCCGTTGGTGCGCACCGGCCGGCGGCTGTTGGAGAAGATGCCGAATTCCATCAAATCCTCCCAGAAGCGCCGGAAGCCTAGCGCGGCGGCGGCGCGCGCGCCACAATCCGGCCCATGACGCGCCTTCGCCTTATGCTCGCGCTTGCCGTGGGACTCCTCGCAGCCCGCGGCGCGGCCGTTGCGCAGGACACGAGCCTCGCGCTGCCGTCGATCACGCCGGGTTTTTCCGCGATCTACGTCGCCGAGGACAAGGGCTTCTGGACGAGCCAGGGCCTCACGGTGACGCGGACGCAGATCGCCGGCGTCGGCACCATTAACGCCGTCATCGGCGGCAGCATCGATTTTTCCGGCAGCACCGCCGGCACGCTCATCCGCGCCGCGGTCGCGGGGCAGCGCATGCTGGCGATCGCCAATCTCACGAACCGGCCGATGGACGAGATCGTGCTGCGCAAGGACGTGGCCGAGCGCGTCCATTTCGACCCGAAGGCGCCGCTCGAACAACGCGCGGCGCTGCTGCGCGGACTGAAGATCGCGGTCGATGCCATCAATTCGATCAATCACGGCTTCCTGCGCTATGTCGCGCGGCGCGGCGGGCTCGATCCCGACCGCGACATCACCGTCGCGCCGATGCAGTCGCCGACCATGGCGGCGGCGCTTGCCGCGCACGAGGTCGACGGGCTTTCGATTTCGATCCCGTGGACGACCGCGGTCGAAGTAAGCGGCGATGCGGTCGCGATCGCGAGCGTTCCGGGCGGCGATTTCCCGGAGCTCGTGCCGTTCGGCGGCGGTCTCATCGTGACGCGCCCCGATTTCTGCCAAGGGAAGCGCGAGGTCTGCGTCAAGATGGGGCGCGGCATCGCGGCGGCGGCGCAATTCATCCGCGACCATCCGGACGAAGCGCTCGCGCTGTTGCAGCCGCGCTTCCAGCAACTGCCGCAGCCAGTGCTCGCCGCCGCCTTTGCGGCCTATCGCGCCGCCTCGCCCGTGCCGCCGGCCATGACCGCCGAGACGCTTGCCAATTCGCAGAAGTTCGAGATCAATACCGGACTGATGAAGGAAGGCGACGCGCTCGCCTCGTTCGCCGGGCTCTACACCGACGAATTCGTGCGCTGACGGAGGGCCGAGATGGACAGTACCGAGGCAGGCGAGACCGCTGGCGCCGAGGCAGGATCGGATGCGCTGCCGCTCAACCGACCGGTCATGCTGTCGCACGGCACCATCACCTGCGGCAACCTTGCCGCCGCGCGAAAATTCTATGAGGAATTCCTCGGCTTCGATGTCGTGCAGCACACCGAGCGCGGCCTGCTGCTGCGCAAGGGCGGCTATTGCTCGATCGTGTGCCTCGAAGTGGGCGAGCATGTGAAGCCGGTGGACCGGCAGCATCACTGGGGGCTCGATCTCGCCTCGCGCGAGGAGGTCGACCGCGCGCTCGAGCTCGCGCATCGCCACAAGGACACATACGGCATCCACCAGATCTCGCGCATCACCACGCACCATGGCGGCTACTCGTTCTATTTCCGCGATCTCGACGGCAATTATTGGGAATTCCAGTATGTCGGGCACGGCCAGGACAAGGGCGAAGGCCGCTACGACAATTTCTTTGCGCGCGGCGACGTGACCACGAAGAACAAGCCCGACGACCTCCCTTGAGCCGGGCATGACGAGCGCCGCAACCGCCGAGATCGCCACGCCGGTCCTGATCGTGGGCGGCGGGCCGGTCGGCATGACCTTGGCGATGAGCCTCCATTCGTTCGGCGTGCGCTCTCTTGTCGTCAACAGCGACATGACGCCGCGCTGGCACCCGAAGGGCGCGACGCAGAACGCGCGGACGATGGAGCATTACCGGCGGCTCGGCGTCTCCCGCGCGCTGCGCGGCCTCGGCCTTCCGGCCGATCATCCGGGCGATGTCGGCTATTTCACGCGCCTCACCGGGTTTGAGCTCGCGCGCCTCAAAATGCCGTCCGAGCGCGAGAAGATGGCGGCCGTCGCCAATGCCGGCCCCACGGATCAGGTGCCCGAGCCGCTCCTGCGCGCCAATCAGATGTTCGTCGAGGACTATCTCTTCCGGCATATCGAGACGCTCGCCGGCATCGACGTGCGCTTCGGCTGGCAATGTCTCGACTATGCCGAGGATGCGGACGGGATCGGCGCCGAGATCGAGGAGATCGAGACCGGCCGCCGGCAGCGCGTCACCGCGCGCTATGTCATCGGCTGCGACGGCGGCAAGGGCGTGGTGCGGCACAAGCTCGGCGTGCGCTACGCCAACGCCGTACCGATCGGCCCGCGCGCATATCTCAACGGGCCGCAGGTCGCAACCTACGTGCATATTCCCGGACTGCGCGAGCGCATTCCGCATCCGGCCTGCTGGTTCTACTGGACCGTCAACCGCGACGTGCGCAGCACGCTCATGATCCTGAACGAGTCGGACGACTTTTCGTTCGGCACCATGCTGCCACGGCCCGAGGATGAGCCCGACCCGGCGATCATCGCGCGGCAATTGCTCGCGACCTTCGGCCAGGAGCTCCAGTTCAGT
The DNA here is from genome assembly GCA_963729295.1 of uncultured Alphaproteobacteria bacterium. Taxonomy (GTDB): domain Bacteria; phylum Pseudomonadota; class Alphaproteobacteria; order ATCC43930; family CGMCC-115725; genus DATJLY01. The sequence goes on from CAVSNJ010000027.1 coordinate 145,432, forward strand.
TTCTACGGCCACCGGCCGTGGACCGCGGGCCATGCGCTCGTCGCCGACAGTTTCGGCGCCGGCCGCGCGATCCTGTGCGGCGACGCCGCCCATCTCTTCACGCCCACGGGCGGCTTCGGCCTCAACACCGGGATCGACGACGCGATCAACCTCGGCTGGAAGCTCGCCGCCGCGCTGCAAGGATGGGGCGGCCCGAAGCTCGTGCCGAGCTTCGAGACCGAACGACGCCCGATCGCCTTTCGCAACACGTCGGCCGCGAAGGATCTGGGGCGCAGCGTCGGCGCGGTGCCGATCGGCGCGGCGATGGACGAGGATTCGCCGACGGGCGCGGACGACCGGCGCGCGGCGGCCGCCGTGCTCTCGGGCTTCGGCGAGGAATTCGCCTCGCTCGGCGTGCAGCTCGGCGCGCGCTACGACGGCTCGCCGATCGTTGCCGCGGACGGCACGGTGCCGCCGCCCGACGATCCCGTCACTTACCGGCCGAGCGCGTGCCCCAGCGGGCGCGCGCCGCATCTTTGGCTCGGGCGCGGAAACTCGCTCTACGACCGGCTCGGCCGCTACTTCACGCTGATCCGCTTCGCGGGAAGCGCCGCCGACGCGCGGCCGCTCGCGGCAGCGGCCGAGGCGCGCCGCGTGCCGCTCGAAACACTCGAAATCGATCTCGCGGCGGGGCGCGATCTTTACGGTTGCGACCTCGCCCTCATCCGCCCGGACTTGCACGTTGCCTGGCGCGGCAATCGCCTGCCTGACGATTGCGCGGCGCTTTTGGCGCGAGTCACCGGGTTCTGACGGAGAGCCGCCATGGCGCAGCATGTCGACGGACCGCTTTATTACGAACGGATGGGACGCAAGGGCCCGGTCTTGGCCTTCGTCCATCCGAACCCGATGGACCAGTCGTGCTGGATCTTCCAGATGGCGCATCTCTCGACCTGGTTCCGCTGCATCGCCATCGACATTCCGGGCTATGGCCGCTCGCCTAAGGCCGCTTCCGGCCTCACCATGGACGACATGGCGCAAGGGTGCTGGGAAGCGATCGACGCAGAGTTTTCCGGCGAGAGCGCGATCCTGGTCGGATGCTCGGTCGGCTCGGCCATCCTTCCCTTCATGTATCATCAACGCCGCGCCAAGACTGCGGCGATCGTCATGGCGGGCACGGGCTACAATCCGGGCAAGGAATTCGCCGCGCGGCGCATCGCCGCCTACACCAAGAACGGCATCGATTTCCGCTGGGCCTATACGTTCGAGGATCTGAGCCCGGCCTTTCGCGCGACGCCGCTGGCGCATTACTTCGCCGAGCTTTTCACCGAGCGCAACGCAAGCGCCGACCTCGACACCATCCTTCACCAATTCCGGGCGATGCAGAAACCCGAACCCGCCGGATTTTTCGAGGCGATCGCCTGCCCCACGACGATCCTCACCGGCAGCGAGGATGGCGCGCATCAAAGCGCCTTCGCGCTGCAGGAGCGGATTCCGAACTGCGAGCTGAAGGTCCTGCCGGGCGCGGGCCATGCCTGCCAGATCGAGCAGCCGTGGCTGTTCGATCGCCTCATGCTCGATTTCCTCGCGCGCAACAGGCTCTTTCCGGGAAAGGCCTAGGATGACCGCGTCGCACCCGGCCCCGCCGCGCGAGCTCGACCGGCCGCTCGAGGTGGCGCCCGGCGATTGGGCCGAGCGCGAGTTCTATCTGATGATGACCGCGCTCGTGATACCGCGGCCGGTCGGCTGGATCTCGACCGTCTCGGCCGACGGCGTGCGCAACCTCGCGCCCTATTCCTATTTCAACCTGATGGGCAGCGACCCGTGCTACCTCGCGTTCGGATCGACGACCGAGAAGGACACGGTCAGCAATCTGCGCCGGGTGCCGGAATTCGTCGCCAACATCGTCACCATGCACCTGCTCGAGAAGATGAACTTCACCTCGACCGATTTCCCGCAAGCCGAGGACGAATTCTCATGGGCGGGCCTGACGCCCGTCCCGGCCGCGAAGGTGCGGCCGCCGCGGGTCGGCGAGGCCAAGGCCCATCTCGAATGCGAGGTCGTGCAGATCGTCGATGATCGCAACACGCACATCGTGCTGGGCCGGATCATCCATGCCCATGTCGATCCCTCGGTCTGGCGCGAGGGCCGCGTCGATCCGCGGCTGCTCGATCCCGTGTGCCGTCTGTCCGGTTCGGGCTATGCCACGCTCGGCGAGCTCATCAACGTGCAGCGCCCGGTCTGGAAGTCGGTCGCGGGCACGCACGGGCAGGACGCCATGCCGCGCGCGGTGAAGCGCTAGTTTGATCGAGCGACCCTGAGGCGTCGGTCGCGTGCCTGCTGAAGACCGGGGCGAGCGGCGGCAAACGGTGCCGCATTCGCAGAAAATGCCCATCCATGCCCATCGTCGCCCGGCGCGAAACCGCCCTTTCTGGCACAGCAGTCTGATATGTATGGCAAATACGTCCATATCGTCCACTCCGCCAGCCGCTCGCAAATCGTCCGTCCGATACTTCCAATCACTTTTCGCGCGGGTGAGCGCCGCAAATCGCCCGCAGCCGATGCACGTACTCGTATCCTATTTACGTACATAAGTCAAGGCGGTCGCCCATGATGGATGGCTTCGCGGCGCGCGGTCGATGCGGCGGTCACGAGCGGGCCGATGCACCGCCCGACAAAGCCGAAGGCCCAACCCGCGAGCAAGGGCCGCGTCCGTAAAGGAAAGCCTCGCGCGTAACGCGCTAGGGTCCGTACTCAATTGAGGATTCCCTTGGGACGGTGAATGTGATTCAAGCTCCCCACTGGCGGGGAGTTGGCGAATGAAGGGCATTTCTTGGTTGAGCGATGCGGAGTGGTCGCGAATTGAGCCGCTGCTGCCGCGCGGCCGGCGCGGCGCGCACCGTGTCGATGATCGGCGCGTGATCAGCGGGATCGTTCATATGCTTCGTTCGGGCGCGCGCTGGCGCGACTGTCCGATGGCCTACGGTCCCTATACGACGATCTACAACCGGTTCAACCGCTGGAGCCGGCAGGGCTTGTGGTTCGCCATCTTCGAGGCGCTGACCGGCCACAGCGGCATTTACGGCCTTGCCGCGATCGACAGCACGCACATTAAGGCGCACCGCTCGGCGGCCGGCGGAAAAGGGGGGCCTTCAGGCAAGCGCTCGGCAAATCGCGCGGCGGCTGCACCAGCAAGCTCCACGCGCTCACGGACGAAAAGGGTCGGCCGCGCGTCCTCATCCTGACCGCCGGCAACATCAACGACATCACCGTTGCGGCGAGCCTTCTCGACCGCGCCGGACCGATCCGGCGGCTCGTCGCCGATCGCGCCTATGACGCCGACCATCTGCGCCATCGGCTCGCCCAACAGCGAGCTGAGGCCGTGATCCCCTCGACGACCTCCCGCCGCAAGCCCATTCCGTATGACAAGCGGCTCTACAAAACGCGCAATCGCATCGAGCGCATGTGGTGCCGGATCAAGGACTGGCGTCGTGTCGCCACCCGCTACGACAAGCTCGCCCGCAACTATCTCAGCGGCGCCCACCTCGCCGCTATCTTCACATGCTGGGTCAATTAAGTCCGGACCCTAGGCGATGTCCGCCCCTTTTCTCCGGTTACAAGTCTCGCAAAGTAGCCGGATGTTGCGTTCTGTGTTCGCTCCGCCCTTAACGACGGGGATGATGTGGTCAAACTCCAGATTGCTCTCGCTGCCGCATTGGACGCACTTGCCTTCGTCGCGTTGCCACACGAAAAGGCGAACGCTGTCGGGAATGTGCTCGCGTCGCGCGGCGGGCGCGCGGTCCATGTTCTCAAAAGCCTCGATCTCGCGCTCAATCTTGGCCCATCGCCGCTCTTCGCGCAGGACACGGCGCTTTAACAACATCATCAAACGTTGATACCCCAACGTAGCCTCGGCAGCGTTATCACATTGGACCACCACGCCACGGAACGCCCAAAATACATCTGCGATCTGGCGGAGCCGCATCGGCTCATGCTGCTGGGATTCAAAAGAGCGCGCTGCGTCATCACCATGCAGGTCAAGAGTGACGATGACCTTACGTGCGGCTTGGCCTTCGCCAATCATTAGTTCAATCGCGAGTCCGTCGGCAGGATCGAGAATGAGAGAGCCAACAATTTCGGGATCTACGACCATGCGCACGCTCCGCGCTATTGGCGCGTCATTGGCGCGACAGGTTCTCCGGGCGACCGGAAACCGAGAGCTTGATTCAATCCTGTCATGTTGGAGAGAAGCTGGGCAGCCTGATCCCGACGAAGCGAGACGCGGACCGCTGTTGCGGTGGTCTGTCTCGGAAAGGTGACGTAAAAGTCTAGATAGATTGCGGTCGCGTCTTTGCTCGAAAGGATTTCGAGCTTTTCGGTGTCAGGAAGCGCGAACAGCCCTCCCCCAACAGCGACCGCAGCGTTATCATCGGACATGGCGTTCATCCTTCCTTCTCAAGGGTGAATTGCTGAGAGGCCCCGACTGCAACCCGGGCTTCTCCAGGTTAGGGACACGCCGCGGGTCGCGGCTAACTCTTTTTGATGGCTGATAAGCCGCGCCGTGATGAATGGGTTCGCGGCGCGGAAATTCGCGCAAACGGCGAAGAGATGCGTCGACCCGGGCGGATCAAGCTTCTAAATCCGCGGCAAAAACTCCGCCACTTTTGCCGTGCGCCCGCCGCGCAGCGCCGCATAGGCCGCTTCGCCGATCGCGAGCGCGCGCAAGCCGTCAGCGGGCGGGGTCATCGGCTCGCCCTTGCCCTCGATCGCGCGATTGAACTGCTCGATCTCGAGACGGAAGCAGTCGCGTCGCGGCAAAGCGGCGAATGGCGGTCCCGGCCTCGGTGACGAGCGTCAAGATCGGCGTCGGGTCCTCGCCCGCGCCGGTCAGGTAGGTGAACGAATTCTCGATTACCAGCGTGCCCTTCGTTCCGTGAATCTCGAAGGGGCGCTTGGCGAAGGGTGTCGCATAGCTCGCCGCGGCATAGCCGATGGCGCCCTTCGACAGCTTCAGCAGCAATCCCGCGACACGCTCGTTCCGCGCATCGGGGCGCGCGGCGTCGGTCAAGGCCGACACTTCCTCGACCTCCTGCCCGACGAGATAGGCCAACGTGTCGTGCGCGTGATCGCCGATGCTGATGACGATGCCGCCCGCGCGCATGTTCGGATCGCTGCGCCAGTTCGTGGCGGACGGGGTGGATGCCGTGCGCAGCGCGATCTGCACGTGCACGAGCTTCACCTCGCCGATCTCGCCCGCGAGCACGATCCGGCGCGCTTCCTGATGCACCGCCTCGTGGCGCTGATTGAAGACGACGCCGAGCTTAACGCCATGCTGCCGCGCGGCCGCGATGGCATCGGCGCATTCGCGCACCGACATGGCGAGCGGCTTCTCGATGAGGGCGTGCTTCCCGGCGTTGGCCGCCGCAATCGCGTGCGGCGCATGAAGCGCGTCCGGCGTCGCATCGTAGATCGCATCGATCCCGGGATCGCGCAAAGCCGCATCGAGCGAGGTGTGGACCTTGGCGATGCCGTGCGCCTCTGCAAAAGCGGCGCCGCGCGCAGGATCGCGGCTCACGACCGCCGCGAGCCCGGTGCCCGCGGCCTTCTTCATCTGCGGCACGACGCTTCGCGCCGCATGCCGTCCCGGCCCGACGAGAGCCCAGCGGATCGTCATGTCGTGCTCCCTAGCCGAGCGTGCGCCGAACGATGGCCGTTCCCTCGGCGAGCGCCTTGAGCTTGGCGAACGCCGTCGCGCGCGACACGTATTTCATGCCGCAATCGGGCGCAGGAACGAGCCGCTCGGGCGGAACGTAGGCGAGCGCCGCGCGGATGCGCTGGGCCACGAGTTCGGGCGTCTCGACATTGGGGGTCGAGAGATCGAGCACGCCCAGCACCACGGTCTTGCCGGCAATGTCCTTCAACTGGCCGAGATCGAGCTTCGGCTGCGCCGCCTCGATCGAGATCTGGTGGACGACGCTGTCGGCGAGCGGCGCCAGGAACGAATAGGCGTTGGGTTTGTCGCGCACGGCGTTGGCATAGCCGAAGCAGAGATGTATGGCGGTCGGCCCGGCGATGCCGGCGAGCGCGCGGTCGATCGCCTTGACGCCATAGCGCTTGGCGCGGTCGGGCCGCGCCTGGAGCCACGGCTCGTCGAGCTGGATGATGTCGGCGCCGGCCTTCTTCAGATCGTGCGCCTCCTCGTTGACGGCAACGGCATAGTCGTAGGCGAGCGCTTCCTCGTCCTTGTAGTAATCGTCCTGCGCCTGCTGCGCCATGGTGAAGGGGCCGGGGATGGTGATCTTGATCGTGCGGTCGGTATTGGCGCGCAGGAACTCGACGTCGCGCACCTCGACGGCGTGGCGGCGCCGGATCGGCCCGACGACGCGCGGCACGACGCTCGCCGTCCCGGTCCGGCCCATCGTCGTGCCGGGATGCTCGATATCGACGCCGTCGAGCGCCGTCGCGAAGCGGTTGGAATAGCTTTCGCGGCGGATCTCGCCGTCGGTGATGACGTCGATGCCGGCGCGCTCCATGTCGCGGATGGCGAGGATGGTGGCGTCATCCTGCGCCGCCTCGAGCAGCGACTCGCCGATGCGCCAGAGATCGGGCGCGCGCACGCGCGGCACGCCGAGCCGCGCGCGGTCGATGAGCCAGTCGGGCTGCGGATAGGAGCCGACGACCGTGGTCGCGAGGAGCGCTCTCCCGGCCATCAATGCCGGTCGAGATTGTTGGGATGGTGATCGCCCTTCAACCAGCGCGTGAGCTCGCTGTGCGCGTCGGCGCGGCGCATCTTGTTGATCTCCTCGACCTGCGGCGGATCGACGGTGAACTCGACCCTGAGCCCGTCCGGGCTCGTCGCATAGATCGATTTGCAATAGCCGTGATCGGTGATGCTGTTGGGGATCTTGGCCGCCTTGAGGCGCCGCTCGATGCCGTCGAAGGTCGCGCCATCGACCTTCATGGCGATGTGGTTGAAGGACGGCAGCTCGGGAAAGATCGGCTTCGAGCGCTCGTACATATCCTGATCGGCGAACTGGAAGAAGGCGAGCGCGCCGCCATCGGCGAGCCCGTAGAAGGTGTGGCAATACTCGACCTCGCGCTTGACCGACGGCATGAAGGTTTTCTCGCACCAGGTCGCGACCAGGGGCATGCCGAGAACGTCCTCGAAGAACTTCCGGTTCTCCTCGTGGTCGCGCACCACGAAGGCATTGTGATGCAGACGCTGCGGGATTTGCGTCCCTGCCGCGGTTGTGGCGTCGCTTCGCGCTTTTACTCCATCCATGACCCGATCCTCCATCAGAACATGCCTAGTCTATGCGCCCCGGCAAGGTCTCGCGCAAGAGCTAGATCTCCCGCGCGCGCGGCAGGATGCGGGCCGCGAACAGCTCGAGCGAGCGCATGATGTCGGCCTGCTTCAGCGAGCCGAAATCGACGATCAGCATGAGCTGCGTGATGCCGAGCGATTTCAGGCGCTTGATGCGCTGGAGCACGCTTTCGGGGTCGCCCATCAGCACGCGGTCGGGGAAATAGTTCTCGAACGCGGCCTGGCGCTGATAGTCCTCGCGCGCGGCATAGCCCTTATAGGCTTCGGGGTCGGGCGGCTTCTTGGCGGCCTCGACGCCCGCGCCGGTATATTCCGCCATGGGCTGCTCGACGAGCGATTTGAGGCGCGGAATATCCTCGCGTTCGGTGAAATGCGCGTGATAGCAGCAGGCGACCTCGTGATCCGCGACCTTGCGGCCGAAGCGCGGCAGGGCGTCGATATACCAATGGATGCGCTCGCCCGCCGTGTTGGTGTCGACATGGTAGGCGACATAGAGCAGGTTCAGGCCCTCGCGTGCGGTCCATTCGAAACTGTCGCGCGTCAGGAAGCACGCGTTCCAGAGCGGCGGATGCGGCTTCTGGTAGACGCGCGGCAGCACGGTGATGCCGTCGATCGGCGGACGAAAGCGGCCCTTCCACGTGAGCGGCGCCTCGCTCCAGGCGCGCTTCACGAGGTCGACGCCTTCGGCGACGCGGTCGTGCGTTTCGCGCATGTCGATGCCGAACGTGTCGAACTCGTCGCGCAGGAAGCCGCGCCCGACGCCGAGATCGAAGCGCCCTTTCGAAAGCTGGTCGAGCGTCGCCGCCATCTCCGCGACCCGCACCGGGTCATTGAGCGGCATTACGGTCGCGCCCGTGCCGAACCGGATGCGGCTCGTCTTGCCGGCAAGATAGGACAGGAAAGCGAAATTCCCGGCGCAGAGGCCGCCGTGCCGAACGAAGTGGTGCTCGACCATCCAGGCATAGTCGATGCCGATCCGGTCGGCAAAGAGCACCTGCTCGACGATGTTGTCGAAATGCGTCGCCACGTCGCGCGCAGCGGGCAGATATGTGGGAAGATAGAAGAGTCCGAACTTCATGGGCCGGCTCAGCGGATGTAGCCGCGTTCGCGCCAGAAGCGCTCGGCGCCCGGATGGAGCGGCAGATAAAGCGGCCCGTCCTTGCTGTCCATGCAGAGCTGTTCGAGCGGCATCGGGCCTTCGCCGTACCACGGAATGCGGAGCTTTCGCGCCTCGAGCCCGGCACAGAATTTGTAGATCATGTCGTCGGGCGCGCTGGCGAGGCAGAAGACCGGCCAGCCGCTGAAATCCACGGTCCACACGGTCTCGCCCAAGCCCGGATATTCCTCGTCCGTGATCGCCGCGCGCATCAGACCATCTTCCTCGAGCGCTTTGAGCTGCGGCTCGTCGATCGCGAGAAAGCGCATGCCGAGCTTCAGCGATTGCGGCGCGAAGAGCGGCAGCGCCTCGTCCCAGACGGCATCGAGCTCGCCGCGCGCGACGGCGCCGAGCCGGTCGGGGCCGTGCGGCATGCCCTCGGTATAAACGAGCTTGCCGCCCCAGCGCACGATGTCGTCGAGCGACATGCCGTAAGCGCTCAGCACCTGATTGCAGATGAGGTGGACCGAATGGTCCGGCTGCCCGCGCAGCGAAACGCGCAGCGGGTAGCGCGTGCGCTTCAAGTCGCCCAGTGTCTTGAGCCCGGTCTTGCCGGTCACCGCGAAGCCGAACTGGTCGAATTGCGGGATCACCATGATCGAGCGCAGCGGAATGGGCTTCTTGTAGGGGCCGCGTCCGCGCAGCGCCATGCCGAGCACGCCGCCCGGATTGCAGATCGCGATGTCCGCCTCGCCGCTCGCGACCGCGTCGACCGAGCCCGGCGCGTCGCTCGCGAAGAACCGGAGCCGCCACTCATTGTCGCCCTGCGGCCGCATCAGGATCATCACCTGCTTGTCGCGCCACTCGTTGGCGGCGACGAGCTCGGAGACGGTTTCGAGCATGAGCCGCGAGCGCATGATGACGGGCGTGCGGATCGGGTTCGGGATGGTCAGCATGGCGGACAGCTCCTTAAGGCGCGCGTTGGCCGGATCATGGAGTGACATATCCACCGCGGCAAGGGAGAGGGACAGAGGGCCGCCCTTGCGCGGAACCCGCGTCTCGCCTCGGCCAATGCGATGCTTTAAGCTTTCGCGCCAGAAACGTCACGATCTTCGAGGGAGGGAACCGGAATGCGCGTCTTCAGGATTTCGCGTTACGCCACGGCGGCGGCATCGCTTCTCATGGCATGGTCGGCGGCGGAAGCGGCCACGCTCGACAACGTCAAGGCCCGCGGCACCGTGATCTGCGGCATCGCCGTCGGCGCTCCCGGTTTCGTCTTCCCCGACGACAAGGGCGTCTATCACGGCTTCGATGTCGATTTCTGCCACGCGATCGGGGCGGCGGTCCTGGGCGACGCGACGAAGGTCCAAACCATCCCGCTCGAGCCGCGCGACGTGTTCCCGAAATTGACGACAGGCGCCGTCGACGTGCTGACGCACCGCCTCACCTGGACCTTCAACCGCGACAATGGCGGCGGCATCGAATTCATCGCGACATATTTCTATGACGGCCAGGGCTTCATGGTGCCGAAATCGCTGGGCGTCACGCATCTCGCCGATTTGAAGGGCGCCAATATCTGCGTCTCGCAGGGAACGACGACGGAGCTCAACATCGCCGACTATTTCAAATCGCATCAGATGCAGTACCAGATCGTGACCTTCAACGGGCCGGACGTGGCGCGCGAGGCCTATAACCAGGGACGCTGCGATGCCTTCTCGAACGATCGCAGCTCGCTTGCCGCCAATCGCCTGGTGCTGACCCATCCCGACGACCACATCGTGCTGCCCGAGACGATCTCGAAAGAGCCGATCGGTCCGTGGGTCCGGCAGGGCGACCAGCAATGGTCGCACATCGTGCGCTGGACCTTCTTCGTGACGGTCGCCGCCGAGGAATTGGGATTGACCCAGGCCAATGTCGACGACATGCGCAAGAGCTCGGACAACCCCGAGGTGAAGCGCATTCTCGGCGTCGGCGACGACCTCGGACAGAAACTGGGGCTGTCAGCGGACTGGGCCTACAACGTCATCAAGCAGGTCGGCAATTACGGCGAGATCTTCGAGCGCAACATCGGCCCGAATTCGCCGATCAAGCTCCAGCGCGGCCAGAACGGGCTGTGGAAGAACGGCGGCCTGATGTATGCGCCGCCCTTCCGCTAGAAGCCGGCGCCCGGGATTGACGCGGTGAAGTCGCGCGCCGTCGCGCGGCAATCCTCCGGCGCGACCGCGAGGCCGCGGAGACCGCGCGCGGCCCGCGCAGGATTCGGCGCTCTCGTCCTGCAAGCCGGCGTGCTGCTCTTCCTTGCGGCTCTTGCCGCCTTCATCGTGCGCAACGTCGTCATCAACGTGGCGCGCCTCAACATCCACATGGGGTTCGCGTTTCTCGCCCGGCCCGCGGGCTTCGAGATCGCGCAGCACCTCATCGACTATTCCGCGCAATCGACCTACGGCGCGGCCCTCTTGGTCGGCGTGCTCAACACGCTCGTCGTCGCCGCGGCGAGCTGCGTCATCGCCACGATCCTCGGCTTCGTGATCGGCCTGATGCGGCTCTCGGCCAATCGGCTCGTCGCGGCGGTGGCGCTCGCGTATGTCGAGGTCGTCCGTAACATCCCGCTCCTTCTGCAGCTGTTCTTCTGGTACTTCGCGGTGCTCGGCACGCTGCCGCTGCCGCACCAGAGCCTCGGGCTTTTCGGACTGGTCTATCTCAACCGGCGCGGGCTCTATGTTCCGGCGCTGCGGCCCCTATCCGGCTTCGCGACGTTCGCCGCGGCGCTCGCCGCGGGCATCGCCGTGTGGGCCGCGTGCGCCATTCTCGCCCGGCGCCACCGCCGTGCGACGGGTGGGCCATCATCCTTGCGCTGGACGGGACCCGCAAGCCTCGCCGTCCTGCTGCTCCTCGCGCGGCTCCTCGCGGGCGCGCCCTTCGCGGTCGAGGCGCCGCGGCTCGAAGGGTTCAATTTCCACGGCGGCTCCCTCGTCATTCCCGAGTTCCTCGCGATGCTGGCCGGCATGTCGATCTTCGGCGCCGCCTTCATCGCCGAGCTCGTGCGCGGCGGCGTGCTCGCCGTGCCGCGCGGCCAGACCGAGGCGGCGCTGGCACTGGGCCTCAGCGGCTGGCACATCAACAAGCGCATCGTCCTGCCGCAGGCGATGCGCATCATCCTGCCGCCGCTCATCACGCAATATATCGCCATTCTCAAGAATTCTTCGCTCGGCGCCGCGATCGCATATCCCGAGCTCATGCTGGTGAGCGGAACCGTGCTGAACCAGACCGGTCAGCCGATCGACATCATGGCGATCACGATGGGGCTCTACCTGGCGCTGTGTCTCGGCATCGCCGCGGCCGGCAACGCCCTCATCAAGCGCCGCTTCCAGCTCATCGCGGCCTAGAGCCATGACGACTCTCCGGGCACTTCTCAAAAGCTGCATATCATCGCCGCTCAACATCATGCTCTCGCTCGCCGTGCTCGCGGGCTGCGCGGCGATCCTCCCGTCCTTCATCGAATGGGCGTTCACCGACGCGGTCTGGAGCGGGGCGTCCGCGCAAAGCTGCGCCGGCACGCGCGCGGCGTGCTGGCTGTTCGTGCGCATGCATTGGGGCCTGATCGTGTTCGGGCGCTATCCCGAAGCGGAACGCTGGCGCGTCGAGCTTGCGGGCGCGCTCGGCCTCGCGAGCGTGCTCGTCATTTTGCTGCCGAGCATCAGGCGCAAGCTCGAGCTCGCGGCCGCGCTGCTCGTCTTCTATCCCACGGTGGCCGCGATCCTGCTCTGCGGCGGCATGTTCGGCCTGCGGTCGGTTCCAACCTCGGTCTGGGGCGGATTGCTGCTGACCGTCGTGGTGGCAGCCTGGACCATCGTCACCGCGATCCCGCTCGGATTGATGCTGGCACTCGGGCGCCGCTCGCGGATGCCGGTCATCGCCATGATTTCGGCGCGATATATAGACATCGTGCGCGGCCTGCCGCTCGTCGGCGTGCTGTTCCTGGCGGTCGTGCTGTTGCCGGTGTTCATGCCGCCCGGCGTCGCGGTCAACACTCTGGTGAGCGCGCTTGTCGCCTTCACGCTCTTCAACGCCGCAATCCTGGCCGAGGTTTTTCGTGGCGGCCTGCAAGCGGTGCCGCGCCATCAATACGAAGGCGGCGCGGCGCTCGGCCTGTCGCACGGGCAGGTCATGTGGTTCATCGTCATCCCGCGCGCGATCAGCGCGGCGCTTCCCGGCCTCGTCAATGTCTGCGTCGAGATCGTGAAGGAGACGACGCTCATCCTGATCGTAGGATTGCTCGATCTCCTGGGCGTGCTGCAAGCCGCGATCACGGACCCGGACTGGCTCGTCAGCGACCAGGTGCGCCGCACGTCCTATTTCTTCGCGGGGCTCGCGTTCTGGATCTTGTGCTTCAGCCTGTCGCGTTACAGCTCGCGAATCGAGCGCGGCATGAGCGCCGGAACGCGCCGCTAGCTTACGCCTTCACCTCGCCGCCGAGCCACGCGACCGCCGCCTCGAGGCCGCCCTTGCCGTGCGGGATGTCGAGCGCGCACAAGCCCATCTCGACCACGCCGAGCGTGCCGAGCACCATCGGCGCGTTGACGTGTCCCATATGCGCGATGCGGAATCCCTTGCTCGCCATCGGGCCGATCGCGCGGCCCAGCACGACGGCGCAATTCCAGTTGCAGTAGTCGAGGAGCGCGTCCGCATTGTCCATGACGATGACCGTCACGGTGTCGGACCGTTGTGCGGGCTCGAGGACGTTGAAGTCGATCGCGCCGCCTTTCGACCATGCGGCGACGGTGCGGCGGACCGCCTCGGCAAGGAGGCGATGCCGGCGGAACGCATTCTCCATCCCTTCCGCCAGCAGAATGTCGAGCGCCTGGCGCAGGCCGAACAGCAGGTGCTCGGGCGGCGTGCCGCCATACTTGACGTAGTGCTCCTCGCCCTCGCGCAGGGTCCAATCCCAATAGGGCGTGCGCAATCCGGCCTTCTTGTGCGCCTCTTTCGCGCGCGCGTTGGCGGCAACGAAGCCCAATCCCGGCGGCGTCATCAGGCCTTTCTGCGAGCCCGCCATCGCGACATCGACGCCCCATTCGTCCATCTCGAACGGCATGCAGCCCAGCGAGGCGACGGCATCGACCATGAAGAGCGCCTTGTGCCCCGCCGACCGGATCGCGGCGCCGATCGCGGCGATGTCGTTCACCACGCCCGAGGCGGTGTCGATCTGGACCGCGAGCACCGCCTTGATCTCGCCCGCTCTGTCGGCCTTGAGGCGCGCCGCGACCTGCGCCGGATCAACGGCGCGGCGCCAGCCGCCCTTCAGGACCTCGACCTCGCAGCCCAATCCCGTCGCCATATTGCCCCAGCCGATGGCGAAGCGGCCGCTCTCCAGCACCAGAACCTTGTCGCCCTGCGACAGCACGTTGGTGAGCGCCGCTTCCCACGCGCCATGGCCGTTGGCGCTGTAGATGTGCGAGCGGCCCTTGGTGCGAAAGATCCGGCTCAAATCATCGAACAGCGGGTCGGTGAGTTGCAGCAACGGCCCCGCGTAGATGTCGATCGCGGGCCGATGCATCGCCCGCAGCACTTCGTCGGGCATCGTGGTTGGCCCCGGGATCATGAGGAACTCGCGCCCCGAACGAACCGCCATGTCTTTCTTCCTCCAGTGGCAACGGACGCCCGATGCTCGCACGAAGCGGCCCTGCGGCAAAGCGTCGGTCTCGACTCGGGATGTGCGCGCGGGGCGGGCGGCGGCCGGCTTGGTCAGGCCGCCAGCTTCTCCTTGCGCACGGCCGGCGCGTGCCGGTCCTGCGCCGGGAACGGGTAAGGCCCGAGCAGCGCGAAGATGACGATGGCGACGAAGGTAATCGCCTCGAAGAAATGGAAGGCCGGAGCGTAGCTGTGATAGAGGTCGAATGACCTCGTGCTGATGAGGGGTCCGAGGCCCGTCGAGGCGGAAAAGATGCCGAACATGGCCCCCATGATCCGGCCATAGGCCTTCAATCCGAAATAACGGCTGACGAAGAATCCCATCAGATCGACCTCGGAACCGTTGGCGACGCCGCACAGGAGCGCGCCGATGAGCGGCGCCGGCCCGGCGTAGCCGCTGCCGAAGAGCGCGGTGCCGATCACCAGCAGGAGGAAGAACCCGACTGCAACATAGGGGCCGTGGAACTTGTCGGCGCACCAGCCCGACGCCATGCGGCCGACGACTGCGGCGATGCCGGACGCCGCCAGCACGCTGGTCGCCGCCTGCAAGCTCGCGCCGCGATCCATCAGCATGGCGACGATCTGGGTGAGCGTGCCATTCAAGACGATGATGCCGAGGAAGAAGGCGACGGCCAGGCCCCAGAACCGCCATGACCGGGTCAATGCCTCGCGCAACGTCATGCCGGGGAGCGAGGCTGCGGCGAGATGCGGCATCGCGGCGCGCTCGTCGGCGTCGGGCTCGCGCACCAGAAGGGTGACGGGCACGCCGGCCAGGATCAGCATGACGACGCCGACCCCGGCATAGGCCAAGCGCCAGCCGAGCGCGCCGACGAGGTAGGCGGCGATCGTCGGGACGATCGCAGTGCCGAGCCCGACGCCCGAGAGCGCGATGCCGAGCGCAAGTCCGCGCCGCCGGTCGAACCAGCGCGACACGATGAAGGCATAGGCGGGCGGCGAAGGACCGGACGAGGCAAAGCCGCGCACGACGAAGATCGAATAGATCACGAGCGTCGAGGCGGTCATGAAGCCCTGGAGCGCCGTCGCCGCCGCAAAGAAGACGATACCGACCATGATGACGCGCCGCGCGCCGTAGCGGTCGAGCAGCAATCCGACAAACGGATAGCACATGGCGCTGATGACGCCCGACAGCAGCAATGCCCCGGCGAGCACGCTGCGGCCGATATGCAGGGACTCGGCGACCGGCCGCAGGAAGACGCTGAACGTCCAGATGTTGATCGGTCCGGCGCTGCACACGAGGCCGAAGACCGAAGCGCCGACGATCCACCAGGGATTGCGTGCGCGTATCATCCTGCCGCCTCCCGATCCGCATTGTGGCACGAGCGGCGGCCGGCTTGAAGGACGCGGTTTTCGAGAGGATGATGCAAGCAGGAGGGCGCCATGGACATCGCCGGGCGCGTCGCCATCGTCACCGGATCGGCGACTGGCATCGGCGCCGAGACGGCGAAGCGTCTGGCGTCGAAGGGCTGCCGCGTCGTCATCAACTACACGAAGAGCCGCGCCGAAGCCGAGGCGACGGCAGCTTCCTGCCGCGGGCTCGGCAGCGAGGCGCTGCTGCACGCGGCCGACGTGTCCGACGACGCTTCGTGCCGCGCCATGGTCGCCGCCGCGGTCGAGCGTTGGGGCCGGCTCGACGTGCTTGTGAACTCTGCCGGCCGGACGAAATCGGCGCGCCCGGGCGATCTCGAGGCGTTGAACGCCGTCGATTTTCTCGACATCTACTCGGTCAATCTCGTCGGCGCCTACCAGATGATCCGCGCCGCGGTGCCGCACATGCGCACAGCCGGCAGCGGCGCCGTGGTCAACGTCTCGGCCTTGGGATCGCTCAACGGCGAGGGCAGCTCGATCGCCTATGCCGCGTCGAAGGGCGCGCTCAACTCGCTCACCATCTCGCTCGCGCGCCAGCTTGCGCCCACGATCCGCGTCAACGCCGTCTGTCCGGGGTTCGTCGCGACGCGCTGGATGAAGAACCTGCTCGGCGAGGCGCGCTTCAACGAGCGCGTCGAGGAGATGGCCAAGATCACACCTGTGGGCAAGACCGCCTTTGCCGAACATATCGCCGAGATGATCTTGTGGTTCATCGACGGCCCCGACCTCATCACCGGCGAGGTCCTGCCGATCGATTACGGCACGAGATTCGGCACGCTCGCGCGCTAAGGCGGCAAACTCCCCCAAACTCCCATTGACAGCGCGCGGCGGCGCCCGAACACTCCCTCGCACCGTGGGGCCGAGGGGATAAAACCGAGGGCGGCCGCTCCTGAGCGGAACCAGCCCCGACCCCGACCCCGTTTCGAACGGAACAGGGAGGAGCGGATGACCCGCATCATGACATGGCGCCGAGCCGTGACGGCGGCGGTGTTAGCGTTGGCGTTCCTATCGGGCGCGGCGGCGTCGGCAGCCGAGCCGATCAAGCTGGGCTTCAGCGTCGCGCTTACCGGCGGCGTCGCGGCGATCGGCAAGCAGGTGCTGATCGCGCTGCAAATCTGGAAGGACGACGTCAACGCCAAGGGCGGCCTCCTGGGCCGGCCGGTCGATCTCGACTATTACGACGACCAGAGCAATCCCTCGAACGTGCCGCCGATCTATACGAAGCTGATGGAGGTGGACAAGGTCGATCTCGTGATCGGGCCTTACGCGACGAACCTCGTCGTGCCGGCGCTGCCGGTTCTCATGGCGCACAACATGACGACGGTCGGCATTCTCGCCAACGCCGCGAACCACAGCTTCCACTACAAGCGCTATTTCTCGATCCTGAATTCGGGACCCGATGCGGAGGGCGCGTTCTCCGAGGGATTCTTCGAACTCGCGCTGCAGCACAAGGCGGATCTGAAGACGATCGCCCTCGTCGGCGCCGACGCGGAGTTCTCGCAGAACGCCATCGAGGGCGCGCGCACGAACCTGAAGAAGCTGCCCTTCACCACGGTCTACGACCGCAACTACCCGCCCCAGACCACCGATTTCGCGCCGATCATCCGCGCGGTCCAAGCGGCCAACCCCGACATCGTCTATGTCGCGGCATATCCGCCCAATTCCGTCGGCATCGTGCGCGCGGCGAACGAGCTCGGCTTCCGGCCCAAGCTCTTCGGCGGCACCTTCATCGGCCTCATCATCGCCGCGGTCGAGGTCCAGTTGGGCCCGCTCATGAACGGCATCCTCAACGAAGAGGCGTTCCTGCCGATCCCGGCCTACGACTTCCCCGGCTTGAAGGAACTGCTCGCGAAATATGCGAAGCTCGCGCCCGAACAGGGGCTCGACCCGCTCGGCTATGCCTTTCCGCCGTTCGGCTATGCCGCGGCGCAGGTTCTCGCCGCCGGCGTCGAAGGCAGCCACAGCCTCGATCAGGACAAGATCGCGAACTACATCCATTCGCACACGATCCCGACCGTCGTCGGCAACATCGATTTCGGCCCGGACGGCGAGTGGAGCAAGTCGCACTTCGTCGTGATCCAGTTCCAGAACCTGGTGCGGAACAACCTCGACGATTTCCGCGACACCTCGCACACGGTCGTGCTGTGGCCGGACGCGATCAAGACGGGAAATATGGTCTTTCCCTATAGCGCCGCGAAGAAATAGCGGACGCCCTATCCCCCGACCGCCTCCTTGAAACGGCGCAGCGTGTCGATCTGCTGATCGAAGGTCATCATGCGGTACATCGGATAGAGCATCACGATCTCGGCACCGAGCTTGCGCCAGCCATCCGCGGCCGCGGCCCAGCGCTCGGGGTCGGGCTCGCTCATGCGCAGCCAGCCCTCGAGGCCGAAGCGCGCAGGATCGCGCCCGAACGCCTTGAGATGCTCGCGCAGCAGATCGAGCTTCGCCGCGGCCTGATCCGGCGCCATGATCGGCATCCAGCCGTCCCCGAGCCGCGCCGCGCGCTTCACCGCCGCATCCGACGAGCCGCCGAACCAGATCGGGATCGGCCGCTGGATCGGCTGCGGCACGATGCTGACCTCGCGCAGATCGTGGAACCGGCCGCTGAACGTCACGAGCTTCTCGCTCCACAGCCGGCGCAGCACTTCGACCTGCTCGGCCTGGCGCGCGCCGCGCGTCTTCCAGTCGGCGCCGAGCGCTTCGTATTCGACGTGGTTCCAACCGACGCCGACACCCAGACGCAATCGCCCCGCGCTTAAGATGTCGATCTCCGCCGCTTGCTTCGCGACGACGCCGGTCTGGCGCTGCGGCAGGATGAGGACGCCGCTCGAGAGACCGATCGTCCTCGTCGTGGCGGCGAGAAAGGCGAGCGTCGTGAACGTCTCGTGGAAGGCGTCGGTCTCGTTGTAGATCGGCGCGAAGCCTTCACGCGCGGTCGCGCCGAACACATGGTCGGCGACCTCGATCTGGAAATAGCCAAGGTCCTCGGCGGCCTGGGCCCAGTCGCGGATCTTGACCGGATCGCTGCCGATCTCGCGTGTCGGGAAGAACGCATTGCGACGCATGGGAACCTCGCGCCTGGTAGCGTCATGTTAGGGCCTCGCATGCCCGCGCTCCAGGGCGGCCGGAACCGGCTTGTCTCGCGCGGCAAGTTGGTACACCATGCCGCTCCGGTCGTCCGTGGAGTTTCGGCCGATCTTCGAAGATGCGGCTTTGCGGAGAGCGCGGCGCGCGAAGCCTCATCGGTTGCAGCCCATTCACTCGGAAATCAGCAGACCGTACCAACCAGAAACCAGCCTTGCCGCGCCGGTGTCACGCCTTACGGCCAATTCGGCTGCACACGGGGAGGCGCGCCATGTTGGAGCATCTGGAGCGACAGAAGTCGCTCACGGCGAACCAGTGGAAGATCTTCGCCGCGGCGACGTTCGGCGATATGCTCGACTTCTTCGATTACTTCCTGATTGGCTTCGTGCTCGCCTTCATCATCAAGGGTTGGAGCCTGACTTACGGAGAGTCAGGGACGATCCTGCTGTCGGCGGGCATCGGCGCGCCATTGGGATCATTGTTCTGGGGCTGGATGGCCGACAAGATCGGCCGGCGCAAGGTGATGATCCTCACCGTGCTGAATTTCTCGATCCCCACCGGCCTCATGGCGCTGACGCCCGATCAGGGTTGGCTCTTCCTGTCGATCTGCCGTTTCTTCGTCGGCGTGGGCGTGACCGGGCTTTACACTGTCGACACATTGATCGTGCAGGAATTCGTGCCGGCCTACAAGCGCGGCCGCGTCACCGGCATGACCACCGCGCTCCTGCCGGCGGGCTCGCTGATGGGCGCGCTGTTGGGCGCTTATGCCGAGGCCTATATCGGCTGGCGCGGACTCTTCGTCGTCGGGTTGTTGCCAGCGGGCTTGAGCCTTCTCTTCCGCGCCTGGGTCCCGGAATCGCCGCACTGGCTCATTAGCAAGGGTCGCTTCGAAGAAGCGCGCAGGTCGATCGCCTGGGCGCTGCAAGTCGATCCGCGCGAGATCGCGTTGCCGTCGGCAATGCCCGCGGTCGAGCACGCCGCCTGGCGCGAAATCTTCAAATATCCGCGCAGCATCGCCGCGTCCTGCCTCACAGGCATCAGCCAGACCGGCTCGACGAGCCTGGCGCTGTGGATCACGACGTTGCTCGTGCTGGTACTCAAGATCGGCCCGGCGGAAGCGTCGTTCCTCGTGATCTGGACCAGCCTCACCGCGATCGCCGGACGCTTCTTCTGCGCCTGGCTGTCGGACGTGATCGGACGGCGCCCGACGATCGTCATGACGTGCCTCACCGCCGGCGCGGCGATCTCGCTCGCAGGCTATCTGCACAGCTTCTATATCGGCACCGCGTCGGTCTTCTACCTTATGCTGCTCGTCAACAATTTCTTCGGCAGCGGCAACATGTCGGTGGTTGGTCCCTACCAGGCCGAGGTGTGGCCGTCGAAACTGCGCGCGAGCGGCATGGGCCTGGGCTACGGCTTCGCCAATCTCGGCAAGTTCATCGGGCCCGCCGGGCTCGCGTATATCGCCGGCTCGTCCAATCTCATGACGCCCAAGGCGACGCTCGACGCACTCATTCCCGGCATGAATTTCTTCGCCATCTGGTTCCTCATCGGCGCGTTCGCAGTCTGGTTCATCGGCTTCGAGACGAAGGGCCGCACGTTGGAAGAGATCGACGGCGATCTTGCCGCCTTGGTACAGACCAAATGAGCGACAGCGCCCAAGAGTATCTCGCGGCGCGCGACCTGCTGCTGCGGCTGCGTGTGGACTACGACGCGGCGGTGCGGGAGTTCCGCTGGCCGAAGCTCGACCGCTTCAACTGGGCGCTCGACCTGTTCGACCATCTGCCGGCCGAGCACACGGCGCTGTGGCTCGTCGGCGAGGCTGAGGAGAAGCTGAGCTTCGGCGAGCTGCGAGCGCGCTCCAACCAGGTCGCCAACCATCTGCGCGCATTGGGCGTCAGGCGCGGCGACCGCGTGCTCCTGCTGCTGCCGAACATGCGGCCGCTGTGGGAGGCGATGCTTGCGCTGATGAAGCTCGGCGCCGTCATCATTCCGGCGACCACGCTCCTCACCGAGGCCGATCTCCAGGACCGGTTCGAGCGCGGGCGCATCCGCCACGCAATCGTGCCGGCTGCGCTCACCGGCCGCTTCGCGCGGCTCGCCGGCGACTATACGCGCATCGCCGTCGGCGGCGCGCCGGGCTGGCACCGCTTCGAGGATGCCTACGACCGGCCGAAATCCTTCGTGCCCGAGGGCGTCACCAACGCTGACGATCCGCTGCTCCTCTATTTCACCTCCGGCACGACCGCGCGGCCCAAGATGGTGCTGCACAGCCACCAGAGCTATCCGGCGGGACATTTATCGACGATCTATGTGCTCGGCCTTCAGCCGGGCGACGTGCATCTCAACATCTCCTCGCCCGGCTGGGCGAAGCACGCCTATAGCAGCTTCTTCGCGCCATGGAGCGCGGGTGCGACGATCGTCGCGATGACGCAGCCGCGCTTCGACGCGGTCGAGACGCTCGATCTCCTGCGGCGCTGCGGCATCACTACCTTCTGCGCGCCGCCCACCGTGTGGCGCATGTTGGTGCAGCAGGACATCGTGCGGTGGAAGGTGCCGCTGCGCGAAGCGCTGTCGGCGGGCGAGCCGCTCAATCCGGAAGTGATCGCGCGCGTCGAGCAGGTCTGGGGCCTTACCGTGCGCGACTTCTATGGCCAGACCGAAACAACGTCGCTCGTCGGCAACTCGCCCGGCCAAAAGGTCGTGCCGGGCTCGATGGGACGGCCCTTGCCGGGCTACCGCATCGAGATCGTCGACGAGAACGGCACTGCGGCCGAGGAAGGCGAGATCGTGGTTGGGCTTTCGCCGCGCCCGACCGGATTGATGCAGGGCTATCAGCAGGACGACGGCTCGATGCGGCGGATCGACGGCGTCTGGTATCACACCGGCGATACCGCGCGGCGCGACACGGACGGCCGCATCACCTATGTCGGCCGCACCGACGACGTGTTCAAGTCGTCGGGCTATCGCATCAGCCCGTTCGAGCTCGAGAGCGCGCTGATCGAGCATCGCGCCGTTGCGGAAGCCGCGGTCGTGCCTTCGCCCGACCCGCAGCGGCTTGCCGTGCCGAAGGCGTTCATCGTTCTGGCCGCGGGCTTCGCGCCCGATTCCGCGACCGCGCGCGACATCTTCAAGCAGATGCGCGAGCGTCTTGCCCCTTACAAGCGCGTGCGGCGGCTCGAATTCGCCGAGCTGCCGAAGACGATCTCGGGCAAGATCCGGCGCGTCGAGCTGCGCCAGACCGAAGCCGCCCGCCGGCGCGACAATTTGCGCGGGCCCGCCGAATTCTGGGAAGAGGATTTTCCTGAGCTGCGCGCGCAGTAACGGCGGCGCCCCGTCACTTCGGCAGGAATTCCTCGGTATAAAGCTTCGACATATCGGGCGGCTGATCGAGCAGCTTCAGCTCCGCGAACGAGCGCTTCAATGTTGCGAGGATCTCGGCGTTGAAGTGCCCGTCCATGTTGAACATCGGCAGAGTGAGATCGAATTCCCGCGCCTCGATCGGGATCGGCATGCCGGTCATTTGCGCCGCGAGCTTCACGCTCTCGTCGCGGTTGGCGCGCATGAACCGCACGGCGTCGAACCAGCCGACGAGGAAGCGGCGGATCGCGTCGGGGTCGCTTGCGATGAGGGCGCGCGTGGCGAAGATCACCGAGCCGCCGAGCTCGCCGGCCCAAGACGACACGGGCGCGAGCAAGCGTCCCTCGCCCTGCGCCTCCATCTGAAACGCCAACGAAGTCGAGATGATCGCGGCATCGACCAAGTGCGCGCGAAAAGCCGCGAAGCTGCTCGCCGCCTCGCCGCCGATCGCGATCGGCGTGACGCCGTCCGGCCCCCAGCCGCGTTGGCGTGCGAGCTCGAGCGCGAGCCAGTAGGTCAGTGAATTGACCGTGGTGACGCCGATCCGCGCGCCTTTCAGGTCCGCGAGCGATTTCGCGGTCGAATCCTTCGGCACGGCCATGCCGATGAAGAGAAGCGGCCCCGCGCCGTTCGCGACCGCAAGCTCGGGCGAGCCCTTGGCGACGAGCGCCAGGTCCGTCCCCGCGCCGACGCCGAGATCGAGGCTGCCGGCCGCCATCGCCTGATGCAGCTTGGCGCCGCCCGAGAAATCGAAGATCTGAACCTCGAGCCCCTGCTTCGCGAAGAAGCCCTCTTGGGCGCCCACGACGAGCGGCACCATGGTCGCCGCCGTGGGCGAGGCTTTTCCGACCCTGAGCGTGACGGCGGCGTGGCCCGCGGAAGCGGCGCAGATCGCCGCCACGAGCGCGAGGGCGAAAGCGCGTCCCGGAATGACGCTCACTTCGCGGCCGTGCCCGCGAGCTCCTGGATCTTGCCGAAGGAATTGTCGTAGCGCGAGGCGAAGGCGTCGAGCGTGCGGACTTCGCGATTGAGCTCGATCATCGGCTCGTTCTCGGCGCGGTCGCGGATCACCGCCATCGGCTCGAGCCCCTGCTCCACCCGCTCCATCTGCTCGAGCAGGAGCTTGTGGTAAAGCACGACGCCGCGGTCGCTCGTCGCGAGATGCTCACGCGTGCGGTCGGAGATCGGGCCCTGGCCGACCCAGGCGAGCGCGTCCTGATGCGGGATGGTGTTGGCGGCGAGCTTGCCGTTCTCGTCGAAGAGTTTCGTATGCTTGACCGCGATCGGCAGCGGCGGCGCGCCGGGCTTGCGCTTCATCGTGCGATAGAGAATCTGCACCGTGTGCGTGTCGTCGATCGGCACGCGGATTTGCAGGCCGGGCGCATTGGCGCCGCCCTGCGCGAGCGTCGTCGGGAAAAGGATCGGGTGCCCCACGACCCAGTCGTCCGCCGTTTCCGGCTCGCCTTCCAGGAGCCGCCGCTTGTAAATGCCGTATTTGAAGAGATCGAACGCGATCTTGACGTGCCGCGCCGGATTCATCGCCGGCGGCCGGCCGTGCTTCTTCTCCTGGTAGTTGCCGAACCGCGCATGCAAGAATTCGAAATGCACCGGGTCGGCCGAGTTGTCCATGCATTGCAGCCAATTGCACGGCAAGGTGAAGACCTCGATGGCGCGGTCGAGATCGTCGCGCACGAGCACGTCCCAGCGCGGCAGCAGCGGGCGCGGCTCGGGCCCGAAATAGCCCCACACGAATCCGCCCAGCGCCTCGACCGGATAGGACTTGATCCTGATCTCGTCCTTGAAGCGCCCTTCGGGGTGCGCCAAATCCTCGTATGGCTGCTCGAGGCAGCGGCCTTGCGCATCGAACAGCCAGCCGTGATAGGCGCAGCGCAGGCCGCACTCATCCGGAATGCCGTATTCAAGTGACAGGCAGCGGTGCGGACAGCGGTCGTCGATAAGCCCATATTCGCCGCGCTCGGAGCGGAAGAGCGTCAGGTCCTCGCCGAACCAGCGCACGCGCCGCACCGGGTCCTGCGCCAGCTCGGATTCGATGCCGACCGGATGCCAATAGCGCCGCAGCAGATTGCCCATCGGCGTGCCGGGGCCGATCCGCGTCAGGCGATCATTCTCTTCCTGGGTCGTGGTCATGCGTCCCTCCGCTCGGGGACATTTTATCGGAAGAAGCGCGCGCGTTCAAATTCCGGCGCTTATGGCGCGAGCGGAACGCCGCCCGGCTCCGACACCACGCTCCATTCGCCCGGAGATTTGTCCCAGCGCGTGATGACGACGTTGTCGAGCGACAGTCCGCGCTGCGGCGTCTTCACGAAATCGTAGACGCCGTTGACGCCGGGCAGGCTCGTCTGCTTGAGCAGATAGTCGCGCAATTGCGTCGCATCGGCGCCATCGGGCAGCGCGCGCAGCGCATCGATCACGAGGTTCGCCGGATCCCAGCCGAGGACCGAGCCCTCGTCCGGCTTTGCGCCGGCCGCGGCGAAGGCGGCGTAGTATTCCTTTTGCTTTGCCGCGACGCCGGGATCGAGCTTCACCTTGGTATCGCCACCGACCGGCCATTCCGCCGACGGGAAATAGAATTCCTTCGGCAGGTAGTCGGCCAAAAGCTTCATTTGCGCGTACGTCATGTTGCCGCCGGTCGTGCCGACCGGAAGATCGATGCCCGACTGGATGAGGCCGCGCAGCACCGTGCCGACGGGCGAGCCCGTGCTCCAGGCAATGACGGCTTGGACGTTGGCGGCGCGGATCTGCTCCATCTGCGCCGCGACGCTCACATCGGCGGTGTTGAAATGGACGTGGGCCGCGAGCGACACGTCCTTGTTCTCGGGATCGGCGAGCACCTCGGCGAAGCCGCGGTCGGCGTCCTGGCCGGTCGCGTCGGTGCTGGTGACGAGCGCGAGTTTGGTCCAGCCCTTCTGCCGCAGATACCGCACCAGCGCCTTCGCCAAATCCAACGTCGAGGTGCTCGAGGTGAAGGCATAGCTACCGGCCGGCGGGTGGATGCCGGGCGAGAAGCAGTATTCGACCGGCCCATGCGCTGCCAGGGGCGCCATCGCATTGCAATCGGCAACGAGCGTCGAGCCGAGCACGACAGGCGGGTGCGCCGCCACCACGTCGCTCATGAGCTGGACCGCGATTTGCGGGTCCGTCTGGTCGTCGTGAAACACCATGTGGATCGGCCGGCCATGGATGCCGCCCGCTGCGTTCGCAGCCTTCTCGAGGATTTGCAGCGCCTGATGCACCTGGCTGCCCAGGAATGCGCCCTGTCCGGTGAGAGAGACGATCACCGGAATGTCGAACGGCTCGGCCGCAGCGGCAGGACCCGCGGCAATGAGCGCCGGAACTGCGGCGGCGGCGAGCATGATCTTCGCCCGCATGGTCATCACCGCTCGCGCGCGACCGGGACCACGTGATCGCGGAACTCGCGCACGTCGTAATAGGTGCTGCCGCTGCGGCCGCGCGCCCAGATATTCAGGCCGCGGCATTCCATGACGGTGAGCCGCTCGTACATGTGGCGTTTGCCAGGCTCGAAGTCGAACACCATGCCGGGCTCGATCGGCCCCTCGTAGCGCCCTTCGAGCGGCCGCGGCGGGGCCTGCGCCTTTACGAGCGGCGTGCGCGAGACGAGCACGACCGAGGTGCGGAACTCCGCTTCCTCGTGAAAGGTCTCGCCGCTCCGGCCGCGCGCCCAAAGCTGCGCGCCCGCTTTTTTGGTGATGGTCAGCCGCTCGTATTTATGCTTCTTGCCGGGCTCGAAATCGAACACCATGCCGGGCTCGATCGGACCGGCATAGGGCGCGCGCGGCTGGGCGTCGCCGGCCATCAGGCCTTTTCCAGCTCGCCGACGCGGGCCTTGTCCTTCACCTCGACCTTGCCGCCCTCAGCCTTCACGGCGGAGGTCGAGATGTCGAATTTGTTGCCGTCGGCGTCCTTGGCCGCGTCTTCGACATAGGGCCGGCCCGGCGGCGGCTTCATCACCCAGGCGTCGCGCTCCTTCAGGCGGCGATAGACCCCTTCCTTCTCGCCGGGCTCGATGGTGACGCCGAAATGATGCACGCCCTCGGGCGCGAGCTCGCTCGTGCGCTTCAAAAGCGCGATGTCCATGTAGCCGTCGGTCATCCACACGGCGGCGCCGCCGTCGCTCTTGCCTTTCACTTCCATGCCGAAAACGCCGACATAGAACTCCGCTAACCGCTCGGGATCGTCGGAGAAGATCGCGATGTGCCGGATTCTGGCCATGGTGCGTTTCCTCGCAGCCTTCTAAACTCTATGTCAGGCGCGCCCGCCCGTCAATTCGTGGGCTGGCGCTAACGGAAGCGCGGCAGGAGCGGCAGGATGTTGCCGCTTTCGATGCCGCGCATTTCCTCGGCGCTCAGCACGCGCGCCTCTTCGAGCTCGGCGACGCACTGGGCCGACGCGCCCCACGGATAATCCGAGCCGAACGCGGCATGCGACAGCCCGACCACTTGCCGGAGCGCGGTCAGCAGCACGGCATGCGAGGCCTGCGCGGTGTCGTAGTAGAAGCGCTTCAGCTCGGCCACCACGCCATGCGGCAATATCTGCGCGTTCGCCGGGATCGCCCCGGTCTTGAGGAAGCGATAGATCAGGAACGGCATCGTGCCGCCGGCGTGCGACCAGATGATGTTGAGGTCCTGGCAGCGGCGCGAGGTGCCGGAGAACACCACGTTGGCGATGGCACGCGTCGTATCGGTGCCGTATTCGATCATCGCATCCGGCATCACGATCTCTTTCAAGGGCGCGGTGCAGCAATAGGGCGAATGGGGATGGGTATAGACGAGCGCCTTGCGCCGGTTGAGCTCGTCGAACACCGGAGCGAACAGCTTGTCGCCGAGCCAATGGTCGATATAGCTCGTCATGAAATGGACGCCATCGGCCTTCAAGACGTCGAGCGCGTATTCGATCTCCTTCAAGGTCGCATCGACGTGCGGCATGGGAAGCGCCGCGAACATGCCGAAGCGGCCGGGATGATCGGCGACGAGCCGCGCCAGATATTCGTTGTTGTCGCGCGCATAGGCGATGCCGGCCTCGCGATCCTCGAACGCCTTTCGCGGCGGCGCCGGGATGGAATTGATCGCCGTCGTGATGCCGCCCTTGTCCATGTCCTCGAGCGCGCGCTGGGCGGTCATCGCCTGCGACAGCGATGCGCCGAGATGGTCTGCGAGCATCTGAACGGACCGCGGCGATGCCAGATGATGGTGCACGTCGATACGGGACATCGCTTCCTCCCTCAAAGCGCGCCCGGCACCGGCATGCCGAGCAGGTGCGCGCCGGCCTGGACATAACTGGTGTCGACGCCGAACGCGACATGGTTGCCGGCCGCGTGCGTGTCGCGCCAGAAGCGCTGCATCGGATTGTCGTCGAGGATGCCGCGCGCGCCGGTCAGCTCGAACACGCGGTCGACCGCGCGCATGGCGAGGCGCGAGGCGAGCGTGAAATTGCGCCGGATCGCCACGACGTCGTTCTCGCCGCCCGGCAGGCCCAGGCGCAGCTTCTCGTCATTGTCTTTGGCGAGAAGATACGCCGCGTCGATCTCGGCCGCGGATTCGCCGAGCGAGCGCTCGGCGTTATAGGTCTGCAACACCGGGTCGCGGCCCATCCCCGCGGTGCGGTTCTTGGCGAATCCGGCATAGCAGTCGAGCGCGCCCCGCGCGATCGCCAGCATCGGACAGAAAATTCCGAACGGGAAGGCGACGTAGCCCGGCTCGCGGAACATCACGCCCGTGTTGACCTTGGTGCCGGGCGCGCGGCCCGAGGCGAAATCGGCGGCGCGCAGCGTATGCTCCTCGCGCACGAAGACGTCGTTGACGACGACATTGTTGCTGCCTGAGCCTTTGAGCCCGACGGCATTCCAGGTGTCGCGCGGCTTGAACTCGCCGGGCCCGAAGAGAAAGAAGCGCATGTCGGGCGGCCCGCCCGCGTCGGACAGGATCGGTGCGCCCAAGATCGCCCAGTCGCAATGATCGACGCCCGAGGAAAAGCTCCAATCGCCGCTCACGCGGAAGCCGCCCGGCGCGCGCGTCGCCTTGCCGACCGGCATGAAGGAAGTGCCGATCTTCGGCCGCCTGTCGGTCTTGAAGGCGAGGTCCTGCGCCTCGGCCGGGAACATGCCGAGCACCCAATGATGCTGGATCAGGAGATCGAAGCACCATCCACTCGAGCCGCACACACGGCCCACTTCGGCCACGACGTCGGCAACCATCATCCAGCTGTCGATGCCATAGCCGCCGCGGGCTTCGGGGACGATGAGGCCGACGAGGTCCGACGCCATCATCGCTTCGACATTCTCGGGCGGCAGGCGGCGAAGTTTTTCGACCGCGGTCGCATTCCTGGCACACACCTCCGCCACCTTTTTGGCGCGGGCGATGGCGTCGGCATGGGTGATGGTGGGCATGGCGTCTTGCTCGCGGGACGGAGGCGCCGGTTGCCAGCGCGGTGCGCGACTGTACCCCAGCGCTCCGGGACCGGTAAGGGGCGCGATGCCGCAGGAACCGACCGCTGATGCGTCTTCGCCAACGAATTTCCCGGGGGCAGAGTTCGGGAGTAGACTTGGCGCCAAGAAGACGCGCGGGAGGAACGGCGTGACGATCAGCGAAGCCGAACCCGGGATCGCGCGCGCGCCGCCCTCGGTCCTCGATCAGCTCGAACAATGGCTCGGCGCGGCCTCGCGCGTTGTCGCGATCGCATGCGTGTGTGGCATGCTGTTCGTCGCCGCGATCATCATGGTCGATGTCGCGCTGCGCTGGATCGCCAACGAGCCGATCCCGGCGATCAACGAGATCGTACAGATGACGTTCTCGGTGGCGATCGCCGCCTGCATCCCCGCCGGGATGATGCAGCGCGTCAACCTCAAGATCGATCTCGTCGCGCGCTATTTCAGTCCGCGGCTCCATGCCTGGTTCGAGGCGCTGGGCGGCGCGTGCCTTTGGCTTTTCTACGGCGCGCTTGCCGTCGGCATCTGGCTCTTCGCCGACGCGATGGCCGAGGACAGCAAAAGCACCATCATCCTCGGCTTGCCCGAGGCGCCCTTCATGTATGCCGTCTCGGCGCTCTTCGCCTTCGGCGTCCTGGTGCAGGCGATCATCGTTCTGAACGACATGCGCCGCGCGATGGCGCACGGGTCTGGCGGCATCCTGGGCGCCATCGTGACGATGGCCGCCGTTGCGGGCTTCGCATGGCTTTGGGTCGCCAACGTCGACACCATCGCGTCCTGGGCCCAAAACCACGTCGGGCTGACGCTGACGCTGATCTTCGTCGTCATGTGGCTCCTGACGCTTGTGCTCATCCCGATCGCGGCGATCATGGGCATCGTCGGCGTCATCAGCTCCGCCCTCTTCGTCGGCATCTGGCCGTCCTTGAGCGCCGCTTCGACCGAGGTGACCGATTTTCTCGGCAGCCCGCAGCTCGCCACATTGCCGCTCTTCCTCATGATGGGAAGCTTCGCGCAGGTCGCCGACGTCGCCGAGGACATCTATCGCCTCGCCCATGTGCTCCTGGGCCGGCTGCGCGGCGGGCTTGGCCTCGCGACGATCGCCGGCTGCGCCGGCTTCGGCGCGCTGACGGGCCATTCGGTCTCGACCACGGTGACAGTCGGCAAAGTGGCGCTTCCCGAGATGCAGGCGCGCGGATATTCGCCGGCCTTCGCGACCGGCGTCTGCGCCGCCGGCGGGAGTTTGGGCGCGCTCCTACCGCCCGCCTCCGGCGTCATCATTCTCTTCGCGCTGTTGTCGCAAGCCTCGATCGGCCAGCTCTTCGTCGCCGCGATCGGGCCGGGCCTTTTGGGCTTCGCGCTCTATCTCGTCACCATTGCGATCTATGTGCGCATTTCGCCGCAATCTGCGCCGGTGCGCGCGAGCGGCGAAGCGGGCCAACTCTGGGCCGCGCTCAGGCGCTGCGGCCCGGCCGGTCTCCTCTTCGGCAGCGTCCTGGGCGGCGTCTATTTCGGCTTCTTCACCGTCACCGAGGCGGCCGCGGTCGGGGCCTTTGAATCGTTCCTCTGCGCGCTCTGGCGCGGCAAGCTCAAGGGCCGGAATTTCTGGCACGTGATGGCGGCGACGACGGCGACGACCGCCCTCATCTATGGATTGATCTTCGGCGCGCAGATTTTTTCGTTCGTCGTCGGCGTGAGCCGCCTGACCGAGGCCGCGACCGAGTTCATGTCGCATCTCGATTGGACGCCGACCGAGATCATGGCGGCGATCCTTGCGACCTATCTGCTGCTCGGCGCGGTGATGGAATCGTTCGCCGTCATGGTCATCACCGTGCCGATCGTGACGCCGCTCGTGCAGACGCTCGGCTACGACATTCTGTGGTGGGGCATCATCAATATCTGCGTCGTCGAGACCGGCCTCATCCATCCGCCCTTGGGGCTGAACGTGTTCGTTCTGAAGAGCATCCAGCCGGATGTATCGATCTGGACCGTCTACAAGGGCGTCGCACCCTTCGTCATCGCCGATCTCGTCAAGCTTGCGCTCCTCGTCGCGTTCCCCGGCATCGCGCTCTGGCTCGTCTCGACGATGGCGCAGTAACGCCGCGCGCTCAGCTTCCGGCCTTCACCTTGGCGAGCAGCTCCTTGTAAGCGGCCATGACCTTGGCGCCGTTCGGCATGGATTTCGCCCACTCGTCCGCGATCGGCGCGATCTCGTCGTGCCACTTCTTCTGCTGCTCCGCGGTCAGATGGACGAGCGTGTGGCCGGGCAGCTTCAGCGTGTTGGCCTCGCCCTCCTTCACGACCTGGTCCCAGAAGCGGCCGAACGCGCGGCTCTCCGGCTCGCCCGAATTCGCCGCCAAGACCTTCTGCACGCCATCGGGCAGCAACTCCCATTCCTTCCGCGCCATGAACACATAGCCGGTGTCGCCGCCTAGCGGCGCATCGACGTGATAATGCGTCACCTCGGCGAGCTTGAAGGGATCGAACGCCGTCCATCCGACCAGCACACCGTCGGCGGTGCCGCGTTGCAGCGTCTCGTAATACTCGTCGATGCGGAACGACAAGGGCGCGCCGCCGAGTTTCTGGATGATTTCCGACGCGATCTTGGTGCCGGCGATCATCTTCAGTCCGTTGAGGGTGTCGAGCGGCGGCGGCGCCTTGCGGAACTGCAAGCCCGATTGCGGAAAGACGATGAGTTTCAGCGGCACGACTTGGTCGAATTCCTGATCGAGCAGCCCGGACTTATAGAGCCGCCACAGCGCGGTCGAGGCGACTTCGGAATCCGCCGTCGAGAGATAGGGCAACGCCGCGACCTGGAGCAGCGGAAACTTGCCGGCGAGGCTCGGCAAGCCCCAGCCGATCTGCACCACGTTGCTGGTCACCTGGTTGTAAATGTTGCCCTGATTCGCCAGCGCCTCGCCGTCGAACACGTCGATGCGGAAGAGGCCGTTCGCCTCCTTGTTGATCTTCTCGACCCAGGGATGGTGGATGCGGACATTGAGATGCGCTTGCGGCACGTCGAGCGTCGCGAATTTGAGCACGAGCTCGTCGGCCGAAGCGCGCGCGCCGAGACATGCGATCGCTGCCGCCGCGAGCCAGATCCACGCTGCGCGTTTCATCGTGTTCCTCCCTCTCTTGCGCCTCATGCCGCAACCAGTTCCTTGACGCGTGGCCAGGCTTCCTTGCCCTTCTCCGCCATCAGCGGCAGGTACTTCGCGTTGAACCATTTGCCGAGGCCATCACGATATCCCGCTCTCGCCGTGATGCGCTCGTACCACGCGGCGGTGCGCGGACGCCGCGCGGTCATCTGCGGCAGAAACTGCAAATGATCGAGCCGCGTCACATAGGGCGCGTTGCCTATGTCGGCGAGCGTGAACATGTCGCCGACGAGCCACGGCTTGCCGTGCGCCACGAGCGCTGCCTCCATGTCGGCGAGCATCTTGTCGAGCCGACGGATCGCAGCCGGAAAGGCCGGGTTGTCGGCTCCCTTCTGCAGGTTGCGGAAATTGGCGATCCAGCCGGGCCGCGCCGCTTCCATCTTGGCGTGAACGTCGGGCGCATATTGATGATGGAAGGCGATCGACATCGAGACCACGCCGGTCGCGGGAAAGATCGCGGCATCGATGAATTTGACGAAGCCGCGCATGCGCGCGCGCCCTTGCGCGTCGGTCGGCTTCAGCGCGGGCGCCGGAAACGCATCGTCGAGATATTCGCAGATCACCGTCAACTCACAAACGACGAAACCATCATGCACCAGGGTCGGCACATAGCCGTTGGGATTGAGCTTCAGATAGTCCGGCTCCTTCTGGTCGCCGGCGCGCAGGTTGAGATGATGGCCCTCGTAGGCGAGGCCCTTTTCCGCAAGCGTGAAGCGCACTTTTTGCGCGCAGACCGACATGTCGTTGTGATAGAGCGTGAGCGCCATCACTGCCTCCCCTCGGCTTGTCTTTTGCCCGCGACCATAGCATGGAACGGCGCCGACAACGGGGTTGCGTTTTTGCGCAAGCGCGCGACATGATTATGCGGCCGGGGGAAGGACGGTGGTTCCCATGAGCGACTACAAACTCTTCTCGGGCGATTCCCATGTCAGCGAGCCGCCTGATCTGTGGGTGAAGCGGATCGACCGCAAATTCTCCTACCGCGCGCCTTATGTCGAGACGCGCGAGAAGGACGGGCGGCGCCAGGACTACATGATCTACGAGGGTTTTCCGCCGCACCCCGTTTCGGTTGGGCTCGCATCGGCGGCGGCCAGCGGCAACGACGCCGACAAAAGCCAGTTCCAGGTGCGCGCGAGCCGCTACGAGGACGCGCTGCCCGGCGGCTGGAACCCGGTCGCGCGCCTCAAGGACCAGGATCTCGACGGCGTCGATGGCGAGGTGCTGCACCCGACCTTGGGCTTCCGCATGTTCTGGCTCAAGGATGCCGAGCTGCAACGCGCCGTGTTCCGCGCCTACAACGACTGGCTCGGCGACTATATCAGTCACGACCGGCGGCGCCTTGTCGGATTGGCGCTGATCTCGGTCAGCGATCCTGCCGAAGCGGTGAAGGAGATCGAGCGCGCGGCGAGGCTCGGCCACAAGGGGTTGATGATCGCGCTGTCGCCGCCGCCCGACCGCCCTTATAGCCTGCCGCTCTACGATCCGATCTGGGCCGCGGCAGAGGCCCATGGCCTGCCGATCGTGCTCCACGCCATCACCGGCGCCGAGGAAAGCCGCCTCGCGATCGCCTATTGGGACCCGGCGATGAGCCTCTTCTCGGTCGTGCGCCAGCACGAGGCCGAGCGCACGCTCGCGCATCTCATCTGCTCGGGCGTGCTCGAGCGCTTCCCGCGTTTGAAAATCGTCAGCGCCGAGAACGGCATCGATTTCTTTCCCTCGTTCCTGTCGCGGCTCGACAAGGCCATGAACGCCGGCCTGCGCGGCCTTCAGGTCAATAGCTGGCCGACCAAGCTCGCCTTGAAGCCGAGCGAGTATTTCCGGCGCCAGGTGTTCGTCGGATTCATCGACGAGCCTGAGGCGGTGCCGATGCGCCACGAGATCGGCGTCGGCAATCTGATGTGGGCGTCGGACTATCCGCATTTCGCCTCGACCTGGCCAAAATCGCAGGACTTCGTGGCGCAGGCGACGAAGGGCGTCGACGAGGCGGAAAAGCGCAAGCTCGTGCGCGACAATTCGCTGCGCGTCTTCAACTTGGCTTGAGGCGCCAAAGCACGTTGACAGAGTGAGACTAGCCGGAGGACGCCATGAAATTCCTGAGCGACGCCGAGCTGGCGAAATTGCGGCCGGCCGAGACCACGACCTTCGCCGCCCCCGTGCCGACGCAGATCGTATCGAGCGAGGAGTATTTTCCGCCGCCGCAAAGCGCGCGGCAGAAAGAGGTCGAGGCGCGCGTCAAGGAGATCGGGGCTGCGACGGCGAAGAAGCTCGGCCTGTCGCGCCGGCGCTTCTTCGAGACGGCGGCCGGCATGGCGACTTCGTTCGTCGCGATGAACCAGGTGTTCGGGCCGATCTTCGACGCGAGCGAGGCGGAAGCCGCGACGCCGGAGCTGGCGGACGCGCGCGCCGACGCGCTGAAAGATCAGTTCATCATGGACATGCACACGCATTTCCTGCGCGACGACACGCGGCTCGATCAGTTCCTGCGCGGGCGCGCGGCCGTCGGCAAGATGGGCTGGAACCCCGAGCTCGTCGGCAAGGAAGCGAGCCAGAGTCTCGACGACCTGAAGTTCGGCAACTACTTCAAGGAGCTCTTCCTCGACAGCGACACCAAGATCGTGCTGCTGACGAATTCGCCGTCGGAGATTCCGCAAGACTGGTTCCTGCCGCAGGATCTGGTGTTCAAGACGCGCGCCAAGGTCAATGCCGACGCGGGCTCGAAGCGCATGTTCGCGCATTTCACGATCACGCCCGGCCAGCCCGGCTGGCTCGAGGCGATCGACCAGGGGGTCGAGCAATACAAGCCCAATTCCTGGAAGGGCTACACCGTCGGCGACAACACACACAAGGAGACGAGCCACTTTCCCTATCGGCTCGACGACGAGAAGCTGATCTATCCGGCGTACGAGAAATTCGCCAAGTCCGGCATCCGCAACGTCTGCATCCACAAGGGCCTGTTCGCGCCCGAGGCGGAAAAGCAGTTCCCGCACTTGCGGCCCTATGCCGACGTGAGCGATGTCGGCAAGGCGGCGAAGGATTGGCCGCAGCTCAATTTCATCGTCTATCACTCGGGCTATCGGTGGGTCGGCGGCGGCACGCCCGAAGAGGGCATGGCGGAGTGGAACGACACCGGCCGCGTCTCGTGGGTCAGCGACCTCGCCGAAATTCCGCAGAAATACGGCGTCACCAACGTCTATGGCGATCTGGGCCAAGTGGTAGCCTACACGCTCGTCGCCGAGCCGCGCCTTGCCGCGGCGATCTTCGGCACGATGGTGAAGGGGCTCGGTGCCGATCACGTCGTCTGGGGCACGGACGCGCTCTGGACCGGCTCGCCGCAATGGCAGATCGAGGGATTCCGGCGCCTCGAGATTCCGCAGGATATGCAGGAGAAATTCGGCTTCGCGCCGTTGGGCGCGGCGGACGGCGCGGTGAAGAGCGCGATCTTCGGCGACAATTCCGCGCGCCTCTACGGCTACAACCGCCACGCCGAGCGCGCGACGCAAGACCGCTACGCCGAGATCAAGCGGCGCTACGAGGAGATCGGCCCGGCGCGCAGCAACCTGCGCTATGGCTACGTGCCGAAGCGCGCCTGACGATCAGTCGATGACCGGGACGGTCGGCGCCTTGTTCCAGCCGTCGATCGGATCGTAGGCCCAGACCCAATCGGAGCTGACGCCTCGGCCCTGTTTCGCGCTGGCGATCACGGCCTTCTGCGCGCCCCGGTCGCTCATGTGCTTGAATCTGGCATAAGCGAAGGAAAGGCGCTGCACCGCGTGGACGCGCGGGATGCGGATGCGCCGGAAATTTCGGAATGCTTCCTCGGGATCGTCGCGCTCGGCATCGAGCCAGCGCGCGAGCGTATAGGCGTCCTCGAAAGCCATGCACGCGCCTTGCCCGGCATTGGGCAGCATGGCATGCGCCGCGTCGCCGATGAGCTGGATGCGGCCGCGCCCCCAATTCTCCGTGAGCGGCCGCGTGAAGAGGCCCCATTTTGAGCATTGCGTGACGATGCTCAGGAGCTTTTCGAGACGTGGCTCGGGATTGGGAAAACTCAGCCGCATCTCGTCGGGATCGCCGGGCGTCGACCAGCCTTCGGCGACCCATTTGTCGGTATCCTCTTGCGTCACGATGTTGACGACATCGGTGCCGCGCAAATAGTAGGCGAGGAGGTGACAGCCGGGCCCGAGCCACTGGATATGGCCCGAGGGTTCCATGATCTCGATCGGCACGTCGCTCCCTTTCAAGAGCGCGCGCCACACCATCTGGCCGGTATAGGTCGGATTGTCGTCGCCGTAGAGCGCGCGGCGCACCACCGAATTGACGCCGTCGGCGGCGATCAGAAAATCCGCTTCGCGCGTGGCGCCGTTGGCAAAGCGCAGGAGGACGCCCGAGGACCGCTCCTCGAGTCCGCTCAGGCGATGATTGAGATGGATACGCGCGGGATCGAGGTCGCTCGCCAGCGCGTCCATGAGGTCGGCGCGGTGGAACGTATAGTAAGGCGCGCCATAGCGCGCCGCCGCCGCCCAGCGGTCCGAGAATTCGAGCGGCTCGCCGGTCTGCATGTTGCGCGTGAATGTGCCGGGCGACGTGTTGCCGACGGCGGCGATCCTGTCGCCAAGGCCGATCGCGCGCAGCGCCTTCACCGCCTGCGGGCTCGTGTTGATGCCGGCGCCGATCTCGGACAGCGCCGGCGCCGCCTCGAAAATCTCAGCATCGAAGCCGACCGCGGCAAGCGCGTGCGCCGTGGCCAAGCCGCCAAGCCCGCCGCCCACGATCGCAATCGTGCCGACCTGTCCCTGCTGCCGCCGCCCTGCCATACACGCCTCCCGGTAGTGCCCCTGCTCTGGCACCGTCCCTGGCTATATAATAGAAAACAAAAAGGGAGGCAGCGATGCGGGCGCGCGACGACCTTTTGCGGGAATTCGACCAGGCACGGCTTGGGGCGCGGTATTGGCTGGTGTTCGCGCTCTTCATCATCACCTTCGCCTTCGAGTCATTCGACTTCTACGTCGTCTCGTTCCTCATCCCGATCCTCAGCCCGGCCTGGCACCTGACATATCTCCAATCCTCGCTCATGCTTTTAAGCGCGGGCGTTGGCGCGATGGTGGGCGCGCTGTGCTCGGGCACGCTCGCCGACCGCTGGGGCCGCAAGCGCTTCCTCGTCATCGGCGCCTTCATCTGCGCCTTTGGCGCGGGCGGCGTCTCGCTCATCCCGGATGCGGCGTGGCGGCTCTTCGTCACCTTGCGCTTCTTCGTAGGATTCGGGCTTGCCGCCTCGACCACGCCGATGATCGCGCTGCTCGTCGAATTCACGCCGACGCGGCATCGTACGCTGCTGACCGGCCTGCCCGTCGTCGCCGCGACGCTCGGCTCGTTCCTGTCGTCGTTGCTGTCGGCGAGCTTGATCGCGCATCTGGGCTGGCGCGGCATGGCGGCGCTGGGCGTGACGCCGGCGATCGTCGCGACCTTCATCTGGTTCCTGTCGCCGGAATCGGTGCGCTGGCTCGTCGTGCGCGGCCGCTTCGAGGAGGCGCGCGCGATCATTGCCGCTCTCGTGCGGAAGCCGGTGAGCGCGATCCCGCTACCGGCAGCCGCGCCCGCGGCGCCACCGAAGGACCCGGTCGGACTCGGCGAGCTTTACGCCGTGCCGAGCCGGTTCTGGTTCACCATCATCACCTGGGTCACCGCCAGCACAGCCAATTACGGCGTCTATCTGTGGGGACCGACGATCATCGTGCTGTTGCTCGGCATCACCGCCGGCGAGGCGGCGCGCTGGTTCGTGCTGGTGGGCGCGGTCGGGCTGACCGGCAAGATCGTGTTCGCCTTCCTGCCGTCGCTCATCGGCCGGCGCGCGACCGGCCAGCTCGGCGGCTATGGCATCGCCGTGGCGCTTGGCGCCGCCGCCTACTTCCATGCCGACATTTACGACGGCATCCCCGTGTTCATCATCTGCGTGGCGGCGGGCGCCCTCTTCTTCGACGGCTGCTTCGCCAACCTCACGCCCTACACGGTCGAAATATATCCCGTCCGCTTGAGCGCCCGCGGCTTCGGCCTGGCGCAAGCCTCGAACGGGCTTGGCAAGGTGTTGGGGCCGCTCTGCCTCGGCCTCATCGCCGGCGCCAACAATTACGTGACGCCGCACGCCACCGCCGCCGCCGTGGTCCCGGCCTTCCTGTTCCTCGCCACGTGCGGCGTGATCGGCGGCTTGTGCTTCACCCTCCTCGGCCAGGAAACGCGCGGCAAGCCGCTCGATCTCGGGATCGCGCCGCAAGAGACGGAGCCCGCGATCTCCGCGCGCGCGGCGGGGCCCACGCCGTCGCCCGGAGATTGACATGCCGATCGTCGCCGCCTTCGGTTCCTCGCACAGCACGATGCAGTTTGCCGGGCTCGAAAACTGGCTCGAGACGTTCGACCATGTCGACGTGAAGGCGCCGCTTTTCGAGGCGGACGGCGAATCGTCGAGCTACGGCACGTTCCTCGCTCGTGCCGCGCCGCGGGCCCAAAGCCTCATGTCGCGCACGGCGATCGAAGCGCGCTTCGCGGCAACGATGACGGCGCAGGCGAGCCTGCGCCAACGGATCGAGGCGTCTCGCCTCGACGCCCTCATCGTCATCGGCGACGATCAGCGCGAGCTGTTCCAGGACGAATGCCGTCCGGCGATCGCCGTCTATTACGGCGACACCATCCGCAACGCGGCGCAGCCGAAGGTTACGCCCGACGACTGGTACAAGCGCGCGGGGCTGCGGCGTCGGCCCGAGCACGATGATGCGCACTATCCCTGCCATGCCGCGCTCGGGCGCTATCTCATCGAGGGGCTCGGCGCGCGCAGCTTCGACGTCACCGCGGTCCGCTCGCTCGTCGGCGAGCAGAGCGAAGGCCACGCCTACAATTCGATCCAGGCGCTCTATCTCGCCGGCCGCCCCGTCCCGATCGTGCCGATCATGCTCAACACCTATTACCCGCCGAACCAGCCGACGCCCGCACGCAGCCTCGAGCTCGGCATCGCGCTCGGCGAGTTGGCGGAGCAATTCTCCGGCGCGGCGCGGATTGGCATCATGGCGTCCGGCGGCTTGAGCCACTTCACCGTGCTCGAGGACCTGGACGCCGAGGTGATCGCAGCGTTGAAGCGCAAGGACGCGGGCCGCCTTGCCGGGATCGACCCGAAGCGGCTCAGGGGCGGCACGTCGGAAATCCGCAACTGGATCTGCGCTGCGGGCGCGGTCCGGAAGCTCGATCTCGGCTGGGTCGAATATGTGCCGGGCTACCGCTCGAGCGCCTTGACCGGCGTCGGCCTGTGCTTCGCGCACTGGTCTTGAGCGGCAAGGCTCAACCAGCGTCAGGCCGGTAGTCGCAGATATCGATCGGATCGCTGAGCCCGCGGATCGTCTCCTTGCCGAGCGGGCGCAGGCGGGCCGCCGAATTATCGAGCGCCTTTGCCACTTCGCCGGAGACGACGCAGGAAACGCCGTGCGCCTTTGCCGCATCCTCCATGCGCGAGGCGATGTTGATGGTCTCGCCATAAATGCCGATCGACCGCTTCGTGTCGCCTTGCACGCTGACCACGACCTCGCCGCCATGGACGCCGATACGGAAAGTCGGCACGACGCCGAACTCGTCAAGATAGCGCCCGCGCTCGCGCCGCACGGCGCCGAACACGGCGTCGATCGCGCGCAGCACCGTGTTTTGGCGCACCGCCTCGTTCCACTCCCACGCCGCGATCAGCCCGTCGCCCTTGTAGAGATAGATCTCGCCGCCGCAGTCGGAAATGGGCTTGCCGATATCGAACAGGAATTTGCCGACGAGCGAGCTCATGCGAAGCGCGCCGAGCTTTTCCGCAATCGCGGTCGAGCCGTTCATGTCGACGAACATGAGCACCATCGCCTTCAAGAGCGGGCGGTGATACGTGCCGACCGTCAGGTGGAATAGATTCTCGGCGCCGATGAAATGGACGACGCGCATCACGGCGATGCCGACGACGGAGAACGCCACGAACATCGGAATGGCGAGCGGCAGGCGGCGATAGATTTGCGGCAAATCGTACCAATGGCCAAGGAAGAAGTGCGTGACGTGGATTGCGATGAAATAGATCGCGACAACGACGGCGGTGTAGATGAGGACCAAGCGCAGCGGATGCATATGGCGCAGCCATCGCCCGCGCAGGCTCTGCACATAGAATTCCTCAAAGAGACCGACGCCGATCCCGGTGAGGATGGCGTTGCTGACGCCATATTCCGGGGTCCGGCCGAGCGCGAGGGTCGCAAGCCCCGCGAGCACGGCGAAAATGACGATCGCCAGCGAAATCGAGACAAGCTTGCGCCGCGTCGAGAGGGAAAAGCGCGCCGGCCTGTCGCGGACAGCGGGCTCTTTCATAATCACGCGTGGAGCCTGAAAATCTCGCGCGCAAGCACCGAGCGCATCACCTCGACCGCGCCCTCGGTAATCATCAGGCTGCGCGCCTGCTGCCACATCTGCGCGATCGGCATTTCCGTCGACAACCCCATGCCGCCGTGGATCTGCATGCAGCGGTCGGCGGCGTGGAAGCCGAGCTCGGTGCAGAAAATCTTAGCGATGTAGCTCTCGTGGCGCGCGAGCTTGCCCTGATCGGCGCGCCAGGCGGCGCGATAGACGTAATTCTGGCCGAGCTCATGCTGCATGAAGGCATCGGCCAGCATGAACTGTACCCCCTGGCGCTCCGAAAGCGGCGCGCCGAACGTCACGCGCTGCGGCGCGTATTTCGCGGCAAGGCCGATGCAGCGCTCGGCGATGCCAAGGCAGCGCGCCGCTTGCAGCAGCCGTCCGTTGGTGATCCACATCTGCGCGAGCCGCATGCCGTCGCCTTCGTTGCCGACGAGGTTCTGCGCCGGAACCCGCACATCGGCAAACGCCAGCTCATATGTCACGTCGCCCATCATCTTCCGCGTTTCGTGTGTGATGGCGACGCCTGGCGTGTCCATATCGACGAGAAAGATGCTGAGCCCGCCGCGCGAACCCTTGGCGCGGTCGGTCGCGGCGACGAGCTGAAGGAAATCGGCGCGGGCCGCGTGCGAGATGAAGCGCTTGGCGCCGTTGACGATGTAATGGTCGCCGTGCCGCACGGCCGTGGTGCGCATCATGCCGGGATCGGCGCCCGAATCGGGCTCGGTCTGCGCGAAGGCCGGGAATTTCTCGCCGCGCAGCACCGGGTGGAGATAACGCTCCTTCTGCTCCGGCGTCAGCATGAACAGAAGCGGCCGCACCGCCGGCCCGAACACACCCGGCCCCCGCGGCGGCAAGGCGATGGTGCGGCCGATCTGCTCCTGCACGATCACCATGCCGAGCACGCCGAGCTCGCATCCGCCGTATTCCTCCGGCACTTCGAGGAGCCAGAGACCAAGCTCCTTGGCCTTCGCCTCGAGTGCCGCGCGGATCTCCGGCTTGAGGTCCAGCCCGTCCATCGCGCGCATCTCGATCGGGATCAGCTCGCGATCGACGAATTTGCGCACGGTATCCTGAAGCATGCGCAGCTCTTCCGGCAGCTCGAAATCCATGGGCTCGCTAATCCCCTTGAGGTTTTTGGGCGGCGAGCTTGGCGAGAATTTCCGCCGTGTGCTCGCCCGCCGCAGGCGGCGGCAACGGATCGGCGACCGGCCGCGCGCCATCGACGAGCACGGGGCAGGCAACGCTCGTGACCGGCCCCTCGCTCGGATGCATTTGCGTCAACATGCTGCCGAGCGCCAGCACCTGCTCGTTCGCCAGCACGTCGGCAATCGACAGCACCGGCGCCACCGGCACGTCGCGCGATGCCAACGCGGCGATCCATTCGTCGCGCGGGCGGGACAAAAACCGCGCGGCCAGGATCGCCTGCAATTCCTTGTAGTGCCGAGTACGCAGTACATGCGTCGGAAAGCGCGGATCGCGAGCGCATTCCGGCAGACCGAGCGTCTCGATCAATCCCTTCCAGAACTTGTCGAGCGTCGAAAGCTGGATCGACAGCATCAGGCCATCGGCGCAGCGGAACACGTGGCATTCCGAGCGCGCGACCCGCGACTGCGGCCCCCACACTATGTCGGCGCGCGTGAAATTGGTGAAAGCGTCGGGGATGAACGCCATCGTCGCCTCGAGCATGTTGACCTCGAGCCGCCGCCCCTGCCCCGTGCGCGCGCGCTCGACCACCGCCGACAGCACGGCGTAACACGCATACATGCCGGTGACGTTGTCGGAGATGGTCGGCCCCGCCGGCTGCGGATCGGCGGGATCGACGAAGAGGCTCGTGAAGCCCGAGAGCGCCTGCCCCACCGCATCGAAGGCCGGCCGTGCGCGATACGGCCCCTGCGCGCCGAACCCGGTGATCGAGCAATGAATGAGCCGCGGGTACTGTCGGCGCAGCTCGCCTGGGTCGAGCTCGAGCCGCTCGAGCACGCCCGGGCGGAAATTGTCGAGGAGCGCGTCGGCGCCGGCGATCAGGCGGTTGAGCGTCGCGCGGTCCGCCTTCGTCGCAAGATCCAGGATGATGCTGCGCTTGTTGCGGTTGTAGGCGATGAAGGTCGCGCCGTACTGGTCGCCGTGCCCGCCGCGGAACTGGTCGCCTCCCGGCGGTTCGACCTTCACCACGTCGGCGCCCATGTCGGCGAGCATCATGCCGGCCAAGGGCGCGGTGATGGCAGTGCCGATCTCGATGACGCGCAATCCGGCGAGCGGCGGGGGCGAGGCCATGTCTCAGGACTTCGGCAGGAAGCGCTCGGTGAGCATCTTGGAAAAATCGGTCCCGTCCGGGACCGCCTTGTTCGCACTCAGAAGCCCGCCGAGATTCTCGAGCGCCTGCGGCGTGAAGCGGCCGGTCGAAGAGAACATGGCGATGCAGAGATCGTATTCCTTGCCCTCGACGGTATCGTCGAACCCCGTGACTTGGCGCGCGAGCGCCACTGTCTCCGCCTTGTTCTTGCGCATGAAGTCGATCGTGTCGAACCAGCCCGCCATGAAGTTCGTAAGCGCCTCGGGATTCTTGGCGATGATGTCGTTCGTCGCGGAGATCATGTGGATGACGATGTCGCCGAGATAGTCCGACACCGGCAGCAGCAGGCGTCCCTCTTTCTTTTCCTCGAGCTGGAAGCCCAGCGCCGAGGCCGCGAGATCGGCATCGATCTCGTGCGTCTTGAGCGCGGCATATTGCGCCGCCAATTCCGTGCCGATCGGCACCGGGATGACGCCGTCAGGGCCCCAGCCTTTCTGGCGCGCGAGCTCGACCGCGAGCCAATGCGTCATCGCGTTGAAGGTGGCGATGCCGATCTTCTTGCCGCGTAGATCGTCGACCGTCTTGATCGGCGAATCGTAGAGCACGGTAAGGCCGAAGAGATTGGGCGGGCCCGCGACCGCGGCGATCGCGGTCATCGGCACGCCCTTCAGGATATAGGCGAAATCGCTGCCCGATCCGACCGAGACGTCGATCGCGCCGGCGACGAGGCCTTGCATGAGCTTGGCGCCGCCGGAAAAGGTCACGATCTCGACGGTGACGCCGTGCTTCTGGAAGAAGCCCTTTTCCATGCCGATGTCGAGCGGCGTGAAGGGAAAGGCCGGCGCTGGTCGGCCGACGCGCAGCGTGTCGGCGGCAAGCGCCGTGCCGGCCAGTGCTGCGAACGCCGCGAGCGCGAGCGTGGCGCCCAGAAACTTAGACGTCGCTGCGCTTGTAGCCGACATTGGGTCCGCCCTTCTGCGAGTGGAGATAGGATTCGAGATTGGCGGTCGGATCGATCCCGTGCATCTGCCGCGCGCCGACGAGCCGGTCGAGATTGATCGCCTGCGGCAGCGCCAGGTCGCGCCCCATCTGCACCGCGATCTTGGCGCTTTGCAGCGGCGCCAGATGCCGCGACCCGATCTCGCGCGCAAGCTCGGTCGTCTGCGCCTCGAGCTCGGCGGCCGGCACCGCCATCGACACGAGCCCGATCCGGTCGGCCTCGGCGCCCGACACGTTGCGGCAGGTGAGCTGAATGAGCGCCGCCTTCTTGATCGGAATCTGGCTGTGGAAGAGCGTGCTCGTGGCAAGCTGACCGAAGCTGCCACGCATCATCTCGGGCATGCCGATCTGCGCATCCTCGGCGGCGATGACGAGATCGTGTGCGTTCATGAAGCCGAGCGAGCCGCCGAGGCAATAGCCATGCACTTGTGCGATCATGATGCGCGGGAAGAGGCGCACCAGCTCGGTGAGCTGGAAATTGCGCGACGGGCGATCCCAGTCGGTCTGCTCGCCCTGGATCGAGCGCAGATAATTGAGGTCGAGGCCGGAGCTGTAGGACGTGCCCGCGCCGCGCGTGATGATGGCTTTGAGCTCCTTGTCCGCGCGCACCAGCTCGAGCGCCTCGAAGCAGGAATCGAGCATCGAAGTGTTCCAGCAATTTCGTCGCTCGGGCCGGTTGAGCGTGATGCGCGCGACGCCCGCGCCGTCGAGCCGTTCGAGGAAGAGGTCCTGCCATTCTTTGAGCCGCACCCATTCGTCCGCCATTCGGCATCTCCTCTTGCGAAATCACGGGCAAAGATGCCCCGGTTTCGACGGATCGGCAACCTCCCTCCCCGGCCTTCCGCGCACTTGGCTTTATGCCAAAGCGGCAGTAAGACTGATAACGGGAGGATTTTGATCGCGACGGTGAGAGAGAAGCCGGCTCTTTACAGGCGCAGCTTCGCCGAAGTGCGCGACGCACTGATGGAGCGCGCGACGGGCGCGCGCAATCCGATGGATTACGTGGCGCCCGATGCGGCCGAGGCGGTGCTCGCGCGGCTTGGCACGCTCGAGCGCGAACCCTGGGCCGAAGCGTGGAGCGCCGCCGCCGAGCCGCATTTCGCCGCGGGCCTCGCGGCCGAAGCGAAAGGCGATGCCGCGAGCGCACGGCGCGAGTTTCTGGCCGCATTCGGGCTTTTCCGCGTCGCGCGCTATCCCGCGCCCAACTCGCCGACGAAAATGAAGGCCTATCGCCGCTCCCAAGAGGCCTATTTCAAGGCGGCGCACTACGCCGAGCCTGCTGTCGAGCGCATCGCCATGCCCTATGTCGGCGCTGAGGCGCCGGGCGCATCGATCATCGGTTATCTCCATCGCCCGCGCCGCGGCGAAAAGCTTCCGGTGGTCGTGCAGTGGGGCGGCATCAACTCATTCAAGGAGGATCGCCGGCCCGCGCCCTATCTCGCGGCAGGGCTCGCCGTCTTGGCGATGGACATGCCCGGCGTCGGCGATGCGCCGATCGCGGGCTCGGAGCGCGGCGAGGAATTGTGGAACGGCGTGCTCGACTGGATCGCCGCC
The DNA here is from genome assembly GCA_963729295.1 of uncultured Alphaproteobacteria bacterium. Taxonomy (GTDB): domain Bacteria; phylum Pseudomonadota; class Alphaproteobacteria; order ATCC43930; family CGMCC-115725; genus DATJLY01. The sequence goes on from CAVSNJ010000027.1 coordinate 190,231, forward strand.
GAGCCCGGGCTCGACGAGCGCCGCGTCGCCATCGTGGGCGCCAGCACTGGCGGCTACTGGGCGGCGAAGCTCGCGCACACGCATCGGGATCGCATCGCCGCCGCCGTCGATCACGGCGGCCCGGCGCATCTCGCGTTCCAACCCGACTGGATCGCGCGCGCCTCGCGCGGCGAATATCCGTTCGAGCTGGCCGAGACGCTCGCGTCAGCCTTCGGCCGCGCGACGGCGGCGGAATGGCTCGACTACGCGCCCCGCCTGTCGCTCCTCGACCAGGGCATTCTCGAGCGCCCGTCGGCGCCGCTCCTCCTCGTCAACGGCGTCGACGATTCGATCTTCCCGATCGAGGACATGCATCTGCTGTTGCGGCACGGCAGCGCGAAATGCGCGCGCTTCTTCCCCGGCGGGCACATGGGGCACGATCCGAACCTGTTCCCGACCATCGTCGGCTGGATCGCGAAGGAATTGCGCGCGGCAGGTTAGATGGGAGGTCAGCGATGAGTTCGGCTCCGACATCGGCCCGGCCGCGCGCCGGTCATCTGGCGCTCGCCGTCACGCTCGTCGCGATCGGGTTCGCGCTCCTCGCGCCGACCAGGCTCGACATCGCCATCATCCTGAAAGAGGTGATGAGCGGCATCGGCGTCGCGAGCCTTGGCGCGGCCGGGTTGATCTCGACGGCAACGCTCCTGGGCGACGGCGTCTTCGAGCTGCTGGCCGGCGGCATGTCCGACCGCTGGAGCCGGATGGGAACCTTGGTGCTGGGCATAGCGGTCTATTCGCTCTTCAGCATCCTTTCCGCCGTAGCGACGACCTTGCCGACCTTGTATCTCATGCGCATCCTGCTCGGCGTCGGCCAGGCGATGTTCATTCCCGCTTATTTCGCCTTCGTCGGCGGCATCTATGGCAAGCGGCGCGGCCTGCTGTGCGGCTCGCTCGCGGGATTGTTCACGATCGGCGTCGCGATCAACCCGATCCTGACCAAGGACATGTATCAGGCGACCGGCCATTGGCAGACGCCGTTCATCGGCTACGGCGTGTTCGGGCTCGCGCTCGCCGTTTGCGTCTTCCTCGTCGGCCGCGGCAAGAGCCGCATCTACGACACGCGCCTTCAGGCGCTGCCGCCTCCGGCGGTATCGCATGCGGGGTCGCGCACGGCGTGGCTCTTCAACCGCAACATGATCCTGCTGCTCGTCACCATGATGTTCTGGGGCCTGACGCAATACGGCTTCCTCGGCATCTTCGTGACCTATCTCAGGAACCAGCAGCATTTCACGCTCGGCATGGCGGCCGACGTGGCGGCGATCGCCGGCTGGTCCTCGTTCGGCTTCAGCTTCGTCGCCGGCTATCTCTCCGACCATATCGGCCGGCGCCGTACGCTCCTCATCACCGGCTGCGTGGCGCTCGCGCTCGCAGCACCGCTCTTTCTCCTGCCCCAAACATTCGTCTCGGCGGCGATCCTCGCTTCGATCTTCCAGGCGGCGAACGGCACCTTCTATCCGGTCGGCGTCGCCTATGCGCAGGATTTCGCGCATGCCGAGCATCTGGGCTCGCACTCGGGCGCGGTGAGCGGGATCGGCCATCTCGTCGCGGGCGTTGCAGGGTTCATCGTCGCCGCCGTGGCGGAGAATTTCGGCTATGCGGCGGTCGGCTGGTTCTTCTTCGCGGCGAGTATCGTCATGGTCGTGACGATCGCCTTGACGCGCGATCCGCGCGAGGCACCCGCACCGCAGCTTGCGACTTCGGCGCTGGCCAAGTGAGTCTCACTCCGGCGTAAACGCCTTCACGTCCTTGAGGCGCGGCAGCACCTCGTTGGCGAAGAGGCGGATGCCCTTTTCGGATTCCGCATGCGTCATGAAGCCGCTGCGGCCGATCAGCGACAAGTGACCGAAGCCGCCGACGCGGTCGTGAAAATCCATGATCTGGCGATAGACGCTGTCGGGATTGCCGGCGAAGAGGATGCCCTGCGCCATCGCCTGCGCCGTGTCGATGGCGATGAGCCGCTGCGCGTTGACGCCGGCCGGCGCCACGCCCTTCTCCGCGTTCTCGAGGCTCGGCTGCGGTGGCGGCGGCGCATCGTTGCGGGGCGCGGTGCGATAGACCTGCGGCGCAAAGCGCGGCGGGATCGTGCCGGGCAGAAACTTCGAGAATTGCGGCGCGGATTTGAGGCTCGTGTTGAGGAACCACAAAAGCTTGCTGCCGACGCGCACGCCTTCCTCGTCGGTATCGCCGACATAGAGCAGCGCGGCATAGGCAAAATTGTCGGTCGTGACTTTGGGCAATCCCGCCTCGGCGCGGGCCGCGCGATAGGCCGCATAAGCGCGCTTCGTGCCCTCGGGCCCGCGCAGCACGAGGACATGCACGAGGCCGCGTCGTCCGACCTCGGATGCCGTCTCGGGGTCGCCGGTCGCGCACCACATGCGCGGATGCGGCTTCTGCCACGGCCGCGGCCAGATGTTCACGTGGCGATGCGTGAAATGCTTCCCCTCCCAACTGAAGGGTCCATCATGCGAGGACAGCGCCTTGGTGATGAGGTCGATCGCCTCCCAATAGCGCTCGACATTGCCGACCGGATTGGCGTTGGCCGACGCCATCTCGCTGCCGCCCGATTTGACGAAGCCGATCTCGAGCCGGCCGCGCGAGATGACGTCCGCAGTGGCGTATTCCTCGGCCGCGCGCACCGGGTCGTGGCGCAGCGAGACGAGCGTGCCGAGGCTCAGGATGCGCGCCTTCCGCGTCTGCCGCGCGAGGATGCCGACCAGCATCGGGTTGGAGCTCATGAGCGAATTGATGCCGGAATGATGCTCGATCGCGAGGACGTTCATGCCGAGCTCGTCGCACAGCAAAAACTCGTCGATCACCTCCGCGAAAAGATCGGCGGCGATCCCCGGATCGCAATACCGGCTCGGCAGGCTCGCGCGCACGGAATCGGCGCCGTCGAGCACCTCCTGCGGCACGAAGGGATAGGGGATTTCGCATTGCCACCAGGCGTCCATGGTCTTTCTCCGGATGCCTCAGCGCTCGAGAAATTTCAGGACCGCATCGGCAAAGGCGCGCGGCTGCTCGATCTCGGGATGGTGTGCGGCCGCGCCGATCGTGGCGAAGCGCGCAGCCGGTATGAGCGCGCTCATCGCCTTGCCATAGGCCGGCGCCACGATGCCGTCCGCCTCGCCCCACAGAACGAGCGTCGGCACAGAGATGCGCGCGAGCCAGCGGGCGAGGCGCGGGTTGTACATGTAAGGATGCCAGCCATAAAGGCAGAGCGCCTCGCGATTTCGCGCCAGCAGCACAAGCTCTTCGTCCGACATGGCGTTGTAGTCGGGCGCATGGCGCGTGGGATCGTGCCAGCGCCGCTTCGTCACCTCGCGCGGGTGCGTGTTGAAGAGGTCGAGGACGTCCGGCGTCTCGCGCCCGCTGATTTTCAAGCCGAGCGCGTCGACCAGCACCAGCTTTTCGATGGCGTGGCACGATGCGGCGGCGATCTCCGCCGCAAGCCAGCCGCCGAACGAGAAACCGATGACGCTGGCCTTGCCGCCGAGCCGGTCTAGAAGCTCGAGATAGAGATGGACGAGGTCATAGACCTGGTTCACATCGTCGGGCCGCGGCGAGCGGCCGAAGCCGGGGGCGGATGGCGCCAGGATCTCGTAATTCCGCGCCAGCAGGCCGAGAAACGGCGCGTCCGGCCCAATCGTATCGAACCCGTGCAGCAAGAGAAGCTTCGGGCCGCGCCCTTGCCCCTCGCGCAGCGTCTCGAGCTCGATCCCGGCCACGGTCAAGCGCTCGGCGGCCAATTTCCTGCCCCTCGCCCCGGCAACAGCGCCATCCAAACCTAATCGCTCTATGATATAAATGCCACCGACGGCGGATTTCACGCGAGGAAGGTGCCATGGCGGCGATCGACAACCGGAACGGCGCTTCGGAATGGGACACGCGGGTCGAGCTCGCTGCGGCCTTTCGCGCGGCCTATCACTATGGCTGGAACCGCGGCATCAACAATCACATGACGGCGCGCCTGCCGGATGGCAGCGGCGATTTCCTGATGAACCCGCGCGGCATCGGCTGGCAAGAGATCACCGCCGCCAACCTTCTGAAGCTCGACCGCGACGGCAAGATACTGAGCAACACCGATCTGCGGCCGGGCCCGGCCGGGCTCAATTTCCACAGCGCGATCTTGCGCCAGAAGCCCGAGATCAACTGCACGATCCATGTCCACCCGATGCAGGGCGTGATCGTCTCGGCGCTCGAAGGCGGCCTGCAATTCTACGACCAGGAGAGCTGCGCGCTTTACGGCACGGTGAGCTATCACGGGTTCGAGGGCTTGGCGCAGGAAGCGGACGAGGCGCCGCGGATCATCTCCGACCTCGGCGACAAGTACACCATGATCATGGAGAACCACGGCCTCCTGACCGTCGGACGCACGGTCGGCGAAGCCTTCACTTACATGGACAAGCTGCTGCGCGCGTGCGAGACGCAGGTGCGCATTCTGTCCACGGGCGTGCCCGCGCGCCGCGTGCCGCGCGAGATCTGCGAGCACACCTACAGCCAGATGGCCGCGCGCCAAGGCGGCAAGCCGGCGGGCGAGCTCGAATGGAAGATGCACATGCGCATGATGCAGCAACTCGATCCGTCCTTCGCCAAGGAGGCATGAGCATGGCCGTAAGGCCCGCCATCGTCGCCGCGTTCCAAAAGGTCGCGACGGAGCAGAAGAAGAAGCTCGCGCCGCTCAAGGACGATCTGGTGCTGCTCGATTCGGGCCTCGATTCGCTGTGCTTTGCCACCATCGTCGCGCGGCTCGAGGACGAGCTCGGCCTCGACCCATTCAGCGCCGAGGAAGTCGAGCTGCCGATCACGTTCGGGGATTTCGTCAAGTGCTATGAAGACGCCGGAGGCTGAGCCGAGCTCGCTCTGGAGCGCGCTGAAAAGCGACGGCGGGGATTGCGGCGCCCGCTTCCTGTGCGGCCCGACGGGCAGCGTGCGGCTTGCCGAACTTTCGGCCGGATCGAGCCTCGGGCACGCGCTCGAATCGCTGCGTGGACGCTCGGTTCTCCTGGCGACGAAGGATCAGCTCGCGGCGGCGCTCGTCCTCGTCGAGCTCGACGGCATTGCGCGGCGCATGGTTCTTTGCCCGCCTGGCGTGCCGCCAGCGCACCTCGCCTCGATTGCCGCGACGGCCGAGGCCGAAGCGGTCGTCTCCGATCATTCCGGCCATGACGCGCTCGGCTTGCGCGTCGTGCCGTGCGGCCAGAAACTCGCGCCTCGATCGGCCGAACGGCGCGCAAGCCACGCCACCGAGTGGATCCTGCTCACCTCCGGCACGACCGGCGTGCCGAAACTCGTGGTGCATGATCTGGCGACGCTCGCCGGTCCCGTGCGCGGCAAAAACCCGGTGGTGTGGAGCACGTTCTACGACATGCGGCGCTATGGCGGCCTGTCGATTTTCCTGCGCGCGCTCGTCGGCGGCGGCTCGATGGTTCTCTCGAGCGCGGACGAGCCCACGGCCGATTTTCTGGCGCGCGCGTCGGCCAACACCGTGACGCACATTTCCGGCACGCCGTCGCATTGGCGCCGCGCGCTGATGAGCCCGGCGGCCCGGGAATTCGCGCCGCGCTATGTGCGGCTGTCGGGCGAGATCGCCGACCAGGCGATCCTCGACCGGCTCGCCGCGTTCTATCCCGGGGCGGGCCTCGCGCATGCCTTCGCCTCGACCGAGGCAGGATTGGCGTTCGAGGTGAACGACCGGCGCGCGGGTTTTCCCGCAAGCATCATCGGCGCGCGCGACAACGTCGCGATCAAGATCATCGATGGCTCGCTGCGCATCCGTTCGTCGCGCAACGGAAGGCGCTATCTCGGCGGCGGCGCGCTTGTCGGCCCCGACGGCTTTGTCGATACCGGCGACATGGTCGAGCTTTCGGGCGAGCGGTATCATTTCGCCGGACGGCGCGACGGCATCATCAATGTCGGCGGCCAGAAAGTGCATCCCGAGGAGGTCGAGGCGATCATCAACACCCATCCTGCGGTCGAGATGGCGTTCGCCAAGGCGCGCAAGAACCCGTTCACCGGCGCCGTCATCGTCGCCGAGGTGGTGACGAAATCGGCAACCGCCGACGCCGCATTGAAAGACGAAATTCTGGAGATTTGCCGGCGGGCGCTGCCGGCGCACAAGGTCCCGGCTTTGATCCGCTTCGTCGCCGCGATCGGCGTGGCATCTTCCGGCAAGATCGACCGCGGCCATGGATAGCGTCATCGTCACCGGTGGCAGCCGCGGACTCGGCCTTGCGATCGCAAAAAAACTCGCAGGCGCGGGATATTGCGTCATCGCGATCGCGCGGCACGAAAGCGCGCCGCTCAAGGCGGCGACGGCAGGCGGGAACCTGCACTTTCGCGCGTTCGATCTCGCCGACATCGCCGGCATAGCCGGTCTCGTGAAGGAAATCCGCCAACAGTTCGGGCCGATCTACGGCCTCGTCAACAACGCCGCCATCGGCCCGAGCGGCCTTCTCGCGACGATGCGCGAGGCCGAGATCGAGCGCGCCGTGCGGCTCAACACGCTGTCGCCGCTCATCCTCACGCGGCACGTGGTGCGCGCGATGCTGGCGGCGGGGGCGGGCGGCGGGCGCATCGTCACTATCGCGTCGATCACCGCCGCGACCGGCTTCAGCGGCCTCGCCGCCTATAGCGCGACCAAGGCTTCGCTTGTCGGCATGACGCACGCGCTCGCGCGCGAGGTGGGCGCGGCGGGAATCACTGTCAACGCCGTGTCGCCCGGCTTCATCGACACGGACATGACCGAAAGCCTTTCGCCCGAGGATCGCGAGCGGATCGTGCGGCGGAGCGCGCTTCGTCGCCTTGCCGATGCCGGCGATGTCGCCGATGCCGTCGAGTTTTTGCTGAGCGGCAAGGCCAAGAACATCACCGGGACCGTGCTGACGGTGGATGCCGGCAGCACCGCCTAGAGTCTGATTTCGCCCGTCCCAATGCGGTGATGGAGACCGGCGTCGAGTGGCACGAAGCCGCTGCCGTCATCGCAATAGAGCGGATCGGAAATTTTCGACGGGTCGAACCCGTCCTCGATCAATTCCTGCTTCACCGGCCGGAGCGTCGCCGTGGTTTCGAGCGCGGAACAAATGCGCAGGAACAAGGGCCGCGCATAGCCGGGGAGGTGTGTGGCCAAGTGCCGCCGCAATGCCGCGAGATCGAAGCCCGGCGCTGCGACGATCGCCGCCATGCCGGCGCGCCCCTCGGCCCCAGGAACGCGCACGCCATAGACCGCCGCATCGACGATGCCGGGGCATAGGGAGATCGCGGCCGCAACCTCCGTCGTCGAAACGTTCTCGCCCTTCCAGCGGAACGTGTCGCCGATGCGGTCGATGAACTGGTAATAGCCCGCTTTGTCGCGCCGCATCAGATCGCCGGTGCGGAACCAGCGGTCGCCCGCTTCGAACACGTCGCTGAGGATTTTCCGCTCGGATAGGGCATCCTCGCTATAGCCTTCGAAGCGGCCGCCATGCGCGCCGACACGGCCCAAGGCTTCGCCGACCTCGTCCGCGGCGCAGCGGATGCACCGTCCTTCGCCGTCGCGCAGAGGCTCGCCGCCGGTGCCGAGCTTGACGAGCGCCAGGCCCGAGCGATGCGCCAGAAACGGCGGCACGCGGCCGATCGAACCGCGCCTGCCCTCGCAGTTGTAGAGCGACACGATGCCTTCGCTCGCAGCGTAGAATTCGAGGATGCGCGGGATGCCGAACCGCTCCTGGAATCTCGGCCACACGTCGGCGCTCATGCCGCTGCCGCAGCAGAGCCTGATGCGGTGCCGGCGCTCCAGCGGATGGGGCGGGCTTGCGACGAGATAGCGGGTGAGCTCGCCGATATATTGGAAGAGCGTGCATTCCCAGCGTGCCACATCGTCCCAGAAGCGCCGCGCCGAAAAACCGGGCCGGATCGCGACCGATCCGCCGCCGACCAGCGCCGCGCCCACCGCGACGATGCCGCCGACGCCGTGATACATCGGCAGGCAATCGTACATCCGGTCGCCCGGCCCCGTATTCACCATGCCGGCGAACCAGTGGCTCCAGTGCATGATGCGGTCGTGGCTGACATTGGCGGCCTTCGAAAGGCCGGTCGTGCCGGACGTGTAGATATAAAGCGCACGATCGCGGGTCCTTGGCGCACGCTCTTCGCGCGGCAACGGGTCGCCGGGAAAGCCTGAAACGGCCTCATCAAACCGCGGAAATTTCTGCGCGGAGTGTCCGTGGCTCCAGCATTTCAGGCCCGCCGGAAGCTGCGGCACCACCGCGGCAAGCGCGCCTGCGAGCCCGGATCCGGCGATGACGTGCTTCGGCGCCACCATCGCGATCGCGCGCGCGAGCCCATCGCCCACGACGTTCGCGTTGACGAGCGCCACGATGCCGCCGACGCGCGTGATGCCGAGCCAGATCGCGAGATAGTCCGGCGAGTTTGGCATGAAAAGCGCGACCACGTCACCCGCGTCGATGCCTCGATCGAGCGCCCAGCGCCCGACGCGGCTCGTCTCTGCGGCGAGATCGCGAAAGGACCAGACCTTCTCGTCCGACAGCAGCGCCGGCGCATCGGCAAATTTTTGCGCGAGATTTTCGATGACGACCGGAAACGTCAGAAACGGGTCGCGGCCGACGTCTTGCGTCAATTCGAGCGCGCGCAGCCATGATGCGCGTGCGCTCTTTCTGTCCTCGGGAGTCTCGCTCACTCGGTTCCGACGCGACGGGGCGGGTTCTGATATAATTATACCCGTCTTTTGCGAGAACCAAGCGGAACGGAGATGGGCCGGGCGGCAGAATCGGAGGGGGCGATTGCCGACCCGGCCGCGGCGCGGGCCGCCGCCATCGACGTAGACGTCTATCGCAGCTTCGAGTCCCTGCCGGAAGCGGTCGCCGCCTTCTTTGCGGCGGCGGGTGCGTCGAGCTTCTTCCACAGCATCCCGTGGTACCGCGCGATGCTCGCGACCGCCGGCCCGGAGAGCGACCAGCCGGCGATCTACGTGGCGGCGCGCGGCGGCCGGCCCATTGCGGCGCTCGTCGCGCGCGAGCGCAAAGCGGCGGGGAAGCTCAAGACGCACATGCTGCTCGGGCCTTCGCGCAGCGCGAACGCCTCGCTCTACGCGCCGGTGCTCGACGGCGCAGACGGACGCGCGGGCCTTGCCGCCATCGCCGGCGCGATCGCGCACGCTGCCCCGCCGTTCCACGTGCTGCGCTTCGATTGTCTCGACCGCGCCACGCCCGAATTTGCGGCGCTTGCCGGCGCGTTCCGCCGCCACCGCATGCCGGTCCAGGCGTTCTTCAATTTCCACAACTATTACGACGACGTGACGGGGCTCTCGTTCGACGATTACCTGGCGCGGCGGCCGCCCGACATGCGGCGCGCCACGGCTTATGCCGTGCGGCGCCTCGCGCGAAAAGGCCGCGCGCGCTTCGAGGTGATCGAGGGCGGCGCCGATCTCGAAGCGGCGCTTATCGATTACGCGCTCGTCGATCTGCAAAGCTGGAAGGAGCCGGATTTCTATCCCGCCTGCACGCCCGAGCTCGCGCGCGCGGCCGCGGGCGCGCGGGTGCTGCGCCTCGGCCTCCTGCGCATCGACGGCGAGCTCGCGGCGGCGCAGATCTGGCTCGTCGCGGCCGGCCGCGCCACCATCTGGCGGCACCACTACGCGCAGAAATTCGCCAAGCTCTCGCCCGGCACGGTGCTAACCTACGAGATGTTTCGCCACGCGCTCGCCGGCAAAAATCTGCGCGAGATCGATTTCGGGCCGGGCGGCGACGCGTTCAAGCAAGACTGGCTCAGCCGCATTCGCGAGCGCACCGGCCTCATCGCCTTCAACCCGCGCACGGCGAAAGGCTTGGCGGCGGCGTTGCGGCATTTCGGCGGGCACGTGGCGTCGCTTCTCGCACCAACGTTGCGCGCGGCTTTGCATCGCCGGAGCGAACGGCAATGACGCATCCGCCGCTCCGCATGCGCTGCCGCGAGATCCGCGACAGCGACGAAGACGCGATCATCAACCTCCTGCAAAAGGGCCAATTCGGCGGCGACCGCGAATTCTGGGCGAAAGCGCTCCGCCGCCTCGCCGCTCACCCGACGCCCGCGGGTTATCCGAAATACGGCTACCTCCTCGAGGTGAACGGCGTCGCCGCGGGCATGCTGCTGCTCATCTCATCATTCGTTCCGGCGAACGGCCGCATCAAGGTGCGCTGCAACGTATCGAGCTGGTACGTGTTCCCGGCGTTCCGCGCCTATGCCTCGCTCCTCGTGAAGCACGCGCTGCGCCACAAGGACGCGACATATTTCAACATCTCGCCGACCCTTCCGACGGTCGCGATCCTCGAGGCGCAAGGCTACACGCGCTATTGCGACGGACGTTTCACCGCCATTCCCGCCTTGTCGCTCCGCGGCGAGCGAGCGCGGGTCGAGCCGGTGGCACCCGGGATCCTGCCCGGCGATGGCCTTTTGCTCGAGGAGATCGGCCTGCTCTTCGCGCATCTGCGTTATGGCTGCATCAGCGTCGTCGTCACCGCGGGCGGCAAGCGCTATCCCTTCGTGTTCGAGACGGCGACGCAACTCCGTTTCGTCCACCTCGCCTATCTCGTCTATTGCCCAAGCATCGAGGATTTCGTGCGCTTCGCCGGGCCGCTCGGGCGCTTTCTCGCGCGGCGCGGCATCGGCTTCGTCATCCTCGACGCGAACGGATCGGTGCCGGGCCTCGTCGGCCATTATGCGCAGGCGACGCCTAGGTATTTTCGCGGGCCCGATCGCCCGCGCCTCGGCGACCTCGCCTATTCCGAGCGCGACGTGCTCGACCTGCGCTTTCCGCCCGACGTCGGAACCGAGGACTAGCGCTGCGGAATGAGGCAGAACCCCTGCGCCTCGACGCCGAGCGAGGGATTGAACTTGCTGCGGAAATTCTCGAACGCGATCGCCGCGGTGAGCTCGACGAGCTGCGGCTCGGTGAAATGCCGCTTCAGCCGCGCGAACAGCTCATCATCGACCTTTTCGCTCGTATGCGTCACGCGCTCGGCATATTCGAGCGCCACGCGCTCGGCTTCGCTAAAAAGCTTGCTGTCGCGCCAAGTAGCGACTTCCTTGAATTTCGCCTCGCCGCTTCGTTCCATCACACGGATGGCATTGGAGTCGATTCAGAAGGGACAGCCGTTGATGCTCGCGACCCGAAAATAGACGAGCGAGATCATCGCCGGCGGCAACTGGCCCGAGCGGTCGATCGCCTGGCCGAACGCCTTGGCCGCGGCGAGGATCGGCGGACAGTGCGCCATCACCTTGGTCGGGTTGAGGAGATAGCCGAACACCTTGAGCTCTCGCTCAAAGAGCTCCGACAGCGTCGCATCGCCTCCGGCCTCCTCGATCTCGCGCACACGCGGCATCGATCCTCCTCCGTACCGGCATCGCTCTCCGGCACGGGGCGAGCCTAACGCACGGTCCGGCGCGCGTCGAGGCGAAGCGGACGACGCCAACATGCGCGGCATTTTAGCTTTCGCTGCTGCCGTTCTCGCGCGTGCACAGCGCGCGCGGCATACGACTGTACTGAAATTCGCGAACGGGGCGGCAACGAATGCGCCGCGACTGCATACGCACGCATGCAGCGATGCCGAACAGACGCCGAACGTAGCTCGCGCGGCTTGAAACTGCTTTTGCCAATACCTAATGATCGAAAACAAAATCGTCTTATATTTGATTACAATCAAATTTAACTTCCGGCCGCAGATTTTCTTGCGCAGCGCGGGACGCGCGCGCCGAAGAAATCTCGCGCAGCAAAAACTTGATCCGAAGCAACTTATGCCGGAGATAGCATTGAAAAACTAGCCAACTCGTTTCGGCGCATTGCTCCGTTGCGAACTTCACATATGTTGGATACCGTTTTCCCATTGTGGCGCGGCCGTTATTCCGCGAGAAAATAAGGACCGCGCGTCGCGTCTGCGACACGCGCCAAAGGACGACGACGAACGATCATGCCGGCGCGCCGGTTGCACCTCACGATGGAACCGCGGATCGCAGCCGTGCCGTTGCGCGAGCGCTCGCGCGGCCGGATCGTGTCGCTCCTCGACGAAACGGAGTCGTCGGCGCTCGCCGCGATCGGCACGCTCGTGCATTTGCCGAAGGGCGAGATCGCCTACCGCGCGAAAGGCGCGGCCGACAGCGTCTATAATCTCGTCCAGGGCGTGGTGAAGACCTACGACATCCTGCCGGACGACAGCATCAGCGTCTCGGGCTTCCATTTCGCGGGCGATATGTTCGGCCTCGCCGAGCAGGGCCAATATGTCGAATCGGCCGCGGCGGTCATTCCCTCCGTGGCTTTCCGCATCCCGCTCGATGCGTTGGAAAGCCTGCTGACGCGCAACACGTCGCTCGGCGCGCGCCTTCTGTGCAAGGCCGCGGACGAGCTGCGCAAGAATCGCCGCCACGCCAGGATCCTCTGCCGCAACGACGCGCTCGGCCGCTTCGCGCTGTTTCTGCGCATGCTCGAGGAGATCGGCACGCAGCGCGGGCCGGACACCGTCACATATTTCCCGATGTCGCGCGGCGACGCGGCGCAATTCGTCGGCCTCACGCTCGAGGCGATGAGCCGCGCTTCGAGCGCGCTCGAACGGGCGCGAGTCGTGCGCTTCATCGACCGGCACCATTTCGCGATCACCGACCGCGCGCGCTTCGAAGAGCTTCTGGAGAGCGCGCTTCCGCCTGGAGTCGGGCGCGCCAAGGCGCCCAAGGCGTTGCCCGGCCCCGCCGCCCGCAAACGCACGAAACCATAGGACGGCGCCCTGCGCGCGCTATGATTGGGCCCGGAGGTGATCCATGAGTCCTTCCGCCGGGCACGCGCTGGCCGCAGTCGCGACCAAGGCGCGCCACACCGAGGTGCGCGAGTTCCCGCTTCCCGAGATTCCCGCCGATGCCGGGCTGCTGCGCGTCGAGGCGACCGGAATCTGCGGCAGCGACTGGGGCATGTATCTGAACGAGCGGCCGGGGCCGCGCATCCTCGGGCACGAGATGATCGGCATCGTCGAGCGGCTCGGCGATGTCGCGGGCGCGCGCTGGGGCGTAAAAGAGGGCGACCGCGTCGCGCTCGAGGAATATCTGCCGTGCGGCCATTGCGAATATTGCCGCACCGGCGAGTACCGCTCGTGCCTCGAGACCGACGCGAGGGTCCATGGCGGCATCCGCTATGGCTCGACGCCCTTGACCGTGGCGCCGGCCTTGTGGGGCGGCTACAGCCAGTATCTTTACATGCATCCCCGCACGGTCGTGCATCACGTGCCGGCGGGTGTGCCGACCAACATCGCGGCGATGGCGCTGCCGATCGGCAACGGCTTCCAGTGGGCCTGGCTCGACGGCGGCGCCGGCCCCGGCAAGACGGTGGTGGTGCAAGGGCCGGGGCAGCAGGGGCTCGGCTGCGTCATCGCTTCTGCCGTCGTGGGCGCCGACACGATCATCTCCACGGGCCTCGCGCGCGATGAGCGGCGGCTTGGTGTGGCGCGCGAGCTCGGCGCGCATCACACGGTGATGGTCGACAAGCAAAACCTGCTCGAGGAGGTGAAGCGGCTCACCGGCGGCCGCATGGCCGACATCGTGATCGACGCAAGCGGCGGCGGCCCCGAGATCGTCAACGCCTCGGTCGCGCTTCTGAGGAAGCGCGGCGTCCTGGTGATCGCGGCGCGCAAGGGGCCGATCGACGGCTTCGACCTGCGCCAGATCGTCGACAAGCAGGTGATCCTGCGCGGCACGCGCGGGCACAGCTACGAGGCGGTCGAGCGTGCGTTGGGGGTGATGGCCGCGGGCCGCGTGCCGCTCGAACGCATGTCGAGCCACATCGTCGGCCTCGAACAGATCGACCACGCGCTGCACATGGTCGGCGGCGAGACGGAGGAGCGCTCGATCCACATCACCGTCGCACCCTGGAGCTGAGAGATGCTGAGCCGGACCGACAATGACCGCCTCACGCGCGTCGGCAAGGGCACGCCGATGGGCGAGCTTTTGCGGCGCTATTGGCAGCCCGCGGCGCTCTCCGCCGAGCTGCCGGACAAGGACGGCGCGCCGATCCGCGTGCGGCTTCTTGGCGAGGATCTGGTGGCGTTCCGCGACAGCACGGGCGAGGTCGGGCTCGTCGATGCCTTTTGCGCGCACCGCCGCGCGCCCTTGTTCTTCGGCCGCAACGAGGAATGTGGGATTCGCTGCGTCTATCACGGCTGGAAGTTCGATCGCGACGGCACCTGCGTTGACATGCCGTCGGAGCCCGCCGACACGCCGATGAAGGCCGAGGTGAAGCTGCTTGCTTATCCGACGGTCGACAAGGGCGGCGTCGTTTGGGCCTATCTCGGCCCCCGCGCCCTCATGCCGCCCGCGCCCGACTACGAATGGGTGCGCGCGCCCGAAACGCATCGCCATGTGTCGAAGACGCTCGAAGCGTGCAATTTCCTTCAGGCCTTGGAAGGCGGGCTCGACACCGCGCACTCGTCCTTCGTGCACAATAACGACCTTCAGGACAAGCGGCTGCTGCGGCCGCGGGACGGCGCGCCGCGCATCGATATCGAGCTCACGGATTTTGGCTATTCCTATGTCTCGCACCGGAAGAGCGGCGCCGACGGGGCCTATGTCCGCGTCTATCACTATGTCATGCCGGCGCAGCAGATGCGCGCCAGCACGACGGCGATCACGGGCGGGCGCGCCAAGGTGCCGAAGCTCGACGGCCATCTCTGGGTCCCGGTCGATGACGAGCACACCTTCGTCTACAACTGGGCGCTCGGCTATGATGAGGCGGCGCAGCTCACGCCCGACTTCGTCGCCGAGTGGGAAACCTATGCCGGCCGCGCCAAGGACGATCTCATCCCCGGCACGTTCCGCCTGAAGCGCCATCCCGACAACGATTTCCTGATCGACCGCGCGCTGCAGAAGACGCGCACCTTCACCGGCATCAAGGGCCTCAACACGCAGGATTTCGCGCTTCAGGAAGGGATGGGCCCGGTCGCCGACCGCACGCAGGAGACTCTCGGCACGTCCGACCGCGCCATCGTCGCGATGCGGCGCATCCTCATCGAGGCCGTGAGCGCGGTCGAGCGCGGCGAGCACCCGAAGGGCCGCGAGCCCGCGACATATCGCGCGATCCGGCCGCACGACGCCGTCGTTCCGCCGGGCGCCGACTGGCGCCAAACGTTTGTCGGCGAGCTTGTCGCCAAGTGGTGAGGTTCCGCTAGTCTTTTTTGCGCCGGTTGGTAAAGCGAACGTTGCCGAGGCCCGTGCCGATCGTCAGCGCGCCCCAGCGTTTCGCCTCGCGCACCGTTCAACTGCACGCCATCGGTGTCGACCCGCAGGTCGGGCAGAGCACGCGCGCGCCGTGCCGTAACTTCGCGGTACGATCGGGCATTTCGTTCGGACGGGCCACCAACCGCAAATGGCGGCAGCTCCCCGGACGTTCCGCCGGGACGCGGGCGACCGTCTTGGCGGACATCCGGCACCAAGACAGCGGGCGCAAAAAATCGCTCGGCCAATGAGCCGATTCGCACTGCGGTTGTTAGCCATCGGACGCGGGGCATCAGCAAAGGATCGCCCCACGCCCCACCTCCAGCGACAGGAGTTTGCCCATGGCACAGCAATCTGTGACTAAGGCCTCAGGCAGCCGTGCGCCCGCGCGGACCTCCGGCGATCCGTTCACCTCCTTCCGGCGCGAGATGGACCGGATGTTCGAAGATTTCTTCACGGGGTTCGGCTTCCCGTCGATCCGGCAAGCCGGCACCTGGGAGGGCGCCGTGCTCGCACCGCGCATCGAGACGAGCGAGACGGACCAGGAGATTTGCGTTTCGGCCGAACTGCCCGGCATGGACGAGAAGGACATCGATGTCACGCTCGGCGGCGACGTGCTCACGATCCGGGCGCGCAAGGAAGCGGAGCGCGATGAGGAGGACCGCGACTATCACTTGACCGAGCGCAGCTACGGCACGTTCGTGCGCACGCTTCGCCTGCCTTTCGCGGTCGATCCCGACCGCGCCGAGGCGTCTTACCGGAATGGCGTGCTCACGATCACGATTCCGAAGCCGAAGCAGGGCGAAGGGCTGCACCGGATCGAAGTGAAGCCGGAGCAAGGCGCGGGGTCGCAGCGGGTCGATCGCGCCGCCGCCGGCGACAAGCCAGGCGCGGAAAGCGCGGATCGCGACACGCCCAGCACGGCGGGCGAGGAGAAGCGCGAGTAGGCGCGCTTCTCACCAACGAGCCGACGGCCTAACCGCGGCTGCGGCGCCGGGCGCGTGCGGCGCCGCAGCCGCTCAGCGGATTTCCGGCACCAGCAGGAAGAGATCGGTGTCGCCCGTGTCCTGCCCCGCGGAGGTCACGAGCGCGTGCGCCTGGCCGCGATGATGTGTCTGGTGGTTGAAGAGATGCGTCACCAGGAGCGAGCGCGGCATAGCGAGGTCGCGGTTCGCCGCATTGCTGTGCCAGTGCAAGGTTTCGTCGAGCCAGGCGTCCGTCACCTGCGCGGCCCACGCAACGATGTCGCGGTCGGTCTTTACCCGCGTGGCCTGGAGCGTCGCGAAATCGGCGATCAGCCCGTCGCTTTCCTTGAGCTTCACGGGCGGCGCCGGCCAGCCGGCAAAGCGCGTCATCCACGCCATGTCGCCATAGAGAAGATGGTTGAGCGTGCCGTGGATCGAATGCCAGAACGCGCCGCGGTCGCGCCGGCGCTCTTCCTCGCTGAGGCGCGCCGAGGCCCCGTAGAGCCGCCGGTTCATCTCTTCGTTGTAGGCGGCCATGGTGCGGACATAGGCGGCTCTGATCATCGTCGTCTCCGAATTTCTGCGCTAGACTAGCAGGGACAGGAGGAACCCATGCGACCGGTCGAACTCTATTGCTGGCACTTCATGGCGTATCCCTATCTGCCCGCGGATTTCGACGAGCGCTTCGACAGCGGCTGGGTCACGGTGCCGAACAGCCTGTGGGACCGGGAAAAGACCGACGGACTGTACCAGGAATATATCGACCAGTTGGCCTATGCCGAGGAGCTGGGTTTCGACGGGCTCGTCCTCAACGAGCATCACCAGAACATCTATGGCCTGATGCCGTCGCCTAATCTCATCGCGGCGGCGCTGACGCAGCGCACCAAGCGCGCGAAGCTCGTCGTGCTCGGCAATCTCCTGCCGCTCCATCTCAATCCGCTGCGCATCGCCGAGGAATACTCGATGATCGATTCGATGAGCGGCGGGCGGCTCATCGCCGGCTTCGCCGTGGGCGGCGGGCCCGAGGCCTTCAACTACAACATCCCGCAGCCGCAGGCCCGCGCGCGCTACTGGGAGGCGATCGACCTGATCCACCGCGCCTGGACCGAGGACGGGCCGTTCCGCCACGAGGGCGAACATTACCCGCTGCGCTACGTCAACATCTGGCCGAAGCCGAAGCAGCTGCCGCATCCGCGCATCTGGATCCCGGGTGCGCTTTCGCTCGAGACGATGGAGGGCGTGGCCGAGCGCGGCTACGACTATTTCCTGTCGTCGCGCACGCACGGCGCCGGCACGCGCATCGCGGCGCAGCGCTTCGCCGAGATCATCAAGAAGCACGGCGGCACATATCATCCCTTCCGCATGGGGATTTTGCTCTCCGTCTATGTCTCGGACACGGACGAGCAGGCGCGCGAAGAGGCGAAAGAGGGCGTGTGGTACTTCCTCAAATTCTGTTTGAAAGGCCATCTGCGGCGCGAGGGGCGGCCCTTGACGTCGGGCGCGGGCGTGCCGTCCACATCGGTGCGCTCTTATGAGAATTTCTTGAAGAACGCGACGCTCGGCGGGCGTCAGCTCGGAGATTCCGAAAGCTGGGAGGAGCTCGACGCCGGCGGCTCGATCATCGCCGGCAGCCCCAAGACCGTGCGCGAGCGGCTGTGGCAGCTCATCGAGCAGGCGGGCGTCGGCAATCTCCTGATCCAGTTCCATTTCGGCAACATGCGTGCCGATCTCGCGCGCAAAAGCATGCGGCTTTTCGCGACCGAAGTGGCGCCGTACCTGCGGCGTGATTCGGCGGCGCTGTTCGCGCGCCAATATCCCGAGCTCGAGGCCGCGCCCGTCGCCGGCGCCGCGGACTAGCGCATGAGCGAGCGCATCATCGAAGTGGCGGGCCACGCCGTCGAGGTGGCCGAGAGCGGCAGCGGCACACCCCTCCTCTATCTCCACGGCTTCGCCGACATCCACGGCGCGGCACCGCCATGGCTGCCGTTCCACGAGGATCTCGCGAAATCCTTCCGCCTCGTCGCACCCGCGCATCCGGGCTGCGCCGGCTCGGACGAGGATGACGACATCGAGACAATCGACGATCTCGCCTTCCGCATGATCGAGACCATGGATGCGCTGGGGCTCGAGCGCGTCGACATCGCGGGCGCGTGCGTCGGCGGCTGGATCGCGGCCGAGCTAGCGGTGCGCTGGCCCGAGCGCGTGCGCAAGCTGGCGCTGATCGGCGCGTCCGGTCTCTTCGTCAAGGATCAGCCGACCGGCGATCTCTTCTGGGAAGCGCAGCCGAGGAACGGCACGGATTATTCCGGCTTCCGCCGTCTTCTCTTCGCGCGCGACAACGATGCGACGGCGATCCAGCTCTTCCCCGACGATCGCTCCGACAAGGCGCGCGAACTGCAGCGCTACAAGATGATGCGCTTTGCCTCGCGCATCGGCTTCCACCCGCCTTATTTCTACGACCGTCTGCTGCGTCGGCGCCTGCACCGCTTCAAGGGGCCGACGCTCCTCATCTGGGGCGAGCACGACCGCATGGTGCCGCGCACTCATGCCGAGGCCTATCGCGCGGGACTTTCCGGCTCCCGCCTCCACATCGTATCTGGGGCGGGCCACAGCCCGCAGGCCGAGGCGCCGGACGAGACGGCATCGCTGCTACGCCAGTTCTTCGCGTAAGGGCGACCCCCGCCGCCGAGACGAGTTCGATGCCGAGGAGCCGCGCGAAGGGCAGCGGCGCCACTGCGAGGCGCGCGAGCAAATCCTCGCTCATCCGCTCATCGCCGCACGCAGCTTCGCGGTCGCCGCCTCGTCGAGATCGCCCGTTTCCGGATCGATGACCACGCCGTAGAGCGCGCGCGCCGCCGCGATCGAGACATAACCCTGGCGCACATCCTCGAGCACGGTCGCGACCGCGCGCTCGGCGGGCGCGCCATACCCGCCGCCGCCGCCCGAGCGCATGCGCACGGCGTCGCCCGCCTTGAGATTGTCGATGTGCAGCTTGCCGCTGGGATAATCGTCGCGCCACGACCCGCCGATCCTGAGCGCCACCTCGTTCCCGGTCGCTTCCCGTCCGCCGGCGAGCCCCCACGGCTTGCACAAGATGCGGTCGACCTGCGTCGAGAACACGATGTCGGAGCGCGCGCGCAACACGGTCTCGACGCCCAGTCCGCCGCGCGTCTTGCCGGCGCCGCCCGAATCCGCGATGAGAGCGCAGCTCTCCACCACGAGCGGGAATTTCGCTTCGGTCTGCTCGTTGGGGCTGTTGTGCGTGTCGCCGTCATTGATGCAGACGGTGGCGGAGATGCCGTCCTCGTTCTCCTTGGCGCCCCAGCCGCCGCCCAAGGGCCCGGTCGAGGCGATGAAGAACTGGCGCAAGCGGCGATCGATGCCGTGGAAATTCGAGATCACGAGATCGGCGTGGTGGCCGGCGATGACGCGCCCGGGAATGGCCGGCGCCAAGGCCTTGAACACGGTGTCGATCACCGTCATCGGATAGGTCATCCACTTGCGCATCGGCGCGGGGCGCACGGCGCTGACGACGCGGCCCGCCGGCACGATCGACTTAAGGCTGCGGAACGAGCCGTCATTCACGGGATAATCGGTCGGCGAGGTCAGGCACTTGTAGGCGACCTGGGTGCAGCCGAGCCCGGTCGTGATGCCCGAATTGAAATACCCCCGCACCTGCGGCGAGATGCCGGAAAGGTCGATCGTCATCTCATCGCCCGCGACGAGCACGCGCACCTTGATCGGCACCTTGCGCCCGACCTCGATACCGTCATCGTCCATGAAGGATTCGGCCTCGTATTCGCCGTCGGGGATGCTCTGCGTCCGGGCGCGCGCGGCTTTCTCCGAGCGGTCCATGATGGTGCGGATCGCGCCGATGAACGCGTCCTTGCCATAGCGCTCGACCAGTTCCTTGATGCGGCGCTCGCCGGTCTTGACCGCCGTCACCTGCGCGCGCAGATCGCCCATCGCCCGGCTCGGGATACGCACGTTCATGCGGATGATGTCGACGAGGTCGCGGTTGACCACGCCCGCGCTCTGATATTTGAGATACGGGATCTGCAACCCTTCGGAATAGATATCGGTGCCGGCGGCGCGGTTGAGGTTGCCGCCGATGTCGAGCCAATGCGCCATGCAGCAGGAAAACGCTATGAGCTCGCCCTTGACGAAGATCGGCAGAGTGAGCGTGACGTGGTTCAGATGGCTCCCGGTCGTATAAGCGTCGTTGGTGATGAGAATGTCGCCCGGCGCCATGCGTTCGAGGCCGAAATGGCGGATCTTCGCCCGCACCGTCTCGGCCATGCCGCGGATGAACATCGGCAGGCCCAGGCCGATCGACACGGTCTCGCCGGCGGCGGTGAAAATCCCGGTGGTGAAGTCCAGCGCCTCGTAGATGATGACGTTGTAGGCCGTGCGCATCAGGTTCGTCTTCATCTCCTCGGTCGTGGCGATGAAGGCATTGCGCAGGATCTCGGTGACGACGGGATCCGCCCCGGTGCGGTTGTCGCGCGGCATTTCCGGTTCGTAGCGCGAAATTCCCGCGAAGAGAACAGCCTCTCATTGCGAGGAGCGCAGGCAGCGAAGCAATTTCCCCAGAGATTGCCTCGCTGCGCCCGCAATGACAAAATCAAGCCATCACGTCCCGGAGACCTTCATGTTCTTGCGCAATTGCTGGTATGTCGCGGCGTGGGACCACGAGGTCACGCGCATGAACCTCCTGCGCCGCGTCCTGCTCGACGAGCCGGTGGTGTTCTATCGCACCGAGGACGGGCGGCCCGTCGCCTTGGCCGACCGCTGCTGCCACCGCCATGCGCCGTTGTCGCGCGGGCGCTTGCGCGGCGACGCGCTCGAATGTCCCTATCACGGATTCACTTACGATCCGAGCGGCGCCTGCATCCTGGTGCCGGGCCAGAGCACCATCCCTCCTGGCGCGCGCGTGCGCAGCTATCCCGTGGTCGAGCGCTACCACTGGCTCTGGATCTGGATGGGCGACCCGGCCTTGGCCGATCCGGCGGCGATCGAGGATTTCCACTGGATGGACGATCCCGCCTGGCGCTTCGCCGGCGACCGGCTCGAGCTCAAGGCCAATTACGTGCTGCTCGTCGAGAATCTGCTCGACCTGTCGCATCTCTCCTTTGTCCATCCGACCACGCTCGGCACCGACAAGGTGGCGCAGACGCCGATGAAGGCCGAGCGGCTCGAGCGCGGCGTGCGCGTGACGCGCTGGGTGATGGACAGCCCCGCGCCGCCCTTCTTCCAGCGCGCCGGCGGCATCGCGCCCGAGCAGACTGTCGACCGCTGGCAGATTATCGACTGGACGCCGGCGGCGTTCGTGCGGCTCGACGTGGGCTGCGCGCTCGCCGGCACCGGCGCGCGCGACGGCGACCGCTCGCGCGGCATCACGATGCGCAATCTCAACGCGATCACGCCCGAGACCGCGCGCACGACCCATTATTTCTGGGCCCAGGCGCATAATTTCGGGCTCGACAAGAAGTGGCTCACCGACCTCATCTTCGAGAACGTGCAGACCGCGTTCCAGGAAGACCTGGCGATCATCGGCGCGCAGCAGGCGAACATCGACGCCGGCGGCGCCCCGCCGCGCATCGACATGAACCACGACGCCGGCGGCATTGCCGCACGGCGCATGCTCGAGACGATGATCGCCGACGAGGCGCGCAGCGCGGCGGCGGAATAATATCGCGCCGGAGCCTCGACGCGCTCTTCGGCCGGCGGAACAGGCCGGGTGCCGGCTTCGCGGCAAGGCCCGCGCCACACATCTAGGCGCGGGGTGGCGGCGCGTTGGCGCCGCGCCCGCTGGCGCCGGCTGCTAGGCCGACGCGCCGTTCCGCTGCGCGAGGCGGCGCTTCTTCGCGTCGGAAATGGTCGGCTCGAGATTGAACAGCTTGATCGCGTTGCCGCCGAGGATGTTGCGCTTCTGCTGTTCGTTGAGGAACGGCAGATCGTAGATCGTGCTCGGCAGGTCCATGTCCCAGTGCGGATAGTCGGACGAATAGAGAAGCTGCGTGTCGGCCTTGATGCGCTTGAAGACGAGCTCGAGCTCCTCGCGGTTGCCCACCATCTCCATCGGCTGCGTCGTGAAATACATCTCGCTCATGTATTCCGACGGCTTGCGCTTCAGGAGCGGCACCTCGGACGAGCGCATCATGTATTCGTTGTCGAGCCGCTGCATCAGGAACATGAGCCAGGCGAGCCCACTCTCGATCCAGATCACCTTGAGCTTCGGATAGCGCTCGGGCATGCCGTTCACGAGCCAGTTGGTCAGATGCACCATGTTGTAGAAGGTGAAGCCCAGCGCATGGACGGCAATGAAGCGGTTGCACAATTCCATGGTGCGGTCGCCGCCCCACATGAAGGCGCTGTGGAAGGAGAGCGGCAATCCCCGCTCCTCGATCGCGGCATAGGTCTTGGCATAGGCGTTGTCATAGACGCCGCGATAATGCGGCGCGGTGATGCAGAATCCGGCGACGCCCTTCCGGTCGGCGAACTCCTCGACCATGCGATAGCATTCGCTCGGCTCGTTGTAGGGGAGATAGAGCATCGAGCGGAGCCGCGGCTCTTCCGGCAGGATCTCCTCGACGAGCCAGCGGTTATAGGCGCGCGCCAGCGCCACCTCGACATCGACCCGGGGGGCGAGGCCCAAAGCCAGCATCGGCGTCGGGAAGAGGCAGGTGATGTCGACGCCGAGCGCATCCATCCAGCGCCGCGTCAGCGCGATGTCGCGCTTGACGTTGGGCTCGATCTTGTCGTGGCGGCGCGCCGAAAGCCGGGTCACGCGGCCGGCCAATTCCTGGTAGCCGCCGCGCGGGCCGGTCAGGCTGTTACGGCTCATGCCCTGGAACTGGGCCTGGTGCCGCATCACCGGATCCTCGATGTATTTGAGGATGTCGCTGAACGAGTCGGTCTCGTAGTGATGCGAATCAACGTCGACCATGCAGAAATCCTCGTAGCGGCGCTTGGCCGCCTGCTCGGTCGCGTTCTTGAGGATGGTCGGCGTGTCGATCGCATCGAGATCGACGTCGCGGACGGTCATCGTATCCATGGATTCCTCCGGCCCCGGGGTCGCACCCATTATCCGCCATCGCGCGCCCCTTGCAAACGGAGATGGTTAAGAGGCAGGGTCGAGCTTGCGCCAAAAGAATTCGCCACAAAGAGCGATTGCCCGAAGCGCGCACGCGCGTAGCATTTGCGCCATGCCGGAGCCCGAGATCCTGCTCGTCGACGACGAGCGCGACATCCTCGAATTGGGCCTCGTGGCGCTGCGCGAGGCGGGCTATGCCGTGCAGGGGGCGCCGAGCGGCGACATCGCGCTCGTGCTCATGGAGCAGGGCCTGCCCTTCCGCCTCCTCGTCACCGACATCGTCATGCCGGGATTGCTCGACGGCTACGCGCTCGCGCGCCGCGCGCGCCAGCTCCGCCCGGCGCTCCGCGTCATCTACTCGACGGGTTTCTCGCGCGTCGCCTCGATCCGCGCGCCCGGCGCACCGATGGGCGAGACGCTGCAGAAACCGTGGCGGCCGCACGAGCTGCTGCGGCTCGTGCAACAGGTGCTGCGCGCGCCGACCTAGACCATGATCGGATCGGGCGGAATCGCTCTGCGATCGGCCCGATCCGTGAATCATGGTCTAACTTCTTTGAGTGAGAGCAAGATTCACGCCTCGAATGGGAAACGCCGTTTCCATTCGAGGCGATCTTGCACTAGGCGCGCTTCAGGCGGTGCAGCGAGCCGATGTCGATGATGTGGCCGTCGGGATCGAAGACGCGGATGGCGCGCTGTCCCCACGGCAGCTCGCGCAGCTTTTGCGCGAAGTGCACGCCGGCGCCTTCGAGCTTCTGGGCGAGCGCGTCGAGCGCCGCGGTCTCGAAGCTGAACTCCCAGTTGCCGGCGCCCAAGGTCTTGGGCCGCGGCGCGCCGCCGAACACCATGTCGTAGGCGTCGTCCACCTGCCACACCGAGAGCCCGGCCTTGTACGCGACCGCGATCTCGCGCTCGCCGCGGCGCATGACGCGCGCGACCTCGAGCCCCAAAAGCCCTTCGTAGAAGCGCCGCGAGGCCGCGAGGTCCTGCACATAGGCCGCCGGGCCAACGCTCAGTAGCTCATCGCTCATCGTCATCCTCCTCTCGTGAATTCGTGGCGAGCGCGGCCCGGAGCCGGCCGAGGTCGCGCCTGAGCGTCGCAAGCGGCACGGATTTGAGCCGCTCGGCGAGACCCCGGTGAAAGCCCTGCGCCGCACGCGTGAGATCGCCGAGCGAGCGGCGTCCCGCGTCGGTGAGGACGAGGTGCGGCGAGGTGCGATGGTCGGGATTCCCGGCAAACCGCGCGAGCCCGTCCGCAACCAGCAGATCGGCGATACGCTGCACGTTCTGGCGCGTGACGCCAAGCCGGCGCGCGAGCTGCGGCACCGATCTCGCGTCCCCCGACGCCGCGCTCAGCACCTGCCAGCGCGCCTGCGTCTGGCCGAGGCCGCGCGCGATCTCCTCGCCGTTTCGCCGGAACGCGCCCGCGAGCTCGTAGAGATCGGCGATGATGAGCGGGACCAGCCCCGCCGGCGCCGTGCGTACCATGGCAAGACAATGCCATAATGACAATATATTGTCAACTAGCGTCCGCCCCTCCTCGCGCGGGCGCGGCCGGGCGCGACAGTCGGATGCGCGCTCTATTCTTTCTTCGTGGACTTGGCTGCCGTCTGCACCTGAAGCGCGATGAGCACTTCCCGAAACCTGCGCACAACGTCACTCGGCAGCATGTCCTTGACCGCCCCCGCCGAAGCGATGGTGAGGATCGCGGCGACGATCCATTGAGTTTGTTCTTCCATAAGAATTCCTCATCGTGATTTAAATCATTTTTGTTATTTTTCTATATTGAATCTCCGTATATTACATACAGTCGTAGGCGAAGGGCCAGGGGACGTGACGCGCGCCCCTCGCGTGACGACGCTCACATGTTTCGCCTCGCTCGCGAGAGCGGCGGTTAAAGATTCATTGCCGCTTGTGATGTCCCTCACAATCCGCGCGAAACCCACCCCCGTATCTCCTCACGAAGGTTGCAAAGGAGGGGTGCCATGACGGCGACGATCGAAGAAGCGGCGAAGACGCTCTTCACGCTCGAGAAGCTCATTTGCGTCGCGGAGATCGTGGGCCTCAACGACCCGGATCAGCGCGCCGCGCTCGAGGCGCTGCGCGGCCGGCGCTCGGCCTTGAAGCGCTTGATCGCCCGGCGCCAGAAATTGAAGCAGCAGAAGATCGTGTGCCTTTCGACCTGGCGCGACGCGCCGCCCACCGGCCGGAACGCGGCGCTCGCCTTGTAGGCGCCGCCCCTGCCGCCTATCGTGCGGCGGGATGTCTGCAAGTTCCGCGCCGGCGCGGATCAGCGAAGCGCGCCGCCGCCTCATCACCACAGCCTGTCTTCTCGCCCAGTTCATGGCCGCGGTCGAAGCGACGATCGTGGCCACGGCGATGCCGACCATCGTCGGCGATCTCGGCGGGTTCCATCTCTTCAGCTGGGTGTTCGCCGCATATCTCCTGGCGCAGGCCGCGAGCACGCCGATCTATGGCCGGCTCGCCGATTTGTGGGGCAGGAAGCGCATCTTCCTCATCGGCACGGCGATTTTCCTTGCCGGCTCGACCGCGTGCGGCTTCGCGCCGAGCATGCCCGCACTCATCCTGTTCCGCGCGGTGCAGGGCCTCGGCGCGGGCGCGGTGCAGCCGATCGCGTGGACGGTGATCGGCGACATCTATCCGCCCGCCGACCGGGCGCGGATGCAGGCCTGGCTCTCCTCGGTGTTCGGCGTCTCGGCGATCGCGGGGCCGCTTCTGGGCGGCTTCATCGTCGAGCACATGAGCTGGTCGCTCGTGTTCTGGATCAACGTGCCGGTCGGCGCCGCGGCGGTGGCGATGCTGTGCCTGGTGCTCGACGAGAGCGCGGCGCCGCGCCGTTTGCGCGTCGATTACCTGGGCGCGCTTCTCCTCATGTTCGGCGTCGGCGCGGTGCTGATGGCGCTGGTCGAGGCGCGCGACCTGCCGCCGGCGATGGTGGCGGTGCTGGCGGGAACGGGTGCTGCGGCGCTCGTCATTCTCGTCGTGCACGAGCTGCGCGTCGCCGAGCCGATCGTGCCGTTCCGCCTGTGGCGCCATCCGCTCATCGCCGTCGGCAATTTCGGCGCCGCCGTGGTCGGCCTCACCATGATGTGCAACAGCGGCTACCTGCCCGCCTATGTGCAGGGCGCGATGGGGCGGAGCCCGACCATGGCGGGCCTCGTCCTGGGCTCGTCATCGGTGACGTGGACGCTCGGCACGATGCTGGCCGCGTGGATCCTGGCGCGCACGTCCTATCGCGCGGCGGGCGTCGTCGGCGGGCTGATCACGCTCGCCGGAACCGGCATGCTCCTGACGCTCGAGCCGTCGAGCGGGGTGGTTTGGGCGATGCTCGGAGCAGCGACGCTCGGGCTCGGCATGGGCGCCTGCAACACGACCTTCATCGTCGCGGTCCAGACCGCGGTCGGATGGGGCGAGCGCGGCGCCATCACCGCCGCCAATCTCTTCATGCGCACGATGGGCCAGGCGCTCGGCGCGGCGCTGTTCGGCTTCGTGCTGACCAGCGGGATCGCGCGCCAGGTGCCGGACGCGGGCGACGCGGTCAACCGCCTGTTGCAGCATGGCGAGCTGCCGCCGGCATTGGCGGTCCGGCTTGCCGCGGCGTTCGGGACTGCGATGCACGGCGCCTATTACGTCGTCGGCGCCTTCGCGCTCGTCATTCTCGGCTTCGCCTTCGTCATCCCGGGACGGCTCAGCCCGAGGCACCCGCCTCCGCCCGCGCCCGCGCCGCACGGGCGGCTCGCGCCAGGGACGGCCGACGACTAAGATGCCGGCCATGAAATCCCCGCGCCCGTCGAACCAAGAAGCCGTGACGCTGCGGCTCCGCCAGGAGGTTGCGGCAACGACGCTCCTCCTCAACGACCTCGGCATCCTCGGCTATAGCGGCCATGTCAGCGCGCGACTGCCGGACGGCGAAACCTTCCTCATCCAGGCGGTCGATCAGAGCCGCGCCGAGCTCGGCCCCGACGATCTCCTGACCTGCGGCCTCGACGGCAAGCTCATCACCGGGCCGAAAGGCGTGAGGCCGCCGTCGGAAATCTTCATCCACAGCGAGATCTACCGCGCGCGCGATGACGTCAACGCAGTGGCGCATTTCCATCACGACCTCGCCACCACTTTCACCCTCGTCGCCGGGGCGCAGCTCGCGCCGATCAAGAACCACGCCGTGCGCTGGGCGACCGGCATCCCGACTCATCCCGATCCGAGCCATGTGTCGAGCCAAGACCTCGGCCGTGCGCTCGTCGCCACGCTGGGCCCGCACCAGGCGCTCTCGATCCGCGCGCACGGCCAGGTGGTGGTGGCCGAGGACGTGCGCTCCGTCCTCATCGACAGCGTCCATTTCGTCGAGAACGCAGAGGCGATGTACCGCGCCGCGTCGCTCGGCCGCGTGCTGCCGCTGAAGCCGCAGGAGATCGAAGCCTTCCTCGAGGATTTCGACCGGGGGCGCCACGTGGCGAAGCTCTGGACCTATTACGTCGGCCGCGGCCGCGCGCAGGGACTGCTGCCGAAAGACTGGGCGATCTAGCCGAGGCAGAGCGGAGCGTAAGCGAGGACGTGCGACCAGCGTCCCGGCCGCACCGGCGCATAGACCCAGTTCGCTTCCTCGTGCCAGCCTTTTTCGTCGTGCCGCAAGAGTGCCGCGTCGCCATCGCGCGTGCACGACAGGATCGCCGTGGCGTAGCCGTCGGCGGCGAGCCGATCCAGCGCCGCCGGCGCGGCATCGGTGATCGCGCGAAGATCGAGGTCGCGGCGGCGCGCGCCGGTGTCGCCGAGCGCCACGCCGAGCATCGCCGCGACGCTACCGTTGTCGCCCGGCAGCACGAGCGCGACGCGCTCGCCGTCGTGCAGGAGCGGCGCCGCGTTCCGCGCCAGCTCCCAGACGCGTAAATCCGGCGGCTCAAGATCGAAACGCAGGAATTTCGCGAACGCGGCCGGCGTCACGACGATGAGCGCGACGAGCGAGGCTGCGACGACGCGCCGCCCGGTCCACAGCGCCGGTCCTTGGCGCCGCAGCAGCAGCACCACTGTCGCCATGAGCAGGAACGAGAGATGGGTCGAGTAGCGGAAATAGGAATGGGCATCGACCGC
The DNA here is from genome assembly GCA_963729295.1 of uncultured Alphaproteobacteria bacterium. Lineage (GTDB taxonomy): Bacteria > Pseudomonadota > Alphaproteobacteria > ATCC43930 > CGMCC-115725 > DATJLY01. The sequence continues at coordinate 218,653 of CAVSNJ010000027.1, forward strand.
CATCTGCGCCGACATGACGCCGAGATAGGCGATAACGAGCGCGCCGCTGTAGAGCACGAAGATGCCACCCGTGAGCGCGCCCAGGCGCGCGGCGAGATCGCCCCCCTGGCGCCGCGCACGCCATGACGCCGCCGCGACCGCGATCGCGAGGAGCCCGTAGAACGGGAATTTCTCGATTGCCGTGTGCGCCATGCTGGCGAGCATCGCCGGGAGATCGCCCGTCAGCCAAAGGCCGGGCGCGCGAAACACCAGCTCGCCGCCCGGCATGTGGCGCGCGACGTACCAGCGCCACGCCACGAACAGGATTGCCGCCGGCAGCGCCGCAAGCGCGAGGCGCGCGATCCTGCGCCCCGCGCCCGCGCCGTCCGCGAACGCGAGCGCCGGGGCGACAGCGAGCACCGATGCGGCAAGCACCACGCCGTCCTGCTTCACCTCCACAAGCGCCGCGAGCGAGCCGGCGAGCAGCGCCACTGACGGTCCGTTGCCGCCCGTCCCCGCCGCGCGCGCGGCGAACCAGGCGGCAAATCCGAGTGCCGCCGCTTCGGGCAGTTCGCCATAGCCCGCGATGTCGTAGCGCGGCACGAAGCCGGGATTGAGCGCGCTCGCAAGCAAGAGACCGAGCGAAACGGCGCCCCATGACGGCGCGCCATCGCCGTCCTCGCTCCCGCCGACGAGCCGCGCGAGGAAGAGCGCCATCGCCAGCTCGAGCACGAAATTGAAGGCGATGAGCGCGTTCGCGGGAAAGCCCGGCGTGACCAGGCCCGCGATATAGCCCGCGATCTGCAGATTGTAGGGCGCCACCGGCAGATATGACGGATCGGGCGGCCGGCCCGCGCCGGGGAAGAAGCCGTGGTCGTAGAGATAGGCGGCGTTCGGCAGGATATTCAAAAACGTGTCGGGCTCGCTCGGCCGCGCACTCGCGACGATGGCGAAGAACGGCAGCGCGATGAGCGCGATGCGCCCGAGCGCGCGCCATTCGCTGCGGCTGAGCCGCGAGTGCGGCGCGATCAGCGCCATGATGCCGAGCGCCGCCAGAGCCGCTGCGAGCGGCCGCATCGATGCGGATGTCGCGACCCCCCAGAGCGTCAGCACGAATGACGCGGCGCCCCAACCCGCGACGACCGCTGCCTCGGGCGCGGCCTTGCCTCCCGCCATAAGCCGCCCCAGTCCGAGGAACGCCAGCGCCGCAAACGCGACGCCGGCCCAACCGGCGAGATCGGAGGCTGAAGGCACGAAAAGCTCCATCGCCGGAGCCATACCGGATTCGCGCTGGCGCGGGAATGACGATGAGAGGGGCGCTACCATGGCGCGATGGGGCGCCTCGTTGCCGCAGAAGTATTTTTCTCGCTCGCCGTCCTGGCGCTCCAGGAGGTGCCGCGCGGGCATGGCGGCGCAACGCTCTTGGGCGTGGTGATTCTGCTTGCGCTCATCCCGCTGCTGCGCCGGTTTGCCGAACGCCCGCGCGCAGCGCCGGGAGACGCGGCGCGGCACGCCGTGCTCGCGGCGCTCGGCCTCTTCGCGCTGTTGCAGGCGGCATTCGCGCTGCTGCGCACGGCAAAGCCGAAAGTGATCGACATCGGCGCGACCACGGTCGCGTCATTGGCGGCGCTCGCGCAGGGCGCCAATCCCTACGCGCTCCCGGTCGACCCGCTCGCCGGCGGGATTCTCGGAGCGAGCGCCGCGTTCCACGGCTACAAGTACCTGCCGATGATGCTCGCGATCTATGCGCCGCTCGTTCTGCCCTTCGGCGTGCGCGGCATCGTGCTGACCAATCTGGCGCTGCAAGGCGCGGCGGCGGCGGCCTTGGCCCGACTCGCTGGGCGCGCCGGATCGCTCGCCGGACTTGCCGCTGCGGCGCTCTATCTCAGCCTGCCCTTTCCGGCCTATCAGCTGTTCGCCCGCGGCGCGAACGATCTGGTGCCGGTCCTGGGGCTGCTGCTGGCGCTTCTGGCATTGGAGCAGAGGCCGTTCGGGGCGGGCGTGCTCGTGGGCCTGTCGATTGCGGCGAAGCCGATGCCGGGCGCGGCGGCTCTCCTCTGCCTCGTCCCCGCCGCGGGCGCGCGGCGACGCTATTTCGCCGGCGTGGGCGTGGGTCTCCTGCCGATCGTGCCGCTGGCGCTCGCGGCGCCCGGAGCCTTCTTGGACAACATCGTGCTGTTCAACGCCTTGCGCCCGATCGACGACACGAGCTGGCTCTTCGGGCTTTCGGCCGCGTCCGTCCTTGCCGCCCGCGCCATCGCCGTGGCGGCCCTTCTCGCCCTTTATCTCCGGGCCTGGCGCGCGCCCGCCCTCCCCTGGCGGGTGGCCCTTGCCGCGACGGCGATTCTCGTTGTCTTTGCCGTCGGCCCCGACATGCACCACAATTACTATCTGTGGTTCATTCCGCTGTTCGCCGTCCTGGCGGCGCGCGCCGCCTGCGGTCGAGCGAAGGAAACGAGGGAACGCGCGGCATGAGCACCGCGACCGAAGCGCCACGCCCCCGCGCCCGCACCGGGCTCGCGCGGCATCCGCGCGCGCTGTCGGCGCGGATCAAGGCGTTCCTGCCGCACGGTCTCTTCGGCCGCTCGGTGCTGCTGCTCGCGGCGCCGCTGATCCTGAGCCAGATCGTCGGCACCTGGGTGTTCTACGACCGGTTCTGGACCACGCTCATGCGCCGCAACGCGCTCGCCGCGGCGAACGAGATCGAGCTGATCGTCACCGGCCGCCACGCTTTCGTCCCGGACGACGAGCGGCGCTTCCTCGTGCTCGTGGACGCCATGACCGGCTTCCGCACTCACATGCTGCCGCGCGGGACCGAGCTCGCGCCCTCGCCCGGCGAGGGCGGCAGCGTCGGGCAATATCTCGCCGCGGCGCTCTCCGCCGGCAGCCTCGGCCCGTTCGCGATCGACGACCGCGAGTGGCCCGCGAACTTGCTCGTGCGCATCAAGGACGGCGACGACATGCTCGAGATCGCGGTGCCGCGCGACCGGCTCTACACCTCGATGGTGTTCGTGGTGTTGAGCTGGATGGTGGGGACGGCGCTCGTCACGCTCGCCATCGCCATGCTGTTCCTCCGGAACCAGGTGCGCTCGCTGCGCCGGCTCGCGACCGCGGCCGAAGCGTTTGGGCGCGGCGTCGACGTGCCGACCTTCCGGCCGCAGGGCGCGACCGAGGTGCGCCAGGCGGCTGCCGCCTTCCTCAACATGCGCCAGCGCATCCAGCGCCAGATCGCGCAGCGCACCGAGATGCTGGCCGGCATCTCGCACGATCTGCGCACGCCCTTGACGCGCATGCGGCTCGAGCTCGAGCTGATGCGCGACGGCGAGGAGGTGCGCGGCCTCACCTCCGACGTCGCCGAGATGCTGAAGATGGTCGAGGCTTATCTGAGCTTCGCCCGCGGCGAGGGCGACGAGCAGGCGCAACTGACCGACGTGATGCGGCTTCTGGGCGACGTCATCGCCGGGGCAAAGCGCGAGAGCATCGAGATCACGCTCGCCGGCCCGCAGTCGATCGAGATCCCGGTGCGGCCCGACGCGCTGCGCCGCTGCCTCACCAACCTCGTCGGCAACGCCGCGCGCCACGGCACGCACGTCTGGGTCACGGTGACCGCCGGACGCACGATCGACATCATCATCGACGACGACGGGCCTGGCGTCCCCGAAGCCTCGCGCGAGGCGGTGTTCCAGCCGTTCTTCCGGCTCGAGACCTCGCGCAACGCCGAGACAGGCGGCATCGGATTGGGCCTCACCATCGCGCGCGATACGATGCTGAGCCACGGCGGCACGCTGACGCTCGAGACCTCGCCGCAGGGCGGCCTGCGCGCGCGCTGTTCGCTGCCGGCGACCGAGATCGCCTCGTTCCTGGGGCGGGGATAGCGCCGCCTTCCGTCGCCTGCGCTTGACGTCGCTATGGCCGGGCTTGTGCCGGCGCTACGCCTTTTCGGCGGCTTCCTTCGCCAGGCGAAGCTCGCGCAGCCGCGCGGTTTTCTCGGCCTCGGCCGCTTGTTCCTTGTCGCGCTTCGTCATTTGCGCGGCCGCTTCCTTCTTCGCCTTTTTGAACAAGTCGTTGGCCCTCTGGCGAGAGGCGTCACGCAGATCGTCGAGCTTCGTCATGCTATGCTCCAGTCCGCGAACCTGCGGCAAGCGGCATTCAATAGCCTTCGCGCTCCATGCGCTTCCTGAGCGCCTTGCGCGTGCGGCGGATGGCGTCGGCCTGCTCGCGCGCCCTGCGCTCGGACGGCTTCTCATAAGCGCGCCGACGCTTCATCTCGCGAAAGATACCCTCGCGCTGCATCTTCTTCTTGAGGACCCGCAGCGCGGCGCCCACGTCGTTATCCCGGACAAAGACCTGCATTACGCCACCTGACTGGTTCGGAAAGCTCGAAGGGCGGCCGCGCGGCCGCCCCCGGTCTCACAGTTCAGGCGAGCGAGAGGTGCGCCGCGGCCTGCTTGCCGCGCTCGGTGACGACCTCGTAACGGACTTTCTGACCCTCGTTCAAAGAGCCAATTCCGGCGCGCTCGAGCGCGGAGATGTGAACGAACACATCCTTGCCGCCGTCTTCGGGCTGAATGAAGCCAAATCCCTTCTGCGCGTTGAACCATTTCACTGTGCCAAGCGCCATAGCGGCCGCTCCTTAGCTGTGGTTGATCCGCCCCGCGCGGGAGGCGCGGAGCGATGCAGTGTCGGCCTCATGAGTTCTTGGGGGATCGCCGTCAGGCGATTCGGACAAGCGCCGAAGCGGAGACTGATGGCCAGAGGATGGGTCCTACGGGCCGGGAAAGCAAGGGCGCCCGGGAATCGGGCGCCCCGCCCTGTTCTAGACCAGGAACCACTCCGCCGCGTCATGGCCCGGCATGTAGGCGGTGTTGGTCTGCGCCGGGTTACGGTTAACGAGCGGGCGCCCCATCAGCGGATGGCGCGACGAGCGCGTCTCGTGCTCGACCTTGAACAGCACTTTGCGGCTGTCGAGATCGATGATGTCGGTGAAGCGGTATTCGTGCTCGCCATTCTCCATCGAGATGAGGTCGAGCGCGCCCAGCTTCTTATACGGCCCCGTGAAATCCTTGATGTAGATCTGGATGTGGTGGCCGTCATAGTCCGGGATCGGCTTGTCGGTCTCGCGGAAGAGGAGCTCCTGGTCCGCGCCCGACTGGACATGCGCGACCGGGCCGCCGCCGTTCGTATGGACGCGGCTCGGCGCGCCCATGATCTCCTGATAGAAACGCGCGATGCCCGGCGCGGCACCTTGCGGCACGTCGAACTCGACATAGGGCATGCCGAGCTTCTGGCGGCCGAAGCGCGCCGGATCGGGGAAGTGGCAGCGGATGCGGTCGCCGAAGGGCGATTGCGTCTCGACGAAATCGTTGCCCTCGCGGCATTCGAATTTGGAGCCATCGAGGTGCTTCTTCACGGCGGCGAGCCGGTCCAGAAGCTGCTTGCGGTCGGGCACGATGATGCCGGTGCAGCCGCGCACATTCTGCGGCTTGGCCGCGGTCGGCAGGTGGAACTGGCTGCGGCCGACGTTGATCCACATGTTGTTGGTGCTGACCATGATGTAGGGATCGCGCGTCAGGCCCAATCCGGCGACGTAATAGAGCGTCGCCAGGCTCTGATCCGGGATGGTGATGTTGACATGCTCGAGCTTCAGGATATTGCCGACATCCTGAGCCGTGCGGTCCAGCTTCGCTTCCATGGGTCCTCCTTACGGGATCCGGTCCTTATCTTGCCCCGCGCGGGCCCCGCGTCAACTGGCGCCCTTTGCCTCCGTCTCTCCACCAGGGAGAGGGTTGGGGTGCGGGGCCATTGGCACTATAAAGGTAAAATGCAATACATCCTCCCGGTCCTCTTCGTCTTGGCCATGCTGGGGGTGCTGGGTGCGCTTGCCTTCGGCATCTTCTCCATGGCGAAGGGCGCCGACCCCAAGCGCCAGAACAAGATCATGCAGTCGCGCGTGCTGCTGCAGGGCTTGGCGCTATTGCTGTTCGCGCTCTTCATGATGCTCTACCGGCGCCACTGATGGTCAGCCTCACCCGCATCTACACGCGCGGCGGCGACACGGGCGAGACGTCGCTCACCGACGGCAGCCGCGTCAAGAAGCACGACCCGCGCGTTGCGGCCTATGGCACGGTGGACGAGGCGAACGCCGCGATCGGATTGGCGCGCCTTCACACCGCGGGCGAGGCCGACGCGATCCTCGCCCGCATCCAGAACGATCTCTTCGACCTCGGCGCCGATCTCTCGACGCCCGAGGCGGGGCGCAAAGCCCCCGGCGCGCTGCGCATCGTCGCGGCCCAGGTCGAGCGGCTCGAGCGCGAGATCGATGCGATGAATGCCGAGCTCAAGCCGCTCGACTCGTTCGTGCTGCCGGGCGGCACGCCGGCTGCGGCCTATCTCCACCTGGCGCGGACCGTGGTGCGCCGCGCCGAGCGGCTCGTCGTGACCCTGGCCGAGACCCACGCGATCAACCCCGAGGCATTGAAATATCTGAACCGGCTCTCCGACCACCTGTTCGTCATGAGCCGGCACGTCAACGACCGCGGCGCGCGCGACGTGCTCTGGCAGCCGGGCGCGTTTCGTTCGTGACATGAAGGTCTTGCGTTCGGATTGTGCACGTGCACAATTCGTTGCCGCGGCGCAGCATGGCGCGGCTTCGCGAGGCGCTGGATGAAGGTTCTCGTCGCCGTCAAGCGGGTGATCGACTTCAACGTCAAGGTGCGGGTCAAGGCCGACCACTCGGGCGTCGAGACCCAGAACGTCAAGATGTCGATGAACCCGTTCGACGAGATCGCCGTCGAGGAGGCGATCCGCCTCAAGGAGGCGGGCGCGGCGAGCGAGATCGTCGCCGTGTCCATGGGCCCCGCGCAGTGCCAGGAAACGATCCGCACCGCGCTCGCCATGGGCGCCGACCGCGGCATCCATGTCGAGACCGCCGTCGAGCTTCAGCCGCTCGCCGTGGCGAAACTTCTGGCGGCGATCGTCGCCAAGGAAAAGCCCGAGCTCGTCATCCTCGGCAAGCAGGCGATCGACGACGACTGCAACCAGACCGGGCAGATGCTGGCGGCGCTCCTGGGCTGGCCGCAAGCGACCTTCGCCTCGAAGCTCAAGCTAGCGTCCGGCACGGCGCAGGTGACGCGCGAAGTCGATGGCGGGCTCGAGACGATCGAGATCACGCTGCCGGCCGTCGTCACCACCGATTTGCGCCTGAACGAGCCGCGCTATGCCTCGCTGCCCAACATCATGAAGGCGAAGAAGAAGCCGATCGACGCAATGACGCCCGAGGCCTTGGGCGTCGATCCGGCGCCGCGCCTCAAGACCTTGAAGGTGGACGAGCCGCCGCGCCGCCAGGGCGGGCGCAAGGTCGGCTCGGTCGCCGAGCTCGTCGACAAGCTCATGAACGAGGCGCGGGTCATCTGATGATTCTCGTCGTCGCCGAGCACGACAACGCGGCGCTGAAGCCGGCGACGCTCAACGCCGTCGCGGCCGCCGCGGCGATCGGCGCTGATATCCACCTGCTCGTCGCCGGATCGAGCTGCCGCGCCGCCGCCGAAGCAGGCGCCAAGGTGAAGGGCGTCGCGAAAGTGCTGCTCGCCGAAAGCGCCGAGCTGGAACACCCGGTCGCGGAAGACCTCGCGGCGCTCGTCGTGCCGCTGGCGAAATCCTATAGCCACGTGCTCGCGCCCGCGACCACGTTCGGCAAGAACCTGATGCCGCGCGTGGCGGCGCTGCTGGACGTGGCGCAGATTTCCGACATTTCCGGCGTCGTCTCGCCCGACACGTTCGTGCGGCCGATCTATGCCGGCAACGCGCTCGCCACGGTGCAGTCGAGCGATCCGATCAAGATCATCACCGTGCGCGGCACGGCTTTTTCCCCCGCGGAGAGTTTGGGCGGCAGCGCGCCGATCGAGTCCGTGCATGTTCCCGCCTCGGCCGGGCTTTCGCGCTTTGCCGGGGCCGAGCTCGCGCGCTCGGAGCGGCCGGAGCTCACGAGCGCGCGCGTCATCGTCTCGGGCGGACGCGGCATGCAGTCGGGCGACAATTTCAAGCTGCTCGAAAGCCTCGCCGACAAGCTCGGCGCGGCGGTGGGCGCCTCGCGCGCCGCGGTCGATGCCGGCTTCGTCCCGAACGACTACCAGGTCGGCCAGACCGGCAAGATCGTGGCGCCCGAGCTCTACATCGCCGTCGGCATCTCGGGCGCGATTCAGCACCTCGCGGGCATGAAAAACTCGAAGGTGATCGTCGCCATCAACAAGGACGAGGAAGCGCCCATCTTCCAGGTCGCCGATTACGGGCTGGTCGGCGATCTCTTCCAGATCGTGCCGGCGCTCGACGCCGAGCTCGCGAAGCGCAAGGAAGGCAGCCGATGAGCGAGGACATCAAATCCGTGGGCGTCATTGGCGCGGGCCAGATGGGAAGCGGCATCGCCCATGTCGCCGCACTCGCCGGGTGCGACGTCGTCTTGAACGACATCGACGCCAAGGCCTTGGAGCGCGCGGTCGAGGCGATCGACCGCAACCTCGGCCGCCAGGCCCAGCGCGGCAAGATCACGGAGGCGCAGCGCAAGGCCGCGCTCGCGCACATCTCGACCGCGACCGGGTTCGATGCGTTCCGCGACTGCGACTTCGTGATCGAAGCGGCGATCGAGCGCGAGGACGTGAAGCGCGACATCTTCAAGCGGCTCGTGCCGAGCCTCAAGGCATCGGCGATCGTCGCGTCGAACACCTCGTCGATCTCGATCACGCGCCTTGCCGCCGCGACCGACCGGCCCGAGCGCTTCATCGGCATGCATTTCATGAACCCGGTGCCGGTGATGCAGCTCGTCGAGTTGATCCGCGGCATCGCCACCGACGAGGCGACCTTCAAGACGATCCACGAACTCGCCGTGCGGCTCGGCAAGACGCCGGTCGCGGCGGAAGACTTCCCCGCCTTCATCGTCAACCGCATCCTTCTGCCGATGATCAACGAGGCGGTTTATACGCTCTACGAGGGCGTGGGCTCGGTCGAGGCGATCGACACGGCGATGAAGCTCGGCGCCAACCACCCGATGGGGCCATTGCAGCTCGCCGACTTCATCGGCCTCGATACCTGCCTCGCCGTGATGCAGGTGCTGCATGAGGGCCTGGCCGATTCGAAATACCGGCCGTGCCCGCTCCTGGTCAAATATGTCGAGGCCGGCTGGCTCGGGCGCAAGGCGAACCGCGGCTTCTACGACTACCGCGGCGAGAAGCCGGTGCCGACACGGTGAAGCTGGGGTGGGCCGTTGGCCTAGAATGCAAGCCAAGGCAACTACCGCCCGTTTGACGGCGCCAACAATCTGGCTATAATCTGGCCAGAATGCGCTTCGCCATTGTCCTCGCGCCCGAAGCCGTGGACGATCTGAGGCGGCTCAAAGCCAACGTCCGGGCCGAGGTGCGAGCGGCGATGGCGACCCACCTGGGCAACGAACCGACGAGGACCAGCCGGAGCCGCATCAAGCGGCTGCGCGGGGTGCGCCGGCCGCAGTTCAGGCTCCGGGTCGGCGACGTGAGAGTGTTCTACGACGTGTCGGATTCCACGGTCGAAGTGTTGGCGATCGTGACGAAATCGGAGGCCGCAGCATGGCTAAGCCAGTTCGGAAGCCCCGCGTGAAGGAGGTTCCGCTGTCGGAACTGAAGGACGACCTGTCGCGCTACCTCCATGAAGCGGAGACGCAAGAAATCGTCATCACGCGCCACGGCAAGCCGGCGGGCGTGCTGATCGGCTTCGAATCCGAGGATGACTGGTTCGAATACCGGCTTGAGCGCGATCCGCGCTTCCTGCGCCGGGTGGAGCAGGCGCGGGCGAGCCTGCGCGCCGGGCGCGGCGTTCCTCTCGAGGACGCGGATGGCGATTGATGACGGATCGACGGCGGACCCGTCCGCCGCGCTGGAGTGAGCTTGGCAGAACCTCCCCGCGCGTGCTAGGAGGGGACCGACCGGTGGGTCTGACGAGGATCGGATTTGTCTGTCGCGCTCGATAGTTGCCCCGCGCTGGTGCTCAATGCGGATTTCCGGCCGCTGAGCTATTTCCCGCTGTCGCTGTGGTCGTGGCAGGACACGGTGAAGGCCGTGTGCCTCGACCGCGTCAACATCATCTCGGAATACGAGCACGTGGTGCGGAGCCCATCCTTCTCGATGCGGCTGCCGAGCGTGATTTCCTTGAAGGAATATATCGCCACGGCGCGGCGCCCGGCCTTCACCCGCTTCAACGTTTTCCTGCGCGATCGTTTCGTGTGCCAGTATTGCGGCGACTCGTTCCCCTCGCACGACCTCACCTTCGACCATGTGGTGCCGCGCTCGCGCGGCGGCTCGACGACCTGGGCGAACGTCGTCACCGCCTGCTCGACGTGCAATCTGAGCAAGGGGAACCGCATCCCGCAGGAAAGCGGCATGTATCCGCGCCATTTGCCGCGCCAGCCCTCGACCCAGCTCCTGCGCGAGAACGGCCGCGCCTTCCCGCCCAATTTCCTGCACCGGAGCTGGCGCGACTTCCTTTACTGGGACACGGTGCTGGAGCCCGGCTGAGCGCTACTGCCGGCTCGTCGGGATCTGCCAGGGCATGGCGCCCAGCGGCTCCTGCTCGCCCACCATGCCGGGATTGGTCGCGGTCGGCCCGTGGTCGAGCGAGCTTGAGATATCCGAGCTGATGCCGCGCTGCTGCGAATAATCGACTTCGCGCGCGCCGCTATCGCAGCCGGCGAGCAGCAGGCCACCCAAAAGTACGACAAGCCCGAACCGGTCGAGCCGCATGAATTCCTCCATCCCCCCACGCATCATACGAAGCCCGAGCCGCGTCCGATCCCTGATGCGCTCGTTGACGTACTTTTGCGTCGCCGCTACCACACCTTTATGAGCCTCTTGCGCCACATTCGCCAGTGCAACCGTTACGAACAGGAAAGGTTCCTTCCGCTCAACCATGACGGTGCGCGCCTTGGCCTCGTGCGCCGCGACAATGCCGAGCATCTGCGCCGGTTTCCCGCGCTGTTCCGCGTCGGGCACGACGCGGTGACGCTCATCGCCGCGGGCGGGTTCGAGCCCGTGAGCGCCCTGGTGGACGAGGCGGTCGAAGCCCTCGTCGCCGACGGCATCGTGCCGAAATGGCGCAATGAATTTTTCGCGATCGCGCCGGCGTGGGGCGAAGCGCCGCATTTCCGGCTCGACCGCGGCGCGGTGCCGTTCTTCGGCGGGCGCGCCTATGGCGTGCATGTGAATGGCTGGCGGCGTGATCAGGCCCGCCTCATGCTCTGGGTCGGGCGGCGCGCGCCCGACAAGAAGGTGGCGCCGAACAAGCTCGACAATCTTGTCGCCGGCGGCATCTCGTGGGAGCACGGGCTCGAGGCGACGCTCGTCAAGGAAGCGGCCGAAGAGGCGGCGATCCCGGCGGAGCTCATCGCGCGCGCCCGGCCGGTCGGCGCCATCTCCTACCGCTGCGAGACCGAGCTCGGCCTGCGCGACGACGTGCTGTTCGTCTACGACCTCGAGACGCCAAGTTCCTTCACGCCGAAGAACACCGACGGCGAGCTCGTCGAGTTCATGCTGATGCCAGCCGACGAGGTCGTCGCGCGCGTGCGCGACAGCGACGACTTCAAGTTCAACGTCAACCTTGTGATCGCCGACTTCGCCGTGCGCCACGGCGTCGTGACGCCAACCGAGCCCGAATATCTCGATGTCGTCGCGGGCCTCCGGCGCGTGCCGGATTAGCGCCTAGAGTCCGATCCACGCCGATCGAATCGTCCGGCACCCTCGCCCCACCGGGGAGAGGGTACCGGACGAGCGCGAGCGCCACGCCGCGCTCGAGCACCCGGAAAATTTCGCGCATCGCCGTCTCGCCTCGAACCAGTGAAACGCCGCGGCGGATCGAACATCGCGTTGCACGCCCTCCGAGATTGACTATTTTGCGCTGAGCAAAATGGGGAACGCCGCCATGATCATCACCGCCGAAGCGCTGACGCGCTTTGCCCGAGCCATCATCGCGGCAGCGGGGAGCGCCGCGCCCGAAGCCGAGGAGGTCGCGACCCACCTGGTCGAGGCCAATCTCAAGGGCCATGACAGCCACGGTGTCGGCATGATCCCGACCTATCTGCGCAACGTGCGCGACGGTCATCTGCGGCCCAACCAGCATGCGGTGCTGGTCAGCGAGGTCGGACCGATCGCCGTGTTCGACGGGCAGATGGGCTACGGTCAAGTCATCGCGCGCGAAGCCACCGAATGGGCGATCGCCACGGCGAAAAGCGGCGGCGTCGGCATCTTCGCCTTGCGCAACACGCATCATGTCGCGCGCGTCGGCGCCTATGGCGAGCTCGCGGCCGCTGCGGGTCTCGTGTCGATTCATTTCGTCAACGTGCTGATCGCGCCCGGCCGGGTCGCGCCGTTCGGCGGCATGACCGGACGGTTCGGCACCGATCCGGTCTGCATCACCTTCCCCGGCGCCGCGGGAACGCCGCCGGTGGTGCTCGATTTCGCGACGAGCCGCGTCGCCGCGGGCAAGCTGCGCGTCGCCCTCAACGAGGGCAAGCAACTGCCGCACGGCTATCTGATCGACGCGTACGGCGAGGAGGCGACCGACCCTGCGGTGTTCTTCCGCGGCAACGGCGCGATGCTTCCCTTCGGCGAATACAAGGGCTCGGGTCTGGCGCTCGCCTGCGAGCTGCTGGCCGGGGTGCTGACCGGCGGCGGCGCGATGCATGGCGGCATTCCCAATCACGGCGTCAAGAACGGCATGTTCTCGATCGTGCTCGATCCCGCGCGCTTCGGCGACACGAGAGCGATGGCGCGCGAGATGGCAACCCTGATCGGTTGGGTCAAATCGTCGCCGCCGCGGCCCGGTGTCGAGGAGGTGATGATCGCGGGCGAACCGGAGCGCAAGTCGCGCGCCAAGCGCGTCGCGGAGGGCATTCCGGTCGACGCCAACACCTGGAAGGAACTGGTTGCCGCGGCCGAGCAGGCGGGGCTTCCGGCCGGCGCCATCCCGCACGGCTAGAAGCGCCGCGCAGATTCATTTCGCCAGGAATTCCTCGGTATAGAGCTTCGTCATGTCGGGCGCCGCATCGAGGAGCTTCAGATCGACGAACGAGCGCTTGAGATTGGCGAGCGATTCCGCGTCGAATTTGCAGTCCGTGCTGAACATGCGGATCGTGGCGTCGTAGTCGCGCAACTCGACCTCGGGCGAGAAGCCGGTGACCGCGCTTTCGATCTTCACGGTCTCGGCCTTATTCTTGCGCATGAAATCGATCGTCTCGAGCCAGGCCGCGATGAAACGGCGAACCCCCTCGGGATTCCTTCCGATCACCGCCTTCGTCGCAAAGAGCGTGCCGGCGGCGACGTTGCCGACGTAGTCGGACACCGGAATGAGCAAGCGTCCTTCATGCTTCTCTTCCATCTCGAAAATGTCCGAGGTGACCGGGATGTCGGCGTCGATCGTCTGCGTGCGGAACGCGGCAATGATCGAGGAGACGGAATTGCCGATCGCCACCTCCGTTATTCCGTCCGGCCCCCAGCCGCGTTGCCGCGCCAGTTCGCTCGCGAGCCAGTCGGTGAGCGAGCCGGCGCTCGAGATGCCGATCTTCTTGCCCTTGAGCGCGTCCACCGAGCGAATGGACGAATTCCACGGCACGGCGATGCCGATGAAGAAGAGCGGCGGCGCGTCGTCGCACACGGCGAGAATGGGCGCGCCCTTGGCGGCGAGCGCCATCAGCGGTCCGGCGGCGACGCCGATATCGATGCTCCCCGCCGACATCGCCTGGACGAGCTTGCTGCCGCCCGTGAAATCCGAGATTTTCACGTCGAGCCCGTGCTTCTTGAAGATGCCGAGTTGCTCCGCGACATTGACCGGCAGGATATGCGCCGCGCTCGCATCCGCCTTGCCGACATTGAGCGTCTGGGCGGCGGCCGTCACCGATGCCAGGGCCGGCGCCCCAAGGATGCCGAGCGCGACGAGCACGGCGGCTCGCCATCCGCAGCCGTTCATGTTCTTCTCCCTTGTCTTCGCCCTGCTTTTAGCACCGCCGGATTGACCGCCGATGCACTTCTATTTCGCCTATGGCTCGAACATGGCGCCGAAGGCCATGGCGCGGCGCTGCCCGGGCGCGCGGATTTTGGGAAAAGCGGTGCTGGCGCAGCATCGCTTCCTCGTCATCCGCGGCGGCCACGGCACGGTACGGCCGAAGGCGGGGGCATCCGTCCACGGCGTGCTCTGGCGCATCGGGCCGCGCGATCTGGCGGCGCTCGATCGTTACGAGGAAGTGGCGCGCGGCCTCTATCGCCGCGAGCGGCGCCGCGTCGCGTTCGGCGGCCGGAACATTCGCGCGCTGGTCTATGTCGCGGCGCCGACAGCGCGCGGGCGCCCGCGCGCGGCCTATATCGACGCCATTCTCGCCACGGCGCGCGGCCTGGGTTTCCCCGCCGCTTATGTCGCGGCGCTTTCCGCCATTGCGCGCCGGTCAGCGGGCGAGCGGCCCGCCTGACGCCGCGCCGCCAGCGTCACGGCGCGCTCGCGCCTGGCGAGCCGCTGTTTTTACTCGGTGTCCCGTTTGCCAAGCATTCCGCCCAGAGCAGCTTTTCCGGCACCTACGGCGGCGCCGGCGGTATCGCCGGTCAGATAGTTTTCGAGCTGCGTTGCGATCGGCGCCGGCGCGTGCTGCTTGACGTACTCGATGATCTCGTTGACGGCTGTTGTGGCGGAATCTTCGGAAATTCCGGCACGATCGACGATCTGACTGATCAGTTCCTGCATCATCTTCTCCGTTGCAACTTGGTTGCCTGCGTTCGCTCGTGGGGGACTGGCTTCACTTCGACGGCGTGGTGGATCTGGACGGCGGATTGCTCGAGCCGGAGCCCATCGATGAGGAAGATGCTTGCCGCGCTACGATCTTGTCCTTGATCTGGTCGTAGACGCTCTGCGGCACGATCTTGCGCTGCGCGAGTTCGTCTTTTCCCTTGTAGGGCCGATTTGCGATAATCGCTTGCGCTCGCGCCGGGCCTATTCCGGGCAAGCTGTCGAGCTCTTGGCTGGAAGCGGAATTGATGTCGACCTGACCAGCCTGCTGCTGAGCGCCGGTCACCGCTCCTGAACCGCTCGGGGCGGTCGGCGCGCGGCTCGTTGGAATCGATGGTGATGCCGTCTGTGCGGCGACGGGCAAAGCGAGCACCGCGCTCAAGGCGGCCGCAATCACGTATCGACCGATACCCATAGGAACCTCCCATCTCCCCCCAGAACGTCCGCACACAAACAGCGATTGCCAGGCAGGGTGCGATCTCTGTCGAAAAACGCCGCTGCGGCTGCGCCAGAAAAGCTGTGAGTTGGATGGGCGGCCTGGGCTTCCCGCCGCTTATGTCGCGGCGCTTTCCGCCATCGCGCGCACATCCGCGGGCGAGCGGCCCGCCTGACGCAGCGCCGCCAGCGTCATGGCGCGGTCGCGCTTGGCGAGCCGCAATCCGCCGGCATCCGTCACGATCCGGTGATGGTGATAGAGCGGCACCGGCAGGTCGAGCAGCGCTTGCAGCAGCCGATGCACATGGGTCGCCGCGAACAGATCGGCGCCGCGCGTGACGAGGCTCACGCCCTGCGCCGCATCGTCCACCGTCACCGCGAGGTGATAGCTCGTCGGCGCATCCTTCCGCGCGAGCACCACGTCGCCCAAGGACAGCGGATCGGCCGAAACGGTCCCGGCACGTTCATCATTCCACGTCAGCCTCCCGGTGCGCGCCAGCGCTTGCGCCACGTCGAGCCGCAGCGCGAAGGATGTGCCCGCAGCGATTTTCCGGGCGCGCTCGCCTTCGGAGAGAGCGCGGCAGGTGCCGGGATAAATCGGCCCCTCCGGCCCCTGCGGCGCATCGAGCGAGCGCGCGATGTCGGCGCGCGTGCAGAAGCACGGATAAAGCAGGCCCAGCGCCTCGAGCCGGGCGAGCGCCGCGCGATAGTCGTCGAGATGGCGCGACTGGCGCCGCACGTCGCCGTCCCAATCGAGCCCGAGCCAGGCGAGATCGCGCATGATCGCGCCGACGAATTCCTCGCGGCACCTTCCTTCATCGATGTCCTCGATGCGCAGGAGAAAGCTGCCGCCCGCGCTCCCGTCGCGCGCCCGGCTCCAGGCGTAAAGCGCGGCGAAAGCGTGGCCGAGATGGAGGAGCCCCGTCGGGCTCGGCGCAAAGCGCGTCACCAGCATGGCGAAGGACCGGATGACAGCGGGCGCTTCATGCTCTATCGAAGGACCGAGGTCACACGATGCCAGAGCATCTGCCACACATGAACGGCCCCAGCCGCAAGCCCGCCAATGGCGGCGCGCCCAAGAAGCTCGTCGTGCTGCTGCACGGGCTTGGCGCCGACGGCAGCGATCTGATCGGCTTGGCACCCTCTTGGGCGGCGTTTTTGCCCGATGCCGAGTTCCTGTCGCCCGACGCGCCGTTCCCGTGCGACATGGGGCCGTTCGGCCGGCAATGGTTCAGCGTGCAGACCCGCACGCCCGAGACGGCATTGGCCGGCGCGCGCGCCGCGGCGCCGATCCTCGACGCCTTCCTCGACGACGCGCTCGCCAAGCGCGGGCTCACGGGCGGGCAACTGGCGCTCATGGGCTTCTCGCAAGGCGCGATGATGTCGCTCTTCGTCGGCTTGCGCCGCGCCGTGGCGCCGGCGGCGATCGCAGCCTATTCCGGCGCGCTCGTCGCGCCGCAGCTTCTCGCCACCGAGCTGCGCGGCAAGCCGCCGGTGCTGATCGTACATGGCGACGCCGATCCGGTCGTGCCGTTCGCGATGATGCCGGCCGCGGTCAGCGCGCTCAAAGCCTCTGGCATCGCGGTCGAGGAATTGGTTCGCCCCGGCCTCGGCCACGGCATCGACGAGGAGGGCCTGGCGCGCGGCGGCGCCTTCCTGCGCGACGGTTTCGCGCGCGCTACTTGAGCGAGGCCGCGCCCGTCTCATCGACGTAAGGCGTGAGCAGCTTCACCATCGCGCCCGCATCCCACTCGGCCGCGCCTTCGAGCCGGCCGCGGATCAGGCCGGCGCGATCGATCAGCACGCTCGTCGGCAAGCCCTCGATGCCGAAGGCGTGGCCGACATCGTTCTTCGCGTCGAGATAGATCGCAAGCTTCCCAACGCCGTGCTGCGCGACGAACGGATCGACCAGCTCGGCGCCGCGGCGATCCTCCGATACGGCGAGAATGGTCAAGCCGCCGAGCTTCTGCTGCAGCCGGAGCAAGGACGGCATCTCCTCGATGCAGGGCGCGCACCAGGTCGCCCAGAAATTGATGAGCACCGGCCGCCCGCGGAACGAGTCGAGCGCCACGGTCTTGCCGGAATCGCCGGTGAGAGTGGCGACCGGCGCTGGCCGGGGCTCGGCCAGCGCGGTAAACTTGCCGAGCGGCTCGCCGTTCGGCGCTTCGGTAGTGGCGACGGTCGGCGGGCGCTCGGTCGCGCGCTGATGGACGAGCGCGCCGAGGACGACCAGGCAAAGGACGAAGAGCCCCGTGACCGCGCGCAGCAGCCATTTCATGTTCATGGAGACGGCTCCATGAGCGCGAAGCGTCCGCCGCACCGCGCGGCAGCACCCGCGCCCGCGCAAGCTGCGGCCTGGAGCGGTCGCTTCAGCGGCAGCCCGGCCGAGCTCATGCAGCGCATCAACGTCTCGATCGAGTTCGACAAGCGCCTCTCTGCCCAGGACATCGCCGCTTCGCTCGCGCACGCGGCGATGCTGGTCGAGCAGCGCATCCTCAGCGCGGAAGATGGGGCGGCGATCGCCCGCGGTCTAGAGAAAATCCGCGCCGAGATCGAAGGCGGCACGTTCCCCTTCCGCACCGAGCACGAGGACATCCACCTCAACATCGAGGCACGCCTCACCGAGATGATCGGACCGGCGGCCGGGCGGCTCCACACCGCGCGCTCGCGAAACGACCAGGTCGCGACCGATCTCCGCCTCTGGGTGCGCGACGCGATCGACCGGCTCGAGCGCGCGATGATCGATCTGCAGAGCGCGCTCATCGACCGCGCGGAAGAGCACGCGGCGACGATCATGCCGGGCTTCACCCACCTTCAGGTGGCGCAGCCGGTGACGTTCGGCCATCACCTCCTGGCCTATGTCGAGATGGTGGGGCGCGACCGCACGCGCTTCGCCGATGCGCGAAAGCGCCTCAACGAATCGCCCTTGGGCGCAGCCGCGCTCGCCGGCACCTCGTTCCCGATCGACCGCGACACGACCGCGCAGGCCCTGGGCTTCGACCGGCCCGCCGCCAATTCGATCGACGCCGTCTCCGACCGCGACTTCGCACTCGAGTTCCTTGCCGCCGCGGCGATCGCGGCGACGCATCTGTCGCGCTTCGCCGAGGAAGTGGTGATCTGGACGAGCGCGCCGTTCGGCCTCGTGCGCCTCAGCGATGCCTTCACCACCGGCAGCTCGATCATGCCGCAGAAGCGCAATCCCGACGCGGCCGAGCTCGTGCGCGCCAAGGCGGCGCGCATCGCAGGATCGCTCGCCGGGCTCCTGGGCGTGATGAAGGGGCTGCCGCTCGCCTATGCCAAGGACATGCAGGAGGACAAGCTTCCGGTGTTCGAGACGTGCGACGCGCTC
This sequence comes from uncultured Alphaproteobacteria bacterium, assembly GCA_963729295.1. Classification (GTDB taxonomy): domain Bacteria; phylum Pseudomonadota; class Alphaproteobacteria; order ATCC43930; family CGMCC-115725; genus DATJLY01. The sequence goes on from CAVSNJ010000027.1 coordinate 237,203, forward strand.
GAGCTTTCGCTTGCCGCGACGGCCGGCATGGTGCGCGACATGACGCCCGATCCGGACGCGATGCGCGCCATGGCCGCAAGCAGCTTCAGCACCGCGACCGATCTCGCCGACTGGCTCGTGCGCGCGCTCGGCCTGCCGTTCCGCGAGGCGCATCGCATCACGGGCGCGCTCGTGCAACGCGCCGAAGCGCAAAAATGCGGGCTCGCCGATCTGCCGCTCGCCGAGATGCAGAGGATCGAGCCGCGCATCGAGAAATCGGTTTACGACGTGCTCACCGTCGAGCGCTCGGTCGCGAGCCGCACCAGCTTCGGCGGCACCGCGCCCGACGCCGTCGCCCGCGCGGCGGCGGCGGCGCGGAAGCGGTTTCTGCGATGATGAAGGCGCGACAGCCTCCCTCTCCCCTCTGGGGAGAGGGTCAGGGTGAGGGGGGCGCTTCCCGTCGCTCGCCCCCTCACCCGGCGCGTTGCGCCGCCCTCTCCCCGATGGGGAGAGGGCTTTTCATCGCGCTCCTCCTCGCGCTCCTGCTGCCGCTTGCCGCGTGCGGCAAGAAGGGGTCGCTCGATCCGCCGCCGGGCGAGCAGAACACCTATCCGCGGACCTATCCCAGTGAGTGAGGGTCTTCCGGGCGCGCCCGAACTGGCCTATCGCGCGGGCGCGCTCCGGATCGAGGAGGCCCCGCTCGCCGCCATCGCGCAAGCGGTCGGAACGCCGTTCTATTGCTATTCCTCGGCCCATCTCGAGCGCCAGTACCAGCGCTTTGCCGCCGCTTTCGCCGGCACCGAGGCCGGCATCTTCTATTCGGTGAAGGCGAATTCGAACGTCGCCGTGATCGCGACATTGGCGCGGCTCGGCGCCGGCGCCGACGTCGTCTCCGAAGGCGAGTTCCGCCGCGCGCTCGCGGCCGGCATCCCGGGCGAGCGCGTGGTCTTCTCCGGCATCGGCAAGACCGCCGCGGAGCTGCGCTTCGCGCTCGGCCACGGCGTGCGCCAGATCAACGTCGAATCCTTTCCCGAGCTCGAGCTCGCGAGCGATGTCGCGGCTGCGATGGGCAAGACCGCGCCGCTCTCGGTCCGCGTCAATCCCGACGTCGATGCCTTGACGCATGCGAAAATCACGACCGGCCTGGCCGAGAACAAGTTCGGCATCGATCTGGCGCATGTGAAGGACGCCTTCGTCCGCATGCGCGCGTTGCCGGCGGTGCAGCCGGTCGGGATCGCGGTCCATATCGGCTCGCAGCTCACCTCCTTGGCGCCGTTCGAGGAAGCGTTTGGCCGCGTCGCTGCCCTCATCACGGAGTTGCGCCGCGCGGGCTTCGCGATCGAGCGCTTGGACCTCGGCGGCGGGCTCGGCATCCGCTATCGCGACGAGCATCCGCCCGCGATCGAGGATTATGCGGCGATGGTGCGGCGGCTCGCGGGGCCGCTCAACCTGCGCCTTGCCTTCGAGCCGGGCCGCGTCGTCGTCGGCAATGCCGGCGTGCTCGTCGCGCGCGTCCTTTATCTGAAGGCGGGCGTGACGCGCCGCTTCGTCATTCTGGATGCGGCGATGAACGACCTCGTGCGGCCGGCGATGTACGACGCCTGGCACGAGATCGTGCCGCTCGTGGCGCCCGCGCCGGGGGCGCCCTTCGCACCCGCCGACGTGGTGGGGCCGGTGTGCGAGACGGGCGACAGCTTCGCCGTGGCGCGCGCTCTTCCGCCGCTCGCGGCCGGCGATCTCGTGGCGCTTTTGTCGGCTGGCGCCTATGGCGCGGCGATGAGTTCCGGCTACAATACCCGTCTGCCGGCGGCCGAGGTGCTGGTGCGGGGCAGCACGTTCGAGGTGATCCGGCCGCGGCCGAGCTATGACGAGGTCCTGGCGCAGGACCGGATGCCGTCCTGGCTCGGCGGGCGTTGACGAGGTTTGGAGGAGTCCTTGCCCCTGCCTGGACCCACGCAGTCCGCTCCCGCCCCGCGCGCCGGCGCCGGCATCGAGCGGCGCCTTTGGGCCGCGCGCTTCGCGCTCGCCTGGGAGCGGGTCTGGCCGGCGCTGTGGCCGGCGCTGGCGGTGGCCGGAGTCTTTCTGGCGCTCGCGCTCTTTGACCTGCCGGCGCAACTGCCGGGCCTCGCGCATCTGGCGCTGCTCCTCGCGTTCGCGGCGCTCCTCGGCTCGGCCGTGTGGCGTGGCTTGCGCGAATTGCGCCTGCCCGACCGCGCCGCCGCGCGCCGCCGCATCGAGACCGCGAGCGGTCTCTCGCATCGGCCCCTGGCCGCGCTCGAGGACCGGCTCGCCGGGGGCGCCAACGATCCGGCGTCGGAAGCCTTGTGGCGCATCCACCGCGAGCGCATGGCGCGGGCGGCGCACTCGCTCCGCATCGGCGCGCCGGTGGCGGGGTTCTTGCGCCGCGATCCGTTCGCGCTGCGCGTGCTGCTCGGCTTTGCGCTGCTGCTCGGCGCGATCGACGCCGGCGGCGATTGGAGCGACCGCATCTGGCGCAGCCTCACGCCATCGATCGAGCCGGGCGCGGCCGCGGCCGGCGTCGCGCTCGACATCTGGGTGACGCCGCCCGACTACACCGGCCTGCCGCCGATGTTTCTCCATCCCGAAACGGCGCAGCAGCCCGTCTCGGTGCCGACCGGCAGCACCGTCCTGGCGCAGGTGCATGGCGGCAGCGCGGTGCCGGAACTGGCCCTCGACGACAAGGCCGCACCCTTCGCCAAGATCGACGACGCCAACTACAAGGGCAGCGCCACGATCGCGCACGGCAAGCGCCTCGCCGTGACGCAGGGCGGGCGCACGCTCGGCGCGTGGCCGATCACGATCGTGCCCGACCTGCCGCCGACCATCGCCTTCGCCAAGCCGCCATCGCATACCGATCGCGGCGCGCTGCGCCTCGAATACAAGGCCACTGACGATTACGGCGTCGAGGGCGTCAAGGCCTTCGTCCGCCTCAAGGACAATCCGGCCGCGGCGGCGCTCGCGCTCGACCTGCCGCTGCCGGGCCAGCATTTGAAGGACGCGGCGGCCGCGAGCTATCACGACCTGACGCCGCATCCATGGGCCGGGCTCCCGGTCGAGATCCAGCTTCAGGCCGTCGACGCGATCGGCCAGACCGGCCTCAGCGAGACGATCGAGACGGTGCTGCCCGAGCGCGAGTTCCACAACCCCGTCGCCAAGGCGATCATCGAGGCGCGCAAGGAGCTCTCGGTCCATCCCGAGGATCGGACCGAGGTGGCCGAGACCTTGTCCGACCTGTCGATCCGGCCCGGGCTCTTCGGCAACAACGTCGTCGTCTTCATGGCGCTGCGCACGGCGCAGGCGCGCCTGGTCCTCAACCAGGAGCCCGGCACGATCGAAGCGGTGCAGCAGCTTCTGTGGGAGACGGCGCTGCGCATCGAGGACGGGCGCAGCACGACGAGCCAGAACGATCTGCGCCAGGCGATGCAGCGCTTGCAGGACGCGCTCGCGCGCAACGCGCCCGATGCCGAGATCGACCGTCTGATGCGCGAGTTGCAGGACGCGATCAACAGCTATCTCCAGGCGCTGGCGCAGCAGATGCAGCAGCAGCCGAACCAGGCGATGCAGCCGGTCGATCCCTCGCACGTCCTCAGCATGCAGGATTTGCAGCGCATGCTCGACCGCGCGCGCGACCTGGCGCAGACCGGCTCGCGCGACGCGGCGCGCGATCTCCTGGCGCAGCTCCAGCAGATCCTCGAGAATCTGCGCCTCGCGCGACCCGGCGAGATGCGCGGCGGCCAGAACCAGGCGATGCGCCAGATGGACGAGATGATGCGCCGCCAGCAGCAGCTCCTGGACCGCAGCTTCCGCCGCTCGCAGCAGGGCCAGCAGCAAGGCGACGAAAGCCAGGACGACGCCAATCAGCAGGAGATGCTGCGCCAGATGCTCGGCGACATGGAGCAGCAGATGGGCGAGCAGGGCGGCGACGTCCCGGCGCCGATGGCGCGCGCCGACCGCGCCATGAAGAACGCCGTCGACGCGCTGCGCCACGGCCGGCCGGGCGACCCGATCGGGCCGCAGACGGAAGCGCTCGACGCGATGCAACAGGCCGAGCGCGCCATGCAGCAGCAGATGATGGGGCGGAACGGCAACGGCCGGCCCGACGGCACCGAGCCCGGCGACACCGAGGGCGCCGACCAGGCGCAGCGCGATCCGTTCGGCCGCCTCAACGACGAGAACGACAATGGCGGCATCGACGATGGCGGCGTGATGCGCACGGGCAAGGTCAACGACACCGCGCTCGAACGCGCCAAGCGCATCCTCGAGGAGCTGCGCGAGCGCGCCGGCGACCGCGACCGCCCCGTGCTCGAGCGCGACTACATCGACCGGCTGCTGAAGCAGTTCTAGTCCGCCGCCAACGCCTCGGTCACCGCCGCGCAGATCTCCGCGAGCGTGAACGGCTTCGCCAGGATGCGGTGCGCGAGCGCGTCGAGATTGTGCGCGCGCCGGCGCTCGTCGGCATAGCCGCTGATGAGGAGAATCTTCATCGCCGGATGATCCTTCCCCGCCTTTAGCGCGAGCGCGATGCCGTCGAGGCCCGGCATGACGATATCGCTGACGAGAAGATCGAAGCGGCCCGCGCTGAGCGCCGCGACGGCGGCAAGTCCGTCGGGCACGCGCCGCACGTCGTGGCCGAGCTGCGTCAGCGCGCGCGTCACGAACTCCGCGACCGATGTCTCGTCCTCGGCGAGGAGGATCTTCGCCACGGCTCAGCTCCGGTCGGCGCCGGCGAAGGTCACGACCACGCCCGAGGCCGCTTCGGCCGGCTGGGTGATGCTGGTGCGGAACGGCACGCTCTCGCCCGGATTGAGGCGGTCCGCGGGTGCGGCGACCGTGAGGTCCTGGAGATCGCGCTCGCCCTTGTCGCGCAGGATGACGACGAGCTTCGGCACCGTGCGCGCGCTCGACGACACGTTCTTCACCTGGCCCTCGATGACGAGCGCGGGCAGCCCGTTCTCCATCTCGCGGCTCGTCGTGACGTTCTCGAACTCGAGCCCGCCGGGGCTCTCGCCGGCGGGGACTCCGGCGAATTTGTAGAGCGGCGCCGCTGCCGGCACGAAGGCGACGATGCGGTCGCGCTCCACCACCGCGGCATAGCCGAGCCCGGCCACGATCGCGAGCGCCGCCGCCGCGCGCGCCAGCATGAGGCCGAGATGCCGGCGCTTCCGCGCCAGCGCCGGAAGCTGGATGCGGCCCTCGGCGGTGAGGTCGGGCGTCTCGCGCACGCGCTCGCGCGCCGCGGCGATCTCGCCCGCGGGAGCGCCGACCGGCGGAGCCGCCGCAGCCGCCGTGTCGGCGGCAGCCGCCGCTGACGCTGGCGCTGGCGGGGCATCGACGACGAGCGGGAGCTGGCCCTCCGGCGGCGCCTCGCGCCAGGTGTGGGCGCAGCGCGCGCAGCGCACCATGCGGCCATGCGGGCCGAGCGCGCGCGCATCGACGAGATAGCGGACCGAGCAGTTGGGACAGGTGACGATCATGGCGGCTCGAAAAGCCCGCGCCGTTATAAGGCGCGCCGGCAGGCCGAGGCAAGGAAAGGGCAGACGCAGCACGCCCCGAGTCGCGCTGGACGGCGCTCCCTCCCGCATGCCATCGTTCGGCGGCTGGAAAGAGAGCCCGCGTGGTCCGGTTCGAGAATGTCGCGATGCGCTACGGCGCGGGACCGGAGGTGCTGCGCGACATCTCGCTGCGGTTGGCGCCCGGCTCGTTCCATTACCTGACCGGCCCGTCCGGCGCCGGCAAGACGACGCTCCTGCGCTTGATCTATCGCGCCGAGCTTCCGTCCTCGGGCCGCCTCCATCTCTTCGACCAGGACGTGGCGCACCTGTCGCGCGACGAGCTCGCGATGCTGCGGCGCCGCATCGGCATCGTGTTCCAGGATTTCCGCCTCGTCGATCACCTCTCGGCGTTCGACAACGTGGCCTTGCCGCTGAGGGTCGCCGGCGTGCCCGAGGCGCGCGTCACGGCGCATGTCGGCGAGCTGCTCGACTGGGTCGGCTTGAGCGACCTTCTCGAGGCGCGCCCGGCCACGCTCTCGGGCGGCCAGAAACAGCGCATCGCGATCGCGCGCGCCGTGATCGGCGGCCCGAGCCTGCTGCTGGCCGACGAGCCCACCGGCAATGTCGACGACACCATGGCCGACCGGCTCATGCGCCTCTTCGAGGAGATGAACCGGCTCGGCACGACGCTCGTGCTGGCGACGCATAACGAGGCGCTCGTCGCGCGGCGCCCGCATCCGCGCCTCTTTCTCGATGGCGGACGGCTGTGGCTCGAGCCGCCGCGCCGCGCCCGCGCCCAATGACCGCCGCCGCTCCCGCAGGCACCCGCCCGCGCGGCGGCGCCATCGACATCCCGTTCGACCGCGACGGCTCCGGCCGCTTCCTGCCGTGGCTCATCGGCCTCATGGTCTATCTCGCCGCGCTCGCCGCCGCCGGCACGCTCGCGCTCGACCGCGCGCTCGAGAGCTGGAACCGCGGGCTTGAAGGCTCGCTCACGATCGAGCTGCCGCCGCCGGCCGACAGCGGCGACGGCGGGCTTGCCGCGGCGCTCGCCACGGTCCGCGGCAGCGATGGCGTGCGCGCGGCGCGCGCGCTCGACCGCCTCGAGATCGCGCGGCTCCTCGAGCCCTATCTCGGCTCCGACCTGCCGCAGCAGCTGGCGCTGCCGCGCATGATCGACGTGACGATCGATCCCGGCCGCCTCGATCGCGCCGCGCTCGCGGCCAAGCTCGCCGCGGCGGCGCCGGGCGCGGTGCTCGACGACCATCGCGCCTGGCTCGACCGGCTCGCGGCGCTGGTGCGCGCGGCCGAGGCGACCGGCCTCCTCATCGTCGTCCTCATCGCCGCCGCGGCGGTCGCGACCGTGATCTTCACCACGCGCACCGGGCTCTCGGTCCATCGCGACGTGGTCGAGCTCCTGCACGTGATCGGCGCGCGCGACCGCTACATCGCGCGCCGGTTCGAGCTTCAGGCCTTGCGGCTCGGCCTCGCCGGCGGCGGCATCGGCCTCTTGCTCGCGGTCGCGACACTGCTCGGGCTGGCGCATGCGGGCGCCGCCGCGGCGATGCTCGGGCAGACCGCGATCCCGCTGCCGGACGTGGCGCTGGCGCCCTGGCATTACGCGGTGCTCGTGCTCCTGCCGCTCGCGGCGGCGCTCCTCGCCATGCTCACGGCGCGGCTCACCGTCCTGGGCGCGCTCGCGCGCATGCCATGAGGGGACGGCGGTTCGGCCGTTCCGTGCGGCTTGCCGCCGCTCTCGTCGTTCTGCTCGCGGCCGCGTGGCTCGCGGGCTTCGCGTGGTTCGTCCACCTGGTGCCCGCGCGCGTCGCCGATCCCGACAGCGAGACGGACGCGATCGTCGTCCTCACCGGCGGGAGCCAGCGCGTCGAAAGCGGGCTTCAGCTCCTCGCCGCGGGCAAGGCGAAGAAGCTCTTCGTCTCGGGCGTCTATCACGGCGTCGAAGTCGGCGACCTGCTGCGCCTCTCGCGCCAGGCGCCCGAGCGCGTCGAATGCTGCATCGTCCTGGGCCACGCCGCCGAGAGCACCCTTGGCAACGCGCTCGAAACCGCGGCTTTCATGCAGAGCGAGGGGTTTTCCTCGCTCCGCCTCGTCACCGCGAGCTATCACATGCCGCGCAGCCTCTTGGAATTCGCGCGCGCCATGCCGCAGATCCGTATCGTCCCGCATCCCGTCTTCCCCGACATCGTCGCCGGATGGTGGCGCCGGCCGAGCGGCGTCGAGCTCTACGCCGAGGAATACGTGAAGTACCTCGCCGCCCTCGCCCGCCCCTACGTGCCGTTCGCTCGATGAAGGAATAAACCGGCTAAACTTTGTCCTGCTTCCCTCTCCGCCCTTCGGGGCGGAGAGGGAGGATCGGCGGTGATCCCGGTGGCCGCGCAATGATCCTTCTCCGCTCTGCGCTGTTTCAAATCCTGTTCTACGCGACGACGGCGCTGATGGCGGTGGCCTATTTGCCGCTCCTCGTCATGCCCGGCGCCTGGATGATGCGCTGCGGAACGGCGTGGTCGGCGCTGATGCTGAAGCTGCTCGCGTGGTGCGTCGGCCTTTCCTTCGAGGTGCGCGGCCGCGACAACCTGCCGGCCGGGGCCGTCATCATCGGCATGAAGCACCAATCGGCCTGGGACACGCTCGCCACGCCCGTGATCTTCGACCGCCCGGTCATCGTGCTGAAGCGCGAGCTCGGCTGGATCCCGTTCTATGGCTGGTACGCCTTGAAGGCCGGCATGATCCCGATCGACCGCGGCGCCCCCGCTGCGGCCTTGCGCGGCATGGTGGCGCGGAGCGCGCGCGCCGTCGCCGAGCGGCGGCCGATCGTCGTCTTCCCGGAGGGGACGCGCACCGCGCCCGGCGCCGCGCCCGCCTACCAGCCCGGCATTTACGCGCTCTACCGCCAGCTGGGCCTGCCGATCGTGCCGGTCGCGGTCAATTCCGGCCGCTACTGGGGTCGGCGCCAGTTCACCAAGCGCCCGGGCCGCATCGTCGTGGAGATTTTGCCGCCGATCGCGCCCGGCGGCGACCGGCGCGCCGTCATGGCTGCGCTCGAAGCCGCCATCGAGGGCGCCTGCGCGCGCCTCAACGCGCCAAAGTCTGACGCGCCTCGCGCCTCGTTCGCTCGGCACCTCTCGCAAGCGGGAGAGGGTGGGGTGACGCATGTGGTCAACCCGCCAGCGTGGGAGGGCCGGAACTTGTTGACGAAATCGCCCAACTGAACGACGACTGCGCCAGGATTTATGTGACCTGCGTTTCGGGTAAGCAAGGCGATGACAGATTTCATCTGGTCTTGGATTGATGTGGTGTCCGAGTGCGCGGCGGTGCTCGGGGCGCTTGCCCTCACCGTCGCGGGGGCCGTGATGGCTGCAAAACAGTGGAAAACTGTAATTAGTGTCGCCGGCCTCGTAGTCATCGTCGCGACCGCCCGAACAATTTATTCAGCGCACGGAGATCGCCGATTTTTTCTCAGCACTCTTACAGGAAATGACAGTTTTTGTTTTGTGGAGGCGCGTCGATTTCCTGCGCTCGAAAGCTCCGAAGAGCCTTTCATGCTTTGGGCCGTTAATGCAGGAACACCGTCGATCACCAATCCAACAATCGCAATGCATTTCGATAGCGAATATCCGGTTACAGATGGGTGGCGCACATGATCGAGCCTTGCACGAGAGAGTGGAAAGCAATCCATGAGATCGGATTTGGACATTTCTATATCGAAATAGATGACACCCTGGCCAGACCACGTACGAAGAATTGACAATCGAGAAAAGGGAAACCGCGTTCCATCAAAAAGTCACGACCACTGGGAAGCAGTCGTTTAGTTGGGAAGGTGATTTTTGAAAATACTGCGCCCATGAGCGAGGAGGGCTTCAAGGACGCTCTAACGCGGATCACGCGGCCCAAGAAGGGCGGTGACAAAGCGAGCGAGCCTTGATTGCTTGGTTTCTTGCCTTGGCGGCGGCGACGCTGGCATGAAGTAGCTCATCTCAGTGCCCGGCGCGATTGTAGTCCGCGCCGCGTCCCAAAGCTGATTGAAGGTTACAACATTCGATTCCATGGACGAGGAGGTGCCGGCGATAGCTACCGCCGACGCGTGCTGCCGGATTTGCCGCCGCAATGTTTCGATGTCCGCTTCTAATCGTTTTTTCTGTTCCTCCGTCTGGTTAAACTTCTCACGCGCGAGACTTAGGCGCTCATCTAGCGCCTTGACTTGATCCTCAGCCCTTCGATCTGACGCTCAAAGGCCCATTGAGTGAGCCTCCATATTCCCAAAATAATGAGGATCGCCGTCAGGATCGACAGGACCGGGGCGCCGCTGCCACCGCCCATTCCCCGGTTAGATGGTCGATAGCCTTGTCGAGAATGTCATGGCATGAGGGATATTGCCACGCCACCGTCGCAAGCTACCGTCATGGCTGCGCTCGAAGCCGCCATCGAGGGCGCCTGCGCGCGCCTTGGGTGAGCGGGGCAACGCCCGCGGGAACTGTGGCGCCGGTACGGCGTCTATCCGGGCAGGATGCTGGAGGCGGCTTGAGCGTTCCGAAGCACATCCTCGTGGTCGATCACAGCGAAGAGATACGAGACACGATCACCGCCATGCTCGAGGATCGGGGCTATCGGGTCAGTTCCGCCGACAGCGGCGCGGCGATGCGGGAGGTTCTGAGAGAGGGCGGGATTGACGCCGTCGTCATCGACGCATCGCTCCACGGCGAGACCAGCGCCTCGCTCGCCGCGCATGCCAGGGATCTTCACCTCCCGCTCGTGATGATCTCGGGCAACGACGCCATCCTGGCCTACGCCGCCGATCAACGCTTGCAGCTTCTCCATAAGCCCTTTCGCATCCAGGAACTTTGCGACGCGCTCGCGGAGGCCTTCGCGAGCGGCCAATTCGGCCAGCGCGGCGCCTGATCGATCGGGTCGAGAGCGCCGCGGCCGGGCCCGACCGATCCGAGGCACGCGCCCATTTCCGGTCCCGGCCTCGCCTGTGGGCAACTCTGTGGATTTCCGCCCGCTGCCGACACACTGCGACTCGGGTATGAACTCCGGATTCGCCTTGCCGACAAATACTTAGCGGACGAGCCTCGTGTGAGTATGGAAACAAACCAAGAACTCTGCTTGACCCCGCCGTAAGTTGCGATATTGTGGGCGTTTCTCTTGTCTGAGGCGGCCCCAAAAGCCATCTGGGAAGCTGAGCCATGGCCATCGTCGCCGCCATTTCGCAGCAGATCTGGGACATGAAATACCGCCTGCGCGGGGCGGACGGCGCCGTTGTGGACAAGACCATCGAAGAGAGCTGGCGCCGCGTCGCGGCGGCCTTGGCCGCGCCCGAAAATGAGCCCGATCTCTGGACCGGGCGCTTCGCCGAGGCGCTCGCCGACTTCAAGTTCCTGCCGGCGGGCCGCATCCTCGCCGGCGCGGGAAGCGGCAGAAACGTCACCCTCTTCAACTGCTTCGTCATGGGCACGATCCCGGACGACATGTCCGGCATCTTCGCCCATCTGCGCGAGGCGGCGCTGACGATGCAGCAGGGCGGCGGCATCGGCTACGACTTCTCGACGCTCCGGCCCAAGGGCGCGCCGGTCAAGGGCGTGGGCGCCGATGCGTCCGGCCCGCTCTCGTTCATGGACGTGTGGGACGCGATGTGCCGCACCATCATGAGCGCCGGCTATCGCCGCGGCGCCATGATGGCGACCTTGCGCTGCGACCATCCCGACATCGAGGCTTTCGTCGAAGCGAAGCAGCGCTCCGGCCGCCTCACCATGTTCAATCTCTCCGTCCTCGTCACCGATGCCTTCATGCGCGCGGTGAAGGAGGACGCGCCGTGGGAGCTGAGCTTCGGCGGCACCACCTTCAAGGTCCTGCCGGCGCGCGATCTGTGGGACAAGATCATGCGCGCGACCTATGCCAACGCCGAGCCGGGCGTCATCTTCATCGACCGCATCAACCGCCGCAACAACCTGGCCTATTGCGAGACGATCAGCGCCACGAACCCGTGCGGCGAGCAGCCGCTGCCGCCTTATGGCGCTTGCCTTCTGGGGTCGATCAACCTCGCAGCATTAGTGCGCGAACCCTTCACGGATAGGGCGCATCTCGACCGCGACGAATTGCTGCGCCTCGTGCCGCTCGCTGTGCGCATGCTCGACAACGCCATCGACGTGTCGCGCTTCCCGCTGCCGGCCCAGCACGACGAGGCGCACGCGAAACGCCGCATCGGGCTTGGGGTTACCGGCCTTGCCGACGCTCTCATCCTGTGCCGCGTGCGCTACGGCTCGGCCGAGGCGGTGGCGCTCACCGAGGACTGGCTCCGCGCGATCGAGCGCGCGGCCTACCTCGCCTCGACCGAATTGGCCGCCGAAAAAGGGGCGTTTCCGCTCTTTTCGCAGCAAAAATATATATCCGGCGAGACCGTCGGCGCCTTCGACGCCGAGCTGCGCCAGGCCATCTCCGCCCGCGGCATCCGCAACGCGCTCGTCACCTCGATCGCGCCGACCGGCACGATCTCGCTCCTGGCCGACAACGTCTCTTCCGGCATCGAGCCCGTGTTCAGCTTCCGCCACACGCGCAGCGTGATGATGCCGGACGGCGCGCGGCGCGAGGAGGAGATCGCCGACCACGCCTATCGCCTCTACCACCGCCTCCATGGCGAGCACGCGGCGCTGCCCGACTATTTCGTCGACGCGCAGTCCTTGTCGCCCGGCGATCACGTGGTGATGCAGGCCGCGGCGCAGAAATACGTCGACAGCTCGATCTCGAAGACGATCAACGTGCCGGCCGACTTCCCGTTCGAGCAGTTCAAGGACGTCTATCTCCAGGCGTTCGAGCTCGGCTGCAAGGGCTGCACGACCTACCGGCCCAACGAGGTGACGGGCGCGGTCCTGCAGGTGAAGAAGGACGACGACAAGCGCCCGGTGCGCCAGGCCGAGCTGCCGCTCCCGGCGCCGCAGCCGAAACCCAAGGACATCTATGAGGCGGGCGGCGTCGTCTACATGACGCAGCCGTTGTCGCGGCCCGAGCAGCTCCCCGGCAGCACCTACAAGATCAGCTGGCCCGAAAGCGAGCACGCGCTTTACATCACCATCAATGACATCGTCCAGGACGGGCGCCGCCGCCCCTTCGAGATCTTCATCAACTCGAAGAACATGGAGCATTACGCCTGGACCGTCGGGCTTGACGCGCATGATCAGCGCCGTGTTCCGCCGCGGCGGCGACGTGAGCTTCGTGGTCGAGGAATTGAAGGCCGTGTTCGATCCGCGCGGCGGCGCGTGGATGGGTGGGCGCTACGTGCCCTCGCTGCTCGCCGCCATCGGCGACGTGATCGAGCGCCACATGATCACGGTGGGCGCGATGCCGCCGCCCGACGCGCGGCGCGAGCTGGCGGAGCGCCAGGTCGTCAACCTGCCCGCGCCCGGCGCCGGGCCGCGCTTGCGCCAATGCCCGAAATGCGGCGAGGCCGCGCTCGTCCGCGTCGAGAACTGCGACCAGTGCACCAACTGCGATTATTCGAAGTGCGGGTGAGGCCCGACTACGCCGCCCTTCGCTCCGGCAGGGCCAGCGCGTGAACCGTTTCGGCAAGGCGGTGCAGGTGCCCGTCGATCGCGCCGAGCCGGTCGAGCTCGTCGAGCGTGCTGTCGAAATAGGCCCGCGCCGTGCCGCTTCGGCCGACGCCCTGCTGGATGAGGCGCGCCGTCTCGGCAATGCTCAAGCCCGCGGCGTAGTGCGGATGCCGGCGGTCGACGGTGAAGGCCAGCGCCGCAACGCGCCGGCCCGGGAGCTGCACCTCGAGCTCGCGCAGCTCGTAGACTTGGCTCTTCATCTCGCGGTCCCAGAGATATGCCAGCGCCGCCGGCACGTCGATCGCAGGGACGCAATAGGCCACGCCCTTGCATGTGCCGCCGCGGTCGAGGCCCAGCACCAGGCCCGGCCGCTCAGGCGTGCCGCGGTGCCCGGTTGAATGGACGCAGAAGCTGCGGTGATGGCCGTGCAGGGTGGCCGGCTCGGCATCGCTATAGGGAAAGCCCGGGTCCCACATGAGCGAGCCATAGGCGAAAATCCACAGATCGCTTTCCCAGGACAGTCGCGCCCAAAGCTCCGGCCCGGCATCGGCGACCGTCGCCCCGGCACTCGCACGATCTTTCATGGCTCCGCCCCTGTCGTTTCCACCTGCGAGGCTCGCGCGAAAGGGCAAATGAAAGGTTAATTATCCGCGTTTACCGCCCGCCGCCCCGGCCTATAAATGACCGATGCATCGCCTTCCGGCAGCCCTCGCCGCCACCCTCATTGCGGCGGCCGGAATCTATTCCGGCTACTGGTATTACCTCGCCCGCGAGCTGCGCCAAGGGACGGGCCCCTGGGTCGAGGCGCGGCGCGCCGAGGGGCTCGATGTCGCCTGGCGCGCGCTCGAGATCGGCGGATACCCCTTCCGCTTTCGCCTGCGTATTTCCGGCGCGGCCCTGACCGCGACGCGGCCCTTCGCCTATGCGGCGGAGAGCGCCAACGTCGAGGCCGAGGCATCGCCCTTCCATCTCGGCGCTTGGCGCTTTCGCGCGCCCGATGGCGCCACGGTCTCGGGGCCGCTCGGCACGGCCGCGCTTTCCGCCGCATCGCTCGAAGGGAGCGTCGTCGCCACGGACGATGCGACCATCGTCACGGCGCACGCGAACGCGGTCGAAGGCCAAGGCGCGGCACAAGGCTTTGCCGCCGACACGCTCGACCTGAAGCTCACTCTGCCGCGGCACGCGCCGCAAACCGATCGCGACATGCTCGCCGCGGCAAGCGTCAGCATCATTGCGGCGGATCTGCCGGCGGCGCCGCCCCCCTTCCCGCGCCGCATCGATGCGCTGGCGTTTGCCGCGACGCTCCGCGGCGCCATTCCTCCGGGCGCGCTCGCCGATGCGCTCGCGAAGTGGCGCGACGACGGCGGCACGCTTGATATCGACAGCGCGCACATGGTCTGGGCCAAGACCACGGTCGATCTCGACGGCACCCTGGCGCTCGACCGGGCGATGCAGCCGCAGGGCGCGCTCACCGCGACCGTGACCGGGGCCGATCAGGTGGTCGACTCCATCGTCGCCGCCGGCGTCATGGAGGCGCGCTATGCCGATTTCGCCAAGGCGTTGCTGCGCGCGATCGGCCATGCCGACGAGAGCGGCGCCGAGGCGCTGCACGTGCCGGTGACGTTGCAAGACGGCCGCGTCTTTGTCGGCCCCGCGCCGATCGCGCCGCTGCCGCAAATAAAGTGGCGTTAGCCATCGTCGTCATTGCCAGTAGCCGAAGGCTGCGAAGCAATCTCCGGCAGACTGCCTCGCTACGCTCGCAATGACAGCAGCGACCTAGCGCTTCGGCGCCTCGGTGCGGTCGAACATGCCGTATTGCCGCTCGACCGATACGACCGATATGCGGTAGTCGGCAAAAATCTCGGCGCGGCCTTTCGCTTGCGCCGCGCGATGCTCGAGCTGCTCGCGCCAGCGTTTCACCGCGTCGGCATCGCGCCAGAACGACAGCGACAGGAGCTTGCCCTTCTTCGTCAGGCTCTCGAAGCGTTCGATCGAGACGAAGCCGTCGATCTTGTCGAGCTCGGAGCGCAGCGCCGTGGCAATCTCGAGATAATCCTTCTGGCGGCCTTCTTTCGGCTCGACTTCGAAGATGACGGCATACATCGCCTGCCTCCCTAGGCCTGTTTCGCCTCGATGATCGAGCGGCGGATGGCGCGCGTGCGCGTGAACAGCGCCTCGAGCTTATCGCCCTCGCCCCAGCGGATCGCGCGCTGCAAGGCCGTCAGATCCTCGGTGAAGCGTTGCAGCATCTCGAGCACGGCCTCGCGGTTCGACAGGAACACGTCGCGCCACATCACCGGATCCGACGCGGCGATACGCGTGAAGTCGCGAAATCCGCTCGCCGAGAACTTGATGATCTCGGCCTTCAAGGTCTCTTCCACGTCGGTCGCGGTTCCGACGATCGTATAGGCGATCAAGTGCGGCAGGTGCGAGGTGATGGCGAGCACCGTGTCGTGATGCTCGTGCGTCATGGTCTCGACGTTCATCCCGGCGCTCTCCCACAGCCGGGTCAGTTTCGCGAGCGCGTCCGCATCGGTGCCGGGGAGCGGCGTCAGAATGCACCAGCGACCCCGGAACATCTCAGCGAAGCCCGAGGCGGGGCCGGAATGCTCGGTGCCCGCGACCGGATGACCGGGGATGAAATGGACGCCCGGCGGCACGGCCGGCCCGAGGTCGCGCACGGCGGCGCCCTTGACCGAGCCGACATCGGTCAGGATCGCGCCTTTCACAAGCGCCGGACCGATGCGGCGGCCCAATTCGACGTAAGCCGAATGGGGCGCCGCGATCACCACGAGATCGGCGCCCGATGCTGCGGCCGCGGGGTCGAGCGTCGTTTCGTCGGCAAGGCCCAATTTGCGCGCCGTGTCGAGGCTTGCCTGCGTCCGCGCGCAAGCGATGATCGTGCCCGCGCTTTTGTCGCGGCGCAGCACGTGCGCGAGCGACGAGCCGATGAGGCCGATGCCGATGAGCGCCACGCGCGTGAAATGCAGCTCGCTCATGACGCGCCCAGGAAAGCTCTGACGGTGTCAGCCACCGCGCGCATCTCATCCTCGAGGCCGATGGTGATGCGCAGATGCTCGGGCAATCCATAGGCCGCGACGCGCCGCGTCAGGATGCCGCGCGATTTGAGGAAATCGAACGCCGCTTGCGCCGAACGCTCCGGCGGAAAGCGCACGAGCACGAAATTGGCGATGCCTGGCGTCAGCTCCAATCCCAGCGCCTTCAGCTCGCGCTCGAGCCATGGCCGCCAGATGTCGTTGTGGGTGCGCGCGCGATCGATCGAGGCGACGTCCTCGAGCGCGGCGATGCCGGCCGCCTGCGCCGCCGAGTTGACGTTGAAGGGCTGGCGCACGCGGTTCATCACGTCGGCCACGGCCGCGCTCGAATAGGTCCAGCCGAGCCGCATGCCGCCCATCGCGTAGATCTTGGAGAATGTGCGCGCCATGACGACGTTCTCGGCTTCGTCCACGAGCTCCGTGCCCGGGTCGTAGTCGTTGCGCTGCACGAACTCGCTATAGGCCGCGTCGATGACGAGCAGCACCGAGGGCGGCAGCCCTGCGTGCAGCCGGCGCATCTCGCCGCGCGTAATGAAGGTGCCGGTCGGGTTGTTGGGGTTGGCGATGAAGACGAGGCGCGTCTTCTTCGTCACCCGGTTCAGCACCGCATCGACGTCGAACGTCAGGTTCGTCTCGGGCGCGGCGATCGGCGTAGCGCCCGCCGCCTTGGCGCCGATCGGATACATGAGGAAGCCGTGCGCGCCATAGAGCACCTCGTCGCCGGGGCCGGCATAGGCGCGGATCAGCACGTTGATGAGATCATCCGAGCCCGCGCCGGCGACGATGCGCGCCGAATCGAGCCCGTGATGATGCGCGACCGCCTCGCGGAACTCGGTCGATTGCCCGTCGGGATAACGATACATCTCGCCGGCCGCCGCCTTGTAGGCGGATACGGCGCGCGGGCTGGGCCCGAGCGCGCTCTCGTTCGAGGCTAGCCTGATGACGCGCGTGACGCCAGGAACCTTCTGCTCGCCGCCGACATAGGGCCTGATGTCGAGGATACCGGGACGCGGCACGGGTGCGTTCGCCATGTGCGATCACTCCGGCGCGATGCCGCCGAGAACGGCGTCCGGCAAGGGCCGCGCATAAAGCCCTAGCCAGACCGCGCGCACGCCCGCGCCGAGCGGCCTCAAGGCCGCGGCAAGCCGGCGATCGTCGGCGCCGAGCGTACCGTCCACCTCGACAAGATAGGCCGAGCCCGCGGCGCGCTCCAAGAACGCGACGGGATTGCACTGCAGATCGAGCTTGAGGAACGCATCGGTCAATGACGCCAGCGGCACGCGCTCGGCAGCGATGAGCGCGATGAGCGTGCAATCGTCGCCGCTCGGCTCGGGCTCGAAGGCAGCGATGACGAACGCATCGTCGCACCGCGGATCGGCATTGCCGAGCGCGCCGAACGGCAGGCGTACGATCACGCGCACGCCGTGGTCGCTCGCCTCGGCGAGCTTCAACCACCACGGATCGGGTACATCCTCGGCGGGCGGCGGCAGCACGCCGAGCACGGCGCGGCCCTCGCTCACCGCCAGCACCGCTTCATCGGGCGAGGTGCCGATCAGCGGCGCGAGCGATCCGAAATAATCGCGCGCCAGATCCCAGCCGCCGTCGGCGACCGCGATCGTGATCTCTGCTTGCATCGCCACGGTGCCGCCCAGCATCTCGCACCAAAGACGCACCAAGGCTGGCCGCGGGAACGGCCCGCGGTGGGAGCCGACGATGCGGCGCAGGATCTGCGCCGCGCGGCCCGGACGATAGGCCCCCATGCGCGCCGCCTCCTTCGCGTTCGCCACCGCGCTGACCACGTCCGCCCGGCGCATGATGAGCTCATGCAGGCGGTCGTCGATCTCGTCGATCTGACGGCGCAGGGAGTCGAGCGTGGGCGAGCCGGTTGTGGCCATGTCCAAAGGTCCGCGCGGGAAGCGCCTAGACATAGTGTGCGGCGCGCGCGAAAGCAAAGAAAACGTTGACAGGGCATGGGCTTGCTTCCTAGCTATGGGGTCCTTTTCGCGGCCCATCATGAGCATTTCCGTTCCTGCGCCGACGCGCGTCGCGCCACACTTCGATCGCCCCGGCTACCGGCTCGAGGTGACGGAGCCGCTGGCGCTCGACGCCGGCGTTTCGCTGGGGTCCACGACGATCGCCTACCAGACCTACGGGCGCCTCAACGCCGACCGCTCGAACGCGATCCTCATCTGCCACGCGCTGTCGGGCGACCAGTATGTCGCCGAGCCGCATCCGATCACCGGCAAGCCCGGCTGGTGGGACACTCTCGCCGGACCCGGCAAGGTGCTCGACACCGAGCGCTATTTCCTCATCTGCGCGAACGTGCTGGGCGGCTGCATGGGCTCGACCGGCCCGGCCGAGCTCAATCCCGCGACCGGCGCGCCATGGGGCCTGTCGTTTCCCGTAATCACCGTCGCCGACATGGTGCGCGCGCAAAAGCACCTGATCGACCATCTCGGCATCGAGCGCCTGTTCTGCGTCATCGGCGGCTCGATGGGCGGCATGCAGGTGCTGCAATGGGTCGCGTCATATCCCGAGCGCGTCTATGCGGCGGTGCCGATCGCGTGCGCGGCGCGCCACTCGGCGCAGAACATCGCCTTCCACGAAGTGGGCCGCCAGGCGATCATGGCCGATCCCGATTGGCGCGGCGGCAATTACCAGGAGCACGGGCTCCGGCCCGAGCGCGGGCTTGCCGTGGCGCGCATGGCGGCGCACATCACCTATCTCTCCGAGCAGGCGCTTCATCGCAAGTTCGGCCGCAATCTCCAGGACCGGCGCGGCGTGACCTATGGCTTCGACGCCGATTTCCAGGTCGAGAATTATCTGCGGCACCAGGGCATCACCTTCGTCGAGCGGTTCGACGCCAACTCCTATCTCTACATCACGCGCGCGTGCGACTATTTCGATCTCGCGGCCGAGCATGGCGGCCATCTCGCCAACGCCTTTCGCGGCGCCAAGACGCGCTTCTGCGTCATCTCCTTCACCAGCGACTGGCTCTATCCCACCTCGGAAAGCCGCGCCGTCGTCCATGCGCTGAACGCGGCGGCCGCCAATGTGAGCTTCGTCGAGATCGCGACCGACAAGGGGCACGACGCGTTCCTGCTCGAGGAGCCGGAATTCTTCGCGACGCTCACCGGGTTCCTCGAAGGCTGTGCCGAGCATCTGGAGCTCGAGCGCGCGTGAGCCCGGATCGGCGCGAAGCCGCCCTTGCGGCGGTTCCCATCGTGATTCGCGAAGATCTGCGCCTCGTCGCGAGCATGATCGACACCGGTGCGCGCGTTCTCGACATCGGCTGCGGCGACGGCGAGCTCCTCTACTATCTCACGCACGAGCGCGGCGTCGACGGGCGAGGCATGGAGCTATCGCAGGGCGGCGTCCATGCCTGCGTGCGGCACGGGCTTCCGGTGATCCAGGGCGACGCCGACAACGATCTCGACGCCTATCCCGCGGGCGCGTTCGACTATGTCGTACTGAGCCAAACGCTGCCGGCAACGCGCAATCCGCGCAAGGTGATGCAGAATCTCGTGCGCATCGCGCGCCATGCGATCGTGTCGTTTGCGAATTTCGGCTACTGGCGCATCCGCCTCGATCTGCTGCTGCGCGGCCGCATGCCGATGACCGAGCTGCTGTCGGCGCCGTGGTACGACACGCCCAACATCCATTTCTGCACGATCCGCGATTTTCTGGCGCTCTGCGCCGTCGACGGCATCAAGGTCGAGCGCAGCGTCACGCTCGACCGGCTCGGCCGGCCGTTTTCGCTCGATCCCTCCGGCACGCTCGCCAATCTTCTGTCGGCGCAGGCGATCTTCCAGCTCGCGCGGCCCGGTTCCTAGCGCCCGACCGGACTCGGCGTACCGGGCAGCGGTATATAGACTTTGCGGGTGCGCACGCGGCGAGCCTGTACCGGGGCGGGCTTCGCATAGATCTGCTTCGAGGCCTCGACCATCGAGACGCCGGAGAACGCGGTGAACCAGCGCGCGCCGAGGCTCTCCCACGCGCCCGCCGAGCGCAGCATCATGCGCGAGCGCGTCGGCGGCACGAACAGCGCCGCGGCGGTGCGCTCGGGCGTGAAGCCGGTCTCGCGCAACAGCCGCGTGAGCTGTCCCGGCGTAAAGGGCTGGCCCTGCCCGAACGGCGTGTTGTCGAGGCGCGCCCAGATGCCGCGCCGGTTCGGCACGACGGCGAGGACGCGCCCGCCGCCCGCCAGCACGCGCCACACCTCGCGCAACAGCGGATGCAGCAGCTCGCTGAACTCGACGGCATGGACGAGCAGCACGCGGTCGATCGAATAATCGGCGAGCGGCAGCTCGGATTCGTCGGCGAGCGCCACGCGGAACGGGCCCTCCGCGGGCCACGGCAGCACGCCCTGCGACGGCGGCATGAGCGAGAGCACGCGCTCGGCGTTGGCCAGAAACGGGCGCAGATAGGGCGAGGCATAGCCGAAGCCCAGGACGCGCGCGCCCGTGACGTCGGGCCAGACGAGCTGCAGGCGCCGGCGGATCATGCGCACCGCGACCTGGCCCAAACGGCCGGCGTAGAAATCGCGAAGGTCGACGACGTCGGCGCTCATGGCCGGAGTGTACCATGGGAAGTACCAACGAATTAGGTTAGGCTGGTCCTCGCGACAACCGATATGGAGAAGAATGGCATGAGGCTCCGCCATTCGCCGACATCGCCTTTCGTCCGCAAGGTCATGGTCACGGCCTACGAGACCGGCCTCGTCGGACGGATCGAGAAAATTCCGACCGCCGTGGCGCCGACCAAGCCCAACGAGGAGGTCGCGCGCGAGAACCCGCTGATCAAGGTCCCGGCACTCACCACCGACGACGGGATCGTGCTCTACGATTCGCACGTCATCTGCGAATATCTCGACACGCTCCACGGCAAGGCGCGCATCTTCCCCGCCGAAGGCAAGGCGCGCTGGATCGCGCTGCGCCAGGAGGCGCTCGGCGACGGCGTGCTCGAGGCGGCGATCCTCGGGCGCTATGAGTCGGTGCGGCCCGCGGAGTTCCAGTGGCCGGACTGGATCGACGCGCAGATGCGCAAGGTGCGGGGCGCGATCGGCGCGCTCGAGATGGAGTGCGAGGCGGGCGAGCTCGGCAACGCCGAGGGGCCTGCGACGATCGGCCAGATCACGATCGGCTGCGCGCTTGGTTATCTCGACTTCCGCTATGCGAGCGAGGATTGGCGCGCGCGCAGCCGGCGCCTCGCCACCTGGTACGAGCGCTTTGCCGCCCGAAGCTCGATGCAAGAGACCGCGCCCAAGGCATGAGCGACGTGCTCACCTATGAGCTCGACGGTTCCGTCGCGCTCATCGGTTTGAACCGGCCGCAAAAACGCAATGCCATCGACGACGCTCTCGTCGAGGCGCTCCGGCTGGGCGTCGCGCGAGCGAGCGAAGAAGCCAAGGCGGGCGTGATCTTCGGCCATGGCGAAAACTTCTCGTCAGGGCTCGATCTCGCCGAGCATGTGAACCGCACGCCGGTCGAAGGCATCCACCATTCGCGCAAGTGGCACAGGATCTTCGAGACGATCGAGCGTGGCGCCATTCCCTGGGTGAGCGCGCTCACCGGCGCCGTCGTGGGCGGCGGCATGGAGCTTGCCGCATCGACCCACATCCGGGTCTCCGACGACAGCGCCTTCTTCGCGCTGCCCGAGGGGCAGCGCGGCATCTTCGTCGGCGGCGGCGGCTCGGTCCGCGTCGCGCGCCTCGTCTCGGCCGCGCGCATGGCCGACATGATGCTGACCGGCCGCGTGCTCTCGGCCGACGAACTCCGTCCGCGCCAATTTCGTGCAGTACCTCGTGCCGAAGGGCCAGGCTCTGACAAAGGCGCGCGAACTGGCGCTGCGCATCGCCCGAAACGCGCCGCTCTCCAATTTCGCCATCACCAACGCGCTGTCGCGCATCCAGGACCTCTCGCACGACGACGGGCTCTTCTTCGAGGCGCTGATGGCGGCGATGACGCAGACGAGCCCCGACGCGCAGGAGCGGCTGCGCGAATTCCTGGAAAAGCGCGCCGAGCGTCTCGCCGCTCCGGGCGAGGGCAAGGAACGAAGCACTTGACCGCGCGCCGCGGCGCAGCCATCCCCCGCCGCGCATCGCGCGCCAACTCCGATTCGGCGGCAAATGCCCATCCATGCCCATGGCGGCCGCGGCGCGAACCCGCCATTTCCGGCGCAAGCTCCTGATGCGACTGTAAAATACGTTCATACTGCACATTCCGCAACCGTCTCCGCAAATGCATCTTCCGGTACTTCCAATTACTCCTGACGCTCGCAAGAGGCCGGAAATGGGCATCTATCGAGTGCTCCAGAGGCCCTTGGCCGCTCCGCGCCTGCCCCACGATCGAGCGCACGCATACGTATCATATTTACGTTCATTTGTCAAGCGGCGGCGCAGACGTGTCATTGCGAGGAGCGCAAGCGACGAAGCGCCGGCAGCGCACGCGTCGGGGCCGGCGAAACGTGGCACTTGACCGCGCGCGGCGGTTGCTGATTCTCCGTGGCAAGAACGCAACTTGGGAGGAAATCATGAACCCTGTTCGCCGTCTGCTGCCGCTCGCGGCCGTTGCCTGCCTCCTCGCCGCGGCGCCGGCCCGGAGCGACGACATCATCGACCAATGGGCGAGCGCCCAGCCGCCTGCCCCGCCGAAGCTCCAGGACGTCACCGTCGATCCAAAGACGACGGCGCTCCTGATGCTCGATGTCCTGCAGCCGAACTGCGCGCCCAATCCGCGCTGCATGGCGGCATTGCCGGCCGCGGAAAAGCTCCTCGCGGAGGCGCGCGCGGCCAAGGCGTTCGTCATCTACACCAAGTACCCGGTTCCGACACCGAAGTCCGCGGAGATACTGGCTCAAGTGGCGCCGATCGATAAGGAGCCCGTTATCACGGGCATCCTCGACAAGTTCGTCAATACCGATCTCGACCGGATCCTCAAGCGCAAGGGCATCAAGACGGTGATCGTGATCGGCAACGCGTCGAACGGCGCGGTCCTGTTCACGGGGCAGGCGGCGTTCGCCCACGGCTACCAGGTGATCGTCCCGGTCGACGGGCTCTCGGGCAAGGACGTCTATACCGACGAGACTGTCGTCAACACGTTCGCCACGGCACCGGTCATGGGCAGCAAGGTCGTGCTGACGCGCACCGGCATGATAAAGTTCTAGGGTCTCATCGAGCTGTCATGGCGAGGAGCGCGAGCGACGAGGCAATCTCCCGGGGATTGCTTCGCTCCGCTCGCAATGACAGCGTGACCGGCCGCAGCCGCCCGCTCAATACATGTGCTGGCCGCCGTTGATCGACATGGTCGATCCGGAGACGAAGCCGCCTTCGTCCGAGACGAGGAAGAGCACGCCGCGCGCGATCTCGCTGGCATGGCCGAGGCGGCCCACCGGGATCCGCGCCACGATCTTCTCGAGCACGTTGGCCGGCACGGCGCGCACCATGTCCGTGTCGATATAGCCCGGCGCGATCGCGTTGACGGTGATGTTGCGCGAGGCGCCTTCCTGCGCCAGCGCCTTGGTGAAGCCGTGGATGCCCGACTTGGCGGCCGCATAGTTCACCTGGCCGTACTGCCCCGCCTGGCCGTTGATCGAGCCGATATTGACGATGCGGCCAAAGCCGCGCTCGCGCATCCCTTCGATGACGCAGCGGCACATGTTGAAGCACGAGGTGAGGTTCGTCGCGATCACCTGGCCCCATTGCTCGGGCGTCATGCGGTGCAGCACCGCGTCGCGCGTGATGCCGGCATTGTTCACCAGAATCTCGACCGGCCCCAACTCCTGCTCGATCTTCTTCACGGCCGCCGCGCATTGCTGATAGTCGCACACGTCGAAGCGATAGGCGGGAATGCCGGTCTCCCGCGTAAAGGCTTCGGCCGCGTCCTGGTTGCCGGCGTAGGTCGCCGCCACCTTGTAGCCCGCCGCCTTCAATGCCTCGGCGACGGCGCGGCCGATGCCGCGCGTGCTGCCCGTCACGATTGCCACTCGGCTCATCGTCGTCTCCTCCCACTCGCCGTGCGCGTTGCCCGCGCGCGGTCGTTCGCAAGCTCAGTCGCGCGCGACGCACATGGCGATGCCCATGCCGCCGCCGATGCAGAGCGTCGCCAGGCCCTTCTTCGCGTCGCGCCGGTTCATCTCGTAAAGCAGCGTGACAAGGACGCGTGCGCCCGAGGCGCCGATCGGATGGCCCAGCGCGATCGCGCCGCCATTCACGTTCACCTTCTCCGGATCGAGGTTCAGGTCCTTGTTGACGGCGCACGCCTGCGCCGCGAACGCCTCGTTCGCCTCGATCAGGTCGAGATCGCCGACCGACCAGCCGGCGCGCTTCAAGGCGGCGCGGCTCGCCGGGATGGGCCCGCTGCCCATGACCGCCGGATCGACGCCTGCCGTCGCCCACGACACGATCCGCGCCAACGGTTTTCTGCCGCGGCGCTTCGCCTCTTCGGCCGACATCAGCACGACCGCCGCGGCGCCGTCATTGATGCCCGACGCGTTGCCGGCCGTGACCGTGCCGTTCTTGTCGAAGGCGGGGCGCAGCTTCGCCAGCACCTCGAGCGTGGTGCCGTGCTTCGGATACTCGTCCGTATCGACCACCGTGTCGCCCTTGCGCGTCGTGATCGTCACCGGAACGATCTCGTCCTTGAAGCGGCCGGCCTTCTGGGCCGCTTCGGCGCGCCCCTGCGAGCGCGCCGCGAGCCCGTCCTGCTCGGCCCGCGTGATCTGCCAGCGCTGCGCCACGTTCTCGGCGGTATTGCCCATGTGATAGCCGTTGAAGGCGTCCCACAACCCGTCCTTGATCATCGTGTCGACGAGTTCGGCGTCGCCCATCTTGACGCCGTTGCGCAAGTGGATGCAGTGCGGCGCCTGGCTCATGCTCTCCTGACCGCCGGCGACGACGATCGAAGATTCGCCGAGCCGGATCGCCTGAAAGCCCAGCGCCACCGCGCGCAGGCCCGAGCCGCAGAGCTGGTTGATGCCGTAGGCCGTCACCTCATAGGGGATGCCGGCGGCGACCGCGGCCTGGCGCGCCGGGCCCTGGCCCTCGCCGGCCTGGAGGATCTGCCCGAGCACGACCTCGCTCACCTCGGCGGGCGTCACCTCGGCGCGGCGCAGCGCCTCGACGATCGCGACCTTGCCGAGATCGTGCGCCGCAAGTGCGCTGAGGCTGCCGTTGAAAGAGCCGACCGGCGTGCGCGCCGCGGCGGCGATGACGACATCAGTCATGGGGGTCTCCCCTCGGTTACGGGTCGATCCCCATTAGATTAGCCTTTCCGCCGTGTTTTGGAACCCGGCCCCCCTAAATTCCGCCTCAGCCACTGCGCCAGCGGCCGCCACACTTCGCCGGGCGCGGTGCGGCCGACGATCATGCCGATATGGCCCGAGGATGGCACCAGGCGCTCGCCCGCCGGCAGCGCCGCAACGACCGCCTCCGCGCTGGACGGCGGCACGATGCGGTCGTGCGACGGCACGATGACGAGCGCCGGCTGCGTCACGTCCTGCGGCAGGATCGGGCGCCCGGCGATGCGCCACGCGCCGCGCCCGGGCTCGTTCGCGCCATACCAGCCGGCGAGACACTCGTGCGCCACCTTGAGCGTCAGCGGCACGCCGTCATTGAGCCAGTCCTCGACCGCGACGAAATGGCGCGCGGCGGGTCCGTCGGCCTGCGCGCCGAAGCGCGAGAATTTCTTCATCGCGACGAGCGGGTCGGCGGCCGTGAAAAGCGCCTGCAAAATATCGACCGGCACTTCGCCGCAACGGCGCGCAGGCCAGCGCCAGGGGACCGGCGAGCGTGCCCAGAAGCTTCGCGTGGCCGGCGCGCTCGGCATGAAAGCTCCACGGCGTGGCGAGGAGCGCCAAGGCGCGCACGTCTCTTCGCCGCCGTGCGGCGAGCGCCAGCGCCAGAAGCCCGCCCATGCAATAGCCCATGACGCCGACGGTCCCACCGGCGAGCGACAGGGCGGCGTCGAGCGCGGCCTCGAGCCGTCCGGCGACATACTCGGTGAGGCCGAAGCCGCGCTCGACCTCGCCCGGAGCGCCCCAATCGACGAGGAGCGGGCGGATGCGCGCCTCGGCGAGGTTTCGCAGGAGGCTCGTCTCGGGCGCCAGATCGAGGATATAGGCGCGGTTGATGAGCGACGGCACGACGAGAAGCGCGGGATCGCCCGCCGTGCCGTAATCGATGAGCCGCGTCGTGCCGTCCTGCCACACGGTCGGCGGGTCGGCGAGCGCGCGCCGGTAGGGATGATGGCGATAGCGCTCGATGCCGGCGAGGAAGGCGCCCGCGCGCGCGCGCAGCTCGCGGTCGAACGCCGCGGCGATCGGCTCATGAGCGGCGGCGGCGAGGCTTTCTTTGAGTGCCAGCGCTTGCGCCGCGAACTCGAGCCTCAAGGGCAGCGAGCCGCTCCTCAGCAGCGGCAAGGCGGCGCGCGAGCTGAGCCATACCGCGTTCGCGTTCAGGAGATGCAGCGGCAGCGGGCGCGGCCCCTGGCGCGGCGGCGAATCCCCGCTCACCGCCGGCACCCGGCCATTGCATCGGCCGCGGCGTCGCGCCCATGAAAAGTCGCGCCATGCTTTCGGCGAGCGCGGGATCGCCCGCGAGCGCCATCAAATGGTCCTGCCACAGGTCGACATACCGCTTGGCAAGCTCAGCGACATCCGGCGGATCCGCCATGAAGTCATTATATCGACGCGAGTCGCCGATGGCCAGAAGGGGAGTCGCGGCGCTCTACCGGCGATGTTATGCTGGCCCCGGTAGCGACGCCTTTTCGAGGGGCGAGGAGCGCAATGGCGGACAAGAGCGGCGCGGACACGCAGCCGGTGGTGATTAAGAAATACGCAAACCGCCGGCTCTACAACACGGCGACGAGCAGCTATGTGACGCTCGACGATCTCAGTCACATGGTGAAGCAGGGGAACGAATTCGTCGTCTACGACGCCAAGAGCAGCGAAGAGATCACGCGCGCGGTGCTGACGCAGATCATCGTCGAGGAAGAGCAGAAGGGCCAGAACCTGCTGCCGATCAGCTTTCTGCGCCAGCTCATCAGCCTTTATGGCGACAGCATGCAGTGGCTCGTGCCGCGCTATCTCGACCACGCGATGAGCATGTTCGCGCGCAATCAGGAACAGATGCGCAAGAGCCTGCAAGACGCGTTCGGCGGCCTCTTCCCGTTCGGGCCGCTGGAAGAGATGGGCAAGCAGAACCTGGCGCTGTTCGAGAAGACCATGAAGATGTTCTCGCCCTTCCCGGGCAATGCCGGCGACAAGCCGCGCGCCGACAAGCCCGAGGAGACGGGCGGCGAGGCGACGTTCGACGAGCTGCGCCAGCGCATCAACAACCTGCAACAGCAGGTGAACGACCTAAGCCACAAGAAGGAATAGAGCGGCGCTAGTCCGCGCCGGCGGCGGCACGCTTTGCGCCCGACGCAGCGGCCCACGGCGGCTCCAAGGATGGCCGGCCGTAATAATAGCCTTGCAGGAAATTGACGCCCTCGCGGCGCAAGAGCGCCGCCTCGTCCGCCGTCTCGACGCACTCGGCGACGGTCAGCAGGTTGAGGCTCTTGGCAAGCCCGACGAGATGGCGCAGGAAAACCTGGTTTTCCGCTTTCTCGGCGAGATTGCGCACGAACGCGCCGTCGATCTTGACCGTGTCGATGGCGAGCGTCTGGAGATGGCGGAGCGAGGTAAAGCCCGCGCCGAAATCATCGAGCGCGATGCGGCAGCCGAGCTCGCGCAAGGTGGTGACGAATTCGGCCGATTCCTCGAGGTCGTGCAGCGCCGCCGTCTCGGTGATCTCGACCACGAGCCGGCTCGCGACCTCGCGCTCGCCCTGAAGGATGGCGGAGGCGCCGCGCAGCCACGCGCGGTCGGTCGCCGTGAATCCGGAAATGTTGAAGCCGAGGCAGATGCCCGGATGCGCCGCGGTCTCCGCTACCGCGCGCTCCAGGACCCAGCGGTCGATGAGGCGGATGTAGCCGAGCTTCTCTATCGCGGCGACGAATTCCGAGGCCGGAACGATGCGGCCGTCGTCGTCGATCATGCGTAGGAGACATTCGTAGTAATCGACCACGCGGGTATTGGCATCGACCACCGGCTGGTAGGCGAAGCACAGGCGCTCGTCGCGCAGCGCGCGCTGCACCCGTTCGCCCAAGGCCACTCCCTTGCGGTGACGCTGGCGCTGCTCGTCGGAGATGCGGTACGGGATGAAGCAGTCGCGCCCGGCGCGCTTGGCTTCGGCGAGCGCCGTCTCGGCGCGCGTCATCACCTCGTACGAGGTCTTGGCCTGCTCGGGATAAGACGCGGCGCCGATCGAGACGGTGGCATAGACCGGGCCCGCCTCGGTGTCGATCGGCATCTGGCTCGCGGCGCCGAGAATCTTTTCGGCGACCGTGGTGATGTTGTGCTCGGGGCAATGCGCCAAGACGATGCCGAAGCGGTCGCCGCCGACGCGGCCGATCACGTCGGAAACGCGCAGGCACCGGTCGAGCCGGCGCCCCATCTCGACGATCACCTTGTCGCCGGTCTCGTGGCCGAAGATGTCGTTGATGTTGGCGAGCTTGTCGACGCCGATCGCGAGATAGGCCCCGGCGAGACCGGTGCGCGTGCTGTGCGCGAGCATGTGGTCGAGCGATTCGCGCAAGCGCTTCTTGTTGAAATGGCCGGTCAGGTCGTCGTAATTCGCCAGCCGCTCGAGCCGCTGCTCCTGCGCCTTCCTTTGCGTCACGGCGCGCAGCACACCGAGCATGCGGACGGGGCGCCCGACGCGGTCGAACTCGACACTGCCGCGCTCGTGCAGCCACACGAAGCCGCCGTCGCCGAGACGCACGCGGTACTCGACGTCGAACGCGCCGCCGCGGTTGAGGTGGCTTTGCAGGCGCTGCTGGCGCAGCAGCAGATCCTCGGAATTGATGCGGCCGGCGAAGCCCTTGCCGGTGGTGACGGAGTCCTCGTCGGTGAGGCCCAGCATGCGCGGCGAGCCATACCAGCTCATGGCATCGCTCTCGAGGTCCCACTCGTAGGCGGCGTCGCCAGCGGCGGTGAGCGCGGCCAAGACGCGGGCCGGTGCGGCGTTGACGTCCGGGACCATGGGCGGAAACCACCTTCGCGCGAACCACGCGAGGGCCATCGCCTCCGCGCCCGGAAAAGCTAGGTTCCAAACATTTCCGAACGATTAATTTCCAAGGGGTTAGCCCCTACCCAAAGGGTCAGGTGACACGCGCCTCCGCGGCCCGCGCCGCGGCCGGGGTGTGCGCCGCCAGGAACGGATGAAGCGCCTGGATGAACTCGCGCGGGTTGACTTGCGTGAAATAGTGCCCGCCATGCGGGAAGAACTTGGCCTCGGCGCCAGGGATGCGCCGCGCCAGGTCCTCGGTGAAATAGGCCGGCGTCACGAGGTCGTCCTGAGCCGCCATGATGAGGGCGGGCGTGCGGATGCGCCCAAGATCGGCCGTCCGGTCGAACGCCAGGATGGCGTCGATGCGGCTGATCATGTGCTCGACCGGCGGGAAATGGGCGAGGCCCTGCGCCTCGATCTGGCGCAGCTTCTCGTTGTTGCGGGCGATGTAGCTCGGCGGATAGAGCAGGAGCGTGTTGGTCGCGACATAATTCGCCGGTCCGAGCCGCGTCAGCACCTCCTTGCGCAGCGCGAAAATGCGGCGGAAATAGGCGTCGGGCTTGGTCCAGCTCGCGGCGACGACGATGCTGGCGCAGCGCTGCGGCTGCTCGATCGCGAGGATCTGCGCGACGCAGCCGCCGGCCGAATGGCCGATGATGTGCGCCTTCTTGATGTCGAGTGCGTTCATGAGCGCGATCACGTCCTTCGCCATGCGCTCGACGGTCGGCGTGCACACCGCCGCATCGCTTTCGCCGACGCCGCGGTGGTCATGCACGATCACCTCGTAGGAGCGCGACAGCGCCGGGATCTGGTCGTGCCAGTATTGCGCGGTGCCGGCGAGGCCGCTCACCAGGACGGCGGGAAATCCCGCGCCGTGCCGCTCGTAGAACAGTTGGCAGTCGCCAATCGAAATTCGAGGCATGGGTGCCCGATCGATCCCGCGGGAGTAGGTTGTCACGTCGTTAACATTGGCCGTGGGTGAAGTCAAACCTGCGCAGAGCGGCTATGCCCGGCGCGCCTCCCAGGCTCGTGACGGAACCAGAACACGGGAGCGGCGTTATCGGAACCAGCGGTCGAAATGGACCCCCTTTCGGCGGCAGTGGCGCGGCCTATTGTCCGCGCCCCAATGGGCGAGGTGCGATGCGCACGCTGTCGGGTCGCATTGAATTCGGAAGACATCCGGCCTACGGTGCGAGCACGATCGGTGCGGACATCGGGCCGACCGGCTCGCCAGGACATTTTTGCGACACGTATCTTGCCATGTCGGCTCGCCCGGCCCCGACGGCGCCGCGGCGTCCCTCTTTCGCCTGACAGAGTCTCATGAGCGCCACCGAAACCAAGCGCACGACGAGCCGAACCCAAGACATCGATCGCCATGTCGGTGCCCGGATTCGCGAGCGCCGCATCATGCTCGGCCTCACGCAGCAGCAGCTCGCCGACCTGATCGGCGTGACCTATCAGCAGGCCCACAAGTACGAGCGCGGCATCAATCGCGTCTCGGCCGGGCGGCTGTTTGAGATCGCGCGCGTCCTGAGCGTGCCGGTCAGTTATTTCTTCGAAGGGCTCGACAGCCAGACCGGCCGGCCGATCAGCCAGCGCGAGCGCATGTGCCTCGAGCTCGCGCGCAATTTCGCGCAGATCTCGAACGAGCGGCACCAGGAAGCGCTGAGCCAGCTCGCCCGGGCGCTGGCGACGCAGCACTGATTGCGGCGACGAGGGCGCCTAGAGCGGCGGTGGCCCGCGCCGCGCCAGTCCCATGATGAGCGTCACCGCGAAGATCACGAGAAAGATGACGAACAGCACTTTCGCGATGCCGGCCGCGGTCGCGGCGATCCCGCCGAAGCCCAAAATCCCGGCGATGATCGCGATGATGAGAAAAACCACCGCCCAATAGAGCATTCCTCGCTCCACCGCTTGTGCCGGCAACGTCCGGCATGCCCCAATGCAACGGTCGGGGCGCGCCGCGGTTCCGCGGGAGCGCGCGGCGCCAGGCCGAAAAGTCGCGGGCCCGCCTCGTTCGGGTCACTTGCCAAAAACGCGCGACGTGATTAAGAGTCGTCACTCGGTCGCTCCGTGCGCCGGTCCTCACTCTTCAGCCGGTGCGGAATGGAGCGAGCCCGCTCGCTCTCGCGCGCAAGCAAAAGCGTCTCGATCGGCTCCGGGATGCTCCGGTCCCGACGTTGTTCACCGGAGCGCAAGGACGAACCCGCGCGAGCTTGGGCGCGGGACCCAGGGGAAGGTATTGGTCGATGAGTAATTCGCTACAGGCGAGCGTTGCGCGCATGGTCGCCCAGCTCGTCTCGAAGCGCGTGACGACGATCGCGGAAATTCCGGCACTGATCGACAGCGTCCATGCCGCGCTCGCCGCTCTCGAGCGGCCACGGGCGCCGCTCCACGAAGCGGCCGCCGAAAGCGCGGCAGCGTCACGCGCCGTGCCGCAGCGCCGCCGCGCGCCGGCCGCGGCACCGCCGCCCGAGGCGCAAATCCTGCCGCCGCGGGCGCCGCCTCAGCCGCGCCTCCTGCGTCGCGCGGATGTCACGGGCGACGCCGCACCCGCGCCGCAAATGGCGCCGCTCCCGCGTCCCGGCACGCTCCGCGGCGTCGTCAAATGGTTCGACCCGCGGACGCGGCGCGGTGCGCTGCGGCTTCCCGGATGCAGCGACGAGATCCTTGTCGAGCCCGCGCTGCTCGACGAGATGGCGATCCAGCGGCTCTACAAGGGCCAGGAGGTCGAGGCGACGCTGAGCGAGGAAAGCGCGCCGCGCGTCGTGCGGCTCGCGCTGCCCGGCGGCGCGTGGCAGGTCGCGGCGAGTGGCGGCGTCGTGCATAACCGTCATGCGCGCCCCGTGGTCGTGGAATTGAAGCGCGAGGCGCTGAAGCGCGTCGCCGCGCGCGCCGAGGCCGAGCTGGTGCTGGGCCGCCGCAACGGCGGCGACTGAACCCGACGCCCCGCGGCCGCCCTCTGGCGCCCGCCGTTTCAGCGGCGCTAGAATGACGGCATGGCTGAAAACGCACTCATCGTCGGCGCCGGCAGCGGCTTGAGCGCTGCGCTCGCGCGCCTCTTCGCCAAAGAGGGCATGAAGGTCGCTCTCGCCGCGCGCAATTCGGACAAGCTCGGCGCGCTCGCCAAGGAAACAGGCGCGCGCGTCTTCGCCTGCGATGCGTCGAAGCGCGCCGAGGTCGAGGCGCTGTTCGCCGCCGCCGGGCCGCTCGACATCGTCGTCTACAATCCGAGCGCGCGTGCCCGCGGCCCCATCGCCGAGCTCGATCCCGACCAGGTGCTGAACGCGCTCATCGTGTCGTGCTACGGCGGCTTCCTGGTCGGCCAGCAGGCGGCGAAGCGCATGCTGGCGCAAGGCCACGGCTCGATCCTCTTCACCGGCGCCTCGGCGAGCGTTAAGGGCTATGCCCTGTCGGCGCCGTTCGCGATGGGCAAGTTCGGATTGCGCGGCCTCGCGCAAAGCATGGCGCGCGAGCTCGCGCCCAAGAATATCCACGTCGCGCATTTCGTGATCGACGGCGGCATCCGCAAGCTCGACACCAACGATGAGCGCGCGGCGCAGCGCGGCCCCGACGGCACGCTCGAGCCCGACGCGATCGCCGCCACTTATCTCAACGTCCACCGCCAGCACCGCAGCGCGTGGACCTGGGAGGTCGAGCTCCGCCCCTGGGTCGAGAATTTCTGAGGCCGGAGTTGCCTCCGCAAGCCAACGGATGATCCTGCGCCGCAACCTGCAGGCGGTGATCGAGAAGGCGCGCGCGGCCGATCGCGTGCTCGATGTCGGCGGCTGGTACCTGCCGCTCCACGCCGCGACGCACGTGCTCGACCTTCTGCCTTACGCGACGCGAGGGCAGCCGCTCGATCCCGAAAACCCCGCGCGCTTTTCCGCCACTAGTTGGTGCGTGCAGGACGCTTGCGTGGCACCCTGGCCGTGGCCCGACAAGTTCTTCGATTTCAGCTTCTGTTCGCATCTCCTGGAAGACGTGCGCGACCCGCTTGCCGTGGTGCGCGAGCTCGCGCGCGTCGCCAAGGCCGGTTATCTCGAAACGCCATCGCGCGCGCGCGAGATCTTCGCCAAGGGGCGCTGGGCCGGTCTTGCCGCGCGCATCGGCCGCCCGCCCGAGGTCGGGTTCTATCATCACCGCTGGTTCGTCGAAGCCAAGGGCAGCCATCTGCGCTTCCTCGCCAAGACGAGCGAGATCCTGCGCGACCCGCGCTATTACATCACGCGCGGCGCGCTCGGCCGAAAGATGCGCGAGGACGAAAGCGGCCTCGGCATTTTCTGGGAGGGCGAGATCACCGCCGAGGAGACCATCGTCATCGAGATGGAAGACGTGCAGAAGAATCTGCGCGAGTTCCGTGCCGAGACGCTCGCGCGGCTACGCTGAGTTTTCGCGCGATGCAGCTTCCCGGCATCTCCTATGTCGTGACGATCTACAACAAGGCGCCTTATCTCGAAGGCGTCGTGCGCGCGCTCGCGCGCCAGGAAGGCGAATTCGAGCGGCACTATATCCTGGTCGATGACGGCTCGACCGACGGCTCGGGTGAGCTTGCGGCGCGGCTCGTCGCCGACCTGCCGGGCGCCGAGCTCATCCGCCAGCACAATTCCGGGCCGTCCGTCGCCGTCAATCGTGGCATCGCGAGGGCGCGGCTGCCTTGGACGCAGATCGTCGATGGCGACGACCAGCTTGCGCCCTATGCCTCGCGGCTTCTCCTGCGTGCGGCAAGCGAAAGCGGCTGCGGCGCGGTCTATGGGCGGAATGACTATTACGCCGCGTCGAGCGCGCCGGTGTTTCCGCCCGAGCCGAGCCAAGTCGCGGTGCGCGTTCTCGACGATCCGCTCTACACCATCATCCGCATCGGCCATGCCGGCGGCAGCACGCACATCCTCGATACGGCCGCGCTGAAGCACGCGGGCGGCGCGGACGAGCGCGTCTTCGTGCAGGACCAATCCCTGCCGCAGCGCATGGCGTTCGTGGCGAAGATCGGATTCATCGATCATCTCGTCTCGATGGGGCCGCGCGACGAGCCGGGCCGCATCATGAAGTTCCCGGCGCAGCTCCAGCACGACCAATCGCTCGCCGCGCTGCTCACGCTCAAGGATCATCCCGAGCTTCCCGCCCGCATCCGCCGCCTCGTGCAGAAACAGGTGACGGGGCGCGCTTGGAAATACGCCGCGCGGCAGGGCAGCGCGTCATTTCTCTCGCGCTATTTCCGGCTGTTCCTGGCAGCGCGCCTGCCTTGTGTGCGGCTTGACGAGGAGGCGCTCTTCTCGACGCTAGAGGCTTTCCCGCGCGGCAGCGAAATCCGCCTCATGCCTTTGAGCGCCGCAAGAACCGCGGCACGCGCGAGCGCGGAGACGGCTCCGGCGCGCCAAAACGCTGCCAGAAACGATCCGTAGCCCAGGGCTCGTAGGGCTCGAACGTCGCGCGCGCGAAGCACGGGATGAAGCAGCGCTGCGCGTCGGGCGCGAGAATGGCCGCCATGCGGGAAAAGCTGCTGTTGCAGATGGCGAGCACGTCCGCCGCGGCAATGATGGCGAAATCGGCGAAGAATTTCGGCTCCGGCATGTCCGCTTCGATTTCTTCCGCAGTGACGGGCGCGAACTCGGCGAAGGCCGGCAGCACGGACCGGCGATCATCGCTCGCGATGAACAGCACCGGGTTTCGCAGCGTCGGCCAAATCTGCGCGAGCCAGCGCCGGTAGAAATCTTCCGGCACCGGGCGGAACCACGGCTTCTCCGCGCCGAGCGTGCGATAGTCGCCGCGCCGGAGATGGAGGGCCACGAGCGTCGCGCCCGCCGGGAGATGGCGCGCGAGCCAATGTTCGACCGGCGCGCGCCAGGGATCGAGCGGCCGATAGAGCCGGCGCAGGAAATCGTGATGCGCCCGCCAGCAATCCGGCACGTTCTGGTAATAGCCCCAGAAATCGACGTTGACCGGCGGCTTCGCCATCGTCCAGAGCTCGAGGTCGCGCACCGACCATTCGTCGCCCTTCCACATCGAAAGCGCGCGCCCGATGCGGCGATGCGCGAGCCCGAAGATTTTCTCGCCAACCCAGTCCGGCGTCTCGACCGCGGCGTTGTGGCGCAAGCCATAGAGCTTCAAGAACGCATACTGGAAAAGCTGGTTCGCGAAACCGGCGTTGTTGCCAAAATTCGACATCTGGATCGCAGCTTCGGTGCGCCCGCCGGCTTCATGCGGATCGCTGATTTTCGACGAGCGTCGATAGAGCGGTTCCGCGTCGCCGACGCGCAGGAAGCCGTGATCGAAGAGCGCGCGGTCGACCGGGGCAAGCGACCTCGGCGCACCTTCGACACGCACCGAATCAGCGGCTTCATCGATGGCATGAAGCCCGTCGCGCCAGTGCAATACCGCCCTTTCCATGCGGCCCAAAGTAGCGATGGGATGGGAATCCGTCTATCATGCGAAGACCCACCCAGGGACCGCGTTTGACCGGTATTTCCTTCATCGTCACCGTTTTCGACAAGCGGCTTTATCTGCCGGCGGTGGTCGACTCGCTCGCGCGCCAGGAGGGTCCGTTCGAGCGCGAATTCGTGTTCGTCGATGACGGCTCGAGCGATGGTTCGGCCGATCTCATCGCCAGATTGACGCGCGGCTGGCGCGACAAGGTGGTGATCCTGCACCAGCCGAACCGCGGCGCGTCTTCGGCGACGAACGAGGGCGCGTGGCGTGCCTCGTTCCCGTGGCTGAAGTTTCTGGACGGCGACGATCTTCTGGTGCCGGGTGCGACGGCGCGCCTGCTCGAAGCCGCCAACGCGACGGGACAATCCTTCGCCTATGGCGATCTC
The DNA here is from genome assembly GCA_963729295.1 of uncultured Alphaproteobacteria bacterium. Taxonomy (GTDB): domain Bacteria; phylum Pseudomonadota; class Alphaproteobacteria; order ATCC43930; family CGMCC-115725; genus DATJLY01. The sequence goes on from CAVSNJ010000027.1 coordinate 273,233, forward strand.
GGGACGTATCGGCTCGATGCGTCCGATCCCTTCGCGCGCGACGGCGATCCGCTTCAGGGGCCCATTATCCTCGAGCCCGATGGGCTCGGGCGCTTCATCCGCAATTGCCCGTCGAATTCGAGCACGATGCTGGTCGCAACCGAGCGCTATTGGCAGGCGGGCGGCTGCGACGAGCGGCTCATCTCGCCCGACCAGGCGCTCTTCCTGCGCCTCTTCGCGGTCGGCGGCGGCGCGCGCGTGATGGGGCCGGTGGCGCTCGCACCGCACAGCGCGCCGGGTCGCCTCTCCGAACAGCGCCGGCGCAGCCGCTATGAATCCGTGCTGGCACTCTATTACCTCGTGACCGAGCGGAAGGATCTCGGGCGCCGCCATCGCGATCTCGCCTACCGCCGCGCGCTCGCGCGCGCGCGCACATATCACCGCGCCTTCGGCGGCCCGTTCTTGTCGCACCACCTCGTGCGCTATCTCGCGAGCCTCGTCCATGTGCCAACGAATCCCGGCCCCGAGATGTACCGCGCACTCGCGGCCTTCACCGAGGACGGCTCGAGCGAGCGGCCGCAATCGTGGAAGCCGGCCGCGCTGCGCCAGCGCGAAGCGGGCGAAGCGGCCGAACCCGTGCGGTCCTACGGCGAGGCGTGACGCCGCATGTGCGGCATCGCCGGCTTCTTCGATCCCGACCATCGCATAGACCCGTTGCAGTATGAAGGGATCGCGCGCGCGATGGCCGCGCGGCTCATCCATCGCGGGCCCGACGCGGCAGGATCGTGGTGCGATCCCGAAGCCGGCATCGCGCTCGGGTTTCGCCGGCTCTCGATCCTCGACCTCACGCCAGCCGGGCATCAGCCGATGCGATCGGCGGACGGGCAGCACGTTCTGCTCTTCAACGGCGAGATCTACAATCATCACGAGCTGCGCCGCGATCTCGCCGGCACGGATTGGCGCGGCCACAGCGACAGCGAGGCGCTGATCGAGGGGATCGCGCGCTGGGGCCTTGTCGAAACGCTGCACCGCGCCAACGGCATGTTCGCGATCGCATCATGGGACCGGCGCGAGCGGCGCCTCTTCCTCGCGCGCGACAGGTTCGGCGAGAAGCCGCTTTACTGCGGCTGGATCGGCGGCGTGCTCCTTTTCGCGTCGGAGCTGAAGGCGATGCCGGCCCATCCCGCCTGGACCGGCGAACTGGATCGCGCGGCGATCGGCGCGTTCCTGCGCTATGGCTTCATTCCCACGCCTTCGAGCGCATTCGCCGGCGTGCGGAAATTGTTTCCGGGCCACGCGCTGGAAATGTCCGCCGCGCGCCGAAAGCTCGATGGCGCGCCTTACTGGTCGGCGCTCGAGCGCGCCGCCGCGGCGGCCGAACAGCCCTATCGCGGTTCTTTCGACGAGGCGGCGGAGCGGTTTCAGGCGCTCTTCGACGACGCGGTCGCGATCCGCATGGAAGCGGATGTGCCGCTGGGCGCGTTCCTGTCGGGCGGCATCGACAGCTCGTCGATCGTGGCGGCGATGCAGAAGGCCGGGCGCCACAACCGCAGTTTTTGCGTCGGATTCCCCGACGGTGGCTTCGACGAGGCGCCGCACGCCGCATCGGTCGCGCGCCATCTCGGCACGGACCACACGACACTCCGCGTCAGCGAGCGCGAATGTCTCGAGATCTTGCCGCACGCGGCATCCGCCTATGACGAGCCGTTCGCCGACCCGTCGGCGATCCCGACGCTCATCCTCTCGCGCCTGACGCGAGCGCATGTGACGGTTGCGCTTTCGGGCGACGGTGGCGATGAGCTGTTCGGCGGCTACGAGCGCTATGCGCGCGCGGCATCGGAATGGGGCCGCATCGAGGCTCGGCCGGCTTGGACGCGCGGCGCGGCGGGCGCCGCAGCCCGCGCGCTTGCAGGCGTCGAGCTGCGTCCGCTGCGGCGCTTGCGGCGCCTCTTCGGCAACGCGGCGCACGCGTCACCCGAGGAGCTCTACCGCAACCATCTTTCGAGCTGGCGCCCGGAGGACGGGCTTGCGACGAGGCTCGCGCCCGCTCCCTCTCTCATGGACGCGGCGCTTCCCGCAGGCCCGCCATCGCTGCCGCAAAAATTCATGCTGCGCGACGCGATGACCTATCTGCCGGACGATCTGCTCGTGAAGCTCGACCGCGCCAGCATGGCGTTCGCATTGGAAGTGCGCGCACCCTTCCTCGACCATCGCATCGCCGAGTTCGCCTGGTCGCTGCCGCCCGATTTCGTCGCCGAGAAACGCCTGCCCCGCGCGGCTCTTTATGCCCGCGTGCCGCGCGCGCTCGTCGACAGACCGAAACACGGGTTCGAGCCGCCGCTCGCGCGCTGGCTCAGCGAAGGCTTGCGCGACTGGGCCGACGATCGCCTCGGCACCGCGCGCCTCGAACGACACGGCTTCGTTACGCCGCGCATCGTCGCATCGCGCTGGCGCGCGCATCGCAGCGGCCGGCGCAACTGGGCCCGCGCGCTCTGGCCGATCCTTGTTCTCGAGGACTGGCTCGACCGTCGGGAACCCCGCGCAGCGGCGCCATTGTCTTCCGAGGGCGCCGCCCCCTAGCATGGCGCCATGTGCGGACGCTTTCTCAATCGCACGCCGGCCGCGGAGACGGCGCGCATCTTCGGCACGTCGAACGCGCTGCCGAATTACCCGCCGCGCTACAACCTCGCGCCGACCGAGGGCGTCCTTGTGGTCCGATTCAATCCCGACGACGGCAAGCGCCATCTCGACGTGATGCGCTGGGGCCTGATTCCGCTCTCGGCGAAGGACCGCTCGATCGGCAACAAGATGTTCAACGCGCGCAGCGAAGGGGTGGCCGAGCAGCCGGCCTTCCGCGACGCCTTCGCCAAGCGCCGCTGCATCGTCCCGGCCGACGGGTTCTACGAATGGAAGAAGCTCGCCTCGGGCAAGGAGCCCTGGGCCGTCGTGCCGGCGCCCGGCGACCGCATCTTCGCCTTCGCCGGCTTGTGGGAGCGCTGGCGCGATCCGGCGACGCAGGAGGTCGTGCGCAGCTGCACCGTCCTCACCTGCGAGCCGAACGAGGCGATGGCGCCGCTCCACGATCGCATGCCGGTGATCCTCGACCGCTCCGACTGGGCGAAATGGCTCGGCGAGGAAAACGCCAAGCGCCAGGACCTGCCGAAACTGTTGAAGCCGTTTGCGGCCGAACGCATGCGCGCCTACCGCGTGAGCCAGCGCGTCAACAACGTGCGCAACGACGACGAGGCGCTGCTCGTACCCGAATGACCGGCTGCGCGCCTCAGCGCGGCGGCAGGGGAAACGCCTCGAGAAAGTGGCGAAATTCCGGCTCGAGGTCGACCTTGAGGCTCTCGAGCACCCGCACCGTCGAGTTGTAGACGCCGACCGCGATCACGAGATCGACGATCTCCTCGTCGTTGAGCTTTTCTTTGAGCTCGGCGAAGGTCGCGTCCGAAATGGCGCAGTCCTTCGTCATCTCGCGCGCCGCGCGCAGCACCGACTTGGTCAACGCGTCGAGCTTCGTCGCCTTGCCGGCGTTGTCGTCGGCGATCGCGCGGATATCGTCCTCGACGACGCCGAAATGCGGCGCGATCTCGCAGTGATGCACCCACTCATAGACGCAGCGCGTCGCATAGCCCACTTGCAGGATCGCCATCTCGCGCAAGCGCGGATCGAGCCGGCACTTGTTGCGGATCGCCATGGCGAGCGCCGTGTGCGCCGGCCCCGCGCCGGTGCTGTTGGCGAGCGCCTTTCTGATGTTGAGCGCTTCCTTCGCGACATCGACATACTTGACCCGCGCCATCGCGCCCCTCCTAGAGATAATTCCGCTTGTACCAGTCGGCGATCTCGCCACCGGTGGCGAGCCACACGTCCTTGTGCCGCACGATATGCGCGAGCGCATTGCCGAAATGCTTGGCGCGGTGCGGATGGCCGATCAGAAACGGGTGGAGCGCGATCGCCATGACGCGGCCGGTCTTGGCGCCGTCCTCGTAGAGCACGTCGAACTGGTCGCAGATCTGCTTGGCGAATTCCTCGCCGGTGCGGTTGCGCGCCAGGAAATTCGATATGTCGTTCAATTCGATCGTATAGGGAAGCGACAGCATCGAGCCGCTTTTGACGCGCATCGGATAAGGCTGCTCGTCGTTCACCCAGTTGCCGACATATTCGATGCCGCATTCGGCGAGAAGATCGAGCGTGCGCACGGTCTCGGTCAGGCCCGGGCTGAGCCACCCTTTGGGGCGCCGGCCGACGGCCTTCGCGATCGTCTCGACCGATTGCCGCACGAGCGCACGCTCCTCGTCCTCGCTTTGCGCGTTGAGCAGGATCGAGTTCGTAGTGCCATGGCCCATCCACTCCCACTTCAAGGCGTTGCCGGCCTCGATCACGCGCGGATATTTCTCCGTGACGTCGGAATTGAGCGCGACCGTGCCGCGCACGCCGTGCCGCTCCATGATCTCCATGAGCCGCCAGATGCCGACGCGCAGCCCGTAATCGCGCCAGGAAAAATTTAGCACGTCGGGCTTCAGGCCCGGCGTGCCCGACGCGGTCACGCCCGTCCCGTCGAACAGGAAATGCTCGATGTTGGGAATGACCCAGACCGCGACGCGCGCGCCGTCGGGCCAGCGCAGCGGCTTCCGGTCGACGATCGCCGAATAGTCGAAGCGGCCGTGCTCCTGCGGCACGGAGCCCTGTCCTGCCATGTCTTCCTCCCTAGCGTCCGACGGTGAGCACGATCTTGCCGAAATGCGCGTTGGCGCGCATGTGCGCCTGCGCCGCCGCCGCTTCCTCGAGCGGGAACGTCTTGTCGATCGGCACCGAGATGCGGCCCGCCTCGACGAGCGGCCAGAGATCGGCGCGCATGCGGCGCACAATCTCGTGCACCTCCGCGACCGAGCGCGTGCGGAACGTCGCGCCGATATAGTCGATGCGGCGGAGCGCATGCAGGTCGAAATCGAACTCGCCCTTGAAGCCGCCGAGCCGGCCGATATTGACGATGCGGCCCAAGACGCGCGTCGCCTTCATGTTCTCGTTCATGACGCCGCCCGAGACGAGATCGACGATGAGGTCGACGCCCTTGCCGTCGGTCGCGTCGAGCACTTTGTCGGGCCAGGTCGGGTCCTTGGGATCGAGCGCGATGTCGCAGCCGTGGTCTTTGAGCCGCGCGCGCTTTTCCGCCTTGGTCGAGGTCCCGAGGACGAGCCGCGCGCCCATCAGCCGCGCGATCTGCATGCCGATGACGCCGACGCCGGCGCTCGCCGCCTGGATGAGGACGGTATCGCCATTCTTCATGCGCCCTTGCGTCATGATCGCGTCGTGCATGGTCTGGAGCCCGATCGGCAAGGTCGCCGCCTGCTCGAACGTCATGTTGTTGGCCGGGATCGCCGAGCAGCGCCCGGCATCCGCGACGGCGAACTCGGCATAGCCGCCAGTGCCGCTGCACATGACGCGGCTGCCGGGCCGGAAGTCCTTGACCGCCGCGCCCGCCTCGACCACTTCGCCGGAAAATTCGAGGCCGACCACGGTGCCCGGTCCGCCCTGGTTGCCGTGATGGTATCCCGATGCCATCAGCACTTCGGCGCGGTTCAATCCAGCGGCGCGAACGCGCACCAGGATCTCGTTCTCCTTGGGCTTCGGCGTCGGGATGTCGCGGATCTCGAGCCCCTTGTCACCGAGCACGGCGGCCTTCATGCGGCACCTCCCCTTGGGGGTGCGATGTTAGGCCCCGTGGCGGTGCGGGCTCAATCCCTTCGGCAGCATGAGCGCGGTCGCGAGCACGCACAGACCCAGGACCGCGGTGATGACATAGACGGAGTGGAGGCCGGCCGCGACCGCGTCGGTGAGCGGCGCTATCGCCGCGGCCGAGATCGTAGCGCGCTGCGTCGGGTCCATGATGCGGTCGACCATGTCGGCGCCCGCGCCGGCGCCGGCGAGCTGCGCATTGACCGTGCCGCCGAACACGGCGGCGCCGACCGATTGCCCGACCTGGCGCATGAACGACATGGTCGAGGTGGCGACGCCGCGCTGGCTCCAATCGACCGTGCCCTGGATCGCGACGGTATAGGTATTATTGGTGAGGCCCATCCCGATGCCGATGAAGCCCACGCCAAAGGCGGCGATGAGCGCGCCACTCGTCGGATTAAGCGCGATCATCAGCGCGCAGCCCAGAAGCAGCGGCAGCGTGCCGACGAGCGTCGTCGCACGATACGACGTCTTGAGCATCATCCAGCCGCCGAAAACGCTGCCGATCGGCCAGGTCAGGGACGGCGTCATCAGCACCAATCCCGCGAGCATCGCGCCCCGCCCCATCACGCCCTGGACATAAAGCGACACGAACGCGGTGGCGCCCATCATGATCGCGCCAAGCGCGCAGGCGCCGAGCGTGCCGGCGGCGATGACGCGATTTTTGAGGAGCTCGATCGGGATCATCGGCTCGGGCGCGCGCTTCTCGTAGGCGACAAGGAGCGTCAGGAGCGCGACTGCGGCGGCGATCAGCGCCGCGACGAGCGCCGCGCCCAAATGCGCCGCCTGCACGACCGCGAACATCAGAAGCCCGCTTCCCGCCACCATCAACAGCGCGCCCACCACGTCGATGCGGTGCTGGCGCTGCTGCAGCTTCTCGTGCAGCCACAGGATCAACATTGCCGCCGCGATCGCGGCGATCGGGATGTTGACCCAGAATACCATCGGCCAGATCGTGTGCGCGACGAGGAAGGCGCCGAGCAGCGGCCCGATGATCGAGCCGACCGCCCACACGCTCGAGAGCCAGCCCTGGATGCGCGCGCGCTCGACCGGCGTGTACATGTCGCCGACGACCGTCTGCGCCAACGGGATGAGCCCGCCCGCGCCCGTCCCTTGCACCACGCGAAAGGCGATCAACGAAAGCATGCCGCCGGCGAAGCCGCACATGAGCGAACCCACGAGGAAGAGGCCGACCGCGATGAGCAGCATGCGCTTCCTGCCGAAGATGTCGGCGAGCCGCCCGTAGAGCGGGATGGTGACTGCCTGCGTCAGCAGATAGGCCGTAAAGACCCAGCTGAAGAGATCGAATTGGCCGAGCTGCCCGACGATCTGCGGCATGACGGTGGCAACGATCGTGCCTTCGATCGCGGTGATGAGGATGACGGCGATAGCCGCCGCGGTGACGAGCGGCCGGCTCGACGCGCGCCCGGTGGCGATGCCGTCGCTGAGAGACTCGCTTTGGCGCTCGGCCCGATCGGACAATTCTTGCTCTTGCGCCCTGTGGCGTTGCGCCTTGGTAACCGGGTCCTGCGGCAAATCAAAGCGTCATTCGCGCATGGCGGCTAGGCGCGCGGCACTCAGATCTCGGCCACCTCGCGCAAGCTCTCGAGATCGACGAGCACGATCGCGCCCGCATCGAGCCTGATGACGCCGTCCTGCTGCCAATGGGCGAGCTGCTTGTTGATGCTTTCGCGCGACAGCCCGATCATGCTGCCGAGCTCGCGCTGCGACAGCGTGATCGTGGTCTTGCCGCTCGCGGCAAGCTGCAACAATTTCTTCGCGAGCCGCTGCGGCGCGTCGAGGAAGATCATGTCCTCGACCTGCTCCGTCGTACGCCGCAAACGCTCGCACAGCACGCTGAGGAGCCGCAGCGCCACTTCCGGATTGGCGCGAACGAACGGCACGAAGTCGCGCCGGTCGATCGCCAGAAGCTCGCACTCGGTCATCGCCACGGCGTCGGCGGTGCGCTCCCCGCCGTCCAGGAGCGCGATCTCGCCGAACACGTCGCCCTCGTTGATGATGTTGAGCATGACCTGGTTGCCGTCGGGCCCGATCGAGCTGATCCGGACCTTGCCCTTCAGCACCGCGAGCAAGCCCAGGCCTGCAGCGCCCTTGTGAAAGATTTCCTGGCGCGCGCGGAAGGCCTGGAGCCGAGCGTGCGGCAAAAGCTGGTCGAGCTCGTCCAACGTCAGCGAGCCGAACAGGCTGTGCCGCTCGAGTATCTGCCGCATCGCGGCGACCCGGTCGACGATCGCGGGCATGGACCCCCTGCCCCGCCGAACGCCCGGCGGACGTCTTCGCCTCCGCTCTGGACGCTCTGGTGATATTCCCCGCGTGGCAGCATGGCTCGTGGCGCTTCCGGGCGCAAGACGGGGCCGCGCGCCCGTGACTTGCCTCACATTTGACCCATATTTTCCGCGCGGGGTGTGAGCACGTTCACACCCCCTTCAAGCCCCTGCGCAATATAAGCGACAGGTACGCAGGGAGCCTGGTGATGGACGACCCGAGTGTGATTTTCGGCAGCCCGCTGGCGGTCAGCGTGTTCTTCTATACGGCGGTCGCCGCGGTCGTCGGCCTCGGCATCCTGGTGAGCTGGGTGGAGGCTGCTCCCTCGCGCCGGCGCAAGCGCTGGCTGCGCCACACGATGCGGCCGGCGGTGCGCTGAGCTTTCCGCTTACTCGGTGGCGTGCCTTCAGTTCGCCCAGAACCTTCGCCGCGCCGGGCGCCGCAATCTTATAATCCAATCGCGCTTCCATCCGTCTCATCCTTTCGCAGTAAAGAGCGCCTGGGCGTCGGGATGCTTCAGGCTCGCCTGAAGGCCGTCGAACCGCCCGGTTGCGCGCAAATCCTTGGCGAGCGCCCCCACGGCCGACATGGCGACGAGCGCTGGCGCTCCGGCGATAGTGATGCGCGCGACGCCGAGCCGCCCCAATTCGGCGGCATCGGGCATGCCGGCGCGGCCGGTGACGTTGATCGGCGCGGGAATCGCCGCGGCGAGCCGCTGGATCGTCTCGGCATCGCGCACGCCGAAGGGATAGATGCAGTCGGCGCCGGCCGCGACATAGGCTTTGGCGCGGGCCACCGTCTCGGCGAAGCGCGACTCGGGCTCGCCCACGCCAAAATGATAAAGGTCGGTGCGGGCGTTCAGGACCATCGGCACGCCGGCGCGGGCGGCTGCCGCGCGCGCGGCAGCGATGCGCCGGGCGGCGTCGTCGATTGCGCGCATGTGCGGGGCCCCGTGCAGCCCGTCCTCGAGATTGACACCGACCACGCCCGCTTCGACGATCTCGCGCACGTGGCGCCCGACCTCGTCCGGGCTCGCGCCATAGCCCGCCTCGATGTCGGCGGTGACGGGCACTCCCGCCGCGCGCACGATGCGCGCCGTCGCGGCGACGACCTCCGGCCACGGCGCTTCCTCGCCGTCGCGATAACCGAGCGACCAGGCGAGCCCGCCGCTCGTCGTCGCCACCGCCTCGAATCCGGCCGCGGCGAAGATGCGCGCGCTCGCCCCGTCCCATGCGTTGGGCAGCAGCAGCACCGGCTTTTGCCGATGCCGCTCGCCGAAGATTTGTGCCTGGCGCGCCTGTTCGTTGGTCATCGCTTCTCCCTCGCGCTCAAGCCTCGGCCCGCGCTGCTCCTGCGTCAAGACGAGCCGCGCGTGCTATCATGCCGTGAGCGAGGGAGGAGGCGATGCGGCAACACGACGACATGCGCAGCCATCACGACATGGGCGGACTGCCGGCCGGGCCGGTCGAGCGCGGCGAGCACGTGCTTGCGATCTGGGAGAAGCGGGTCGATGCGCTGGCGATGCTCTTGGGCGAGCGGGGCCTGCGCCGCGTCGACGAGGCGCGGCGCCAGATCGAGGCGCTCACGCCCAACGCCTACGACACGATGAGCTATTACGAGCGCTGGATGGCGGCGATCGGCAGCGGCCTCCTGGGACGCGGCGTCGTCACGGCGGACGAGATCGCTCGCGCCATGGGCGACGTCGAGGCGCGCCTCACGGCCGAGCGCGCCGAGCACGATCGCGACGGGCACGATCACACGCACGACCACGATCATCTGCCGCATCCGAAGCAGCCGGACGAGGAAGACGCGCCCTTGGGCTATTACCAGGTGATGGAGATCGCGGTGCGCGAGCTCCTGATCGCCAAGGGCATCATCAGCCCGGCCGACATCCGCCGCATGCTCGAGCGCATGGACGGCCGCGTGCCCGAAAACGGCGCTCGCGTCGTCGCGAAAGCCTGGACCGATCCCGCGTTCAAGGCGCGGCTGTTGCAGAACGGCGCCGCCGCGTGCCGCGAGCTCGGCATCGACATGGGCGAGACGCACCTTGTCGTGCTCGAGAACAAGGCCGATCTGCACAACGTCGTCGTCTGCACCTTGTGCTCGTGCTATCCACGCATGGTGCTGGGCCTGCCGCCCGACTGGTACAAGAGCCGCGCCTATAGGAGCCGCGTCGTGCGCGAGCCGCGCGCGGTGCTCTCGGAGTTCGGAACCGACGTCCCCGACAATGTCGCGGTGCGCGTCCACAATTCGACCGCCGACATGCGCTATCTCGTGCTGCCCGAGCGGCCCAAGGGCACGGACGGTTGGAGCGAGGAGCGCCTCGCCGCGCTCGTCAACCGCGACAGCATGATCGGCGTCTCGCGCGCCAACGAGCCGGGGTAAGGGCGCGTCAGTACGCCGTCTTCTGGATCTGGCCGTTCGCCTGCACGTACCAGCGCTCGCTCGCGAACGGCTTGCCGTCGAGCCGCGCGGCGAGCCAGTCGGCGAGAAGAACCGGCGGGAAGGGTCCCAGATTCGCCGCCGGCACGTTGCCGACGGAATGGCGCGAATCCTGATAGACCACGAGCTGCTTCGGGCCTTTGAGCTGCCGCACAAGGCGCTCGGCATGTTCCAGGGGCGACAGCTCCTCGGCCTCGCCGGCGACGCACAGATAGGGGCAGCGGAGCTTGTCGATATGCCCCTCCCAGGTCAGCGTCTTGCAGAACTCGTCGAACTTCTTCTCGTCGGTGAAGCCCGACATGTACATGAACCTTTTTTTGAAGGTCGGCGACGCTTCCTCGAAGATCGTGTGGCAGCCGGGCTCCAGGCAGGTGGAAATGACGGCACAGGCGCGAAGGCGCGGCTCCGATGCGGCAACGAGCGTGCCGAAGAACGAGCCGAAGCTCGTGCCGGTGACTCCGATGCGGTCGGCGTCGATCTCGGCCCGCTGCGTCAGCCAATCGACCGCGATCTTGCCGGTCGCGAGCCAGTTCTCCATCGAGACAGGGATGCCGACCATCGGCGCCTCGTACTGGCCCGGCCCGTCGATCGCGAGCACGGCGATGCCGCGGCCGAGCCAGCGGTCGCCGTTGAGCGCGACCGATATCTCCTTGAAGCTGTCCATGCCGGGAATGATGATCACCGCCGGAATCCGCCCGCCGGCATAATTGGGCGGCAGGTGGAACCAGGCCGGCAGCGCCGAATCCTTGAACGGCAGCCACACCGCCTCGACCTTGTGGTCGGCAAGCCTCGCATAGGCCGCGTAGCATTCGCGCTTCTTCTGGTTATAGGCGATGTTGGTCGCGTCGTTCTCGTCATAGGGCCACTGCGCGGCGCCCCAGTGAATGGCGGCCATGAAATAATTGTCGCGCGCGGTGATGCGGTTGCCAGCGCCCTCGGCCTCGCGCGCCTTGCCCTCGCGGCGCCGCGCCGTCGCCTCGAAGGCGGGGCCGATATCGGCCATCTTTTGCACGCGCGCGCGGATCGCGGCGAAATCGGCATTGGCCTCGACGCCGCACGGCCCCGAGAGATAGAGCGAGCGCGGCTGGTCCCAGTCGATGCCGTTGGCGCGGATGATGTTGTCGAGGAGCCAGCGTTGCTCCTCGAAGCGCCTGACGCGCGGGGGCCCGCGGTGATCGACGACGGGTTGTGGCGGCTGCCGGTCCATTTGTCCCTCCATCCGTGCTGTGCCGTTCGGTCATTCTGCCGCAAAAGCGGCGGCGGCGCACGGGGTGCGCCGCGCGGCGAAGGGCGGCGGCGGCCGGTCCATCTCTCGCTCCTTTTAGTGATTTGACTCGACTTCCCTTCTGCCCGACAGGACGGCAGGGGGCCAGGAGGAGGGATAGGATGCGCAGTCCACTCGCGCTCGGGGTTCTGGCTCTGGCAGTCGCCGTTTCATCGCCGCACGCGGCCGATGAAGGCGGCGCGATCCGCACCGGTGCCGCCGCATTCACGGACTGGAGCACGGAGGGGCCCGGCGTCGCGCACATGATAACGCCGCAGGATCTGCCGGCGCCCTATACGACCAATTCGGCGCGCAACGCGTCGCACCTCGTGGCGAAGCCGGCGAACGCGGAGCTGCATCTGCCGCCGGGCTTTGCCGTCACCGCCTATGCCACCGGCTTCAAGACGCCGCGGCAGATGAAGCGCGCGCCCAACGGCGACATCTTCCTCGCCGAGAGCGACGCCAAGCGCATCCTCGTGCTGCGCCAGGACGCGGGCGGCGCCGCCAAAGCGCCGCACATGTCGGTGTTCGCCGCGGGCCTCGAATACCGGCCCTATGGTATCGCGTTCTATCCCCCGGGCCCCGCCCCGCGTTTCGTCTATGTCGCGACCGAAGGCCAGGTGCTGCGCTACCCCTACAGCGTCGGCGACACCGCCGCCGCGGGCGCGGCGCAGGTGATCGTGCCCGATGTGCCGGTCGGCCATCACTGGACGCGCGACATCGTCTTCTCGCCCAACGGCAAGCGCATGCTGCTTGCAGTCGGCTCGGGCGACAATGACGGCGAGATCGGCATGGACAAGGAAGTGCGCCGCGCCGACATCCTCGACTACGATGCCGAGGGGCACGACATGCGCGTCTATGCCTCGGGCATCCGCAATCCGGTGACGATCCAGTTCTATCCCGGCACCGGCCCCGGCAGCGGCGAATTGTGGACCACGACGAACGAGCGCGACGAGCTCGGCGACAACCTGCCGCCCGATTACGTCACGCGCGTCAAGCCCGGCGGCTTCTATGGCTGGCCGTGGTTCTATATCGGCGGCAACCAGGATCCTCGCCACAAGGGCGAGCACGACGATTTGAAGGACAAGGTCGCGGTGCCCGACGTGCTGTTGCAGCCGCATTCGGCGCCGCTCGGCATGGCCTTCTACACCGGCACGCAGTTTCCCGAAACCTATCGCGGCGATGCGTTCGTGGCGCTGCACGGTTCATGGAACCGCGCCAAGCGCACTGGCTACGAGGTGGCGCTCGTGCCGGTGAAGGACGGCAAGCCCACGGGCGCCTACCAGGATTTCATGACCGGCTTCGTCGCCAATGACGGCGACGTGTGGGGCCGGCCGGTCGGCATCGTCGTGGCGGCCGACGGATCGCTCCTCGTCAGCGACGACGGCTCCGGCACGGTGTGGCGCATCTCGTACGACGGCGAGCACCGCGCCGCGCAATAGCAGCGCGCGAATGTGACGGTAGGTGCCCGCGCCGAGCACATGCGGCGCCGGAACGCTCGTGCGCTGCAATTCGTTGGGCGATCATGACCACATGCGAGACGAGGATCATGACACGACTGGCGGTTGCCTTGACCTTGATACTTTTGGCGCTCGGCGGATGCAGTTACTACGGCTATGCCGACCCCGCCTATCCCGCCCACGGCTATGGCGCGCCATACAGCAATTCGAGCGGCACGTACGATTGGGGCGGCGGCAACGGCTCGAACTCGTCCGGCGGCTGACCGGCGGCCGACCCAAGCGATCCCGCGCCGCAACCCGCGATCGGAACGGCGCGGGCTTCTTGCACCGCCAAGGACGATCTCCTGTTCCCGTGACGCCCGTGCGCAAGCGAGCGCCCGACGACGCGAAATCGGCGCTCGCCGCAGGCGAACAACGGAGCGCGTCGGGTCCATGGATGTTTACCCCATCGGTTCCGGCAACCCGCCGGCACCCTTTCGTCCGGTGGTTGAGCAATGCATCGCTATATCACCCAGGTGCCGCGCGTCATCGCAGCCATTGCGAGCGACCCGATCGAAGCCTGCCTCACGCTGCGCACCAAGCTCGTCGAAAAAGGCGAGCGGCAGCGGCCGCGATTTCCCTACGTGCCCGACCGCCGCTGGGAGCGGCGCGTCCATGAATGGCTGGGTCTCCCCTATCCCGGCGCGGCGGCGGCGGAGTTTCGCGCCTTGTGGCCGGACATCATCGGCCCGCTGCAGAGCCGCGGAGTGCGGCTTGGGCCGGCGAGTTTCGGAATTTGGAACGATGGCGATCCGGAATTTCTGCGGGCGATCTGGTGCCTCGCGCGCCATCTCCGACCCGTGAACGTGGTGGAGACCGGCGTTGCCCGCGGCCTCACCTCGCGCGTCGTCCTCGAGGCGCTCGAGCGGAATGGAATGGGGCATCTCTGGAGCATCGACCGCCCGCCCGCGCTCGCGCGCACGCTGCATGACGAGATCGGCATCGCCGTCGGCGCGGATTTGCGCGCGCGCTGGACCTACATCAGCGGCTCGAGCCGGCGCCGCCTTCCCCCGCTGCTGCAGCGGCTGGGCCGGATCGATCTCTTCATCCACGACAGCATGCACACCGAGGACAATGTGCGCTTCGAACTCGATCGCGCGTGGGCCGCGATGAGCGCGGGCGGCGCACTCGTCGTCGACGATATCGACCTCAACTGGGGCTTTCGCTCCTTCACCGGGAGCCTCCCGGGCGGCAGCTCCGTCATCTGCCAATCCGAACCGCTCGCGCCGGACCCGCGCCGCTTCGACGGCAAGGGCCTGTTCGGCATCATACGGAAAGACCCGCCATCGGCGCCGGCCCGGCAACGATCGTGAACGTGGATCGGACCGATGGTGCCCCTGGAGGGACTTGAACCCCCACGCCCTTGCGAGCAACAGATTTTGAGTCTGCCGCGTCTACCATTCCGCCACAGGGGCTGCCGGGCCGCGCGACCATAGCGGCGCGTAATGAAGGCGGCAATCACGCTTGCCTCGCGCGGCTCTTTCCGCTGATATCGCGCGTTCCGCCCGCCCCGCCACTGCCGCCGCGCCCACGACGAGGTTTCATGGCAATGCGCTTCTTCGAGGATTATCGCCCGGGCGATGTGTTCGAGCTCGGCGTGCGCGACGTGGGCGAGGCCGAGATTCTCTCCTTCGGCCGGACCTACGACCCACAATATTTCCACACCGATCCCGAGGCGGCGAAGCGCTCGATCTGGGGCGGGCTCGTCGCGAGCGGCTGGCACACCGTCGCGATGTTCATGCGGCTTCTCGTCGACGGGCACATGAAGGATTCCGACAGCATCGGCTCGCCCGGCGTCGACGAGATCAGGTGGCTGAAGCCGGTGCGGCCGGGCGACCGGCTCGCGGCGCGCCTCACCGTGCTCGAGGTGACGCCGTCGAAGAGCGGCGCGCCCCGCGGCATGATCCGCACGCTCGGCGAGGCGACGAACCAGCACGGCGAGGTGGTGTTGACCTTGCGCGCCATGAATCTCATCGGCACGCGGCCGGCCTAGGCCTCACCCTTGCTCGACCGCCTCATAGACTGGGTCGCGAGCATGATCGTCGCCACGATCGCGAGCGCCGGCTATGGCAGCATCGTCGCGCTGATGGCGATCGAATCGGCCTGCATCCCGCTGCCGTCCGAAGTCATCATGCCGTTCTCGGGCTATCTCGTCTCGACCGGGCGCTTCGATCTGGCGCTGGTGGCGACGGCGGGTGCGCTCGGCTGCAATCTCGGCTCGACGATTGCTTACGCGATCGGCGCCTATGGCGGGCGCCCGCTCGTCGAGCGCTATGGCGCGCTCGTGCTCATCGGGCGGCGCGAGCTCGCCTTGGCCGACTGGTTCTTCGCGCGCTGGGGCGGTCCCGCCATCTTCATCGCGCGCCTCCTGCCGCTCGTGCGCACGTTCATCGCGCTGCCGGCCGGCATCGCGCGCATGAACCAGGCGCGCTTCCAGCTCTACACCTTCGCCGGCTCGTGGCCGTGGTGCTATGGCCTCGCTTATGTCGGCGCGCGGCTCGGCGCGCGCTGGAACAGCGACCCGCGCCTCAAGGAAGTCTTTCATCGCTTCGACGGATTGATCCTCGTCCTCGTTCTCGCCTCGGCGGCGTGGTTCGTGTGGTCGCATGTGCGCCGCCGCCCCGGCGGCGGAGGCGGGCGATGAGCCGCCGCGCGCTCGCCCTCGTGCTCGCCGGTATCGTGCTCGTGCTCGGCGGCGCGCTTCTGTTCGAGTACGCGGGCGGCCTCGCGCCGTGCGAGCTCTGCCTCTACGAGCGCTGGCCCTATTACGCGAGCCTGCCGTTGGCGCTGGCGCTCGCAGCACCCGACACGACGCGCGCTGACGCGAAGCTGGGCGCCGCCATCCTGCTCTCGATCTTCCTCGGCTCGTGCGTCCTCGCGTTCTACCATGTCGGCGTCGAGCAGCATTGGTTTGCCGGCCCGACCGCCTGCACCGGCACGGGTGGCAGCGCCGCGACGATCGAGGAGCTGCGCCGGCTCCTCATGACCCAGGAGACGGTGCGCTGCGATGCGCCGCAATGGTCGCTCTTCGGCGTCACGCTCGCGGGCTATAATCTTTTGGCCTCGCTGGTGCTTGCGGCGCTCGCGGGCGCGGCGGCGCGAGGACGGACCCAATGAGCACGAACCGACTTCCTGGCGATCCCCCGGCCGACGAGATCGTCCGCCGCATGATCCGGGTCGATCACGCCGGCGAATATGGCGCGGCGCGCATCTATGCGGGGCAGCTTGCCGTGCTCGGCCGCTCGCCCGCGGCGCCCGCGATCCGCCGCATGGCCGCGCAGGAGCGCCGCCATCTCGCCGCGTTCGACCGGCTGGTGGCGGAGCGGCGCGTGCGGCCGACCGCGCTGTCGCCGCTGTGGCATACGGCGGGATGGGCGCTGGGCGCGGCCACGGCGACGCTGGGCGCGCGCGCGGCGATGGCCTGCACCGCCGCGGTCGAGGAGGTGATCGACGGGCATTATCGCGGCCAGATCGAGGCGCTGGGCTCGTCCGAGCCCGCGCTCAAATCGTCCCTCGAGGAATTCCGCGCCAACGAGCTTGAGCATCGCGACACGGCCTTGGCCGCCGGCGCCGAGGACGCGCCCGCCTACGAGCTCTTGCGCGCCGGCATCAAGACCGGCGCGAAGCTCGCCATCTGGCTTTCGACGCGGATTTAGGACGCCCGCATCTTCCCAGCCACGCCCGCTTCGGCGATGACCGCGGGAATGGCGGATGGGCTTTGCGGCGCCATGACGTGCGCGCCGGCGATGCCGGGGATCGTCACAAGCTCCTGCATCAGCTCGGCGCAGATCGCAATTCCCTCGCGCTTCGGGTCGGACGCCTGCTCGAGCCGCGTTACGATCGCGTCGGGGATGATCGTGCCGAAGAGCCGCTCCTTCATCCACCGCGCCGAGCGCGCCGACGGGATGGGTCCGACGCCGATCAGAACTTTGAGGCCGGGCGCGAGGCCCAACTCGATGAGGCGCGCCGCATAGCGCCGCACCACCGCGGCATCCATGCAAAACTGCGTCTGCACGAAATCGGCACCGGCTGCGACCTTGGCGACGAGCGATTTCGGCGTCCATGCGGGCGGCGGATCGACTGGCAGATCGGCCCCGCCGAGATAAAGCGGCATGTCGCCCCTGATCTCGGTGCCGGGCGGAAGCTTGCGCTCCTTGCGCATGCGGTTCGCCACTTCGAGGAGCTGCTGGCTCGAGAAATCGAACACCGGCTTCGCCTCGGGCTGATCGCCGAGCTTCGGATCGTCGCCGGTCAGGAGCAGCACGTTGCGCACGCCCATCGCCACGGCACCGATCAAGTCGCTTTCGAGCGCCAGGCGGTTGCGGTCGCGGCACGTCATCTGCAGCACCGGCTCGATTCCGTTCTGCAACAGGAAATGCGCGGCCGCGATCGAGGACAAATGCGCCTTGGCGCCGGCGCCGTCCGTCACGTTGACCGCGGTCGCGACGCCTTTGAGCGTCACCGCGCGGGCGATGAAGGCCGAAGGATCGCTCGCCACCGGCGGCGACAGCTCCGCCGTGACGACGAAGCGGCCGCTGTCGAGATTTTGCTTGAGCGCGCTCTCCGCCATGTCAGTCCTGCCAGTGCGAGAGCGGCTCGCCGGCGACCGGCGCGCGGAACTGCGCCAGGCGCTTCATGCGGATCGAGCCGATATAGGCGGTGCGCAGATCGGGCCCGGCAAAGGCGACACTTGCCGGGAAATCGAGCACCGCGCCCTTCGGGTCCTCGAACACCTTATGGCACCTGCCGTCGGGCGAGATGACGTAGAGCCCGTTCTTCCCGACCTCCGTCACCCAGAGATTGCCCTCGGCGTCGAATGCGATACCGTCGGTGCGCGCACCCGGGAAAAGCGTCTCGGGACCGTAGAGCTCCTTGCGCCCGAGCGTGCCGTCCGCCGCCAGCGGCAGGCGCACGACGCGACCCTTGCCGGTCTCGGCGACATAGAGAAATTTCCGCGCGCGATCGACCCGCACCTCGTTGGTGAAGACGAAGCCGTCGGCCGCAATTCTCGCCTTGCCGTTCTCGATCAGCACGACATAGCCGTCGGCGATGCCGCGCTCCATCGCCTCGCGGCGCGGCTCGGTTCGGGTCGAGATCGTGACCCAGATGCGCTCGCCGTCGCGATAGACGAAATTGACGGCGCCCAGTTTCCTGCCGTCGAGCCGGTCGAGCGCCACCTCGTGGCGCCCGTCGGGATGGAGGCGATAGAGCGCGCCATCGTCGATGTTGGCGACGAGGATGCTGCCTTGGCGCTCGAGCGCGAGGCCGTTGGGCGCGCCGCCCATCTTGCCGATGATGCTCTGCCGCCCGTCCGCCTCGATGCGCGTCACGCCGCCGCGATTGTCGGCGCAGAAGAGCGTGCCATCGCGCGTCGCCAGCACGCATTCCGGCCGCGCGAGATCCGCGCCGCGCCAGGAGATGTCTTCGGGTTTGAGTGTGAAGTCGAACAATTTTCTGCCTCCGCTCGCCGCCGACAATAGCGCGCTCGCGGCGGGACGCGCCAGCGCGCCCCTAATCGTGCCAGCGGCTCATGCGGCGTTCGGCGCGGCGGCAGGACTCGTTGAGGAAGACGGCGATGGCGGCAAGGCAGGCGATGAGCGCGAAGAGCCGCTGCGGCTCGAAGCTCTCGGTGAAGAGCCGCGTATAATGGCCGACGCCCGCTTGCGAGACGTAAAGCTCGGCCAAGAGCACGCCCAGAAGATCGCCCGTCATGGCGATCCGCATGCCGGTGAAGAAGCTCGGGATCATGTGCGGGATGACGACGTTCGTCAGGATCTGGCGGCGGTTCGCGCCCATCGAGCGCGCGGCGACGATGAGCGACGGCTTCAACCCCTGCACGCCCGCCACCACGTTGACGACGATCGGGAAGACCGAGTGCGTGAAGCCGAACGCGATCTTCGATTCCGTGCCGATGCCGAAGGCGAGAATCACGAGCGGCAGGATGGTCGCCTGCGGGATCGCGTAGAGCAGGAGCACAATCGGGTAGAACGAGCCATAGGCGAAGCGCTGGAGGCCGAGGACGAGCCCCAGCGGCAATCCCACGGCGATCGCGAGGCAGAAGGCGGTGACGAGCTCGTAGAGCGTCGTCTTGAGCGCGTTCAGAACCTGGTCGTTCCAGATGAAATCGTAGAGCGAGACGACGACCTGCGACGGCGGCGCCATGAACAGCGGATCGCCCCAGAGCCGCACGCCCACTTCCCAGAACGCGATGAGGCCGGCGATGACGAGAAGGCGGGCGACGCCGGGCGAGAGGCGCGCGCTCATCCGTGCCCCCGCCGCACGCGCTTTTCCAGGGCCGAGACGGCGCCGTTCAGCAGGAACGCGATGATGATGGCGAAGAAGATGTAGGCGAACATCTTGGCCGGATCCATGCTTTCGGCGTAAGTGACGATGCGGTGGCCGAGGCCGGCCAGCGACGCGATCGTCTCCGCCCCGAGGATCGAGAGGAACGCGACGATGAAGCCGATGCGCAGTCCCGTCAGCACGACCGGGAACGCCGCCGGCAGCATCACCGACCAGAACATCTGGAATTCCGACGCGCCCATCGAGCGCGCCGCGGTGATATAGGTCTTCTCGACATAGGCGAAGCCGGCGATGGTGTTGAGCACCACGGGGAAGAACGCGATGGTGGCGCCGATCGCGATCTTGGAGCCTGCGCCCAAACCGAAGAACAGCACGTAGAGCGGGAAAAGCAGGATCGCCGGGATCGAATACATGCCGGCGAAGAGCGGGTCGAACACGCGGATCGAGAAGCCCGAGCGGCTGACGATATATCCCAACGCGCAGCCGAACGATGCGGCGATGCAGAAGGCGCAGACGAATTCATAAAGCGTCACGTCGAGATCGGGCCAGTAGGAGCCGGTCGAAAGCAGGTGCCCGAACTCGGCGAATGACGCCGTCATCGACGGCAACAGGATCGGGCTCACGAGGCCGCGCGACGTCACGTAATACCAAAGCCCGAGCACCGCCGCGAGGAACAGAAGCTGCACCCCGCGATAGAGCCAGGGATTGCCGCCGCTCATGTCCGCGTCTCGCCCATGGTCTTGCGGATCTCGTCGTGCAGGAGCTCGTAGAGCCGGTTCCTGAGCCGGCCGAGCTTGTCCGACGTCATGAAGCTGCGGCTCCTGGGATGCCCTTCCTCAACCGCGATCACCTCCTTGATGCGGCCGGGGCGCGCGCTGAAGACGGCGACGCGGTCGGCCAGGAACACCGCCTCGATCAGGCTGTGCGTCACGAACACAATGGTCTTGTGCGTGCGCGCGAGCAGCTCCGACAGATCCTCGCCCAGCACCATCCGCGTCTGCTCGTCGAGCGAGGCGAAGGGCTCGTCCATCAGCAGGATCTCGGTCTTGAGGCCCAAGGCGCGCGCCAGTTGCGCACGCTGCTTCATGCCGCCCGAAAGCTGCCCCGGGTAATGGTCGGCAAACTCGGCCAGGCCCACGGCGACGAGCGCCTCGTGCGCGCGCTGATCGCGCTCGGATCGCGCGACGCCCTGGAACGCCATGCCGAGCTTCACGTTGTCGATCACCGTGCGCCACGGAAAGAGCGCGCTCTCCTGGAACACATAGGCGACCTTCTTCGGCAAGGGCGCCACCACCTTCTCGCCGTCGATCGTGACCTCGCCCTCGCTCGGGCTCGCGAGTCCGCCGATGATGTTCAGAAGCGTGCTCTTGCCGCAGCCCGACGGGCCGATGAGGCACAGCAGCTCGCCGTGCGTGACGGTGAGCGAGGCGCGGTCGAGCGCCACCACGCGGCGCGGATCGCGCGCAAGCCCATAGACCTGCGACACGCCCGAAACGTTGATCGCCGTTTCGCCGTGCGCCGAAGGGGGACGCCGTCCCGATTGCGAGACCTCGCCGAGGCTCATGGCATCTTGCACTCGCCGGCATAGGAATCGCCGTGATCCGCCACAATCAGCTCGCGATAGGAATTCTCGAGCGCGCCCGCTTGGCTCCGCTGGATCTCGGCGAGGTGCAGATCCTCGATCGGGAAATGATTGGTGTTGAAGCGGAAATGCGCGCGCACGGATTGGAACTTCACATGTTCCAGCGCCGCGCGAAAGGCATCGGCATCCTCGATCTTCCCGTTCACCGTGTGGAGCGCCGCGTCGAGCAAGTGGACGCCGTCCCAGGCGAGCGCCGCGAAGATCGACGGCGTGCGGTGATAGGCGTTTTCGAACGCGGCGACGAAGGCGCGATTCGCCGGATTGTCCATGTCGGTGGTCCAGAGCGTCGAATCCTTGACGCCGAGCGCGGCCTCGCCCATCCCCGGCAATGTCAGCTCGTCGACCGAGAAGGCCAAGCCATAAAGCGGAATTTTGTCCTTCAAGCCGCTCTCCGCATATTCCTTGACGAAGCTGATCGAGGGCGCGCCCGAGGTATAGAAGAAAAACGTCGCATCGGGCGCGGCCGCACGGATCTCGGCAAGCTCGGCGGCGAAGTCGAACTGGTCCAAGGGTGTATAGGTCTCGGTCTTGACGCTGCCTTTATAGAAGCGCTTGAAGCCGGTCAGGATGTCGCGCCCAGCGGCGTAGTTGGGCGCGATCAGCGACATCGATTTGACGCCCTTCTTTTGCAGGTAGATCGCCATGCCCTCGGCGATCGTGTCGGACTGGTAGGATTCGGTGAACCAGTACGGGCTGCATTCCTTGCCGGCGAGCTGCGAGGGCCCGGCATTGAGGCTCAGCATGAACACCTTGCGCGGCAGCACGGTGCGCGCCTCGGCGAGCGCGATGTTCGACAAGACGATGCCGGTGATGAGCTGGACCTTGTCCTCGTCGAGCATCTTGCGCACCTTCTCGACGCCGACATCGGGCTTCAGCTCGTCGTCCGCGATGGTGAGATTGACGGCGCGGCCGCCGAGCTTGTTGTCGAGCTGGGCGAGGCCGAGCTTGAAGCTGTCGAGCATGTCGATGCCGCCGCCCGACGCGGCCGACGACAGACTGCCGACGAAGCCGATCCGGAGCGGGTCCTCGGCGCGCGCACCAGGGCTGAGCGCCGGCAACGCCAGCACGGCCATCGCAAGTGCGATCCTCGACATAAGCCCTCCCTGATCCACGCGGCCTTGCGGCCTTGTCGTGGCTCGGCCTATTCCGCGGCGGCTGCGGTCTTCGGCTTTTCTTCTTCCTCCGCCGGCACCACGTCCTTCACCGCGCCGGCCCAGCCGTTGGCGGAGAGGTCGAAGATCTGGCCGAGCGGATCGCGGTACTTGATCTCGTAGAAGCTGTTCGGGCCCTCGGCCTCGTTGCCCATGACGTATTTGGCGCCGGCCGCCTCGACCTTGCGGCGCGCTTCCTTGATGTCGTCGACCCACATGCCGAAATGGTCGATGCCGTAGAAGAGCTCGTCCTTCTCCCAGCCGAGCGGCTTGCCGTCGAGCGCCAGCAGCGCGACGTTGATGGTCCCGTCCGTCATGTAAACGACGCGGTCGTTGGCGGTCCGCGCGATGGTCTTCATGTCGAACGCTTCTTCGAAGAATTTCTGGGCCTTGACGGCATCCGAGACGGAAATCGCAATATGACGCAGCTTTGCCATGGGGGCTCCTTCCTGCCGGCCCCGGCACGTTCCATTAGCGCGCGAAGCCTGTCAATGGCGGTTTTGCGCCTTAACGAAGGCGCGGCGGCATGCGGACGCGCTCCGGCAGGCGGTGCGCCCAGCTCCGCTTCTCCGCCCGGGCCAAGACCTCGATGCCGAGCGCCAGGTCGGAAAGCCCCATCCCCATCGCCTTGAAGAGGGTGAGGTCGCAGTCTTTGGGCCGCCCCGCGCCCGCCTTGACCAGCGCCGAAACCGGCGTCACCGCGCGCCAGGCGGCCTCGTCCGCCCCGAACCTGTCACGGAATTCAGACGACAGCTCCCGTACGCCCGCGAGCGTGTCGACGGCGATGACGCCGCAGCGGGGAAATATGTCCTGCGCGAACTCGGCCCGGGCCGGCACGATCGCGCCCATCGCGTTGATGTGGCTGCCGCGCGCCGCCATGGCGGCGGTGAAGAACGGCTCCTGCGCGTTGGTGATGAGCGTCACGATCGGCGCGTCCTTGACCGCCGCCTCGAGGCTCGGGCTCGCGACGCAGTCGAGGCCGAGCTCGCTCCGCACCGACGCCGCAAACGCTTCGCGGGCTTCCGCCCGCCGCGAATAGACGCGCACGCGCTTCAGCTTGCGCACGGCGGCGCAGGCCGCGACCTGCGGCAGCGCCTGCTTGCCCGAGCCGATCACGGCCAGCTCCTCGGCATCGGCGGGCGCCAGGATCTTGGTGCCGAGCCCGGTCATCGCCGCCGTCCGCGTCTGGCCGAGCGCGGTCGCCTCGATCACCGCGCGGAGCGCCCCGTCCTCGAGCGAGAACAGCACCAGCACGGTCTGCGACTTGCCGCCGACATTGACCCAGGTCTTGGTGCCGCAGATGCCGGCGCCGGCGACCGCGCCGCCGATCGCGTGCAGCGCGTCGTTGGATCCCACCATGAGATGCGCCTTCGGCATGTTGGCGGCCTGGCCCTCGGCCTCGAGGCGCAGGATGCGCTCGAGCGCGCCCACCGCCTCCGCGAGCGGCATGTGCGAGACGACATCGGCCTCGGTGATCCAGAGCGGCGCGTTGGCCATGCGGTGCTCCCTCGGCTAGGCTCTCGCGATGCTATACATCATCTACCAAGAGGACCGCGAGGGCGCCGAGGCGATCCGCGCATCCCAGCGCGAGCGGCATCTGGCCTATCTCGAACGGCACAAGGACATTCTCGTCCTGGGCGGCGCGCTCACGGCCGACGACGGCGGCAAGCGCCTCGGCTCGTGCCTCATCCTCAACGTGGCGAGCCGCGCGGCGGCCGAGGACTTCTCGCGCGACGAGCCGTTCCGCAAGGCCGGGCTCTTCAGCGCGTGAAGATCACCCGCATGCGCCGCGGCCAGTGGAATCCCGCCGCCGCGCCGAAATCGGCGGAGGGAAACTAGCCGAGCCCGAACAGCCTGACCGCCGTGTCGCCCAGGATCATGCGGCGCTCGGCGGCGGTGAGCGGCGTGGTGTCCACGATCTTCACCGGGCTGTCGTCGCCGATCGGGAACGGGTGGTCGGAACCGAGCATGACCTTTTGCGCCCCGGCGCAATCGCACAGAAACCGCAACGCGCGCGGGTCGAACAGCACCGTGTCGAAATAAAGCCGCCGGAACCCGTCGAGCGCGTCGGCATATTCGCCGGGATGGATCGCGTTGTTGCGCTGGAGCCGCCCGAGCAGATAGGGCAAGCCGCCGCCGCCATGCGAGATGACGAGGTTCATGCCGGAATGGCGCTGCAAATGCCCGGCATAGATGAGCCGGCCCATCGCCACGATCGTGTCGGCCGCGCGCCCGACGGCGTTGACGAGGTCGAAGCCGTTGAGGCGCTCGTCGCCGCACACATACATCGGGTGCAGGAACACCGTCGCCTTCTTGGCCGACGCCGCCTCCCAGAACGGTTCGAGATCGGGATCGTCGAGCGCGCCGTGCGATGCCATGCGGCTGCGTCCCGATCATCACGCCGGGAAAGCCCTGCGCCAGCGCCTCCTCCAGCACGCGCGCCGCGAGCCGCCCGCTTTGCAGCGGCACGGTCGCGAGCGGCTTCACCGCCGGCAGGTCCTTGCCCGCGGCCAGCATGGTCTCGTTCATGAAGCGCGCCCAGTCGGCGCCTTCCTCGGGCGGCAGCTCATAGCCGTAAACATCGTTCCAGCCGCCCGCCACCTGGCAATCGATCCCCTGCGCCGCGAGCCAGGTCTTGCGTTGCGCCATGTCGGAGAGGCGCGGCGCGACCGGCCGCGTCAGCGCGCCGCCGGCGAAGCCGAGCCGCGTCGCCGGCCCGTCCGTGACGACCTTGACGGACGGGAAGAGCCGCCGCTCCGCGCGCAAGGCCTCGAGCATCTGCGCCGGCACGACATGGGCGTGCGTATCGACGATCATCGCGTCTCTCCTTCGTCATGCGCCGCCAGGATTTCGCCAAGCGCCGAGGGCGTCATCGGCAATTCGGCGACATGAAGGCCCAACGGCGCGAGCGCGTCGTTGACCGCGCTCGCCACCGCGGCCGGCGCGCCCAGATATCCCGCCTCGCCCGATCCCTTCTGGCCGAACACCGTGTGCGGCGATGGCGTGCAGTGATCGACGATCTCGATGTCCGGCACCTCGTGCGCCGACGGCAGCAGATAATCCATGAACGAGCCGCTCACGAGCTGCCCGTCCGCGTCATAGGCGAAACGCTCGTAGAGCGCGGCGCCGATGCCGTGCGCGATCCCGCCATAGGTCATGCCATGCACGATGTCGGGATTGATCATCACGCCGCAATCGTGCCCGCACACATACTTGCCGAGCCGCGTCTGACCGGTGACGGGATCGACCTCCGCATAGACGACATGCGCCTCGAAGGCATAGCAGGGATACATCTGCACGCGCCCGTCGGGCCCCGGCAATGTGCCGCCCGTCGGCACTTCGGCGACCGCCAGCGCCTGCAAGCCCGGCTCCATGCCCGCCGGCAGGAGATGGAACTTGCGGTGCGCGATATCGACCATCTCGTCCCAGGAAATTCGCTGCGCGGGATCGGATGCGAGCGAAACATCGCCGCCGCGATAGAGCAAATCGTCCGCCGCCGCGCCGAGCGCCTTGGCCGCGATCGCCAGAAGCTGGTCCTTCACCTTCCGCGCCGCATTGGCGCCGGCTGCGCCGAGCATGATCGCCATCCGGCTCCCGACCGGGCTGTTGCTCGGCAGCGCCCACAGCGAATCCGCGCGCACGGCGCGCACGGTCTCGGGATCGCGTTCGAGAATTTCGCCGACCACGGTCGAAAGCAGCGTCTCGTGCCCCTGCCCCGCGCTCGTCGTGCCCATCGCCGCGACGATCGCACCGCCCGCATCGATCCTGACGAGGCAGCCTTCCATCCAGGTCGTGGTCTCGTTCTTGGGATTGAGCAATGGCTCGAACGAGGAGTTGCCGCCGGACGGTTCGAGGCAGCAGGACACGCCGATCCCCGCGAGCTTTCCGCCCGCCCGCGCTTCATCGCGCTTCTTGACGAGCGCCGGGTAGTCGGCCGCCGCCAGCGCCTTCTCCAGCACGGCGTGATAATCACCGCTGTCGTAGGTGCTGCCGCTCGGAATCGTGTAGGGAAACTCGTCGTGGCGGATCATGTTGCGCCGGCGCAACTCGATCCGGTCCATGCCGAGCTGCCGCGCGATCAGGTCCATCCCCGTCTCGAGCGCGAAATTGGTCGGCGCCTGACCGAAGCCGCGCACCGCCTCTTCCGGCGTCTTATTGGTGGTGACGGAGATGGGCTCGTATTCGACGCATCCGATGCGATAGGGGCCGACGATCGCGCCGATGGGCTTGCCCAACTGGAACGGCGCGCGGCCGGCATAGGCGCCGACATCGTCGAGCGCGCGCATCCTCATCGCGCGCACCGTGCCGTCATCGTCGAACGCCAGCGACACGTCGAAGATGCGGTCGGGCCCGTGCGCGTCGCCGCCGCGCAGGTTTTCGAGCCGGTCCTCGATGAGGCGCACCGGCACTCCGAGCCGCCGCGCGAGATACGACGCAAGTACGGCGTGCTTCAAGCCGCGCTTGCCGCCATAGGAGCCGCCCACGTCGATGTCGTAATGGACGCGCACGGCGTTGCCGGGGAGACGCAGCACGCGTGCGATCTGGTCGGCATATTTCGGCATCTGCACCGAGGCCCAGATCTCGACCATCCGCGCCGCCGAATCCCAGCGCGCGACGATCCCGAACGTCTCGATCGGCACGGTCGCGCTGCGGTTCCAGCGCGCGCGATAGGAGATGCGATGCTTGGCCGCCGCGAAATTCTCCTCGACCGGCCCCCACACGAATTTCCGGCGATAGAGCAGGTTCGAGCCGTGCGCCGGATGGACGAGCGGCGCGCCCGGCAGGATGGCCGCCTCGGGATCGACCGCGGGTTGAAGCGCCTCGTACGCGATGTCGACGAGCTCCGCCGCGTCCTCGGCCTCTGCGCGCGTCTCCGCCACGATCGCCGCGACCCATTCGCCGGCATAGCGCGCCTGGCCGACGGCGAGCGGCCAGCGCAGCACCTTCGGCAGATCGAGCCCGCTCATCATAGGCTCGGTCGCGGACGCGATCTCCTCGCCCGTCACGACCGCGCGTACGCCCTTCGATCTGCAGCGCCGCATCCCGGTCGATTGCGACGATGCGCGCTGCGGGATGCGGGCTTGCGGCCAAGGCCACATGCAGCATCCCCGGCAGCGCGACATCGGCGACATAGCGGCCCGATCCGGCAAGGAAGCGGCGATGCTCCTTCGCCCGCCGACGCTTGGCGATATAGCGGAACGGCGCGTCTGTCACGGCGCCGGCTCGGGGCGGTTGGCGCCGCGCATGCGCTCGGCCGCGAGCGCAACCGCATCGACGATCTGCTTGTAGCCGGTGCAGCGGCAGAGATTGCCGCCGATCGCCTCGCGGATCTCGTGCTCGCTCGGACTGGCGTTGACGGCGAGCAGCGCGTGCGCCGCGATCAGCATGCCCGGCGTGCAATAGCCGCATTGCAGCGCATGCAGCTCCCAGAACGAATCCTGCAGGATGCTCAAGCCTTCGGCGTCGGGCGCCAGCCCCTCGACCGTGACGATCTCGCACCCGTCCGCCTGCACCGCGAAAACGAGGCACGAGCGCACCGGCCGCCCGTCGAGCATGACCGAGCACGCGCCGCACACGCCATGCTCGCACCCGACATGCGTGCCGGTGAGCCTCGCCTCGTCGCGCAGGAAATCGACGAGCGTCATCCGCGCCTCGACGGTCGCGGAAATTTTCCGGCCGTTGATGGCGAGCGAAATCTCGTGCCGCGACATCAGGCGGCCCGCGCCTCATCGCGTGCCTCGGCGAGCGCGCGCTTCACCAGCGCCGCCGCGACGCGCCGGCGATAGCGCGAGGACGCGTGCGGATCGGACGCGAGCGCGAGCGCCGCCGCCGCGAAATCAGCCGCTTCCGCGATAGCGCGGTCTTCGAGCTTCGTGCCGAGGACGCGCTCCTCGGCGCGTTGCAGGCGCACCGGCATCGACGCCGCGCCGCCGACGCTCACCGCCGCGCGCCGGCACGCGCCGGCCTCGTCGAGCTGCACCTGCGCCGCCACGGCCAGAAACGCGAAATCGCTCTGCCGCACGCTCACTTCGGCAAAGCCCGTGCCGACGCGGCCCGGCCACACCGGAAAGCGCGCCTCGACGAGACACTCGTCGGGCTCGAGCGCCGTCTCCATCGCGCCCTTGAAAAATTCTCGCAGCGCGATCGCGCGTTCGCCCGTCGCCGAGCGCGCCCGCATTTCGGCGTCGAGCGCCAGCGCCGCAAGCCCGATCTCGGCGGCGGGATCGGCGTTGGCGAGACTGCCGCCGACCGTGCCGCGGTTGCGCGTCTGGCCGTGTCCGACGAAGCGCAGCGCCTTCGCGAGAAGCCTCGCGTCGCGCCGTACCAGATCGTGCGCCAACGCATCGGCCTGGCGCGTGCAGGCGCGGATCGCGACAAATCCGTCAGCGCGAGAAATTCCTTGAAGTTCGGGGATTCGATTGATGTCGATGAGGCGCGCCGGCTTCGCCAGCCGCATCGCCAGAAGCGGCACGAGCGTCTGTCCGCCGGCGATGATTTTCGCGTCAGCGCCATGGCGCGCGAGGAGCGCGCACGCCACGTCGATCGTCGCGGGCCGCTCGTAATCGAACTCCGCCGCCTTCATTGCCGCACTATGAGGGGTTGACCCGCCGCCGCCAAGGCCGCACCTTTGCGCCCGATCCATTCGGGAGGTGATCCGTGCGGCTCTGTCTCTTCGCGAATTCCCAAGGTCAAGTCGAGCCCGGCCTCGTCACGCCGCGCGGCGTCGTGTCGATCGCGGGCGCGGTGCGCAAGGGCTACACGCCACAGCTCACCATGGAAGGGATCATCGACGATTTCGACAAGCTCCGGCCTGCGCTCGAGAAGCTCGCGAAGGATGGCCCGGCGACCCCGCTCGACCAGGCGAAGCTCAAGCCGCCGCTGCCGCGGCCCGGCAAGGTGCTCGCCTGCATCGCCAACTATTGGGAGCATGCGCAGCGCGAGCCGCGCAAGCTTTCGATGTTCCTCAAGAACCCGGACGCGGTGATCGGCCCGGGCGACACGGTGGTGCTGCCCGAATTCACCGAGCCCTGGGCCTTCATGCACGAGGCCGAGCTCGCTATCGTCATCAAGGGCCCGGCCAAGATGGTGAAGCAGGCGGACTGGCGCGGCGCCGTCTTCGGCTATACCGGATTGATCGACGTGTCGGCGCGCGGCAACGGGCGCTCGACCTGGCCGTCGGGGCCGCCCGCCGCCTGGACCGGGAAATCGTTCGACACGTTCTGCCCGCTGGGCCCGTGCATCACGACCGCGGACGAGATCCCCGAGCCCAACGACATCATCGTGCGCTTCTGGAACGACGGCCAGCTTCGCCACCACTACAACACCGACGACATGGAGCACCGCGTGCCCGAGCTCATCGAATGGGCGACGACCGTGATGACGCTCTATTCCGGCAACGTCATCTCGTGCGGCACGAACCACGAGGGCTTGGGCTTCATGCAGGACGGCGAGACCTGCGAGATCGAGATTCAGAATATCGGCCGCATGATGGTGAAGGTGCGCGACCCATTGAAGCGCAAATGGGAGCGCGGCGTCTATATGGGCGTCGACAGCACCAACCCCGAGGCGGTGAAGCGCAACCGGCCGAAGAGCTGAGGCGCTAAGGCGACACTTCCTCGAGCGGGCGGCCGCCGGTCTCGTCGGCCCACACATAGGTGACGAGCGCGCCGACGAGGGCGAGGCAGCCGAAATAAAGGAGCACGGCGCCGAGCCCGTAGATCGGCGCGAGATAGCCCACGACGAGCGGCCCCGTCGCCGCCGCCACTCTTTGCCACGCGCCGCCGACCGCGCCGCCGAACGCGCGCACGCGCGTCGGATAAAGCTCGGACGTGTAGAGATTGAGCCCGATCGCCGCGCTCGACATGAAGAAGGCGCCGACCGAGACGAAGGCCAGAAGCCGCTGCGCGCTGACGGGGCCCACGGCCGCCAGCGCCACGAGCGTCACGCCGCCGCCCAGAAGCGCCGCCACGAACCACGGCCGCCGTCCCGTCTTGTCCACGGAGAAGGCGCACAGGAACGAGCCGAAGATGCCGCAGCATTGCGTGATGAGGCCGTAGAGATTCGCGTCCGCCACGCCCATGTGGAAGTTCGTGCGGTAGAGCGTCGGCAGCCACGCCTGGAGCCCGTAGGTCGTCGAGAAGCAGCAGAACCACATCGCCCAGACCGAGAACGTGCGATGGCGGTAGATGCCCTCGAAAATCTCCCGCCCGCGGCTTTGCTCGCGCGCGATGCTGCGGCCGGTGCGGCGCGCGCGGGCGCGGGCGGCGGCAATGGCTTGCCTTGCGCGGCGACCGCCCGCTCGATCCCGCTGACGACGCGATCGGCCTCGGCGAGCCGCCCTTGCGAGACGAGCCAGCGCGGCGATTCCGGCAGGAGGCGCACGATGAAGAAGACGAGCACGAGCGGCAGCGTGCCGAGATAGAACATCGACTGCCAGCCGATGCGGGGCACCATGACGAAGCCCAGAAGCCCCGCGCCGATGAGGCCGAAGGCGAACAGCGTCTGGTAGAGGATGTAGAAGCGGCCGCGCTCGGCGCCGCGCGCGAGCTCGTTGATATAGGTGTTGGCGATCGGTACCTCGGCGCCCAATCCCACGCCTTCGAGGAAGCGGGCGGCGACGAGCGGCCCGAAGCTGCCGGAAAGCGCGCAGCAGAAGCTCATGATGCTGAAGAGCGCGACCGCTCCGGCGATGACGGGAATGCGCCCCACGCGCTCGGCAAGCCAACCCGCGGCGAGCGCGCCCAGGAGCTGGCCGATGAAGGCCGACGGAGATCACCCAGCCGACATCGGCGGGCGTGAGCTTCCATTCGTTGACGAAGGCCGGTAGCGCGAAGCTGATCGCCAGGAGATCGAGCGCGTCGAACAGCAGCACGATGCCGAGGAGCGCCCGCACCTTGACGTGCCAGCGCGCCGGCGGGATGCGCTCGAGCCGCGCGAGAATCTGGGGCGCGGAGGCGGCGCCGCACCGAGGTGCTGTCCTGCATGGGGCCAAGATAAACGTACGCGCGCCCGGCGACTATGTTTCTGTCGGCGGGCTTGAAGAGGCGTTTCCTACACCATACCGCGTAGTCGAAGGACGCACTTCACTCCGCCGCGGCCTCGATGGGACGCCGGCGCAGCGCTTGGACGAACCGTTCAGCCGCGATGCAACGCGCAGACCTTGTTGCCGCAGGGATCGCGCAGGTAGGCAAGATAGATCCTGCCCGTCGCGTTTTCGCGCCAGCCGGGCGGGTCCTCGATGCTCTTGCCGCCATTGGCGACGCCCGCGTCGTGGAAAGCCTTGACCAGCTCGGGGCTGTCGCACGCGAAGCCGATGGTGCCGCCATTGGCGTGCGACGCCGGCTGGCCGTCGATCGGCTTGGTGATGCCGAACACGCCGTTCTTGCTGCGATAAAAGATGCGGCCCCGCGGATCGGCTTTCCCTTCCGGCAAGCCGATGGTGCCCAAGACCGCGTCGTAAAACTTCTTGGACGCAGCAACGTCGTTCGAGCCGATCATGACGTGTGAGAACATGCGTTCCTCCTTCGGTCAGAATTTACGAAATCATCCGCGCAAAAATCCCTACTCCGCCGCCGCTTGCTCCGGGCGCCAGCGCAGGACGGGCTTGCGCGCGGCCGTCGTCTCATCGAGGCGGCGGCGCGGCGCCAGATGCGGCGCGGTGCGGAAGAACTCGGCTTCGCCGGCCTTGGCGCGCGCGGCCAAGTGCCGCAGCACCGCGATGAAGCGGTCGAGCCCGGCCTTGCTCTCGTTCTCGGTCGGCTCGATCAGGAGCGCCCCGTGCACGACCAGCGGGAAATACATCGTCATCGGATGGAAGCCCTCGTCGATCAGCGCCTTCGCGAAATCGAGCGTGGTCACGCCGGTGCCGTCGAGGAAGCGGTCGTCGAACAGCACCTCGTGCATCGCGGGGCCGGGATATGACGGCGTCATCACGTCCAGCAAGCGCGCGAGGAGATAGTTCGCATTGAGCACCGCGTCGCCCGAGACGAAGCGCAAGCCGTCGCTGCCGTGGCTCATCATGAAGGCCAAGGCGCGCACGAACATGCCCATTTGGCCGTGGAATTCCTTGATGCGCCCGATCGCATGCGCGCTCGCGCCCTCGGCGCGCTCGAGGAGGCGGAACGATCCCGCCTCCTGCACGATCCACGGCAAGGGCGCGTAGGGCGCCAAGCTTTCGGCGAGCACGACCGGCCCGCTGCCGGGCCCGCCGCCGCCATGCGGCGTCGAGAACGTCTTGTGCAGATTGATGTGCATGCAGTCGATGCCGAGATCGCCCGGCCGCACGCGCCCGACGAGCGCGTTGAAATTGGCGCCGTCGAGATAGAAATAGGCCCCGGCCGCGTGCACCGCCGCCGCGATTTCCGCCATCTCGTCCTCGAAGAGCCCGCAGGTGTTGGGGCTCGTCAGCATGATGGCGGCGACGTCGGCGCCGAGCTTCGCCTTTAACGCGGCGAGATCGACGCGGCCCCGGTCGTTCGCCGCAATGGCATCGACCTCGTAGCCGCAAGTGGCGGCGGTCGCGGGATTGGTGCCGTGCGCCGATTCCGGCACGAGCACGCGCTTCCTGCGCTCGCCGCGCGCAGCGAGCGCGGCGGTGATGCACATGATACCGCAGAGCTCGCCATGCGCGCCCGCCGCGGGCGGCATCGCCACCGCCGGCATGCCGGTCAGAACCTTCAGCCAATGCGCGAGGCGGTCGATCAGCTCGAGCGCGCCCTGCACCGTGCCAATCGGCTGCAAGGGATGGATGTCGCCGAAGCCGGGAAGCCGCGCCATCTTCTCGTTCAGGCGCGGGTTGTGCTTCATGGTGCACGAGCCCAAGGGATAGAGCCCGGTGTCGATGCCGTAATTCTTCTGCGACAGCCGCGTGAAGTGACGAATGACTTGCGGCTCGGAGAGTCCCGGAAGGCCGATCGGTCCCGTGCGGCGCAAGCCGCCGAGCGAATCCCCGGCCGCGGCGGGCGGCGGTGCGCGCCAATCGACGCCGCAGCGTCCCTCCTCGCCCTGCTCGAACAGCAAGAGCTCGTCGATCTCGAGCGCGGGATGATCGTGCGCGCCGGTCTCCGGCGTGAAGGACGACAGCGCCTTGCTCCAGTCGCTCATCGCAGCGCCTCCCGGAGTCCGGCGGCAAGCGCATCCATCTCGTCGTCCGTGTTGGTCTCGGTCGCGGCGACGAGCAGCAGGTTCTTGTGCTCCGGCCAGAAGCGACTGGCCGGCACGCCGGCGAGCACTCTTTTCGCCGCGAGCGCCTCGACGACGGGCGCCGCCGGGCGCGGCAGCTCGAGCGTGAATTCGTTGAAGTAGCTGTCGTTCAGAACCTTCACGCCCGGCACCGCCGAGAGTTTCCGCGCCAAGGCCCGCGCGTTGGCGTGATTGAGCGCGGCGAGGCGCGCGAAACCTTCCTCGCCCAGGAGCGCCATGTGGATCGCGAAGCCGAGCGCGCACAGGCCGGCATTGGTGCAGATGTTGCTCGTCGCCTTCTCGCGGCGGATATGCTGCTCGCGTGCCGACAGCGTGAGGACGAAGCCGCGCCGCCCCTCAGCGTCGAGCGTTTGCCCGGCCAGCCGCCCCGGCATCTGCCGCACGAATTTGTCGCGCGTCGCGAACAGGCCGAGATAGGGCCCGCCGAACGTGAGCGCGTTGCCGATCGGCGCGCCCTCGCCGGCGACGATGTCGGCGCCCATCTCGCCCGGCGGCCTGACGAGACCGAGCGACACCGGCTCCGTCACCACCGCGACCAGAAGCGCGCCCGCCTTGTGGCACGCATCGGCGAGCGGCGCGAGATCGCGCAGATGGCCGAAGAAGCCGGGATTCTGCGCTACGACGCACAACGTCTCGCCGTCGATCAGCGCGGCCGGATCGTCGTTGCCCGTTGGATCGGGCGGGCGGCTCGTGAGCGCAAAGCCGTTGAAGCGCGCGTATGTGGCGATCGTCTCGGCATAATGCGGGTGGAGGCTGCCGGCGAGCACCGCCTTCTTCCGCCGCGTCAGACGGTTCGCCATCATCACCGCCTCGGCCGCGGCGGTGGCGCCGTCATAGAGCGAGGCGTTCGCCACCTCCATGCCGGTGATGAGCGCGACCTGCGTCTGGAATTCGAACAGCGCCTGGAGCGTGCCTTGCGCGATCTCGGGCTGATAGGGCGTGTAGGAGGTCAGGAACTCGCCGCGCTGCACCAGATAGTCGACCGCGGCTGGCACGTGATGGCGATAGGCGCCGCCTCCGAGGAAACTCGGCACGCTCCCCGCCGGGATGTTCTTGGCCGCAAGTTTTGCCAGGTCGCGCTCAACGTCGAGCTCGCCCTGGCCCAGCGGCAGATCGACCGGGCGGGCGAGCAGCGCCGCGCGCGGCACGTCGCGATAAAGCTCCTCGACCGATCCAACGCCGATCGCTGCCAGCATCTCGCGCCGGTCGGCATCGGTCAGCGACAAATAGCGCATCAGGCGAACCCTTCGACGAGCTTCTGGTAGGCCGCCTCGTCCATCAGCCCGTCGAGCTCCTTCGCATCCCTGAGCTTCAGCTTGAAGAACCAGCCGCCGCCCATCGGATCGGCATTGACCTTCGCCGGATCGTCGGCGAGCGCGGCGTTGGCGCCCGTCACCTCGCCCGAGAGCGGCGCATAGACCTCGCTCGCCGCCTTCACCGATTCGACGACCGCCGCCTCCTTGCCCTGCTCGACGCGCTTGCCGATCTCCGGCAGCTCGACATAGACGATGTCGCCGAGCTGGGTCTGGGCGTAATCGGTGATGCCGATCACCGCCTCGTCGCCCTCGACCCGCACCCACTCGTGATCCTTGGTGAAGCGAAGAATGCTCATCTCGGTCCCCAGCGTTGCTCAGGCTTTGTAGCGATGCGGCACGAACGGCATGGATGCGACGCGCGCCGCGCGCGTGCTGCCGCGCACGACGAGGCCCAATTCGGTGCCGGTGGCCGCAAACGACGTTTCGACATAGCCCATGGCGACGGGGCCGCCGACGCTCGGCCCGAAGCCGCCGCTCGTGACGCGGCCCACGCTGCGCCCGTCCGGCGCCACGATCGGCGTGTCGTCGCGCGCCGGCGCCTTGTCGGCGGGCTTGACGCCCACACGCTTGCGGGCCGCGCCCTCGGCAAGCTGCCGCGCGATCACCGCCGCGCCCGGATATCCACCGTCTGCGCGCCGGCGCTTGGCGATGGTCCAGCCGAGCGCCGCCTCGATCGGCGTCGTCGTCTCGTCGATGTCGTGGCCGTAAAGGCACAGGCCCGCTTCGAGGCGGAGCGTGTCGCGCGCGCCCAATCCCGCCGGCTTCACCTCGGGCTCGGCGAGGAGCCGGCGCGCGAGCTGCTCGGCCGCCGCGCCGGGGACGGAAATCTCGAACCCGTCCTCGCCGGTATAGCCCGAGCGCGAGAGGATCGCGGCGATGCCGTCGAGCGTCCCCGGCGCCGCGCTCATGAAGGGCAGCGCGGCGCTGCCGGGCGCGATGCGGTCGAGCACGGCCGCCGCCGCCGGCCCTTGCAGCGCCAGCAGCGCGCGCTCGGGCAAGGGCCGCACTCCCGCCATGTGCCGGCCGAGATGGGCGATGTCGAACTCCTTGCGCGCGGCGTTGACGACGAGGAACAAATGATCGCCGCGGTTCGTCACCATGAGGTCGTCGAGAATCCCACCCGACTCGCTCGTGAAGAGCGTGTAGCGCATGCGGCCCGGCTCGAGCCCCACGATGTCGCCCGGCACGAGCGCCTCGAGCGCCTTGGCCGCGCCCGCTCCCTCGAGCCGCGCCTGCCCCATATGCGACACGTCGAAGAGCGACGCCGCGGCCCGCGTGTGCAGATGCTCGGCCAGGATCCCGGCCGGATACTGCACCGGCATATCGTAGCCCGCGAACGGCACCATCTTTGCGCCGAGGCTCAGATGCAGGTCGTGAAGCGGCGTGCGCGCCAGGGCGTCGGACATGGCCGCATCATATTCCCCCTCCCCCGCCGGGGGGAGAGCGGGCGCGCGAGGGCGTGACGGCGTTGCCCGGCGCGTC
Source organism: uncultured Alphaproteobacteria bacterium (assembly GCA_963729295.1). GTDB lineage: Bacteria > Pseudomonadota > Alphaproteobacteria > ATCC43930 > CGMCC-115725 > DATJLY01. Next base: position 309,538 of record CAVSNJ010000027.1, read on the forward strand.
CGTATTATCTCTCGTCATGCCCGGCCTCCGTGCCGGGCATCCACGGGTTGTCGGTGCCGAAAGGAAATCGTGGATGGCCGGGACAAGCCCGGCCATGACGGTCCGGAGAACGATCGCTTGAACTGAGTTCGCGCTACGAGGCGGACGCGGCCGCGGGCTCCCTTTGCGCGACCCGCTCGCGTGCCGCTTGCGCCGGACGCGAGCGCAGGTCGAGGCGCAGGGTCAGGCAGAAGGCCGAGCCGCCGCTCCGCGCGAACGCGGCGAGCGAGCTCTCGATGACACGGTAGCCGCGCTCGCCGAGACGCTCGCGGAGCCCGTCGCCGCAGCGCGACATGACGATGGCGTCATCGATGCAGACGGCGTTGGCGGCGAGATATGCGGCATCCTCGGGCGCCACGGCAATGCGCAGCTCGGGCTTCACGCGCGCATGGATCTCGCTCAGACCCTCGTCGGTGAAAGCCTCCGGCACGTAGAGCACCTCGCCGCCGGTCAACGGATTGAGCGCGGTGTCCATGTGATAGAAGCGCGGGTCGGCGAGCTGGAGCGCAACCGTCTCGACGCCGAGGATGTCCTCGACATAAGGCCGCGCGGTGAGGCTCGAGCGCGGCCCGTGCCCCATCCAGTAGAGCTGCCGCGTCGCGTCGAACACGCAATCGCCCGCGCCCTCGAGGAAAACCCCATCGGGGAGCTCGTGGATTTCCGCGATCTGGTGCTTCGCCTGAAGCTTCTCGAAGGCGCGGCGAAAGACCGGCTCCTCGCCCTGGCGCTCGGGGTGGCGGAAGCGCGCGAGCAGCGCCTTGCCGTCCATCACCACGGCGGAGTTGGCGGTGAAGACGAGGTCGGGCAGGCCGGGCTCGGGCGGCACGAGCACGATCTCCGCGCCCAGATCCTTGAGGCGCGCCTCGAGCGCGCGCCATTCGCGCCGCGCCGCCGCCGCCAGCGATTTCGCTTCGCTCGCCCAGCTCTTCGGGTCCATCCACGGATTGATGGCATAGGTCACGCCGAAATGGCTTGGCCGGCACATCAGGATGCGCGGGGAATTCGTCATGGGAGTTTCTTCTCCTTTACGCGGCAGGACGGAGATGACTCGCTTCGATCTCGCGCAGCACCTCCTCGAACCGGTCGAGCGCCCAGTTGAGAACGTGCGCGGCGATGACGAGCGGCGGCGCGAAGCGCACGACCGTGTCGTGCGTGTCCTTCGACAGCACGCCCTTCTGCATGAGCCGCTCGCACACTTCGCGCGCGCTGGCGTAGCGCGGATCGACCTCGGCGCCGACCAGAAGGCCGCGGCCGCGAATCTCCTTCAGCACCGGACTCTTGATCGCGCCCAAGCGCGCCAGCATGTGCGCGCCGAGATTTCGGCTGCGCTCGACGAGGCCCTCGTCCTCCATCACCGCGAGCGCTTCCAAGCCGACCGCGGCCGCAAGCGGATTGCCGCCGAAGGTCGAGCCGTGCGAGCCCGGCGTGAAGACGTCCATGAGCGCGCGCTTGCCGACGAGCGCCGAGACCGGCAGCACGCCGCCGCCCAGCGCCTTGCCGAGCACGAGCCCGTCCGGCACGGCGTTCTCGTGCTGGAACGCGAACCACGCGCCGGTGCGGCCAAGCCCGGTCTGCACCTCGTCGAAGATGAGGAGGACGTTGCTCTCGTCGCACAAGCGCCGCAGCCCCGCGAGATAGCCCGGAGGCGGCACCACGATCCCGCCCTCGCCCTGGATCGGCTCGATCAGGATCGCGGCCGTCTCGGGCGTGATCGCGCGGCGCATCGCCTCGAGATCGCCGAACGGCACGGCGCGGAATCCGGGCGTGAATGGCCCGAACCCGTCGCGATAGGACTCCTCGCTCGAGAACCCGACGATGGTGGTGGTGCGGCCGTGGAAATTTCCCTCGGCGACGATGATCTCGGCGCGGCCCGCGGCGATGCACTTGACGCGATAGCCCCAGCGCCGCGCCGCCTTGATGGCCGTCTCGACCGCCTCGGCGCCGGTGTTCATCGGCAGCGCCCGGTCCATCCCGGTGACTTGGCACAGCTTCGCCAGGAACGCGCCGAGCCGGTCGGTGTGATATGCGCGCGAGCACACGGCCAAGCGCCGCGCCTGCCCTTCGAGCGCCGCCAGGATGCGCGGATGCGCATGACCGTGGCTCACGGCGGAATAGGCGCTCATCATGTCGACATAGCGGCGACCGTCGGCATCCCACAGGAAAGCCCCGTCCCCGCGCGTCAGCACGACCGGCATCGGGTCGTAATTGCGGGCGGCCCAGCGGGCCTCGAGCTCGATCGAATCCATCTCGCGCATCCTCTTACAACATGCGTATTAATTGCTCATTGAACGCCGCCAGACGCGCCGAACTCCGGGCCCCAAACAGCAGAATCTGTCGAATTGGCCGATGGTCCCGGCAACTATCTGCTGCGCGGCCCAAGCAGCGCCGCCGGGTAGCCGGCGAATCGCCGGACCGCCCGCAGCACGACGTGGCTGACGATCCGGCCGACGCCGATCCCGCCGTCGAGGAGTTCCGACGTCAGCTCCTCGTAGCGGCCAAGGTCGGCGCAGACGATGCGCGCGACATAGTCGAAGGCGCCGCTCACTTCCCAGCATTCGACGATCTCGTCGATCGATCTGAGGCGGCGCTCGACCTGGTCGCGGCGCGCGCCGCTGTCGAGCGCGATCTCGGAGATCACCGTCACCGGCCGCGACAGGCGGTCGATGTCGATCGCGGCGTTGAAGCCGGTGACGATGCCGGCGGCGATGAGGCGCCGCACGCGCTCGAGGCAGGGGCGCGGCGTCAATCCCACGCGGCCGGCGAGCGCATCATAGGTCATGCGCCCGTCGCGTTGCAGCGCCGCCAGGATCTTGACGTCGATCGCATCGAGCCCGCGCGTCCGCCGTGCTGTCGGCATGAGGCGAAAGGTACAGGCATCGTCAGCCTCGCGCCATCGCCGCCGACGCGCGTGTCCCTCTCCGCCCGCTTGCGGGGGGAGAGGGAGGGACCCATCGCCGAAGCGATGGGAGGGTGAGGTGGGTGTTTGCGGGCGCAAGGGCAGTCCCCCCACCTCACCCAACCCTCTCCGCCCCCGGGGGCGGCGAGGGAGTCGCAGCTTCCGGGGACACGCTCTACGCTCCCCCGCATGAACGGCGAGATTACCTACCGGCCGATGCGCGCGGCGGACCTGCCCGGGGCCGACCGCGTCTTCCGCATGGCGTTCGGCACCTGGTTCGGCCTTGCCGATCCGATACAGTTCCGCGGCGGCGAGCCGGGCGTGCTCGAGCCGCGCTTCTGGTCCTATCCCGACGGCGGCAGCGTCGCCTGGCGCGACAACGCGATCGTCGGCTTCTCCTTCGCGAGCCGCTGGGGCAGTCTCGGCGTGCTCGGGCCCGTGGCGGTGCTGCCGGAGCTGTGGCGGCACGGCGTCGCCCGCCGCCTCGTCGCCGCGGCGCTCGACATCATGGCGCGGTGGCGCTCGCCGCTGGCCGGGCTCTACACATTCCCGCAGAGCGCGCTCCATCTCCGGCTCTACCAGTCGTTCGATTTCTGGCCGCGCCACCTCTCGCCGGTGATGGCGAAGCCGGTCGCGATCCGCGTGGCGATCCCCGAGGTGATCTCGCTCGGCTCATCCGCCGACCGCCCGGCGCTCGCCGCTTCCTGCCGCGAGTTGGCGGGGGGTCTCCATCCCGGCCTCGACCTCGAGCGCGAGATCGCGGTGGTGCTGGAGCGCGGCCCCGGCGACGTCCTCGCGCTCACCGCTGGCTCGCGCGTCATGGGCTTCGCCATCTGCCATTGCGGCGCCGGCAGCGAGGCCGGCTCGAAGCAGGCGCTCGTGAAGTTCGCGATGGTGCGGGAAGGCCCGGGCGCGGCCGACCGGCTGCGCCGCCTCATCGCCGGGTGCGAGAGCTACGCCGCATCGCGCAGCGTCGCGCGCATCCTTTGCAGCAGTTCGACCGGGCGGATCGGCGCCTACCGCGTGCTGTGCGAGGTGGGGTTCCGCACCGAGGTGCCGTTCGTGACGATGCACCGGCCGTATGGCCCCGCCTATGACGGCCCCGACCACTGGGTCCTGGACGACTGGCGCTGACCCACCTCTCGTGGTGACACTCCCCTTCGAGTCGCAGCACCCGAGTCGCGCGGTCCGACGGCGTCCGAACTGCGCCATGCCCATCAATGAGTATCCGCGCCGAACACACGGCATGAGCTTTCGGCCGCAACATTCTGATCTGACTGTAAATTACGTATTTTAGCGTTCATTTTCCACTCTCTTGCAATCGCTCTCCCGGCTCTTTCAATTACTTTTGGCGCCCCGCTGCTGCGCAAATTCGGGGGTTTCTCGCCGCCTTCGCCGCCATTCGCCGAGCCTCGCCAGGGCCGGCTCTGGCGACAGTATCTGTATACTATTTACGTACATCTGTCAAGTGGAGAAATTGGCGTTCGTGCGGCGCGAAGCCGAGCGCCTGGAGCGCGTGCGCCTCATCCAGGAAGCGTGCCGCCCGAAATCGGCCCCCGTGCCGGCGTAGGGCGACGCGCCCTCTCCGCCCGCTTGCGGGGGAGAGGGAGGGACCCATCGCGGAGCGATGGGAGGGTGAGGTGGGTGTTTGCGGAGGCAAGGGATTCGCCCACCTCACCCCGACCCTCTCCGCCCCTCGGGGCGGAGAGGGAGAGAGCGGTGCATTACTGCGCGATCGCCGGGCGGCGCGCGCGCCAAATCATCGCGCGCTCGTAGGCATGGCCGGCGCGCAGCAGCGTCGGCTCGTCGAACGGCTTGGCGATGAGCTGCATCGCCAGCGGCAATCCCTCTTCGCCGTAGCCGGTGCAGACCGACAGCGCCGGAAATCCCGTGACGTTGCAGGCCGAGGTGAAATTCGGCTGCTCGACGATGCCCCATTTCGGTACGCGGTCGATGCGCGGCGCCTCGGCCGGCACGGTCGCGGTGAGAAGGATGTCGAGATCCTGCATCGCGCGCGCCATCTCGGCGGTGAGCGCGCGGCGGCGGCGTTGCGCCTCGACATAGTCGGTGGCGCCGATGAGCGCGCCAAGGACGAGGCGGTCGCGCAGCAGCTCGCCGTATTTCTCTATGCTCCCCCGCATCCATTGGGCGTGGATGCAGAAGCCCTCGGCCAAGAGGATGACGAGGCCAGTGGCGCGCCAGTCGATGAGCGGCGAGAGTTTCACGTCGCGGATCTCCGCGCCCTCGCGCCGGTAGAAATCGATGGCGCCTTCGAGGCCGTTGCGCGTCGCCTCGTTGACCGGGTTCTGGCGCTCGTGGAAATCGCGCACGATGCCGATGCGCAGGCCCCTCGCGCCATTGCCGAGGCGCGCGGAGAAATCCGGCACGGGGCGATTGGCGCTCGCCGGGTCGTCGGCATCGAAGCCCGCGACCGCTTGCAGCAGGATGGCGCAATCCTCGACCGTCCACGCCATCGGCCCGGCATGATCGAGCGACCAGGCGAGCGGGATGATGCCGGTGCGCGGCACGAGACCGTAGGTCGGCTTCAGCCCGGCCAGGCCGCAGAGCGCGGCCGGGAGCCGGATCGAGCCGCCCGTGTCGGAGCCCATGCCAGCGAGGATCATGCCGCTCGCCACCGCCGCGCCCGTGCCGCTCGACGAGCCGCCGGTGAAGTGATCGGGGTTCCACGGGTTGCGCGCCGGCGGCCACGGCAGGTCGAAGGACGGGCCGCCGAACGCGAACTCGTGCGTCGCGAGCTTGCCGAGGAGCACCGTGCCCGCAGCCGCGAGCCGCGCGGTGCAGGTCGAATCCCGCTCCGGTCTCCGGCCCATGAGCTGGCGCGAATGCGCCGTCGTCGGCATGTCCTTGGTGTCGTAGATGTCCTTCAAGCCGATCGGGATGCCGTGCAGCTTCGTGCGCGGTCCGTCCGTCCCGATCGCGGCTTCCGCAGCGCGTGCGCTCGCCAGCGCGCGGTCGGCCGCGAGATGCAGGAACGCATGGAGCGAGGGATCGAGCCGCGCGATCCGGTCGAGGCAAGCTCCTGTCAGCTCGACCGGCGAGAGCTCGCGCTTGGCGATGAGCGAGGCCGCTTGCGTGATCGTCCAGAACTCGCTCACCGCGCGTCGTCCGGGATGGTGTAGATGGTCGCGGGCTCCGCCTCGGGCGGGACGTGCCCGCGCACCCGCTCGATGAGCTGCTCGAGGCTGCCCCAGGCGCGATAGATCTCGGCCTTCTGCGCCTCGGTGAGAGTGAGCCCGGCGCGCGCCACCAAGCCATCGAACGCGGCGCGGGTGAGCGGAGCCGCCATCACGCCAGTTCCACGACCATGCCGTCCGTGGCGCGGCCCTGGGCGCGGTACTGACCGATCTTCTGCAACAGCGGCGCATCGGAGACGGCATAGAGGATCGCGTCATCCGCGCCCGCGCTCGAATGCCGCCGCCACAGGAAATTCGGCACGACGAAGAAGTCGTTCTCCTGCCACTCGAGCCGCGATCCTGCGACCTCGGTCGCGCCGCTGCCGACGATGACGCAATAGAGCGTGCTCGCGGTCTCGCGCTTCCAGGCCGTCGTCTCGCCCGCGCGCAGGAGCTGCGCCGAATATTCGAGCGTCGGGAAAACCGGCGCGCCGTTGCCCGGATTGACGAAGCGCAGCCGCGCTCCCTCGTAGGGATCGCCCGCCTCGCCGCGCAAGCCGTCGAGCGCGGCGTGGATCGCGGCGCCGCGATATTGCAGCATCGGCGTGCCGCCGCTCCAGGGGCCGCGATGATCCGGCGCGAAGCTCGGCACCATGCCGCCCGCGCCGAACATGCGCCCGGAATAGTTTGGCGCCTCGCGCGCCTTCTGCGCCCGCGCGTTCGCTTCGCGCTCGCCGGAAAAGCCCTCGTCGAGCCAGCCGCAATCAAGATACTCGACGAGCGGCCAGTCGAGAATGTCGGCCCAGATCACCGGCTCGCCATCCTCGTTGCCGTGATCGTGCCAAGTGCCCGACGGCGTAAAGATCAAGTCGCCGCGCTCGGCGACGCAGCGCTCGCCCTCGATCGTGGTGTAGCCGCCCTTGGCCGAGAGGATGGTGCGGCTGGCGTTCGGTGTGTGGCGATGGACCGGCGCCACGTCGCCCGGATTGTAGATCGAGATGGCGCAGCGGATGACGCTCGAGACCTGCAACCTGCCGCCGAGGCCCGGATTGGTGAGCAGGAATTGCTGGCGGTCGGCGAACTCGATCGGTGGCACGTCGGCAGTCCTGGCGATCTCCGCGATCCGCGCGAGATAGGGCGCGATGTCGCGCCAGCGCCACAGGCAGGGCACGGCCTTCATCTGCCCCGCGGCGACGCGGCCCGAAGCGAGCGGCGCCTCGGCTTCGTTGCCGTAATCGCGGAACCACGGGCGCTGCGCCGGCGCGTTCGCTTCGGTCCTGAGCCAGATGTTGAGCGCCCGCGCCTCGCCGTTGAGGCGCTCCATCGCCGCGCGGGCATCGGACGATATCTTGCCGCGAGCCTCGTCCATGGCGCGCACTCTAGCCGAGCGCCGCCCAACCGTCACTGGCCGCGGAACTCGCGCCGCACCAGGAGCGGATAGAGCAGGAGCCCGGCGACGAAGCCGCCGATATGCGCGACCCACGCCACCGGCTCACCCTCGGCGCCCATGCCCGAGACGCCCGCCACGGTGTTCATCGCGAACCACAGCACGACCAGGAGCCAGAAGCCGCGGCGGAAGATCGAAAACCGCAGGATGCCGCCGAACAAGCCGCTGATCGCCGCCGAGGCGCCGACCATGGCATCCTGCGCCGCGGGATCGAGCGCATATTCGGCCAACGCGCCGACGATGCCGCAGACGAGATAGAAGACGAGGAAGCGCGGCGGGCCCAGACGCTGCTCGACGCCGGCGCCGAACGCGGCGAGGCCGAGCATGTTGACGGCGATATGGGCGAAGCCCGCGTGGATGAACTGATAGGTGACGGGATCGACGAAGGCCAAGAAATTCAGCGATGGATAACGCGCCGGGACGAAGCCCAGAAGATCGCTGACCCGATCGTCGAGCCCGCCGGGGAGCACGAGCATCACGGCAAATACGACGACGTTCGCGACGATCAGCGCCTTCGTCGCCGGCGGCAGATGGAACATGGGCTGCCGCGGCGCGGCATTGTCGCTGCTCACACGATCCATCGTCGCGGCCGGGTAACGTTCGGTCAACACTTTGCGGCCTAGGCTTTTCCCGCCATGGAAGCCGCGCCGACACCCGCAACCGCCGAGACCGCGCCGCCGATCACGCCCGCCGAGCGCCGCCGGTTCGAGCGCGTCAGCGTCAGTTTCTTCGGCACCGTGCGGCTTGCGGCGGGCGGCGTCTGCGAGTGTCTCGTCATCGATCTGTCGCGCGGCGGCGCCAAGATCGTGCTCGGCGAGGCGTTGCCGATCGCGTCCGCCGACGCGCTCGCGCTCGAGATCGAGAAATTCGGCGTCTTCCGCGCCGAGGCGGTGTGGCGGCGCGGTACGTTCCTGGGCATCAGATTCTGCGAGCCGCCCCAGACCGTCGGCGCCGCCTTCAGGAGCTTCCTGCCGCCCGCGAATTGACGCGGATTTGTGATAAATTCGCGGCATGCAGGTCTTCCGCTGGGCCGCCACGGCGCTCGCCCCCGCCCTCATCCTCACCGTCACGCTCGCACGCGCGGCCGAACCGCTCGCCATCCGCATCGCCTGGGCCGCCGTGCCGGGACAACTGCCGGCGGTGCTTTATCAGAAGCGCGACATCCTGCGCCATTACGGCACGAGCTACACTGTCGAGCCCGTCTATAGCCGCGGCAGCGGCACGCAGATCACGGCGCTGGCGTCCGGCGAATTGCAGATGGCTCTCTATGCGCCGTCGGCCTTCGCGCTCACGATCGAGCGCGCCGGAATGGACGACATCCGCGTCATCGGCGATGCGACGCGCGACGGGTTCGACGACTACTACTCGCGGCAATACATGGTGCGCGCCGAAAGCGCGATCCGCACGATCGACGATTTGAAGGGCAAGGTGCTGGGCGTCAACAGCATCAGCGGCGCGATGGACATGGCGCTGCGCGCGGGACTGCGCCGACACGCGCTCGAGGACAAGCGCGACTATCGGATCGTCGAGGTCGATTTCCCCAACATGTTCGCCATGCTGACGAGCGACAAGGTCGATCTCGGCTCGTTCACCACTCCGTTCTCGTTCACGGCCGAGAAAACGGGCGCGGCGCGCACGCTCTTCACCATGAAGGATCTGGTGGGCGAGCAGGACATCACCATCATGGCGGCGCGGGCCTCTTTCATCGCGAAGAACCGCCAGGCGCTCGTCGATTTCTTCGCGGATTCGCAGCGCGCCATGCGCTGGTTCTACGACCCGGCGAACCGCGCCGAGGTCCTGTCGATCATATCGTCTTTCTCGAAGCAGCCGGCATCGGCCTATGCCGACTGGCTCTTCACCCGGGCGGACGATTACCGCGACCCCGATCTCCGGCCCAATCTCGACGCCGTGCAGCACGACATCGACCGCGAGGTCGAGCTCGGGTTCCTGGCGAAGGGGTTCGACGTCAAGACATACGCCGACCTCACGCTGATCGACGACGCCGTCAAGGAGCGCGCGGCCGGGAACTAGCCGAGCGGCGTGCCGCGCGCCTCGGCGGCGACGCCGCGCGCCTGGGCCTCGGCGCGCGTTTCCTTGAACACGCCGGAAATACGCGTGCCCGGATATTCCTCCTTCAGGCGCGGATAAACCTCGCGCGCGAACATGCGGATGCCGTGCACCGTGTCGTCGTGCTCGAGGAAGCCGGCCTGGCCCATGATGAGCAGGTGCCCGAAGCCGCCGACATGGTCGTAGAACTTGCTGATCTGCGCATGCACCTGGTCGGGAGTGCCGCAGAACATAATGCCGCGCTCCATCGCCGTCTCGACCTTCATGTTGCGGCCGAAATTGGCGTGGTCGCCCTGCGTCGTCGCGCCCGCCGCCTTCAAGGACGCGACCGTTCCGGCGACGCCGACATAGCCGGGCGGCGAGGCGAAATGGCGCGGCACCTTGTTGGCGTTCAAGTACCACAAGAGCTTGTCCGCGCCTTCATAAGCCCTGCTCTCGCTCTCGCCGACATAGACGAGCGCGGCATAAGCGAGGCGGTCAATCGGCACGTTCTCGCCGCGCCCCGCGGCGCGCCAGCCGCGGCGATAGGATTCGTAGACCGCGCGCGTCCCCTCGTAGCCGGTGAGGAAGGTCGCCTGCACGAAGCCGTGCGCGCCGACATTCTGCGCGCCCGACGCGCTCGTCGTCGAGACCCACACCGGCGGATGCGGCTGCTGCCACGGCCGCGGCCAGATGTTGACGGCGCGGTAGTGGAAGAAGCGGCCTTCGTGGCTGAACGGTCCGTCATGGCTCGTCCAGGCGCGGACGATGAGGTCGAGCGCCTCCCAGTGCCGCTCGTTCATTCGCACCGGGTTGCTGTTCGCCGGCAAGAGCTCGTACGGCACGCCGCGCACGAACCCGGCCTCGAGCCGTCCGTGCGAGAGAATGTCGATCATCGCCATTTCCTCGGCGACGCGCACCGGCTGGCGGCGGTTGGCGACCGGATTGCCGAGGATCAGGATGCGCGCCTTCGAGGTGACGCGCGCAACCGCGGCCATCATCAGCGGCGCTGCGGGATCGACGCAGGTCACCGTCTGATGATGCTCGTTCATCATGATCTCGACGCCTTCCTCCTCGGCGATCTGCCATTCCTTGAGATAGCGGTCGTAGAGTGCGGCGCCCTTCTGGGGATCGTAGATCCGGTTCGGCAGATTGACGCGAACCAACTCATAAGTGTCCGCCGGCGGCAGGTAGGGATAGGCCGTCTCGGTGAAATGCCAAGCCTGCATGGCGTGCGTTCTCCTTGATGTTCTTCGTCAGGCGTCGAGGAAGCGCAAAACCTTCGCCGCGAGCGCGTCCGGCTGTTCGAGCTGGACGGCATGCGCCGCGTTGGCGATGGCCTCGACCTGCGCCCGCGGCAGGAGCCGCGCGTAGCGCTCGATATACGCAGCCGAAACGATGCCGTCGCTCTCGCCGCGCAGGAAGAGGCTCGGCATGCTCGCGCGATGGAGCCGGCGGCGAAGCTTCGGGTTGTGCATCCACGGCTCCCACACCAGCATGGCAAAGGTCTCGCGGTTGCGCACCATGACGGTGAGCTCGTCGTCCGAAAGCCGCGACGGCTCGACCACGTGCTTTGCCGGATCGACATAGAGCCAGCGCTCGACCTGCTCCTGCGGCACGGCGAACACGTCGGGAATGTCGAGCGTCTCGACCACGCCGGTCTTGACCCCGACGGGCGCCACCAGCGCCAGCTTGCGGAACCGCTCGGGCGCCTTCGTCGCCATCTCCGCGGCGATCCAGCCGCCGATCGTGATGCCGACGAGATCGACTTTGGCGAGGTCGAGCCGGTCCAACAGCTCGAGATAGATGTGCGCGATATCGTCGCACGTGTCGATCCAGTCGGGCAGTTCGGAATGACCGAAGCCCGGGTGCGACGGCACGATGACGCGACGCCCCTTGGCAAGGAGCCCGATGAAAGCCTGATCCTGCGGCAGCCCCCGCGCGCTGTGCAAAAAGAGCAGCGGCGCGCCCCCGCCGTCCTCGTGCAGCTCGAGCTCGAGGCCCGCAAGCTTCAGCATCTCTTTCTTCACCGGCCCGAACCTCCCTCGCGCGACTGAGGGCGATACTATTTCACCCCGCGAAAAGGGGCGCAATAGAGCCCACTTTTGAACTGTCGCGGTCGCTGTCCGTTTCCCGTATGGTTGAATGACGATCCCGTCCCAGGCCGCAAGCGATGCCATCCGTTCGCAACCGCCGCAAGATCCTCTGCGTCTTTCCCGCCTACAGCCCGTCTTTCGGCACGTTCGAATATTCCTACAAGCTGCGCGGCGCGACGCGCGCCTTCATGCCGCCGCAAGGGCTTCTGGTCATCGCGTCCTATCTGCCGCGCGAGTGGGACATCCGCTTCATCGACGAGAACATCCGCCGCGCGCGGCCCACCGATTTCGCGTGGGCCGATGCGGTGCTCGTCTCCGGCATGCACGTGCAGCGCCCCGCCATCATCGACATCGCGCGGCGCGCGCATCGCTTCGGCAAGACGGTGGCGCTGGGCGGGCCGTCGGTGTCGGGCGCGCCCGAGCTTTACGGCGAGTTCGACTATATCCATGTCGGGGAATTGGGCGACGGCACCGACCGGCTCATCGCGCTTCTCGACGCCGATCCGCGCCGGCCGCCGCAACAAATTCGCTGCGACACGGGCGAGCGCTTGCCGCTCACCGAGTTTCCGGCACCGGCCTATCATCTCGCCGAGCTTCGGCGCTATTTCCTCGGCAGCGTGCAGTTCTCGAGCGGCTGCCCGTACCGCTGCGAATTCTGCGACATCCCGGCGCTTTACGGCCGCAACCCGCGTTTGAAGACGCCGCAGCAGGTGACCGTCGAGCTCGACGCCATGCTGGAGCACGGCAACCTGGGCGCGGTCTACTTCGTCGACGACAACTTCATCGGCAACCGCCGCGCCGCGCGCGAGCTCGTCGAGCATCTGCTGCAATGGCAGAAGGCGCGCGGCTATCCGATCGAGTTCGCGTGCGAGGCGACGCTCAACATCGCCAAATATCCGGACCTGCTGGCGCTCATGCGCGAGGCGTTCTTCGGCACCGTGTTCTGCGGCATCGAGACGCCGGAGCCCGAGGCGCTCCGCGCCATGCGCAAGGACCAGAACGCGACCATCCCGATGCTCGAGGCGATCGCGACGCTCAATTCCTTCGGCATCGAGGTGGTCGCCGGCATGATCATGGGGCTCGATACCGATACGCGCGACTCCGGTCAGCGCATCGTCGAGTTCGCGACCCGCGCCAACATTCCGATGCTGACCCTCAACCTGCTTCAGGCGCTGCCGAAGACGCCGCTGTGGGACCGGCTCGCCGCCGCGGACCGCATCATCGGCGACCCGGCGCGGGAGTCGAACGTGCGCTTCCTCCTGCCCTATGACGAGGTCGTCGCCATGTGGCGCCGCACCGTCGCCGAGCTTTACGCGCCCGAGGCGATCTACGCGCGCTTCGCCTACAACGTCGAGCACACGTTTCCCAATCGCATCCGCCCGCCCGCCTCGCCGGCGCGCGCCTCGTGGGCGAATGTGAGGAAGGGCATGCGCATCCTCGCCAATCTTCTCGCTCGCGTCGGCGTTGTCGCCGATTACCGCGCGACCTTCTGGCGCCATGCCTGGCCGCTCCTGCGCGCGGGCCGGATCGAAGACGTGATCCATATCGGCCTGGTCGCGCATCACCTCATCGAATTCTCGCGCGACGCCGTCTCGGGCGCCCAGAACGCATCGTTCTACTCCAGCAAGATTCGCAGCCGCGGCACGATCGATTTAGAACCCGCCGACCTCGCCTCCTGACGCGGCGCCCCAATGCGCATTGCCACATTCGTTACCTGGCTCATCGGCGCCGGGCTTCTCGCCGGTCTGCTCGCCATGAACGACGCGGGCAAGATCTTCGCCGCGGCCTGGCAGCTCCACTTGTGGCTCATCGCCATCGCGCTCTATCACGGCGTGCCGCTTATGTTTGACGTGCTCGGCTGGCGCCGGCTGTTCGAGCGCCCGCCCGATTTCCTGCGCCTCGTGCGCATCCGCTGGATCGGCGAGGCGGTCAACGGCCTCCTGCCGGTGCCGCATCTGGGCGAGATCCTGCGCGCCAAGCTGCCGCACGACGAGGGCAGCGACCTCACCGATTCCGCCACCTCGGTGATCGGCGATGTCACCATCGGGCTCGCGACGCAGATCGTCTTCATCGCCGCGGGGCTCGCCTATTTCGCGCTCAGGAGCGGGCGCGACACGCTGTTCCGCTCGGCGCTCACGATCGCGGCGCTGGCCTTCTTCGGCGTCGGCTTTTATTGGGCGCAGCGCACGCGCTGGTTCAGTCGGGCCGCGGACACGGTGGGGCAGTTCATCGGGTCACGGACCCTCGACGGCGCGGCCATTCGTCGGGTCGAGGACGCGCTGCACCGGCTCTACGGACATCGCCGCGCCGTGGCGGTGGCGTCCGTCTGGCGGCTCCTGAGCTGGTTCGCCGGCGCCGGCGAAATCTGGCTCGTGCCTTACCTCCTGGGCCAGCCGATCGGTATCGGCGACGCCGTCACGCTAGAGAGCCTGAGCCAGGGCGCGCGCGCAGCGGCCTTCATCATCCCCGGCGGGCTCGGCGTGCAGGACGGCACGCTCATGGTGCTGTCGCAGCAGCTCGGCCTCGGCGGCGACCTCGGTCTCGTGATCTCGCTGGTCAAGCGGTTCCGCGAGTTGGCGCTCGGAATTCCGGCGCTGGTGCTGGCCTATTCCGGCGAGCTCCGGCGCTGGCGCCGGAGCTCTCAGGCCGGCAGCACGCGGCTCAGCATGCGCGCGACGCGCGGCATGATCCGCGGCCGCAGCAGCCGCGAATCATAACGCGCCATGCGGCGGTCCTGCTCGCGTGCGCAGAGCGCGAAGAATTCGCGCGGCTTGAGGTTGAGGCCCACTGCCTCGCCGCCGGTGCGGGTGAAATTCTTGTCGTCGACGGCGCGCGCCAGCGAGAGCCGCCCCCACGCCTGGACCCAAAGCGCCGCCAGGCGCTGCAGATCGAGCTTCAGGCGCGCCGGCCAGCCGCGGTTGATGCGGGTATAGGCCACCCAGTTGACGAAGAAGAGGTTGTGCCGCGCCTCCTCCTGGATGATCGGCTCGAACACTTCGACGAGCGGCGCCGGGAAGAAGCCCAATTCCTGCGCCAGCTTGAACAGGCCGAAGGCGAAGAACGAATCGAAGCATTCGCCATACCCGGTCCTGAGGAAGCCCCACTCGGCGTCGGGGATGACGACGTAGGGCTCCTCCCCCTTGAGGCCTATGCCATAGTGCCGGATCATGTGGGCCAGCACTTCCTTGTGGCGGCGTTCTTCCCAGGCGTTGAGCGCCACCGCCTTCCGGATGAGCGGGTCCCGGCTCGCCCCGGCCAGCGCCTCCATGCGCCGCGCCGCCCGCTCCTCGGTGTTCACGGCGATGTCCCAGAATGGCAGCCCGACGAGGCGCTGGAGCGCATCCGGGGCGAGGGACGGCCATGCAATCACCGCAGGTCGATAGGGATCGAAACTGTCGAGCAGCATGTGGCAGAATAGTTGCCTGTGCGCCTCCGATCCGATGGCGATCGCTTGATTTTGCGCGAATTCGCTTGCGATCTGGGATGTTTCCGGCATGGCCTACCCTATAGCACAGGGAATGCGACCCGGTTCGGACGCGTTCCCCAGTCTGGACCAAGAAGACAGGGCGATGCCGCCATGACCCTGACCGCCCCCGGCCTTGCCGAGGCGCCGGTCGCCCCCGCCCCACAACCGCTGCGGGTCGCGGCGCTGGTCAACCTTGCGCGAGGGACCGGCGCAGGCGGGCATGTCAAATGTTGGGAGCGCCTCGCCCAGGCCGCGCTGGGCTTCGAGGGAACGCTCGACCTGACGGTCTATTTCATGGGCAGCGAGGCGGCGCTGCGGCCGCTCGGCCGCAATGTGCGCTATGCCATCGAGCGGCCGGTGTTTGCGACCCGGCGCGTGCCGTTCCTGTCGCACGTGCCCGATCACACCGATCTCGCCCCCTGGCACGCCCGGCTCGCGCGCCAGTTGCCGCAGTACGATGTGATCCACACGACCGACGCCTATTTCGCTTTTTCACGCACCGCGGTTGGCGTGGCGCGGCGCAAGGGCATCCCGCTCGTGACTTCGGTGCACACCGATACGCCGCGCTATGCCCGCGTCTTCACGACGCAGACGGTCGAGCGCGTCTTCGGCAAGGGGCTTGCAGCGCGTGCGCTCCTCGATGGGCTCGGCTTTGCCCGCTATGCCGAGCGCCGTATGCTGCGCCAGCTCGAGCAGCATCAGCGCCTGTGCACGGGGGTTCTGGTGTCGCGCCCCGATCAATTGAAGGCCGCGCGCGCACTCAGCCGCGGCTATGCCGGCCTGTTGCGCCGCGGCATCGACCATTCGTTCTTTAACCCCGAAAAGCGCGACCGCGCCTGGCTCGCCGCACAGTACGGCATCGCGCCCGATGCGGTCGTCGTCGCGTTCGCCGGCCGCATCAATCGCGGCAAGAACGTCATGCTGCTCGCCGATGCCGTGGCCGAGATTGCCGCCGCGGGCACGCCCGTGCATCTCTTCTGCGCCGGCGCCGGGGAGGAGCGCGCGACCATCCTCGCGCGGCTGCCGCGCAACGCCATCTGCCCCGGCATCCTCGAGCCCGGGACCTTGGCGCGCGTCTATGCCAGCGCCGACATCTTCGCCTTTCCGTCCGCGATCGAGGAATACGCCAACGTCGTGCTCGAGGCGCTTGCCTCCGGGCTGCCGGTGCTGGTGGCGAGCGAAAGCGGCATGGACCGCGTCGTCGGCGAAGGCGAAACCGGGTTCGTGCTCCCCGGCAACAACAGCTTCGCCTGGTCGCGCTATCTGGCGCTTCTCGCGCACGACCGGGCGCGGCGCGAGGCGATGGGCGCGCGCGCGCGGCGCTATGCCGAGCACCGCCTGCCGACCTGGGCGGACGTGCTGTCCGAGGACCTTCTGCCGACCTGGCAACGCGCCTTCGCGGCAGCGCGACAATCCGATGTCCGCGCGCTCCGTCCTGCTGCTCGTCCCGCATCCTGACGACGAGGTCGTCGGCTGCGCTGTCTCGATCCGCCGCGCGCGGGCCGACGGCGCCCGCTTCTTCGCCCTCTATCTCACGACCGGCGTACCGACGCGCGAGAGCCTGTGGCCGTGGCAGCGCGGTGAACACGCGCGGCGCGTCGAACGCCGCCGCACCGAGGCGCTCCGCGCCGCCGAGCTCCTCGGCATTGCGCCCGCGGGCTTCTGTGACTGGCCGGCGCGCGGGCTCAAGGCGGCGCTCGGGCCGGCGCTCGCGCGCATCCGCGAGAGCGTCGCCGCGCACGACGCCGCGGAAATCTGGACGCCCGCCTGGGAAGGCGCGCATCAGGATCACGATGTCGCGAATTTTCTCGCCGCGCGGCTTGCCTCGGAATGCGCCGTCGTCGAGTTCGCGGAATACCATTTGGCCGGCCGCCGACCGGTGTCGGGCCGCTTCAAGACGCCTGACGGGCGCGAGACGGTGGTGCGCCTCGATGACGAGGAACGGCGCTGGAAGCAGGAGCTTCTCGCCTGCTACCGCTCCGAACGCGGCAACCTCGCCCATATCGCCTGCGAGACCGAGTCGTTCCGGCCGCTCGCGCGTTATGATTACCGCGCGCGGCCGCACGAGGGCCGCCTGTTCTACGAGCGCTTTCAATGGGTACCCTTCCGCCATCCGCGCATCGACTTCGAACGGCCGGAACGCGTGCTGGCGGCCCTCGCGGCATTTCGCGACGGAGCCTAGCCGCTCTTCTCCTGTCGGCGCTTCTGCCGGGCGCGGCTGCGGCCGACACGATCACTGTCGCCTCGAAGATCGACACCGAAGGGTCGCTCCTCGGCAACATGATCGCGCTCCTGCTCGAGCATGGCGGGCTCGGCGTCAGGAGCCGCATGGGGCTCGGCCCCACCAACATCGTCAGGAGCGCCATCCTCGCCGGCGCAATCGACATCTATCCGGAATACACCGGCAACGGCGCGCGCTTCTTCAAGCGCGAGGACGATCCCGCGTGGAAGGACGCCGCCTCCGGCTATGACGAGGTGCGAAAGCTCGACCGCGCCGAGAACAACCTCGTCTGGCTCGCGCCGGCGCCCGCCAACAACACTTGGGCGATCGCCGCGCGCCACGACCTGGCGGCGCGCGCGGGCAACACGCTCGAAGACTTCTCCCGCTATGTCGCCAGCGGCGGGCGCGTGCGGCTCGCGGCGTCGGCCGAATTCGTCGAGAGCCCGGGCGGGTTGCCGGCGTTCCAAAAGACCTACGGCTTCGCGCTCGGGCAGAGCCAGCTTCTGGTGCTCGCCGGCGGCGACACCGCGGCAACGATCCGCGCCGCATCCGAAGGCGTCTCCGGCGTCAACGCGGCGATGGCGTATGGCACCGACGGCTCGCTCGCGGCGCTGGGCCTTGCCGTGTTCGCCGACGACAAGGGCGCGGAGGTCGTGTACGAGCCGGCGCCGGTTGTGCGTGCCGCGGTGTTGGATGCCCATCCCGAGATAGCGTCCCTGCTCGACCCCGCGTTCCGCTCGCTCACCCTGGCGCGGTTGCAAGAACTCAACGCCGAGATCGCAGTCGAGGGGCGCGACGCGCGCGCGGTGGCGCAGGATTATCTCGCGGCGCAAGGTTTTCTCAAATGATGGCGCCGCGCAACGCCGTGCTGTTCGTGTTGGCGCTCGCCGCCGCGCTCAGTCTCCTGACGGCGGGCGTCGTCACGCACGCGCCGAACCGGCTCGTGTCGGGCACGCCGATCCAGTTGTGGCACGCCGCGAGCGGCCTGCGCGTCGGCGGCATCACCGCACTTTGCGCGGCGCTCCTCGCCGCCTCGTTCCTGCCGCCGGCAAAACACCATTTCGCGGCAATCGTCGTGGCTGCCGGACTTCTGCTGCTTCTGCTCATCGACACGGCCGGGGCCGCCGCACGCGAGTTCACGGCGCAGGCGCCGCAAGCCGCGCGCGCGGGGCTTGGCGCCGCATTCTGGATCGCGGGCTCGTGCACCGCGCTTGCCATCGTCGACGGGCTGCAACGGTTGCGCGCCGGCCCCGCGCTGCGCTTCGGCATTGCCGTGGCGCTTGCCGCCGGCGTCGTGGCGCTCGCCGCGGGCGGGCGGCTCGACAGCCTTTCGCTCGCGCGCGAATACGCGGTGCGACGCGACGCCTTCGCCGGCGAGCTTTGGCGTCACTGCACACTCGTCGCCGGCGCCGTGACGCTCGCCATCATCATCGGCGTGCCGATCGGCATTTTGGCGGCGCGCCGGCCGCGTACGCGCGGAGCTCTCTTCACCGGACTCAACATCATCGAGACAGTGCCGTCGATCGCGCTCTTCGGCCTCCTCATCGCGCCCTTGGCGGCGATCGGCCTGTCCGGCGTCGGGCCCGTGCCGGCGCTCATCGCGCTCACGCTCTACGCGCTCCTGCCGGTCGCGCGCAACACGGAAGTCGGGATTTTGAGCGCCGATCCCGCTTCGGTCGAGGCGGCGAACGGCATGGGCATGACGCAACGACAGATCTTCTGGCGCGTCGAGCTGCCGCTGGGATTGCCGGTGTTCGCGGCGGGATTGCGCATCGTCGTGGTGCAGACGATCGGGCTTGCCGCGGTCGCGGCGCTCATCGGCGCGGGCGGGCTCGGCACCTTCATCTTCCAGGGGATCGGACAATACGCCATCGACCTTGTTCTGCTCGGCGCACTGCCGATCATCGGCTTGGCACTCGCAGCGGATTTCGCATTGGCGATGCTCACTCCATATCAGGGACAGAGACCATGATCGAACTCGAGCACGTGGTGCGGAGCCATGGCGGGCGGCGCGTCGTCGACGATGTGAGCTTCCGCGTGCCGGCGGGCATGTTCTGCGCGCTCGTCGGTTCGTCGGGCGCGGGGAAATCGACCACGCTCAAGCTCATCAACCGGCTCCTGCCGCTCTCGGGCGGGACGATCCGCGTCGGCGGCGCCGACATCGCAGGCTTGGCACCCGAGGCGCTGCGCCGGCGCATCGGCTATGTCATCCAGTCGATCGGCCTTTTCCCGCACTGGACCGTGGCGCAGAACATCGCCACCGTGCCCCGGCTTCTGGGCTGGAGCGAGGCGAAGATGTCCGCGCGCGTCGCCGAGCTGCTCGCCCTTATGGGGCTCGATGCCGGTCACGCGGGCCGTTTCCCGCGCGAGCTTTCCGGCGGGCAGCAGCAGCGCGTCGGCGTCGCCCGAGCACTCGCCGCCGATCCCGAGCTGCTGCTGATGGACGAGCCGTTCGGCGCGCTCGACCCGCTGACGCGCGAGGCGCTGGCGAAGGAGCTCGGCCTCATCCACCGGCGGACCAAGAAGACCATCGTGTTCGTGACGCACGACATCGACATGGCGTTGGAGCTTGCCGACGTGATCGCGATCATGCACGAGGGACGGCTCGTGCAGTTCGGCGCCCCGCTCGACATTCTCGAACGGCCCGCCTCGGACTTCGTGCGCGCCTTCACCGGCGGCGCAGCGCTTGGCTTGAAGCTTTTGGGCGTGCGGCGCATCGCCGAGCGCATCCGCGTCGAGCCCGCCTCGGCGGGCGAGCCGCTCGAACCTTCGGCCTCGCTCGCCGAAGCGCTTTCGGCGATGGTGATGCGCCACACCGACCGCCTGCCGGTCAAGGGCGAGAACGGCGCGCCCGGCGGCTCGGTCGCGCTCGCCGATCTGGTGCGCTGATGGCGCTTGCCGCGGTCGCGATCGCATTCGCGCTCGTCACGTTCTTGATGCCGGCGTTCGGGCCGATCTTCGCCCGCGCATGGCCCGATGTCGTGCCGCCGATATATGGCTTCGCATCGTTCCCCGCTCTGCTGCTGTCGCACGCCGAGATCGTGGCCGCGGCGAGCGCTGCGGCGACGGCAGCGGCCTTGGCACTCGGCATCTTCGCAACCCGCTCGTGGGGCCGCGACTTCCGCCCGCTCCTTGGCGCCATCGCGACGATCGGGCAGACTTTCCCGCCGGTCGCGGTGCTCGCCATCGCGGTGCCGGTCTTGGGCTATGGCTATCTGCCAACCTTCGTGGCGCTCGGCCTCTATGGCTTCCTGCCGATCGTCGCCAACGTCATCGCCGGGCTCGAGGGCGTGCCGCCAGCGGCGCGCGAGGCGGCCGAGGGCATGGGACTTTCGCCGTGGCAGATCCTGCGCGACGTGGAGCTGCCATTGGCCGCGCCCGTGATCCTCGCCGGCGTGCGCACCTCGGTCGTGATCGCGATCGGCACGGCGACGATCGGCTCGACCGTGGGCGCAGTGACCTTGGGCACGCCGATCATCGACGGGCTGGTCGGCGACAAGCTGCCCTATGTGATCGAGGGCGCGATCGTGGTGGCGCTCTTCGCGATCGTCACCGACATGGTGTTCGAGCGGCTCGACCGTTCGCTCCGCCGCCACGCCGGCGAGCGCGCGCTTTAGCTAATCCTCGTCGTCGTCCGCCACCTTGCGCTCGGCCTTGGGGATGTAGCCGACGCGCTGCGCCAGCCACGAGGCCATGTGGTCGCCGCGCACGACCGCTTCGGCCACGACCTCGCGCGGCGACATGTCGCGATCCTGGCCGATCCCGAGCCGCTCCTTGATGTCGGTAACGACGTTGAGAAACTCCCCCATGATCCGTTTCTCGCGTTCGCGCTTGCGCGTCGCTTCCTCGCCGTCGAACCGGTAGCGCTCGACCACGCCGAGCATCTTGGTCAGCACGTCGAGCGAGCGCGATTTCTCGTAGAGCTTCACCTGGAAGCCGCCGCGGTGGCGCACCACCTCGCGCACCGCGGCGCTGTCGTCGGGCGCGATGCGGCGCGCCGAGCGCAGGCGCGGCCCTTTCTTCGAGAAGGTGACGATCCGGCCCATATCGGCCAAGGCGATGCGCGCGTGTTCCTGCGCGATGCGGTCGACCGTGAGACGCAGCCGTTCCGAGCGGTCGCCCTGCGCCGTGCGCAGCGCCTGGATGACGAGCGGCTCGTGCAGCAGGCGCCACGCCGTCTTCGCCGCGTTGCGCTCGGAATAGCCCGCGCGCAGCGCCGCCGCCCTGGGCCGCGGGTCGCGCAGATACTCCGCGACGAAACGGCGCTGCCGCGGTTTCAGCCCGTCATGCCCATCCATGCCCATCGCGGGCGCGTCCGGAACCGTCATTGCCCGGCCTATGTATTTGCGGTTGCGGGCGAATCCGCCGATTCCGGCGGATTTTCCAGCGTTTCGTCGCCCGTCCCGGAATGGCCTTTCCGGCTCGCGCGATTACTTTTGGCGCGGGCGAGCGCCTCACGCACGCGAAGCTGCGCCGGGGTGCGCTTCGGCCGCGCGCGCCGCGAGGCCGTGCGCGGGATCGCGTCGTCCTCGCCCGGATCGCGCGCGACGATCTCGGCCGGCGCATCGGCCGCGCCGGGATCGTCCGCAGACGCGCCGACCGCTGGATGCGTGGTCATGCGCACGGTGCCGACATAGGTCCCGTCGGCGGCCAGAGTTTCGCATTCGAAGGCGCGCCAGCCATGCGCGCCGGCTGCGAGCACGCGCGTCACGACGGCCAAATCCTCGTCGGATAGGCCCAGTCTTATGCCCAATTCCCCCGTCGCGACTTTCGCCGCGACGACGTGACCCAAGGTTTCGGCAGATGGCATACGGCTTCTCCTCGCCGCTCCGCGCCAATTCCTGGCGGGGCGCGACTGATTTTCGTCGCACGCTATGTATCACATTTACGTACGACCGTCAAGGGCCAGCATCTGCACACCCCCACCGTCGACCGCATGCGGTCGACCCCTCCCCCTCGAGGGGGGAGGGAATTTCACGCCTTCGCGGCGCGCGCGGCCGAGCCGCCGGCGATGCGGCCGAAGACGGCACCCGACGTGAGGCCCGAGCCGCCGGGGTAGTTGAAATAGAAGAGCCCGCCGACGAGCTCGCCGGCCGCGTAAAGACCCGGGATCGGCCGGAAATCGAGATCGACGACCTCGCCATCCGTGGTGATGCGCAGGCCGCCGAAGGTGAAGGTCAATCCGCACGTGACGCCGTAGCCTTCGAATGGCGGCTCGTCAATCGTGTTGGCCCAGTTCGATTTCGGAATGGCGAGCCCCTCGGTGCGGCGGCCGTCTTTCACATTCGGATTGAACGGCACGTCGGTGCGGACGGCCTTGTTGTAGGCGGCGATGGTTTTGAGGAACTGCGCCGCATCGACGCCGTCGAGCTTCTGGGCCAGCTCCTCGAGTGAGTTCGCGACGACCTTGGTGATGCGGCGGATGTTGTATTCGTCGCGCTGCAGGTGCTTCACCTTCTTGTCGAAGATCTGCCAAGCGAACTGCGCCGGCTGCTCCAGGATGACGCGGCCGTATTTCGCATACGTGTAGTTGCGGAAATCGGCGCCCTCGTCAACGAAGCGCTCGCCCTTCGCGTTCACCATTACCGAGAACGGATAGGAATGTTTCTGGAACTGATCGCCGACCGCGAGGTCGCCGAACTCGGGCGCGTTCATATCCCAGCCGACAGCGTGGCAGCCCGACCAGTTGCCGCAAGGGGATGCGCCGATCGCGAGCGCCATGCGGATGCCGTCGCCGGCGTTGAAGCGCGAGCCGCGCACCTTGGCGAGATCCCAACCGGGGCCGAGATAGCGCGTGCGCCATTCGGGATTGGCCTCGAACCCGCCGCAGGCGAGCACGACCGCGCGGGCCTTCAGCTCCTGCATCTGCCCGCCCGAGCGCACGCGCACGCCCGCAACGCAGCCGCGCTCGACGACGAGATCGGTCGCGCGCGCGCCATAGCGGATTTCGACGCCGCGGCGCGTCGCGGCGCTCGTCAACTGCTCGACGAGGCCCGGGCCGCCGCCCACCGATTCGACCGTGAGCCCGCCCCAGAACTTGAACTTGCCGTCGATGCGGAACGCCTGGCGGCCATAAATCGGCACGAAGCGCACACCTTTTTCGCGCATCCAGTTGGCGGCGGCGAAGCTCTTCGTCACCAACAGCTCGACCAGATCGGGATTGGCGCGGTATTGCGTCACGCGCGCCATGTCGTCGAAGAACTGGTCCTGCGTGTAGGTCCCGAAATCGCTGGTGGCGATTTCCTGTGCGGTGAGATCGGGGATGAGAGTCTTGATGTCGTCGACGCCGTTATAGACGATGCGCATGGAGCCGGCGGTGAAGCGGCTGTTGCCGCCCGATTCCTCGGGCGGCGCCGCCTCGAGCATCAGCACCTTGGCGCCCGCTTCCTCGGCCGCGAGCGCGGCGCAAAAGGCGGCATTCCCCGCGCCGACCACGATCACGTCATGTGCAGCCATCCCGATCCTCCTCGCGCGCGAGTGTGTCATTGCGAGCGGAGCGACGCAATCTCGGGGATCGCTTCGGCGCCGTTGCGGCGCCTCGCCATGACGGCGCGCTTGGCGTATAACCGGGCGAACAAGTTTATGGGATGAAGCGATGGCCAAGCTCGATTTCGCCATGTGGGACGCGGTCGGCGGCTATGCCGAGCAATCGGTGCCGATGGCCGACATCTACGACGAGCACATAAGGCTCGCGCGCGAGGTCGAGGAGCTGGGCTACCACTCCTATTTCGTGATCGAGCACCAGAACTCGCCGATCGGCCGCATCACCGCGCCGACCGTCTATCTGACCGCCGTGGCGCGCGCGACGCAAAAGCTGCGCGTCGGCGCGATGATGTGGCAGCTCCCGTTCTATCACCCGATCCGGCTCGCGCAGGAAGTCGCCATGCTCGACCATTTGTCGCGCGGGCGGGTCGAGTTCGGCACCGGTATCGGCGTGCACGAGCACGAATTCATCCGCTGGGGCGTCGATTATTACCAGCGCGCGGCGATGGCGGGCGAAGTGCTCGACATCGTCAAGCGCGCCTGGACGCAGGACGAGGTGACGTTCGAAGGGAAATATTTCCACTTCGACGAGGCGCTGCCCCAACCGAAGCCGTTCCAGAAACCCTATCCGCCGATCTGGGCCGCGGTGCATAGCGACGCCTCGGTCGAGTTCGCGGCGCGCAACAATTATCACGTGTCGCAGAATCTCGACACCGACGAGGTCGTCGCACGGAAATTCGACCTCTACCGGAAGATCTGGCGCGAGTGCAACCATCCCGGCCCGATGCCGCGCGTGTTTCTGCAGCGCCAGATGCATGTCGCCGAAACCGATGCCAAGGCGCGCGAGGAGGCCGAGCCCTATCTCCTCGGCCGCTCGGGCGGCGCCGTACCCGTGGGCGGCGGCCCGATCGGGCAGACGCGCATCGGCTGGGGCTCGAACCCGCGCGGCATGGGACGCGACAGTTTGCGGCCCGACGACGCGCGGCGCGGCGAGGCGATCAAGAAGGCCGGCGAGAGCTGGGAGTACAACATCGAGAACGGCCTCGCCATCGTCGGGTCTCCCGCGACGGTGATCAAGAAGCTCGAACAGGGCAAGAAAGAAATCGGCTACGACATCATCTGCGGCAACCACGAGATCGGCCGCATGCCGCGCGAGCTCGCGCTGAAGTCGGTGCGGCTCCTTGGCAAGGAAGTGATCCCGGCGTTCAAATAATCAGGCGGACGTCACCCGCCAGCGGATCTTCTCGCCGCCGCGGTGGACGAGGGCGCGGGCGTCCGGGCCTTCGACCAGAACTTCCTCGGGCGCTGTCCACGGGCTTGCCTCGAGCGTGATGGTGTCGGCATTGAGCGGCAGCCCGTAATGGCGCGCGCCGTTCAACGCGGCGAACGCCTCGAGATGGCGCAGCGCGCCTTCCTCCTCGAACACCTGGGCATAGGATTCGATCGCGACCGGCGAATTGAAGAGGCCGGGAATGCCGGTGGGATCGAGTTTCTTGGCGACCGGGTGCGGCGCCGAATCGGTGCCGAGGAAGAAGCACGGATCGCCCGAAGTGGCGGCCTTCCTGAGCGCCAGGCGGTCGCTCGCGCGCTTCAAGACCGGCATGCAATAGAAATACGGCTTGATGCCGAAGCCCAGCATGTCGGTGCGCGTCAGCATCAGGTGATAGGGCGTGATGGTGGCGCCCAATTGCGGTGCGGCGGCGCGTACGAAATCGACCGCGGACGCGGTGGAAATATGCTCCAGCACCATCTTGAGGCCGGGAAAATCCTTGAGCCAATGCCTGAGCCAGCGGTCGATGAACACGGCCTCGCGGTCGAACACGTCGATCGCCGGATCGGCCTCCTCGCCATGGATCAGGAGCGGCATGCCAATCTTCTCCATGCGCGCCAGCACCGGCCTGATCTTGCGGAAATCGGTGACGCCCGCAGCCGAATATGTCGTGGCGTGCGCCGGATAGATCTTCACGGCCGTGAAGACGCGCTCGCGAAAACCGCGCTCGACTTCGTCGGGGCTCGTTTCGTCGGTCATGTAGCAGGTCATGAGCGGCTCGAACGTCGAGCCCTCGGGGAGAGCGGCGAGAAGCCGCGCGCGGTACGCCTCGGCGTCGGCCACGGTTCGCACCGGCGGCACGAGGTTGGGCATGATGATGCCGCGCCCGAAGGTGCGCGCCGAGAACGGCAGGCTCGCCTTCAGCATGGCGCCGTCGCGCACGTGCAGGTGCCAGTCGTCGGGGCGACGGATGGTGATGCGCTCCGCCATCGGGCGACTCAGCGGATGGGCGATGCGGCGGCGGCGTAGGTCTCGCGCGGCGGATCGTCGATCATGGCGCCGGTGAGGTCGGCGGCGCGCGCGAAGCCGCGCCGCGCGCACCAGGCGGCGAGATCATCGATGAGCGACACCAGCCCCGAGGGATTGCGGAACGTCAGATACCCCACCATCACCGCCGAGGCGCCAGCCAGCATGTATTCGACCACGTCCTCGGCCTTGCAGATGCCGCCGCAGCCGATGATCGGAATTTTGACCGCGCGCGCGCATTGATAGACCATACGCAGGATGATCGGCTTCACGCCCGGCCCGGAGATGCCGCCGAGCTTGTTGCCGATCGCCGGGCGGAAATTGTCGAGATCGATCTTGAGGCCGAGGATCGTGTTCGAGACGACGAGCGCGTCGGCGCCGGCGCGCTCGGCCGCCTCGGCGATCGAGATGATGTCGCCGGCATTGGGCGAGAGCTTGGCCCAGATCGGCTTCTCGGTCGCCTCGCGCACGCCCTTCACCACCTGATAGGTGTGATCCTCGTTCAACGCGAAATTGCCGCCGCCGGGATTCCGCGTCGGGCACGAGATGTTGAGCTCGATCGCCGCCACCTCGGGGATCGAAACCTCGCGCGCCATCTCGGCGAAATCCTTCGGGTCCGTCGAGGTGATGTTGGCGACGAGCGGCGGCGAGAACTGCTTGTACTCGGGCACCTGGTGCTCGAGGAAATAGCGCAGCCCATTGGTCGGCAGGCCGATCGAGTTGATCATGCCGCATTCGACCTCGGCGATGCGCGGCGGCGGATTGCCGGCACGGAATTCGCGCGACACCGATTTCGAGACGAGCGCGCCGAGCCGGTTCAAGTCCATCACCTGCGCCAACTCGGCCGAGAACGTGCCCGAGGCCGGCATGATCGGATTGGGCAGCGTGACGGAGCCGATCTTGACCGACAGGTCTACCATCCGACCGCCTCCTGCATGTCGAACACCGGCCCTTCGATGCAGACGCGGCGCAGCAGCTTCTTGCCTGCGACCTCGAACGCCTTGACGCAGACGTAGCAGGGGCCGAGGCCGCAGGCCATGACCTGCTCCATCGCCACCTGGCCGGGAATGTTGTGGTGCGCGCCCAAGCGCTTCATCGCCTGGAACAGCCGGTTCGAGCCGCAGGTGAAGAAGGCATCGGCCTTGCCGTCGGCGATGAGCTTCTGGAGCAGCGCCTCGACATTCGCCACCTCGCTCGTGCCATCGCTGTCCAGGACCGGCACGATTTGTGCGCCCACGGCCGCGAACAGATCGCCGGTCATGACGAGGTCGGCCTCGCGCGCCGACAGGATCGCGGTGACGCCGACGCCGGCCGCACCCGCGAGCGCCGAGATGGGCGCGAGCGTCGCGAGGCCCACGCCGCGCCCCAGGACGACGATGTGGCGCCACGCCGGCTCGAGGTGGAAGCCCACGCCCAACGGCCCCACGATGTTGAAGCGGTCGCCCGGCTTCATCTGCGCCGCGCCGAACGTGCCGCGGCCCACGGTCTTGTACAGGAACTCGATGCGGCCCTCGGTGCGATCGACGCGATAGATACTCTGCGGCCGGCGCAGCCACAGCTCGCCGTCGTCGGGCGAGGGGCAGAGCCAGTTGAAGAATTGCCCGGCCTTGGCCTCAAGCGCCTTGTCCGAAGCTTCGAGCACGAGGTGCTTGTATTCGCGGTTGATCCAGTCGTTGCGCACGACCGGACAGAGCATTTCCTCGGCCGGCTGCGGCGCGCCAGCGCCGTGCGGCGGGTCTTGGCCGACCACGAACGGGGCCGAGGCGAAGGCGTACTGCGTCATCGCTTGGTTCTTAGCACGGCGCTTCGGCGCCGGGAAACGGCAAGCGTCCGAGTGTTACCAGGCATCGCTGAGCCGGGCTCAGAGGCCAGTCTGGCGCTCCGCCGCGCGGATCGCGCCGAGCGCGTCCTTGAGCCGGCCATCCCGGCCATAGAGATCGTCGCGGAATTCGACCGTGCCGTCCTCGTCGACGAAACTCGTCGCGTAGAGGAGCCAGACACGCCAGGGCCGGGTCAGATCGACCCGGCTCTTGCCGCCCGCCGCGAGCGCTTCACTGATGAGCTCTTCGTCCCAGCCAAGATCG
Organism: uncultured Alphaproteobacteria bacterium; assembly: GCA_963729295.1. Lineage (GTDB taxonomy): Bacteria > Pseudomonadota > Alphaproteobacteria > ATCC43930 > CGMCC-115725 > DATJLY01. The sequence continues at coordinate 337,746 of CAVSNJ010000027.1, forward strand.
CGCAGCACGAAACCCGCGAGCTCGCTCGCGTGCTCGAGGCGGACGCAACCGTGGCTCTGCGCGCGGAAGAAGCGGTCGAAGGCGAGGCGCGACGGCGTGTCGTGGAGATAGACGTCGAACCGGTTCGGCGTCTCGAACTTGAGCTGGCCCAGCGGATTCTTCGGACCGGGCAACTGCTGCCAGCCGCGGCCCGGCGTGAATACGATGTCGTTCTTCAGGAGATAGGAGCGATCGCGCTTCGACTTCGGCATGATCTCCTTGGTGACGATCGAGGCCGGGATGGTCCAGGTCGGGTTGAGCTGCACGGCGACCATGGCCGTGCGCACGACCGGGGTCGGATGATCAGGATCGCCGACCACGACCTTCATGGTCATGGCAAGGTTGCCGTCATTGACGATTTGCAACGCCTCGGCCGGCACGTTGACCATCATGTAGCTCGCGCCGAGATCGTGCGGCAGCGCCCGCCAGCGCTCGAGATTGAGCTCGATCTGCTCGATCCGCGCGCGCACCGGCACGTTCATGGCGGCGAGCGTCCTCGGCCCGATCGCGCCATCGACGGCGATGCCGTAGCGGCGCTGGAAGCGGCGCACCGCCTCTTCCATCGCGCCGTCGAACATTGCGGCCGCATCGTCGGGCGGCGCCACGGTTTCGGGCGCGGGTGCGCCGCCCGAAATCGCGGCGACGTGCTGGATCGGACCCGATGCGGCGGCCGGAGCGCTCGCCGGCACAGGTGCCGGCGACGGCGGCAACGGCGCGAGGTCGCCTTCGGCCTCGAGGCGCTTCCTCGCGGCGCGCACGCGCTCGCCCATCATGCCGAGCTTCAACGGCTCGCCGCGCGGCACCTGCGCCCAGCCGCCGGCGGTGGCCATCGCGCGATAGCGTGCGAGTGCGGCGACGAGGCGGCGGTAATAGGGATGCTGCGGCGGCAGGCTCGCGTACCAGGCGCCGAGATCATGCGCGAGCGCCGTGGTAAGTCCGCCCGCCGCGTCGAAGGACGGCGCGGAAATGGCCCAGTCCTGCTCGAGCTGGTCGATGGCGACGCGGCCTTTGGCGAGCGCCGTGGCGTAGGCGAGCGCGAGACGTGTCAGAGCGACGTCGCGCGCCGCGCCATCGCCGCTGCCGCCCGCCAGCGCTTTCGGGAAGGTGAAATCGAGGCCCTGGTCGGCGGCGCCGGCGAGCGCGGCCTCGAGCGCCGCGACTCGCGCCGGGTCGGTCCAGGCCGGGGCGTCATTGCGCGCGGCATAGAACGCGCGCAGGCTCGCCGCATCGGCGTCGGCCGCGGCGCCATCGAGAAGCGCCGCGATCGTTTGCGGGGCCGGCGCGGACGCATCGCTCCAGGCCGGCGCCGGGAGGCCGATAACCGCCCAGGCAAGCAGGACAGCGATGACGCTCGAGCGAATTTGCATGACAACCCTAGGGGCGCGCGCGAGGCCCGTCGCCCGTTCCATAGCAGAAATCACGACACGTTGAGATGACAACGGAACCGCCTTGGCAAAGTCCTTCTGGCAATGTGACAACATGGTCACACCCGCGCGCGGTTCCAGCCCGGTTTGGTGATAGTGTTTAATCCGATGACGCTCCGTCTTACCGTCCTCGCTCTCCTTCTTCTCGCGCCGGCCGGCATGGCGCGGGGCGACGACGGCAATCCGTGGAGCCGGGCAAGCGCGCCGACGCAAGGATCGCCGGCCGCGATCGGCAGCCCGGCCAAGGGCTGTCTCGAAGGCGCCGTCACGCTGCCGCCGGACGGACCTGGCTACCAGGTCATCCGGCTCAGCCGGCGGCGCTATTTCGGCCTGCCCGAGACGGTCGATTACGTGCGCCGGCTCGGCGTCGCGGCGTCCGCCGCCGGGCTGCCGCCGCTCTATATCGGCGACATGGCGCAACCGCGCGGCGGGCCGTTGCCGTTCGGCCATGCCAGCCACCAGACCGGGGTCGATGTCGATATCTGGTTTACGCTCGAGCCGAAGCCGCCACTGGCGCCCGCGGCGCGCGAGAACGTGGCGCTGCCATCGATGCTGCTGCCGAGCTGGCGCGCGGTCGATGTCAAACATTTCGGCGAGCGCCAGGTGACGCTGCTGCGGCTTGCGGCGAAGGATCCGCTCGTGGACCGCATCTTCGTCAATCCGGTCATCAAGGCGACGCTGTGCCGCCGCCTGCCGCCCACCGACCACGCCTGGCTCGGCAAACTGAGGCCGTGGTTCGGGCACGACGACCATTTCCACGTCCGCCTGAGCTGCCCGCCCGATTCGCCGGAGTGCGAGCGCCAAGCGCCGGTGCCGCCCGGCGACGGATGCGACGCGACGCTCGCGTCCTGGGTGCGCGATCAGCGCCCGCCGAAGCCGGGCGCGCCGCCGCCGCGACGCAAGATGCCGAGTCTTCCGGCGCAATGCCGCGCGGTGCTGGCGATGCCGGGCGCAGCCGGAGTCGCGCGCGCTACTTCTCCTCCATGATCCACACGCCGTTCCAGTCGTCCGCCGGCGGGTGGCGGGCATAGTAGCGGCAGCGATCGAGGAACACGCGCGACGGCTTGTCCCTCGGCGCGAGCTCCAGCGCCTCGGTGAAGCTCGCGATGGCGCCCGCCCAGTCGCGCCTTTGGTAGCGCTCGAACCCGCCCTCGTAGAGCGTGATGACGCGGCGCATGCTGGGGAACGTGTGCTCGGTATTGTGGCTCAGCAATTCGTAGAGTTGCGTCGGCTTCGACTTCCCTTTCACCTGCAGCACGTCGATGCGGCGCAAGATCGCGGGCGTGGTCAGCGCCTCGACCGTCGGACCCGAGACCAGCACCTTGGTGCCGTAATGCTTGTTCGCGCTCTCGAGCCGCGCGGCGAGGTTCACGGTGTCGCCGATCACGGTGTATTCCATGCGCTTCACCGAGCCGACCGAGCCCGCCAGCACCTCGCCGGTGGCGAGCCCGACGCCGATGTCGATGGCGGCGAGGCCCTCGCCGGCGCGCCGCGCGTTGAGCTGCTCGAGCGCGCGGATCATCTCGGTCGCGACGCGGAGCGCTCGGTCGGCGTCGGCCACGTCCTCGACCGGCGCGCCGAAGATCGCCATCAGCGCGTCGCCGATATATTTGTCGAGCATGCCGCCATGCGACAGCACGACCTCGACCATCTCGGTGAAATACTCGTTCAGCATCGCGACGGTCTGCTGCGGGCTCATCGCCTCGGTCAGCGTCGTGAACTGGCGGATGTCCGAGAACAGCACGGTCGCGACGTGCGAGCTGCCTTTGAGCATCTCGTCGCCGCTGGCGAGGAGCCGGTCCACCACCTCCTTCGCCATGTAGCGCGACATGGTGTTGCGGACGCGCTTCTCGCGCGTGATGTCCTCGAGCACCAGCATGTAGCCGATCGCCTTGTTGTCGAGATCGAGGAGCGGCGCCGCGGTGCAGTTGACGGCCGCCATGTTGCCGTCCGGCATGAGCAGCTCGGTATCGGCGTGATAGTCTGTGGTGTTCTGCGTCACGACATATTCGAGACTGCGCGTGACCCAGGCGTTGCGGTTGCCGAACACCTGCTCAGCCGGGCGGCCCAGCACGTCGTTCGCGTTGAAGCCGAGGATGCGCTCGGCCGCCTCGTTCACCTTGGCGATGTTCAAGCGCTGGTCGAGCGTGATGACGCCGTTCGACAGCGATTTGAGGATGCTCTCGTTGTAGTTCTTGAGCGCGAGCACGTCGGAGAAGAGCTGCGCGTTGTGGATCGCGATGGCGATCTGGGCGCAGAACGCCTTGAGGCGGCGCACGTCGAGCGCGGCGAACGGGCCGCCGCGCTTGTTGAGCACCTGGACGATGCCGAGATGGAGGCCCGCGCGGTCGATCACCGGCGCGCACAGGATGTTGCGCGTCTTGAAGCCCGTCGCCTTGTCGACCGTGCGGTTGAAGCGCGGGTCGGCGTAGGCGTCGGGGATGTTGAGGATCTCGGACGATTGGAAGGCGGCGCCAACCAGGCCGGCAGTGGACTTGACGCGCAGCTCCTTCTGCTCGCCGCCGTCGGTGACCTTGGCCCAGAGCTCGTCCTTATCGCGGTCGTAGATGAAGAGAGTTGCGCGCTCCGCCTCCAGGAACTCGGTGCAGGCGTGCATGATGCGGTTCAAGAGCACGTCGAGCTGCAATTCACTCGAGATCGCCTCGGCAATCGCGAGCAGCTCGATCTCATCGCGCCGCGCGCGGTCCAGCAGCTCGGCGAGCCGCGCTTCCTCGATCGCGTTGGCGGCCTGGCGGTTGATTGCCTCGAGGAGCGCGCGATCGTCCTCGGTGAAAGCAGTGCGGCGCTTGTTCAGAACCTGGGTGACGCCCCGCGGCTTGCCTTCGCGATTGCGGAGCGGCACGCACAGCATGTTCTGCGTGACGTAGCCGGTCTGGCGATCGACCTCGGGATTGAAGCGTGCGTCCTTGTAAACGTCGTCGATGATGACGGGCTCGCCCGACTGGAACACCGCGCCGGCGATGCCCGCGCCGGCCGGGATGCGGATCTCGCGCACGCCCTCGCCGCTCGCCACGCGCGAGAACAGCTCGCCCGCGTCCGGATCGTTGAGGAAAAGCGTGGCGCGCTCGGCGTCGAACACTTCCGTGATCAGCGCGATCATGCGCGGCAGCTGATGGTCGAGCGTCATGTGCTCGGTCACCGTGTCGGACACTTCGGCGAGGATCGAAAGGCGCCGCAGCAATTCGACGACGCGCTCGGCGAGCGCCAGGTCGCCGCTTTTGAGCGCTGCGGCCAAATCCCGGCTTTCGCCGACCGGCTTGCCGATCACCGTCTCGAGGACGTTTCGCGCGCCCCGCATCGTTGGCCCCTGCTGCCGGACGCGAAAAGATTAACGCCCGTGCTTGTGACGGCCATGCTGGCGGCGTTGGCGGCGCGGGGTCAACCGAAATTGACGGGGCGCATTCGACTGGGAATCCGATTGCCCGGATGGGCCGATCGGTGGGACACTCTGCGCGCAATGCTGGCGAGGCCTTTATGAGCACCCAATCTTTACGCGCGCCGTCGATGCTCGCCGTTCTGTTCTGCGCCGGATGCGTCGTTTCTCCGCCGCCGCCGCTGATGCCGCTACCGCCGGCGGCCGATGTAGCTCCGCCCGCACAAGCCGCCGCCGCGCCGCAGGAACAAGCCGCGCAAGCGGGCCCGACCTGCCGCGAGTTCAAGGAGACGATCACGCTCAACGGAGCGCCCCAGGAGGCCTGGGGCACGACGTGCCTGCAACCCGACGGCACCTGGAAAGTCATGGCGTCGCCGCAACTCGACGGCGCGCCGTCGACGACCGCGACTGCCGCCGCGGCGACGACAGCGCCGCCGCCCGCGCCACCGCCGCAACAGCAACAGCAACAGGCGGTCGCGGTGCCGTCCTATCCGGCCTACTCCTATTACTCGTATCCGTACCCTTATCCCTATTACTACTACCCGCCCTACTATTACGGTGGCCCGGTCGGCGGCGCCGTGTTCGCGCGCGGCCGCTGGCGCTGAGCCAGATCAGGGCGCGGGCCGCGCCATTTCCGCGGCGCGAAACGTCTCGACGTTTAGTGAATTCGCTCGGTGCCGTCGGGCTCGCGTTTCACGAGCTCGGCCGTGACGCGCGCAATCCATGACCAGACGACGCAGCTCAGCTCGTCCTCGCGGCGGCAATGTTTGAGCGCCTCGCGCCCGGCGACCGCGGGCGCGTCCTCGCCATGCTGCCGCACGAGCAGGACCGCCGCCTCCCAGATCTGCCGCTCGCTCGTCATGGCGCCGCTGGTGGTCATGCGGAAATTCTCTCCCGCTCGATCAAGGCCGCGCCGCGCGCTTCGTTCCCGGCACAACCGTTGCGGTCGCAGGTGGCACTCAATTCAGCGCGATGGTCGCCAGCGGTTCGATCCGCACGAGGGCGAGACCTTTCCGGGCCATGCCGAGTTGGCGCGCCGCCTGCTGCGACAGGTCGATGGCACGGCCCTTCACGCCCGGTCCGCGATCGTTGATGACGACATCGACCGATTTGCCGTTGCGAAGGTTCGTCACCTTGACGTGAGTATTGAACGGCAGGCTGCGGTGCGCTGCGGTGAGCTTGCCGGCATCGAAGATCGCGCCGCTCGCGGTGACGCGGCCGTTCTGGTCCGGCCCGTACCACGAGGCGACGCCGACCTGCGCCTTCGGCCGCGGCGGCGCCGGCTTTTGCGCCGGAGCCGGTGGCAGGATTGCGACGCTGCCGGACGCATCCGGCGGCCGCGCCGCCGTCAGGGCAGCCTCGCCGATGCCGAGCGGAAGAGCGGCCGCGAAGCCCAAGCCCATGAGACCATAAAGGCAAACTCGAGTTACGACGTCCCGACCCCGCATAACCCCGCCGCATCGGCTCCGTTGGACCCCAAGTCGCAAAACGGGCGGGGCGCGCCGGCCGTTCCATGGCAACGGCGGGAGGTTCACGGTTGCTGCGGCGTTCTCCGCATTGCCGCGCGATCAGCGCCGCGCGCTGTTCAACTTTCGGGCGGGACCGGGCGCGGCCGCCGGTCGGGGCCGATCGCGACATAGGTGAAGATGCCTTCGGTCACATGCGCCCATTCGCCGGTCAGGCCGCGCCGCGCCCAGCTCTCGACCTTGACGGTGAGGGACGTTCGGCCGGTCTTGACGATGGTCGCGTAGCAGCTCACCTCGTCGCCGACGAAGACCGGCAGGAGGAACGTCATACCGGTGATGGCGACGGTTGCGACTCGGCCCTTGGCGCGCCGCCCGGCGACCGAGCCCCCGGCCAGGTCCATCTGCGACAGGACCCAGCCGCCGAAAATATCGCCGTTCGGATTGGCGTCAGCCGGCATGGTGATGGCGCGCAGCGCAGGCTCTTTCGGCGGCTCAGTCATCGCGATGTTCCTTGCGCGAAATTCGACCAGATGTTGTGATGCGCGAGTTCGACGCTACAGTATGATGGGTTCATAGGACGCATGGCCGACCTTTTCGACAACCTCGCCCGCAAGCCGCAATCGGCCGGCTACTCCGCCAAGGATATCGAGGTCCTCGAAGGGCTCGAGCCGGTGCGGCGCCGGCCCGGCATGTATATCGGCGGCACCGACGAGCGCGCCCTCAATCACCTCGTCGCCGAGGTGCTTGACAACGCCATGGACGAGGCGGTCGCCGGGCACGCCAGCCACATTGCGCTCGAGCTGCATGGCGACGGGAGCGTCACGGTGCGCGACAACGGCCGCGGCATCCCGGTCGATCCGCATCCGAAATTTCCGAAGCAGTCGGCGCTCGAAGTGATCCTGACCATGCTGCATTCCGGCGGCAAGTTCTCGGGCGAGGCGTACAAGACTTCGGGGGGCCTCCATGGCGTCGGCGTCTCGGTGGTGAACGCGCTCTCCGACTGGCTCAAGGTCGAGGTGTTCCGCGACCGCCGCGCCTATACCCAGGACTATGCGCGCGGCAAGCCCAAGACCAAGCTGAAGGACGCCGGCGCCGTCCACAACAAGCGCGGCACGATCGTGCATTTCCATCCCGACCCGGAGATTTTCGGCGCGAGCCTGCGCTTCAAGCCGGCGCCGCTCTATCGCATGGCCCGCGCCAAGGCCTATCTCTTCCGCGGCGTCGAGATCCGCTGGTCGTGCGATCCGGCGCTGCCGCGGCCCGACGACGTGCCGCAGGAAGAGACGCTGCACTTCCCCGGCGGGCTCGGCGACTATCTCGCCGGCGAATTGAACGGGCGCGAGACGATCGCCAAGCGCCCGTTCGACGGCGAGGCCGAGTTCAGCGAGGGCGGCCGTGTCGAATGGGCGATCGCGTGGCCCGTCGATCTCGAGGGCCATCTCGCCTCCTACTGCAACACCGTGCCGACGCCCGAGGGCGGCACGCACGAGGCGGGCCTGCGCAGCGCGCTGACGCGGAGTTTGCGCGCCTATGGCGAGCTGACCGGCAACCGCCGCGCGGCGCAGATCGCGCCCGAGGACGTGGTCGCCGGCGCGGTCGCGATCCTGTCGCTCTTCATCCGCGACCCGCAATTCCAGGGCCAGACCAAGGAGCGGCTCGCCTCGGCCGAGGCGACGCGGCTCGTCGAGGGCGCGCTCAAGGACCGCTTCGACCACTGGCTTTCCGACGACCCGCAGAACGCGCGCGAGCTGTTGGATGCCGTCATCGAACGCGCAGAAGACCGGCTGCGCAAGAAGCAGGAGCGCGAGCTCGAGCGCAAGACCGCGACGCGCAAGCTGCGGCTTCCCGGCAAGCTCGCCGACTGCGCGCGCTCGGCCGCGAGCGGCACCGAGATCTTCCTCGTCGAGGGCGACAGCGCCGGCGGCTCGGCCAAGCAGGCGCGCGACCGCGAGACGCAGGCGATCCTGCCGCTGCGTGGCAAGATCCTGAACGTCGCCAGCGCCACCGCTGACCGGCTGAAGCAGAACCAGGAGCTCGCCGACCTGGTGCAGGCGCTGGGTGCCGGTGCGGGCGAGCGCTACCAGGACGACAAGCTGCGCTACGAGCGCGTCATCATCATGACCGACGCCGATGTCGATGGCGCGCACATTGCCTCGCTCCTGATGACGTTCTTCTTCCGCGAGATGCCGGGCCTCGTCGCGGGCGGGCGGCTCTTCCTCGCGGCGCCGCCGCTCTACAGGCTGCAGCACGGGCAGGAGACGGTCTACGCGCGCGACGACGCGCACAAGGACGAACTCATGGCCACGACCTTCAAGGGCAAAGGCAAGATCGAGGTGAGCCGCTTCAAGGGGCTCGGCGAGATGCCGCCGCGGCAGCTGCGCGAGACCACGATGGATCCGGCGACGCGCCTTCTGCTGCGCGTGCGGCTCCCGGAGAAGGGCGGGCACGACGATGTCTCGACGACGGAGCTGGTCGAGGCGCTGATGGGCCGCAAGCCCGAGCTGCGCTACGCCTTCATCCAGGAAAAAGCCAAGTTTGCCAAAGA